>NZ_CP080269.1:4335000-5710000 GCF_019431355.1 Paenibacillus sp. R14(2021)
CGGAGGATGCCTAGGCGCTAGGAGCCGAAGAAGGACGTGGCGAACAACGAAATGCCTCGGGGAGCCGTAAGCAGGCTTTGATCCGGGGATGTCCGAATGGGGAAACCCGGCTGGAGTAATATCCAGTCACCTGTTACTGAATACATAGGTAACATGGAGGCACACCAGGGGAACTGAAACATCTAAGTACCCTGAGGAAGAGAAAACAATAGTGATTCCGTCAGTAGCGGCGAGCGAACGCGGATTAGCCCAAACCAAGGAGCTTGCTCCTTGGGGTTGTAGGACGTCTCACATGGAGTTACAAAGGTGTTGGCTAGACGAAGAGGTCTGGAAAGGCCCGCTATAAGAGGTAAAAGCCCTGTAGTCCAAAGTCAGCACTCTCCGAGACGGATCCTGAGTACCGCGAGACACGTGAAACCTCGTGGGAATCCGGCAGGACCATCTGCCAAGGCTAAATACTCCCTAGCGACCGATAGCGAAGCAGTACCGTGAGGGAAAGGTGAAAAGCACCGCGGAAGCGGAGTGAAACAGAACCTGAAACCGTGCGCTTACAAGAAGTCAGAGCCCTCTATATGGGTGATGGCGTGCCTTTTGTAGAATGAACCGGCGAGTTACGTTCCCATGCAAGGTTAAGGTGAAGAGCCGGAGCCGCAGCGAAAGCGAGTCTGAATAGGGCGAATGAGTATGTGGACGTAGACCCGAAACCGTGTGATCTACCCCTGTCCAGGGTGAAGGTGCGGTAACACGCACTGGAGGCCCGAACCCACGCATGTTGAAAAATGCGGGGATGAGGTGGGGGTAGCGGAGAAATTCCAATCGAACTCGGAGATAGCTGGTTCTCCCCGAAATAGCTTTAGGGCTAGCCTCGGAATTTAGAGTCGTGGAGGTAGAGCACTGATTGGGTGCGGGGCCCGCCAAGGGTTACCAAGTCCAGTCAAACTCCGAATGCCATGTACTTATATCCGGGAGTCAGACAGTGAGTGCTAAGATCCATTGTCAAGAGGGAAACAGCCCAGACCATCAGCTAAGGTCCCCAAGTGTGTGTTAAGTGGGAAAGGATGTGGAGTTGCAAAGACAACCAGGATGTTGGCTTAGAAGCAGCCACCATTTAAAGAGTGCGTAATAGCTCACTGGTCGAGTGACTCTGCGCCGAAAATGTAACGGGGCTAAACACACCACCGAAGCTATGGCTTGCAACTTATGTTGCAGGGGTAGGGGAGCGTTGAATGTACGTTGAAGTCAGACCGTAAGGACTGGTGGAGCGCATTCAAGTGAGAATGCCGGTATGAGTAACGAAAAGACAAGTGAGAATCTTGTCCGCCGTAAGACTAAGGTTTCCTGAGGAAGGCTCGTCCGCTCAGGGTAAGTCGGGACCTAAGGCGAGGCCGAAAGGCGTAGTCGAAGGACAACAGGTTGATATTCCTGTACCACCGTAAGCCGTTACGAGCAATGGGGTGACGCAGAAGGATAGTGACGCGGGCTGATGGATGCCCGTCCAAGCAGTGAGGCTGATGTGTAGGCAAATCCGCACATCGATAAGGCTGGGCTGTGATGGGGAGCGAAAATTGCAGTAGCGAAGGTCATGAGTTCAGGCTGCCAAGAAAAGCCTCTAGCCAGGTGAAGGTGCCCGTACCGCAAACCGACACAGGTAGTCGAGCAGAGTATGCTAAGGCGCTCGGAAGAACTCTCGTTAAGGAACTCGGCAAAATGACCCCGTAACTTCGGGAGAAGGGGTGCCTCGGTAGGGTGAATAGCCCGAGGGGGCCGCAGTGAAAAGGCCCAAGCGACTGTTTAGCAAAAACACAGGTCTGTGCGAAGCCGTAAGGCGAAGTATACGGGCTGACGCCTGCCCGGTGCTGGAAGGTTAAGGGGAGTGGTTAGCCGCAAGGCGAAGCTATGAACCGAAGCCCCAGTAAACGGCGGCCGTAACTATAACGGTCCTAAGGTAGCGAAATTCCTTGTCAGGTAAATTCTGACCCGCACGAATGGCGTAACGACTTGGGCGCTGTCTCAACGAGAGATCCGGTGAAATTTTAATACCTGTGAAGATGCAGGTTACCCGCGACAAGACGGAAAGACCCCATGGAGCTTTACTGCAGCTTGATATTGGACTTTGGTACGATCTGTACAGGATAGGTGGGAGCCTAAGAAGCCGGAGCGCCAGCTTCGGTGGAGGCAACGTTGGGATACCACCCTGATCGTATCGGAGTTCTAACCTGGTACCGTAATCCGGTACAGGGACCGTGTCAGGTGGGCAGTTTGACTGGGGCGGTCGCCTCCTAAAATGTAACGGAGGCGCCCAAAGGTTCCCTCAGAATGGTTGGAAATCATTCGCAGCGTGCAAAGGCATAAGGGAGCTTGACTGCGAGACCTACAAGTCGAGCAGGGACGAAAGTCGGGCTTAGTGATCCGGTGGTACCGAATGGAAGGGCCATCGCTCAACGGATAAAAGCTACCCTGGGGATAACAGGCTTATCTCCCCCAAGAGTCCACATCGACGGGGAGGTTTGGCACCTCGATGTCGGCTCATCGCATCCTGGGGCTGAAGTAGGTCCCAAGGGTTGGGCTGTTCGCCCATTAAAGCGGTACGCGAGCTGGGTTCAGAACGTCGTGAGACAGTTCGGTCCCTATCTGTCGTGGGCGTAGGAAATTTGAGAGGAGCTGTCCTTAGTACGAGAGGACCGGGATGGACGCACCGCTGGTGTACCAGTTGTTCCGCCAGGAGCACCGCTGGGTAGCCAAGTGCGGACGGGATAAGCGCTGAAAGCATCTAAGCGTGAAGCCCCCCTCAAGATGAGATTTCCCAATTCGTAAGACCCCTGGTAGACGACCAGGTTGATAGGTTCGAGGTGGAAGTGCAGTAATGCATGTAGCTGACGAATACTAATCGGTCGAGGGCTTATCCTAACGTCTTTCACAGAGACAACCAGCTAATTGTTTTGCATGAAATCATATTCAGTTTTTAGGGTGTCATCTTTACATAGATTGAAGGTACACCCACCTCGTAGTGGGTTTTTTATTGGCCTTTAGCTCAGCTGGTTAGAGCGCACCCCTGATAAGGGTGAGGTCGGTGGTTCGAGTCCACTAAGGCCAACCATTCCCTTTGGGGCCATAGCTCAGCTGGGAGAGCGCCTGCCTTGCAAGCAGGAGGTCAGCGGTTCGATCCCGCTTGGCTCCACCAAGATTGTTCAACCTATTCCCTGATAGCTCAGTTGGTAGAGCACTCGACTGTTAATCGAGTTGTCACAGGTTCGAGTCCTGTTCGGGGAGCCATTTCTGGAGAGCTGTCCGAGTGGTCGAAGGAGCACGATTGGAAATCGTGTATACGTTAACCGCGTATCGAGGGTTCGAATCCCTCGCTCTCCGCCAGAACTTTTATCGTGATCAGGCCCGTTGGTCAAGTGGTTAAGACACCTCCCTTTCACGGAGGTAACAGGGGTTCGAGTCCCCTACGGGTCACCATCTTCATCTTTCTTTCTGGAGGCTTAGCTCAGCTGGGAGAGCATCTGCCTTACAAGCAGAGGGTCGGCGGTTCGATCCCGTCAGCCTCCACCATAAATGTTTACAATGACGCGGGGTGGAGCAGCCCGGTAGCTCGTCGGGCTCATAACCCGAAGGCCGCAGGTTCAAATCCTGCCCCCGCAACCAATTACCTTCGGTGTGAGCCGAGAATTATAATGTGGAGCCGTGGTGTAGTGGCCCAACATGCCTGCCTGTCACGCAGGAGACCGCGGGTTCGAATCCCGTCGGCTCCGCCATTATAACCAAGTACGGCTCGGTAGCTCAGTCGGTAGAGCAGAGGACTGAAAATCCTCGTGTCGGCGGTTCGATTCCGTCCCGAGCCACCATTTTAGACAAGCAATAATGGAATAACTTGCCGGTGTAGCTCAGTTGGTAGAGCAACTGACTTGTAATCAGTAGGTCGGGGGTTCGAATCCTCTCGCCGGCACCATCATGGAGGATTAGTGAAGTGGCTAAACACGGCAGACTGTAAATCTGCTCTCTCTGAGTTCGGTGGTTCGAATCCATCATCCTCCACCACTTTTCTTACCTAGGGGCATAGTTTAAGGGTAGAACAGCGGTCTCCAAAACCGTTAGTGTGGGTTCAATTCCTGCTGCCCCTGCCAATTGAATGTTGTTAGTTGTTATATGGCGATCGTGGCGAAGTGGTTAACGCACCGGTTTGTGGATCCGGCATTCGTGGGTTCAATTCCCATCGGTCGCCCCATATTAACTAAACCAAAAGCTTTATGTTGGGGATTAGCCAAGCGGTAAGGCAACGGACTTTGACTCCGTCATTCCCTAGGTTCGAATCCTAGATCCCCAGCCATTTATTTGAGCCATTAGCTCAGTTGGTAGAGCACCTGACTTTTAATCAGGGTGTCGTAGGTTCGAGTCCTACATGGCTCACTTTTCTTGTTATGCGGTTGTGGTGGAATTGGCAGACACGCTATCTTGAGGGGGTAGTGCCCACCAGGCGTATGGGTTCGAGTCCCATCAACCGCACCATCAATCACATATGCGGTCATGGCGGAATTGGCAGACGCGCTAGATTCAGGTTCTAGTGTCAGCAATGACGTGGAGGTTCGAGTCCTCTTGACCGCACCATCTGCGGAAGTGGCTCAGCGGTAGAGCATCGCCTTGCCAAGGCGAGGGTCGCGGGTTCGATTCCCGTCTTCCGCTCCATCATGGCGCCATAGCCAAGTGGTAAGGCAAAGCTCTGCAAAAGCTTCACCCCCAGTTCGAATCTGGGTGGCGCCTTGAATGTTTTGTTTTCGATCGCGGGATGTAGCTCAGCTTGGTAGAGCACCTGGTTTGGGACCAGGGGGTCGCATGTTCAAATCGTGTCATCCCGACCATATCCTTATTATTGCGGGTGTAGTTCAATGGCAGAACTTCAGCTTCCCAAGCTGATGGTGTGGGTTCGATTCCCATCACCCGCTTTCCTATTTAACAGAAGCCTTTTATCCATCCGGATGAAAGGCTTCTTGTTGTTTACGGTTGCTGCGTACCGCCAGGTAGACGCCTGATAAACAGAGCGTTAGAATTGAAGAATCCCGCAATAGCTTTATTAATACGCAAAAGAAAAGATGGAGATTATGGAGATTCAACTTGAGCAGCGAACCATTGACGTTCATGTCGCATACGGCGCTGGGAAGAAGCTTTCCATCCATATCGAGCCTAACGGGTTCATTACGGTGAAGGCCCCCAACGGTACAAGCGACGAGCAGATCTTGCGCGCAGTAAGACAGCACGGACAGGCCATTACGGCACAACTGGATCGGCTTGAGAAAGCCCGTGAGGCGCTGCAGATGAAGGATTATCAAGAGGAGGGCAAGTTCCTCCACCTGGGGCAATATTGCCTTTTGAGTGATTTAATTAATACAACGGCACGGAATGAAGAAGAACTTAGACAGCGTTTGAAAAAGTTTTATTTTGCAAGCTGCAAGAAGGTTGTTTTGGAACGTATTCTAATATATCAAAAGCAGCTGAAAGTAACGCCTAAATCGATTGAAATTGTCGAGTCCAGCACGAAGTGGGGAAGCTGCAGCTCGAAGAAGCAGCTAACGTTTAACTACCGGCTAGCCATGGCCCCGATCGAGGTCATCGATTACGTCATTATTCATGAGCTATGCCATCTTGCGCATATGAATCACGATCGGTCATTCTGGAGATTGGTAGGGAGTATTATGCCGGACTATAAAGAGAAGGAAGCGTATCTGGCGCGATACGGACAGGCCATGACGCTTTAAGGTTTGCCCCGGCCTGTCTGTTTTCATCGGCTATTCGTTCAGAATGAGGTCGATTCTGTTTGCAATGAGCGTTGACGTTTGCCCCGTTGTGTTCTGACCCGCAGAAGAAGGCTCTGGCTTCATTTATAATCGTTTCGTTTATTTTCGAAGGCGTTCTGACCCAGTGAACAGCTCCCGTTAAATTCCCCTTCAACACATCCAGCTTTTCATTGTCCACACAGCCACTCCATGGATCGTACCCGATTGTTTCAGCTTGTCCACCTGCATGTCGTAAGCATTCTTGTTGATCGGGAATCCGCGGCTGTCGGCAGACGCATCGGCAACCGACTGCGCTACATCAATGCTGCTTGAACTCCCCCTTTTCCCGCAATTGCTGTTCCACATCCATAAAATCTTTCCACGTCCAGCTGCTGTCGTTAATCGGTACACCAGTCTTGGCGATTGCCGCGGTATCTCCGAGCTTGTCTAGATCAACGAGCAACCCGCGATGCGCATGGGCCTCCATAGGCAATATATCTAATTCGATCAAATCGGACCTTTGCCCACTAGAAGAAATATTTAACATCTCCGTTACATAAAAATGATAGGCATTTAATACCCAAGTCATAAACTTCTAGTTAAACAGACCTATTGGAGGATGTCATTATGTGGCGAAATGTCGTATATTTGTCGATGAAATGGAAGCTGATTTTAAGTTTCGCTGCCATTGCTCTTCTCTTTGCGGGAACGGCTCTTTACCAAGGCAATAAAACGAAGCTGGTAGAAGTATCGATGGAAACGCAAAAAGCGGAGATGGAGAACCGTATCACGGTGGCTAAAATCACGCAGCTGCTGCAAGAAATGAACGGTTTGGAAACCAACTTGGCCAAATCAAGCGATTTGGAAGCCGTTGATCCTTTTGCAGAGAAGAAAAAACAGCTGTTTGCCGAAATGGCATTGATTACGTTTGCGGCCGATACGGATTCCTATCAAAAATTGCAAGGCTTGCAAAGTCAGGGTAAGGCGTATACGGCCTACTTTGACGGTCTGGTGGATACGATGAACGATGTAGATCTGGATCCCATGGCTGCTCTGGATAAAATCGACGAGCTGCATACGAAGGCTATTGCGTTGAACCAAACGATGCTGAAGGACAATGAACAATTATATACGGCCGCTGCCGACAATGCCGAGCAGGCGCAGAGCCATTCTTTTGCATTGCTGAACCAGACGATGTCGATTTCCGTGTACGCGGCGGTATTCGTATTTATATTCACGATTGTGGTCGCGTTCCTGCTTATCCGTTCCTTCTTGCTCCCTGTGAACAAGCTGCAATCGGCGCTGCGGAAGATCGCCGATGGAGACCTGAGGCATCAGATCAACTCTTCTTCTAACGACGAGTTAGGCCGCCTGAGCCATCATTTCGATCACATGGTGAACAGAGTGCGGGACATGCTTCAGCAAACGCTTGCCGTCGCATCTTCGCTTTCCGCTTACTCGCGCTCATTTCAACAATCCTCTTCGATTACCGCCAATTCGAACCAAGATATCGTAAAGACCATACAGGAAATTTCCGTAGGCGCAGAGCAGCAGGCTGGGCAAACGGAACAAAGCGCCGGACTGATTCAGGAGCTGAACCAGGAAATCCATGCGATCACGGCATATACCGAAGCTATGCTGACGACAAGTAATGAGGCCAATCAGAATACCCGCAAAGGAGCTGCGGCTGTTACCGAATTGAAGAGAGCCTCCGAGTTCTCCCGCGATTCGATTGGCAAGGTGTATGAGGCTTTAAGCAGACTGACCGAGTTATCGAACCAAATCTCGAAAATCACGAATTCCATTACGGAAGTATCGAATCAAACGAATGTTCTCGCTTTGAACGCGGCTATCGAGGCGGCTCGGGCGGGGACCTATGGGAAAGGCTTTGCGGTGATTTCCGACGAAGTTAGGAAGCTGTCGGAGCAAACAAAGGAGTCATCCGTACATATTGGTATCATGATCGGCGAATTACATTCCGGCATGGAAACGTTCCAAACTCATATGCTGGAAACGAAAGCAAGCTTGGAGGAACAGGATCATAAAGTATCGGAAACGCTGTTCTCCTTCACTGTAATCGATCAATCGATTCAGGAAATCAGCAGGCAGATCGGGCAAATTCATCACAAGGCAGATACGACCCAGGCTAGAAATGCGACGCTCGCCGAAGCCGTTCAAAACGTAGCATCCATTGCGGAAGAAACAGCGGCGGCAGTTCAGGAAGTGAATGCTTCCAGTCTGCATCAGGACGGTGCGATTCGCGATATTGCCCGCCAAGCGGTCGACATCAATGAATTATCGCAAAGGCTGTACCAGGAAATAAGCGCGTTCAAAATCGAAGATGAAACCATAAAAGCAATTGCCGAAAGCCCAGAGAGGGCAGGGGAAACCGAAAAAGTAGCGTAGCGAATAGGAAGTAAGTCCGGCTCCACCATGAAAACCACATCCGCTCGAGGATGTGGTTTTTGCGTTCTCTGCCTTAGTATCGTCCGTATACAAAATAACGAGCCAGCTGGCTGTGCGGATCAGAGATAGCCTATATAGGCAGGGGAGTTGTACGGCAAACGGCTCACCGCTAATGGTCAGCTGCGTAAATCTAGTGCTCGCTCTGATATATCTATTTCGGATTTTGGTGTCAGAGATACGCAAGAATCACATGTTAAATAGAGCCCAATAGAGTCTGTGCTTCACTAAGTGAATGAATACGATAAAAAGATAGGAAAAAGGGGATGAGACGGCCATACCGTGCTCGCCGCAGAGGGATGCATAAACACAATTCTGAAGGAGCTGATGCTGAATAAGAGACTTCGATAACAAGGTATATGGCTATTTTCTAGAGGGCTAAAAACTGGTTAAATAGGGGAATGAAAAATCTATACGTAATACAATATAACACGAAATTTTATAATTGCTATACTATTTTCACGAAAGTTTAAAATAATATATTTATTGACTCGAAATATTAAGAGATTATATAATCTTCTCATAATTTGGATAGCCGTGTCATAAATAGTGACATGGGTTCGAGTTCTTGCGACAAGCTCCGCTTCGAGCTAGAGATGCGTTATTTTATCAACTGGTAAGTAGGTATTTAGGCAGTAGACTTATTAACTAGTTGGAAGATATAGATAGAGAGGTGGTACAGCACGGCGGGAACAGAATGAAATAGCTTCGCAATCATGTAATTCTATTAAGTGGTAAATAGGTATTCATTCACGGTCCTATTTAACTAATTCGGTGAAGAGGTGACAAGGCTTGACTAGAAAAAGTAAGAAAATGGCTTCTGCTCTTTTTTCTATGCTGCTTGCATTTGGAGTGGTAACACCTGCTTTAGCCATGGAATCTCAGTCAAACGATCCCATAAGAAAAAGCCAATGGACCGAGCCGCATGCGGCTGTTGATCCTACAATTCACAACAGCTCGAATACGCAAGCCGCGGAGCAAGCTTCTGCCGCGCTTCCTCCGTTCGCAAGCCCGTTGTCCGAAACACCAGTGTATGCTCCAGACCGTGTCATCGTGAAATATCGGACGGACTCGGCTTCCGCATTTACCGAGTCGCTCTCCACGCAAATTATTGGCGCCAGCTCGCTGTCCGTTCCGCATGCGGAGCTGCTGAAGCTCGCGGCCGGCACCGATGTACATAGCGTCATTCAAGAGCTGCTGAAGGATCCGAACGTGCTCTATGCGGAACCTGATTACAAGGTGTCCTCTGCGCTGAATCCGCAGACGTTCCGTCCGGCGGAAGAAGCGGCCGGAGCGGCTGCAGATGCCCCGGTCGGTTCCTCCGCAGGCGCCGCGGCTGCGGTCGGTTCGCCGATAATACCGAACGATCCGCTGTTCCACGAGCAATGGGCTCTGAATAACACTGGTCAAGTGCTTAATGATGGTGCAGTGCCCGGCGGTACGCCTGATATCGATATGGACCTGCCGGAAGCCTGGGAAATCACCCAGGGCAGCAAGGACGTCACCATAGCGGTCATCGGCAACGGTGCCAAAATCGACGTTCCCGATCTGGCTGGTCAAATTTGGACCAACGACAAGGAAACGCCTGGTAACGGTATCGACGATGATGACAATGGTCTCGTCGACGACGTGAACGGCTGGGACTTCATTCATGGCGACAACACGTTGTTCGATACGAGCGACGGTCTGAGCGACCTCTACGGTACAACGGTTACCGGTCAAATCGCCGCAGCGATGAACAATAGTGAAGGCATTGCCGGCGTCGCGCCCAATGTGAACGTCATGCCGCTCAAGGTCGTTTCCCCGGATGGCGGTTACTTCACGGATGTCGTAAATGCGATCCACTATGCCGAGTCTCACGGCGTCAAGATTGCCACGCTCGGCATTGTGTACAAATACCGCAGCAAGCTGGTCGAGGATGCCATCAACGCCTCCCACATGTTATTCGTCGCTCCGGCGGGCGAAAGCATGGGCAATTTCGGTCAGATCTTAAATACGGACTTGGATCCCGTGTATCCGGCTTCCTACGCGAGTCCGAACATGCTGTCGGTGACCGGCGTCGATATCCTCGGCAGCTTGGCTTTGAACAACGCGATCGGCCAATCGTCCGTTGACGTCGCCGCGCCGTCTGAATTGATTATCTCGACGGTGCCAGACATTAATGCCGGCTATGCTGCCCAAATCGATAACGGCACCTATAAAGCCTACTACAACGGCATCGGGTTTGAAGAAATTCCGATTAGCGATCCGCTATACGCCGGCCAGCGGCAGGACATGTTCGACCGCGCCATGAATTTCCTCAAGCCTGCAGGCGGCGCCGCGCCGACCATCCTGCTCGTAAACGACAGTCAGCGCAGTATAGGCGGCGGCGTCGGACCGACAGATTGGGAAAGCGATCCGATGGCGGTCTACGAAGGGCTGCTTCAGAAAGCCGGATATTCGTACGAAACCTTCACGACGCAGGACGAGAAATCTGAAGGACCGCCGCTTGAGAAGCTGCAGGGGCACGACATCGTTATCTGGTTCACTGGGACGGCGGGGACCATTAATGGCGCCAAGCTGATTACCGACAAAGACCAGGCCAACTTGACGGCTTACCTGAACGGCGGCGGACACTTGATGCTGACGGGTCAGGACGCCATTGACCAAAGTCCGAGATCTCCATTCGTGCGGGATGTGCTTGGATTGACGATCGTCAAGGAAGGCGGATACATTTTCAAGGGTTGGGGCGTGCCGGGCACCATCTACGACGGTCAAACCTATAGATTAATGGATTTTGCGTTGTTCTACGACACGGTCATCAGCAATAATCCGGGAATGACCACGATCAACCTGAAGAACAGCAACGGTAAATATAGCTATTCGCAAGGCACGCTGTACGCCGCAGCTTACGCTGCCGGTGTAGCCGGGCTGGTGCAAAGCCAGAATCTAGACATGAGCGCCGTCGACATTAAGCAACGCGTCATGACGAGCGGTAAATCCCTCGACAGCCTGAAGATGAATACGGTGAGCGGTAAGTTGATCAGTGCGTACCGCGCGCTCTGGAACAAGGATATCCCGGGCATGTCGCTGATCGATGCGTCCGTGACAGGACGACTTGATCAAGCGAATGATCCGAATCACGTGTACTCCGTCAATCTGAACGCCGGCGAGGAAGCGACCTTCTCCCTGACAGGCGCGGCAGGAACGGATTTCGATCTCATCCTCTACGATTCATCCGCGACAACGGTGGCGAGCAACGAAGGCGCGGTCGCTTATTCCGAGAAGCCGGGCACGTCTGCCGAATCCATCACATATCGCGCGGATAAGGCGGGCACATATTACATCAACGTCTATGCGATCGCCGGTGCCGGCACGTACTCCTTGAACGTGCAGTACAGCAATACGTCGAGCTCGCTCGAGGATAACGATCCGTCGCTGCTCTATGACGGAGATTGGACAACGCTGACGGATGCCTCCTATTCGGGCGGTACCATCAAGCAGCTCAACGGAGATGGCAGCGTACAATTCGGTTTTAGAGGCAACTTGTTCGAATGGATCGCTACAACGAACGACAAGCAAGGCATGGCCGAGGTCGTCATCGACGGCTTCACGATGGGGTACGGCAATCTGTACAGCAAGACGACGCAGCCGAAGCAGTCGGTGTTCAAAATGGTGCTCCCGAACGGACATCACGACATTCTCATTCGTGCCGCAGGCAGCTCGGGTCAAGTCAAGGCTATTAACGTGGATGCCTTCGCGTTCTCCAGCTTAATTTCGCCGACTGTGAGATCCGCGGACTACATCGGTCCGTGGGCGTACAAATTCGGCAAGCAATATCCGGACGGCTCCGAGAGCTACACGACGACGCAGGGCAGCTCCGCCGAATTCGGTTTCACGGGCACGAAGGTCACGCTCTGGTCCACGACGAACAGCAACCGCGGCATGGTGAATATCTATATCGACGGCAGATCGGTAACGCCGACGCCAGTCGATTTGTACAGCGAGAAGCTTCACTATCAGGTGCCAGTCTTCACGTCGGGCGAACTCGCCGCCGGTTATCACAAAATCAAAATCGTGCATGCGGGAGTGGCCAATCCGAAGTCGAGCGGCCGTGTTGTCACGATCGACGGTTTGGATGTCCTGAATTTGAGCTAACTGCGAGAGGCTATTAATCTGATCCGAAATGGGGTACCTGAACGTGAATCGATCACTTCTCAAAAAATCATTGTCGCTCGCGACGGTCTCGCTGCTCGCCGGGAGCCTTGCCGTTCCGAGCTTGCCTGCAGCGCACGCCGTCTCGTTAGAAAGACCATCCGTGACCAAGGAAGACCTGCAGGCGGTAAGCCGCATGCTGCAAGCGGCTGGACCCGAAGCCAGTACCAGCGCGGTTCCGGGTGAGGTGTATGTATCCGAGGACATCAACATCAAGTCCACGAACGAAATCAACGTCATTGTCCAATTAAGCGGCCAGCCGGCCGCAGTTGGGCGGTACGCGGGCCAGCTCGGCTTCAAGAAGCTGGCAGCAGAGTCGACAGAGGCTGCCGTTAAGACCGAGCAGGATGCTTTCGTGCGCAGCGCGCAGACGAGCAGCGTTTCGTTTAAGGTCGATCGTCGCTTCAACACGGTCCTGAACGGGATGGAAATTACGATCCGCGCAGACCAGATCCCGCAGCTCGCCAAGCTGCCCGGCGTGAAGTCCGTTCATCCGAACATCCGGTACTATCCGGCCGATGTGCCTGACAGCTATCAAGCCGCAGCGGGCTCGTCTACGATCGATACGGTGCCGCTCGAGCAAATCGGTGTCACGAAGGCATGGGAGCGGGGGATCACGGGCAAGGGCTTGAAGGTCGGCGTTATCGATACCGGCATTGACTACATGCACCCTGATCTCGTCGGCAATTACGTCAAGGATGGCGGCTACGATGCCATCAACCAGGACAACGATCCGTACGAAGATTTGCCCGACGGCGAATACGAAGGATCTCACCACGGTACGCACGTATCGGGCACCATCGCCGGGACGGCTTCGAATACGGCTGAGCATGTACAGAAGGGCGTCGCCTATGAAGCAAAGCTGTACGCCTACAAAGTGCTAGGGCCGGAAGGCGGTACGTCCGCTCAGGTCATCGACGGGATCGAGCATGCCGTCGAAGACAAGATGGACGTCATCAACCTCTCCTTGGGGAGCGATCTTGAGAAGGATCCCAACTCTCCCGACTCTATTGCGGTAAACAACGCCGTACTGGCGGGCGTCGTGGCGGTCGTTGCGAATGGCAATGCCGGCGCAGGCAATCATTATTATTATTCCATGGGTTCACCGGCGTCCGCGCAATTGGCAATCTCCGTCGGTGCGGTCACGAGCAACAGCATCCGCGTGGCGGGAACGGTGCACAGCGCCGTCGGAACAGAAGCTTACGATAACAGCCTCAGCTTGATGGGCTGGGAGTCGGACAAAGAGAACTTCAACGAGATGTTCGGCACAGGTCCGATTCAGGGCGTCTATGTCGGTCTCGGATCGAATGACGAGTATAAGGGTCTAACAAAAGAGTTCCTGGCCGACAAAATCGTCTTCATCTCCCGAGGAAACCTTACCTTCGACGAGAAAGTGAAGAACGCCGCTAAGCACGGCGCGAAAGCCGCGGTCATCTTCAACGGCAACGCGGTGGCGCCGAATGTCTTCGAAGTCGACCTTTCGGATGACATCAAGGATCGAAACGGTGCAATCGGACCGATCGCGTTCCTCGGTGACACCTACGACTATATCCCGACATTCGACATGCCGGGCAAGATG
Organism: Paenibacillus sp. R14(2021); assembly: GCF_019431355.1. Taxonomy (NCBI): domain Bacteria; kingdom Bacillati; phylum Bacillota; class Bacilli; order Caryophanales; family Paenibacillaceae; genus Paenibacillus; species Paenibacillus sp. R14(2021). Next base: position 4,349,008 of record NZ_CP080269.1, read on the forward strand.
GGCCGTTCCCTAGCCCGCGCGCTGAAGAACCAGCCGGGTCAGGTGCTGCAATTTACGATGTCGAACGACTTCGCGAAAACGACGGTGGCAGGCGACCGCATGGCGGAATTCAGCTCCAGAGGCCCGAACTCGGACGGCAACTACGGCATCAAGCCGGATCTAAGCGCGCCTGGCGTGCAGATCTTCTCGTCGGTACCTGCCTACGGATTGGCGAATCCCGATGCGAGCTACGACAAGGCTTACGCCAAGCTGAGCGGCACGAGTATGGCGACGCCGCATGTGGCGGGTCTCGCCCTGCTGATTAAGCAGGCGCATCCGACATGGACGCCGACCGACATCCGTGCGGCGCTGGCGAACACGGCGGAAGAAATCGTCGATGAGAACGGCAAGCCGTACGACGTTTATTCGCAAGGCGCAGGCCGGGTCGACGTGATGAACGCGATCGATACGCGCGCCATCATCGAATCCCTGGACAATATTACGATTTACGACGATAAAATGGACCCGACGGTCATCCCGAGCGAAGCGAGCAGCGTAAGCTTCGGCATGGTGAAACCAGGGGCCAATGCGGAGAGTAAGCCGCTGCGCGTCAAGAACCTATCGAACGTGTCCGTGACCTACAACGCTAAGGTCGTGATGCATTCGTCGGTGACGTCGGATCCGTCGGATCCGATTCCGACGCCGGACCCCGCTGCAATCACAGCGAAGCTGGGAGGGATTTCCGGCAATCAAATCACGGTAGGCGCGAATGGCATCGTGGAGTTTAACCTGTCCGCGGCTGCCATCGCAGAGGCGAAGGACGGCGTGTACGAAGGCGAAGTGCTGCTCGAGAGCAATGGGATTCCTTCCCTGCACCTGCCGTTCGTCATTCACGTCGGCAAATCGTCCGAAGACAACGACTTCCCGATTCAGAACCTGACACTCAGCAGCACGACCGTGTCCAAGGACGCGCCGATCGACATTACGGCATCACTCCCGACCGGCAAAATCAATTACATGTACGCCGCGATCTATGATATGAACGACCAGGCGCTGGGCTTCTTGGCTGAATATTATGATTTGGATAAAGAGAAGGACGTCTATAATCCGCTTCCTTCGGATTTCATCATTCCGGAATTTGACGGCTCTTATAACGTTGGTATCTTCTTGAACGACGGCAACAAGTATAACGAGCAGCTTCCGGAAGGGCGGTACAAGATAGCGCTTGTTGGTATTCAATATGACAAGGACTTTAATGTACTCGAAGATACGGCAGCATTTAAAACGTTCTACGTGAGCGGCGATTCAGGCAGTGTTCCGACACCGCCGACGGGATCGTATCCGAGCTTCCCGATCACGCCAAACGACGCGGCCTACAATAAAGATGTCGCCGCATCCGTAATCGAGGATGGGCAAACCGGCATCGCCATCGAGGCACAATCGAGCCAAGAAGGCACGCAATTGTCCGTGTCCGTTAAGGATGCTGACCTTCAGGCGGCGCTTAAAGACGCGAAGTCGCCTGTTGCTCTGACGATCGGAGCAGCTTCCAAGGACGCTTCCTCCGCGAAGGTGACGATCACGGCCGCGCAGGCGAAGCAGCTGAAGGAAGCGGCACTTACAGGCACGATCGTCTTTGCCTGGAACGATGCATCCGTCTCCCTGCCGCTCTCGGCCATGAGTTCGGTTTCCGAAGGCGCGGACCTTGTCATCACAATCAAGAAGGATGACGACAGCAAATCGGCGTTTACGAAGCAAGTGAAAGACGCTTCTATTCTTGGAACGCCTTACGTCTTCGAGGTAAGCAGCGTTCATGGCGCTGATTCCGAGCCGCTAACGCTGAAAGCCGGCGAAGCTGCAGTGAGATCGTTCCTGATCGAGAAGGGCATCGATACGAGTGGGGCAGGTGCGCTCTACCTCGAAGGCGGCAAGGCCTATCCGCTGCCGGCCAAAATCACAAAAACGAGCGACGGAGCATCCATCATGACCGTTCGCAGACCAGGCTTCTCGACTTACGCGGCGGCTTCGAGACATGTCTCTTTCACCGATATCGATAAATCCTGGGCTCGCGAAGATATCCAGTCGCTCGCGGACCAATTCCTGCTGAACGGCACGTCCGATCACGCTTACTCGCCGAAGGCCAACGTGACGCGCGCGCAATTGGCGTCGATGCTCGTTAGAGCGCTCGGCCTGCAAGCGCAAGCGGCGAATAGTCCGTTCAGCGACGTGAAGGCAAGCAGCTGGTACGCTTCCGACGTGACGACGGCCTATTCGGCTGGACTTGTCACAGGGGCGGATGGTAAGTTTAAGCCGGATGCGGCCATTACCCGTCAAGATTTGACGGTGATGCTGGCGAGAGCGATCAAGCTCATCGGCCTGCAAACGCCGAGTACATCCGACAAGCATGTGTATGCCGATGCCGCGCAGTTCAGCGGCTATGCGCAAGAGAGCATTCGCGCCGTAACCGATGCCGGCCTCATGAAGGGCATCGAATCGCAAGGCAGCTACTACTTCCGTCCAGCCGACACGGCGACGCGCGAAGCCGTGGCGAAAGTCTTGCACGATCTGCTTCAAGCATCCGGGCGGATTAACTAACAATACCCACAGGTCCTCCAAAGAGCTGCCGAGATGTTCTCGGCAGCTCTTTGCGCTGCGCGGGAGCAGGCAGATCGTCTTGACACGTATATACGAGTAAATTAAACTAACAATCATGATGAATCGAAAAACAGAGATTCTAGATTTGACCCTGCAGCTAATCCGGGAAAAAGGTTACGTGGCCATGAGCTACGATGATTTGTCCAAGAAGCTGGGCATAACCAAGGCGAGCATTCATTACTATTTTGAGAAAAAAGAAGATTTAGGAGTCGCCATTACCGAACGGGTGCAGCAAAGCTTGCAAAGTTTCTTCCTGCATATTAACAACGCAGCCTTGACTGTAGAAGAGAAGATGAAGCAGTTCATGGAGAAGCAGATCATGATGAGCGGGAATGGGATATGCCCGATCTCGTCGCTGCAATCGGATTTTGTTTCCCTGCCTGAAGTGATTCAACACAAGGTAGAGGAAGCAAGCAAGCTGGAATTAAAGATATTAGTGAGTATTTTTTCGGAAAAGTGTCCGAAGGGGAGTAGTATGCTTCAAAGCCCGCAGGATATTGAATTATTGGCGTATACCATTCTGTCTTGCATTAAAGGGGCGCTGCAATATAAACGTACGCTCAGTCGGGATGTACTGGCCCAAGTGATGGAGCAGATTATCTGTCTGGTTAAATTCAAATTCAATTGCAGCTCCGAATTGACGAACGGCTTTGCTTAGTCACCAATGCGAAAAACCCGGCCATGAGCGGCCGGGTTTTTCACGTTACGCTCAGCTATTTTGCATTCTCATCCGGCTGGTGAATACCGAAAACATTTCCTTCCGTATCCATGTAATAGCCCTGCCAGGCCATGCCGGGAAGAGCGTATTTCGGTAATGCGACCTTGCCTCCAAGACGCAGAATCTTCGCTTCCGTGGCATCATAATCTCCCACGCCCATGGTACAGGCATAACCATTCATCGCCTGGCCTGGGGCCGGGGAAGCGCCTTGGCGCTGCATCAATGCGCCGTTGATGCCAGGCTGGCCGGCATCGCCTGTCACGGCACCAAAATAAGGCATGCCGGCATAGCTGCTCCAATCCTCAAAGGTCCATTCAAATACGCCGCCATAAAATGCTTTCGCACGCTCCATGTCATCGACATGAATTTCGAAATGAACCAATCTTCCCATGATTTCCTCCTGTATTTTGGCTTCCTCATATCTTTCTCCTATCAGGGTTGCCTTTCCTACTTGGCTGCTAAACAAGTCATGGAAAATTTTATGACGGTCGGCGACCATTAGGCAAGCCGCTCCCGCGGCATCGGCCATTAAAAATAATACTTCTGCATTTCCTCCGGAATCCCATTGCGCTGCAGCAGGGATTCGATCGTATCGCCTTTGGCCAGCGCATCGCCGGCCGTAAGCAGGCGAACGGCAAATTTATTCGCTTGGCGCTCGTACTTGCCCACGTTGAAGAAGGACTGCTCGTCCAGCCAGAAGCGGCTGAAGCCGGGGTGCAGCCGATCATGAGCCAGTTCATGCGCGCAAACAAAGCGCTGCCAGTTCTCGTCCAGCTGGTCGTGAATCACGATGAATCTGCGGCGTAATTTCTTGAAATAGAGGCCTCGCGTGCCCGGACCCAGATCGGCAAAACGAATATGAATGCCGAGCCCTGCGGCGATTTCAAAGGGATCGTTGGATTGGAAGCGCCGGGTGAGTTTGGATATGATTTCATTCATGGCATCACCTATTCACGTCACTAATCTTCGGATGCGTTCGTTTTTTTTCGTTTGTTCATTTGCTTCGCTTCCCAGAACAAGCCGGTCAATACATCCATGACGCGCTGCCGCCCGATGTCGCTGATCGGTACCCCGTCGAACATGACCTCCTCGTCTTCTTCGAGCATCTGCTTAAAGTCGCGCTTGTCCTTGGCGGTTGCCCATGCCGGAATATCGGCAGGCCGTTCGAACCCGAGCAAATAATCCGGGCTGACGCCGTAGAAATTCGCCAGCTGGTTCAGCATTTCGACGCGGGGCTTGGCAATGTTATTCTCCCAGGCATTGTATCGCGCGCGCTTGATGCCCAGTTTATCCGCGACTTCGTACTGCGTGATTCCCTTGTCTTCCCGAAGCCGTATAAGTAATGGCCCCATACTCATCATAAGACCTCCAAAGAAATGATAAAGACAATTTACAGATAAATTAATTATCCATTATAATAAGGTCACCGGTGGGGAAAACTTTTCCTTCCCGTATTAGTGATAAAATAAATATCTTTTCGATGCTCATCTAATAGTTTAGATAATTTTATTTTGTAAGTCAACGCATTTCTTGGTGCGGTGCTGCTTAACGATGGCAGTGAGGATAATTTATTTATCAAATCTGAACAATCAAAGGAGATGTTAAAGGAATGAGCGAGCATGCCAAGAAAACAGCCGCACATATTCAAATGGAACAAGCTGTTATCGATCAGCTTCGTGCCTATAAGCGTATAAATGCACGCATTAAAATATTGGAGCGGCATCCGGTCGGGAACGGCATGTCGGATGCACGAACCGGGGATGATGCGGCAATTGCGCGCTTGAACGAGCTTCAGGAGCTGGAGAAGAAGAAAAAGGAAATCGAATGGGCGCTCGATGTCATGGAGGAGTACAAGCCCGAATACGGACGACTGCTTCGATTGGAGTTCACGCAGGATAAAACGCCTGCGGCGATGATGTACGACCTTGGTATTTCCCGCTCGACACTGTATGCCTGGAGGCAAAAAGCGCTTATAGCATACGAGTCTATCACTGGGATTAAGGTATCAGACTGATCCCGCTTGCATCGGGTTTGAAGGGAAAAGGACGAGCAGTCAGCTCGTCCTTTTCCCTGTTAAGCGAGTAGAAAGCGCCGCCGGCTGGTGAATTCTGGACAAACAGCGGACAGAAATCGCACATAAATAAGAACATGTGTTCTTGTTTATGTGTTACGATGTTCGTGAAAGAGAGCGGGTATACCCGTCCCGCTATTCCATTATTCAAAGGAGGAGAAATGATGAATCAACTCAAAGACCTACTGCTGAACGGCATGATTACGGCAGCCGGTAATGGTAAAGAAACGATCTGGAGCTCGGCAGCGGCTTCGGCCGGCGTCTGCATTACGAGCTGGCTGGGCGGCTGGGATAAGGCGCTTCAGGTACTGCTTGTTCTCATGCTGTCCGACTATGCGATAGGTATCCTCGGTGCTATTCGGCAGAAGAAGCTGAACAGCGAAGTCCTGTATTGGAATGGCATTCGCAAGGCGGTTTGCCTGTTCGTTGTCGGGCTGGCTTCGCTGCTGGACGATTGGAATCAGCCAGGTATGCCGCTCTTCCGCATGACGGCGATTTATTTCTATAGTGGTCGAGAGGGACTGTCGGTCATGGAGCATTTGGGCGAGATCGGAGTGCCGCTCCCGAAGACGGTCCGAGATCGTTTAGAGCAGCTAGTCGGGAAGGCGGAGGGGTCGAATCCAAACAAGGGAGTAAAGAAACCTAGAGACCACTAAGGTCTCGTGCGGCTTGATTCCCATCCGCCCCTTAATTGCCGCCAGGGGCTGCCGGACGCAGCCGCTTCGCCTGCCGCTGCTCTTCCAGCAGCCGTATCATCAACTGCAGGACAGGCAGCGTTTGAGGCGAGGCGAAGGCGGGATGGGCGAGGTTTCGAAGCTCGAGGTGGTCTGCCGTGACGTTATACAGCCCATACTCTTCTTGGACGGGGATGGTTTTTACGGATTTGACTGGCATCCTGGAGGCCGGATGGCCGGGCTGAACAATCTCGTCCTTAGCCCCCGGCTGACTCCAGAAGTCGCGATTATCGAAATATCGGGAGAGCTTCCACGTCTCCTGCCGGTCATGCGAACGCAGAACGGCGATGACGGTCTCGATATGGTTCGGCTGAATGACGGCAGGATAGGGGACGCCAAGCGTATTCGTCTGATGCTGGCCTCGGGTGATGTCGTCGTCGGTCATGAAATAGATGGGCTCATCAACAAGTGCGGCGCCTCCAAGGAAAGCAGACGTTAAGTCTCGGCCGACGAAAGGGCGGACTTCGCTGAATTTGGCACGAAGCCGCTCTTCAACGGCTCCCAGATCGATACCGGCGAGCCCCAGCATGGTAGGCAAGAGATCGACATGGCTCGTCAGCGCATGACAGCTTACGTAGGACGGAAACAACCGCTTGCTGTGGATGATAAGCGGGACATGCAGAGCCTCTTCATAAGCGGTGTACCATTTCTGGTGAAGACCGCCGTGGGCGCCGAGTAAATCGCCGTGATCCGAGGTGAAGATGACGATGGTATTGTCGTACATGGAAGAGCGGGTAAGCGCCTCGAATACGCGATGCATGGCTTGGTCGGCTTTCCGCTGCAGGCGGTAGTAGAGCTTGCGGTAGAACGGCTCGTTCGTAATCTGCTGCAGTGCTCGCGGATAGATATGCCGGTAGCTTGCTTGGCAGCGCGGTTTCGTATGCAGCGATTCGTTCATGCTCGGCGGGGGAGGGATAGGGGGCGTACCGTCCGCATCGAAATGAAAGGCGGGAAGGTGTTCGGTGAGGTCGCCGTACAGCACGATACCATGCGGATTGACGAAGGAAGCCACGATGAGCCATGGTGCCGCGGCATGGCCGCTCTGCTTCTGCTGTTCGAGCGCGGCTAGCAGCTGAGCGGCCTCCGCAGCATACACAACGTCTCTTCCGCTTACGCCGTATGCGGCGGAGGAAGCGGAATTGCGCGGATTCTTCCCGTGGGGCTCCGGGCCGATCCATCCGGAGAAGCCGTAGCTGTCAAGCGGGTCAGCATGTTTGTACAGAGCCGACTTCTGACGATCGGGAACGCCGTTGACTGGATTGTAGCTGGGCAAATCTTGGTGCGTACCGGGAACGGTGATATCCGCTTGCGAGATATGCCACTTTCCTTTGTAGTATGTCCGGTAGCCGGCCTCGCGAAAATAATTGCCCATCGTCGGCAGGGTGTTTCTGCCAAGCCAAAACATATCGGAATCAAACGCTTCCTTGGCAACCCCGGTCGTCTGGCTGACGCCGTGCAGGGATGGATAGTGACCGGTGAGCAAGGTCGCTCTGCTTGGGCAGCATGCGGCGCTGCCGATATAATGCCGTAAGTGAGAAATCGCAGGCGAAATTTCTCGTTGAAACGCAGCTGCCTTCGGCGTTTTTTTGCCACATAATAGCGCGATATTTCAACCTTACATGTATTGCCGGTTGCAATCATTGTCCATATAGTGTATAACTAACTTTATTGCAGGTCCGTAGCTCAATGGCAGAGCAACCGGCTCTTAACCGGTAGGTTGTGGGTTCGACCCCCACCGGGCCTATATGCTTGCAGCTAATCCCCCGTCGTTCGACGGGGGATTTTTTGCGTGCTCGTCTCACGTATTTTCTGTAACACCCCGTCCATTTATTGAAACTTTTTCCATATACATGCGTCGAATAGTTGTAGTAATTAGGGATGGTATAGAAGGGCGGCTATGATGAAACCTCATAAACGATCATGGATAATTAGTGTCGCTGTGTTGGCTCCGCTCCTGCTGATCGCGGTCATTCACCTTGCATGGGGGCAAAGGGAATCCGTGCATCCTCCTTCCCATGCATCTCCTCCATCCGCACCGGCAGCTGCGCCGTCCCCGCCGCCTCTTTCCTCCGCAGCTGCATCGACTGCTGCTAACTTTACGCCTCCTCAGGCCGAAGTAAACTCACCTCCCGCAGCACCTCATGAAGATGCCTTGAGCCCGGCATGCAAGATGGGGGCGAACGAACCGCAGGTGTTGTGGCAGGAAGAGCAGCGAATGATCTACGTGCAGAACTATCAGCTCTACTATACGAAGGACGGAACCGCCAAGCAGGTGCTTCACGATTGGAAAACCGCGCTTCCCTGCCGTGCTTGGCTGAATGGGGATGAGTTAATGATCGCTGCGCAGCTTCCAGAGGCGGATGCAGGGGAGTCGCAGCTGTCTGGCGTTTGGCTTATCGTGCAGACTGGCGCAGCACCAGCTGTTCTGTACGAGGAAAGTGAGCTCTTCGGACCGCGCGAGGTGCTCGCTGTCGGTCTTGTCGAAGACCCGTGCCTGTTCTTCGTAAAAGCGCGCAGCGGCAGCGATTATGTCGAGCTGGTATTTGATACGTCCAGCGGCCGTTCGACCGCATTCAGCGGGCGGCTGGATGCCGAATGGGCAAATCAGCTGGAACCGGATGTATACGCGCTCTCGGTCCTCAAGGTTTACCGACTGCCGGGAGACAGGGTGATCTATGCTTTCAAAGATAAGGACAGCGTCGTTCTGTACGATGGGAAGCCCTATTGGGTCAGGCGCTACAGGGGGCTTGAGTTGGTGGATGTGAAGCTGATGCCCCAGCTGGAGGACCCGCCGCAGTTAACGGCACTGCTTCGGGATGAAGCGGGCGCGGAATGGCTGTCACATCCCAATGATCTTGTCTTGCTCCCGGCGCCGCCAGGGATGTGGCAAGAGGATTGGAAGGCGCTGAATGCCTTTACGTTCACGCATGTATCCTCGGGCAAGCTCGAAGCAATTCAATACGAGGAGAAGGTTGCAGGACGGGAGGAACGGGACGATCCGCCGCGGCGTATCGCGTTCTCGACCGAAGGAGCGAAGCTGCTGTCTACCGAAGGTACGCTATTGACGTATGGGATTAACGGCGTTAAGCAATCGATTTCGTGGTATGACCTGATCCATGCCGAGAATGCCAAGCCGGAAGAGCTCTGGTCGTCTTCGCTTCCGGATTTCGCGGAGCTTACGACCAAGCAAACGACCCGGCCGCCGTGGAGCCCGAATACCGTGAGCCATCAGATTCCGGCATGGAGCTTCGAGGGACTGAATACGAACGCGCCGATTCCGGAGAAGCTTATGGAAGCCTTGGATAAGGCTTACCGCGAAGAAGACTACGGCTATGCCAAGGCGTTTCGTAAATGGGGACCCCAGTGGTACGTGCTGATCGACAACCATTTCTATTCGTTTAAGGACGGCGCGTTGAAGGCCATCGGAGATATGCCGATTACCCTTGCCGTTCAAATCGGAGAAGCCGCCGGCGGTCATGGCGCGCGCGACTTCGTCCGCTGGAAGGATGCTTGGTATGTCGCGGACACGGAAGCCTCGCGCGTGGTGAAGCTGAATGATAAGCTCGAGGTCGAGGCTGAGCTTGCCGTGCCAACGCCTTACCGGCTGACGGTCAAGGGAGGGTAGCTGCAGGTGGCTTCCATGGACCGGAGTTTGTCGGTCGATTCGGCGTTGAAGCTGAAGGACAGAGCAGCGCAGCCTTATGTGTCTACGCGCAGCAAGAAGAAGGTTGCATCCGACTTCCTGCCGCAGCAGTGGTACCGGGATGCGAAGAGCGGGCTGACCTGGTATGTGGTTCTAGACTGGCTGTACCAGTACGATGAAGGGAAGCAGACGTATCGGTCCTTCTATTTGGGCATGAACGAGAACGCAAGGGCACATGCGCGCATTATTCCTTATCAAGACGAAGTACTGGTGCTGCTGGACCGGCGCATGGAGCGGTTCGACAGGCAGGGCCATCGGATCAGCACGCTGGCTTACCCGCGTGTCCAGCCGGACGGCATCTATGCCAGCACCCCGCAAGGCGAGAATTCATGGGTGATGGATGAAGCGGCAGGAACCATCTATCTGGTGCAAGGCTATCGGGTTCTCGGCATCGATCTGAAGCGGAATGAAGCGAGGACCGTGTTCCGGCAAAGCTTTGCGGACATTGGCGAATTGTTGGTGCATAAGGGCAGCATTTACTTCCTGCTGCACAGCAATCAGATGGACTTCGATCGGCAGGGGCAGTCGAACGGGAAAGAGGCGAGCGCCAAGATGGTTACGGAAGTCGTGAGGCTCGGTCGTCAGACGCTTGGCCTCCACCGGTATTTCGTTAGGGGCTTCTACGATGTGCTGCGGCTGGACACTGCATCCGGCAGCGGTGAAGAAGCCCTGCCCGGCATGGTACTGACCGGCTACAACTGACGATTCAGAAGCGAAACGGCATGCCGCATGTTCCTTATTTCCAACCCTATACGTGCCCGAAGAAACGCTTGATCAGCTCCGCGACATGCCGGCTTTGTTCCTCCAGCACGAAATGCCCGCCGCACAAGAAACACGTTTCAATGACCTTCAAGTCTCGGCTAAAAGCGAGCGCGCCTTCCAACGTGAAAATAAAATCGTTTTTACCCCAGGCGACGAGCGTAGGAGGCTGATAAGTCCGCATGTACTGCTGCCAGGCGGGATATTGCTCGACGTTTGTTCGATAATCGTAGCCGAGCGCGAGCTGGATTTCACTGTTGCCGGGGCGGTCCAGGAAAAATTGGTCCATATTATAACCATCCGGGCTGATCAGGTAAGGCTGGCATACGCCGGTCAGATACTGCTTCTTGGTAAAATCGTACGTAACCAGCTGGGCGAACGCCGCTTCCGTTACCGGGTTCGGATCCGCCCACAGCGCCTTGAAGAGGTCGAACGGCTTGCCGAGTCCGCATTCATCTGCGACTGCATTCTGTATGACAAAACCAAGCACGCGCTGCGGATGGCGAATCGCCAGCCTGAATCCGACCGGGCCTCCGTAATCATGCATGTACAAGAAATAGCGAGCAATACCGAGCCCGGCGATCAGCTTCTCCATGATTATCGAGATGTTCTCGAAGGTATACGCGAATTCTTGGGTTGTCGGCATGCTGCTGCTGCCATAACCGGGGTAGTCCGGAGCGATGACGTGGAACCGGTCCGCGAGCAGCGGAATCAAGTCTCTGAACATATGGGAAGAGCTTGGAAATCCATGAAGCAGGATAATGGCGGGATGACTCGGAGAACCCGCTTCGCGAAAGAAAATATGCAAGCCGTCGATTTTCATTTTTTTATAAAGCACCATGCGGTCAACTTCCTTTCCGTAACGATCCTGTCCCGACCTAACTAAATTATGAGCTGCGGCAGCGTTTAATAACTTTGTTCGCCGCAAGCAGCCGTTTTTTTTGGGGGAATGGCTTGGATTCATGGTATAATCAACGTACGGATCAAATAGAAACGAGCGTGGTACCTGATATGCAAGCGTTTAAGGACTGGAATCTGAAGGTGAAAGAAACGTTTAACGCAACAAGCAACGAAGTGGTGTTGACCGTAACGGAAGCGGGTCAATCGCTCGGTCTCTCCAAGGATCATATGAAGCAATACGTGGAAAAAAACAACCTGACCAAAGTTCCCATCATGAGAAGCGTTCATCGTTATCTGCTGCTGAAGAGCGAAATCGACGAAATCATTGCGCAAAAGAAAGGCGCCACCGTGCGTTAACCTGCTTCCAAAGGTTGGCTTCGCAAATTCGTCAAAATTATGGTATACTTAAAGTCTCGTATATGAGACGTCACGTCACATATTGAAAGGGTTGCGACGCCGCCTTTTTCGATAGGTGACTTTTTTTTGAAAGTCCAATAAAAGGGGGAGGACGCGCTGATGTATTATTCCCGTAAGAGACCCATGGAGAATTATCCAACTGAAATGACGACAATATGGTCGTGTACGAAGGAAGACTGCAACGGTTGGATGAGGATCAGCTATTCCTTTGAAGATGTACCGACCTGCGCGCAGTGCAAGTCTCCGATGATTCACAGCCAGAGAGAACTTCCTGTATTGCCGGACGCAAACAATGGCTTGAAAACCGGTGCGAAAAACGCGGGTACCACTACGTAAACGTTCCTAACCGTTCCCGCGAAGAAGCTCGGGAATGTCGGGAGTGCCCTTAAACGGTGCTTCCGTCCATAGAGGAGGCCGGTGCGGCGTTGTCTTCGAACAAGCGCGCATATCTGCTCGTCCTCGGCAAACGCAAAAACCCGACCGGAACCGGTCGGGTTTTTCGTCTGTCCGGCATGACCCTGACCGCAAACGGCTGCTACTGCTTCAAATTCGTTCAGCCCTGCGCACACGCAGTAAATCCGCGGCGATCTGCTTGAACGGAATCCCGTTCGTGCCTTCCACCTTGGCAATCCAGGCGGGATGGATGGCAGAAGCGCCGCTGTAAGCCCCGCACAACGAACCGACAATGGCGCCGTTCGTATCCGCGTCGTCGCCGATGTTTACGACCGCAATAATGCCTTCGTTCACCTGTCCGGACACGGCATAGAACACGCCGAGCGACAGAGGCACGGATTCGTAGCTCTTCATGCCGGCGCCGATATATGCGTACAAGCGCTCGCACACCTCTTGCAATGGCTTATTCCGCTCCTGGTCGACCACATCAATCGCCAAGCGGATGCGCGCGGCAATCGACGGCGAGGGCTTATCGAAGCCTCTGTGCTCGCCCGTCTCTGCCCCTTGGAGCGCGGCATCCATGACCTCCCTTGGCGTACAGCCGCCCTCCACGGCTCTCGCGATCGCGGCCGCGACGGCGCAAGCGGAGGCAACGCCGGCCCGGCTTCCGTGGGACGGCAGCGCGGACAACACGGCATCCTCGATCGCATGAGCGACGTTCCCATGGTCAAAGATGCCGATCGGTCCGACGCGCATAGCGGCCCCATTCGTATCCCCGTGTTTGCCGGCTTCCACGTAGTCGCCGCCCGACAGAAGCGTCTCCAGAAACTTGCGCGTGCTGGGTCCGATCACCGTGGAGTCCAGCATCTTGTACTGCACGGCCCACTGTTTCATTTTGGCCGCGAACAACGCCTGATCGAAACGTCCGGCTTCGATCAGGACGGACGAGACGATCAAGCTCTCCTGCGTATCGTCCGTAATGCCCCCTGCTTCTACTGCGCCGTGCGCCGTCTGCTCTTGATCCGGCGTCAAGAAATCCGTAATTCGGCCATATATTCGCCGAATCTGGGAGGGGGACATGAACGAAGCGGGCATACCCATGGCATCGCCGATCGCCGTTGCGACCAAGCATCCGTAAGCTCTGTCGAGCAGCATAGGATCGTGTTCCATATTCCCGTTCACCTTGCCTTCTGTATCAAATTCATGATGTCGTTCAGCGAGAACGCGCCGTGCGGACCCATGAGGGTCGTCGTAAGTGCGCCGCATGCGGCGGCGATTTGAACGGCTGTTCTCATGTCGTCACCCCGCGCCAAGCTGTACAGCAGGCCCCCGGCGAAGCTGTCGCCTGCGCCCGACGTATCGATGCTCTCGGCCGAGTAAGGCGCAACACGGTAACCGCCGTCAGCCGTTCGGACGTCCGCGCCGCGGCTGCCCTGCTTCAAGATGACGGTTCCGATGCCGAGCTCCCGCCAAGGCGGTTCACCGGCCGTGCCCCCGTTCAGCAGCTCGCCCAGTATCGTCCATTCGGCATCGTTCGGGAGGAGCAGGTCGGTAAGCTTCAATACAGTGAGCAGCGTCTCAGTCGGAATCGAAGCGGCCAGAGGGCCGGGATCGAACACGAGGTAGGCCCCGGCGGCTTTTAGCTTCTTCAACTCGCCGGCGATGGCGTCCGTGTACGCCGGGTCCAGCAAGTAGTAGCCGGTTACGTAAACATGGGATATTTGCCTGAAGTCTGCCCCTTCCAGCATGGAAGGCATGAAAACCGCTTCGCACCCTTTATAAGTCAGGAAGGTTCTTTCACCGTCCTGCTCGACGATGGAGAGGCAGTAGCCGGAGGCTTGCTTCTCTCCATATCGAATGGCCTCGGCGGGAAACTGCTTCTCTTCCAAGTAAGCTCTGATCCTCAGCCCCCAGGCGTCGTCGCCGACCGCAGACACGATCCAGGGACGGATTCCTAAATTCTGCAGCGTCGTTCCGACATTGATCGCGCAGCCGCCGACCCGGAAGAACGAATCATGAATGAGCGCGTCCCCGCCTCTTGGAGGGCTTTGGTCCACGAGCACGTACTGATCGATAATGATGCCGCCGAATAGCAGGATGGTTGTGCTGTCCGTCATGTTCTCCTTCGTCCTCCCCTTCTGCTCATTCCAGCAGTATGTTCTGGCTCTCGGCGCTCCAGCTCAGATAGACCTCGTCGCCTTGGCGAACGTCCTGTCCCTCGTCATCGTTCTGGCGCTGCACGTGCAGCTCTTGCCCCCTGACATCGATTACATAGGTAGACGTGCTGCCGGCATAAGTCATCAATTTGACAGTCCCCTTCAGGCCGGGAACAGGGGACAAGGCATCATCCTTCTGGAGTTGAATACGCTCCGGCCGAATAGAAAGCACAACCGATTGCCCGCTGCTGTGCTTCAAAGCGGAAGGCTCCGGCGGCGTAGGTACAGGCCAGCGGTCTCCATTTGCAAGCTCCAGAATGGCTTGGCTGTCCGCATGCGGCAGCAGCTTTCCCTTCAAGAAATTCGAGCGTCCGATAAAGCCGGCTACGAACATGTTAGCGGGCTGCTCGTAGATTGTGTGCGGAGAACCGGTCTGTTCGATTTTGCCGCTTCGCATGACGGCTATCCGATCCGACAGCGTCATGGCTTCTTCCTGATCATGCGTCACGAAGATCGTCGTGATTCCGGTGTTCTTCTGAATCATGCGCAGTTCGATCTGCATGGCGGAACGGAGGTTCTTGTCCAGCGCGCTCAAGCTCTCATCGAGCAGCAGCAGGGAAGGCTTGGTCACGAGTGCCCTCGCGAGCGCAACGCGCTGCTGCTGCCCGCCGGAGAGCTGCCTCGGCTTGCGCTGCTCGAAGCCGGAGAGCTGAACCATTTCGAGCGCCTTCGCCGTCTCCTTGCGTATCTCCTCCCGGGTCAGGCTTTGCTGCTCCAATCCATAGGCGATATTCTGCGCAGCGGTCATGTGCGGGAAGAGGGCGTAGCTTTGGAACACCATGCCGATGTTCCGCTTGTAGGGCGGGAGCTTGTCGATGGCTTGGCCGTTAATCGCAATCGTGCCCGCGTCTTGATGCTCGAAGCCGGCCGCAATGCGCATCGTCGTCGTTTTGCCGCAGCCCGACGGTCCGAGCAGGGAGAGGAAGACGCCTTCTTCCAGCTCGATGTCGATTCCACCTAGGACCCGGCTGCCGTTATACGACTTGGTCAGCTGCTTGATGTCCAGATAAGCCATGGCTGCCTCCTATTTCAAGAAGAATTTGAGCGAAGACCGCATGATGACCACGATCAGCAGAATCATCAGCGTCGTAGCTGCCAGCAAGAGGGTTGATGCCGCATTGATTTCAGGGGTAAAGCCGAACTTGATCGAGGCATAGATCTCGATCGGCAGCGTGCTGGACCCGCTCGGAATGAGGAAATACGACAGGATGAAGTTGTCGAACGAGATGACGAATGCGAGAAACCCGCCTGCCAGCATGGCGGGGAACAACAGCGGCAGCGTGATGCGCCGCACCGTCGTCCATTCGTTTGCCCCAAGGCTTGCCGAGGCTTCGTTGATCGACAGATCCATGCTCTGCAGCCTGGCCTTGATGACGAGCACCGCGTAAGGAAGGGAAACCACGACATGGCCGATCAGCAGCACCGTGAAGTTTTTGTCGATCCCGGCGGCGCTCAGCAGAAGCAGCATGGACAAGCCCAGAATGAGCCAAGGGATCGTAAGCGGCAGAACGACGAGCGCATCGATCCAGCCTTTCAGCTTGGAGGTTGTCTGCACGGCCCAGAGCATCAGCATCGCGGCGAGCACGACGCAGATGATCGCCGTTCCGGCTGCGATCGACAGGCTCGTTAACGATGCGCGGATCAGCGTCGTATCGGCGGCTAACGCCTTGTACCAGCTCAGGCTGAACGTGAAGGGGAGCGCATTATACTTAGACGCGTTGAACGACAAGGCCATCAGGACGAGAATCGGCGCGTAGAGGAACAGCAGGACAAGGGCGGCATACGTCCAGCCGATGGTTTTCTTCAGCATCGCTAAGCCTCCTTCTTCGCCAAGCGGGAAAGCACGGCCATGGATAGGAGAATGATCGCAAGCAGAATGAAGGAAACGGCAGCGCCGAAGTTCCAGCCGTAAATTTCAAAAAATTGATCCTCGATAACCATCCCGATGACGGAGCCTTCTGTTCCGCCCAGAATCCGCGGCTCGACGAAGACGCCGAGACTTGGCACGAACACGAGAATGCAGCCGGTAACGATGCCAGGCTTGCTAAGCGGAAGCACCACGCGTCTGAATGTGGTCAGCGGCCCGGCCTGCAGGCTTTTGGAGGCTTCCACCAAGGCGATGTCCACTTTCTCCAGCGACAAGTAGATCGTGATGACCATGTAAGGGAAGAAAATATGGACCATCGCGATGATTACTGCATAAGGCGTGAACAGCAGGCCGAGCGGTTCGGAGCCGATCAGATGGAGCTTCCGCAGCATAATGTCGAGGATGCCGCCTTCCCGAAGCAGGTTTTGCCATGCATAAGCCCGCACGAGCTGGCTGGTCCAGAACGGGATGATAATGGCCAGCAGCAGCAGGTTTTTGCCGCTGTGGATGAGGTTGACCATGACATACGCCATCGGATAGCTGATGAGGAGGCTGATCAATGTCACGCAGCAGCTGATTCGGATCGTCTTCCAAGTCAGCTTCAGGTAGATGCGTTTCTCGAAGAAATCCGCATAGTTCTGAAGCGTCAAATGACCGCGGGTCCCGTCGCTCAGCAGGCTGTAATAAACCATGATGAAGAGCGGAACCACGCAGAAGCATAGGAGCAGGATGACGGCCGGGCTCATCAGCCATATTTTTTTATCCATAACGCGTTCACTCCCGGGGCCGGCCTTAGTGCGACTTCACTTCGAGCCACAGCTCGTTCCACTTCTTCTTCTCCTCATCCGAGCGGTAGGAGATGAAGGTCAGCTTGCCGATCGTCTTCTCGTCCAATCCCATCTCTTCCACGAAAGCCGGATCCAGCGTACGGGTGACATTCTTGTTGACCGGCGCTGGGCCGCCGCGATTTACCCAGTCCTCCTGAAACTTCTTATCGATCATGAAATCGATAAATTGATGGGCAAGCTCCGGATTGCGCGTGCCTTTGACGATGGCCCAGTTATCGACCCAGCCGATTGCGCCTTCCTTCGGAATGACGTACTTGATGTGCTGTCCTTCCTTCTTCATCGCGGCCGTCTGGCCGCTCCACATTAAGCCGATGTCGACCGTGCCGCCGGCGTACAGCTTGGCGAATTCATCGCCGGTTTTCCAGTAGGTGCGATTAAGCGGCTTCTGTTTGATCAGCTTCTGCTTGATGGCATCCAGATCCGAAGGATGGTTCGGATTCTGCCCCAGGGCGAGCGCGGCCGTCATGACGGCATCGTTGAAATCGTCCCGGAACGCGATCTTGCCCTTGTGCGCGGTATCCCATAACGCCTGCACGGAGTCGATGGGTCCCTTTACGGTATCCGGGTTATAGACAATGGCTGTTGAACCCCATACCCAGGGCACGGCGTACACGGCACCGTCCTTGGCGTTCTCGGCCAGGTGCTTGAACGGTTCATAGATGGCGGCGTAATTGCTGAGCTTAGCGGTATCGACTGGCGAGAGCAGTCCATCGTTAATGGCAACAGGCAGGATGGAGGCGTTCGGCAGAACGACATCGAGATCGCCCGGCTTGCTGGTTCTTAGCTTCGTCAGCAGCTCTTCCTCGGAGGCCATGTAGGGATGGACGATCTTAACGTTGTACTTCGTCTCGAACGTCTTGATGACCTCGGGATCGTCGGAGCCGTAGCCCTTCCAATTCACGATTGTCAGCGTTTTCTTTTCGTTGTTCGGCGAGGATGGTGCGCCTTCGTTGGCCGCTTTGTTTCCGCAAGCGGTTGCGGACAGGAGAGACACGGCGATCCACACCCCAAGCATGGTCTTCTTCATGGTGAAACGCTCCCCTTTGGGTTCGATGTATACCTGATTTGTATATTTACCCCGGGGAGGCAAGGTTATGCAAAATCGAATACGGCTGCAGTAAGCGAACATGACAATTGTTTGTTGACGAGGATTTATTTGGCATGTAGCATAACATTATAACGTTATAATCTAAAACAGCGTGTCTGGTCAGTTAGAACTGAGGGTGGCTTACGATGACGGATAGATGGGTGCTGCGCGGGGCAAAGCTCACAGACGGCAGGGCGGTCGATATTGCAATTGAAGACGGGGTCATCAGGGCAGTGACGGCAGTGGGCTGCACTGCGGACGGTCAAACGATGGACTGTACCGGATGGTACGTGTCGAGCGGCTGGATTGACCTGCATGTCCACGCTTTCCCTGCATTTCATCCGTACGGGGACGAGATCGACGAGATCGGGGTGAAGCAGGGCGTTGCCGTGATCGTCGACGCCGGCAGCTGCGGTGCGGATCGAATCGGCGATTTGGCAGCGAGCCGCGAGAAAGCGATGACGACCGTCTTCGCGCTGCTAAACGTGTCCAAGATCGGTCTGCAGCGAATCGACGAGTTGTCCGACTTGGCTTGGCTCGATCGCGAACTTGCGCTGCATACGGTGCATGCATATTCGGATTTCATCGTCGGATGGAAGGCGAGAATGAGCGGCAGCGTCGTTCGGAACAACGGGATTCAGCCCCTGCTTATCGCAAGGGAATTGGCCGAAGCAAGCGGCCTGCCGTTAATGGTCCATATCGGCTCTGCGCCGCCGCGCATCGAAGACATTCTCCCGCTATTGGAGAAAGAGGATGTCGTGACGCACTATTTGAACGGGAAAAGCAACAATTTGTTTGACGGAAACGGCCGGCCGCTGCAGGAGCTGACCGAGGCTGTTGCCAGAGGCGTACGGCTGGATGTCGGACACGGGACGGCAAGCTTCTCCTTCCGAACGGCGGAGGCGGCGCTGCAAAGCGGCATCGGGTTCGATACGATCAGCTCGGACATTTATCGGGGGAATCGGCAGAACGGACCTGTTTACAGCTTGGCACATGTGATGTCGAAATTTCTATGCTTGGGTTATCCGCTCGAAGAGGTGGTCGATGCAGTGACGGTACGAGCAGCCGCGTGGCTGCGCAAACCGG
The DNA here is from genome assembly GCF_019431355.1 of Paenibacillus sp. R14(2021). NCBI lineage: Bacteria > Bacillati > Bacillota > Bacilli > Caryophanales > Paenibacillaceae > Paenibacillus > Paenibacillus sp. R14(2021). The sequence goes on from NZ_CP080269.1 coordinate 4,368,438, forward strand.
AGCTGGGCCGCATTCAAGCCGGCGACCATGCGAACCTGACGCTGTTCGCCATCGAAGAAGAGCCTGTGGTTTTCGTCGATTCCGAAGGCGGTACGCGCAGAGGCGATCATCAAATTAAACCAAAAGGGGTGTTTGCCAATGGGCGGTTCTCTGCTTGCTAAATACGGGCTGAAACGTGTAATTAACGCCAGCGGGCGAATGAGCATTCTCGGCGTGTCGGCACCTTCCGACACGGTCATGGAAGCGATGAAGCAGGGGGGGCAAAGCTACGTGGAGATTGCCGATCTCGTCGATAAGGCGGGCGGCTATATCGCCGGCTTGCTGGGTGCCGAGGCTGCGGTTGTCGTTAACTCGGCGTCGAGCGGCATCGCCTTATCCGTCGCAGGCATCGTGACGCAGGGCAACCGGCGCCTGAGCGAGCGCCTTCATCAAGAGCCGATCGCGAAGAACGAGATCCTCATTCTGAAAGGCCATAATGTGCAGTACGGTGCCCCGGTCGAGACGATGGTGTTTCTGGGGGGCGGCAAGCTCGTTGAAGTCGGGTATGCGAACGAAGGCAAGGCGGAGCATATCGAAGACGCGATCGGCGACCGCACGGCTGCGATCCTTTACGTCAAATCTCATCATGCGGTTCAGAAGAACATGATCAGCGTGGAGGAAGCCTGGGCTGTGGCGCAGCGCTGCGGAATTCCTCTGATCGTGGATGCCGCCGCGGAAGAGAACGTCCGCAAATACGTGCAATGCTCGGATCTCGCCATCTACAGCGGTTCCAAAGCCATCGAAGGACCGACGTCCGGTATTATCGGCGGCAAGTCGGTCTTCATCGATATGGTCAAGGTACAGCTGCATGGCATCGGCCGCAGCATGAAGGTCGGCAAGGAGACGACGTTCGGGCTCCTTCAGGCGCTCGATGAATACCAGGTCAAAGCGGATAACAGCGAGCTAGAGAAAGCGGCGCTGCAGAAGCTCCTGCCGCTGAACGAGCAATCCGGCGTCAAGGTGTCAATCGTCCAGGATGAAGCGGGACGCGCGATTTACCGGGCTCGCATTCACATCGATCCAGCGCTGTCGGGGACGACCGCGAAGGCCGTCGTCGACGGGCTTCGCGAAGGGGAAATCGCCGTCTATACGCGCGATTACGGCGTGAAGCAAGGGTATTTCGATATCGATCCCCGTCCGCTCATGGGTGACGATATCGACGTGATTGCGGCTCGCATTCATACGCTGACGGGAGGCAATTAACATGTCCACAATGACGAAACGATTCTATCAGGGCCGAGCGGCGCTAAACGTGCTGGCAAACAGCGACCAGAATGCGAAGGCGGTATTCGAAGCAGCCGAAGGCTTCGTGCTTATCGGCGTCCTCTCGAAAGACTACCCGACCGTCGAAGCGGCAGTCGCGGCGATGAAGCAGTACGGCGAAGCGATCGACGATGCGGTCTCGATCGGACTCGGTGCCGGGGATAACCGGCAGGCGGCTGTCGTTGCGGAGATCGTGAAGCACTACCCCGGTACGCATATTAATCAAGTTTTCCCGGCTGTAGGTGCTACCCGAGCGAATCTGGGCGGGCGAGACAGCTGGATTAACAGCCTTGTTTCGCCGACAGGGCAAGCCGGCTTCGTGAACATTTCGACAGGCCCTGTGAGCGCTGCGCAGCCCGAGCAGGCGATCGTTCCCGTGAAGACGGCGATCGCGCTCGTGCGCGACATGGGGGGCAACGCGCTGAAGTACTTCCCGATGAACGGCTTAAGCTGCGAGGCTGAACTGCGCGCTGTGGCGAAGGCATGCGCCGAGGAAGGGTTCGCTCTCGAGCCTACAGGCGGCATCGATATGGACAATTTCGAGCCCATCCTGCGAATTGCGCTTGAAGCGGGCGTGCCGCAGGTTATTCCGCATGTCTACTCCTCGATCATGGATAAGGCGTCCGGCAGCACGAACGTACAGGACGTGCGCGTGCTGCTTGAGACGATGAAGAAGCTGGTCGAAAGCTATGGTTAAGCACGTGCGCGTCGCTGCGTTCGGCGAAGTCATGATGCGCCTGCAAGTGCCGGGATACCAACTATTGTCTCAAGCCGGCAGCTTGGACTATTCGTTCTCCGGCACGGGCGTGAACGTCGGCTCCGCGCTGGCAAGTTTCGGGTATGATGCCTCGCTCATCACGAGGCTGCCAGGCAACGCGCTCGGAGACGCTGCGGCTGCGAGCTTGCGGAAGCTGGGGCTTTCGACCGCTGATGTCATCCGCGGAGGCAGCTCCCTCGGGATGTATTTTCTGGAGAGCGGCTTCGGCGCAAGGCCGAGCCGCGTCACGTATGCGGGCCGGCAGGCGAGCAGCTTTAACACGGCGCCGGATGATGCATATGATTACGCCATGCTAGCCGCCGGCATTGATGTCGTTCATTTCTGCGGCATTACGCTTGCGATGAACGATGCCGTCAGGCGGCATATGCTTGAACTAGCCGCGGCCGTCAAGGCCAAGGGCGGCACAGTCGTCTTCGACTGCAATTATCGGCCGGGCCACTGGGGCGAGGACGGTTATACCAAAGCGAAGCCGTACTATGAGCGCATGCTGCGGCTCGCGGACATTGTGATGATGAACGAACGGGATGCGATGTGTATTCTCGGCATGCCGACGACCAAGACAGACCGTCTGGAGCAGCTCACTGAATTGATCCCGCAGGCGGCGTGCCGCTTCGGCATCGCCGTTATCGCGGGAACTCACAGAACCATTAACAGCGGCAATACGCACACGCTGCAAGGTTTTCTATATAAGCACGAAGCCTTCTCCTTCTCCGACCAGCTTACGTTTGCCGTATACGATCGAATCGGCGCGGGAGACGCCTTCGCGAGCGGAATCATCCATGGCGAGCTTGCCTCGTTCGAAGCAGAGCGGACGGTTCGTTTTGCGGCCGCGGCCGCAATGCTCGCGCACACGGTAGCGGGAGACACGCCGATGTCGAGCGAGAACGAAATTCTGCACGCCATGACGAACGCGAACGGAGACGTGATCCGATAATGAAGTTATCCCGCATCGAGAAGCCTTTATATGCGCAAATCGCGAACATCGTGAAGGACCGGATCCTGCACGGCGTGTATCCGGTAGGAACGAATATCCCGACGGAGCCGCAGCTCGAGGATGAATTTCAGGTCAGCAAAGTGACGGTGCGAGGCGCGATTAAGCTGCTGGCGCAGGATGGCTACGTCGAGACGGGCAGCGGCAAGGGAACGAAGGTGATCCGCAGCACGTCCGCCTCCAAGCTGTCCAAGCTGAAGCGGTTCACGGAGGTGCTGGTCGAAGAAGGCCACCGGATTCATAAGCAGCTGTTCCATGCCGAGCATGCCGGCAACGAAGAAGGGTCGATGGCGCACCGCTTGTTCGGCGAGCGATGCCTGCGGATCGAACGGCTGTACCATCTGAACGACGAGCCCTATATTCATTACACGCATTATTTGTCCAGCAAGGCCGCGAACATCGAGCTGTCCGACTTGAACGCGCAGTCGCTCTACGGTTTATTAGAGGAGCAGGGGGTGTCGCTGGACAAGTACCGGGATGAATTTTCCGTCTCTGCATCGCCGCCGGCTTCCGTTCTGGCCGCGCTGCGAATCGAGGAAGGGACGCCGCTTCTAAAGCGTTCGCGATTCGCTTATGACGAGAGCGGGGACTTGATCGAATACAGCGAAGGCTTCTATCATACCGAACGCCATCACTACGTCGTGAATTACGACGTCTAACTGCCAACTCCCTCCTGCCTGCGGAGGGAGTTTTTCGTTGCCGGATGGCACGTTGAAGCGTTGGCTTGCTTGATTGATTTCTCGCCGTTCACATTCAAGATTCTAATTAGGCCTGCTTCGGCGATTTACCGTATAATGATAAAAAGGGAAAGATTTGTTGGGGAATAGGCTGCCGTCATGCGTATAAGGATGGAATGGAGGATGACAAATGGGACTGTTTTCTTTTATCAAAGGCCAGTTTATCGAGGTTATCGAATGGGTGGAGGATACGCATTCCATCGTGTATCGGTTCCCGGCGTACGACAATGCGATCAAGATGGGCGCGCAGCTGACGGTGCGCGAAGGACAGGCGGCGATCTTCCTGAACGAAGGCACCATCGCCGATGTATTCGGACCGGGGCGGTATGAACTGAGCACGCAGAACATGCCGGTGTTGACGGCGCTCAAAGCATGGAAGCACGCGTTCAACTCGCCGTTCAAGGCGGATGTGTATTTCGTTAATACGACCAACGTCACCGACCAGAAATGGGGCACGACAAATCCGGTTCTAATGCGCGACAAGGAATTCGGCATGGTGCGTGTGCGCGGCTTCGGGAACTATTCCTTCAAAGTGAAGGACCCCGCCTTGTTCATGAGGGAAATTCTCGGTTCGCAGGCGGATTTTGATCCGCAGCAAATCGGCGGCTTCTTCAAGACGATGATCGTTTCCGGCGTGAGCGATTTGCTGGCCGAATCGGCGATCCCAATCATTGATCTGGCCATGCATTATGATGAGCTCAGCTCGCTCGGGAACACCAAGCTGCAATCGAATTTCGCGGCGATCGGGCTTGCGCTGACGGGCTTCGTCATCGAGAACATCTCGCTTCCCGAAGAGGTCGAGAAGATGGTCGACCGCAGGTCGTCGATGAATATTGCCGGAAACCTCGATCAATACATGAAGTTTCAAGCTGCGGAGTCGATGCGCGAGGCGGCGAACAATCCGGGCGGCATTGCCGGCGCCGGAGCGGGGCTAGGCGCCGGCATGGCCATGGGACAGATCATGAGCCAGGCGTTTGCCGGGTCCAATCAGCAATCTCCTCCGACTGCGGGCACGGAGCAGGCATCGCAGCCGAACCCGTCAGCCGCGAACCCGGAGGATAAGACCGAGCCGTGCTGCAATTGCAGCCATACGCTTCGAGCGAACGATAAATTCTGCCCCGAGTGCGGAACGGCCCGCCCGGAACGCCGTTTCTGCCACGAGTGCGGCGGCCCGCTGAGTGCGGGAGCGAAGTTCTGCTCCGGCTGCGGCACCAAAGTGTAAAGGGTGATCCAAGATGGATGAAAATGCACGTGGTGCAGCGCAAGAGCAGACGACCGTTTTCCCCTGCCAGGGATGCGGCGGTCAGATGATGTACGACACGGCCAGCCAAACGCTGAAATGCCGTTATTGCGGCAGCGAACGGCAGGTTGAAGACGGCACGGAACAAGCGCCGGTGGAGTACGAGCTGGATTTCAACGACGAGGACAAGGCTTCCATGAAGGATTGGGGCGCGGAGCAGCAGGTGATCAAGTGCGGCAATTGCAGCGGCGAAATGCTGCTGCCGGCGAACCAAACCGCGGCGGTATGTGCGTTCTGCGGGTCGCCCAAGGTGCTGTCGCAAGGCAATCCGGGGAGCATTCGCCCGGAATCGGTCATTCCGTTTCATGTTTCCCGGGAACAGGCCGCCCAAGCGTTCAACGCGTGGCGCAAGAAGAAATGGTTCATACCGAATGCATTCAAGAAAGGCTCGGTCAGCTCTAACTTGAATGGCATCTACGTGCCGTTCTGGACCTTTGATACGAATACGGATTCCTCGTACCGGGCGGAGGTCGGCGTTTATCATTATCGGATGGAGACGCGTACCCGCGTCGTGAACGGCAAGACCGAAACCTATACGGAGCAGGTCCGTTACACGGTATGGCACTGGACCAGCGGCACCTACAGGCAGTTCTTCAATGATGTGCTTATCCCGGCTTCCGGCCAGTACGACAGTAAGCTGCTGCACAAACTGAACGATTTCAAGCTTAACCAGCTCACCCCGTACAAACCCGAATATCTAAGCGGGTTTATCGCGGAGCGTTACTCGGTTTCCCTCCCGGCAGGCTGGGAAGAAGCCAAATCCCGCGTGGATGCCGAGCTGCAGAGCGAGATTCGAAGCGGGATCAGCGGAGATGAGGTGCGATTTCTGAGCATCGATACGCGCTATTTCGATCAGACCTACAAGCATATTCTACTGCCGATCTGGAATGCGAACTATCTGTATCAAAGCAAAACGTACCGTTATATGGTGAACGGCGAAACCGGGAGCGTTACCGGCCGCGTACCGCGGAGCGGCTGGAAGATCGCGGCATTCGTTCTGGTGTGCCTGGTGCTTCTCGGCGTGATCGGCTTCATCATCGCGCAGCAGCAGTCGAACGATTCCGTGATGCCAGTCGGGGAAGCGGCGAAGGTCAGTGCAAAAATAAAATTGCAGGCATAGGTTGGCCGCTGGACACCGACCGTCCTCGCGCACGCGAAGGACCGCAGGCTGATTACGAATGTGATCGGTTGACGAAGGCCGCCTATACGCCGCAAGAAGGCGATACGCCGCAAGAAGGCGATACGGTGCTGCAGCGCAACCTAGTGAGAATCCGAAAATGACTTCTCTTCTCGAGCCGGCCGCATACGCGGGCCGGCTCGTTCGTTCATGACGATAAAAATTGAGGTGATTAAATAAAGGGCAGGGAGGCTGTTCGGTGCTGCAGAAGATTGCTTATAATGAAGTTGTCCTGCGTCCGCCGTTCTGCGGCGGCACGCGGCAAGGTGAAATCGGCATTTCGGAGAGGGAGGCCATACGAATGAGAACGAAGGCATGGTATGTCAAAGCCCCATTCGACTTCGAGCTTCGCGAAGGCGAGCTTGGCGAGATCGGTGAGGATGAAGTCTTAATAAGGGTCAAAGCCTGCGGCATTTGCGGCACGGACATGACGAGCGCGAAGACGGCCGCGGCGGATTGGGAGCCGATCGGCCACGAGATTTCGGGCATTGTCGAGCAAGCAGGCGCGCGCGTCACGCATGTGCAAGCAGGCAGCACAGTAACGCTGGAGACGAGCACGTTCTGCCGTACCTGCGATTGGTGCCGGGACGGACGGTACGATTTGTGCAATAAGGGACCGAGCTTCTGGGGACGGAATTTCTCCATGGGGTTCGCGGATTATATCGTGGCGCCGAAGGAAGTTGTCGTGCCGTACGAAGGGCTTTCGTTCCCGGTCGCTTCGCTTGTGGAGCCGCTGGGGGTTGCGGTAGATTTGACCGAGGTCGTCGATATTCAAATGGGTGACGACGTGCTGGTGCTGGGCCTCGGACCGATCGGCCTGATGGCGCTGCGGCTGGCGAAGCTGAGAGGCGCCCGCAAAATCTACGCCGCGGCCCGCTCGCACTCCGTCAAGCGCATCGAGACGGCGCTCGCCTTCGGGGCGGACGAGATCATCTATACGGATAAGACGCCGCTCGAGACATATCCGTTCGAGCGGGGCGGCGTGGACCGGGTGCTCGTGACGGCGCCGCCGTCCACGATTCCGTCCGCGTTCAAGGCGGCTCGGACCGGCGGCGTGATCGGCTTCATCGGCATCGAATTCGGTGCCGGGGCTAACATTACGTTCGACGCGAACGAGTTTCACTTCAAGAAGCTGCAGCTGCGCGCCTCGCACGCGACGCCGGCGCTGTTCTTCCCGCGCTGCATCGAGCTCTTGAAATCGGGCGCGGTGGACGGCGATGCGCTCGTCACGCATACGTTCGGACTCGAGCAGTTCGCGGATGCAATGAAAGAGCTGCGCGACGACCGCGGCTCCGCGATCAAGATGGTCATGGTGAATCCTTAATGCAGTAAAGTTCCGGAGCAACGAAGAAACGCGCAGGCCAGCCTGCGCGTTTCTTCGTTTCTATGGTTGTTCGCGGCTTAGAAACTTCGGCCGATTAGATGAAATTCAGCCCGTCCGTATACGGGAACGGAAGCGGGAACAGACTGGCTGCCGCGGCTCCCCAGCCATCAGGCAGCGGCGGGCCGGGCTTGGCGTCGAAGAAGAGTGAAACCAGCTCTTCGTGCGTCAAGACGGCATCCGGCAGTCCGGGCAGCGAGAGAACGGTGCTTCCGTCTTCCGATGACCGCGCGGAAAGCCTTGAGCCGGAGGAGGGAGCGGCTTCTTCCAGATACGGGCGTAATTGATCGATCAGCCGGGCTGCGTCGAGGACGAGCAGCGTGCCTTGATTGCGGATCCGCTCTTTGCGGAATGCGTGCGTGTTCAATGCACCGAGCAGCTCGTGCTCGCTGGCGGTAACGGTGAACGTCAGCCGATCCATGTCCGTATCGAGCATCACATGGGCGAGCAGCTTCAGGAGCGCGCCCGGCTCCCCGGCCCATTCGATAACCCGCGGCGGCTGGTTGGACAGGGAGGTCGGGTGCGCGATGACGGCGAACGCGTCTGGCGATCCGTCCCTGCCTGCAAGATAGACGCGCTGTTTCATTTTATGCCCGCTGATATTCGATTCCGTGCGGATCAGGACGGAGAAGTCCCAGATGCTCTGCTCGAAGGCGGAACGGCGCTCGGCGGCGAGCCGGTGCATCCCGAGCTCGTCCCGGTGCAGCGCTTCCCTCGTCTGCAGCTTAACGGAATCAGGTCTGTTCGCTTCGGCGAAGGCGCGGTTCAGCTCGAAACGGTACGCATCGCCGAACTTCCGGCAGCCGGCGCGGCTGTAAAGCGGACCGTCGCCCGATACAAGCAGCAAGGAGGCGCCGGCTTGGCGTCCGTAAGTCTTGACGGCCTCCAGCAGACGGCTTGCATAGCCTTTGTTCCGAGCGGCTTCTACCGCGTATACGGCGCCGAGAGAGAGGACCGACAAGCGGGCGCTGCCGAGCCTTGCGGTGGCGGGCACGAGGCCCATGAAGACGAGCAGCTCGTTCTCCATGAACAATCCGTGGGAGTGGGATGTCCGGGAATTGAAAATAAAAGGGAAGGCTTCTTTCATGGAGCTCATGTCCCGATCCCGGAAGACTGCGTCGGCGCCGTCCGCGGCGCCTTGCATTTCTTCCTCGGTTAAGAGGCGAATCTCGATCATCGTACGTCCCTCCCCGCAGCCATCAGCTGTTCCGTATAGACATCCATCTCCACGACCTGATGCGTTACCCGCGCATGCTCGGCGGCGAATGCCATTAGATGGCTCTGCACGGAGGTTTTGGCGGAGGTGCGGTTCTCCGCGGCTTCGCTGTTTCGCAAGGAATCGACGAAGCCTTCGATCAGGCGCAGGTCGCCGCCTCCGTGGCCGACATGGCCGCCGGTATCATCGAGGGCGATCAGGGTCGTTTCGCCGCCGAAGCGGATGAGCTCGATCTCGTTCTTATCCATCGCGCCGCGGATTTCCCCCAAGGTGCCCATCAGCTTGAGCGTCCGGTGGTTCTCGTTCGTGAACGCGCTCATCGTAAACGCCGCCGTCACTTCGTTGGCGAATTCCAGGTTGACGACCTGGTGGTCGACGACGTCGTTATCGCAGCGATAGACGCAGCGTCCGTACGGGCCGTTCCGCAGCGCTTCCTCACGCGCCTCGTAGCTCATATCGTTGCTGATGACGGCGGTCGGCCAGGACGTGTCGTCGGTCAGATAGGTTCGCGGCGCATAGTACAGGCATTCGTCCTGCACGGGGCAGCCGTGCAGGCAGTGCGTCGGCGCGCCTTCAGGCGCATTCTCCGAGCGGAAATGAGACAGCGAGCCGAAGGAGGAGATCCGGACGCAGTCGGCACCCGCCAGCCACAGCAGGATGTCGAGATCATGGCAGGACTTTGCCAAAATCATGGGGCTCGATTCGTCGCTGCGCCGCCAGTTGCCACGAACGTAGCTGTGCGCTTGATGCCAGTGCGCCACGTTCTCGTTGTGCTGAATGGACATGAGTCTGCCGACCGCTCCGCCGTCCAGCAGCTCCTTCAGTTTGGCGAAGAACGGAGAGTACCGCAGCACATGGCAAATATCGAAGTGCCGTTCCGTCTGCGCGGCCTTGCGTCCCATCAAGAGACATTCCGCCGGATCGGTCGACATGGGCTTCTCCAGCAGGACATGATAGCCGGCCTCGAGCGCTATGTTGGTTGGCTCGAAGTGCATGCGGTCCTGCAGACAGATTAAGACTGCCTCGGCTAGCTTCGGAGCGGCCAGCAGGTCGCTCCAGTCCGCGTAGGCATTAGCATTATCGATCGCGTGCAGGTGTTGAAAGGCCGCTCTGCGCGCTGGGTCCGCTTCGGCGACGGCGACGACCTTGAGTTTGTCGGGGTGCAGCAAGGCATATTCGGTATAGACATGCCCGCGCTGGCCTGCGCCGATAAGCGCGATTGTCGTAGGTTGCATAGAGGGTTCACTCCATTCAGTAGGGATAGGATGCTTAGCCTTTTACCGCGCCGGCGGTCAGGCTCTCAACGACCTTCTCCTGCGAGAAGACGAAGATGGCGATCGGCGGCAGGATCGTAAGGATGACGGCGGCGAATAGCGCCGGATAATTGTTCGAGAAGGTGCCGAGATAATAGCTGAGCGCAATGGGCACTGTACGTGCCTGATCGCCGCTCGTCAGGACGAGCGCGAAGAAAAATTCGTTCCAGGCGCTCAAGAACTGAAGGATCGCGGCCGTGACCAGGCCGGGGGCCGATAAGGGCAGAATGACGCTGATGAAGGTGACTAGGAATCCCGCGCCGTCGATGCCGGCCGCTTCTTCCAGTGATTTGGGAATGCTAAGGAAGAAGCTGCGCAGGATGAAGAACGAGATCGGAATGCCGAACGCGGCATAGATCAGCACCAAGCCTGTCTTGGTATCGAGCAGGTGAAAGGAGCGCAGCAGCGTGAATATGGGAACGGCAAGTGATTGGGAAGGAAGCAGCATGACCGACGCGACGGCGGCGACGAGCAGCTTCTTCGCTCCGATATGGAAGCGGGCCAGCACATAGGCGAACGGAGCGACGACCAGCACGTTCAGCGCGGTCGTCAGCGTGCAGACGACTAGGCTGTTCCAGAAAAACTTGCCGATCGGTGCCATCTGGAAGGCAGCCGCGTAATTGCCGAACGAGATGCGGGACGGCAGCCCGAAGGCGGAAGCATAGATCTCGCCTCGCGTCTTGAACGAGCCGAGAAACACCCATACAATCGGACCCAGGGACAGCAGCAGGATGACGATGAGCGCCGCGTAGAGCAATAAGGGCGCAAGACGTCTAGCGGTTGCTTTACGCTTAGTCATGGGTTTCACCCAGCTTGAAAGCTTTTCCCGTGATGAAGACGATGAGCAGGCCGATCAGAATTTGCATGACGCTGATGGCATTGGTCATACCGTAGTCGTTATTCAGCGTCGCGGTGTTGTAGAGATAGACGGACAGATTTAGCGTGGAGGCGCCAGGTCCCCCTCTGGTGGTCACGAAGATAGTGTCGAATTGGGTGATCATGCTGACCGCGGCAAGAATGACGCAGGTGCCGATGACGCCGCGAAGCAGCGGAACCAGGATGAATAGATCAATCTGCAGGCGCGATGCACCGTCGATCCGAGCCGCTTCGAGCAGCGAGCCGGAAACGGTTCCAAGCTCCGCCATGACAATGACGGTACAGATGGCGGAATAGAAAATCCAGGTCAGCGTCAGCGCCCAGAAAGCGTATGAACTGTTGCCGAAGAGGTTGACCGGCTGGCCGTGGGCGCCAAGCAGCCGCTGCAGCGGCTTGACGATGCCGAATTCGGGGTTCAGAAGCAGATAGAACATAATACCCGAAGCGACGGTGGGGATAATGCTCGGAATCATATAGATCGCCCGGAAGAACTTCCAGCCCGCGGGCTTGCGGAACAGCATCAGCGCGACCGTGACGCCGATGGCCACACCCACGGTGCATTGGAGCGTGACCCAGAGCAGCGTATGGCGGACGGCGGCCCAGAAGTCGGCGTCATGAAACAGCAGCTGGTCGTAATTGTGCCAGCCGGAGAAGACCGGACTGGAGAATGTCGAGTAGTCCGCGAAGGATGTCCATACGACGTTGATGAGCGGGATACCGATCAGAACGACGAACATGAGCAGACAAGGCAGCAGGAAAGCGGTCATCCATAGCCGGTTGGTTGGCATGGGCGGCGGTACCTCCGTTCGAAGCGGAAGCGCTGGCTTAGCCGCGCCTCCACTCAAGCTTCTGTAGTGTAGTGGGGTTAGTGGTTCTTTTGCGCCGCTTCTTCCAGCTTCTTGGCGAAATCCTCCGGCGTGATCTTGTCGAATGCGAGCTCAGGCAGCTGCTTGCTCAGCGTGTCCAGCGTATTTTGATACCAGTTGGCTTGGTTCTCGCCGAATTGGTATTTGGCTTTCACCGACAATTCGAGCATTCGGCCGATGAGCGGATTCTCCTTGTTGAAATCGCCCGGCACGACCGCTTTGGACGAAACGGGAATGATGCCGGTCATTTTGAGCGAGGTGATCTGATTGTCGAGTGACGTCTCGTATTTCAGGAAATTGACCGCGGCGTCCGTCTTTGCCTTGCTGGCGGCGGAAACCATGTCTCCTGCGCCCGGGACGTTCACCATGCCGTCTTTCGGGAAGAGCATGACGCCGATTTGGCTCGCGAGCCCGTCGGCTGCTTTTTCTTTGTTGCTGAAATCCGGTACCATCCACGGTCCGTTCGCGATCATCGCGACGTCGCCCATGAGGAAGTGCGCGGCCATTGGATCGTATTTGCCGCCGACGGCATCCTGCGTCGTGTAGGATTTGAGCATGGTTTGCAGGTTCTTGAGCGCGTCGACCACCTCCGGCGTATCGAAGTGAACCGGGTGCAGCTCGTTCATGAACTTGTTGCCCTCATCGCTTGACGTGCCAATCATGGCACCGAGGAACATTGAGGAGAGCCATGCAAAATCGTTCGTATCCAGGGATAACGGGGTGATACCTGCTGCCTTCAGCTTCTGGCAGGCCGTAAAAAATTCATCCCACGAAGCGAACGATGTGGCCGGCTCGGGAATTCCCGCTTTTTTGAACAGCGCTTTATTATAATAGATCATGGCGATTTCCTTCTGGTTCGGCACGGCGTAGATTTTGCCGTCAATGCTGTTGCGCTCGAGGGCGCCCGGATCGAAGGTCGCCTTCCATGCCGGATCGGCATCGAAATACGGCGTTAGATCCGCAATTTTCCCAGATTTGACCGCAAGGTCGAGAATGTTGTTTCCGGAGGTCAGGATGACGTCGGGGATATCGCCCGTCGCGAACAGCACCTTGATTTTCTGAGCGTATGCGTCAGTTGTCGGAATTTCCTGCATGTCGAAGCTGACGCCCTTGCCTTGAGGAGAATTAGGAAATTCATCGAACAGCTTCTTGAAGAAGGATGCCGCGTAGTCTTCGCCGACATGGTAATTCAGTACTTTCAGCTTCACCTTGCTGGCCTCGCTGCCGGTATCGGATGCGGAGCCGTTGGATGATTGGCTGGAGCAGCCGGCTAACAACAAGGCTGCTGCTGTCGAAATCATGACGCATTTTGTCACTTTACCTAACATATACACCCTCCTCTATCGTTTGACTTTCTCAGTATAATCAAGCAAACTGAGATTGGTAATGCAAAAACACGGTCAAAATTGATCGAAAATTTGGTTATTTCTGCTTCCCCGCAGCTTGAAAAAGGTTGAAAATACGCGATTCACCTGAAAATTCTATCACGATTTCGACTTTCTATTAATTTGATGGCTTTCTCTTAGCTTCCGTAGATTACGCGATAAGATATAGGGGTGTCAGAGGCCGTGAGAATCTTCCAGATCTTTTCGTTCAACAGCATCCGGTTCAAAATCATTTCCATGACGCTGCTCATCGTTTTTTTCTCGCTTACGGTCATCGGGCTGTACTTTTACCATTCCATCGGCGGCATTCTGAGAACCAATGCCGACGAGAACTTGACGCGTCTTCTCGAGCAGACCAATGACAACCTCGAATCCCAGCTCGGTCTCATCGAGACGTCGATGGTTTCGGTCATCTCCAACCCTGTCATCAACGCGTATCTCGAGAACCAGCCGGGACGGGACTCCTACTCCAAGCTCGTCGCGAAGTCGGAAATCGAAGAGCAGATGATCTACCTGCTCTCGAACAACTACCTTTGGGAGAATAACGTGCTGAATTCGGCCATGATCGTCGATGCGTCCGGCGACAGTTATTACGTGTTCAAGAGCTATGGGCATTTGAACACGCAGATTGCACGGAGTCTAGAGGTCTTCCACAGCTCAGAGAGCCGCTCCGAAAAGACGCAGGTCGTGAATCCTACCTCCAAGTCTCCGAATCTTTATTTCGTCAAAAGCATCCGCAGCATCGTGAATTACGATTATAAAGGAAAAATCATCTTCGGCATCGACGAATCCAAAATTACCGGTCTCTACACCGGCATCTCTCATTACGATAATACGCTGGCGTACTTGACGGACGCGGACGGCTCGATCCTTGCCGCAGCGGACAACTACCTGCTCGGCCGCAAGCTGGGAGCGGACTACGCGCCTTTCTTGAACACGACGCGGTTCAGCCAATCGACGCTGGACGGCACGTCCTATTTCGTCGCGGCCAAGAAGCTCGACGTCTACAACTGGACCTCGATTATCGCGATTCCGCAGAAGCAGGTGCTCTCTCATTTGTCGGAGTCCTTTGCCCGGTTTATTCCTATTGCGTCTGCCATTCTGCTATTCTTCTTAATTGCCGGCTATTTCTTCTCGTCGAAGGCGACGAGGCCGATCATTGATATGATGAAGCGGATCGAAGCGATTCGGCGGGGCGATTATTCCGGGCAAATTCCGGCTTACAAGGAGATGGAGCTGAACAAGCTCGCGACGGTGGTCAATCATATGTCGGAGGAAATCCAGTATTTGATTACGAACGTGTACGAGAGCCAGCTGCTGATCAAGGAATCTGAGCTGAAGTCGCTGCATGCGCAGATGAATCCGCATTTTCTGTTCAACGTGCTGGAGACGATCAGCTGGCACGCGAGAATGGGCGGCCATACGGAGATTTACGAGATGGTCACTTCGCTTGGGTACATGCTGCGGACGAGCCTTGCCGGGAGCGGCAGGCAAATGACGACGGTCCGCGAGGAGCTGGCGTATATTGACTTCTATGTCCTGCTGCAGAAGAAACGGTTCGGAGAACAGCTGCGCGTCGATACCTGGATTCAAGACGAGCGGATCCTGGACAGTTCGCTACCCAAACTCAGCATTCAGCCGATCGTCGAGAACGCCATCGTCCACGGGCTCGAACCGAAGGTTGGCGAAGGGCTAGTCAGTATCTCGATTTTCGAGGACGACGGGCAATTGGTCTTCGTCGTGGAGGATAATGGTGTCGGCTTCGTGCCGGATCAAGGCAATTCCGGCGGCGAACATAATCATATCGCGCTTTACAACGTGAATCGCAGAATTCAATTGATGTATGGCAGCGCTTACGGCGTCGCCATAGAGAGCGAGCCGGGACAAGGAACCGAAGTGACGGTCCGGATTCCGGACGACGGGCGGGAACTGGACGGGAAGGGCGCTCAAGCGGAGGGGAGAGAAGCTTATGTATCGGGTGCTTATCGTGGATGACGAACCGATTATCAGGTCGGGCTTGGTTCACTTTATCGATTGGAAGCAGTACGGCTGCGAAATTGCCGGACAAGCGGGCGACGGTCTCATGGCACAAGAGCAGGTCGCGCGTCTGCTGCCGGATATCGTCATCACGGATATCAAAATGCCGGGTGCCGACGGGATGGAGTTGTCTCGTTTTCTGAGCGTGCAGCACCCGGCTGTCAAAATCATCATGCTGACGGGCCACGCCGATTTCAGCTATGCGCTGTCCGCGATTCAATACGGCGTCGTCGACTTCCTGCTTAAGCCGACGACAAACGAACAGGTCATACGCGCCATCGGCAAAGCAACGGGATTGCTCGATAAGGAACGCGAAGCGGATCAACGGCTTGCGCTCGTGCGCGAGAAGTTTTTTCAAGACATGGTGTACGGCATTCTGGCGGACCGGCAAGCGATTCTTGAGAAGAGCGAGGAGTATCGAATCGGATTCCAGTCGTTCTCGCTCGGTTTGATCGAGGTGCATGCCTTAGAGGGAGCGGGAAACCACGCAGCGATAAAATCGGTCGAACGTGTGATCCTGCATGCCGTCCAAGCCTATCCTGCCTGCGCGTTCGCGATTGGAAGCGACAAGATCGGCATCGCAGCGGGAGCCGAGCCGGCTCAGCTCGCCGAAGCGTTTGCCGGCTTGAACGGATCCGTCGGAAGCCTGCTAGGCTTCAGGATGTCGATCGGCATCAGCGGCTCGCATCCTCGGCTCGACGGTATTCATCCCGCTTACAAGGAAGCGTTGGCGGCATTAGCGGCCGGTGCCGAGAACGAGGCTGTGATTACTTGTTTCCGGGGAGAGATGAATGATCGGGAAGAGTCTTCCCAGTGGCAGGTCCAGTCGTTCTTCGAGCGGATTGCTGCGCTGCTCACGGACAACCGGCTCGACGACGCGCTTCACAACATCCATGAAACATTCGAGTCGAAACGCGTGTTCAAGCGATCGCTCGAGACCTGCAAGCTCGCCGGGATCAAGCTCAGTCTACTGCTGCGCGATGCTTCGCAGCAATCGGTGAGCGACATGCATGACCGGATCATCGCCTGCGAAACGGTCGACGAGGTGGCGGCTGCACTCGCTGCGTATGTCAAGAAAACGGCCATTCCAACCGCTTCCGCGAAGGGCGGCGCCGTCATCGGCAAAATCTACGCGCATATTCAAGATCGTTATCACGAAGACATCTCGCTGCAGTCGATCGCGGACGCAGTCTACCTTAACAGCAGCTATCTGAGCAAGCTGTTTCACAAGGAAACGGGAGAGACGATCACGGAAGCCGTTACGCGGATCAGAATGACGAAGGCCCAAGAGCTGCTGGCCCATTCGAATATCCGCACGAACGAAATTGCCGAGCGCGTGGGCTTGGATAATCCCGCCTACTTCTCGTATCTATTCAAGAAACGGTTCGGCTGCACGCCGAAGCATTACCGGGAATCGCTGCGCCAGTAGCGGCCTCACATCGAATCCAGCGGATAGATCGGGCGCGGAAGCCGTTCGTACGGCAGCTCCGCCAGCCGTTCGTTGGTGTCACCCGGCGTCAGCGCCAGGATGGTTCTGGCGGCAAGTGCTTTGTAAGCAGGGCTTAAGTAGCCGCTCTTCACCGCGATGATGTCGTAGGATGCGAGGATAAGACCAAGCTGCTCGAGAATACCTGGATCATAGACGGCGGTGCGTTTATCGCAGAGGACGACGGTTACGCCGCCGTCGGCGGTTTGGACGACGGCGTAATTCACCGCCATAACGGTTCCGAGCTGCATGACCGTGACCGCGAGCGGCAGCGGCGAAGGCGAGGCTTCATCCGGATGAAGCCTGCCAAGCATTAGATGCGCTTCTTCACCTACGCCTGACGCCGTGCAGGTCAGCACGGCGCCGGGGTCATAAATCGCGGCAACCAGCGCATGCTGCACGCCCCGCTCGATTAATGTTTGGACGATCAGCGCGACATCCTGCGACGCGCCTGCCGTCGGATTATCGCCGGAATCCGAGAGGATAACCGGCTTGTTCGGTTCCTGTACGGCGCGGTCGATCGCTTCCTCGAGCGTCGCCGCCTCGGTCGAGAAGGCAAAGTCATGGCGCCTGCCCCAGAACATGTCTGCGAGCCGCTTCGCCGACTCGTGAAGCTGCGACAGCTCGTCAGCACGTCCGCTGACGACGGCCGCGCAGCCGCCGAAGGGCGAATCCGCCCAGGGGAAGCCGAGCAGATAGGATGCACTGCGCACGCCGGGCTCAAGATCCTCGCGGCGAAGCGCCTCCATGAGATCCTGCATAGGTTGAACGCCCGTCTCCGACTGCTCTCCTGCGAGCAGAACGGGAATAGGAAGCCATGCATTGGCAAGGCGAATCCCCGTTGTAATGGATTCATGCAGCATCGCTGCAGCTCTACGGCCTGTATCGAACTCATCGATATGTGGCGCAGTGCGGTAGGCGGCGAAGGCATTCGCCTGCTCCATCATGGCCGCCGTGATCGTCGCGTGCATATCAAGCGCGCAAACGATAGGCATATCCGCGCCTGCGATTTCCCTTATTCTCCCCAGCAATTCGCCTTCAGCATCATCGTAACCTTCCGCACACATGGAACCATGCAGCGCTAAGCAAATGCCGTCGATCGGCCCGCAAGCGGCGATACCTGATGCAATTCGGCCAATTATGGCTTCGAACGCCGCGGCCTCCACGAGACCGGAAGGCAGGGCGCGGGCGAAATAAACGGGCAGCACCTCTGCGCTCAAGTCCGCAAGCGTACGAAGGACGCCGTCGAATACGGTTCCCCTCCAGCGTTCGACCGCATAGACTCCGCTGCCTTCGGCAAGGGTGAAGTCGGCCAAGCCGGTGCGGAGCGAGGTGAAGGTGTTGGTTTCGTGCATCATGCCGGCAACGGCGATTCTCATTGCATCCGCTCCCACTTCAGGCCGGAGGAAATTCCCCGCTTAGTCAACTCCTCTTCCGCCCGCAGCAAGCCTGCGGCAGCGGCTTCGTCCAGCACAACCTCGGCGTTCGGGTGCAGCTGCAGCAGGCTCGCGGGCACCTCGGTCGTGATCGGTCCCGTCAGCGCGCGGGCAATCATGTCCGACTTCTCTGCGCCTACGGCGACCAAGCTGATCTGTCTGGTCTTCATGACCGTTCCCCAGCCGAAGGTAATGGCTTGCTTCGGCACATCGGCCAGCACGCCGCCGAATAACGGCGCATACAGCTCCCGGTTCACCTCTGCGATCTCCGTCACGAAGCTGCGCGCCGGAAGGGCGGGCGCGGGCTCGATGAAGCAGATATGCCCGTTCATGCCAAGGCCGATCAGCTGATAGTCGATTCCGCCGTGCGCCTCGATGAATTGCTCCATGCGTTCGCATTCTGCAAGGGGGTCAAGGGTCATGCCGTCCGGGATGAAACGCCTGTCTTCCGCGTGGCGGATATGATCGAAGAAATGACGCTTCATATACGTGTAATAGCTCTCCTCATGCGCTTGCGGAATGCCGAGCTGCTCGTCCGGATTCACGAACCAGCTGGAGGATAAATCGAGCTGTCCCTGCGCTTCGCGCGCGATGAGCTCCTGGTAGATCCCGGTCCGAAGCGGCGTATTGCCGGTCGTCCAGGCAAACAGCGCCTGCGGCTTCGCGGCTGCAACGCGCACCACGCGATCGGCGATGTACGGTCCGATCTCGCTGAGCGGCTGGATAAGAATGTTCATAGTGTCGAGGCCTCCTCATGAGTAAGAGATAGCGGGAGCGAGTGATGCTGCGCGTCCATCTATTTAGCATGGCAAATAAGGAAGGACTTGTCGATGTCATAAAGCGCATATTTCATGCATTTGTTTGACGCGGCTTATGGAATGTGTGCCGTTCGGGTGCGCTTAAGCCCGAATGCAGGGGATTAGGCGATCGCTGCGAGGAGAGCATCATGCAAAAAGAGGCATCGTACGATGCCTCTTTTTGCTATGCGAGGCCGGACGAGCACGGCTTCCAGTTGTTTGCAAATCCGGCAAACGCGTGTTAGAATGGCCTTACTTCAACTGGAACGGAGGGTTACGTGTGATAGACTGGATCCGAGTTAAATCTTTGCGCGGCTAATTGAATAGCGCCAAGGCTCTGCCTGCGTGCAG
This sequence comes from Paenibacillus sp. R14(2021), assembly GCF_019431355.1. NCBI lineage: Bacteria > Bacillati > Bacillota > Bacilli > Caryophanales > Paenibacillaceae > Paenibacillus > Paenibacillus sp. R14(2021). Next base: position 4,387,867 of record NZ_CP080269.1, read on the forward strand.
AGGACTCAGGATAGGTCTGTCCCATAAGGTAGCCCATAGATGACTTGAGCGCGAGCTGCAGCCGGATGAAGGTCCGGAGCCCGCGCCGCCTTTAGGGATGAATAGGATTCGGTGAGCGCCGAATATAACTTGCCATTCGCGGCGAGTTTCTTTCGGAGTGCTGAACGAATCGACCGTTTGGCCCGCTGCCCGGAAGCTCGCGCTTCCGGCATCGGGTGTCCTGCGAACTCCTCTTTTCTTAGCCGAAAACACGCACAGGCTTGCGCGCCCGTGCGTGTTTTTGTCATCGTCCACCCGTCTCAATCGAAGGAGGAACTACGATATGGAACAAGTGAACAATAGAGCCGTTGTTGTCGGCGTGAATTTGAATGACCGTGCAGATTTTGCCTACTCGATGGAGGAGCTCCGCAATTTGGCGGATGCCTGCAATATCGAGGTTGTCGGCGAGCTGACCCAGAAGATGCCGAAGATCAACGGCCCGCATTACCTTGGCAGCGGCAAGATTGAGGAATTGTCAGCGCTCGTGGAGGGCGTGGATGCCTCGACCGTTATTTTCAACGACGAGCTGTCACCTTCGCAGCTCCGCAATCTGGAGAGCGCGCTGCAGAAGAAGGTCATGGACCGGACGCTGCTCATTCTCGATATCTTCTCCGAACGGGCGCAGACGCGCGAAGCCCAGCTGCAGGTGGAGGTTGCGAAGCTGCAGTATATGCTTCCGCGGCTCACCGGCCTGCGTGAATCGCTGGGTCGTCAGGGCGGCGGCTCCGGCATGAAGAACAAGGGGACGGGCGAGACGAAGCTGGAGCTTGACCGCCGCCGCATCGAAGAGCGCATCTCGGCCCTGCAGGCCGAGCTCGAGAAGCTCGTCTCGCGGCGCCAAGTGCAGCGCAAGCAGCGCCAGAAAACCGGCGTGCCCGTCATCTGTCTCGTCGGGTACACCAATGCAGGCAAATCAAGCCTCATGAACGCGATTCTAAGCCGCTATATGCCGGATTCCAGCAAGCAGGTGCTGGCCAAAGACATGTTGTTCGCGACGCTGGAGACATCGGTCCGCAGCATCGAGCTGCCGGATAACAAATCGTTCCTGCTCACGGATACGGTCGGCTTCGTCAGCCAGCTGCCGCATCATTTGATTAAGGCGTTCCGCTCGACGCTGGAGGAGGTGGCTGAGGCCGACCTGCTCGTGCAGGTCGTCGATTACGCCAACCTGGAATACGAGCGGCTCATCGAGGTGACCAATGACACGCTCAGGGAGCTCGGGGCCGGTCATATCCCCATGATTTACGCGTATAACAAGACCGATCTCACCGGCGAGCGTTATCCGCGGACGGACGAGGATAAGGTCTATCTCTCCGTCAAGGAGAATCAAGGGCTGGAAGAGCTGGTTGCGCTCGTGCGGGATCGGATCTTCCAGGATTACGTGCAGGTCGAGGTCGTCATTCCATTCTCGGAAGGCCGCTTGATCGCCTTCTTCAACGCGAATGGAAACGTGCAGGCTACGAGCTATGAGGAGAACGGGACCCGGCTGACGATGGAGTGCAAGCGGGTCGATTATGAGAAATACCAGCATTTATTTGTCGAGCCGCAGCCTGCGGAGCAGTAATTGCCTGCGGCTGCAGGCCGCACAGTCTGGAAGGGCCGGCAAAATCACAAAAAAGGCTTCACAGCGCAATTCGCGTTGTAAAGCCTTTTTTGCGTACTGCGGCGCGAGGGTCGCCTAACCGCGGAGTCGTCATAAGGATAACCCTAATTTCCGGATGAGCTCGGGCTGCGTAAACGACTGCTTCCGCCCCCAGCGCTTGACGCGAACAAGATAAGGGCTTGCCGGATTCTTCCGATGATAGAAGCCGGGTACGCGCATGACGCGGGTGAGGTCCGTGATTTTGGGATCGGAGTTAAACTTGCGGGCGAGCGCTTGTTGAATGGAAACGAACCGGCTGATCGATCCGTTTCGGATGGTCCAGTAGATGTGGAAGCCGTTCTTGGTCTCGACGATCATCGCGCCGCGGATGAGCTTCCGGTGCTTGGCAAGAAACTTCTGTTTGAGCTGCCGCACTCTCCGTTTGCCGCGCTGGGCGAGCAGCCGATAGCGCCCTTGCTTCGTGCGTGTCACGGTGACGGATTCGATCTGCTCCACGGGGTCGGCTTGCAGCTCCTGCAAGCGCTGCTCCGCTTCCTCGCGCGTCGGCAGCATTTCGGAGATTTTGTTGAGATCGACATCGATGAAATGAGCGCGTACCGCCTGGAAGTCACCGCGCGCCTGCTCCCGGTAATTGACGGTCATGAACACCGCATAGCCCTCGTCGTTCTTGCGCAGCAGCGGCACCTTCTGCTTCGTGCGGGTCAGCAGCGTAATCCGCGACAGCCGGCGCTCGAGCTTCTTCATCGGCTTATGCAGCGTCATCGCCCGCGTCTTGCTCTGTGAGGTGGGCAGGACGGGCTTGCGCGCCATCGTGTCATGGACGAGCGTGAAATGCAAGGTCTGCTTTCGCTTGCAGCCAAGCTTCTTGATAAAATGCCGAAATTGACGGGATCGCTGTCCCATGCGGCTGGCGTGAAGAATCAAACGCTGCTCCATTGATTCACATCCCTCTGGTAGACTGGCGTACACGGCGGTTCTTTTCCTAACCAATCTTATTCAGCCTTGCAGCCGCGCGTGTGGTCGCTCGTACCCCTTGCAGGAAGAGAATGCTGGAATCATCGCCGAAATACTTGAAAATCCAAGCAATCGCAATACTTGCGCCCTGTTCGCTGACCTGTGAATAGAAGAGAATAATCGCCAAGGGCCGCAGCCGCGAATGGATGACGGAAGCATCGTCCCGGAAGCTCGGGTTTATGTAGTTCGCGCAGCGGCTCCTTCGGTCTGATAACGGAGGAGGCTTGTAATTGAAGCCGCGCAAGGCCCGCCTCCACAGCGGGCTTTTTGCTTCGCATGCAAGCCGCAGGCCGTTAATGTTATAATGTCGGCAATCCTATAATTTGCTCCGAGAGAAGGCCCAGGCCCTTGAGATTTCGCAAGATTTACAGGAACTACATTCAGAATAACCTGTTCGTCAAAGTCATCCTTGTGTTTGCGATTATTATCAATCTGACTATTATTACGCTCTCGTATCTGCTCTTTAATATCATGTCGGCTTCCATTGTCAATAATGAGCTGAACAACCAGAAGCAGGCGATGGAGCGGGTCAATCGCTATATGGAACAGAAGTATGAATGGGTACAGAACACGGTGCAGGATATCTACCGGAACGGCATGCTTTCCAGCAATGCGTCTTTTTTTCTAAGACATTCGTACAACGATTACGCACAGTACATGCTGGATCAGGATTACGCGGTGGGCAACGCAAGCGCGGTGGATATTCTAAGCTACCTGGAGAGCCGGATGGATGCCGACCCCGATATCCAGAATATATTGCTCTACAGCCCAGAGCTGCAGCAGATGTACGCCTTTAACCTGAACGGCCCGCGCAGGCTCTATTCGACGAATTCGGCCCGCTCGTATATTCCCGAGATTATGGCGGCGGAGGGGCCGGTAGCGGCGACACCGAACTTCTGGATTCGGAAGCTGATCGGCCAGTGGAACACGCAGCTCTATTCCATGCGCAGCCAGGTGAACGATAAGAATACATTGAAGAATATCGGGCAGCTGCTCGTTTATTTCGACGCCGGCATGGTGAACCGCTCGCTCGATCAGAAGCGTTCGCCCCTGACAGGGACCATTCTGGTGCTGACGCCGGACGGACAGGTTTTGTCCGATTCCTCCAACCATTATTATGGCAAAGTATTTCCTTATATGAAGCAGGTCGGCTCGCTCAAGGAGACTGTCCTGCTGGACGAGCCTTCGTATCTCTTTACGCTGACGCAGAACAAAGCAGGGTTCATCGTCGTGGGCATAGCCCCGAAGAGTGAAGTCGCCAAAGCCTATGCAGGGCTGCAGCGAACAATCATCCTGATCAGCTCGGTATGCATTCTCGTTGCGGTCATTATTCCGTCCCTTGTCATCTTCAATATCGCGCGGAGGACGAACCGGATCGTGCATTTCATGCGGAAGGTGGAAGGCGGCGATCTGAATGCCCGTCTGCAGGACGCCAGAGAGGACGAGCTCGGCCAAATCTCGCACAGCTTCAACGATATGCTGGATGAGCTCGGCCGGCATATCGACCGGGAATATAAGGCAGAGCTGCGTCTGAAGCAGACGGAGCTCGCCGCGCTGCAGGCGAGAGTCAATCCGCATTTTCTCTATAATACGCTGGAGGTTATCCGCATGCGGGCAGTGTCCCAGGGGGCGGTCGACGTCGGCGCTATGATCTACAGCCTGGCCGCGTTGTTTCGCAATACGGTCAGTCTTCAAACGGAGATCACGCTCGGCGAGGAGCTTGAGATGTGCAGACTGTACTTGGAGCTGTTCCGCATCCGCTATAAGGACAAGTTCACGTATGCCATCCACTGCGAGCAGGAGCTGTTGTCGATTCCCGTATCGAAGCTGCTCTTGCAGCCGATCGTGGAGAACTACATCGTCCACGGCATGGAGTCGAGGCGCAAGGATAATCGGCTGACAATCGAGGCCGTCCAAGAGAACGGCTTGATTCTCGTTCGCGTGCGCGACAACGGCAAAGGCATTGAACCGGATAAACTTGGGCATATCATGCATAGATTAAAGCTGCCGGAAGCTGAGGGACGCGAATCCTTCGGACTGCGCAGCGTGCATGAACGAATCAGGCTCATACATGGGCCAGCCCACGGGCTGAGCATGGAGAGCCTGCCTGGGAGAGGAACCACGGTGACCGTCAGCTGGCCGGCCGCGGAGATGAGGGAGGATACTGGCGATGTATAAAGTATTGCTCGTGGACGACGAGCCATTCATCACGGAAGGACTGAGCGACGCGGTAGACTGGTCGTCCTTCGGCTTTGAGATCGTGGGCAGCGCGGAGGACGGAGAGGAGGCGCTGGAACGGCTGCACGAGGTGCCTGTCGATCTGCTGATCACGGATATCTCCATGCCGATTATGACGGGACTTGCGCTCATCCGGGAAGCAAGACTGCTGCTGCCGCAGCTGAAGGTTATAATTCTGAGCGGGTTCAATGAATTCGATTATTTGAAGGAAGGCATGCGCCTTGGCATCGAGAACTACCTGCTGAAGCCGATCCGCTTCGAGGAGCTGGAAGCGACGCTGAGCGATACGGTCCGCAAGCTGAACGCGGACAAGCCGGCGCCTTCCTTCGGACAGGACGAGCTCGGCATTCTGCGCGATAACATCATGACCCGCTGGGCGAACGGGCGAATTATGCTCTCCGAGCTGACGGAGCGGACCGAGCTGCTCGGCATCGATCTTTCGCAGCCTTACGTCGCGCTGGCCATTATTCGGCCTCATGCGACGGCTGGCGCGGGGGCAGCTAATCCCGATCCTGCAGCTGTGCTGCCCGAGGCGGACGGCGTGACGTTCGTCCCGTTCTACAATGAAGAGGGCGAGCTCGTCGTGGCATGCTGCATAGACGGCGCGGATGAAGGAAAAGCTAGGGTGACGCAGGCGCTGGAAAGCTTGGCGGCGCATTGGGAAAGCCGCCATATCCGTCTCCGCATCGCGATCGGAGAGGTACAGCCGATGGCCCTAGCTGCGCAAAGCTACGAACAGGCACGCAAGGCGCAGCAGTTCTTCCTCGTGCTGCCGGACAAGCTCCTGCTCCATTATGCTGAAATCTCGTCCTCGGCATCGATGTTTCCTGCTGGGCTGCTTGATTGGGAAGCCTACGCGAAGCCGATTATGGCGAAGGACAAAGAGGGGCTGCTAAGCCGGATCCAAGCCGATTTTACAGCGATACGTTCTGCGGAGGGCATGAATCCGGGGCGTGCGAAAGCCGCGGCTGTGGAGCTGATGATTCGGATGAAGATGGAGGTCGACAAGCTCGGACGCGCGGACTCCCCCGAGATCTATAAGGAGCTGCTTGCCCAAGTCGTAGCCGCAAATGTGCTGGAGGACGTGGAAGAAGCCGTCAAGGCGGCCTCCTTCTTCGCCGTAGATTCCTTCTCCGGCGAAGATATGAGCCCGGTCATCAAGCAGGCGCTGCGATTTATTCAAGAGCATTACGCGGAAGCGATGACGCTGAAATCGCTCGGCACCCAGTTTCATATCCATCCCAATTATTTGGGCCAGCTCTTTCACAAGCAAACGGGCGATACGTTCACGGATTACTTGAACAAGTACCGCATCGACAAAGCCAAGGAACTTCTGGCCGGGAGCAGCTTGAAGGTCAATGAAATCGCGAGACAAGTCGGGTACTGGGAAATCGGATATTTCTATAAACAGTTCAAGAAACATGTCGGTATCGTGCCCGGCGAATATAAGGACCTGCTGTAGCGCCAATCTGCGCGGCAGCGGTTCCTTTCTTTATTTTGTACACTTATTCTTTGGTTTGTCTTATTTTTGAAAATGTTTTCATCCTCTAAGATTGAACTATGAGTTACAGCAACACAAGACGCAGCACAAAGACAAAAGGGAGGCAACACCATGCAATTCACAAGCAAGAAAATGACTATCGGACTTACGTCCAGCTTGGCTGCAATGCTTTTGCTCAGCGCTTGCGGCAACAGCGGCAGCAACAGCAGCAATGGCAACACAGCTTCCAATAACGCTGCATCCGGCAATGCGTCCGGCAGCAACAGCAGCGCGGAACCAGTTGAACTGAACTGGTACACGATCGGCACGCCTCAGAAAGACGTTGACAAAGTTATGGCAGCTGTCAGCGACTACACGAAAGGCAAAATCGGCGCAACGGTTAAAATGACGATGATCGACTGGGGCGATTACAACCAGAAGCTGCAAGTATTGACGGCTTCCGGCGCAGATATGGACATCATGTTCACGGCTGCATGGGCGTTCGATTATGTGCAAAACGCGCGTAAAGGCGCATTTGCTCCAATTGACGATCTGTTGAAACAGTACGGCAAAGGCATTACCGATACGCTGGATCCGGCTTTCCTGGAAGGCTCCAAAGTAGACGGCAAAAACTACGGCATCCCGGCGTACAAAGAGCTTCCGGCTCAAGAAGTATGGCGCTTCAACAAGAAGATTCTTGACGAGAACAAGCTCAGCATCACAGGGATTCGCTCCCTGGAAAGCCTTGAGCCTTTGCTTAAGACCGTTAAACAAAAGAATCCGGACGTAACGCCGATGCAAGTGGACAAGAACTTCACGCCGTACATTCCTTACGACTACTTGATCGAGAAGTTCCCGCTGGCTGTCAAATTGGACGACACGGGCTACAAAGTCGTAAATGTTTTCGAAACGCCTGAAATGAAACAAGCCCTGACGACGATGCACAAGTACTACTTGGCAGGTTACGTTCCGACTGAAGCCGCAACGCTGGAATCGTCCTCGGACGTTCAAGCGACAGGCAAATGGTTCGCCGACAAAGCATCGACGCAGCCGTTCGCGGACAACGTATGGTCGACAAGCTACGGCTACCCGATCGTTTCGACGCCGCAAAGCGACGCGCTGATCTACAACTCGTCGGTAATGGGCTCCATGCAAGCGATCTCCGCTAACTCCAAGCACAAAGAGAAAGCAATGGAATTCCTGAACCTGCTGAATACGGATCCGGTTCTTCGCAACATGGTTGACTCCGGTATCGAAGGCACGCACTACAAGAAAACGGACGGCAACTACATGGAAAACCTGCCGGAATCCAAGAACTACGACATGCCTACGTTCTCGCTCGGCAACATCATGCTGACTTACCTGAACCCAGGGGATCCAGCTGACAAATGGGAACAATTCAAGAAATACAACGCTGCAGGCAAGCCTTCCATCCTGCTCGGCTTCAACTTCGATCCAACGAAAGTATCCAATGAAATCGCCGCTGTACAAAATGCCAAAGAAGCATTCTGGGCACCGCTGATGACAGGTACTGTTGATCCGGAGAAATACTTGCCGCAAGCAATCAAGAAAATCAACGAAGCAGGCCTTGACAAAATCATGGCTGAAGCGCAAACGCAGCTTGATGCATGGAAAGCAACGAAAGCGAAGTAAGTATCATAGCACAAAGGGCGAATGTTCGGTCATTCGCCCGTTTTTTTGATTCATTGGGAAAGGGTCCTGATTTGGGTCTTTTCCCAATGAATTCAAGGGATGTAACGGTCCCGCAGCTTGAATCTGCGGGACTCGGTACAGCCGATTACGGACGAACAACCGCAGAGCAGTCAGAGCTGCGAACCGAATTCGCATAGAAAGGGTGACCCCAATGAAAGCCCTTGGGCGCTTTTTTAAAGACATTAATCGCAATAAAGCACTGCTTTTGATGGTGCTTCCGGCAACGATCTGGTTTATTTTCTTCTCTTACTTGCCGATGCTCGGCACCATTATTTCATTCAAAGAGTACCGCGTTAATGGAGGCTTCCTCTCCAGTATTATTCATAGCCGCTGGGTCGGCTTCGATAACTTCAAATTCTTGTTCAGCACGGATGATGCCTATATCATCACCCGCAATACGTTGTTGTACAATATCGTCTTTATCTTTATTGGTCTCGTTCTAGCCGTGACAATGGCGATCGTCCTTTCCGAAATCGCAAATAAGAAGCTGGCGAAATGGTACCAGACCGGTATGTTCCTGCCCTACTTCCTGTCTTGGGTCATCGTCGGTTATTTCGTATATAGCTTCCTAAGCTTCGACCGGGGTATGGTGAACAAAATCGCTGTGACCTTCGGTCTTGATCCGCTGCAATGGTATTCCGAACCGAAGTATTGGCCGCTCATTATCGTAATCGTATTCTTGTGGAAATCGCTCGGCTATAGCAGCGTCGTCTACTTGGCGGCTATTATGGGTATCGATAAATCGCTGTACGAAGCAGCCATGATCGACGGCGCAAACAAATGGCAGCAGATCCGCAATATCACGATCCCGATGCTGACACCGCTTATGACGATCCTAACCTTGCTTGCGATCGGCCGTATTTTCTACGCCGACTTCGGATTATTCTATCAAGTTACGCGCGATTCCGGAACGCTGTACGGCGTAACGAACGTTATCGATACGTACGTGTTCCGCGGTCTGAAAACGACCGGCGAAATCGGCATGAGCACGGCGGCAGGCTTGTATCAATCGTTTGTCGGCTTCGTGCTTGTTATCACATCCAACTATGTGGTACGCAAATTCAATAAAGACAACGCGTTGTTCTAAACCAAGCAACCAGAAAGGAGCTGCTCTTCATGGCATCTGTAAGCAAACCGCAGGATTTCCACAAACTCTCGCCTGTCTGGAATCTCTTGTTTAACCTTGTAGCCGGCGTGTTCGCACTGCTGTGCGTCTTCCCGTTTCTGTTCGTCATGATCATCTCGTTCACGGACGAGAAGACGCTGGCGCGTGACGGATATGCGTTAATCCCGAAAAAATGGAGCGTAGAAGCTTACAATTACTTGTTCAAAGCGGGCGATCAATTGCTTCGCTCCTACGGCATAACGATTCTCGTCACGGTCGTTGGTACTGCGATCAGCTTGATTGTCATCTCGCTGTTTGCCTACGCGATCTCGCGCAAAGGCTTTAAGTACCGCAATTTCTTCGGCTTCTTCGCCTTCTTCACGATGCTCTTCAACGGTGGTCTCGTACCGTCTTATATCGTCACTACGAAGCTGCTCGGTCTGGGAAACTCGATCTGGGCGCTTATTCTGCCGCTGGCGGTCAACGCCTTCTACATCATGATCATGCGTACGTTCTTCTCCACCATGATCCCGGATGCCATCGTGGAATCCGGTAAAATCGACGGCGCCGGCGAATTCGGCATTTTCTTCCGTCTGATCGTGCCGCTCGCCCTGCCGGGCCTCGCGACGATCGCGCTGTTCAGTACGCTCGGCTACTGGAACGACTGGTTTAATGCCCTGCTCTACATCGAGAACCCGGACCTCGTTCCGCTGCAATCGATGCTGATGCGGATCGAGAACAGCATGTCGTTCATTCTGGCTAACAGCAACAACACATCGATCGGCGTAGGCGTGCTGCAGTCGATGCCGCAGGATACGTCGCGGATGGCGATGGTCGTGCTGGCAACCGGACCGATCGTACTCGCTTATCCGTTCTTCCAACGCTATTTCGTACAAGGTCTGACAGTTGGTGCCGTTAAAGAGTAACGCGGTTAACCATTAGGGACGTGCGCTTCCGCCCCGCGTGACGGAAGCGCGGCATTCATTCAACAGACGACAAAGGGGAAAATATAACGATGGAACAATTCAGACTGCCCAAAATCGCCATGCCGGAGCTGTCGCTGCCGCAATCCGTACAAGACGCGCTGGCAGAAGCAGAGACGAGACTGGCTCACCGCCCGAAGCTGCTGCAGCTGTTCAAGAACTGCTTCCCGAATACGCTGGAGACGACGACGAAGCTCCTCGATGACGGCACGACGTTCGTCATTACAGGCGACATCCCGGCTATGTGGCTGCGCGACTCCGTGGAGCAGGTCATGCACTACGTGCCATTTGCCAAGGAAGACGCGGATCTGCGCCGCATTATCGGCGGGTTGATCAAGCTTCATATGCGTAACATCCAGATCGATCCTTATGCCAATGCGTTCAACGAAATGGCGAACGACTGGCACTGGAACACCGACGACAAGACGGACATGTCGCCGTGGGTATGGGAGCGCAAGTTTGAGCTGGATTCCATCTGTTTCTCGATGCGCCTTGCTTTCGCCTACTGGAAAGAGACAGGCAGCGCGGACATCTTCGACGCGGAATTCAAGAAAGCGATGCGCGCGGCGGTTGATCTGTGGAAAGTGGAACAGTACCACTTCGAGCGTTCGCCTTACCGCTTCGAGCGGGATAACGGCATCATGACCGACTCGCTGATGAACGACGGCCTCGGCATGCCGGTTAACTACACGGGCATGATCTGGTCGGGCTTCCGTCCAAGCGACGACGCCTGCGATTTCCATTACAACATTCCGGACAACATGTTCGCTGTCGTTACGCTGCGCCAAATGCGCGAGATCGCCGAATTCGTGTTCCGCGACCTCTCGTTCGAGAAGGAGATGGCAAAGCTGGAGCGCGAGATCGACCACGGTATCGAGCTGTACGGCATCTATCGTCATCCTGAATTCGGCCCGATCTATGCGTACGAGACCGATGGCTTCGGCAATTACTGCCTGATGGACGACGCGGGTACGCCGGGTCTGATTTCGATTCCTTACCTAGGCTACGCAGATGCGAATGACCCGATTTATCAGAATACGCGGCGCTTTGCGCTGAGCAAAGAAAATCCGTTCTACTATGAAGGTACGGCGGCCAAAGGCATCGGCAGCCCGCACACGCCTCCAGGCTACGTCTGGCATATGGCCTTGTCGATGCAGGGACTGACGGCGACTTCGGCTGAGGAGAAGCTCGAGATGATCGCGCTGCTCGAAGCGACGGACGCCGATACAGGCTTCATGCACGAAGGCTTCCACTCTGACGATCCGACCGTGTTTACGCGCAAATGGTTTGCATGGTCCAACAGCTTGTTCTCGCAGCTGGTCTACACGTCAATGAAAGCGGGTTTGCTGGATGCGTAAACCGATTATTTTCTATGACGGCGCCTTCCCGGGCGCCGCTGGCGTAACGGAGTCTGCGATTGAACAGCTTCGTACGGTAGGGGAAGTATGCGGCGCCGAGGAACTGACGGCCCGCTTGGAGGGTGCGGACGGCGGCGTATTTGTGTCGCTGCACGCGCCTTATTTTCCATCCGCGAGCTGGGACGCGCTGCTTGCGTTTCTGAAGCGCGGCGGCGGCTTGATCAGCGCGGGCGGCGCTCCGTTCCGGCAGCCGGTCAGACGGGTAGACGGCGCATGGGTCGTTGAACCGGAACAAACGGCGTACCACAGACAGCTGCGCATTCACGAGATGCTGCCTGTTCAGGCGAAGCCGATCGCGAAGCTTGCGGCGACGGAAGAATTCCCGTTGTTCAAGGGCCGCAATTCCTTACTGGACGTATCGGCTACATGGAACCTTGTGCCGCATGTGACCAAGTCGAGCGACCTGCCGCATCAGATGGGCTCAGCCGGCCCGATGGACGCACATATTTATCCGGTGCTGAAGGGCATCTCGGCTGAGGGCCGCGAGGTTGCCGCACCTGCCGTCCTGTGGGAGAACACGAAGGGCGATTTCGCCGGCGGCCGCTGGCTGTTCATCAACCAGCCGCTAGGCGCGGACTTCTTCGCGAACGGCGGCGCCGATGCGCTTCGCGATTGGACGGCGTTCTGCGCAGCCGGCGTTACCGAGCTGTGGCTGAAGCCGAGCTACGCATCGTATGAGCTGCACGAACGTCCGATGCTAACGCTGCAAGCGCAGAAGCTGGGCCGCGGCTTAGCCGAGGCGAGCGGAGCCAAGACGCGCTGGACGTTCAAGATTCAAGTCCGGCACGAGGAAGAGAATGCTGCCGTATTCGTCTATCAACAAGAACTGGAAGTCGGAAGCGAGCTGGAGCTGAAGCGGATTCCGCTGTTTGGCGATCTGCGTGCAGGCCACTACCAGGTGGAATGCGTTGCGAAGTCCGCGAACGGCGAAACGCGCGTGATTCGCCAAGGCTTCTGGGGTCAGGATGCCGGGCTGCTTCAAGCAGGCGGCTTGCTGAAGCGAGGCCGGGACTATTTCGAGAAGGACGGCCGTCCGTTCCCTGTCGTCGGTATGACGTACATGACGTCCGACGTGGCGCGCAAATTCCTGTTCCTGCCGAATGTAGCGGCGTGGGACCGCGACATGGCGCAGATGCGCAAAGCGGGCATTAACTGGATTCGCACGGGAATTTGGACGGCGTACCGCAACGTGATGCAGGTGGACGGACATGCATCCGAGGAAGTGCTGCGTTCCATCGACGCGTTCTTCATGACAGCGAAGAAGCATGGGCTGCAGGTGACGTTTACGTTCTTCTCCTTCACGCCTGAGACGTGGGAGGGGACGAACCCTTACCTGGATCCGCGCAGCGTGGAAGCGCAGAAGCGGTTCATCCGCTCCATCGTCAGCCGTCACCGCGACACGACGAATGTCGATTGGGACTTGATCAACGAGCCGTCGATGTTCGATCCGCCGCGTATTTTCTCCAACGGTCCGCGGTCGAGCCGGGACCGCTTCGAGAAAGAGGCGTATGCGACATGGCTTGCGGAACGCCACGGCTCCATCGAGAAGCTGCGCGAGAAATGGGGCATGACGCCTGGCGAGCTGCCGGATTTTGCATCGGCCTCCATTCCCGAGCCGGAGGAAATCAACTTCGACGTGCAGGATATGCATCAAGGCAAACGAGGCACGCGCTGGCTCGATTATGCGTTGTTCTCCATGGACATGCATAACCGCTGGGCGAAGCAGCTCGTCGATACGATCAAGGACGGGAATCCGGATCAGCTGGTCGTGGTCGGCCAGGACGAAGCGCTTGGCGCGCAGCGTCCGTCGCCGTTCTTCTACGAGGAAGCGGTCGACTATACGACCGTGCATTCCTGGTGGCTGAACGATCATCTGCTGTGGGACGGCATCTTCGCGAAGACGGCGGACAAGCCGAACGTCATCCAAGAGACGGGCATCATGTACGTGGAGACGCCGGGCGGATTCGCCAAGCGGTCGGAGGAAGAGCTGCGCGCGATGCTGGAGCGCAAGTATGCCTATGCGTTCGCGACGGGCGGCGCCGGAGCCGTGCAGTGGATTTGGAACACCAACTTCTATATGGACAACGCCAATGAATCCCATATCGGCGCGCTGCGCGCCGACGGGACCGAGAAGCCGGAAGCGGACGTATCCTACCGGTTCGGCAGCTTCATGGAAGAGATCCGGGACTTGTTCCGGGATCGGGAGCTGGAAGACGTTGCGGTTGTATTCCCGTATTCCAACGATTTCTCCAACCGGAAGCTGGCATACGACGCGACGACGCGGCTGACGCGCGTGCTCAGCTACGAGCTGAGCATGCCTTTCCGCGGCGTGTCGGAGTATCACCTCGATCAGCTGGAAACGGCGCCTGCGAAGCTTATTATCGTGCCGTCTGCGCATAATTTCGATGACGGGGCCTTTGCGAAGCTGCTCGATATCGTGGATCGTACGGGAGCCACGCTCTTGTTCACAGGGCCGCTCGGCCTGGACGCGTACTGGCGCAAGGCGGATCGTCTCGGTGCTGCGTTCGGCGAGCGTCAGCTGAGCAACGTCGTCCGCGAAGAGCGGATCACGATCGGCGATCGGGCGTACGCCGTTTCCTACGGTCAGCGCAGAATTGCGGAAGTGTTCAAGGAAGCCGCATTGGACGGCAGCGGTGCCGTCTCTGCCGGGACGGACCGGGTGCTTGAAGCGGCATACGGACAAGGACGCCTCATCTGGTGTCCGCTGCCCGTGGAGCTGAACGAGCGGATCGAGCCGGTTGCCGCGCTGTATACGCATGCGCTGGCTGCAGCGGGCGTTCGCAGCGAGCTGGAATGGATCAAAGGCGGCGAGTTGGCCGGTGTATACGGCCGAAGCCTGCGGTTTAAGGACGGCGAGCTGTATGTGTTCGTCTCCGAATATGCGCATGATGCGGCCATCGAAGTGAAATCCGCTTCGACAGGCATGTCGTATGCATTCGTGCTGGAGCGCGAACGCGCGGTCATGTTCGCGGTGGACCGCGAAGGTCGCGTGACGTCGATCTATCGTCCGAGCGAAGTAGAAGTACAAGCAACGAAGGCATAAGCCGGTCCATAAGGGAACGGCAGCTGCCGTTAGGCCAATCCGCGCCGAGCGCAGCCAAGCTGCATTCGGCGCGGATGTTGGTTTATATAGAGAGGAGCTGTTTATTTTGGCGAACGATAACAAGAGAAGAACGGCGCATATCATCTCGCATACGCACTGGGACCGCGAATGGTATCTGCCTTATGAGAAGCATCATGTAAAGCTCATCGAGCTGGTGGATACGCTGATGGATACGCTCGAGAAGGATGACGAGTACCGCAGCTTCTATCTCGACGGCCAAACGATCATCATGGAGGATTACCTTCAGGTTCGCCCGGATCAACGGGAGCGCCTCGAGAAATGGATTCATGAAGGCCGCATTCATATCGGGCCTTGGTACGTGCTGCAGGATGCGTTTCTGACGAGCAGCGAGGCCAACGTGCGCAATCTGCAGATCGGCCACCAGGATGCAGCTCATTACGGCACGATCGCGAAGGTCGGTTACTTCCCCGACACGTTCGGCAACATCGGCCAAGCGCCGCAGCTCATGAAGCAGGCCGGCATCGATAATGCGGTATTCGGCCGCGGCGTTAAGCCGACGGGCTTCAATAACACGGTAACGGATTCCGCGTACGAATCGTCTTTCTCCGAGCTGATCTGGGAAGGCCCGGACGGCTCGCGCGTACTCGGCATTCTATTCGCCAACTGGTACAGCAACGGGAACGAAGTGCCGGTCGATGAAGCGGAAGCCAAGGAATATTGGGACCGCAAGCTGGCGGATGCCGGCAAATACGCTTCGACGCCGCAGCTGCTGTTCATGAACGGCTGCGATCACCAGCCGATTCAGACGGATCTATCGGAAGCGATCCGCGTGGCGCGCAAGCTGTATCCGGATACGGACTTCGTCCACTCGAACTTCCCTGACTATTTGGCATCGCTGAACAAATCGATCGGCACGGAGACGGAGCTGTCGGTCGTAAAGGGCGAGCTGCGCAGCCAGCGCACGGACGGCTGGTCCACGCTCGTGAATACAGCCTCGGCCCGGGTCTACCTGAAGCAGATGAATCAGGTTGGGCAGACGATTCTGGAGAAAGTCGCCGAGCCGCTGGCCGCTTTCGCCCATGTGACGGGCAAGGCTGCTTACCCGCAGCATCTGCTTAAGTACGCATGGAAAACGCTCATGCAGAACCATCCGCATGACAGCATCTGCGGCTGCAGCGTGGATGAGGTTCACCGTGAAATGGTGACGCGCTTCGATAAGAGCCGCCACGTGGCGGAAACGATCGTCGATGCGAGCAAGCATGCGGTTGCCGGCATCGTGGATACGAATGCTTTCGCGGGCTACGGCCAAGACGCGCTGCCTTTCGTCGTCTATAATACGACGGGCTGGGCGCACAGCGGCATCGTGGACGTGGAGCTGGACGTCGCACGAATCTACTATCGCGATGGAATCAGCCCGAATGAAATGATTGCACGGATGAAAGCGATCGACGTGACAGGCCGCGCGCTCGTGGACGCAGACGGCGCCGCCATCGCGTACACGATGGAGGATCTCGGCTTGAAGTTCGATTACGAGCTGCCGGACGATAAATTCCGCCAGCCGTATTGGGCGCGCCGCGTGAAGCTGACGTTCGAAGCGGCCGCCGTGCCTGCGCTTGGCTTGCAAGCTTACGCATGGGTACTGGAAGCTGCGGCAAAGCCGGTTTCCGCGAATTCCTTGATTACCGGAGCTCGCTCGCTGGCGAACGGTAACCTCAGCATCGAAATCGCCGAGGACGGCTCGCTTGCGGTTACCGACGTCGCAAGCGGACGGACGTATCGCGACCTGCTTGTTTTCGAGGACACGGGCGATATCGGCAACGAATATATGTACAAGCAGCCGGACGGCGAGCAGCCGCTGACAACCAAGGGACTGCCTGCGGAAATCAGCGTCATCGAAGACAACGCGTACCGTGCGGCATTCGAGATCGTGCACCACTGGTCCGTACCGGCTTCGGCTGACGAGCTCTTCGAGCAGGAGAAGCAGGAAGCCGTCTATTATCCGGAGCGCAAGGCAGGACGTTCCAGCGAATTCGTGCCGTTCACGATTCGCACGGTTGTCAGCTTGGAGCGTTCGGGCAAGGGCGTAGGTATCCGCACGACGTTCAATAACGGGGCGAAGGACCACCGCGTTCGCGCGTTGTTCCCGACCGATTTGGTTACGACGGTGCACCGTGCCGATGCGATCTTCGAGGTAGCGGTTCGCGATAACGAGCCGGCCGCCGAGTGGGAGAACCCAAGCAATGCACAGCATCAGCAGGCATTCACCGATGTCAGCAACGACGAGGGCGGTCTTACGATCGCGAACAAAGGCTTGAATGAATACGAAGTGCTCAGAGACGGCCGCAATACGATTGCAGTTACCTTGCTTCGCTCCGTTGCAGAGCTTGGAGACTGGGGCGTCTTCCCGACGCCTGAAGCGCAGTGCCTCGGCGAGCATACGGTCGAGCTGCTGATCCTCCCGCATCAAGGGGACGGAGCGGTATCGGGCGCGTTCGCGTCGGCTTATCAATTCCAGACGCCGTGGACGACGGTACAGACCGGCGTGCATGGCGGAACGCTGGCACCGGTTCATGCCTTCGTGGCTTGGGAAGGCGAAGGCGTTGCGTTCTCCTCCGTGAAAATCGCTGAAGCTACGGGCGACCTGATGCTACGCTGGTTCAACCTGCGTCCTGAAGCGGCGGAGCTTACATTCCGCCCAGCTGCAGACGCAGCGGCGAATGTCTACAAGAGTGATGTACTTGAGCGTGCCGTCGAAGACGTGCAGCCTGCGGGCAGCGCATTCACGGCAAAGCTGGGACCTTCTGAAATTTACACGGTCGGTATCACGGCCGCGAAATAATAAGCACAGCATATGCTGCTTGTACGCGTATAGGAATGGATCGTCGAATCGATAACGGGGCGGCGCAGGGAAGAATCCTGCGCCGCCCCGTTTTGTTTCTCGCGGTCCGAGGTCCTTTTCCGGTGAAGGCAGCTGCGCCGAATAATTCGGAATTTACATTCGCAGTCGCTTTCAGAATCATTCAGCTCATTAATCATTCATGAAGCTGGTTATTCCAGTGTTAAGAGGTTTATTATGAGTCTATTCGGATCTTCTTGAAGGAAACGAACATGCCGCAAAGAAGCGGCGAGAGAGGATGGCAGCATTTGAAAGAGGATCAGCAAACAATTGTATACCTCCTATCAGGCCCGCTCGGGGTTGGTAAATCGACGACCTCGAGAGAGCTCGCAAGAATCACCGAGCAGAGCGTTCTCATTGAGGGCGATCACCTGCTGGACATGTTCTACGGGGAGGTGCAGCCTCCATGGGAAGAACGTTTAAATCTCGCTTGGACCAACATCGCGGCGGTAACGAGAAATGTCATCCGGCATCGGTTTAATGTCATTATTGATTTTGTCGTGGAGGATGAGCTTGATTGGTTTTGTGAACAGATCGCAGATCTGAATGTGAGCGTAAAATATGTTGTGCTGCGTGCGGATCAAGAACAAATCGTCGAACGCCTAAGAATAAGAGGGGATATGGATGCGCTGGATCGCTCTTTGTTTTTGCTGAACAAGCTCACGACGTCGCCTGCCAATATCCCGTTTATCATGGATACCACCCGCAAGACTCCGCTCGAGACGGCGCAAGAAATCATCCATAATGCTGGTTTCTATTATAGACAACCGTTCTGAACGAAGCTTCGTACGTTCCCGAATAGACCAAACGACCGCCCCCCGGTAGATCACCGAGAAGCAGTCGCTGCTTAGAAGCCTTGCAGGGTTGTTGTCGATTATTTATTCGCTGCGGGCGTATAGACGTTAATATGGTCGATATGCGCCGTCTTGCCGGCAGGCGCGCTCTTCGGACCGACGAATTTCAGCTGATGGCTGCCTGCGGCATACAGGTAGATTTTGTCGTTGCCGATGAATTTGATTTCTTTGGGCTTGCCGAGTGCGGCTGCGACGGCTGTGAACGTCATTGATTTGATGCCCATGGAAGGATCGATGCTTTGTCCGAAGTCGCGCA
The DNA here is from genome assembly GCF_019431355.1 of Paenibacillus sp. R14(2021). Classification (NCBI taxonomy): domain Bacteria; kingdom Bacillati; phylum Bacillota; class Bacilli; order Caryophanales; family Paenibacillaceae; genus Paenibacillus; species Paenibacillus sp. R14(2021). The sequence goes on from NZ_CP080269.1 coordinate 4,406,551, forward strand.
GATCGTAGATGACGCCGGTCTTGCTGCTGATGCCTACCGCATATGCGCCTTGTCCCATGCCGAAATTGAAGGTTTCATAGCCGCCGCCCGAGAGCGTCGGTTCGCCCCAGACTTTATGCACTTCCTTGATGGTTGTTTTGCCGGATACGAAGCTGCTCTTCGGCACTTTGCCTTGTTTTGCGAGCGCTAGGATGCTTTTGATATAGGCCGGTCCGTTTTCCTTCGCCGCAGCTGCCGCCGCTCGAACAGGCGGCGTCGCAGTTACCGGGTGAACAGTCGTGGATACTGCGGGAACAGACGTGCTTGATGCGTGAGCGGGCGTTACGGCTGCCAGTGTTCCGAGTGAAATCATGGCGGCCATGCCGATCGTGGACCATTTGCGAATAGCGTTGCGTTTTATAGTTGTCATTATTGAGCACCTCATTAGTTGGATTGTTAGTGAATTCCCTCTTGATGTACTCATCTTAAAACATATGCATACGATAAAAGTTACAAAAAAGTTAAACTTCGTCCGTAGGGAGTTTCATAGATCTGCAGCGTGTCGCTCTATCGCCGCCGCTATCGCCGCCCAAAGAATGCAATCGCGAAGGACCTGAACTCGATTGCCGCCTGGGACAAGTAATGCTCCCGGTTCCAAGAGATGCCGAAGCGTCGCTGGCAAATCGGATTATTGATGCGCAGCTGCGTCGTTTTTGGGCTGGAGGCTTTCATTCCTAGGGAGAGGGGGAGCGTGAAGGTGATGCCAAGGCCCATTTCGACCAGCGTCTGGATGGCGCTCACTTCTTCCAGCTCAAAGGCGACATGCGGCTCGAAGCCGGCCTGTCGGCAAAATCCGTCCGTAATCTGGCGGAAGTTAGACCGGGAAGACAAGGAGATGAATGGCTCGTTGGCGGCTTCGGCGAGATCGATGCTCGCACGGGAGGCCAAATGGTGATCCTTAGGTACGGTTAAGCACAGCTCTTCTTCCGCGAGGGTCTGCCATTCCAGGTTCGGGCCTGAAATCGGATTGCCGGAGATGCAGAAATCGATCGCGGCGTTCTCGAGATCGTTCTTAATCTCCTGAAAGGAGCCGAGCTGCCGCTGAACAATCTGAACATGCGGATGCAGGGTGAGAAATTCCTGGAGCAGCGTCGGCAGCACATACGGCAAGGTTACGGATATGGAGACGATGCCCCGTTCGAGACCGGCCATATCCATAAGCTCGCGTTCCCCGGACTCCAGCTCCCGGAAAGCCCGTTCGACCCGGTTCAGATAGGCGCGGCCGAAGGCGTTCAATCGGATTTGCCTGCCTTGACGTTCGAAGAGGGGGACGCCGAGCTTCTGCTCCAGACGGTGGATGGAGTTGCTGAGCGACGGCTGGGAGACGTTCAGCTCCTTGGCTGCCTTCGTCATATGCTCCAGCCTCGCGACGGCTTGAAAGTATTTTAGCTGCAGAAATTCCATGTAAGCCCTCTCATTCCTCATCATATTCATATGATCATTTCATTATAAAATAAGTATTATTTTATATAAAGCGATCCTCTTATAATCTCCAGTAGATAGAGAAAAAGGACCTATGGAGATTGGAGAGAGGCTGTTGATTAGAGATCGCATATGGACGAGGCATTTCGTCGCCCTGTCGCTTGGCAGTTTTTTTATGTTTCTTACGTTCTATATGCTCGCGACCGCTTTTCCCCTCTATGTCAAAGAAGGACTGCACGGCAATCAACAGCAGATGGGGCTGGCCATGACGGTCTTCGTGATCGGCAGCGTGCTGATACGGCTCTTCTCCGGTCAGTGGGTCGATCGCTTCGGCAAGCAGCGAATGGCCGTCATCGGCATGATCGTCTTCCTGCTGGCTTGCATCGGATATTTCGGCACGCCCGGCATTATGCTGTTCCTGGTTGTTCGCTTCGTTCACGGCATGGGCTATGCACTAGCCTCGACTGCAACAAGCACCATTGCCGCGGCGCTCGTACCTGAATCGCGCCAAGGCGAAGGCATCGGCTATTTTAGCATGTTCATGAGCATTGCGATGGTCGCGGGACCTGCGCTCGGGCTGCTCCTGTGGGGTGATCGGCACATTCATCATCTGCTGCTGGCGATCTGCGCTTTCGCCGTGCTGTCGCTGCTCCTTACCGCCGTTGTGCGGATGCCGGAGAGGTCAGGCCCGCAGGCGGCGAACATGGCTGCGCCAGTCCAATTTCGCGAAGAGAAGGGCTGGTGCCGGCTGATTGAGCCCAAGGCGCTCCCAATCTCGCTTGTCGGTATGTTTCTTGGCATCTCCTACAGCTCGCTGCCCGCGTTTATGTCGGTATATGCGTCCGAAATCCATCAATCGCAGACAACAGGTGCTTTTTTCGTCGCATTCGCGGCCATGATTATTCTCTGCCGTCCGCTCATCGGCCGTATCTTCGACCGCTATCCGGCGCATTATCTGTTTTATCCCGGAGCGGGGCTGTTTGCAGCAGGCCTGTTCATGCTCAGCCAAGCGCATGCGCCGGTCACGATTCTAGGGGCTGGCGTCGTCATGGGCGCAGGGTACGGAGCGCTGCTGCCATGCTGCCAGACACTGGCCTTAAAGCTGTCGCCCCCGCATCGCAAAGGCAAAGCAACGGGCACGTTCTTCTTGTTATTCGAGACCGGCTACGGCATCGGCTCCTATATGATGGGAGTGATCGCATCGTATACGGATTACCGCATGATGTACGCTAGTGCCGCGGTGATCGCCGTGCTGTGCGCCGCCGTTTATTACCAGCTGTATCACCGTCCAGGGGAGAAGCCGGCGCTGCCGAAAGTCAACATGCCCGTTTAATAAGAAAAACAGCCCCAAGCCAACGAATGGCTTGGGGCTGTTCATGCATGAGAGGAAGGGGGGGCAAGCCCCCTCGCCTTCGCGAGGTTAAGGCAGAATGTTACCCGCTGCACGGAAGATGCTGTACCATTCTTCGCGCGTCAATTCCACGTGGCTTGCTTTGATGCAGTCCTTCAGACGGTCGATATTCATCGTGCCTGTTACCGGCTGCATGTGCGCAGGGTGGCGGAGAATCCAAGCGATTGCGATGGTCGTGTTGCTGACGCCGTGTTTGGCTGCAACCTCGTTAATTTGCTGGTTCAGCTCCGGGAATTTCGGGTTGTCCAGGAACACGCCCTCGAAGAAGCCGTATTGGAACGGCGACCAAGGCTGGATCGTGATGTCGTTCAGGCGACAGAAATCAAGAATGCTGCCGTCGCGACCCACTGCGGAATCGTTCTCCATATTGACGTTGAAGCCGTTCGAAATCATTGTCGAGTTGGTAATGCTGAGCTGCAGCTGGTTAGCTACGATCGGTTGTTTGACCGATTTCTTCAGCAGCTGAATTTGCATCGGGTTCTGGTTGGATACACCGAAATGGCGGACTTTGCCGGAGCTCTCCAGCTTATCGAATGCTTCCGCGACTTCATCCGGCTCGACCAGCGTGTCGGGACGGTGCAGCAGTAGGATGTCCAGATAGTCGGTGCGAAGACGCTGCAGGATCTTGTCGACGGAGTCCAAAATATGCTCCTTGGAGAAGTCGAACATGCCTTTGCGGATCCCGCATTTGGATTGCAAAATGATGTTCTCGCGTACGCTGTCGCTCATATGGATGGCGTCTGCGAAGATTTCCTCGCATGCGCCTGCGCCGTAAATATCCGCGTGGTCGAAGAAATTCGCGCCTTCTTCCAGGGATGTTTGAACAAAGCGCTCCGCTTCGGTCTTGCTCAAGGAATTAATGCGCATGCAGCCGACCGCAAGTACCGGCACTTCCAAAGAACTGCTGCCCAATTTCATCGTTCTCATAAATGGTTGTCCTCCTAATTTGTAATGAGGGTGTATGTAAAGAAAGCCTGATTGGGATGACCGTTCATCCCCTATCGATTGTGACATATAAGGCTGCCGGATTCAAGCTTTCCGGTGCGGTGCGAAAGGCTGACGGCGGGAGCTGGAACATTTTTGCTCAGAATTGGGGACCCGCCGCCGACAGATGTTTGATATACTAATAGAGACATATAGACAAGCACGATAAATTACACGAGAAGAATGTGATACGGATGGATTTACCCCAATTAAGAAGGAAGAGGCAGGCTTTTCTCGAGAAGCACCTCTCCGGCGAGTCAATTGATTACCGTCAAATTATGGCGCTGTTTCTGCCGATTCTGATTGATCAGGCCTTCATTGTTTGCCTGAACCTCGTGAATACGGCCATGATCAGCTCCTCGGGCGTGGCGGCGGTCAGCGCGGTGAATATGGTCGATTCGCTTAATATATTTCTAATCAGCGTGTTTGTGGCCGTGTCGACCGGAGGCACGGTTATTGTCGCGCAGTACAAGGGAAGCGGGAACAGTCTCATGGTGTCCAAGGCGGCAGCCAGCTCCGTGGCTTCGGTTTCCTTGTTCGCTCTTGGCATTAGCGCAGTCGTCGTGCTCGCCCATAATCCGATGCTCAATCTGCTGTTCGGCGCGGCGACGCCCGAAGTGTTCGCGGAGGGCAAAACGTATCTGATCGGAAGCGGCATCTCCTTCGTCGGCATTGCCATGATGGAAGCGGTATGCGGCGCCCTGCGGGGAATCGGGAAGAGCCGGGTTTCGCTGATCCTCTCCTTGATTATGAATGCATCCTACGTGCTGCTGAATATCGTCTTCATTAATTTCCTGCATATGGGCGTGCTCGGCATGACCATTTCCATTAATATTTCCAGGTACGCGGCGGCGGTCTTCGCGATTTACTATTTGGTGCGCATGGATACCAGTCTGCATATTCAAATCAAGGATTTGGTCAAAGTTAATTTGGCGATGCTTCGCAAAATCATGTACGTCGGCCTTCCGTTCGCCGCGGAGCAGATGTTCTTCAACGGCGGCAAAATCGTAACGCAGATCTTCATCGTGAGTATGGGGACGTACGCGATCGCAACGAATGCCATCGGCGCAACGTTCGCCGGACTGCTTCAAATTCCGTCCGCCGCCTTGTCGCTGACGACGATTACGGTTGTCGGCCAATGCATGGGGCGCAAAAACATCGAGGATGCCCGCAAATTCACCAAAGCGTTCCTGGTGCTGTCGGCAGCCTGTCTCCTCGTTACTGCGCTTATCATTCTGCCGCTGTTTCGTCCGCTCGTCAGCTTGTTTCATCCGCCGGCGGCGATCATCGACGATATCTTTATGATTACGTTAATTAATGCCATTGCCCAAATCCCGCTCTGGTCGATCAGCTTTATTATGCCGTCCGCGCTCAGAGCCGCGGGCGACTCGCGGTTTACGTCGATCGTATCCATGCTGTCGATGTGGCTGTTCCGGATCGTACTCGGTTATGTGCTCGGCATCGTGCTGCACTTCGGCATCATCGGCGTCTGGCTGGCGATGAACTGCGAATGGGGCATCCGCGGCGGCGTCTTCTTGATGCGCTTCCGCGGGAAGAAGTGGTACAGGCATCGGCTCATTGATTGAGGCTTCGGAATGCGATATATTGCATGTATACCCTAATGAACGAAGGAGCTTGATTGGGCATGCCTGTACCGCATAACTTCGCCACGCCGATCCGCCTGTCGGCCAAGGAACGCGTCTTATCGCAAATACAGCGCTGGATCATCGACGGCACGCTACGGCCAGGCGAGAAGCTTGTCGACTCGGAGCTGGCGGAAGCGCTGGCTGTGAGCAGAACGCCGATCCGCGAAGCGTTTCAGCTGCTTGAAGTACAGGGGCTTGTCGCCATGCACCCGGGCAAGGAAACGCGGGTAACGAGTATCGAGAAGGATGATATCCTGAAGATGTACCCGACGCTCGCGGCGCTTTATGCGCTTGCTGCGGAAACCGCCGCCGAACGGATTACGCCGGAGCAGATCGAGAAACTGAAGGTCTGCAACAGGCAGTTCGCCGAAGCCATCGAAAGCGGGAATCCTTATCAAGCGATGGAGATCGACGAGCAGTTTCATGATATTGTCATCGATGCTTCGGGCAATCCCTATATTGCCTCGTTCAGCGCGTCGCTGCAGATTCATATCCGCAGGTTCAAGTATGTCTTCCTGCAGCAGCCCGTCACGGGGACGCCGGCCTCCGTGGAGGATCATGACGCAATAATCGCGGCGCTTGAGCAGCGGGATGCCTCCACGGCGGCCGCGATTATGAAGCAGAATCTGATCCGGCCGATGGGCGAGCTGCACGCGCTCATTTAACGGGAGCGGTTTCAGGGTCACAGGGGCCAGCTGCCGTCCTTTCCCTGCGAGGCATAGAACGTAAACAACGCACAAGAACCTGGCTGACCTCAGCCGGGTTCTTGTTTATTTTTCACGCTTGCCGCTTATTTCACGCTTGCCGCATGGGGCGGCGACCTCCTACCACTCCAGCGTAATCGCCACGCCCTCCGGTGATCCGGCATGCCGGATGAGCGTCGTGCCGGAAGCGGAATCGTGATGGAACTCAGCCTCGATTTGACCGGCCGTTACACGCTTAGGGGACGCGCCGGCTCGGATACGGATGCTGACGTTCATGTCGGACGGCGATTCCGATACGAATCGGAATACGCCGGCTTCGAAGCGTTCATCCCGAATGCGGGATGAACTGATCAGCACGGACGGCGTGCCCGCTGCGGTTGTGGACGCTGCCGGCTGCGCCGCGTAATTCAGATCATAGAGCAGGCAGTTGTCGCCGGGCTTCAGCGTTATGCGGTTCAGTACCGGCAGGTCGGCCTCGAACAAATCGAGGAAGGAGCCGTGAAGTACCGCGCCTTCTTCCGATGCGGATTCGTCCAGCACTTGGGCGATTACATAAGGTCCGCGCTGGATTTGCAGCGCTGCGCTTTCCTGGTAATCGCGCGCTTCCCCGCGCAGGGCAAGCGCGCGGCTTACGCTGTCCGTTACGAGCGCCGCGCCCTGCTCGGACTTAGACAGCGAAGCCGGATTGGCCTGCAGGTACAGGACGGAGCCGCTGCCGACGGCATGCTCGCCTTCCTCTGGATTGCGGCCAAGTCCCATCGCCTCGAATAGATGCTCCTCCGGACGGGCATATGTCCGGCTTCCGGCGGCGCGGTTCCACCATTCCTGCACGTTATGGAACGGGTCGGAGCCGTCGCCGACGTAGATCAGGACGCCGCCTTCGCGCACCCACTGCCCGATCGCCTGATGAATGCCGGGGTGCTCCGGCTTCATGAACTCGTAGCTGAGCAGCAGCACGCGGTAATCCTCGATGTAGCCCGGGAAGGTCAGGATGTTATCGAGCTGCACAGGTCGAAGCGGGATGCCCTTCTTCACGAGCGGCAGCGCAAGTCCATAGAAGGCCGACCAGTCGAGCAGGTCGCGCTGCTCCGCCGTCAGCGAGTCGGCGGATTCCGTGCCGTCGTATTTAAAGCTGCCGTGTCCTTCGTTGTCACGAATGACGTCTCCGCGCTGATACATCGCCGAATTGGCGAGACAGAGTCCGATGCCGCGCGTATACGCCGCGCCGCCGGCTTCTTCCTCGTGGTTGTGCATATCCCGCAGCACGCTCATGACCGTCAGCAGGACGGTCGCGTAATCGTCGGGAATCGTTTCTTTGCCCGTGCCGTCCTGGGTAGGATATTTTCCCTCGAACACGCGCCTCGGCCAAGGGCATACCTCATACTGCTTAACCTCAGGATGAAGCAGGGAGGCAACGACGGTCTGCCGGTAATTGAAGCGGTAGTCGCTCCACGTATACCGCGGATTGTCCTCGATGGGGTCGTGCAGGAACCACATTTCCCGTCCCGTGCCGCGCGTCAGCTCCTGCATGATGCCGTATTCCAAATACGCGGTCTCGAAGGTCCGCTCGCGGCGTACGCCTTGATACACGTTCGGCGTTCGAGCCGTTCCCGTCCAAATCTGGGCGATGAAGCCGTCGCAGGCCGGCATGGAGACAAGCATGGCCTCTGGACTGACGATACGCCACTGCGTGTAGTTGATCAGGCTGTGCGTCGGGACATAGAAACGGACCGTGCGTCCGTATGTAACGAGCGCGTACTCCTTCATTTGGCTGCAGATCCGGTCAAGCGCCCGGTAATACATCGCTGCTTTGAGCTTGGAAGCGCGGTACTGCGCATCCGGAGACGAGTGGGGCGGGATCCAATCCTCCCCGTAGTAATTCAGCCACTCGCGTTTGAAGGCTTCTTCGTAGCCGGATTGCGCCCAAAATTCCGGTTCCTCCATATGAATGGCCTCGATGCCGCAGTCGATCGCTTTCTTGATATACGTGGCCAAATATTCCGCGAATGAGATGGTCGGGACCATATAAGGAACATCCTTGCCGTGTAGGAACTGCTTGCCGCTGCGCTCGGTCTGTGCTTCGTCCCAATGGTCGCGCCCATCGAATCGGCCGAACAGGTAATCCTGATACTCTCCCCATGAGACACCGGTCATCAGATGGATGGTATAGCCGGCTTTCTTCCAGCCCTCAATGCGTGCCGGCAGATCGTCTCCGATGCCGTACACCATGACGAAATCAGTCCGAAGATCGTATTTCGGCCCGTACGGCCGGGATTCTTGAAACCCTGTCCATTCGGGTTTCGTTTTCGTTTTTCGGCTCATTCGCGTATCGCCTCCTAAAAATAGACTGCCGCCGTGCAGGATTGCCGCGGCGGCAGCTGGTTATCAAACTGGATTCGCATCGGCATAGCCGGTTTTGTTCATTTGGCTGCGGGTCGTTGTAAGTATCCGTTATGCCTTCCAAACTAATATAATGATAATATATCTATTTTATATATTCAATATATATTTATTGTATTTTTCTTTTTCATTTCTGGGAATAAAAAAAGGCCTTCCGCTTAAGCGGAAAGCCCATGCTTCATGCTGTTTATGACGTTAAGGCGTTTCAGCGAGGCGGGGAGGCCCCGAGGTTTGGCGCGCGGCGAGCTCCGGCTCGATGAGCGTTTTGGTGTAACCGCCGCTCTGTCCGCCTCCGCGCTCGATGACCTGCAGCAGCATTTCGGCTGCGCGGGAGCCCATATCCTGCTCGAACTGCTTAATGGACGTGAAGATGCTGAATTCATCGACGATCGACGTCGGATCATCGAAGCTGACGATGGACAAGTCACCCGGCACGTCTAGTCCGGCCTGTCGTGCCATCTGATAGATTTGCACGCCGAGGCGGCCGTTCAGCGTAATGTACGCCGTGGCCATTCGGTTGCGGATATACCTGTAGAGCGGATGACTCTCCGCGTCCTTCAGGCTGTCCACCCTGAAATCCGTAATAATATGAGCCGGATTGATCAAGGCGCCTTTGTTTTTGAGGGCGTTCATGTAGCCCTCGATCCGTTCCTGCACCGTGACGGTTTGCAGCGGCGAGTCGGAGCAGATCGCGATTTCCCGGTGCCCAAGCTCCCAGAGATGATCCACCGCCAAGGCCGCGCCCATTCTGCCGTCAGCGGCAATGAAGTTGGTCTCCACGCCGGGCAGGTAACGGTCAATCAGCACGAAAGGAAAGCCGGCGAATTTCATCGTGAGGATCTTCTCGTTGTACTGTTCTTCGTCGACGGGGAAGATCAGCATGCCTTCGACGCCGATCTCCTTCAGGGTTTTGATTGCTTCCTTCTCCAGCTGGAGAAGCCCGCCGGAGAGCAGGATGACACTGCGGTAGCCTCTTGCCTCCAGCGTCAATCGGATGCCTTCGACCAGGCGGATGGCAAAGTAATCATAGATCGTAGGCATAATTAGGCCGATCAGGCCCGACCGTCGAACCGGCTCGCTAAACAAGGCGGCCGAGGCTTCGTTGCCGGTCGGCATTGGCTGCGGATCGGGACCAATCTCCTGTGTTCGTTCGCTGACGAAGCTGCCGCGGCCCGGCACGCGTGTGATGATTTTCTCATTGGCAAGGCCGGTCAGCGCGTTGACGACGGTAATCTTACTCACGTTAAACTGCTCCATGAGCTCCTTCTCCGTTGGAATGCGTTCGCCTTCCTTGAGTTCTTCAGCGTCGATTAATTCTCGGATGTAATCCTGGATCTTCTGATAGAGCGGAATCCGGTCTGCTGTGTTCATCATAATCACCAATTTTCGGTCTCGTATTTGTATATATATATTATATTCGTTAATCGCTGCTATGCAATCGAATATTCACTGGCCCGATCGCCCTATAAATAGGTCGAAATGACGTCAATCGTCCTATCGAAGGAATCAAATGTAGGGAGAATCATAGGAAGTTTTGTCGAAAGGCTTGTTATAATTATATAAAATATATTTAATATACATTGAAACTGTTTTGAATTGTAAACTTATGGTAAAGGAGGAGGGGGGCAAGGCGGGAATAGCTTTGCAATGATAGTGTTAAGCGGTTAATGAAATGATGAATGTGGGTTAACATCACAATACCATGAGAAGATGAGGTGTTCAATCGTGATTCGAAAGCTTGCAGCTGTAAGTCTTGCAATCGCATGTACGCTGTCTTTCAGTATCGGCGCATCGGCAGAAGCCCCTGCGCAGCAGGAGGCCAAGCCGGGCGGAAGCACGATATCATGGCCGGCGGATCAAGTACTGCCGAGCTTCGCCAAAGTAAAGCAGCTTGAGGTTGCTGATATTATTGACGCGCCGGGCGACATCAAGATCCTGCTGGCGACGCTGCAGGGTATCGTGAACCGCACGGAGCCCCGCATGTATTTGCTCGAAAGCAAGGAAGAAGGCAAGTTCACGTGGCTGAACGATCTCGACGTGCCCTATAAGGTGCGCGACAACTACTGGGATATCGTCAAAACGTTCAAGAGCGCAGTGAAAGGCGTTATCGTGTACGATCCGAAGGTGCCCGACTCCATAAACGTGGCCACGACGATTGCGGGCATTAAGGATGCGGTCGTCGCAAGCCCCGAGCTGGCGCAGAAGCTTGCCGGCGCGCCTTACGGACTGCAGGTGCTGGATGATCTGCGCGGCAAGTTCAAAGACCGCTTGGATGCATACACCTGGCAGTTCGACAACCTGTGGAGTCAAACAACCCACCGGATGCTGATCGGCCTGAGCCCGGATACGTCCGTCCGTCTTCCCGACAACAACTTCGCTTCGTTCAAAACAATCGCGCAGGATACGACGCAAGAGCGCGATGCCAAGAACCGCAAGGTATATGATCTCGATCTGACGCCATATCTCGGCAAAGACGCGGTTTACCTGCAATTTGCCGATGCCTTCACGCAGGACGGCTGGGGCACCGCAGTCCATGAAGTAACGATCAAGGCCGACGGCCAGGAGATCGCCCACTTCATTCCCGGCACGCCTGAAGAGGAGCCATTCCTCTATGACAGACAGAGCTCGCAGGTATCCACGGGAAGCGGCGGCCACCGTTTTGCCGATAACGGCCGTTATTTCATTTATAAATTCGCAGCGCCTGCCGGCACGAAGCAGCTGACCGCTTCCGTCGACATGTGGAACCAGTACAAGGTTGCGGCGAGCAGCGAACAGCCGGTATCCTCCGAGCAGAAGGAGCCGTACGGTTACCTGCGCGATTACGCGGTCGCGAACAAAGCCATGGTATTCTGGCTCGACGCGAACGTGCCCGAGCAGCTGCAGCTGTTCGAACGCATTCTGTCGGACGTGAAGCCGGGTACGCCTTACCTGGGCTGGTTCAGTAACGATGTCCAAGGCGAGTTCAATTCCGTTGAAATCACCTCGAAGCACAGCGTTTCCGTGCTCGCAGCTGACTGGTTCAGCAACCTGTCCGTCTTCTCCGGTACGAAGATGAACGCTAATTTGCCGGCTCCGGCGATAGCACCGAAGCTCGAGAACAAAATTTATGTCACGTACACGTTCAGCGAAGGCGACAACTTCCAATATAACGAGCACCGCCTCCGCGTGCTGTGGGATGACCCGAACCGCGGAAAGGTAGCGGTCAACTGGACGTCGAGCCCGCTGCTCTATGACGGCGCTCCGGTGATGCTGGATCATTATCTGAGCACGGCGACAGCGAACGATCAACTGATCGCAGGCCCGTCCGGCGCCGGCTATTTCTACGCCAACGCTTGGCCGGACAGCACCTTCGTGCCTTATTTGAAGCAAACGAATGCCTACATTAAGAAAACCGGCATGACGATTCCTTATATCCTTAACCGCGTCGCCGGTCAAAACGTGCCGCTCAGCGATACGAAAATCGATGCATACGCAAATGAATACCATGCGCCGGGCGTGTTCCTCAGCTGGGAAGACCGCTATGGCGTCGAAATCAAGAACGGGCTGCCGATTTCCACGATCCAAGGGATCAGCACGGTGCAGGACGGACAGCGAATCCTTGCGGACGCCAAAGCCAAGTGGGACGGCAAGTCGCCGCTCTTCGTATCCCTTGGGTTGCTCGCATGGAGCATGACGCCGACGGATGTTCTGGCGCTGAACAGCTCCCTCGGTGCGGAATTCCAAGCGGTACGGGCGGATCAGTACTTCTCGCTCGTACGCGAAGCGAACGGACTGCCGGCAAAACCGTAACCTTTCGGCTGCTGCTTCAATTGGAAACAAAAGAACAGCTTCCGCGGACGATTATGACCCGGAAGCTGTTTTTCTTGAGCCTCAACCGGGTAAAATAAGGCTGCCATCCAAGAAGAAGCCGGCAGGGATATCACGAGATCACCGAAGGTATAGGTGAAAGAAATAATTTATTGACCCTATAAAATATATTTTATAAACGAAAGCATTTAAAGTGATATCATAGAAACAAGATTAATGTTGCTTTCTGCTTCAAAGCGCTATGTGATTTATTTCACAAGACTTCGATTAGCCAAGATGCAGCGGAGTGAACTACACCTGAAGGAGGAAATAGAATGACTGAAACATTGGTAACGAACGTGGACCAACAAGAGCAGGCAGCTGCAGTTGCTGCGAAATCGGATGTACTGGATCAACTCCTGAAGCCCGAAGTGCAGGAAGCGCTGACGGCGCTGGTGGATCAGCTTCCGAAGTTAGCCGAAATGATGAATCTGCTGACCAAAACGTATGACCTGGCGCAGAAGGTGGCTTCGGACCGCGTGCTGATCCAAGACACGCTGGGTGCGGTCAAGGAAGTCGTCAAACCGCTTGAAGAGAAAGTGAAAGGGTACGCATCCGCGGCGATCGAAGCGAACGACCGCGCGGAGAAGAGCGAATCCGTCATCGGCTTGTTCGGCATGCTCAAATTAATGAAAGATCCGGAGCTTCAAAAGATGCTTCGTTTCGGCCAAGCTTACCTGGATATTCTAGGCGAAAGAAAAAAGGGCTAACTTAGCAAGCGCAATTCCACTATTCAAGCACGGAGGATGATATTCCATGAGAAAAGAAATACTTATTCTAGGTGCCGGATACGGAGGCTTGCTCAGCGCTCTGTCCGCACGTGAGCATCTGTCGACAGAAGAAGCGGGCATTACGCTCATTAACCGCGTAGGTTCGCACCAAATCATTACAGAGCTTCACCGCCTCGCCGCAGGCAACGTTCACGAGAAAGCCGTCGCGCTTCCGCTCGAGAAATTGCTGAAAGGCAAAGGCGTTAACATCGTCGTCGGCGACGTGCAAGCGATCGACGTCGAAGGCAAGAAGGTCTCGCTGAACGACGGTTCGTCGTACCGTTACGACAACCTGGTTCTGGCACTGGGCAGCGAAACGAACTATTTCGGCATTCCCGGCCTGAAAGAGAACAGCTTGACGCTCAAATCCGTTGTGGATGCGAACCGCGTGTTCAACCACGTGAAAGACCGCATCAAAGCATACACTGCGAGCAAGAACAAAGCGGATGCAACATTCGTTATCGGCGGCGGCGGACTGACGGGCGTAGAGCTTGTGGGCGAGCTTGCTGACGAGCTTCCGGGCATTTGCCGTCAATACGGCGTGGATTTCGCGGACGTATCGATCTCCTTGGTCGAAGCAATGCCGACGATCCTGCCGATCTTCTCGCCTGATCTGATCGAGCGCGCGGTAGCGAGCCTTGAGAAGCGCGGCGTTGAATTCCTGACAGGCCTTGCAATCACGGAAGTGAACGGCAATGTTGTAACGCTGAAGGACGGCAGAACGATCGAAACGAGCACACTCGTTTGGACGGGCGGCGTTCAAGGCAGCACGCTTGTCGGCAACTGCGGCGTAGAAGTAAACCGCGGCCGTGCAACTGTCAACGAATTCCTGCAATCCGTATCGCACCCAGACGTATTCCTGGCTGGCGACTGCGCGGTCGTGTTCGGTCCTGAAGGCCGTCCATACCCGCCGACTGCACAACTGGCTTGGCAAATGGGCGAGCTGGTCGGCGCGAACATCGCTGCATCGTACAAGAACGTGAAGATGGATACATTCAATCCGATCTTCTCCGGTACACTTGCAAGCCTTGGCCGCAAAGACGGTATCGGCGCGATCGGCGAAACCGGCATCGAGCTTAAGGGTGTTCCTGCTTCGCTCATGAAGAAAGCAAGTAACGCGCGTTACTTGACGCACATCAATGGCTTGTTCTCGCTGGCGTACTAATCTAGTGGAGTAAACTGTCTGCATCATATAGAGACGAGAAAGGCTCCGACCAATCAAGGTCGGAGCCTTTTTTTGCATTTAGCCGATCAGGATGAAGCTTTGCGTCTTGCGAGAAACTGTTTGTATTGGAAATAGGCGAAGCAGCCGATGCAGAAGCCGCCCAAGGCAAGTACGACGGCAGCCGTAAGCATAGCGAGAGTGATGTACGCTGCGATTCGGATTTGAGCGGCGGAGGCGGCGAGCGTGATGAGCAGAAACAGAATTGCGAGCAGGTTATTGAACCGCAGCAGCTCCCGGCTTTCGGTCTTGGCGCTGACAGGGAAGAGCGGCGATAGCAGCCGGACGAACAGATTGTACCGGATGCCGTAGAACCGGCTGATCAGCTGGACGGCCAGCGGCAGAACAAGAATCCACAATTGTCCGGTCGCGGAAGCGGCAATAATGCTGAGCAGAATGCCTAATTGATTGCCGCGCACGCGGTGCATCGGAATTTCATCTACGCAGTCAAAGGATAGGTTTGGAAGGGGCTGCGCCATAGGTCAACCTCCATTCAAGATTTTAGATTGCTTACTTTGATCATACTCTATAACATAGTTTTCAGGTAGGGATTTATGCATATAAAATTTTATTTCCACCGTACAACATTGACAGGAGCGGCTCCTTCGTATAGTTTCATATTTAAGATAATGAATGTTAACTTATATCAGTTGGAGATGGTTAGTGATGGCAGACGGAATCGACGTAGACCACGAGCACCTGATTTCCTTGAAACTGTTCGTTGTTCTGTCGAAAGCATATAAAACCATAATGGATCGCGCGCTTAAGGACATGAAGCAGTACGGGCTGTCAGCCTCGGAATTCATGATCCTTGAAGTGATGTACACCAAACGTAAAATTCCGATTCAGCAGATCGGCGAGAAGATATTGGTGACGAGCGGCAGTATGACCTATAATATTGATAAGCTCGAGCAGAAAGGGCTGCTGAAACGGGTGCCTAGCGCGGAAGACCGCCGTATTGTTTTCGTGGAGGTCACCCCCGAAGGCGATGCTTTGTTCGGCCGCATCTTCCCTGATCACGCCGGTGTCATTCACCGCCTTCTGCACGGGTTGACGCTGGAAGAGAAGCAGGATGCGACGGAGCTGTTGAAGAAGCTGGGGAGAAGCATATAACGGTACAGGCTTAGGGACGGAAGGACAGGTGCACAAGCATGGAAGCAAAGAGAATCGCCGCGGAACAAGCGGTTGCTTATATTGAAGATGGCATGACGGTTGGCTTGGGAACAGGCTCTACGGCGTATTGGGCGATTAAGAAGCTCGGCGCACGCGTACAGGAGGGCTTGCGGGTTAAAGCTATCGCGACTTCGCAGGAATCCGAGGTGCTCGCCAAGGAACTGGGCATCGAGATCATTACATTCGCCGAGCTGTCTGGGCAGCTGGATCTGACGATAGACGGTGCGGATGAGGTAGATGCAGCGTTTGACTTGACGAAAGGCGGCGGTGGCGCGCTGCTGCGGGAGAAGATCGTGGCCTCTGCTAGCAAGCGGATGATTGTGATCGTCGATGAAAGCAAGGTTGTGGAGCGGCTGGGTGCATTCCCGCTGCCTGTTGAAATCGTGCCGTTCGGCTGGGAAATGACCCTGCGGCAGTTGGAAAACCTCGGCTGCAAGCCGGCGGTTCGGCTGCAGGGAGAAGAGCGATTCCGCACGGACAACGGGAACTTCATCGTGGACTGCGCGTTCGGCAGCATCGCGGATCCCGGCAAGCTGTCGGTTGCAATCAACGGCATTCCCGGCGTCGTCGAGAACGGTCTGTTCGTGCGGATGGCGGACGGCGTCATTGTTGGAAGGATGGACGGCAGTGTTCAAGAATTGAAGCAAGCGTAGCTGCAGGCGCGTGCGGTGTACGATTGAAGCCGGCCCGAGTCACGCTGCAGCATACGGCGCAGCTTGGGCAGGTACCGTGCAAATATTTCGTCAAAAAGCTATTGACAGATACTCGAAAATCGATTATCTTTAATTCAAGATAATTAAATACAAAGCATATGAAAAAGGAGCTGGTGCCATGGCAAGGCATTTGCGAGCAGCGCGCCATATCCGTAACGGTTGGCGTGAAGGTTAGAAGCCGGTGAAAGGGAAGTATCATTTTTTTTTGACGAAATATCTTTAATTAAAGATTATTAAACAAAAACTATTAGTAAGGGAGATGGATGTACATGATGGATTTAGGGTTATTAATAATTCGCGTCGTTATTGGTTTGTTGTTCGTAGGGCATGGTTCGCAGAAGCTGTTCGGCTTATTCGGGGGTTATGGACCGAAAGGAACCGGAGGCTGGATGGAGTCGGTCGGCATTAAGCCTGGCGTAGCGATGGCGGTATTCGCTGGACTGCTGGAGCTGGTTGGCGGCGCGATGTTCGGAGCAGGCCTGCTGACAGTGCTAGCCGCAATCCTGCTTGCGTTGACGATGCTGGGCGCGATCGTGAAGGTGCATGGTGCAAATGGGCTTTGGGCAACCTCTAACGGATATGAATATCCGCTTGTAGTGCTTGTTGTCGTTATCGGCGTTGCGCTGACCGGCGCTGGCGCATATTCGCTGGATGCGTTGATGTAAGCAGCGGCAAAGCGCGGGAGTTACTACAATTATTTCGATAAGGAGCGATCGATCATGTCAGACCGGACGACAGGTATCCACCACATTACGGCTTTTGCAAGAGACCCGCAGGAGAATGCGAGTTTCTATACCGGCATCCTGGGGCTTCATTTGGTGAAGAAGACGGTGAACTTCGATGCCCCGGATACGTATCACTTGTATTTCGGCGACGCGTCCGGCAGCCCGGGCACGGTCATCACGTTCTTCCCTTCCTCGAAGGCCCGTAAAGGGCGTATCGGCGGAGGCCAAGTGGGCGTCACCACCTTCGTCGTACCGGTCGGTACGATCGCGTATTGGGAGCAGCGTTTCACGGAGCTCGGCATCGCCTTCAGACATGAGACGAGATTCTCCGAGTCCTATCTTCAATTCACGGATCCCGACGGGCTGCGCCTGGAACTGACGGAGCGGTCGGAGGGTCCGGTCCGCACGGATACGTATGCCGGTATTCCAGCGGACAAGGCGATTAAGGGCTTCGGCGGCGCCGTCCTGTTCAGCAGAGATTATCTTCAGACGATGGATGTTCTAGAGCGAGTGCTGGGCCTTGCCAAGGTCGGGGAAGAAGACGGCTTTGCCCGGTTCCAATCGTCCGCGGAGCTCGGCAATCGAATCGACGTTCCGTTGTCCAATATGGAATGGGGCAGCGGCGGCGTCGGAACCGTCCATCATATTGCTTGGCGTGCAAAGGATAACGAGGAGCATGCGCGTTGGAGAGAGATCGTAGCAGCCAGCGGCTATAAACCGACGGAAATCAAGGATCGCCAATACTTCAAAGCCGTGTATTTCCGCGAGCACGGCGGCATTCTCTTTGAAATCGCAACAGACGCGCCGGGCTTCGCGAGAGATGAGCGTCAGAATGAGCTGGGTCGGAAGCTTATGCTGCCGGAATGGTTCGAGCCGCGCCGCGCCGAAATTGAAGCTGTGCTGCAGCCGATTACGATTGAGGAACCGAGTAATTAAATCCTCATGAAGCATTTAGCACCAAATCACAATCACTATTATTTATAACGTCTCGTTAACCTAAACATTGAGGAGTGAGTGTAAATGTCATTACAAACGGCAGGTATTCATCACATTACTGCATTTGCAAGAAACCCGCAGGAGAACGTTGATTTCTACGCCGGCGTGCTCGGCTTGCGCCTTGTAAAGAAAACGATCAATTTCGACGCACCGGAGGTCTATCACCTGTATTTCGGCGACAAAGCCGGCAGCCCCGGCACGATCATTACCTTCTTCCCGTGGCCCGGCTCCCGCAAGGGTGAAATCGGCGGCGGCCAGGTTGGTATTACGGCGTACGTCGTACCTGTAGGCGCGCTTTCGTTCTGGGAAGAGCGGCTCTCAGGCTTCGGCATTGCCGTGAAGCAAACAGAACGATTCGGGGAGAAGTATCTGCAATTCGATGATAATGAAGGACTGCATCTGGAGCTCGTCGAACGTGAGAGCGGAGCAAACAGCGAGTGGTCGTTCGGCGGCATCCCTGCGGACAAAGCGATCAAAGGCTTCGGCGGCGCCGTCTTGTTCAGCACAAGCTCGGCTAGAACGGTCTCCGTGTTAACGGATGTCCTCGGCTTGAAGAAGGTTGGCGAGGAAGCGGGCTATATCCGTTTGCAAGCGGAAGGGGACATCGGCAATATCATTGACGTCCCTGCGAAGAATATGGATTGGGGCGTTGGCGGCGCCGGCACGGTTCACCATATCGCTTGGAGAGCCAAGGACTTCGAAGAGCATGTACAGTGGCAAACCAAAGTAGCTGGCAGCGGCTATCAGCCGACGCCTGTCATCGACCGTCAATATTTCAACGCGATTTATTTCCGCGAAGGCGGGGGCATCTTATTCGAGATTGCTACTGATCCGCCGGGCTTTGCTAATGACGAAACAGCCGACCAGCTGGGACAGAAGATTATGCTGCCTTCCTGGTTCGAACCGAACCGCGCTAAAATCGAAGCTAACCTGCTGCCGATTGAGGTTAGGGAGCTGACACCCGGCAAGCGGGAGTAAGGAATAGAATAGGTGTAAAGTCGTATGGACGATACAGCCGTCATTTCGTACACTCTCACTGAGGCTTTAACAATTTGCTAACCGTTGGAGGTAACCATGGGTAAAATAGCGATATTCGGTTTTGGCCGCATCGGCAGACAGCTGCTGCGCGTCGCATTGCAAGAAAAGCTCTTCGTTCCGGTGTCCATCTCGGATATCAGGGACGAGGAGACGCTAGCCGCATTATTTGAAGTCGATACAAACTACAAGCGTTGGCCGGAAGAAGTGCAAGCGGAGACGGGGGCTATGGTCATTGGGGGCCGCCATATCAAGTACATCAATTCGATGAATGAAGTGCCGGACTGGCGGGCGCTCGGCGTCGACTTGGTCATCGATTGTACGGGAAGAGCCGTTACCCGCTCGGTTGCTCAAATTCACTTGGACCGCGGCGCGAAGCATGTGCTCGTCAGTGGGCCAAGCAAGAGTCTCGAGGATTGCGACGCGGTGCTGCTGAAGGGCATCAACCTGGACAAATTCAATCCGGACGAGCATAAGATCATCAGTATGGCCAGCTGCACGACGAATGCACTAGCGCCTGTGGTGAAGCTTGTACGTGAAAACTTCGGCATCAAATACGGGTTGTTCTCCACGGTGCATTCCTATACGAATACACAATCGTTGACAGATCAGCCGATGCAGTCCCGCCGTGATTCGTGGGCTGCAGCAGAGAATATCATTCCATCGTCCTCCGGAGCAGCGAAGGCGTTGAAGTTCATCTGGAAGGATCTCCAGATTACGGGTAAGGCGTACCGAATTCCGACGCGCACCGGCAGCATTGCAGAGCTGAACCTGGTTACGGAGAAGCCGTGCACGGCGGAGGAGATCAATGAGATGTTCCGCAGCGCGGCTAAGGAAGGCGACTTGAACGGCGTGCTTGACGTCTTAGAAGGCGAGTGGGCATCCTCGCGCATCGTCGGCGACTCGCATTCCTCGATCATCGATTTGCCGCTTACGCAGGTGCAAGGGGAGCTAGTCTCCATCGCAGCGTGGTACGATAATGAATGGGGTTATGCCTCGAGACTAGCCGAGGTTGCGGCTTATCTGGCCAATCGCGCCTAGTACGGGTGAACGAAAGCTCGCCCTTCATGCAATACCGCTAAGGACCTGGAGCGTACCTCCTAGGTCCTTTTTGGCTTGAGCAGCGTCAGCGCGGCAAGCAGCAGCGGGATGATTGCCGTAGGGAGAAGCGCAGAGAACGGAGCGATAGTTGAATTGTAGATGGTCAAGTCATTAAGATGCGGGAAGCTTCGCTGCGCCAGGGCAAAAAACAACAGTCCGATGGGGAAGATGAAGGGATTCGTCCCCTTGAGACCGAAAATGTGGCCGAACAGTTTTGTAAATAAATACTGAAAAACAATGAGCTCAAACATCGTAAACACGGTCCAAATGCCGATTATCATGATTTCGATACGCTCCAGGTATTCGCCGAATTTGACGAGCTGAATAGCGGAGAAGAACGGGAATGTTGCACTGTTCATCAGATTCATGCCGAGCGAACCGAAGGTCAGATAGGTTGCCGTAAACAGGTAGATCCCGGACAGCGACAGCGGAATCAGCACGCTGAGCAGGGGGCGGCGGTTGTTCGCTACGCGGGAGAATAGAAAACAGAGCAGGATCGATTTGCCAAAAGGGAAAAAGAAAGAAATCATGCCTCCATAAGCAATCTCGGATGCACTGTGCTGGAAGGCCGGAAGGAACGGGTTGCAGTTTACGTTGCGATAAATAAAGAGGAAAATGATGGTGATGAAGAATATGAAGATCGGGAGCAGTATTTGAGATGTGCGTGCGATCGTACCGAGGCCCAGATAGGCTGCATAAGAAACAGTCAACGTGATCAGCAGCATAATTTGACCCGATGGGGTGTTCGGCAGCACCACGACCCGGTAGAAGGACGTTATCGCAAGGTAAGCCGCGCTTTGAATTTCCAGAATGTAAATCAGAAAGAAGCATAGGGCGAGCTTGGCGATTCCTTTGCCCAGCAAACGGTCGAACGCTTCCGCCATGGTCAAGTCCGGATGCTGCAATTGCACATAATACAGCAGAGAAAGAATGAAGAACGTGACGCTGATCCCGATCAGGTCTGACATCCATACATCCTGCTCGACTAGCTTACCCTCAAGCAGGAACTCGGTAGAGAAGCCCGAGATAACGCTGAACAACAAGCAGCTGAACGAGCCGGGGGTGATTTTTTCTTGCATGGCTTGCTTCAGCCCTCCTGTTTGATCCCCATTACCTTCAGCATATAGCTGGAGACCGGATGATAAATGTACGTGTAGACGGATGCTGCCGTCGGCAAGGCCTTGCCGATGACCGGTGCGCAATAGAGCGCGATAACGCCGCATAGTAGAAGCATCACGATGCCGTCGCGGAAACGCCGGCGTCTCTGCAACCAGACGCATGTTGCAATTCCGTACGCTAGCGCCGCCAAACAAACGGTATTATTCAGCATACTGACGTTCCTTTGCGTATTGAATCATGCCTACCTTCTCAATCTTGACGTTCACATGAACGGTAACTGGCATGGAGGGGTAGACCTCATCCCAGTTCTGCTTAATGGCTGCCCATCCCGTGGGATGATACTGCGAGAGCAGCTGCGAGAAGCCGAGCACGTCCGCTCGAATGACATGCTGGAAAGAAGCCAGACTCGCTTGGATCAACCGCTCTATTTCTTTGGAAGCCGCCTTCTCCATCGATGCAATGACAGCCGGACTGTTAAGCGGCAGCGGCTGCCCGATTTCTCCCAATGCTGCCGATATCGTCAGTGCGATTTCGATGCTGGGCTTTCCGTGACGAAAGCGGCTGCGGATGGATTGCTTGGATGGCTTGAAGTAGATGGAGGTATCGTGTCCCTTATAGCTGACGACTCTTGGAAATTCGAGATTCTTCCACCGGTTCCGCTCCGATAATAATTGAATAACGAGCACGTCATCGCCTTGGATCCACTGCTTGAACTTGCCTTTATTGAAAACAGCCCCTCCACGGAGAGCCAGCGCTTGCTGCGTATCGTTCTTCTGGCGCGTGACGCCAAGTCTTCCGGTTACGAATCCTCTGCAGGGATCGGTGTACCAGTTGGCGACCATCTGAATGCTCTGCGTCATGCTCTTCCCCCACTCCTTCTCATTGCGAACCTTGCCGAACAGATCATTGGAAAGCAAGTCCCCGCTTTGCGTTCTCACCTTCAGCTTGTCGGAGGCCTGTCCCTCGGTGACGACCAGATAGCTTGTCAGACGAATTTGCCGGTTGCGCATCAGGAAGTCCATGATCTCGTAGAAGGAGTGAGTGGCTGCTTCTTCTCCGATCAACACAAATTTATTGTGCTGGAAAATAAGCGTTTTGCCGAGACGGCCTCGCAGGTTTCGGCCTGTATCGATGACGGATTTCCCGGTGACGCTGGCGGTCCAGCCCGTGAGCTTGCCTGCTTTGTCCGTGCTTAATGCCGTCGGCATGACGTTGTAGGTCGAGAAGGTATAGAGTTTCGTCTGCTGGTCATAGTCGATTCCAAGCGCCATGACAAGCGCGATGTCGCTGATTTCGATCACATCGGGCGAACAGCCTGAGACAAAGGGGAGGAGCAGGCTCAGCATCAGGAGGCTCTTTATCTTCATGCCGGGTAAACGGATTCGGTTGACAGTCAAGTCAGGAGCCTCCCTTGTTCCGGGGCCTGTATTTGACAGGCAGTTGGATGTAGTTCTGCAGCGTTGTTTTTAATCCGCTGGGGCTGACGGGATTCAGGAACGGCACTCCGCAGGACCGCAGCGAGCACAGATGAAGCACCAGCACAAGCATCCCGAGGGAGATGCCGAGAACGCCGACATATGCTGCGAGCAGCATGAGTGGAAACCGAAGGATCCGAAACGAGATGGCGGTGCTGAAGGCAGGAATCGTGAACGATGCGATGCCTGTCATGGCGACGACGATGACCATGGGACGGGAGACGATCCCGGACTGAACGGCGGCCTCTCCGATAACGAGCGCACCGACGATGCTGACGGATTGTCCCACCGCCCGGGGCAGCCGCAGGCTGGCTTCCCGGAGAATTTCGAAAGATACCTCCATCAGGATCGCTTCCACGAACGTAGGAAACGGAATGCCTGCTTTCGAGGAGATGAACGCCATCATTAGAGGCGTTGGAATCATCTCCAGATGGAAGGTCGTCAGCGCGATATACAGGGAGGGTCCGAACAACGAAATAAACAGCGTGATGAGGCGGAGCACACGCAGGAAGTTGGCAAAATAAAACCGCTCGTATAAGTCTTCGCTCGGATGCAGCATTTCGAAGAAGGTGGACGGTACAATCAGCGCAATCGGCGTTCCGTCCGCAATGAGCGCGGCTTTGCCCCGGTTTAACGCCGTGACGACCCGATCGGGGCGCTCCGTGTTGAACAATTGGGGGATGGGCGACCAGGTGCTGTCTTGAATCCATTCCTCGATCTGCGTATTTACGACCAGGATATCGAGCTGGATGGTCTCCAGTCTTCGCTTCAATTCGTTCAATAGGTTCGGGTCAGCCTTGTTATCGAGATAGAGCAGTGTAACTTTCGTTTGGCTCTGAGTTCCGATGATGTACGTTATCGTTTTCAGATGAGGCGTTTTTAATTTTCGGAAAATCAGGCTTAGGTTGGTATGAAGATCCTCGATAAAGCTCTCGCGCGGGCCTCTGACATTGACTTCGATCTTCGGCTCCCCGATATTGCGGGTCTCGAAGCCGGGCAGCTTGATTCCGTAGGCGGAGGTGTGTCCTTCTACAAACAGGATGACGCCGGCATCGGTAATGAAGTCTGCAGCTGCCTTAAGCTCCGGCAGTGTTGTCACGTTGCTAACGGTGTAGAGCGAGTCTAGAATCGCGCCGGCTGAAGCGTTGTTCCGCTGGGTCAGATCCTCGCTGATTTTGCGAATGATGACTTGATTGAGCGCCTTCTCGTCGATCAATACATTGAGATAGACAAGGACTGCATGCCCGGCTCCCGCGTCCTGGCTGATGTCCCGGACGACGAGAAAATCGTTATGAATGAATTGCTGCCGAATCGAAAGCACGTTGCGCGCCGCGGAAGCTTGAATGGAGGTATTCGTTTGTTCCATTGTCCCACCGCCTTGAATCGTTCTGCCCCACAGGCCGCCCCTTGATTACAAACTAGTATGAGGAGAACGTCTGCTTGTTATGCAATAATTTGGAAGCGGATCAGTATTGAAATTGACGAGCTTGTTCCTGCATGAGTAAAATGAATGGAGCTGACCTAAGGTTGTGGCGCGGAAAGAGGCGAAGCAATGGATTCCATCGGATTGGTGTTGGAAGGCGGGGGCATGCGCGCTGTGTATACGGCGGGGGTGCTGGAATATTTTTTGGAGCATCATATTTATTTCCCCTACACGATCGGCATTTCGGCGGGGGCATGCGTCGCGACGAGCTACTTTTCCAGGCAGCCGGGGCGTAACCATGTCGTTAACATCGAGTGGGTGACGGACCCGAGATATATTTCGTGGGGCAATTACTGGAAGAAGGGCGAGCTGTTCGGAATGGATTTTATTTTCGACGAAATTCCGAATAAGCTGGTCCCTTTCGATTATAAAGCCTTTTATGAAAGCAAAGAAGAATTCGTGGTCGGCACGACGGACTGCGTCACCGGCGAAACGGTGTTCTACCGTAAGAGTGAGCCCGGATTCGATCTCCTGAAGGTGCTGCGGGCGTCGAGCTCGCTTCCGTTCATTGCTCCGATCGTCGAATACGACGGCAAGCAGCTGCTGGACGGCGGGATTTCGGATCCGATTCCTCTCCGGCAGGCGGAGAGGGACGGCTACAAGCGCAATGTCGTCGTACTGACACGGGATGCCGGGTACCGAAAATCGCCGAACCGCTTCGCGTGGTTTGTCCGAAGGGCATACCGCAGGTTCCCGGAATTCGTCAAAGTCATGCTGAAGCGGCATGACATCTATAACGGGACAGCCGCTTATATTAACGAGCAGGAGCAGAGCGGCGCAGCCTTCGTCATCCGGCCGCAGCAGCCGCTCGAAGTTGGGCGGATGGAGCGGGATCCCGCCAAGCTGAGGGAGCTGTATCTGCAGGGCTACGGGGATGCTAAGCGGCTCCACCCCGCGCTGAAAGCGTGGGCAGCGGGCGGAGCGGAATAGATGGGGCATGCCGCCGTGAGGCGGGAAAATGCGAAGGAGCTGTCTATATTCGGTATCATCCGAATGTGGACAGCTCCTTTGTTTGCAGCTGGGCAGAGCGGCTGCTTGTTATTTGCCTCTCGGCTTGGCAGGGATGATGAGCGAGGTTCCCGCCTTCAAATCTTCGTTTGTTTTCAGCTTGTTTGCCTTCACGATGAGATCGATATCATCATCGGAATGATAGAATAGCATGGCAATCCGGTACAGCGTGTCGCCGGGGCGGACCAAATACGACGCGGGCAGCGTGACTTTGGAGTAATCGACGTTATCCTGCGCGTTCCCGGACGAGGAACCTGCACTTGATGACAAGACGGGGATCTTGATCGTATCTCCGACTTTCATGTCATTAATGAATACGAGATGATTGCTCTTCGCCAGGAAGGCGACATGCCGCTTCGAATGGTAGAACTTCATGGATATCGTAGAGAGGGTGTCGCCCTTCTGCACGACGTAGGTCGTCGGGAGCTTGTCCGCATGACCGGAAGCTGCCGGCGCTTGACTGTCGGCATGCTCTGGCTTGTCGTTGCTGCTGCTTGGCTGCGCCGGCTTGCCTTGCGTAGGCTCGCCTTGGCCGGCGTCAACCGGTGCATCGGCTGCTGCATTGCCGGTTGTATCTCCTTCGGGTGATGAGGCTGCATCCGTACCGTCAGCTTCACCCGCAGAATCGGATGCATTCGCTGTACCGCCGGCATTGTCGGCAGCCGGAGGATTTGATGCATCAGAGTTGTCGGTCGTGCCGCCTGTGGCCGTATCGTTGTTGCCCGTGCCAGGCTTGTCCGTATTGCCCTGCGCAGCGCTGCCGGCTTGTCCTTGTCCGCCGTCCGCGGGCGCAAGCGCCTCCGTATCATGCTTTTGGCCGGAGCCGGAATGCGACGAATAGATGCCGTAAAGCACGGCGCAGATGACAATTAGAAACGCGATGGTTGCCATTAACATTTTGGAAGGGGCTTTATCTTCCTTATTACGCGAGCTGCGCGACGTTCTGGGGCGCAAGTCGTTACCTGTCGAATTGCTGCTCAAGCGTGTTCATCCTCCTATCGTGGTTCCTAGCTGTTTATATTTTACTATAATTACCTCTCGGAGAGCGGCACGTCATGAAAAACAGGACATAGGCCCTATACGTCAATCGGGCAGTCCCTCGGGAAGCGATTGACTTAATTGGTCCAGTCCCTGCGCGATGCGGCGGATGAGCGGCTTGCATTTGTAGTAGCCGCCGTGCGAGCCGGGCGTCCATCCCAAGAGACCGGGACAGCGAACGACGATATCGGCTGTTACCGACTCGGCGTAGCTGGCATTCAGCGCCTTGATCGGGTAGGCAATGAGATCGTCCTTATCATAGAAATTGACCCATTCGCCGAAGCCGCGGTTCTGAAGCCGAGGTGCCGGTACGGCAATCGGCAGCCCGAAATGCTCGAAGCGCATCGTCCACAGTGCAATCGGGCTGCCCATCGTATAGAAATGCGTCAGCGTCTCTCCGTTCACGAGCCTGGAGCCGCAGGCATGAATGAACGAGGATGCTTTGGGGCGCATTTTACGATGCTGCAGATCATAGAAGAAGTTGCTTGCAATGATCGTGCCAAGGCTGTGAGCGATGATGCAGAGCGGCGCATCGTCTCCGGCACGGCAGGAGAGCCGGTGCAGCTGCTGGGCGAAACGCGTATGAATGTCATCATAAATATAATCGTGCGGACAAGGATCGTGCTCCTTCGGAATCGCTTGATAAGCGACGGCATCCCCCAAATAGTTAATGACGAAGGCGCGCAGCTTCAGTCCGTCATTCCAGTGGAGCTGCGCCGCATCCGTCCGCTGCCAAAGCTTCTTCTCCAAATTGTCCGTAATATCCCCCCAGTAGATCCCCTCCACAACAAGCTGGATGTCCGGATTGACTTTCGCCATCGCCTTGCAGAGCGCTCCCGCCATTTCGATATGAAAGTCGCCTTTCTGCTGCCCCATGCCATGCACAATACCTACCGCAATCCGCATTCCGTCCGCCCCCCTGAACGTCAAGTTGCTGCTCGCTTATGTCTATTCGCGGATGCGACGGC
This sequence comes from Paenibacillus sp. R14(2021), assembly GCF_019431355.1. Lineage (NCBI taxonomy): Bacteria > Bacillati > Bacillota > Bacilli > Caryophanales > Paenibacillaceae > Paenibacillus > Paenibacillus sp. R14(2021). The sequence continues at coordinate 4,433,829 of NZ_CP080269.1, forward strand.
ATTAGACTACGTTTGACAACAGAACAAGGCGAGCCGATGAAGGAACGCCGAATGTGCGCGGCAAATCGCGAAAAACCCCTGACCGCGGAGGCCAGGGGAAGTCGTTAATCGATCGATGAGGGGACTCTTACAGCCACCAGCCTTCTTCCTTCTCTTCCAGCAGCTCCGCGGTCACGCCGTTCCATTCGAAGACTACCTCTTCACCATTCATGCGCCAGCGGCTCGGGCATGTATTATGCAGCCAATCCAGCGGCTCCGCGACAGGCATCGGTTCGGCTGCCAGCTCGAACGCGCGGCTGATCGCAAGCTCCTGCTCCTTCGTGACGATGGAAGGGTCCGCGGAGACGAACAAGGGCGTGCCGCTACCGGCCAGAATGCGCAGCCACTGCTCGTTGTGCGCCCACGGCACATCCTTCGTAAGGCCAAGGCAGTCGGCGTCATGGCTGTAGAAGGTGCCGTGCTGCGGCATGCGGAACGCCAGCGTGTTCACGCCCATGTAGCGGGTGCGCTCCCACCATCTGCCGCTCGTATCGTCGCCGGTCCGCTGAATGCTGAACACGCCTGCCGACAAATGACTGAACGTGTTGCAGCCGATAATATCGGCTTGCCCGGAGGCCTCGGCAATGGTGCGGTACAGCGCAAGCGTAATCTCGGCCGTTGTCCGGGAGCGGTCGCTGAAGGTGTGCTGCAGTCCGTGCGGATGCGATTTCATGGTCATGCCCCATTGACCGAGCAGGTCATACGTCGTGAAATCATGCTTCAGCAGATCAATGCCCCAGCCGGCCATCGTTTCGACGGATGCTCGGATATGCTCCAGCACATCAGGCAGGCTCGGATCCAGCACTTGTCCGCCGCTCCCGGCATAACGGACCCACTCGGCCGGCACCTGCTCCTCCGTCAACAGCGGCCGGCACCAGATGCCCGGCTTGACGCCGATTTCTTTCATCTCGCCGATGAGGCGCTCCATGTCCGGGAACTTGTCGTTGCCGACCCAGGGTCCGCCATTGCATGCGCCGACGCCGCTTCGCAGCTGCCAGCCGTCGTCGATGACCATGAACGGCCGGTTTGTCTTGTGCGAGGAGAGCGAGGACATGAACCTCGAATCCGCCAATATCTCCGCATGGGAGCTGTTTCCGTACGCATAGTACCAGTTATTCCCGCCGTATACCGGTTGCTTCGGCATGACGGGATTCTCGCACATCAGCCGGCAGAAGCGCTGCGCGGCCGCGAACGGCGTGTCGCTCTCCCGTCCCTCATCATAGAGCAGCTCCGCGGCAAGAAGCTTGCGCGCGCCAAGCCGAACCCCGGCACTTCCGCTTGCGACATCCGCCGTGAACGTAATGCCGTCGGCATCCATCTGCCAGAAGCAGAGGGAGCTTGGGCCTGTTTTCACGCCGTATCCCGCCGTGCGGGTGCCGTCATAACGGAGAAAATACCACGGCATGACGCGCTCCGGCGCGATGCCGCGCCATTCCAAATCGCCGTAGCCGCGCTCCCAATGATCGCCTAAGATCAGCGGGCTTCCTTGCTGGCGAACCTTCCAACGAAGTTTAATGAGGCGAATCGCCTCGCTTGGCGCCTCTACTTCCAGCGCATATGCGCTGCCGTTCGCGGTCAAGGTAACGGCTATGCCTGCAGACGACCAGCTCCCGGATCCTCCGCCGGACAACGATTTCCAACCCTCGTCTGTACGAACGACCACGGCGTCCGGCGCTCCTAATTCAAACCTAGCTTCCATCCGTCAACCTCCTCTATAATAGGGACAATGACAAAAGTATAGCTGTACGCAGCATTCGGATTGAATAACAGAACGGGCCGTTAACCTCTTAAATAGTTAACCAACTGAGACATTACCAGGGAAAGAGGGGTTGCAACCATGGCTGACAGGCTGGATGTGCCGAATCCGATTCGGTTGTTCGCGAACCGTAAATCCGAGACGTATCTGTACGGGGCGCAGATGGGCACGGTCCAAGCGGGCTGGTCCTGCAGCAGGCATCTCCATCACATGATGTTCGAGCTAAACCTCGTGCTGGAGGGGACGCAACTGGCGGAGGTCGGCGGTACGGCCTATCGTCAAAGCAAGGACAATCTTATTCTGGTTCCGCCCATGCTTCTGCATGCCTATAAGGCAGTCGAGCCGTTCTCCTTCTTCGTGATGCATGTCCAGATTGACGACCCGGTCTTCCTCAATGCGCTGAATCGTGCGAAGCTTCTGCTGCTGGAGCCGGGACAGGAGCTGCACGGGCTGCTGCTTCCCGAAGTGAAGCGCGTCGTGGAGATGCTGATGGAGGAAGAGACACCCAAGTCTAAATCGAAATCCAAATTATTTCGAACGGTCTATACGATTATGGATATCCTTGAGACGTACATCACCGAGCACGATGAGGGCGCAGCGGCTGCGGACGATTTGCCGATTCGGATTGCGAAGGAGATCGAAGCGCTCGTCGCCGAGCGTCAGCCTGAAGATGTCATCCCCGCAGGCTGGATGGAAGCGATGGCGGGGCGCCTCGGCTTCAGCCGCCGTCACTGCTACCGTGTATTTCGGGAAGCGTACCAGCTGTCGCCTCGCGAATATCTCGCCGTGCTGCGGCAGCAGGAGGCGATGCACCTGCTCCTCAGCACCGAGCATGCCGTCGACGAGATCGCCCTGCGTATCGGTTACGACAACGCGCAAAGCTTTATTCGCCAGTTCGTGAAGTGGACCGGCACGACGCCGGGAGCGTTTCGCAGGCGGCGTCTCGGTGAGACGGTTTATCTGACGCCGCTGGAGCTGGAGTAGTCAGGTGCGCGTCAAGGAGAAAGCGAATTTCTGTACGAAACGAATCCCGGAGGCTCTTATGTTCCAGCATTATATAGGCATCGATTATTCAGGCAAGGCGCTGCCGACGCAGAAGCATACCGCGATCCAAATCTTCGAATCAACGGCCGATGAGCCGCCGCGTCAGGCCTTGGGCCGGCGAAGCTGGTCGAGGGCTGGCGTCTACCGCTATTTGGCGGACAGGCTGGAGGCTCAGCGGGCCGGTCGGATCGGCGCGATGATCGTTGGCATTGACCACGGGCTTTCTTTTCCGATCTCGTATTTTCGGGATTCGCTGCCGGGGAACCCGGTTCTTCACTCGTGGATGGCTTTTCTCGATCATTTCGGGCGCGCTGTGGAGCGGGGTCAAGGAACGGCCTGTATCATCGATTCAAGCGCCGACGCTGCCCTACAATAACCCGACAGAGCTGAGGCTGGCGGAGAAATGTGAGGGAGCAGGACCTTGAGGGCACTCTCTCGCATTACATGCAGCTGCGGACGCTTACGGACAGGGAACGGGAAAAAGTCGTTCCGCTGGAAGGCTGGATACTAGGCATTCTGTAGGCAAGATTGCCTCGGAGCCTAATTACGAGTACATAGTTTGATAGAGAAGGGAAGAAGCGATGATGTTTAAGTACAGCTATAATTCGCTCGTTTACTATGGAGAGGATTTTGCGCGGAGTGTAGAACGTCTGGGGCGATTCGGCTATGACGGCATCGAGCTGGTTGGCGAACCGAGCGGATACGATTATAGCGAGGTACGGAGGCTGACTGCGGATCATGGCTTGAAGGTCTCGTCGATTTGCTCCATCTTCAACGCGCAGCGGGACTTGGGGCATCCGGACAAAGCCGTGCGGATGCAGGCCGTGAACTACGTAAAGGAAGTGGCCGAGATGGCCGCAGAGGTCGGAGCTCCGACCATCATTGCAGCGCCTGTCGCGAATATGCGTATTCGCGAGCTGGGCAGCCGCGAAGAGGAATGGAAATGGGCGGTAGAAGGCATTCGGACGGCGGGGGAGTATGCTTCATCGCTTGGCGTGAGCCTGTGCATTGAAGCTTGGAACCGCTTCGAGTCTTATATGCTGAACAGGCTGGATCAAGCTGCCGCAATGCGGGCGGAGGTTGGGCTCGCGAACGTGGGCATCATGGGCGATACGTTTCATATGAACATCGATGAGTCCGATGCGGCGGAGGCGATCCGGCAAAGCGGAGATGCGCTCATCCATATTCACTTGGCGGACAGCAATCGTGCGGCGCCGGGGACCGGGCATACGGATTTCGTGCCGATTCTTCGCTCGCTCAAGGAGATCCGTTACGACGGTTATCTCACCTTCGAGCTGCTACCTGCAGCGGCGGACCCGTTCGGCGTCATGGAGCGCGGCGGTGGAAGGGAATTCTTCGATCGCTACACGGAACAGTCGATCGCCTATATCAAGCGCATTGAAGCACAGCTTTCTTAAAGGTTGCCCGCAGGGCATACAGCCTATCCAGGCGGTGTCCGTTTATGAACGAGGCCGCATTGGGGTATCTTTTGACGAGACGCATTTCCCGTCACCGGGAGGACAACCATGAGCTCAGGAGCTGCAGAATGAAACAGGAACAGAACCAGCAAGCGATTTTTTTCGACGTGGACGATACGCTGTATGATCATTTACTGCCTTTCCGCAAGGCGGTGGAGCAGGTTGCCGGGCCGCTTCTGCCGCTGGAGGGATTCCCGTATCCGGCGGCGTATCATCGGCTCCGGTACCACAGTGACATGCTGTCGCTTCAGCTTGGCGGCGCGGGTGCGATGGAGGCCGGAGCGGCGACGGAGCGGATGCGGATGCGCCGGTTCCAGCTCACGATGGCGGAATTCGGTCTAGCGCTCAGCGACGAGCAGGCGGAAGCCATGCAGGCGGCTTACATCGGCTGTCAGTACGACATCGAGCTGTTCAGCGGTGCGAGAGAACTGCTGACACGACTCGCGGAAGCCGGTTGGTTGATAGGACTCATTACGAATGGCGCTCCTTCGCATCAGCAGCTCAAGATCGATGCGATGAAGCTGGACGGCATCGTGGCAGTCGAGCGGCAATTCATATCCGGCTCGCACGGCTGGGATAAGCCCGATCCGAGGCTCTTCCACTATGTAAACGAGCAGACAGGCACGCGGCCGGCCGACTGTATCTATGTGGGCGATTCATGGCGTAATGACGTGGTGGGCGCGCTTGAGGCCGGCTGGCGGGTCATTTGGTTTAATCATCGGCGCGCAGAGCCGGAATCGGAGCATACCCCGACGCATGAAGCGGCCAGCTATGACGAGCTTGCCAGGCTGCTGATCGAATAATCGAATAACGGATAGAAGGAGACACAGGAGGCGCATGCTTCTTGTGTCTTTTTCGTATTTAATGCAGCTGTTGGGTTTCATTCGTATGGAAAAGGTTTAAATTATCATTATATGATAATAGAAATGTACATAATGGTAAATGACTTCTCAAAATGAAGTGGATTATTTATAATAGGTCAATAGACCTATGAATTTAAGTTGATAATTGCAGCACCGCGCTGTTTTGCTTTGTGCGGGTCAAATTTTCACATCAAGGGAGGGCCCAATGAAAGCTAAAGGGGTTTTGGTCATCATACTGATGCTAGGGCTGCTTGTCGGCTGCGGCACGTCAGGTGGGCGGACGGAAGCAGGCGGCGGCCAAGCTGCCGGCAATACGGCCAATTCAGCTGCTGCGCCGTACGGCGGTCCAGAGAGCAAGGCTATAAACATAATCTTCACGAACGAGCGGGAGCTGGCGCTGACCTTTAACGGGATGGCGGATAAAGAAACGATGGAGCAGCTGCTCGACGTTCTGGACAGCTGCGGTATCAAGGCTACGTTTTTCCTGCCGGGTATGCGGGTGGCCGAAGAGCCCGATATCGCGCAGGAAATAAAGTCCCGCGGCCATGAGATTGAGAACAACACGCTGAACAGGGTGGATCTTAGCAAGCTGACGTACGCGCAGACGTATAACGAAATTAAGCTGAGCGGCGATGTTATTGCGAAGAAAACCGGCGTCATTCCGCATTACGTACGAACGACATCGCGGGATTTTACGGATCAGGTGCGGCTTGCGGCTGCGCAGAGCGGCCATGAGGCCGTGATCGGCAGCAGCTTATACCTGCACAACTGGCACAATGAGACGGAGGAAGAGAAGGCTAAGCTTGTCCGCACGTTCATTCATCACGGCGGTATCTTTGCGCTGGACACGGAAGACCGCCCGGATCTGAACGAAACCGTCAAGCTCGTCGCCGACTGCGTCCGCAAACAGGAGTATGCCTTTGTTACGCTGAACCAGCTGATGCAGGACGGAGAGTAGCGCCGGATATCCGGGAAGGGAGACTGTTAATGTGATGAAACAGGAGGAGAACCAAGAAGAAACAAAGCTGCTCGATGTCATTTCCGTTCCGAAGCGTGATCGGCGGCTGCTCCCGCATGTGCCTGACCCTGAGGGGAACCGTTCACCTGCCGACCGCAGAGGAGCTAAGGGTATTCCGGCAGATGCGAAGGAGTCCTTCAAGCGGCAGCAAGAACGGCTGAGCATCCGTTATGAGGCTGATTTTGACGTCGTGATCATCGGCAACAGAAGGAAGAAGAAGCATGCGTTGCAGGGCAAAGCAGTCGATATTTCCTCGACAGGCATTCTTGTGGCGCTCGAATCGGATGAAGAGCATTACATCGTCGGTCAACGCGCCGGCCTTCGATTTCGGATACCGCCGGGCACGATGCCGGAGCCGTTCGAGTCAGCTGTGAAGATGGAGGCGGCGCTCGTGCGGATGTTTACCCGGGAGCAGGACGGGCAGAAGCAGCTGATGCTGGCCTTTGAATTTACCAGGCCGCTTACCGAGTACTTCCGCCGCAAGCGGTGGGGAATGTCTGCCTTCACGGTCGTCGGCGCGGTATTCGCGGTGGCCTGTCTTACCATGCTCATGCGAATGGAGAACGTTATTTATTATAGATATAACCTGATTCTGTATTTGTACAGTCTGCTCGCGGCCGTATTTCTTATCAGCCGCTATCTGTTCGGCGCGCTGTACCGGGAGGTGCCGGTCGACCCGCAGTACACGCCTGGCGTTTCCATCGTAATCCATGGCTTGACCGAGGAGAAATGGATCGAACGAACAATTCTAAGCTGCGTCGATCAGGATTATCCCGTTGATAAGCTGGAGATCATCATCGTCGCTGACCAGGCGTCTGCTGAAGCGGTTGAACGGGTTCAAGCGGTCATTGCCCGCATCCATCATGAAGGAGCACGATTCTTCACGAAGGAGCGAATGAGTTTGCGCTTCATGCCGGAGAACGAGGGCAGACGCGCAGCGCTGGCTGAAGGCGCAGCGCATGCCAAGCATAAGCTTGTCGCCACCGTCGACGCAGGCAGCTTCTTGGAGCCAGCGGCGATCCGGCGTTTGGTTCAGCCGTTTCAGGACCCTCAAGTGGGCGGCGTCTCCGGACGCATGGACGTGGAAAATAAATTCACCAATAGCATTACGATGCTGCAGGCAGTCCGGTACCACTCGAGCTTTCGGATTGCGAAAGCGGCGGAATCGAAGTTCGACAGCGTGACGAGCTTGTCCGGATCGCTGTCCTGCTACCGGAAGGAGCTCATTCTTCAGTACATGGACAGCGGACGGAACCTGAAATACACAGGACAGCCCGGCATCATCGGCGACAACCGGAGCTTGACCAATTTCGTTCTGCGGACGCACCGCACCGCGTATCAGGATTCGGCGGTTTGCTCGGTGTTCGTGCCTTCAGAGAAACGCGCGCTCCTCATGGAGCGGATGCACGCCAAACGTGCGTGGCTGCGCGGATCATTGCGGGCCGGCACGTTCATTTGGCGCAAAGAACCGTTCATGGCGTTATTCTTCTATATCGGTCTGCTGATAGCGGTCACTGCACCGGTCATCGTGGTCGATTACCTCGTCTATGAGCCGATTGCGCATCATTTTTTTCCGTCAGGCTATCTGCTCGGCTTGCTCGTGATGCTGCTGATTATGGGCCTTGCCCATCTCCTGCTTCGCAAAAGCAGGCTTTGGTTGTTCGGTCTGATCCGCTGTCTGTTCACCGAGCTGGCGCTGCTCTGGCAGATGCCGGTCGCCTGGGTCACGTGCTGGAAATCGCCGGGAGGCGCTTCAGGGATGCCGCAATTGAAGGCAGCAGAAGTGAGTGAGCATGTAAACATTACGGTACCCGAAACGAACCATAACTAAAAAGGAATCGAATCCCGGCCGTGCGCCAGCAAGCGTATCGGCCGGTTGATTATAAGGTGGGGGATGGCGGAAATGGAGGAAACAGGGGAACAACGTTCTGCCCTGGATGTTATTCAGAGGAAGAATCGGAGAAAAACACGGAAGTCACTGCTGCAGGGCGTTATTTTACTGCTGGTGGCGCTCTTGATCTATCTTGCCGTATTTTATGCCAACGTGTATAAGGAACCGGACAAGAGCGCGTGGAAGAGCCATCAGGGCTTTATCGCGCTCTCTTATTACGGCGTCAGCAGTGACGGTTCGTCGAAGCGGATGGCGAAGAGCGATCTGAACGAACAGCTGAAGGTTCTTCGCGATCAGGGTTACCGTACGATCTCGCAGCAGGATGTGCTGGACTATTACGAGAAGGGCAAGCCGCTTCCGGACAAAGCGCTGTTCTTGTCCTTCGAGGATGGACGCAGCGATTCCAGCCGACTGGCGGAGAAAATGCTGGAGCGGTATAACGATAAAGCGACCTTCCTTACTTATGCCAATAACATCGATGAAGACAATAACGCGTATTTGCAGCCGTATGTAATCGACAAAATGAAGAAAAATGGCTACTGGGAGCTAGGCAGCAGCGGCTATCGGTTGGCCTATTCGAATGTTTTCGAGCAGGGAGGGCGGTTCCTCGGACAGCTGGACGCGCAGCAGCTTCAGAGCCAAGACGACATTCGCTATTACAATTATCCGTTAATGGATTTCATCCGCGATAGCAACTGGGTTCCGACCGAAGACCGCGGCGTCATGGAGACGCGAATCGCAAGAGAGTATGCTCAAATGAAAGAAGTCTACACGGATAAGCTTGGTTATGTGCCGGATCTCTACATGATTAAGCATGCGAACACGCTGCAGCAGAGCATACCCGAGCTCGTTGAGCATGCTAACGAGAAGAATATCGAGCAGCTGTACAAACTTGGTTTTGCCCGCGAAGGGAACGCGTTCAACGGGTCGAAAGGCAGCGTCTACGATTTGACGCGGCTGCAGCCGGCGCCGTACTGGTCGACGAACCATGTGATGATGAGGATCGGAGCGGATACTGGGCAGCCGATGACGTTTGCCGAAGGCGAAGCCGGCCGTGCCGAGGATTGGAAGACAGCTGCCGGTGCAGCGGAATTCAACGGGAATGAAATCGTGCTGACTTCTCCTCCGGGCGAAGCGGGCCTCGCTTACTTGCGGGGCAGCGAGAGCTTCGGCGATGTCGCGCTGACAGCCAAGCTGGCAGGAAACGTCATCGGCGAGCAAAGCATCTATTTGCGCTACGATATCAAGAATGACAGCTACGTTCGGCTCGTGCTGAAGGATAATTGGATTACCGTGGAGCAGAAGGAAGCGGGCCATCCCGCGGAGCGGCTGTTCAGCCGCCAATTAAACGATGTGTCGTGGAGGGACGCCGATATGGACCTCAGCGACAAAGCGATCGATACGAACGTGCAGGGTCCCGCAGGCGCGCCTGTAAGCAAGGGTATTCCGTTTAATGTGCAGCACACGCGGGAAATCGGCATCGATCTCTTAGGGTGCAGCCTGAAATTGACCGTAGACGGCCAGACGCTGCTGAAGGGCGAAGGCGAGCTGATTGACGATTCTATTGCCAAAGGAGACATCGCGCTGTCGGCCGAAGCGAGCAAGCTGAATGTGAAGGATAACATCTATGACGGCAGATTCCAGGACGTGCAGCTGAATCTGCTGGAGGACGGCGGCAAGCAGATGCTGCTTTATCGGAACACGAATCAAGGCTTCCAAGCGGCCGCAAGCGGCATTGAGCATGGCTATGGAGCGGTCGTTAATTGGGTTGTCGATATGTTTTGACGGGGGAGGCCGGTTCGGATAAAAGACGTATCAAAACCAGCCGCAAAGGGTATAGAATAACAAGATGGCATGCATAATGCAGCGAAGGAGGCAGATGTCGATGAGCGAGAATAGGGAAGAACCGCAGCTTGCGAACGTGCCGGAGGAAGACATTGCCGCGGAGAAGCAGGGCAACGGCTACATTCTGAAGAGCGCCGAAGGTCCCGTTGGCGAGATAACGTACCGGCTGGTGGATGCCGACACTTGGGTGCTTGATCATACCTACGTCGATCCCAGGTATCGGGGCGGCAATCTGGCGAAGCGGCTGCTGAATCTCGTCGTGGACGAGGCCAGAGAGAAAGGCCGCAAGATCATTCCGGCTTGCTCGTATGCGCTCGCTCAATTCAAGCGGAATTCGGAATATGCGGATGTTTGGCGTAAGGATTGACAGGGCGGCATGCGAGGAGACTTTGAGCAGGCGAAAAAGCGTCAGATGGACACGGCAACGTGTGCTTCTGACGCTTTTTTATATTAGAGGGGCGAAGCTGGGGCTGTGAATATACGATTGAGTTGATGAAAATGCATATTGTTCCATATCGGGGTCATATGAGGCCATTAATATGTACATGGTTGCTCCGATATAATGAGGTCAAAAAGGAAGTGGGTTCGATGTGGAAGCCTATTAAGGTGGTCATCGGCGCAGGGGAGTATCGCAATAATCCGGGCTGGCTGCATACGCAGGAGCATGAGCTTCATCTGCTTCATGAGTCGGATTGGTCGGCTAAGTTTGCTCCAGACACGGTTGCCGCCATACTTGCCGAACATGTCTGGGAGCATTTGACCTTTGAGCAGGGCGTACAGGCCGCACGAATCTGCTGCCGTTTCCTGAAGCCTGGCGGTTACATTCGCTGCGCGGTGCCGGATGCGTTCTTTCGAGACGAGGCCTACCAACGCACCGTTCAAATCGGCGGCCCTGGGCCGCTGATCACCCGGCTGCTTCGCATCAAATCATCTACGACTATCGGTCGCTCGGACGGATGTTCGCGGAAGCCGGCTTTCAAGTAAGGCTGTTGGAGTATTGCGACGAGGAAGGTGAGTTTCACGCCAATGAATGGGATGCGGCTGACGGCTTTATTTATCGTTCCAAGCAATTCGATCACCGCAATCGTAACGGGCGGCTGGCTGTTGTATCGCTGATCGTCGACGCGTTCAAACCATAACGCAGCCAAAAAAAAGCGGCAGTATTAAAGGTAAGCCTCCATTACTGCCGCTTTTCGCTGTTACAGCTGCTCCGCTTCACCGGCCTCGCCGTCCTTCAGGTACTTCTCCGTCAGGATGGACAGCATCTGGATCCCGACTTCGTTCTCGCCGCCTTCAGGGATAATGATATCCGCGTATTTCTTGGAAGGCTCGATGAAGGCCTCGTGCATCGGCTTGACCGTGGTTAAATATTGGTGATGGATGGACTGGATCGTCCGGCCGCGTTCCTCGATGTCCCGCAGCACCCTGCGGAGAATGCGCACGTCGGGATCGGTGTCGACGAACACCTTGATGTCCAGCAGCGACCTCAAATGCTCGTCCGACAGCACATGCAGTCCCTCAAGGATGACGATATGGTTCGGCTTCAGCTCAAGCGTCTCTTCCTTGGAGCGGGCATGGATCGTGAATTCATAGACGGGCGCATGCGCAAATTCACCGTTCTTCAATTGCTTCAAATGGGCAATCAGCAGCTCGTTGTCGAATACGAGCGGATGATCGTAATTCAGCGCCTCCCGTTCCTGCATTGAGAGATGCGGATGGTCTTTATAGTAATTGTCCTGCGAAATAAACGTGACTTTATCTGATCCGAGCCGTTCGATGACGGAGCGGGCGACTGTTGTTTTGCCGGAGCCGGTGCCTCCGGCGATACCGATGATAAGCATAGTGTCGTGATGTGCCTCCTTGGCGGTTCAATTCCCGTATTGTAGCACATTTTCGGTATCCATTTCACCTGCTGCGCTCATCCGGATTAGGGACAGCGGCGAACGGAGACAGCGGCGGGAGCAGTTGATTTTTCATGTCAGGAAAGGTTCACGCATAAACTGGAATTTTTCTGCATTCAGACTTGAGCCTAGACCCTAATCTATGCTATAAAAGGAGTAGCGTTAGCACTCCAATCATGAGAGTGCTAATATCATCCGAACACTTTGGGGAGGGTATCCAGTTTTATGGTGAAGCAAGAGTTCAAAGCAGAGTCCAAGCGACTGCTGGAAATGATGATCAACTCCATCTACACGCAGCGCGAGATTTTCCTGCGGGAGCTGATCTCCAATGCAAGCGACGCTATCGATAAAATTTACTACAAGGCGCTGACCGACGAAGGTCTCGTCTTCAATGCAGCCGACTACTACGTCAAAGTCACGGCAGACAAAGAGAACCGCACGCTTACGATCGCCGATACCGGCATCGGCATGACGCAGGAGGAGCTCGAGAACAACCTCGGCGTCATCGCGAAGAGCGGCTCGCTCGCGTTCAAGAAGGAGAACGAGAGCAAGGACGGCCACAACATCATCGGCCAATTCGGCGTCGGCTTCTATGCGGCGTTCATGGTCGCGGACCGCGTAACGGTAACGAGCCGCGCGCTTGGCAGCCCGGATGCGTTCCGCTGGGAGTCCGAAGGCGCTGACGGCTACACGATCGTAGGCGCGGACAAGACGACCGTAGGGACTGAAATCGTGCTGCACATCAAGCCGAACACCGAAGACGATAACTACGACGAGTTTCTGGAGGAGTACCGTCTCCGTTCCGTCATTAAGAAATATTCGGATTTCATCCGTTATCCGATCAAGATGGACGTCAAAGGCCAACGTCCGAAGGCAGACACAGCCGAAGGCGAAGAGCCGGAGCTGGAGTCGTACTCGGAAGAGCAGACGATCAACAGCATGGTGCCGATCTGGCGCAAGAACAAGAGCGAGCTGACCGACGCCGACTACGAGCAGTTCTACCACGAGAAACGCTACGGCTTCGATAAGCCGCTGAAGCATATCCATATCAGCGCGGACGGTGCGGTCGTCTATCGGGCGATTTTGTACATTCCGGAGAACACGCCGTTCGATTATTACACGAAGGAGTTCGAGAAAGGCCTCGAGCTGTACTCCAACGGCGTTCTGATCATGGACAAGTGCGGCGACCTGCTGCCGGATTATTTCAGCTTCGTGAAAGGGATGGTGGATTCCGAGGATCTGTCGCTCAACATCTCCCGCGAGATGCTGCAGCATGACCGCCAGCTGACCCTGATCGCGAAAAACATCAAGAACAAGATCAAGAGCACGCTGCTCAGCCTGCTGAAGGACGAGCGCGAGGGCTACGAGAAGTTCTACAAGGCGTTTGGCCGCCAGCTGAAGTTCGGCGTGTACAACGACTACGGCATGAACAAGGACGTGCTGCAGGATCTGGTGCTGTTCCATTCGTCCAAGGAGAACAAGCTGGTCTCGCTGGATGAGTACGTGTCCAGAATGCCGGAAGACCAGAAGTACATCTACTACGCATCCGGCAGCTCCATCGAGCGCATTGAGAAATTGCCGCAAACCGAGATGGTGGCGGACAAAGGCTACGAGATTCTGTACTTTACGGACGATATCGACGAGTTTGCGATCAAGTCGATCATGACGTACAAGGACAAGGCGTTCAAATCCGTATCGAGCGGCGACCTTGGCATCGAGCCGGATGCCGACAGCGACAAACCGGAAGCTGAAGAAGCAGGCAGCAAGGCGCTGTTCGAGCAGATGCAGACGGTGCTGGGCGGCAAAGTGACGAAGGTGAAAGCGTCCAAGCGTCTGAAGAGCCATCCGGTCTGCCTCACGAGCGAGGGTGAGGTATCCATCGAGATGGAGAAAATCTTGAGCGCGATGCCGAACAACGAGAACGTGCAGGCGGAGAAAGTGCTGGAGATCAACGTGAACCATCCCGTGTTCCAGTCGCTCAAGGATGCCGCAGAGAAGGACAGCGAGAAGCTGAGCCTCTACACGCAGCTGCTATATAATCAAGCGCTGCTTATCGAAGGATTGCCGATCCAGGATCCGGTCGCCTTCACGAACGATATTTGCAAAGTCATGGTGTAATTTATGTAACCACGAAACGCCGCTGCGATGGCCAAATGAGCCGTGCAGCGGCGTTTTTTCAACTGTTTTCAAGTATGCAGGTTGTGCCGAAATCATTGAAGAAAATGGCTTACCATCATTTACACGGGTTATTTTCAGCTTCTTTTAAGCTGCGGGGCGTATAGTGTTCAATGGACGAAGGCCGCCTGCCTTCGCTTCTTACAACGCGACTCTGACACAGTGAAGGAGAAGGTCATGCAGACTCAAATAGAGCCCGTAAACGGGCCGAAAATAGATAACAGAAAAAGCAGCAGGAAAGCGCCTGCCCCAAAACGAAAACGGTGGAAACGAAGGGTAACACAAGTTTTTGCAGGAGCGCTTCTTATTATACTTGGCGCCGGCGGCTGGTTTTATTTGACGCCATCCGGCTCGGATATCCGCTACATGATGGCGGATACGCTCATTACGAGCCAGCACCGGTATATGGCCAAATATTTGATTGGACAGAGCGAGCTGGACAAGCGGGTCGCGGATTACGCGAACGAATTCGACCAAATGGGTCAGGTTAAGGACAATCATAACGTCAACCTTGCGGCGCATCCAGACAGCGCCGTGAAGGTGGAGCCGATCTCGACTAGTCGGTTCAAGGGGTTCATTATGTATGTCCACGATCCTAAGATGCTCCGCGTCATCACGACGAATACGGTGGGCTCCGGGGAAACGGTGCTCAGCATGGTGCAGCGGACAGGCGCCATTGCGGGCGTGAACGGGGGCGCTTTCGACGATCCGAACTGGAGCGGCAACGGGTTCAAGCCGGCAGGCATCGTGATGTCCGGCGGCAAGCTGCTGTATAAGGGAAACGGGATGAAAGCCAAGGTCAACGTCGTCGGCATCGACCGGGACGGCCTGATGGTAGCAGGGCGGTATACGCCTGCGCAGCTGCTGGATATGGGCGTCAGTGACGCCGTCACGTTCCAGCCCAAATTCATCGTCAACGGCAAAGGCTTGATCAAGAGTGAAGCCGACGGCTGGGGTATTGCTCCGCGTACCGTCATGGCGCAGCAGAAGGACGGAACGATTATGTTCGTCGTCATCGACGGCCGCCAGCCGGGCTATTCGGTCGGCGCGACGCTGTACGACGTGCAGAAGATCTTGCTTAAGAAGGGTGCGGTAACGGCGGCGAATCTTGACGGTGGTTCCTCGACCGTGCTGGTGAAGGACAATGCCGTTGTCAACAAGCCTTCCAGCAAGTACGGCATGCGTTACTTGCCGACTGCGTTCCTCGTATTCGATCATCCCGAGCGTGTGAACGCGGGCAACATCTGGAGCGGGATCGACATGGAGCATTTTGATTCCTCGCAGAAGCGGCCGGCGAATAAGCCATCGACTTAATTGCATAGAGACGAGGCTCTCGCCAGAGCTGCGCCCGTTGAAGAGACCCTTTATGGGGTCTCTTTTTGGCATGCAGCTAGAAGAAGATTCTGGCAATCCCGCCGGAGTATGCTACAATAATTCCAAATTACAAGCCTATCTCAAGAAAGTGAAGTGAACGAAGTGGAACCGAAATACATCAAAGAGACGCGCTGCTTCAAAGTTTCCCGTGTTTTTCCAACCGATGTCAACAATCACAATACACTGTTCGGCGGCAAGCTGATGTCATATATCGACGACATCGCCTCGATCTCCGTATCCAAGCTGTGCCGGGTGTCCGCCGTTACGGCGTCGACGGACTCCGTCGACTTTCTCCTCCCCATTCGGCCAAGCGATTCCGTCTCGCTGGAGTCCTTCATCACGCACACAGGCACGAGCTCCATGGAGGTGTTCGTGAAGGTCATCTGCGAAGACATGAAGACCGGCGAACGCAAAATCGCGGCAACGGCGTTCCAAACCTTCGTTGCGCTCGACGAGAATAATCACCCGACGCCCGTGCCTCAGGTCATTCCGGAGACGGAAGAGGAGCGTAAGCTGTTCGAAACGGCGGATTCCCGGACGGAGATGCGGAAGCACCGCAGGGAAGAAAGCAAGAAGTTTGCCGACTATCTGCTAACGAAGTATCCGTGGGAATAGTGTGAGCCGCCTCATAGACTGGCTCTCATCGCTGGATGAGGCCAAGCTCCAGGAGCTGCTGCAGCGTTATGAGCAGCTCGGGCCCCTGCCGGGCATCGCGCTCACGTTCATGAAGTCGTTCGTGCCGCCGCTTCCGACGATCGTCATCGTAGGCGGCAACGCGGCGGCTTACGGCCTTTGGCTTGGCTTTCTCTATTCCTGGATCGGATTGGTCGCCGGCTGCATGCTGACCTTCCTGATCGTTCGCCGGATCGGTTCGTCGCGGTGGGTGGACCGCTGGTCGCGCAAGCCGGCTGTTCGCCGCAGCATGGGCTGGATTCGGCGCAATGCATTCGGATATGTCTTCGTGCTGAGTCTGTTCCCCGTCGGTCCGTTCGTCGTCATTAATGTCGCCGCGGCGCTTGCCCGCATGCGTCTGCGCTCCTTCCTGATCGCCGTTTCGCTCGGCAAAGCGATTATGGCGTTCTCCGTCTCGCTGATCGGCCACGACGTGACGAGATTTATGGAGCGGCCTGCGGAGCTGCTCTACGTGGCGGCGTTCGTCGCTGTCTCGTTCTGGCTGTGCAAGAAGGTGGAAGCGAAGTTTATGCAGGAGCCCGCAACCGAAGAGGTTGAACAGCCGTCATAGCGATTCCTATCAATCATGCATAGCTCCCAGTCGTCTAATAGACGCTGCGGGGCTTTTTTTGCGGCGTTTGGTGGACGATTCTAGCAGATACATGGTAAAACTTTATATAAAAGGAAGTAAACATCCATAAGATCCTATCATTCATCTAGCATTCAAGGGGAGAAGAGAAAATGAATTCAAGCCGCAAATTTCGTCGATTGGCCATCTATGGTATAGCGGGCACGATGCTGTTAACTTCGGGAATGCCGGCTGCAACGGCCGCGCCTCAAGCAGCTGCCGCGGCACCGGCGGCCGCGCCGATCTCGGTCATTCTCGACCGGCAGCCGCTGAAGCTCGCCGTTCCGCCGGTGATCATTCGAGGGAACTTAATGTTTCCGGCCAAAGCGGTCTTCGATGCATTAGGCATTCGCTTTCAAATGGGCGCCGGCGGTCTAGTCGCCGTCAATGGCTCCACTCGCGTGGAGGGCAAGCTGAATTCGAATAAAGCGGTCAAAGGCAAGCAGACCTTCCAGCTGTCCTCGGCGCCGGTCATTCAGGATGGGCGCACCTATGTAGCCGCAAAGTTCGTCTCGCTGGTGCTGGACAAGGATGTCTTCTATAACAGCGCCAAGAAACAGGTGACGATCGGCTACACGGAAGCGCAAATGGCAGGCTTTCAAAGGCTGCTCTTCGAAGCTGCCCGAAGCGGCGACGTCGCCACGCTGGAAGTTATGATCAGCCGCGGCGTTGACGTGAATAAGAAGCTGTTTTCTATTTTCCTCGACAATACGGCGCTGGACTACGCGATATTGTTTGACCATGCGGACGCGGCGAGGGTGCTGCTTGAGCATGGCGCGACGTATGACCATCAGCGCGTATTTCAGGTACTTCTCCATCGGAACGAGCGACTTATGGACGTGCTGCTGGCGCATGGACTTAATCCCAACATGCCGCTGGACAACTTAAGCGGATCGCTGCTGGCTGTGGCGTGCGGCAATATTTGGAGCATGAATCCTGACAACTCCGTTACGATCATCCATCCAAGCGTACCAATCGTCACTCTTCTGCTCGATCACGGCGGGGACCCGTCACAGGATAATTCGCTCTCCAATGCCGTCCAAGCGAGCAGCTATGAGGTCATACAATTATTGCTTCAGCATGGGGCTGAACCCTACAGGAAGGATTCCTTGGGGAATACGCCGTATGAGAAGGCGCGATGGGGAGGAATTAGCAGCTGGCTCACGCTCGGTGCGAATCCGAACATTCCGCATCTATCCATTCTGGATGCTAAAGGCAAAATCATTACGGATGGAAGCATTTCGCTTCAAGCGGTTAATCAAACGGACTTTAATACCTACTTCTATCGCTGGTCAGGCGAGACTGCCTATCTGGAAGTCCCGGATGGTGATTATAAGCTGCTAAATGTTGCGCGATGGGGATCCTCCTACTTGTTCGCGGATACGGTTATTCATATTGAACAAGGTAAAACCACAGAGCCCGCCATTCAGCTTCCTGAAGCCAATGTTACGTTTACGATCGATAATGCCGGTGCCGATCAGAAGAGCGGCTTCATTGACGTCCAAAATGAGAAGGGCACGATGTCGACGGGCGTAGAGGTCGCGGACGGGCAGTTCGGCTTATCCCTCCCACCGGGAACCTACAAGCTGGGCAGATATAGGCTTCAGCAAACGGAGTATGAGCTGATAGGCGACACGACGATAACGGTTTCGGAGGACGGGGAGCAGCAGAAGCTTACCGTCAATATACCTTAGCCGGCAATTGAATAGCAGGAACGAAAGGCGCCCGTTAGCTAGGGCGTCTTTCTTGCGTTCATGGCCGCGCAGCCGCAGCCCTTTCAGCAAACAATTAGCTGCCGCTAAGCGAAGCTTCAGGTTGGCCAGCTACAATGGGCTTGATACAGGAAAAAGAGGTGCGGCGAATGTCCGTCTGGCGGCAAAATAAAATGCGAATCGCCGCTGCTGTAAATGTTTAGCAGCGTGAACAGTTAAGGAGGCAAAGCTTCTCCTGGCGCTTCTGTGACGTCCATAGCTGACAGTCCATTGCTGACTAGCGAGCTCCGCTCCGCTCCGCTACGTTCCTTCCACCTTGGCCAGCTCCTTTTACGGCATTTGATACACACGCGAAAAACCTTTAATCCCATTAAGGAATGAAGGTTTATTTGCGTTGCAGTATATGTCCTTCAATATCTAATTCCGTTAGTGCGGCCTATCTTGCCGCTCACCCACGAAGCGCGGAATCAACCAAACTGCCAGCAGTTCAGCGTCAGGGTGCCGTACTGATAGCTGCGGTGAAGCTCCCGGGCTGTGCGGTTCTGGCTTCCGGCGCCCATGGCGATGAGCAGCGGGACAAAATGCTCGTTCGTCGGCACGGCATCCACCGCATAGGGGGCGAGCTGCCTGTAGTTGAACAGCGCTTCGGTATCCCAAGCCTCGAGCTTCTCCTGCAGCCAGTCGTCAAACGCAACGGCCCAAGGCTCGGCATCGGTCGCGCCCCAATTCACGCGCCGCAAATTATGAACGGTGACTCCGCTGCCTATAATAAGGACATCCTGCTCTCTTAGCTTGGCAAGCGCCTTGCCGATGTTGAACTGCTGCTCATTGGATAGATGGCGGTTGACGGATAACGCAATAACCGGAATGTCCGCCTCGGGAGAAAGGAGCGACAGAATGGCCCAAGATCCGTGGTCGAGGCCTCTGGATTCATCCAGCTGGCTCGGGATGCCGTGCGCCGCAAACAACGACCCAATCTCTTCGCTTAATTTACGGTCCCCATGGGCAGGGTAGGTTATCCGGTAAAGCGCCTCTGGGAAACCGGAGAAATCATAAATCATGCTGTGCGCATCGACGGCGCTGATCGTTTGCACCTGCTCTTCCCAGTGTGCAGAGAAGAGTACGATGGCTTTGGGCTTTGGTGTATGGCTGGCGAAGCTGCGTAAGAAATCGGTATAGGCATTATCCTCGATTGCGATCGACGGCGCGCCGTGGGCGAAGAAATAAGCTGGCATCATGGTTATATTCACTCCTTAACTGGTGTATGTTCCGGCATCCTGGGAGAGCCATCGTACAAAATCCTACTGGTTCTCGGGAGAGACGCCGTGGTCAGTCGGGTACAGGTTAAACGTCAAGCGTTCCGTGCGTGTTCTGAAATAATCAGCTGATTCGCGGCCGATCCCAACCGGGAAGACCGAGTCGAATTCGCCGTGGGAAATAAATATGGACATGTCCTTTACGCTGCGCAGCGGATATTCCGTCTTCACGAAGGATGGCACATAGCCATTCAGCGCGACGATGCCCTTCAATTCAGCCCCCATCGTGAGGGCCAGCGTCATGGCCAGTATTGCGCCTTGACTGAAGCCGAGCAGATAACGCTTGCCCGGATCGATCGGATAGTGTGCCGTTATCTCGTGAATGAAGGCCGTAAGCTCCGCGATGGCCGGATCGAACTGCTCCCGAATCGGGTTGCCGAGACTGATCAGCCCGTAATATTGATAGCCGGCTCCAAGCGTAAGATTGCCGCGAATGCCGATGATGATGAATTCGTCCTGCAGCGGCTGCACGAGGCCGAACATATTACGTTCGTTAGACCCTTTGCCGTGCAGCGTGAAAACCGCCGGATACCTTTTGCCGGGTTCCATGTGAGCTGGCAGGTGGATATCAAAATGAAATGGCGAGGTCATGGCGATTGCCTCCTTGATCATCACGTTTATATTAGTAATACTAAATATTATTTCATATCAATAATTTATACCTTCGAATGTAGCATGTCAACAGAAAAATTGTTAATATGAAAGGAACATTAGTATCGCTAATATTTTGGGGAGTGAATGGACATGGATATCGGCTCCGCCATCCGGTCGATCCGGAAACGCAAGAACATTACGATCGCGCAGATTTGCGAGGAAACGGGCTTGTCCCAAGGCTTCATGAGCCAGGTGGAGACGAATAAAACCTCGCCTTCCATTGCAACGCTTGAGAATATCGCGAAAGCGCTGGACGTGCCGCTCGCTTATTTGCTGCTGCAGAAAGAAGAGCGTATGGGCATCGTCCGCAAAACGGACCGCAAAACGACAACCAGCGGTTCGGGCCAGTTAAAGGTCGAGCACTTAAGCGCCGCGAGGAACATGAGGATGATGATCGTCGAGATTCCGCCCGGCGCGTCGACCGGCGATGAGCCGCACGCGCATGAAGGCGAGGAGGTTCACGTTGTCCTCAAGGGCCGGATTTATGCTGAACAGGGCGAGGACGCAGCTGAATTCGGCGAAGGGGATTCCTTCAGCTGGAACGCCTGCGTGCCGCATCGCGTGCGCAACGCCGGCGATGAACTAGCTGTCGTGCTGATTTCCGTCTATACGGAGAAGGAGCTGGATACGCCTTATTACGGCAGCTATTGAGGCTGCGTGTAAGGAGCGCGGCTGACGGTCATTATTGCTAGGCGTTCGTCTCAGGTGACCTGTCGGCAGGATCCACATACGTTTGACCCCTATCCACATGCCCCCTACCCGCACGGCGAAAAACCCGCAATCGCGATCGATTGCGGGTTTTCTGCGTTCGTCTCGGCTCAAACCTGGCGACCGGCTTATGTGTTGCCGGGCCGTCATCTTTTCCCGGAGAGTCCGTAGAAGAACAGCTCCAGCATCCCTTCCAGAAAGCCGTCACGGTCCCCGCTGTTCTGCGCCATATCCAAAATGCGATCATACTGGTTCATGAACAGCTGGATGAACGCCAGCACGTTCGGCGTGGATACCGACGACGCGATCTCGCCGCTCTCCTTTCCCTCCTCGATGATGCGCGCGGTCATGGGGAGCGACTTCTCCCTGTACTGCCGCTCGATATAAAGGGCGATTTCCGGGTCACCGGCCATCAGCTCCTTGATCAGCCCGGGAGGAAAATCGCGGAAAGATGCCTTCTTCAGGAAAACAATATGTTCGATCTTCTCCTTCAGCGGATGGCCCTCGGCCAAATAGGCTTCGAAGTCGGCGATCGCGCCGTCGAAGTACGTCTGGAACGTTTCGCGGACGAGCGCTTCCTTGCTGCCGAAATAATTATAGATGGTCACCTGCGAGACATTGGCGAGCCGCGCGATATCGGCAACCCGTATCCGTTTCAGCTCCGTTGTCCGAAGCAGCTCCAAGGTTGTATTCATGATTTTCGCTTTGATCGAGCTGGCTCGTTTCTCAAATCCGTTCATTTCCGTCCACCTTTACGCTATCGCTAGCATCTAATTTATGAACTTGAAGCATATTTATATTTCATAAAATCATTGACGGCTGTATGGCCCAGGATTATTATAACATATGAACTATATGGTCTAGAATATTTCATGATTTCGTATGTATGCTTTCTAAATTGGCGCGCGGAGGTGCCGGTATGCTGAGTGTTCAGCAATTGACGAAGCGATTTTCGAACGGCAAAGGTATTGTCGATGTTTCTTTCGAGGTGAAGCAAGGCGAGGTGTTTGGCTTCCTTGGACCGAACGGAGCGGGTAAATCCACGACGATCCGGCATATTATGGGCTTTATGAAGCCAGACAGCGGCCGCGCGAAGGTGAACGGACTCGATACGTGGAAGGAACAAGGCCGGTTTCAGGCCAGCGTTGGATACTTGCCGGGCGAGATTTCATTTATCGAAGGCATGACGGGCAGGTCGTTTCTCGATTTCATGGCGGCCATGCAGCGGGTCAAGGATCCCGCGCGGCGCAGCAGGCTGATCGAGCGGCTGCAGTTCGATATCGACACGCCTATCCGCAAAATGTCCAAGGGCATGAAGCAGAAGGTCGGCATCGTGGCCGCGTTCATGCATGACCCGGCTGTTCTCATTCTGGATGAACCGACGTCGGGGCTTGATCCCTTGATGCAGCAGACGTTCATCGAGCTCGTGCTGGAGGAGAAGGCGCGCGGCAAAACCTTCCTCCTGTCGTCGCACAGCTTCCCGGAAATCGAGCGGACATGCGACCGGGCGGCGATTATTAGGGACGGCGTCCTGCTTACGGTCAAAGATATCCACGAGCTGCAGTCGATGCAGCGGAAGCTCTTCGAGGTTACGTTTGCAAGCGAGGAGGAAGCGAGCTTCTTCCGGCAAAGCGGCTTGGCAGTGGAATCGTATGAAGGGACCCGGGTGCGCGTATCCGTTCAAGGCGATTACGAGACCTTCGCGGCGGAGACAGCCAAATACAGGGTGAGAAACATCGATATGTTCACCCAAAGCCTGGAGGAAATCTTCATGCACTACTACGACCGGAAGGAGAGGAAGTCATGAACGGCGTGCTGTACATGCAGATGATGAAGGTGAACCTAAAGGGCTTCATGAACTACGCGATCGGCTCTGCGTTTTATATGCTGCTGATGTTCTGGCTCTATCCCGGCATCGCGACCAATGCGGCGGCCATCGACCAGCTCGTGAAGTCCATGCCGGAGGGGGTAGGGCAGGCCTTCGGCCTGAGCGGCTTCGGAAGCGCGGAGGCGTTCATCTCGGGCGAGTATTACGGCTTGATTCTGGTGCTGATCCTATCGATTCTGTGCGTGCAGCTGTCCACGCAGCTGATGGCGAAGCTGGTGAGCCAAGGCGCCATGGGGTACCTGCTGTCGACGCCGACGACGAGAGTCAAGGTTGCCGTTACGCAGGCTTGCGTGCTCGTGACCGGGCTGTTCCTGATCATGGCCGCCACGACGATCGCCGGCTTTATCGGCAACGCCTGGCTGCTTGGCCCGGAATATGCCTTTCATACGGAGCTGTTTTTGAAAATGAACGCCGCTGCTTTCCTGCTCTTCTTCGCCGTAGGCGGCATCTCGTTCCTTGTGTCGGCGCTGACGAACGACGACAAGAGAGCGCTCGGCATATCCGGCGCAATCACCTTCGGCTTCTTCAGCCTGGACCTGCTCGGGAAGCTCGGCGACAGCATTAGCTGGCTGCGGAGCCTATCGATCTTCTCCCTCTACCGGCCGGCCGAGATCGTGCAGGGCAGCGTGAATGTGGCGCTGCCGTTCCTGCTGCTGCTTGTGATCGGAGCGTCGGCGTTCGTTCTCGCGGCTGTGCTGTTTCGCCGCAGGGATTTGCCTTTATAGAACAGGTAACAATCAGAACAAGGAGCAGCAGCGGCCATGCATGAAGGCCGCGGCTGCTCCTTGTTTGTTGCTTGCGCCCGCTGGCCCTTACTTGACCGCGCGCATCCGCACGATGGCTGCGGCTGCTTCCGCGCGCGTCGTCTTGACGGATGGCGCGAAGCGGTTATCCTGCAGCCCGTCGAGCAGCGCGTGCTTGCCGGAGACGGCGACCGCGCCGCGGGCCCAGCCGGGCACCGACGCATCGTCGGCGTAGCCAGTGGCCGCGCTGCCGTCGGTCGGCAGGCCAGATGCCTTGACGACCATTGGGTGATATGGGCCTTGCATCTGGGCTTAGCACAAAGAAGAGCCTCTGCCGCGGGCAGCGCGGCAAAGGCTCTCCTATCAATCGGGGAATAACTTAGACAATCCGTTCCTGGATCGTGCTGCCCATGTCCCGCACCTGCTCCAAATAAGCGGTCATAAGCCTGTCATCCTCGATACTGTAGCGGAAGCCGAACCGCTCGGCGATTTCTTCTCCCATGGCGCGGAACAATTCACAAGCTGCAAAAACAGCCTGCCATGCGTTCTCCGTATTTCCGTCGGCATAGGTCCTCTCGTACTGCGTCCAATAAGCAGGAGGAAGATAACGTTTCAAATACTTGCCTTTCTTGCCGATGGACAGCCGGAAACCCTGATCCATGCCGATCCACCACCCGGCCATTTGGTTCAGCATGTCCCGGATGACCGTCTCGAACATATCCTTGGCATAAGGCAGCTCGTCGCGCGCAAGCCCTTTGGCCACGTTCTGCATGCACCACCAGAATTCATTGCAGCAGTGTGCATATAGCGGCTCGGTAGGCTGCTTCACCCAATAATCTTGATCGGAAGGGGGCGGAATCGCAGGCAGGCAGCCGTCCTTGTCGAGCAGCGGGAGAGTCAGCTTATCCGCGAGGTACGTATCCTGCATATCCGCGATAGTGCGAAGATGCAGATCGATTCGATTGCCGTCCATAAACAGCATTAAATACCCATAGGAACTTGCGGTATCCACGTTCTTCCCCAGAAGCGCATCCAGTCCGTCCGGCTCCTGCACCATCCGAAGCTCGCCGAACCGGCGAATCCAGTCGGGATCGCGCAGGAACGATGCCGTTTCCTTTACCACATAAACAATGTCATAGTCTTGGAACGTATCCCGGGGCGCGTTCGGATTCGTTCTCGATCCGTTCATGTAGACTGCGCGAACGCGCTCATCCTCCTGTGCAGTCCCCACAATAAGCTTGAACATATCGGCTTCGCTTCTCATGTTTCTCCTCCCGCATACATGCTAGTTCGGACGACGTTCCTTCATGTAGGCGACCGCTTCTTCGATGGTAAGAACGAATTCCGATTTCTCGTTCATAGCTTTTAACCTCACCTGATTGTTGCATTTTTCTTCCTCACCTATCAGTATGGCATACGGAGTGCCCTTGGCGGAAGCGGCTGCCAGCGCTTTCTTCAGCTTGCGTCCGGCTTCCGTGCGCGTGCGGATGCCCTGCTTGCGCAGTACGTCCGCCGCCCGAAGCGCTTCAGGGACATTTTCCCCGATGGGAATGACGACGGCCTCGGCCGCCCTCGTCTCTATGGAGCGGCCCTCCAGCATCGCCATGATGGATTCCATGCCGAAGGATAGGCCGACGGTCGGATAGGCGATATCGTCCCGGCCGACGAGCTGTCCGATGATGGCGTCATAGCGCCCGCCCCCGCCGAGACTGGATGTGAAGGTGCCAGAGGCATCGAAGATCTCGTAGACCGTCCCCGTGTAGAACGATAATCCCCGTGATAGGAAAGGATCGAACCGGCACGACGCTTCCAGCCCGATATCGCGAATCAGCCGCTGCAGGGTAGCTGCCTCCAGGGCGCCGGGGGAGCCGCCGAGCTTGTATTTCTCGGTCAGCTGCTCAAGCGTGGGGCGCTCCATGGCCATCAGATCGAGGATGGCGGCTGCCGCGGCCGGATCCAATCCTTTGGTGCCAAGCTCGGCTCTGACGCCTTCTGCGCCGATCTTCTCAATCTTATCGAGCGTCAGCATGACGGTCAGCATCTCGGTGTCCGGCACGCCGACCGCGGCAAGCACCTCGCCGAGGAACCGGCGGTTGTTCCACCGCAGCGCCACGGCAATATCCAGCGTGCGGAATACGTCCGCGGCCAGCTGCATAAGCTCGGCTTCCGCTTCTGGACCGGCAATGCCGACGACGTCGACGTCGCACTGCAGGAACTCCCGTAGCCGTCCGCGCTTGACGGGACCGTCGCGGAATACTTTGCCGATCTCGTACCGTCTGAACGGCAGGTCGATGCCGGGATTCAGCGCGATGACTTTGGCGAAGGGGATAGTGAGATCATACCGCAGCCCAAGCTTACGTTGGCCTTGATCGGTCAGCTGGTACATTTCCTTCAGGATTTCGTCGCCGCCCGCGTATTTGGATGCGAGCAGCTCGATTTCGTTCAGCAGGGTTGAATCCATCTCGTCGAAATCATAGCGCTCGAACCAGGTTACGAGCGTATCCTTTACTTTCTTGCGGAGCGCCTGCTCCTTGCCGAAATAATCATAGGTTCCTTTGACGTTCTGCATGGGAAACCATCCTTTCGTTATTGAGGGGATAAAATAAAAAGCGCGCCGGACCTCTTGGTCCTGCGCGCCCGGTATGCGGCAGGGAGGGAAGCGCGAAATGCGCTAGCCCACCCTGAATGTGTACAGGTGTGCTAACGCTGCTTGTGATGATGAAGCGGATTACAGTTCATTCGAATGGCGGATTTCATGGCGTGCAATCTCCTTCGAAATAGGATGTAGAGTGATTATAAGGATTCTCCGTCCAAGAAGCAAGGGGGGAGGAGGCGTATCCGTCGGGCCATTCAAACGCCATGCGTCTCTGCGGCCCGTGCTGTTAGCAAGTAATAGAAACCGGTCGTGCGGAGTCCCTTGCTGCCTGCGTGTTTCTCGAATTGCGATGCGATTCCGTCCATGCAGGCTTCGCGCACATGCTGCTTATAGCTTTCATTCTGTCCGAATACGAACATTTCAAGCACGTCCTCGGGCGACGGCAGCCAGACGGTTTCTTGAAGCCGGGTTATTTGGACCGCCGTAACGCCGCTCTGCCCCAGCCGTTCTTGAATCTTATCCAGAATTGGCGTGCCGGGCGACGGGGGTGCGAAGAGTCCGGGAAAAGCGAGACCGAGCTCGCCGCCCTCGCCCTCGCCGTCTCCCGGATGGAACAGCACGAGCGGCCCGCCGGGCTTGACGATACGGTTACCCTCGGCAAACCAGCTGGTCGGTCCTTTCTTCGTGAAGGCGGCGTCGAAATAATCGCCCGGAAACGGGAGGCCGTCATGCGTGCGGCCGACAACGTAGCGGACATTGGGCTTGTGGTGGTCCCGGTTCGCCGTGGCGATGAAACCTTCGGTCATGTCGTAACCGATCACCTCGTCTGCATAGCCGGCCCAGCGGTTCGTATAGGCACCATGCCCGCAGCCGACATCCAGCACCCTGCCGTGCAGCACCTCGGCAAGCTTGCTGCTCAGCGTTTCTTCGGCAGGCGGGCCTTCGTAATGAACATTCCAAGGGAATTCATACTTGCCGGTCATGGCTGCCAGCTGCCTGCACCATGCCTGCGTCTGCCCGCGCAGGTAAGCCGGATGCGTCGTGAAATCAGGGAATAGGGTCATGGTCAACCTCCATGAATGAAATGCGCCGCTCCGAACCGTTCGAGAGGCATGCCGCATCGGATAGTATAGCGGATAATCTCGAAACAGGGAATAAAATTCCTTTCGAGCTATATGGGAGAATATGGTCTTCGGTGTATAATAGGCTCATCATAGAAGAAGGCGAGTGATTCTCATGCAAATGCTGCTTATGACCGATGCGCGTACGAATAAGGTGCGGAAGGGTTAACCGCCTTACGGATGCCTTTCCGCGAAATCATGAATTTGCGGAGGGACTAGGAATGTCGTTTAGTTATTACGGAGAATTGTGCACGGAAGTTTACGATCATACGAAGAAGATCGGTCAATCGATCGGCGGAGATATCGAGTATTACCGGGATAAGGTGAAGGACTGCAAAGGACGTATTCTGGAGGCTATGGTCGGATCGGGGCGCATGTACATTCCCTTGCTGGAAGCAGGCCTGCTTGCGGACGGGGTTGACGCTTCGCCGCACATGCTGGCTTCCTGCCGGCAGCGATGCGAGGAACGTGGACTCGCTGCAAGGCTGTACGAGTCGGAGCTTCAGAAGCTGGATTTGCCTGAACGCTATGAGGCGATCATCGTACCGGCTGGCTCCTTCCTGCTGATCGATGATCGGGAGGCATCTGTGCAGGCCTTGAAGCGTCTTCATGCGCACTTGCAGCCCGGCGGGCGCTTGCTTCTGGATTTATTTCTGCCGGATACGAATTTCGAATGCGGCCGATTCGGCGGCACGTCGACCTTTCACTTACCGGATGGCGACATCATCACGATGGAGGGCAAGCTTGTAGAAGCTGACCTGTTCCATCAGCGGAAGGTCTCGCATATGAAATACGAGAAATGGCGCGGCGGCGTGCTGATCGGAACGGAGCTGCAGTATTTCGCGCTGCGGTGGTACGGCATTGAGGAGTTCAAGTACGTGCTGGAGAGCGTTGGCTTCACGGACATAAAGGTATCGGCCGATTATGTCGACGGCAGCGCGGCTACAAAGGCGACGGAGTATTTCGTGTACGAAGCGACGCGCACCTGAGCGAAGGGGACATATCGCGTCAGCGGAGCGGTAAGCGTATTAGAAGTATAAACAGAAGACCTGAAGTGAGAATGACCTTCTCGCTTCAGGTCTATTTGCGATGGGAGCCGAGCAGCTCGTTACAGGCGGTGATTTGCGTAACAGGGCAGCATAATCATAGGACTTACGGCTGCCCTGTTATTCGAATGCCAGCACGGATGCGCCGCTGATGATCGTGCCGTTATCTTGCCCTTGGCAAATTTGTTTCATGACACCCGTTCTGTCGAAGTTGAACACATGCATGGGCAGCTTGTAGTCCCTGGCCAAGATGAAAGCGGACTGATCCATGACCTTCAGGTTGTGCTTCAAGACATCGTCGTAATGAAGGGATTTGAACAGTCTGGCCGACTTGTTGTGCCGCGGGTCTGCATCGAGAACGCCGTCTACGCCCTGCTTGGCAACGAAGATCGCATCGCAGTTCACCTCGATAGCCCGCTGGACCGAAGGATAGTCGGTCGTTACGTATGGCTGACCGTTTCCCCCTGCGAAGACGACGATGTACCCTTTCTCCAGATGGTGAATCGCCCGGAGACGAATGTAGGGCTCGGCTACCGACGCGATCGGTATGGAGGTCATGACGCGAACCTCCTTGCCAAGCTTTGCTTTCAGCACGCCGCGCAGCATCAGGCTGTTCACGACGGTCGCAAGAGTGCCGATATTGTCCGCCTCGGCCCTCTCGATGCCCCAGCTCTCCGCCATACTGCCGCGGAAGATGTTGCCTCCGCCAATCACGAGGGCGACTTCTACGCCGAGGCTCGTGACGGACAGGATTTCATCCGCGATGTGATTCAATCGTTCAGGCTCGAAACCGAATTCCGTCTTGCCGGCGACGGCGCCGCCGCTAAGCTTAATAAGCACACGTTTGTACCTGGACATATTTCCGCCTCCTGTTCCAATAAAAAAACACTAAAGCAGCGAACGCTTTAGTGTTTCATCGAAATGCGAATATGAAAATGAACCATGGAAACGGGACGAATCCTCTGCTTCTTTTTCATAGTCGCACGCCTCCCAATAGTTGGATTAGGTTAATCGTAAACCCGGTTAGGGAAAAAATCAATACGGCATCTTTTCCGGATTTTCCAACGCCTTCTCTATTCCCTCGCCGCCGGCTTCATAGTACGATGGACAGGCACGCATACGCCATCGATTCGGATTTCGTATATTAAGGAAACATAGAACGACTGACAGCGGGGGTACTTACTGACATGAGGAGAAGAAAATGGCTGGTTACGACTGCGATCCTGCTATTTATGGCAGGATCATTATTCGTTACCGCCGATCAATTGCTCCAGTTCAAGCGCACGGTCGCATTTGCGTCGGATTCCTCGCCGCTGCAGATTCCGGTGCTTTGCTATCATTCCATCGCCGATCAGGGCTCGGATAATGAATATGTCGTATCGCCGGCGCGGTTTCGCGAGCAGATGAAGTGGCTGCATGACGAGGGTTACGAGAGCATCAGCCTGCAGCAGTTTCAGCAGCTGATGACGGGGAAGGCGAAGCCGACCGGCCATGAGGTGCTTATTACCTTCGATGACGGCTACAAGAACAATTACGTCGATGCGCTGCCCGTCCTGAAGCAGTACGGCTATCAGGCGACGGAATTCATCGTCACGAACTGGGTCGGAGGCTCGGGTTACCTGACTTGGGAGCAGGTCAAGGCGCTGCATGCGGCGGGCTGGGACATCATGTCGCATACGCGCACGCACCCGTATTTGCCGCTCCATACGGCGAAGAGCCAAACGGATGAAATCGCGGGCTCCAAGGCAGCAATAGAACGCCATCTCGGCACCGAGGTAACGGCGATTGCGTACCCGTACGGCCTGCGCAGCGAAGAAACGATGAAGCTCGCGAAGCAGAGCGGCTACGTCTACGCATTCACCTTCGACGACGGATGGACGTCCTCCTCGCAAAATCCGTACCTGCTGAAACGACTGTTCATTTCAGGGGATATGGACCTGGCGGCCTTCCAGCATAAAATGGAATCATAACGCGCAAAATGGCTGCCGGAATTCCGGCAGCCATTTTTTTGTAAACGCTCGAAGCGGCCCGAGCCGCAGTACCTCGGGGCTTCACGAATTTTCAGCGAGAGGTATCTAGTGCATTGGAAATTGCGAAGGCCTTAATTAGTCGGTCAGGCTGCGGCGCAGCGTGAACATATCCCGCAGCGCATCCGTCGACAGCTCCGTGATCCAGCCCTCCGAGCTCGTGATGACATTGTCGCTCAGCTGCTGCTTGCTCTCCAGCATCTCGTCGATGCGCTCTTCCAGCGTGCCGAGCGAGATGAACTTGTGCACCTGCACGTCGCGCGTTTGACCCATCCGGTAAGCGCGGTCGGTCGCCTGATTCTCGACGGCGGGATTCCACCAGCGGTCGAAGTGGAAGACATGGTTCGCAGCGGTCAGGTTGAGGCCGACGCCGCCGGCTTTAATGGACAATATAAATACGTTCGGCTGCGCTTCGGGCGGCAGCTCGCGGGATTGAAACTGCTCGATCATCCGGTCGCGGGCCGTCTTGGACGTGCCGCCGTGCAGGTAGATGACGGGCTCGCCAAGCTCCTGCGCCAGTACCTTCTGCAGCATTTGGCCCATGCCGATGTACTGCGTGAATATTAAGCAACGCTCGTCTTCCTCGCGCAGCTCCTTCACCATGGCAAGCAGCCGCTCCAGCTTGGCCGACCGGCCGATGAGCGAGGCGGTATCCGCTGCCGATTCGTCCTGATCCTCCGACTCCGGCAACACTTCCTTCGTCAGCAGCACGGGATGATCGCACAGCTGCTTCAGCTGCGTGAGCGCGGCCAGGATGGCGCCCTTGCGCTGAATGCCCTCGAGCTTCTTCACCTGCTCCATCAGCTCGTTCACGGTCTGTTCGTACAGCGCGCTTTGCTCCCCGGTGAGGTGGATATAGGTTTTCATTTCATTCTTGTCCGGCAAGTCCAGCTGGATGGCCGGATCCTTCTTCTTGCGGCGGAGCATGAACGGCTTCACGAGCCGCTGCAGCTCCTGCGTGCGCTCTTCGTCGCGTGCCTTCTCGATCGCTTGGCTGAACTGATCATTGAACGCGCGAGAGCTGCCCAAATACCCTGGGTTGATAAAATCGTAGATCGACCACAGCTCCGACAGCCGGTTCTCAATCGGTGTGCCGGTAAGCGCGATGCGGTGGCGCGCCGGGAAGCTGCGGACGGCCATGGACTGCTTCGTCCCCGCGTTCTTGATGTTCTGCGCCTCGTCGAGACAGATCGTCGACCACGTGTAGCTCCCGAGATTCTCCTGGTCCAGCGTCGCGGTCGCGTAGGAGGTCAAGACGAGATCGGCTTCTGCGGCTTCCTCGAAGAAGGCTTCGCCGCTCAGTCGTTTGCTGCCGTAGTGCAGCATGACGCGCAGCGAAGGCGCGAAGCGCTGAATTTCTTTCTGCCAGTTGCCGAGTACGGAGGTTGGGCAGATGAGCAGGGAAGGCCGGCGATTTCCGTTCACCGCGGCTTGTTCGGCCACATGCAGCAGGTACGTGATGAACTGAATCGTTTTGCCGAGCCCCATATCGTCGGCCAAGCATGCGCCAAGCCCGAACCGGCGCAGGAAAGCGAGCCAGGCGAAGCCGTCGCGCTGATAGCTGCGCAGCTCCGCGTGCAGCGAGGAAGGCACGTCCATAGCTGGCCATTCTGTCTGCTGGGTCAGCTGCCCCATGAGCTGCATGAGATGAGCATTCAGTTCGACTTCGAGCCGGATGCTGTTCTCGTCCTCGGATGCGTCCGGCGCGTCCGTGTCCTTCGCTCCGGCAGTCCCCGGTTGCTCCGCTGCACCGCCGCTGCTAAGCAAATGCAGCTGCAGGACGTCCTGGAAGGAGAGGCCTTTCTCGGGATCGACGCCCGCCATCGCTTTGCGGATTTGCGCAAGCAGAACGGGATCAAGCGGCACCCATTGGCCACGGAATTGAACGAGCCGTTCCCCCCGAGCCACGAGCTCCGCGAATTCCGCCTCGCTTAGCTCAGTATCGCCGATCGCGATCCGCCAATCGAAGTCGATCAGCGAATCGAGGCCGAAGAAGGAGGTGCCGCCCGCGCGTTCACCCGAAGCCTCGCCCGCGCCGGGACGGACCTTCGCCCGCAGGCGCGGCTTCTTGCGGCTTGCCGCCTCCCACCATGCGGGCAGCAGCACCTGCCAGCCGGAGGCCAGCAGCCGCTGGCTGTCGACGGTCAGAAACTGCCACGCGGCTTCGTCGGTCAGCGGGGCGTTCAGCAGATCGGTGCTGCTGCCAGCCAGCCGATCATACGGAAGGCTCGCCTGAAGATGCGCGAGCCATGCGGCGGAACGCTCGCGCACATGCGGCGTCCAGCCCGAGGGCCACGAGCCGAGGGCTTCGCCGTCCGCGGCGAGCCGAACCGGCGCGAGTACCGCCGGATCTAGCTTGTCCTGCAGCATCAGCGCAAGCCGCCAGACGGACTCGCCGTCGCTCGGCTCCATCAGCTGCAGCAGCGGCCGGAACGGCGATGTATCGGCCTTCCAGCCGGCGGCAACAAGCCATGCGCGCGCATCCATGCCGGCTGCTGCCGCTCCGCGGTCGCGCGCGAACAGCAGCGGGAAGTCCCGGCGCAAATCGCCGGCGGCTTCCTCCGTGGCGTAATACCGCTGGAACACCGCAGCGGAGAACGCCGCGCGGACGCCGCCCGCGAAGCCGGGCTCCGCATCCATGGCGGCAGCATCAGCAGCGGCGCCGTCCCAGGCGCTGTCGCCGCGAAGCTCCGCGTCATCCCCTCCGCTGCGGTCAGAGCCGCCGCTTAATCCGTCGATCGCAGCCAGCTCCGCCTCATCCTCGGTGTCGTCGAATCCGGCATCTGCGCCGAATCCACGACCTTCTCCGGTCGTCTTGTCTGCGGCATCGCGCAGGGGCCGAAGCATCCGCCGCGCTTTGAAATCCAGCGCTTCCTCATCCCAAATCCAGTTAAGCTTTCCGGCTTTGAACGCGCTGAAGCTCGGCACGTATTTCCGCTCGTCGATGCATGTTTCCAGTACGGGAGCGAGCTCGGCCAGCTGTGCCGCGTCGCCCTCCCAGATCCACTCGATATGCGACAGCAGCTTGCGGGCGGCGAAGAACGGGATCACCTGCTCCGCCGGCAGCACGACCAGCTCTAGCTCCTGCAGCTTCTCGATCTCCAGCTCCGTCCCGTAGAAGGACGGCTCATGCCAGGCAAACAGCCGCTGCTTGACGAATACGCCGGGCACATAGCCGGATGAGGCAATGGCGCCATAAAGCAGCGCATCGCCATGCGCCGTCAGACTGACCTGAATCGTCATCGTTTCCGTATAGGCGCTCATGACAGCAAACCTCCTTTACGCAGCTCTTCCTGCAGGGCGCGCAGCCTGCTGTTGCGGCTTGCGAAGGCATGAAAGAACAGCTCCCACCGCTCTTCGCGTTTCATCCGCGCGTACAGCTTGGCGAGGCGCTTCAGCAGCTTCACGGCGGATTTGTAGCCGTCGCGGTTCTTCAGCAGCACGTAACGCTCAACCGCTTGATGATAGAAGGGAAGCAGCACCTCCGGCGCCTCCTTCTCCATCGGCTTCAGCATGGCAGCGCGAAAATCCAAAGGCTCCCGGCCGCAGCTCATCTGATAATCGATCCAGCGTTCCCATCTTGAATGGGCGACCAGCGCCTCCTCATAGATCGTGCGGGAATAAGGCAGCATCCCTGCGAGCGTCTGCCACATGGCAGCCTCGGCCTCAGGCAGCCGTTCAACGACAGCCGTCCAATAATCGCAGTACGGCGATAAGTCCTCGCTGCGGTGCCCGCTCAGCAGCGGGCCGGTCGCAACGAGCCAATCTCGCAGCCGCTCCCATTGCCCGTCCCGCTGGATGACGTTCAGCAGCGGCACGACCAAGGCCGGCTTCAGCAGCAGCTTGCCGCCGGTCTGCTCCAGCAGCTTCTGCGCTTCGCGGTCGCGTCCCAGATAGATCCACAGCAAGCACTGCGCAAGCGTCCAAGGCACGCGCGATAAAGCCGCGCCATGTTCGAGCTCCGCAGCCTTCAGCCGCAGCAGTTCCTCCTCGTAGAGCGGGCTGCTGCCGCCGGCGGCAGGTCCAAGCCAGTTCAGCCACAGCGACTGATACAGCGCGGCGAAGCAGTTCAAGGATTTCTCCTCCACCAGCATGCGGTTACGCAGATGATCCGCGGTTTCCAGCAGCAGCCTCCAATAGGCGGAGTCCCCGGGGCTCATCACGAGCTTCTCCTCCAGACTACGCTCGGTGGAAGCGAGCAGCTCGTCCGCGGCAATCTGCGTGTGGTAGCCCATGAAGAAGCCGGATTGACGCCAGTCCGCCTGCGCGGGCTTGACCATGCGTTCAAGCACGAAGAAGGCGGCGTGCAAACTGAAGACCTGCTCGAGTGCCAGCGGCAGCTCAGGCTTCATGGCCTGCAGCTCCGAGAGCAGCTCCTTCGCTTCCTGCGTGCTTCGCACATGAAGATGAAGCGGGCCGATCCGCTGCTGGAACCGCTCATGCCATTCCGATACGGGCAGCTCGGCAAGCTCGTTCTCCGTCAATGTCACACGCGCGGCCTTGGAGGCGGCAGCCGGCGTTCTGCCGGCTGTGCCGTCCCCGGCTGGTGCGCCTGCTCGGGCGGAAGCAGCGCCGGCCGCGTCAGTCCGCTTGCCGGCCGCCGCCCCGGTTCCTCGCGCGGCTGCGGCCGCGGAGCGCGCATTCACGATCGCGGGAACCGGGCGTCCGCCAAGCGCGGCATACGCCATCAGCGCCGCGACCATATGCTTGCAGCCGCGGTTCATGGGGCAGTCGCAGCTGCTCTTCTTCAAGCTTGCGAGATCAAGCGAGACGGTATAAGCCGCCTTTCCCCTTACGGTCGTGCTGAGCCGTTCCGGTTCTTCCATGGCGAGCTCGTCCACACGATTTTGTTTATAATATTGAAACCCGCGCATGAGCGTCAGTTCATCGAAATAGCCGGCGATATCCTCCAGGAGACCGCGCCAAGCCGCGTCGTCGATCGTCATTTGTGTCATGTTCGTCCCTAGACTCCTTACTCTCAATCGTTCTTTCCATTATACCAGTTCCTGCAGCCGCACGACCCGAACGCAAGCTAAAATTCAAACCTGGAACCAGCGAAAGTGTGAAGAAAGTATGAGCTTGCCGATCCCGAAACTTATCTAACAATTATCTGCTACAGTAGGGTTACAGCTATTCCCGCAGCGCCGCATAGGGGCGGATCCAGACAGCATGAGCATTATTCCGAAGAATCAGGTCCGCTTCACCAAGACCCGCAAACTTCATCCTATACGGCTCCGGGTGCAGCTGTTTTTATTTTTCGTTCAAACCGTTTATCCTCAGTTTCATCGTTTGATTCGTGCGGCGGCCTCCTCTTGGAGCCGCCCTTTTTGCGTTCGCTGACAGCAATCCGCAAGGCAGCGGTCAATCATCCTAAGCGACACCGCGTATGTTAAAGCGTATAATGACAGATAGAGGTGCGGCAGCGAGGCAATTATTGCGCTGCTGCCGGATAAAGATGCAGATGAAATCCGAGTCGAGGAAGGTGCATGAGTGGCCAAGCAGAAATTTTATGTCGTCTGGGTAGGCAGACAGCCGGGCATCTACACGAACTGGGGCGAGTGCCAGGAGCAGATCAACAAGTTCGACGATGCCAAATTCAAGTCCTACGAGAGCCGCGCCGAGGCGGATGAAGCCTATAAGGGCGGCTGGAAGAAGCACTGGGGGCAGGGCAGCGGCGCGGCAGCGAAGAGCGGCAGCTCGCAGTTCGGCAGGAAAGCGTCTGAGCCAGATCCGGAGAACGCAGAGATCGACTACAACAGCATCTCCGTCGACGTGGGCACGAGCGGCAATCCCGGCCCTGTGGAATATAAGGGCGTGGACACAGCGACGGGCGAGGTGATTTTCTCCGTGGGGCCGATTGCCAAGGGGACGAACAATCTCGGCGAGTTTCTCGCCATCGTGCACGGATTGGCATTCTTGAAGCAGCAGGGCAGCAGCAAGACGGTATACAGCGACTCCGTCAATGCGCTGAAATGGGTCAAGCAGAAGGCGGTCTCTTCGACGCTGCCGAGAGATGCCTCCACGGCGGAGATTTGGAGCATGGTGGACCGGGCGGTCCGCTGGCTGGAAAGCAATACGTATACGAATAAAGTGTTGAAATGGCAGACGAAGCAATGGGGCGAAATCAAAGCGGATTACGGACGGAAATAAGCCTGTCTGCAGCGGCTTGCCGCAGGCAGGCTCCTGCAGGCAGCTTGGGATGCGCCGAGGTGAGAGCTGCTGTGTGGATTTGTCCGAAGGCGCTTGATCCGCCGGCAGCACAAACAACCTGCCAGACACGAAAGAGGCGGTGACGGTTATGACTCTGCGGGAATGGACCGAACGGGAATGGCTTGAAGGAGAGCG
Source organism: Paenibacillus sp. R14(2021) (assembly GCF_019431355.1). NCBI lineage: Bacteria > Bacillati > Bacillota > Bacilli > Caryophanales > Paenibacillaceae > Paenibacillus > Paenibacillus sp. R14(2021). The sequence continues at coordinate 4,470,669 of NZ_CP080269.1, forward strand.
GGCACGGCGCGAAGCGGTGTTTTTCTACACGCCCTTATGCGGAACATGCAAGGCGGCGCTGCGCATGCTTGAGGTGATCGATGCGATGGAGCTGCCCATTGCGGTGTCGAAGGTGAACATTAATTTTGCTCCTTTCTTGAGGGACGAGTGGCGAATCGCGAGTGTGCCCGCCCTGTTCTTGGTGCGGGAAGGCGAACCCGTGCATGCCGAGTATGCGATGCGTTCGGTCGATACGCTTTACCGGCTGTTGAAGGAATTTGCTGCGAATCCATAGGCATGTTATAGAGAACCCGTGCAGTGACGCGGGTTCTCTTTTTGTATGAGCTTGTCTTCGCATACATTGCTGGGGATGGGAAATGATAGCCGTTGTAAGGGATGCTGTAGGCTTGCCCGCCACAGGAACGTACAAGGGAGGAATGGTTATGATCCGGACAAAATCGAGCTTGCTGGTCAAGTGCATGTCGATGCTGCTGATTACGGCACTCATGCTGCTATCGGCCTGCTCGCGAAATAACGAGAGGCAAGGCGGAGAGCGCGCTGCCGATGTCAATCCGAAGAAAGTAGCTTTGAATACAACCGCTCTAGCCAAGCGGCCTGCAGCACGTTATTCGGACAAGGACCTCGTCAAGAAGCTTCCGGGCTTCCGAAACGGTTACAAAGAAGTGAACGGATTCACGATTCACTATGTCGAAGGCGGGAAAGGCGAGCCATTGTTCCTGCTTCCGGGCTGGCCGGTAACTTGGTACGCGTTTAGCAAAATCATGCCGGAGCTGGCCAAGAACTATCATGTTTATTCGATTGACTATCGCGGCATGGGCAGTTCAGGCAAGCCTAAATCAGGCTACGACAAGAAAACGATGGCTTCGGATATTTATGCCTTGGGCAAGGCGCTTGGCTACAAGAAATTGAATATAGCTGGACATGATATCGGAGCCACGATCGCTTACGCTTATGCAGCCAATTACCCGCAGGCTACCCAGAAAATCGTGCTGATGGATGCTTCCCACCCTAACGAAAACTTTTTGAAAATCCCTATTTTGCCGCCGCCGGGCGTTTACGACGAGAATAACCCCGAGCGCCCCAAGTTCTACTGGTGGTTTGCGCTGAATACCGTACCGGGATTGTCGGAGAAGCTGCTGCAGGGCAAGCAGCTGGATATCGCGTATAACTGGATCTATGATTACATGGGCTACAACAAGAACGCGCTCAGCAAAGAGGAACGGGAGGTCTACCTCGCAGCCTATTCCCAGCCTGAGGCGCTTCGCGCAGGAAACGAATGGTATAAGGCGTTCAGGCAGGACATCGAAGACTTGAAAACGTATAAGCCGCTTTCCGTCCCGGCGCTCGGAATCGGCGGCGTGTCCGGTTATCCAATGCTTGAACTGTTCTTGCGCGAACATGCGCCGAACGCGAAAACCGTGAAGCTGGAAAAAACCGGACATTGGATCGCGGAGGAGAACCCGCAAGCCACCATAAAGCTGTTTAGGGAGTTTTTCCGGTAACGGTATGCAGCAGTCAGCCCTCGACTTGGAGACAAGCCGGGGGTTTTTTCGTATGCGCGCGTCACTGCGGAAACTTAAGAAAGATTTTATTTCTAACGTTGTTTCTTTTAAACAGTTCGCTTTATTCTTAGCTGGACGAACGATCAGGAGGAAGAAGGAATGAAGAAATGGCTTTTGCTGCTTGCCGTGCTGCTGTTGGTCGGCTACAAAGCCGTGCAGTTGCAGCACGGCAAGCAGGCCGGGAACAACAATACACCGCCTGCGACAACCGCCGAGCAAGTTCAGGGCCAGCCTCCCGAACAGGATGCAGCCAAGAACGAGCTCACAGTACACGTAACCGAGAATCAGATTCACGAAGGCGATTTGCTGCTGGTCAACAGGGATATCCCCGTTCCCGCGGGGGAACCGGGGTCCGAAGCGGTCGAGCTCTATCGGCACAAAGAGCTGCTGAACGGCTTCGGACTGCTTAATAATACGATTCGCTTGTCGCCAAGCTTAGCGGAGAAGTTCTCCGCGATGGTCGAAGCAGCCGCGAAAGACGGCGTGAACCATTTCATGATTAGCAGCGGCTATCGGGACGAAAACCAGCAGAAGGAGCTTTATCGCGAGAAGGGCGCCGATTACGCGATGCCGGCAGGCTACAGCGAACATAATCTTGGCTTGTCGCTTGACATTGGGTCCACGCTTGGAGAGATGAGAACGGCACCCGAAGGGAAATGGCTGACGGCGAACGGATGGAAGTATGGGTTCATCCTGCGGTATCCGAAGGACAAATCGGCCATAACCGGCACCTTGTTCGAGCCCTGGCATTTTCGCTATGTCGGCTTGCCTCACAGCGCAATCATGGCGGAGCATCATTTTGTCTTGGAAGAATACCTGGACTATTTGAAGCAGCAGAAGACGATTTCCGTGACGGTCGAAGGGCGTAAGTATGACATCTTCTACTATCCCATCGCCGGAGATAAGACCATACATGTGCCGCTGACCGGCGATTACGATATTTCCGGCAACAATACGGACGGCATTATCATAACCGTGCAATCCTGATCCGCGAAAGATCGGCCCGCATAGCTGAATAGCGCCTATACGGGCTAATTGGAGCTGAGGTTTTATGAAAATTTAAGATTTACCCACTTTCTCTTTAAAAAGTTTTCTTTATACTAAATGCTGCAGCCAAGAAAGCGGGGAAGCGGTATGAACGCAAAACGATTCTTAACGGGCCTTATCATTCGCGCGCTGCTTGCCATCTATTTGTATGCCTTGTTCAAAATCATTCTGTTCAAGTTCCGCGTGATCGACGCCGCCTATCTTCGAGAGCAGCTGATGCGGAGCCTGACTCATCCCGGTTATGTGCGTTCGCGAATAGAAGGAAGCAATCTGACCCCCTTTAAAGAAATAGACAGAACGATACATGAATTATCGCCCTATGAACTGGCGTATCTGATCGGAAATATAGCACTTTTCGTCCCGTTCGGCGTAATTCTCGGATTGCTATTCGCAAGCCGCAAATTATCGCTCCTATGCGCGTTCCTCTATTCGCTCGGCCTAAGTCTGGTTCTGGAGGGCTCGCAAGCCGTATTCGCGATCGGAAGCTTCGATGTCGACGATCTCCTGCTGAATGCTCTCGGCGGTTTGATGGGCTGCGCTCTGTTCAAATTCTGGACGGCAGCGACGCGAACGGAACCAAGCGATCTTCAAGATGAGCAAACCATACCGGAGCAAGCCGCAGGCGCTCTGCACGTACAAGGATAAACGGAAATGAGGGATGAAACGATGAGCGACGTGTTCAACACGCTTTATCAGAAGCACTACAAAAAAGTCTATTCTTATGCTTATTCGATTTTGCGAGACCACTTTCTAGCGCAAGACGCGGTACAAGAAACGTTTATCAAAATATTCCGATGGTTCAGCGCCCGGAAGGTGGATGACATACAGGAGGGATGGCTGAACGTCATCTCCAGAAATACCGCGATCGATCTGTACAGGAAGCGGATGAGAAGCCAGGAATTCTCGTGCGACCGCATGGAAGTCATCTCTGGTGCCGTCGACATGGGATTGGATAGCTCCTTCGAGAAGTCGGACGAGTACGAGCTGCTCGAAGGCTTGAACCCGGAGCAGCGGAAGGCGCTGCTGCTCGTATACGGCTGCGGACTGACTTACAAACAGCTGGCGTCCATGCAAAAAAAATCGCTCGGCGCCGTGAAGACGCAAATCCATCGGGCCAAGAAGAAGCTTCAGGCGATGTCGCGTGAAATAGAGCCTGCGTATTAACAGGGGATAAGCCTTTCGTGGCAAAAAAATGCAGCTCGTTCAAATGAACAAGCTGCATTTTTGTTTTCGTACCCTATATTAATCAGCTGTTAAGTCTGCAGCTTAGAAGCGGGCTGCAGCTTCGCGTGCTTTTACGATGGCATTGGCTTTAATATCTTGCGCTTTGTCGGGCTGTGCAGCCATACCTTCAACATAGACCGCTTCAAAGCTTGGCACGCCTAGGAATTTCAAGACGGCGTCAAGGTGCCGGTGGGACATTTCGAAGTCGGCATAGCCGCCCTCGGACAATACGCTGCCGCTTGCTTGGATTTGGAATGCTTTTTTGTCCGTAAGCAGGCCGATCGGGCCTTCAGCGGTGTAGCGGAACGTTTTGCCGGCTATGAAGAAGGCATCGATATAAGCTTTAAGTACCGGCGGGTAAGAGAAGTTCCAAACCGGATTAACGAAGATATATTTATCAGCTTCCAAGAATTGTTCCACCAATTCATTCAGACGGCCGACTTTATACTGCTCGGAAGCGGACAGCCCGTCGAATGCGGTGCCAGCTTTCAGCTTGCCCCATGCGCCGAATACTTCACCGTCGAGCAGCGGGATTTCTGTTTGGAACAGGTCGATGTGGTACACGGTATCGTTCGGGTTCACAGTATGGTAAGCATCCACGAATTCTTTGCCGACGGCAAGGCTGTAAGAGTTGTCGGCGCTGCTTGGGTTAGCGGTGATGTACAATACTTTTTTGCCTGGCGTTTCGGATGCAGCGGATGTACCTGTGAATAGAGTTCTCAAATTGCCCAACATGTTGAAAAGCACGTCCTTTTTTATGAGAGTATACGTTTATGAATGACGGAAATTATCCGTGCGAATAGTCTGGTTCGCCTAGCTTAAGCCTGCTTTGGTCAAACCGAACGCTGCGTCTGCCGAGCCCGGTACGGTTTTGATCGCGATGTTGATTCGGTTCCAGGCATTGATCGTCATGATCGAGAAGGTCAAGTCCGAGATTTCTTTCTCGGAAAGTTGCCCGCGGACACGGTCATACAGTTCATCAGGTACGCCGTGCTCAGGCAGCTTGGTCAGGATCTCGGTCCAAGCCAGCGCTGCGCGTTCACGAGGAGCAAACAGCGTCGATTCCCGCCAAATCGGAAGGTGGTGAAGGCGCAGCTCGCGTTCGCCATGAATCTTGGCCTGCTTGATGTGCATGTCCGTGCAGAAGCCGCAGCCGTTCATTTGCGATGCTCGGATGTGAACAAGGTGAATAATGCTTTGTTCGATGGCACTGTTATTCTCGACTCCGCTCAGCTCCATCATTTTCTTGAAAAATTCCGGTGATTCCTTCATATAATTGATACGTTGAGTCATTTGCTGTACCTCGCTTTATTTTTATTTTGTGCTGCCTTTCTTGCATCAGCGCCGCGCTTCGGAGATATAACGAGGCTATGATTAATTTCGTGACAAACGCACAAAATGCACCCCGAATCACCTGCGGAATTAATCCGCCGACGATTCGGGGTGCATTTTATATAGAAACGTATTTGTGGAACAGGTTTTAGAAGCGTGCTGCTGCTTCGCGTGCTTTTGCGATTGCGTTAGCTTTGATTTCTTGCGCTTTGTCGGATTGAGCAGCCATGCCTTCAACGTATACCGCTTCGAAGCTTGGTACGCCGATGAATTTCATAACAGCATCAAGGTGCCGGTGAGCCATTTCGAAGCCAGCGTATCCGCCTTCGGACAATACGCTGCCGCTTGCTTGGATGTGGAATGCTTTTTTGCTGCCGAGCAGACCAACTGGGCCGTTAGCTGTGTACGAGAACGTTTTGCCGGCTACGCAGATCGCGTCGATATACGCTTTAAGCACTGGCGGGTAAGAGAAGTTCCAAATCGGGTTTACGAAGATGTATTTATCAGCTTCAACGAATTGGTCAACCAGCTCGCCCAGACGGCCGACTTTGGCTTGCTCGGAAGCGGACAGTTGATCAAATGCAGTACCGGATTGCAGCTTGCCCCAAGCGCCGAATACGTCGCCGTCCAGAAACGGGATTTCTGCGGTAAACAGGTCGATGTGAAATACTTCGTCGTTCGGATTTGCTGCATGGTAAGCGTCCACGAACTCTTTACCTACTGCAAGGCCGAAGGAATTTTCAGTGCCGTTCGGGTTAGCAGTGATATACAGTACTTTTTTACCAGGAGTTTCGGATTTAACGGAAGAACCAGAGAACAAAGATTTCAATTTGCCCAACATATAAAAATACACGTCCTTATAATAAGTTTTTTGTAGAATATGAAAAAGTTTGTGCAAACAAAACGGAACAAAGGAACGGGAGACGCTCGGGCACTGCGCAGTACCTGAGGAAAAGCCATCTTGCTCACTAACCTATCTGCCGGCAAAGAAGAACATGTTCGAGAAACTTAAAGTTAAGATAAGTTACTTACAAAATGTATGTTAATAAAATTACGGCCAACTGTCAATGCATTTCGCGAAACTTTTTATTACTAAAAGCAGGAAGCCTGGTTCCAGCGGCCTATATCGGTGCACACACTTATCTAACAGATAGAACGTAATTTGCTAACGGTTGTGTGGTACATTGTCGATAATCCAGAGTAGTAGACGCTTCTGAACATCACCGGGAGGTGACAGTCTTTGAAAGACAAGCAAACAGGCAGGTTTGCCAAACCGCTCGTATTACCGGCCGACGTGAAGCCGCTGCTATTTATTGTTCTGTGCGCTGCGGTTCTCGTTGCGGGCATCAGCGTATTCTCCTATTCCCAGTCCAAGGCAATCCTCAAGGAGAAAATGACGCTGGCCACCCAGCAGTCTGTCCTGCAAACGGTCGACAAGCTGACGATGATCTTGCACAGCTATGAGGATTTGACCTACAACTTCGTCACGGATGCCGCCATACTAAGCTATTTGGCTGACTACGGCAGTGAGCTGAGCGGGCCAATGGATCGTTTTACGGCGGCCAAACGGATCAAGACGACGATTGCCGTCCGTTTCTTCAATAAGAGCGACATGACCAGCGTACATCTGCTGCCGATGCAAGGTTACGGTCAAGAGATCTCGACGAGAAGCACGGTCGTTCCCGCGGAGCAGTACATGCGCCAGGGCTGGTTCGAGGATGCGAGCCGCGCGAACGGCCGCATTCGCTGGCTGCAGACAATGCCGCAAGGCTACCTGCAATCGGGCGTCCCTTCCTTTGCAATCGCGCGCGTAGTGACACTCGCTTCCGGCTTGAAATACATGCTGGTCGTTGAAATCAACGCGCATGCCCTGAACGCGGTGCTGTCGGAAACGAAGCTCGGCGACAGCGGGGAGATGGTGCTGCTGAACTGGGATAACCGGCTGCTCAGCTCGTCACGCAAAGCGGCGATCGGCGAGCGCTTCTATATTCCTTCCGAGCAGACGTCTGACGGAGGCGAGAATGCGCCGGCCATGGGATCGCGAACGGTCCGCCAGGACGGTAAGCTGCAGTTGGTGGCAACGGGCAGGCTTAACGATGCAGCTTGGGAGGTGCAGGCGGTCGTGCCTATGGCCGAGCTTGTGCGGGATACGGACAAAATCCGCAACACCAGCCTGCTGAGCGTGCTGCTGATCGCAGTCGTCACCTTTCTGCTGAACTATTCGTTCCAGCGCAGGCGAAGCGAGGCCAAGATCCGTTATATGGCTTTCCACGATCATCTGACCGGTTTGGCAAACCGTAAGCAGTTCAGCGAACGGCTGGAACGCGAAATCAAGAAATCAAAGCTGCTCGAGCGGACATTTGCCGTGCTGTTCATCGATCTCGACAGGCTGAAAATTATGAATGATACGTTCGGCCACGGCGCGGGAGACAAGCTGCTGATCGAAACGGCGGACAAGCTGAGGAAACGGCTGGCACATATGGGCCTCGCGGCGCGGTTCGGCGGGGATGAATTTCTCGTGCTCATGCCGCAGGCAGCGGATCATGCGGAAATCGAAGCTGTTGCGCAGGACATCATCACGCTTCTGCAGCAGCCGGTGATTTATCAGGACAAGGAGCTGTATGTTTCTGCCAGTATCGGAATCAGTCTGTATCCGGAGCATGGCGAAGACGCTCAAACGCTGATCAAGAATGCCGATATGGCGATGTACAGCGTCAAGGAAAGCGGCAGGAGCAGCTATAAGTTCTACGAGGCGGCGATGGATAAGAAGGCGTACGGCAGCCTGTCTCTGGAGCGGGACCTGCGCAAAGCCCGCGAACGAGGGCAGCTGCAGCTGTTTTATCAGCCGCAGGTTGAATTGACCACAGGGCGGATTATCGGCTCGGAGGCGCTTGTCAGGTGGAACCACCATGAGCTTGGCATGGTTTCGCCGTCCGTATTTATCCCGATCGCGGAGGAATCCCGTTATATCATTCCCCTCGGGGAATGGATTATGACCACGGCGTGCCGTCAGAACAAAGCTTGGCAGGATGCGGGCTTACCTAAGGTGAAAATTTCGGTCAACCTGTCGATTCACCAGTTTCAGCAGAACCATATTATCGATACGGTAGCCCGGATTTTGCAGGAGACCGGCCTGGAGCCGCAGTATTTGGAGCTTGAAATTACGGAAACGATCGCCATGCATGACGTAACGGCGGTGATTCGCACCTTGAAGGGACTCTCGGAGCTGGGCGTCAAAATCTCGATCGACGATTTCGGCACAGGCTATTCCTCTCTAAGCTACTTAAAGGATTTTCCAATTCACCGGCTCAAGATGGACAAGGCGTTCCTGGATAATATGGTCCATTCCGATAAGGAGCGCGCAATCGTCGGCGCAATTATCGTCATGTCCCACAGCTTGAATTTGGAAGTGACGGCAGAAGGCGTAGAGAGCTTGGAGCAGGCAGAGCTGCTGCGGCAGTTCCGGTGCGATGATGCGCAGGGCTATGTGTTCAGCTATCCGCTTCTGCCCGAAGCGTACGCGCAAAGGCTGTCAGAGGGAGTTATCGACGGGGACGGAGGGAAAGACGATGGGCGTTCGTAAGCAACAAGGGAATCGGCCCGCAGCCGCAGCTTTGCTCGTGCTCGCGTTAGCTGTGTCAGGCTGCAGCCAGCCGGCCCAGCCAGACAGCCGTATGCCTGCGGAGCAGGATCGCACCAAGTCTGCGGTGAAGCCCGCTGTGACGCTCACGATGATGGAGAGCCTCACGAATCCCAAGCGCACGGCCATCCTGAAACGGCAGTTGGCGCAGTTCGAAGGACTCAATCCCGGTATTGAGGTCGACTTAATCTCGCCCCCATTTGATCAAGCGGACGCGACGATCGAGACGATGCTAATGACGAAACAGGATTTGGACGTCATGGAGGTCCGGGATGTCAACGTTGCGGATTATGCGAAGAATGGCTATGCTGAGCCGCTGGATGCATATGCCGCCGGCTGGAAGGACTTTGCGACGATAAGCGCGATTCCGCTTGAAACGGGGAGCGCGAACGGGAAGCTGTATTTCCTGGCTAACGGCTTATACGAGCGTCAGCTCTATTACAGGAAAGACTGGTTCGACCGTCTGGGACTTGAGCCCCCGGCTACCTGGCAGCAGCTGTACGAAACGGCCGTCAAGCTGACGGACCGCCCCATGAACCGTTATGGGTTCTCCTTCCGCGGTGCGAAGGGCTCGTCCGGGATAAGTGATGCCATCATCCGCTCCTACAACGGAGAGCGCGTGGACCGAGCGGACAGCGTACTGCTGAAGGACGGCACGACGATCTACGCTTCGCCGGAAGCCGAGCAGGCCATGGAACTGTACACGAAGCTTTACCGGGATGCTTCTCCACCGGATTCCCTTTACTGGGGCTTCAATGAGCAGGTGAACGCGTTCGTCACTGGACAAACCGCCATGCTGCTGCAGGACCCTGATATCATAAGCACGCTGCAGGCGAGCATGAATCCCGCGGCGTGGGCAACTGCGCCAATGCCGAAAGGGCCGAGCGGCAAGGCGCTGATTACGGTCGGCGCAGCAGGCTGGGGAATATCCACGCAGTCGCAGCATAAGGAAGAAGCATGGCGGCTGATTGCCTTCTTGTCGAGTCCCGTCCAAAATACGGAGCTCTGCAAGGCATACGGGCTGGTTCCCGTGCATACCACCGCCGAGGAGGATCCGTTCTTCACGATGGGGCCGTACCGGCCGCTGCTGGACATGACGAATGATCCCGACACGTATCTGTATTATCATTTGCCATCGTCGTATCCCGGCTATGCGGACTGGTCGAAGTTCACGACGGAGACCGGACAGGCGATGCTGGTCGGAGGGCCTTCCACGATCCGAGAGACGTTGTCCGCGTGGGACGGGTTCTGGAAGGAACAGCTGCGGATGAAGCGGCAATAAGGCGTAGGAACGGGCGCTCCGGGACGTTATCGTCCCTGGGCGCCCGCATTCTGTTTTGAGGCGCAAACATGCTATGATGGAAGCAACTAAGCTCTGGAAACAGGAGATGCCGATATGCTGACTCGACCGCGATTTTCCCCCGCCAAGTGGCTGCTGCTTCTGCTCGTCTACGCCCTCATCGCAGCGGCCTATGTATGGTACACCGCACCGAACAACGTGCCTGTCCGTTATGCGGGTACCGCTGCAGATCCCGCGACGTACTTCACGCCGCAGCAGCTGAAGGACAGTGCGGTTCTGAATGCCCAGCGCAATTGGATATTTTTCACCAGCGTGCCGTGGGAGTGGTTGATTTATTTGTTTCTGCTGGCCGGCGGACTGGCCCGATACTGGCGCGATGCCTTGGAACGCCGCGGTTTGCCGCTTATTATCCGGTTCCCGCTGTTCGTACTGCTGGTGGATGCCGCCTCGTTCCTGCTGTACTTGCCGCTGCGCATCTACGGCTACAGCTTGTCGAAGGCGTATGGTATCTCCACCCAGCCGGTTGCAGGCTGGATCCGCGATAAGCTCATAGCCTTCGGCGTGGGATACGTGACGCTTCTCGCCGTATCGGCGGTCGTGTTCTGGCTGCTGTCGCGCCGAGGCCGATGGTGGCTCAAGCTGTGGCTGCTCTCCATTCCGTTCACGGTGTTCATGATGTTCGTGCAGCCGGTCATTATCGATCCGCTGTACAATCAGTTCACGCGGCTCTCGAATCCGCAGCTAGAGTCGAAAATATTGGCGCTCGCCGCGAAAGCCGACATACCGGCAGACCGCGTGTACGAAGTGGATATGTCCACGAAGACGAACGCGATCAACGCCTACGTGACCGGCATCGGCTCCTCGCTGCGCATCGTGCTGTGGGACACGACGCTGAAGCAGCTGACGGAGCCGGAAATTCTGCTTATCATGGCGCATGAGATGGGGCATTACGCGATGCATCATCTGGAATGGAGCGCGCTAGGCGCCGTTGGTTCCTCCCTTGTTGTCATCGCCGTGGGCGGGTGGATCTACGTCTGGAGCCTCCGCCGCTGGGGCGAAGCGTGGGGCATCCGCAGCCGCTCGGACCTTGCGGCGCTGCCGTTGCTGCTGCTCATTCTGGCGGTGCTCTCCTTCGCGGCGCTGCCCGTCAGCAATTATGTGTCCCGCCATGCGGAATCTTCGGCGGACGCTTATGCGCTGCGGCTGCTGAACAGCGCGGACGGCTCGGTGTCCATGCAGCAGAAGACGGGCGTTATTACGCTGAGCGACGTGAACCCGCCGCTGCTCGTGCGTTGGTTCCGCGACGATCATCCCAGCGACATGGAACGGATTATCGCGGCGATGGCGTTCGAGAAGCCGCATGGGAAGAAGGGCTCTTAATATGACGTCATCCGGGGAAGCGAAGGATGTGTCGCTGTATTTGCTTGGCGGTCTTGCGACGGCGCCGCAATTCATGGAGAGCTTTCGCGGCGCGTTGCATGGTATAATGGAGCGAGATGGGTATCATGTCCGGACATCGCAGCTGCTCTTTCCTTACGGAGACTGGAGTCGGAACGTCATTCGGCAGGTTTGGGAGATCGGCCGGGATATGCGGCTCGACGTGAAACGGTTCGGGCGCTCCATCGGGGGCAAGCGAGCCGTGGAAGCCATCGCCGCCGGCCGGGAGGCAGGACGTACCATGGGCCGGCGTATTCTCATCGGCCACAGCGGCGGCGGCGTTGCCGCCGTTCATGCCGCCCGGCAGCTGCTGGAGACAGAGGGCGGCCCGCCGAGCCCGGTGATCATGATCGGTTCGCCGCGCTGCCGGATACCGGAGACGCTTCGGCAGTCGGTGTTGTACATATATGCGATATCGCCGGATGCCGGGCCTTCGGCAGCAGCTGCGGTTACGGTCGATTCCATCTGCCGCTTAGGCACGTTTGGCGGCTGGGGCCGCGCTGAAGCGGGCAGCGGACGCCGGACAGGCAGGATGGGCTGGCAGCAGAACAAGCATGCGCCGGCTGCAGGCTGCGGCGTGCCGATTATCGGGAAGCATGCGGATTATTTCCGCGAACATGAACCTTACATCAATGGATTGGGATTGACCAACCAGTGGCTTACGCTTCGCGCGCTCTTGCCCTGGCTGAGAGAGAGACTAGAGGAGGACGAATAAGGCTATGCGTATTGGAGCAATTGAAGCAGGCGGAACGAAGTTTGTTTGCGGAATCGGTAACGAGGAAGGGACGATCCTGGAGCGGGTAAGCTTCCCGACGGAGCGTCCGGAAGTGACGCTTGCTAACGTCATTAACTATTTCCGTGACAAGGAAGTGGAAGCGATCGGTATCGGCTCCTTCGGCCCGATCAACATCGATTCGTCAAGCGAGCAGTACGGTTATGTCACGACGACTCCGAAGCCGGGCTGGGGCAACTATCCGTTCCTGCCTGAGCTTCGTAACATATTCGATGTTCCGTTCGGCTGGGATACCGACGTGAATGCAGCGGCGCTTGGCGAAGCCACATGGGGGGCAGCGGCAGGCCTCGACAGCTGCCTCTACTACACCATTGGCACAGGCGTAGGCGTAGGCGTTTATGCTGAAGGCAAGCTCGTGCACGGCCTTGTCCATCCCGAAGGCGGACATGTCCTGACACGCCGCCATCCGGAGGATCATTATGAAGGATTCTGCCCTTATCACGGCGATTGCCTGGAGGGCATGGCGGCCGGACCTGCGCTGGAAGGCCGCTGGAAAGTGAAGGGCAGCGAGCTGGCTGTCGATCACCCGGCCTGGGCGATGGAAGCATTCTATATCGGCCAAGCCGTTGCAGGCGCGATTCTGCTGCTGTCGCCGAAGAAGGTCATTCTGGGCGGCGGCGTCATGCATCAGATGCAGCTGTTCCCGCTTATTCGCGAAGAAGTGCGCAAGAACCTGAACGGCTACGTCAGCGCGGAAGCGGTTCTGGCCGGCATCGACGATTACATCGTACCGCCGGGCCTGGGCGACAATGCCGGCCTAAGCGGTTCGTTAGCACTTGGATTGCGCGCGCTTGGCGCAAAAGCATAAGCATTATCAGCGGCAGCCCGGACACGAGGAGCATCGTGGACGGGCTGCTTTTTTACTTGCGATCACAGGCAGATACAGATGTGATTGCGTATAGAATTTGCAATACAAATGACAAAATAATGATATTGTTCTTTGTATCGGACAATAATTGATGCTATGATGAAGCAAAGATTATGAAGGGGCCGATTCACGATGACAACGAACGAGCTGCCATTAACGAAAAACGCGATCTTGGATGCGGCGGAAACCGTACTTCGTCGTTACGGTCCGGATAAGACGTCGGTCGTCGATATTGCCAAGGCACTGCAAGTCAGCCACGGCACGCTGTACCGGCATTTCGCGAGCAAAACCGCGTTGCGCGAAGCTGTTACGGAGCGATGGCTGCAATCCAGCATTTCGATTCCGCTGGCGAAGATCGCCGAACAAACGGAAGGCAGTGCTGCCGCTCAGCTGCGTTTGTGGATAGAAACGCTCATACGCGCCAAATGGAAATTCGCACTAGAGGATGCGGAGATGTTCGGTATGTACGCGGCGGTCACGGTTTCCGCCGTGGAGATCATCGCCGTTCATGTGGAACAGTTGATAGCCCAGCTTGCGTTCATTATTGAACGGGGCATGGCCTCGGGCGAGTTTAAGCCTGGACAGCCGCTCGCACTAGCCAAAGCGGTATTCGTCGCCACGTCACGGTTTCACCACCCGTCGCATGCTTATGAATGGACGGGAGAAGCCGTGGAGGCTGAATTCGAGTCGGTCTGGCAGCTGCTGCTTCTCGGACTTGTGTAAAGCGGCACTTGAATAAGAGAGACACTTCTAACACAATTTAATGTGGTTAGAAGTGTCTTTTTTGTATGGGAACAGGCTGGAAAGCAGCGAACTTAATTATCAATTGAATGACAAAATAACAAATATGTTATTTGACATTTGTTTTGTGTCGTCATATACTCATACCATCACATCGTCCTTATTTGAATGAACCTATAATCCGAAAAGGCGGGATAACGCATGGGTAATAACTTCACAGGCAAAGTCGCATTGGTCACAGGGGCTTCAAGAGGTATGGGCAGGAAAATCGCCGAGCAGCTGGCTGAAGCCGGAGCGAAGGTCGTCGTCAATTATGCAAGCAGCCCGGATAAAGCGGAGGAAGTCGTCTCCGGCATCAAACAGCGGGGCGGAGAAGCGGTTGCCATTCAAGCTGATGTCAGCAAGCTGGCTGAGATCGAGTACTTGTTCCGTCAGACGCTGGACGCATACGGCGGGCTCGATATCCTCGTTAACAACGCAGGCATCATGATTACGAAGCCGATTGTGAATATGACCGAAGACGATTTCGACAGACAATTCAATATCAACGTCAAAGGCACGTACTTTGCGATTCAGCAGGCCGCTCTGCACATGAATCCAAACGGGCGCATCATTAATTTCTCCACCTCGGTGGTAGGCGCGATGTTTCCGACGTACAGCGTATATGCCGGTACCAAGGGCGCTGTCGAACAATTCTCCCGCCAGCTGGCGAAAGAGTTCGGGCCGAAGGGCATTACGATCAATACAATCGCCCCTGGCCCGATCAACACGGAGCTCTTCACGATAGGCAAGTCGGAGGAGCAGCTGAAAGCGATGAGCGGCATGAATGCGTTCGGACGCCTCGGGGAGCCGGACGATATCTCAAGAATCGTACTGTTCCTCGCAAGCGAAGATTCGCAATGGGTAACGGGGCAGACGCTTCGCGCGAATGGCGGGTTTGTTTAAGGGGCATAGTAACGTTGATGATTTCAACGTGCCGCTCGATAAAATATAGAAAATCGGCGCCCGGCGAAAGCCAGGCGCTTATTTTGTTTGGGAGCTAAGGAGACGACGGCTGCATCGTAACAACTATGGAACAGGTGGCGGATAGGATGCCTGCAGATATAAGACAGGTCGCGGAGCTGGCAGGTGTATCGATTGCAACGGTATCCCATGTCATTAATAACACCCGGTACGTGACGGATGGTACGAAGAAGAAGGTTCAAGAAGCGATGGAGGCCCTTCAGTACAAACCGAATTCGGTAGCCCGGAGCTTGCGCAGCCACAAGTCCAATACGATCGGATTGATTTTCCCGGTACTGCCGTCGGATACGTCGAATTTCTTCTTCGCCAACGTTGCGCACGGGGTTCAGACCAAGATGAAGCAGCACGGCTATCAGCTGCTGCTCAGCACCAATTCCACGGAATCGGTGGAGGATGAGAAGGAGCAGATCGAGCTTTTCAACAGCAAGCTGATCGATGGGCTTATTCTTGCGCCGGCATCGGAGGAGCTCAGTCATTTGAAGGAAATTGTCTCCAATGAATATCCGGTGGTGTTCATCGACCGCCGGGCGAGAGGCTATGAAGCGGATTGCATTCTCTCCGACAATTACATGGGCTCCTATGAAGCGGTAAAGCTTCTGATCGAAAAGGGGCATCGGAAAATCGGCTTGATAACGGGCAATCGAGGCGTTTCGACAAACAATGACAGAGTGCGGGCTTACAAGCAAGCACTGGTGGATTACGGTATTTCGTATATGCCGGGGAGAATAATCGAAGGAAGATCCAGCTTCGAGGACGGTTATGCCTGCGGGCTGCGGATGCTGGAACAGCCGGACATAACGGCATTGTTCGTAACGAACAATATTTTGACCATGGGCGTAATGGGAGCGCTGCAGGAGCGGGGAATTCGGATTCCGGAGCAGATGGCCGTCATTGGGTTCGACGATTATGACTGGACGCGGATAACGACACCGCCGCTGACTGTTATTCGGCAGCCCTCCTACGAGCTTGGGGAGAAGGCGGCGGAGATTATGCTGGAGCGTATTGCGAAGGTCGATAAGCCTCCGCAGGAATACAGCCTGCCGACGGAATTGATCGTAAGGGATTCGTGCTGAGCGGGACTGCGAAGCCGGATGCCGCTAGAGCCGGGAGCTGATTGCGTTTGGGGCATTTAGGAAGACGGAGGAGCTGTTCAAGTGGTCGCGTTCATGTGACAACTGTCAGCTTCTTTTTCTTTTTAAGGGATCGCCTTATAAGAGGAAGGCCGCTGTCATATGTTTTCATTCGAAATCGGGCTATACTAGCTGAATACCAAATACTTCTAAACGAGGAGGGACGTCCATGAATCCTATCGCCCAAACAGTTCCGTACGGCTACGAGCCGCCCGCCGACAAACGCAAAGGAACGCTCATCGTCTACGATACCTTTCAGCGTTTGGCGGATGATGCGCTTTCGTTTGCGGCAGAGACGGCCGTCTTGCATGCTTTTGCCAAACTCGTGCTGTATCCGCTGCATGAGGAGACGGTGAGGCGGATGACGAAGGAGCCCGTTCTGCCTTATCATAAGCGGCTGAACCGCCTGCAGGCATGGAAACGCGAATATGAAGAAAATCACGGACGCGGGACATTAGCCGTTGTCGTCGAGGGCTTGGAGGGGAAACGAAAAAAGTATACTCCGATGGAGGCGGCGCTGCGTCATTTGGCGGAGGCTTATCCGTCGCCGTACTTCCTGCTTCTCACGCCGGACATGGCGAACCTGTTCGCTTCGTTCAACTCGTTCGAGGAATGGATCGTGAAGCTCCGTCTTCTGCTCTCATCGGAGCCGGAGACGCTGCACCCGCGGCTTGCGAAATTCAGGCATCGCTGGGACGTGGCGAAGCGGACGTAGCAGTCCGTCTATAAGAGCAAGATGCACATGATCAACGTTAATTCTCAAAAAAAACCATAAATGCCTTTAAACTTCCGGTCGGAATGACGATGTAAATCATATCCAACTTTGAAAGGGAGTTACGGCGTGAACCGAGTTTCAAGCGCATCTGCACCTCAAAATCAGAATCATAATCAAAATCATGTGTCACATTCGATGAAGAACTTTAAAGTCGACTACGAGAAGCGGATTAAAAACCTGATGGAGCAATCGGCGAAGCTGAAGGAACAGCTTCAGAGAACCGCCCTAAATAAAGAGCTCGACAAGGATACACGTAACGCGCGGGTAAGTGCATTACAGGATCAAATGCAGCAGATCGAATCCTCGATTATCGAGCTTCGCTCGGAGCAGATGAGGGAAGCGCAGGAGAAAGAGAAGGAGAAAGAAAAAGAGGACAAGAGCCACGGTTCAAAAGACGATACGAAGCTCGATATTGCTGTGAAAGTCAGCATTGCGTTCGATCAAGCGAAGACGCTGACGAAGGCGAAGGAACGGTTCGAGCAGGAATCCAAGTCGATTGAAGGCGAGGTGCGTACCGATCGCTTAATGATGGAAATCGGCAGCAGCTCCGGCGAGAATAAGAGCCTTGCAGATATGATTGCAGAGAAGAAGAGCCGCGCTGAGATGAAGGCTAATATGGAGTCCACTGTAATTAGGAGCAAGATGGAGGCAATCGGCGAATTGCGCAGGAAAGCCGAAGATCTGGATCAAAGATTCGGCAATAAGCTGGAGGAGATCAAGGATACCATCGATGAAGCCAATGATCCGAAGGAATCCGAGGATGATTCCAAAGATACCAAAGGTACTAAGGATACGAAGGATACCAAGGACATCCAGGATGCTAAGGACACGAAAACCGACGAGACGCCCACGGGAAACCAGGAGGGCGATTCGCAGCAGCAAGCTGCGCCGGCTTCGAACGGAAACAGTGTTCAAACCGCGGCAAGAGGGATTGATATTCGAATTTAAACATGCGTAAGCCCCGAGCAGCCATTGCATCGGGGCTTTGTCATGCATTTGGAATGGAAGATTAGGCGGCTTTGCGGGAAGGGGTTTGAGGTACGGGTACGGCGTTCCGTTGGGCGATGTCGCGAAGCTCGTGCAGCAGCTCGTCCAGCTCTTGCCGGAGCTCGTTCAGCTCGCGGTTGCAGCGGGCTTGCAGTTTGTTCAGCTCTGCGGGGGAAAGTTGATCTTGTCTGACTTGGTAAATCAGTTTGTTTGTCATTGTCTCGCTGTCGCAAATGCGATTGGCGTACACGATGGCTGGGCTAGAGGACATGGAAGTAAGCTCCTTTTAATGTGTTTGAACTCAGTATAGCAATGGATTATTAACGACGATTGCGGGAAGTGTGAAGGGAATGTTAGAAGTTGTAATTCGGGCATTCGTCCTGCAACTTGGCGTTCCCGTTCTACGTCATGTAAGGAAAAGATAGAAATTTGCTTCTTAGGGGTAATAACAAGACGAGGTGATGACGAATGAGAAGAAAATGGCTTGTGCTGCTGCTGGCTGCGATGCTGCCGGCTGCGTCGTTTACGGGATTCGCGAGCGGCGCGGAAACTGCGTCTGCGAGCGCGCCGAAGTCGACCGCGGTATGCCGCACGGATAACCATGGACTGACATTGAATGCGATGAAGGACACGTCCGACCCCAATCTGCAGTCCATTCAATTTCTAAGCGCCAAGGTCGGACGCGCGGCAGGCAACGGCTTCATGATCGGCACGTCCGATGCGGGCTGCCATTGGCAGGCGATTTATAACACGGGCAAGCTGAATTTTACGCAGCTGGCATTTCTGACGAACTCGGTCGGCTACGTACTGGCGCAGGTCGCCTACGGCAAGCCGAATACGCTGCTCAAGACGATGGACGGCGGCAAAAGCTATACATGGATTCCCACGGGCCAGCATCCGTTTGACCGGATTCAATTCCTGAATGCGAGTACGGGCTACGGGTTCACGCGGGCTTTCACGTATAAGACGGCAGACGGCGGGAAAACGTGGACCAAGCTGAACACGCTGCCTAATACCCGTTACGTCCATTTCATGACGGAGCAGAAGGGCTGGGCGGTAATCGTGCTTGCGACCGGCGGGTACGAAATCAAGCGGACGCTTGACGGCGGCATCCATTGGACGGATTCGCTGAACGTGAAGGCGGCGACAAATCTGGGTGGAGCGATCTACGGCTCAGACAGCGCCGATGTCTGGGTGCTGCTGTACGGGGGTTCCGGGATGTCGCAGACGTCGTATTCGCTCTTCCATACGAAGGACGGCGGCGCGCATTGGAAGCAGGTGATCTCGCATCCGACGGCTGGCGGCGGTCCTGCGCCGGGACCGGCTGCTCCGGCAGGCAAGCTGGCTGGACCAGCGGGCAGGCCGACGGATATGGCGGTCATCGGGCATGAAGCGGCCTTCCTCGTCGCGGGCAGCGGCGCGATCGACGCGCTTCAATTCGGCCGTTCGCTGGATGACGGCAGCACGTGGGAGAATCTCCCCGGCGCGGCGCCTGGCTATGACGGGAAGCTATCCTTCGTCTCGCGCACGGCAGGTTACTTGGCTGTGACGAGCTTCGAGAAGCCGGCGGTCTATAAGACTGATAACGGCGGCAAGAATTGGACGAAGGTGTTCTCCCTGCCGGTCAAGTTGTAGCTGACTGCAGCTGCGCGAAGGCCTAGGCGTCCCAGAAAGGCGAAAACCTCCAAAACCATGGCTTAGCCTGCGGTTTTGGAGGTTTTCTGTATCTTGCTACATCATTTAGCTGCGCGCTCTTGCTTCCAGCCGGTATTGATCCAGTCATACAATTCCGCAGACTTGGCGCGAAGGCTTAAGGAGCCGGCGTAGATTGCAATCTCTCCGCCAACGGAGAAACAGGATTTTTCGACGAATCCATTGGACAATGACTTGGAGAAGCAGTCATAGGCAGGTTCAATGACGATTTCTTTTCCCGTCTGCAATCGAATATGAAGCGTTCTCGGGTAGCCGTGCCTGCCGTATTCAGGCTGAAGGCCAAGAGGTACTGCGGCATTATACCAATTCCGGATCTTGGCAATTACGCTTCTCCCCTCTGGCGTCTGGAATGTGTACAGCGGGGAGGGTGCAGTGCTGTGCAGACCGCCTCTTATTTGCACGGATGCGACGGCATCGGTTCGAAGCGGCTGCTCCGGCTGTCCGGGGGCTGCGTAAGAACGGCTTGTTGATAGGAGCACGGCCAAGAAAAGCAGGATAGCGAAAAGTTTGACGCCGCCAAGTCTCATTTCGGGCATGCCTCCTGATTCGTTATTGCCATTCATTATTTACGGGCTGAACCGCTTTCATGCGGTTGGTGCTATAATAGGGACAAAAAGGCGGTGAGCCCTGCAATGATACGTCACGAAGGCATTCATCATGTCAGCTTGATCGTAACCGACCTAGGACGGGCCAAACGATTCTATGAAGAGGTTATCGGGCTGCAGCCGATCGTGCGGCCGGCGTTTGATTTTCCCGGGGCGTGGTACGCGATCGGCGGCAGCGGAGAGCAGCTGCATCTGATCGTGCACGCGGGAGAGATGGGGCGAAGCGGCGGCATTGATACACGCGACGGGCATTTTGCCATACGGGTCGCCGATTTCGACGAGACCATCGCTTGGCTCGACAGGTGCGGCATCGAGCACCGCAATAACCGGAACAGCATCACGGGCTTCGCCCAGATTTTCCTGCTGGACCCCGACCATAACATCATTGAACTGAACGCCGCGCGGTAAGCGCGGCGTTCTTCGGCGTTCTAGGTGAGCGCGAGCAATTCTTTGATTTCGTCCTCGGTGAGCGCGGCGAGCGCTTCTTCCCCGGGGCGGATCACTTCGTCGATGAGGTTCTTCTTGCGCTCCTGCAGCTCCACCATCTTGTCCTCGACGGTGCCTTCCGCAACAAGGCGGATGACCTGGACAACCTTCTTCTGACCGATCCGGTGGGCGCGGTCCGCGGCTTGCTGTTCTACGGCGGGGTTCCACCACAGGTCATAGAGAATGACCGTATCCGCGCCGGTCAGGTTAAGCCCCGTGCCGCCGGCCTTCAGCGAGATGAGAAACAGCTCCTGCTCGCCTTCGTTAAACCGGCTGCTCAGCTCGGCGCGTTCCCTAGGCGGCGTGCTGCCGTCCAGATAGAAATGCGTGACGCCGCGCTGCTGCAGCTCCTTGCGGATCAGCTTCAGCATCTCGACGAACTGCGAGAACACGAGCACGCGCCTGCCGGCGCTGCGGCATTCGTCGATGAGCTCAAGCAGCTGCTGCAGCTTCGCCGAGCTTCCCTCGTAATCCTCGACAAACAGCGCGGGATGGCAGCAGAGCTGGCGCAGGCGGGTGAGTCCGGCGAGGATGCGGATCCGGTTCCGACTCAGCGTGTCTTTGTCCAGATGCCGGAGCGTTTCCTGCCGCAGCTTCGCCAGATAGGCGGCGTACAGCCGCTTCTGCTCCGGCAGCAGCGCGGACGCCTGCACGGTCTCGATTTTCTCCGGCAGCTCCTTGAGCACCTCGGATTTGACCCGGCGGAGCAGGAACGGCCGCGCGCGCTTGGCGATCGTCTCGCGGCTCAGATCGGCGAAGGCCTTGCGTCCCGGAAACAGCTCCGGGCATACGGCATCGAACAAGGACCAGAGCTCCTCCAGCCGGTTCTCCACCGGCGTTCCCGTTAGGGCAAACCGATTGCGGGCCTGCAGCAGCTTCACGCTGTGGGCGGTCTGGGTCGTGTAGTTCTTGAACGCCTGCGCTTCGTCGAGGAACAGCGTATGGAAGGCGAGGCCCGCATAACGCTCGATGTCGCGCCGCAGCAGCGGGTACGATGTGATGACGACGTCAGCCGTACCGCTGGCTGCGAGGACGGCGTCTCGCTCCGTTTTTGTTCCGTCCGCGACGACGGCGCGTATGTGCGGGGCGAACTTGCGCAGCTCATTGCGCCAGTTGTACGTCAAGGAAGCGGGCGCAACGATGATCGCCGGAAGCCGCTCCGCGCGGATCTCCGGCAGCATAGCCAACAGGAAGGCGATTGCCTGCACCGTCTTGCCAAGGCCCATATCGTCGGCGAGAATACCGCCGAAGCCGTAGTAGGCCAGCGTCCGCAGCCATTGATAGCCGTAGGCTT
The DNA here is from genome assembly GCF_019431355.1 of Paenibacillus sp. R14(2021). Classification (NCBI taxonomy): domain Bacteria; kingdom Bacillati; phylum Bacillota; class Bacilli; order Caryophanales; family Paenibacillaceae; genus Paenibacillus; species Paenibacillus sp. R14(2021). Next base: position 4,492,626 of record NZ_CP080269.1, read on the forward strand.
GATAGTCTCGCAGCGGGTGCTGCAGTCCCTCCGGCATCTGGAAATCCAGATGCTCCGGATTGCGAAGGTTGTCCAGCAGGCGGCGAAACGCCTTGTCCAGCTTAACCGCGCTTCCCTGCCTCGGGGTGTCCATCAGATGGAGGCCTCGGTACAGAGGGATATGGATGCCGGAAGCGCGCAAATCCTTCACCGTAAACCGGGCTTCATTAATGAGCCGAATAATTTCCTGCATCTGTTCACTCTCGAGCGGCATGAGAGAGCCGTTCGGAAGGCGGTGATAGCGTCTCTTCTCGTCAATTGACCTCAATAGCGCCTTGATCTCCGATTCCGGAATACCCTCGATATCGAACGTCACATCGAGCCAGTTGGTGCGCTCGTTCAGCTGCACCGCGATGCTTGGCGGCAAGCTCCCGGTATGGATGCGCCTTCGTACCGCGGACGTGGCATGGACGGTGAGCAGCTTCTCCAGCTGCGGCACGACATGGTAGAGAAAATGATACTCGCTGTCCTCGTCGCCCAGGAAATACCCCGCCTCCGTCTTGGCGAAGGACGCGCCCTCCATGAGGGCTAGAATTTGCCGTTCTCGCTCGCCGTCTCGCACGAGAATCGGGCCGTCGCTGCGGTGTTCGTGCTCCGTTTCCAGCGGATTGACGATCAGATCGCCGTAATGGAATTCGAGCGCCGCAAGCAGCCGGTCCCGCACGCGGTCAAGAAACAGCTTCGCGCGCAGCGGACGCTGCGTGATCCGCTCCGCCACCGCGTCCGCGATATACATGCTGCCGAGCTTGAGCAGTCCCGGCATGACCCGTTCCATGAACGGCCCGATCTGCGCGGGGTTGAGGGAGAGCTCGGGTTCCGGCGAACGCTCCAGGAGCGCCTGCAGTTCCAGCAGCCGGCTGCAGTCATCGGCGGGCAGACGCAGCAGCTTGCCGCCCGTCAAGATCAGGCCGTAGGCTTCGAGGATGGTCATCTCTTGCAAGCCTTGGACGCGCAGGCATGCTCCGGGATGCTCCGATTCGTTCCCTTCGAGCTCAAAATGCAGCGGAATTCGCTCGTCCGTCACGGCCATGTTCGCGTAGATGACCTTGTTCAGCTCCATGACCGCTGAGGTCGCCGCCGTCAGCGCGGGCAAGAGCGCTTCCCACTTGTCGGGAGGAATAAGCAGCATGCGGTCGCCGCTCATCGGCGCGGCATGGACGGCGTAGACGCTGGATGTTTCCCGGAAGAGCCGCTCCTGCTTCACAATGGCAATCAGCTGCTCAATGACGGCATAGTCCTGCGGCAGAAAACAATGCAACTGCGGCACATAGCTGATGGACTTGGAGACGGCGTGCATTTCTCCCTCTGCCACGCAGCTTAGAAAATCCCGGATATGCGCCACGGAGGCCGTGCGCTTATCGCCGATCTTCATCTCCACGCCAAGCAGCCGTTTGCCGCCGGCGTATGCGAAGGGCTTGCAGACGAACGCCGCGCCGAGCGGCGTCCGCGTATCGAACCTCGACTGAACTGCGCCGAGCGGTCGCTGCGCCTGCGGCGCGAACAGCCGCAGCAGCTCGCCTGCTCGCTCGTCGCTGCCGTCCGTCCGCTCGCCAGTCTTCCCTCGAGCGGAGCTGTCCGCTACCGGGCCGCTCCCGGTCTCGGAGCTCGCGGTACTTTCGCGGCTGCCCGCTACGTGCGGCGCGCCAGGCGTGCGCCCGGCCTGCTGCGCATCGTATAGAAGCAGGAGCACCGCTGCGATATGCGCGCAATATTTATCGTAGGAGGACAGCGAGGGGCAGGTACAGGCGGCCCTCACGTCGCCGTCCTCGCCGTAACGAAGCGTCACCTCGAAGCGCTCCTGCAGGCTGACGGCCGCTTCGCAATGGCCGGCGTCGGCATCGTAGTACGTGACCGCGACTTTCCCGCTGCGGAAAGCCGCTTCGCCTTTCTTATAGGAAAGCTGGCCGCACATGGACTGAATCGCGGATAATTTGAGCGTAGGGTTCATGCGGCGGACACACTCCTTAACGGGGCTGATTGTTCAGCTGGTTTATTTTTAACGTCAAGCAAGAATTAGCAGTCGTCATACCGAATCTATATCGTCAGATTCCATTATGAAGGGGTGCGGGGCTCGTGTCTAATGGGTGAAGGGCACCGCATCCCCAACAAGTATAAGCCGCAGGACGGGGGAAACCCTGTAAACTGGAACATAGCCCAAATCGGAAGGATGTATCGCAATGCAAAATGTAACGAAGATGCGAATCAACAAACCCGCAGGTGAAGTCTATGAGGCGTTCGCCGACCCGGCGCGAATCGGGAACTTCTGGTTCTCCTCCAGCTCGGAACGATGGGAGTCCGGAAAGATAATCACATTAATCTACAAGGAGTACAACGCGCAGGTGGACATCCACGTGCTGGAGGCGCAGGCGGGTCAGCGGATCGTGTTCCGCTGGGGCGGGGAAGCCAATACGGTGACAATGACGTTCCGCGAACCGGAGCCGGGGGTTACGATTCTTGAGATCGTCGAGGCGGGCTTCCGGGACGACGATCCCGAGCTGTTGGCCAAGCTGGTCGACAACAAGGAAGGCTGGGTGTTCGTGCTGACCTGCTTGAAGGGCCATCTGGAAAGCGGGGCCGTCCAGCTGAGGACCGGTCTTGTGAAAGACTGACAATCCCATCCGTCAGCTGCGGTACCGCATCCGGAACGCCTTCGGCCGCGAGCCCGCATGCTTGGCGAAACAGCGGACGAAATACGGGAACGTGAGGAAGCCCGCCGCCTCGGCGATTTTGCCGATGGGCTCGCTCGTGTGGATGAGCAGCTGCTTGGCTTGTTCGATGCGGTAGCGGGTCAGGTAGTCGAGCGGCGTACAGCCGAACGCCTTCTTCATGCAGAGGGCGATGTAATTGGGGTGAAAATGCAGCTGTTCCGCCAGCGCCTTGTAGCTTACCTGCTCCCGGTAATGGCGGCGCAAGTAGGCGGCCGCTTCGTCCGCCAGCGCCAGCTGAGGGTCTTTGGCCGCGGTGCCGCCCTCCTCCTGCAAATGAAGCAGGAGCTGCTGGAACAACTGCTGCTGCCTAAAACGATCCTGCACTCCCGGTGCGGCGCATAGCTTCGTTAATTCCTCCATCCACTCGTATACGATCTCCTTCGCATGCAGCTCGCCCGAGCGCGGTACATCGAAGACAAACGTTTCAATTTGCATGTAGGCATCGGTTGGCGCTGGATGAGCGTAGGGCTCGTGCTCCGTCGCTTCGTTCCACGCGCCGAGGGTCTGGAAATGCAGCCAGTGGAAATGCGTTATTTCACTGCACGGCATCGCCGTCCGGTGAGAACGGTCCGGGCGCAGAATGGCGAAGCTCCCTGCGGGAACCGACAGCGCTACCCCCTCCTCCTCGAGGAACAGGCAGCCTCGCGTCGTGACGAGCAGGTCGAAAACGCCGATGCCGGTACGGTTGGGATGCCGGCCGCCGGCGGAGTAGGTATCTTCGCCGGACGTAATATAATGCGGCATCGGCGGAGAAGTGAATCGGAACATTAAGAGTACCCCCTGTTGACTGGCAGTCCCTTTAGTATAAGGAATACAGGGGCTCTTTGTCATGCCTGCGTTAATGATCGAAATGTTGTAATTGGACAATAAATGGTTGTCTTCCGTTATCGGCTCCGCGCACCCGATCATGCTATATTCAGAGCATAGGAACCAACTTAGCCGATAAGGGAGACGATCATCGCGATGGAGACGACGACAAGCAAAGGACAGCAAACCGCTTTCCGGGCACTGCCGCTCGGCGCAATCAAGCCTGCGGGCTGGCTGCGCAATCAGCTGCGCATTCAAGCGGACGGGTTCACGGGGCATTTGGAGGAGCATTGGGGCGACGTGGGGCCGGATAACGGCTGGATCGGCGGCGCGGGCGAGAGCTGGGAGCGGGGGCCGTACTACTTGGATGGACTGCTCCCGCTCGCTTATCTGCTGGAGGATGAACAACTGATTGCCAAAGCGCAGCGCTGGATCGAGTGGTCGCTCGCGAGCCAGCGCGAGGACGGTTATTTTGGACCCGCGGGGCTGATTCGGACCGTTAACAATGATTTGGACAAGAAGCAGGATTGGTGGCATTACACCATCATGCTGAAGGTGTTCACGCAGTATGCGGAAGCGACCGGCGACGAGCGCGTCGTACCGTTTCTCACGAAATTCTTCCGCTACATGGACGGCATGATCGATGACCATCCGCTGCAGGGCTGGGCGAAAGCGCGCGGCGCGGATCTGGTGCTCTGCGTGCAGTGGCTGCATGAAGTGACGGGGGAGCCTTTCCTGCTGGAGCTTGCCCGCAAGGCGGCGGAGCAGACGACGGACTGGACGGACGTGTTCCACGACTTCCCGTATTGGCGTAAGGTCGAAGAATGGGACTGGACGACGCATGTCGTGAATGTGGCGATGGGCATCAAGACACCGGGCATCCGCTTTGCGCTGACCGGCAATGAGACGGAGCGGGCCGCGGTGCACCGCGGGATCGACAGCCTGATGACCTACCACGGTCAGGCGCACGGGATGTTCTCGGGCGACGAATGGCTGTCGGGGACACACCCGAGCCAAGGCGTGGAGCTGTGCGCCGTCGTGGAATATATGTTCTCCATGGAGCATCTGACGCGCGTGTTCGGCGAGGGGCGCTTCGGCGATATTTTGGAGAAGGTGGCGTTCAACGCGCTTCCCGCCACGATTGCCAAGGATTGGACGTCCCATCAATACGACCAGCAGGTTAACCAAATCCTGTGCAACGTGGCGCCGCGCAACTGGAGCAACGGCCCGGACGCGAACGTCTTCGGACTGGAGCCGAACTTCGGCTGCTGCACGGCCAATATGCATCAGGGCTGGCCGAAATTCACGTCCCATCTGTGGATGAGCGACGGACGCGGCGGGCTTGCCGCCGTATCGTATGCGCCGTGCACGGTGAGCGCGCAAGTCGGGAGCGGCGCAGGGGCAGCGATTACCGTCGACGGCGCGTATCCGTTCCGCGATACGGTCAGCATGCGCGTGGAGCTGGACCGTCCGAGCGAAGTCTTCGCCGTGTCACTTCGCATCCCGGCCTGGTGCGAAGCGCCGTCGCTGACGATTAACGGCGTTAACGCCGCCCTTAACGTCGTTAACGGCTATGCGCGAGTCGAGCGCGAGTGGAAGAACGGCGACACGATCCTGCTGGCGCTGGCAATGGAAGTGAAGACGACCTCCCGCAATTTGTACGCCGTCAGCGTGGAACGCGGACCGCTCGTCTACGCGCTGCCGATTCAAGAGAACTGGCAGCTGCTGAAGAAGCGCGAGAAATTCCACGACTGGGAGCTCTACCCGGGCTCGCCGTGGAAATACGGCCTGCGTGCGGACAGCGCGTACGAGGTGAGCGAAGCCGAGGTGCCGTACCAGCCGTTCGACGCGGCGCATGCGCCGGTGAAGCTCAAGGCTGCCGGGCAGCTGGTACGCGACTGGAAGATGGTAGGAAACAATGCCGGTACGCCGCCGATCTACCCGAACGTGGAAGGGCAGGAGATCGCAGAGCTGACGCTAGTCCCTTACGGCAGCGCTCGTCTGCGCATCGGCGAATTCCCGCTGATCGGAGAGCGGGAGAAGGCGTGGAAGAAGAAATAAGCGGCGGGCGCGAGAGACGACGCCTCATGAAGAAGAGCCGGCCGATGTCATCGTGCATGACATCGGCCGGCTCTTTGGCGTTAGCGTGCATCCCGGACCCAGACCGTCATCTCTCCGGGGCCGCGATTGGCCCAAGCGAAATACGGGATGAACCGGACGTTCTGCTGCTCGACGCCGGCATCGGAACCGCGGGGGGTCTGTAACAGCCGGTTCCAGTGTTCATCAGGAGCCGAAATGCTTCTTGCGGAATTCCGTAGGTGTCGCGGACGACAGCCCTTTGAACCACTGCGCGAAGTACTGCACGGAGGAGAACTGCAGCCGCTCGGCGATGTCCTGCAGCGATGCGTTCGAGTGCTTCAGCTCCGTCGAGGCGTAGAACAGCCGTTCATGCTGGACGTATTGATTGACAGTCATCTGCATCTGGCGAAGGAACATGCGCGACAGATGCCGCTCGCTGACGAAGCAGGCGACCGCGATTTCTGCCACGGTGGGATTGCGGTAGAAATGCTGCTGGATGTAGAGAACGGCATTTTGCAGAACAGGAGAGGGCTGGCCATGCCCATTGAGCGGCTGGGCGGATGGAAGGGACGACGCGTTGCTCAAGCGGGACTCCAGCACCTTCCAGATCATCTCGATCAGGCGCATATGTCCGAGCAGCCTGCTGCCCATGCCCGCGTCACCGATGCCGTTCATGCTCTCGAAGATCGACAGCAGGTCCCCGCTCGAGAAGCTGTAGGGTGCATAGATGCGGGGCAGTGGCTCCCATCCTTCCGGCAGCTGCAGGTCGAACACGACAAAATACAGTCCGAGCGGCGAGGATTTGTCCGAGAATTGCGCGTGTATTTCGTGGGGCGGGGCTAAGTAGACCATGCCGGGGTAGAGCTCGATCTCGCCGCCTTCGAGCAGGTTGCGGCCGATGCCCTCGGTGATGAAGTGGATTTCGTAATGCTCATGCTTGTGCGGCGCGATGGTCCAATCCGGATCGGGTGTAATCCGCCCTGCGCCTATAATCCCGATCTCGACGCCTTCGTAGTTGACCCGCATCCGCTCCTCCTCCGGTCCCCGTGCTGCGCATCAGTTTTTACTGTCAACACGGTTTGTGCTTGTTAGCAACAGTATACCATGGGAAGGGCTTACATTTGGTCTGACTTTCGTATGATTGTGTCCGAGTATTGGCTGTAAGTGCGTACGGGCTTCGCTTAGAATGAAGGCGAAACTCGAAACGACAATCCCGCAGGAGGTAGGAAACGTGTCCATTCAGTTCCGCAAGCGCAAGATCGATGATACAGCCTATGAGGCATGCAGCGTATTCGACGTGAACAATGACGGTGTATTGGATATTGTAAGCGGGGCCTTCTGGTACGAGGGGCCGGATTTCGTCAAGAAGCATCTGATTAGCGACGTACAGGCCATCGACGGTTACCATGACGACTTCAGCGATTTCCCGATGGACGTGGACGGCGACGGCTGGACCGATATCATTACGGCTTCCTACTGGAGCGATGCCGTGCGCTGGCGCAAGAACCCCGGCGTGACCGGCGAAGCATGGCAGACGTTCGACGTCGGCCCGAGCACGTGCAACGAGACGGTAAGGTTCTTCGATATCGACGGCTGCGGGATTCCGGAGATTTTCCCGAACGCGGTGAACGAGCCGCAGAAGTACTTCAAGCTTGTCGTTGACGCGGAGGGCCGCGGCACGGGGCAATTCGAGACGGTCGTGATCGGAGCGGCACAGGCGGGACACGGCATGGGCTTCGCGGATGTCAACGGTGACGGACGGATGGACATCGTGTTGTCCGGCGGGTGGCTGGAGCAGCCGGAGGATCCGTCGCAGCGGCCGTGGACCTTCCATGCCGAGTTTGAGCTCGGTTCTGCGAGCGTGCCGATTCTCGGCTATGACGTGGGCGGCGATGGCCTGACGGATCTGATCGTCGGCCAGGGTCATGACTATGGTCTGCACTGGCTGGAGCAGCGGATCGACGAAGGCGGCAATCGGACGTGGATCAAGCATGAGATCGATATGACGGCGTCCCAGTTTCACGATATGCAGCTGGTCGACATCGACGGCGACGGCGAGCAGGAGCTCGTGACCGGCAAGCGGTACCGCGCCCATAACGACGGCGACCCCGGCGCGTTCGACGACATCGGCATCTACTATTACAAAATCAAGAACGGCGCGTTTGAGAAACATGTCATTGATTACGGAACGGCGGGCGAGGCATCTGGCTGCGGCATTTATTTCTGGGTGCAGGATATAACGGGCAACGGTTATCCGGATCTTGTTGCGCCGGGCAAAGACGGCCTGTACCTATTCGAAAATTTGGGAAGAGATGCGGAGGCGAGCGAGCAGTGAGCAAAGTGAAAATCGGTTTTGTCGGTTCCGGCTTCATGGGCCAGAACGCGCATTTATTCAATTACGCCATGCTGCACGATCAATGCGAGGTCGTGGCGCTGGCGGAGCCGCGTGCCGAGCTTGCGAAGAAGGTCGCGGCGCGTTACGGTATTCCGCGGATCTATGCCAATCATACGGAGCTGCTTGCCCATGAGAAGGTGGATGCGATCATTGCGTCGCAGCCGTATCAGCAGCATGCGATCCTCATTCCGGATCTGCTCCGTGCTGGCGTACCGGTCTTCACGGAGAAGCCGCTCGCGCTGTCGGTGGAAGCCGGCGAGCGGCTTGTTCAGATTGGCGAGGAATACGGAGCGCTGCATATGATCGGGTACCATAAGCGTTCCGATCCGGCCGTGGAATACGCCAAGGCGATCATCGAGGAATGGCAGGCAAGCGGCGAGTTCGGCCAGCTGAACTATGTCCGGGTATCTATGCCGCCTGGCGATTGGGTCGGAGGGGCGGACAACGCGCTTTATTCCAACGAGCCCGCAGGCGCCTCGGAGCGTGAGCCGAAGCCGGAGGGGATGACGGACGAGGAGGCGGCAAGCTACGATGTCTTCGTTAACTACTATATTCACCAGGTCAACGCGATCCGCTTCATGCTGGGTGAATCCTATAAACTCACGTATGCTGCCCGTTCGGGAGCGCTGCTTGTCGGCGAGAGCGACAGCGGCAAATGCGTGACGCTGGAGATGGGGACGTATGTAACGTCGACCGATTGGCAGGAGAGTATCCTGGTTACGTTCGATAAAGGCTTTATTCAGGTCGAGCTCCCGGCGCCGCTCGTTCGTCAGCGCGCGGGTAAAGTGACGGTATTCCGCGACAACGGCAATGGACTGCCGAGCTTTACGGAGCCTGTCCTGCCGAATCAAGGCGCCATGCGCAGGCAGGCGGTCAATTTCCTGGCCGCCGTTCGCGGCGAGCGGCCGGCTCCATGCACGGCAAGTGAAGCGCTGGAGGACCTTCGGATTGCCCGCGATTATATCAAGTTCATGACGCGGTACAAGGAAGGGTCCAAGGTTTAGAGAGGCAGGCTCAATGCCGGTATTGGAAATTCCAGGTTGAAGCCAATGGATGCTGGTGTATAATAGGAATATATGTTCGCGTGTGAAGGAGCGGCTTCGATGATGATGAATGAACGGGATATTATCCGGCTCGCAGCCGAAGATGAATGGATGATGGACGTGCTGCGGGCCGCCCGCTCGCTTGCATTACCGGACTGGTGGGCGTGCGCGGGCTTTGTGCGGTCCAAGGTGTGGGATACGCTTCATGGTTTCGAGGTGCGGACGCCGCTGCCGGATGTGGATATCGTTTATTTCGACTCCGAATCCACGGATGAGGCCGCGGAGAAGGAATTCGAGCGGCAGCTGAGGGTGGTCATGCCCGATGTTCCTTGGTCCGTTAAGAATCAAGCGAGGATGCATACGTTGAACGGCAATCCGCCGTACGCTTCCTCCGTCGATGCGATCTCGAAGTTTCCCGAGACGGTCACGGCGCTTGGCTTGTCGATGGATGACAAAGGCGATATGCGCCTGGCTGCGCCTTGCGGCATTGATGATCTCGTGCTCATGATCGTCCGACCGACGCCGTATGTTCAAGCGCATCCGGCGATGTTCGGCCTTTATGAGAATCGAATGGCGAAGAAGAACTGGCGTGCCGTCTGGCACCGGATTGAGATTCAGCCGATCGGGCCTGCGTAAGTGCTGCTGCCCTGCGTTGCTGATCAGCGCAGCGGGGGAGAGCGGGATTTTGCCCAGCAGCAATCAGGGCATGGTGTGCTCTGAGCGCTCCTGGCGCGCCTGCTAGCGGTTGTCGGCATCGTCAGCCTCCATCATGATGACGTTTCGGCTTGCAGCCGACCGAGCAATGCGCACCTCATACTTGAATTCGACGGTAGAGTCGTCCGCGTACACGTAAATCGATGTAAATGGGGCAATCGAAAGCAAGCTTTCGTTCATATTCCAAGGGGTCAACGGGAGTGCGTAGGGCCTGCCGGTCGACCAATCCAAGACTTGGATGGAGATATTGGACGCAACATTCGAGCCCATGTTGACCAGATCAACCAGGACGAACGTCGTGTCGGGATTGATTCGAAGCACCCCTGTGGTAAATACAATTCTTGTGCTGCCCCTTGCCCTTGCCCTTTGCTTGCAGTTCGGCCGTTTGGGCGAAATGTTCCCCGAAGGCTTGCGCTGCGGTTTCCTCGCGACAGACGTGCGTAGGACGGCGCTGCTGCTGGCCGAGCGGCTGCTTTCCGCTTGGTCCGGTGCAGCGCCGTCCTTTAAGTTTGATTGTCTAGCAATCAACATCTACCATCCCTGCTTTCTTCTCACGAGTGCTCCTATGCGTGCTAGTAATAGTAGATGCAGAGAGGTGCAGAAATGGTAGGGTGAATGTCTCTGAATCTAGCGAATGCCCCAGGAAAGTTCGACTCGCCGAGGCTATAGAGACACGAAAGCAAGAAACGTCAAGCTTCCGTAAGGCATGCTGCGTTACAATAAGTGCAGTACAAGAGAAAGGGCCGAACCTACCGATGAATGAGGATATTTTGAGACGGATTCAAGCGACCATCGATTACGTGGAGGCGTATCTGGACGAAGATCTGTCCTTGCCGCGGCTCGCGAAGACGGCGGGCTTCTCGGAGTTCCATTTTCACCGCGTATTCGAAGTTGTGGCGGGAGACACGATCATGGATTACGTGCGCAGGCGGCGACTGGCGCGGTCCGCTTATCAGATCGCTCATACGGATGAACGGCTCCTGGACATTGCGCTGGCTAACGGCTTTCAAAGTCACGAAACGTTCACGCGGGCATTCAAACGGATGTTCGAGATGACGCCCGCGGCGTATCGCAAGCGCGGCATCCGAACGCCGGACTATGCCAAGCTGGACGTGCTGCAGCGCAAGTACAATCCTTATTTGGGAGGCATTCAAATGGAGTATCGCATCGTTACGAAACCTGCTTTCAAGGTAATTGGCTACGATCTTCAGACGTCGATGAACGAAGGGCAGAACCACGTGCAAATTCCGGCATTCTGGCAGGAGTATTTGCGAAACGGCTGGTCGCAGCGTATCCCGAACCGGGTACACAAGGACAGTCCGGTGGAGCTTGGCATCTGCCATACCTTCAATATGGAGGCAGGAACGTTCATCTATACGATCGGCATGGAAGCGGAGCATTTTGAAGATGTGCCGGAAGGCTTGTCATGCCGAGCGTTCGGCGAAGCCGAATATGCGGTGTTTACGACGCCTAAAGTGCCGGAGGATCAGTTCTCGTCATCGATTCAAAGCACCTGGCAGGCTATTTTCAGCGAGTGGTTCCCGCATTCCGGCTACGAGCATGCAGGGAAATCGGAGTTCGAGCTGTACGACAGCCGCAGTGGTCCGGGCAACGAGCTGTGGGAGATGGATATCTACGTGCCGGTCAATCGCAAAGCCGAATAAGTGGGAAGGCAAAAAGGATGCAGCCGTTAAATTACGGCTGCATCCTTTTTGCCTGAGGTCGTTTGCGCGAAGGCCGGCGAGCCTCGATGTACGGGCCGGCGCGGCAAATGAAGCCCGACTCGTCCTAACGCCTGCGAATTTCGAAAAACTCACAGGCGGTCCGATCATGATAAGCGACATCGCTGACGCTGGACTGGCAGACGACGATGGCGTCGTCGAAGCGGATAATCATGCCGCCGGAGTCAATAATATGATCGTCTTTGTAGACGCGGAGCTTGAACTGACGCTCCATCGCCTCCGTAAAATCCTCATTCGTCACTAATCGGCGATATAACGCCATCGTTGTGCTCACTCCCATTTGAACAGATTCCATTCTTGTAGTTTAACACACCCGAGCTGCTAATTTCCCGCCGCTGCGATTGGTTCGTTTCACATAATTTACCGATGCCTGCGGCATAATAAGGGAGTGAAACATGAAACGTTCAAGCAGGAAAGTGGTGAAAACAATGATCAAACGTCAAGAATGGATCATCCTCCTTGCAGCGCTCGGAATCGTATCCTGCCTGATGCTGCTGAAGCCCGCAGGTGCAGCACCGGCCGGCGGACCTTACCATTTTGGATTTAAGAAGAGCGTCGGCGGAGCGCTGCCATCCATTAAAGAAGAAGGCTTCCAGACGATATTGCAGCAGCACGGAGCGATTTTCCTGGGGGATACGAAGCAGCGGGAGCTGTATCTGACCTTCGACAACGGCTATGAGAACGGCTATACGCCGGGCATCCTGGACGTGCTCAAGGCGAAGGGCGTACCGGCGATTTTCTTCGTGACCGGCCATTACGTAAAGGACAAGCCGGAGCTCGTCAAACGCATGGCGGCGGAGGGTCATCTCATCGGCAACCACTCATGGAGCCATCCCGATATGAGCGTGATTTCCAATGGGCAGATCGGTATGGAGCTCGCGAAAGTGAAGACAGCCGTCGCCGATCTAACCGGGCAGAAGGACATGCCGTTCCTTCGGCCGCCGAGAGGCATCTTCAGCGATCGGGTGCTTGCGGTGAGCAAGGAGCAGGGGTACACGAGCGTGTTCTGGTCAATCGCTTACCGGGACTGGGAGCCGAGCGCGCAGCGGGGCTGGAAATACGCCTACGACAACGTCATGGCGCAGCTGCATCCGGGGGCTGTGATTCTGCTGCATTCCGTGTCGAAGGACAATGCCGATGCGCTTGGCCGAATCATCGACGCGGCAAGGGAGCAGGGGTACACGTTCAGGGCACTGAATGAACTGGAGAGCAAGACGTATTAGTGCAAGTGCATGCAACCGGCATAACGGCTGGGAATAGGTCCAACATGAAAAAGGCGATGGTGCTCTGCTAATTCGGAGACTGCGCCTTTTTCTTTTTCTCATTTAACTTGAGAAACGGTTGTAAGGCAGCTTGTATTGCAAAAATTGGCTCCAAATTGACAGGTTCTGCAACGGAAATGTAATCCGCCTGACATGTGATTTTCATCTTCCCTTAATATTCGGCGCCTATACTAAGACCAACCCCCCTTTTAATATAGTTTTTCTTAAGACCCGCAGCCCGTTGCTGCGGGTCTCTTTTTGCTTGCTATCGCTGACGAGACCGATTCTACAGCAGCTTGAAGACCTTTCTTCCACAGGCAGGAAAAAACTCGAATCCTGTCGAAATCCTCCAGTAACAGATAACTAGGGGACAGGTGAGCTGCAATGTGGAAAGATTTTATCGTAAACGCAGCATTAATGACCGTCGTTACGTTATTATCCAGCAGGCTGCTTCTGAACAACAGTCGGAAGCATACGTGGAAATATAAGCTTCAGCTTGGATTGCTGCAGGGCTTGTTCGGGGCTGTTCTCGTCTATTACGGGGTTCAGGTGGGAGACGGCGCGCGCATTGATTTGCGGTTCGTTACCGTGCTCACCGCTGCCTATTTCGGGGGGCTCTCCTCTGCAAGCCTGGCTGGAGTTCTTATCCTATTGTTCAGGCTGTCCTTCTACCCCGTTACGGTTGGATCGTGGGGGGCGGTCATTCTTATGGTTGTCTTATTAGCCGCTAATGCACTTATTCACCATAAGGAACGGAACTATTGGCGAAAATGGATCTATCCAATTCTGGCACTAGATCTCGGCATGCTCGTGCTAAGTCCCGCGATGATTCATCTCCCCACAACCGCATTGGTCAATTTCTGTCTATTTAATTTGATCGGTGTAATTACAATCGCTAAGCTGCTCGACTACCGCATTCGGGCCCATGCGCTCGAGAGCGCGAACCGCGCCGCACGCGATGAGATGCACCGACTGCTTCATCTTCAGTCTGGCCTGACGGCGAAAATCATCCGTGACCCGGAGGGCGCCTACCGTTTCGCCCTCGTAGAAGGGCAGCTCCTGTATAGGTATGGCTGGAGCTATGACGAAATGATCAACAATCGGCTGAATGATTTGAAAGGTCTCGCGCCGAGCCAAATTGAATCCATAGCGGGCTATTTCGACATAGCCTTCCAGGGGAAGGAGACGACCTTCGAACTCGCGTACAGCAATCTTCGGATGTTCAACAGCCTGCAGCCTGTTTTCGAAAACGGCATTGTCACGGAAATCATTCTCTCCAGCACGGATATAACGGATTGGAAGCAGGCGGAGGAACGTCTGAGGGAGAGCGAGGAACGCTACCGTTCGATCGTCGAACATTCATCGGATATCTTTATTGGCTTCGATCCGGAAGGCCGCATCATGTCGGCGAATACGCAGTTTACGTCTATGCTGGGGCCGGATATAACGGAAATCGACGATAAGAAGCTGACGGACTTGGTCACGGTCAGCGACGAGGCGGAGTGGGAGAGGCATTTTCAAGAGACGGCGGTAATGCGGGTGCTGCAGCGCTGCGAGCTGGACATTTGGTTCGGCGGCGAAGAGCCGCGCAGCTATTCGGTAACGATGGTGCCGATGACTTTCAAGGGAAAATCCTGCATAGAAGTATCGTTCCACGATTTAACGGACTGGAAGCTGAAGCTGGACGCAGATGGCGCGAACCAAGCGAAGAGCCAGTTCCTGGCGCAGATGAGCCACGAGATTCGGACCCCGATTAATATCATTCTGGGGCTTAACTATTTGCTGCAGAATACGCCGCTGAATGAAGTGCAGCGAGACTATGTCGGCAAGTCGATTCTCTCGACGCGCAGCCTGCTCGGCATTATCGACGATATCCTCGATTTCTCCAAGATCGAAGCGGGGAAAGTAGTGCTGGAACAGGTTGATTTTAATCTTTATGAGGTCATCCATGATATCTCCGATATGGTGGCGGTCAAAGCATTCGAGAAGGAGCTGAAGCTGCATATCGTCATCGACCATCGCGTGCCTCAAGTGCTGAAGGGCGACCCGCTGCGGCTGAAGCAAATCTTGCTCAACCTGATAAACAATGCACTGAAATTCACCCATGAAGGGGAAATCACCATTTCGGTAGAGATGGTATCGAGAAACGCCGACGAGGTTCAACTGCATTTCTCGGTGCGGGATACGGGTATCGGCATCAGCCCCGAACAGCATAAGAAGCTGTTCCGGACGTTCACGCAGGCTGATATGTCCACGACCAGGCAGTACGGCGGTACGGGCCTGGGCCTTGCCATCAGCCGGAAATTTGCCGAGCTCATGGGCGGCACATTAGAGGTGGAGAGTGCGGAGGGCGAAGGGAGCCGGTTTTTCTTCAACGCCTTTTTCCAAACAAGCTCAAGTTCTTCGCTCCTGCCGTTTGCCGGCAGGGACATACATATGAAGTTTTTGCGCGTACTGTTGATTTGCGACGATCTCGGCATGCAACAGGTGATGCGTAATCAGCTGGAGCAGTTCAAGTTCATCGTGACGCTGGCAGCCTCCGAACAAGAGGCCATCTACAATATTACACTCCACAGCCGGTATGACTTGGTGATGCTGGACTGGCAGCTGCAGGGCGGCAATACGGCGAAGCTGGCCGAACGGATGAAGCAGGAAATGGCCGAGAAAACCGGTCCGCTCGTGCTTATCAGCGCTTACCACGATGTTGAACTCTATCGCAGCGTGCCTACGAACGCGGTCGAGAAGGTACTCTTCTATCCGATGAGCCAGTCCCAGCTGTTCGATGAGGTCATATCGCTTCTTCAGCCGCACATTGCGGCCAAGCAAAGCCTGGATGAGAAGAAGGAGCAAGCCGATCGTTTCGCGCTGCTTCAAGGTGCTTCCGTCCTCCTCGTGGAAGACAACAGTATCAACCAGCTGGTTGCCGTGGAGATTCTGAAAGGCAAGGGCATGCTGATCGACGTTGCGGATAACGGCGAGGAAGCAGTGCGCATGGCCGGGCTGAAGCGGTACGATGTAATCCTGATGGATTTGCAGATGCCGATCATGGACGGTTATGAAGCGACAAGAAGGATTAGGCAGCTGGATCATGTGAAGGGTACACCGATTGTGGCGATGACGGCGGATGCGATGAAAGGCGTGGAGGATGCGGTGCTGGAAGCCGGGATGGACTACTATTTGACCAAACCGTTCGATCCAATTCTGATCTACAGCGTCCTGCAGCGTACGCTTCAAGCGTCGAAGGAGCTTAAGACGGAAGGCATCCTGCCTGCGGATGCCAATCCGCCTTAAGCTGAGGCGACCCGGAGCCGATTAGAACCAGATGAACATGGAGCGGAAAAGCCCGCGTTTACGCGATGGTTGGCTGACGGGCGGTTTGGCTTCAGGGGTGCTGCGCGTGTATTCACTGGATGGTGCCGGCTGCCGCACGATTTCGATCGCGGCGGACAGCTGGTCGATCATGCGGCGCAGCTCTTCCAACTCTTCGCGGTGCTGCAGGATTTGAGCGCTGACAACTTCATCGGCCTTCTGATCCAGCCGGCGCTCCATGTGGAGAATCCGCGTAAGCATATCATCCTCTGCGGGCCGAAGCAGCTCCGCACTGGCCGCCGTCTCGAGGAAAGCGTCCTGCAGCCGCGGCTTCTCGGCCGGCTCGCTGGGCAGCTTGATCTGCTCCATCGTCTCTCCTTGTTCGATGGCGGTCTTAATGAAAGCGAGCAGCTTCATATCCCGCTCGTTAAAAATATAATGACCAAAGCGGTCTTTGCGAAAAATATCAGGGTAGTGCGAGGCCCAGCGTTTAACTGTCGTCTGACTGACGTTCAGCGATGCAGCGGCGTCCTTGCTCTTCACAAGTTCCATTCTTAATCACTCGCTTCCGGTGGTTTTGCTTAGCCTATTCGCGGTGAAGCGGTCACCTCCCTGCAAGGCTGACAAAGGTAGTGGCTATTCGCTAAACAAAGTGGTTTTACGCGAATACTTGCAAGAAAAAGAGGCACCGAGCAAGCTGTTAGCTTGATCGGTGCCTCTTTCTTGAAATTCGATTCCCGCACGGGGACAGCTTATGGCTGCGCTGCTGCTGTCTCGCCGGCCGAGTTTGCGTCCGCGCCGGCATCTGCGCCCGCGACGCCTTCCGAACTGCCGCCTGCACGTGCAGCGGTGCTTGCGCCGGTGCCCGCGGTGAACGCGTTCACGTCAATGAACGGCGTTGCGCCGCCCGTTACAGTAGGCAGCTTGCCGTCCCATTTATCCACGGCTTTCTCCTGCACTTCGATTTGCTTCAGCTGCACGAGCTCCGGCGTCACCTCCAGCTTCTTCAGCTTGAGCGATTCGGCTTCCGCCTGCGCCTGTGCAACCTTTTGCTTCGCCTCGATCTGGACGCGCTTGAGATCGTTCTCGGCCTTGAGCGCCTGCTGCTGGGCAACCTGCTTTGCTTCGATCGATTGGTTGAATGCATCGGAGAACTTGAAATTGACGATATTAATGTCGTTTACGATGAGGTTATATCTGGCAAGCCGAGCCGTCAGATGCTCCCGCACCTCGCCGGCGACGACATCGCGCTTCGCAATCAAATCCTCCGCGGGGTAGCGTGCAGTCACTTCCTTGACGATTTCTTGAATGGCCGGGTTCACAATGACATTGCCGAAGGAGCCGCCGATGTTGTTCATCAGCTTATAGGCGGAGTCCTTGTCGACGGAATAGTTGACGGCGACATGCGTCGAGACCGGCTGCAAATCCTTGGAGGACGCGGAGGTGTCCGTCTCGGCCTTGGTCACCTGCACGTTAACTTGAATGATGGACTGCACGAAAGGGATTTTCAGATGAATGCCCGGTGACAGTGTGCTATCATTCAATTTACCGAACGTTTTGTACAGTCCGACGTTGCCGTACTGGACGGTTGCGAAGGCGTTGAAGGCGACCAGCAGTCCCGCGATCAGCAGAACGGCGGTCCAAATCAGCGGTCTTAGGTTGAAACTTGGTTTTCTCGTATGCGGCTCTACAACTTGCATGCATTTTCCCTCCTCATGTGGACAAACGCGGCACACCAGCTGGCGTGCTTATGTAGTAGATGATACGACGGCATGGGGAGAAAGTAACAACAAATGCTGGAAATTTTTTTGAGAGGGGGCAATGCGGGATGTCCGATACAGCGGAAGAAGCGGCACAGTGGATGCTGCGGGAATTGCAGTCGGCCGGTATTTTGCGGCAGGAGCAGGCGGTGGACTATATTCGGGAGCATTTTGGCGAGGCGCTGATTTATGTGAACGAGAATGGCCATGCGTCCATCGATAAGGAAGTGAAGAAACGGTTTAAGAAGCTGCACGGCGGGCGCGCAGCCTGGGAACGGGAAGGCTTCTTCTGGGGCTGGGTGTAGAACGGATTAGACGTCGTAGTCGATCCGGCCATCGGCCCAAATAATGACCTGCTTGGCGGCTTCGTCGTACTCGACGTGTCCGTGCGTCGTGAAAAACCACGTCTTGCGGTTCTCCGAGCCTTCGGGAACGAAGAAAATGTTCAGGTCGTCGTGATGACGGATAATATCCTCGGCCTGCGTCTGATCAGGCACATCGATGATGAGCTTCCAACCTTCACGGCTGCCTGCCGGTTCTACCGTGAAATTCGTCTCGTGTTTCTTGGAATCCAGAAACAGCCGGCCGCCGACAGTGTGGCGAATATACAAGTGATCCATGAATACCCCTCCTTGACAATGTTACTATACCACACCTATGATGCTTACATAAAGTAAGTTAATAAGCATAGCTGAAAATTAGGTTTGCGATCTCAACTATTTCTCTCTAAGGAGCGTGTTAAGCATGATTGACGTTTATCCGGCTGCTTCCCGATTTTCAGGTGATTTGGGCTGGCTTCAATTTAATTTTAGTTTCTCATTTGCGGATTATTACGATCCAGGCAATGTGAATTTTGGTCCGCTCCGCGTGTTCAACGAAGATTTCATCCAGCCGACCCGCGGCTTCGGCACGCATCCGCACCGGGACATGGAGATCGTGACGGTCGTCATGCACGGTGAAGTGAAACACGAAGACAATACGGGGGCTTCCGAGATTATGCGCCCTGGCGAAGTGCAGCGCATGAGTGCGGGAACAGGCATTCTGCACTCCGAGGTGAATTCGTCCGAGACGGAAGTAACGAATTTGCTCCAAATGTGGTTTTTGCCGGAAGCGAAGGGTCTTAAGCCGTCATACGAGCAGAAGAAGTATGACCAGCAAGGGATGAAGAACGCGCTGCTCCCGATCGTATCCAAATCCATTCCGGGCGAATCCATCGTCTCGATTCACCAGGATATGACGATCTACCTCTCCGAACCGGACGACGGGGTATCGGTAACCTTCGAAGGCGATGCATCCCGCAAAATCTTCGTCTTCGTCATGCGCGGAGAGGTGACGCTGAACGGCGAGTATACGCTCGCGAAGAGCGATTCGGCGCGCATTACGGATTTGTCCAAGCTGGACATTCAGGGCAAGAAGGATGCGCAGTTTATGCTGATTGATCTGCCTGCATAAGAGCCGGCTTTCCCGTCAACACTGAAACATAGCATGGCCTCTTTAGGCCAACTATGTGAGGAGGGACGCGAATGGATTATAAACCGGCCCAATTGGACGGCGCGGCGCTGGCTCAGCTGCAGCAGTTCGAGAGCGAGCTGCGCAAGCAGACCTCGGAGGAAATCATAGTCATCGCCTATCAGGCGTCGGGGGATGCCTCGCAGTCGGGAATCAACGCGGCACATCGGGAATAGAAATCAAGGCGGGGCGCGAACTGTAACAAGTTCGTGCCTTTTTGCGTGCTATGGGGGCAGGATTCGGCGTTACAGTCGCCGAAGGGTAGTAGGCGACAGCTCGTAAAGGGGAGAGAAAATGATACGTTTGAATAGAGGCTTCGCCTTGCTGGCTTGCATGCTCGGCGTCATGCTGCTCCTGGCAGGCTGCGGAGGCAGAAGCGAGACGCCGCTCACCTACTTCGACGGGGTGCAGTCGACGGATTTGAGCGCCGAGCAGGACGGTGGCAGTGAGGTCCGGCTGGGCATGAGCGAGCAGGAGCTGGTGAAGAGCCAAGGAAAGCCGCTGCGGACGCTAAACGACGGCGGGCGGAGCTTTATCTTCATGTACGAGGCGTATCAATATACGTCCATGGACGACGAGGTGCTGGGCTATTCGCTTGGGCCGGCGTCGAAGACGGCTAAGGGCGTAAAGCTCGGCGATGCCAAGGCAGATGTGGTGAAGATGTACGGAGAGCGCTTCTACACGCGGAGCAAAGGGAAGTCGGACACGATCGGCTATATCGATAAAACGAGGCGCAGCGCGCTGGAGTTCGAGCTGAAGAATGGCAAGGTGACAGCGATCAACCTGAATTCGCTTAAAATGTACGAGTAAAGAGCAAGAGCATAAGGGCAGCCCGGACGTCAATTCTCATTGACGGCGAGGCTGCCCTTATTTGTGTTCTTCCGCGCTCAGGCCATGTCCACGTACATCGGACCGAACGTTTCTTCTCTGCCGTCGACCGTCAGCTTCATCTCCAGCGTGTCGCCATCCGCAATCTGGCCTACGCCCGCAGGCGTGCCGGTGAAGAGGATATCGCCTGCACCAAGCCCCATGCGCGGGCCGATGAAGTCGATCAATTGCTGAATGGAGAAGATCATATCCAGCGGCGAGCCGGTCTGCACGACTGTATCATTCTTAATGAGATTAAAGGTTAACCCGGCTAATGCAGCCTCGCCAGGGTACGGCTGAAACGGGGCCAGAACGGCGGAGCCGAGAAAGCCTTTGGCTAGCAGCCACGGATGGCGTCTTTCCTTGAGCCCCGTCTGCACGTCGCGCGCGGTGAGATCAAGGCCGAGCGTGATGCCGTCGACGATGTCGGAGACGGTCATGCCAGGCTTGTAGCCGGCGCCGATGCGCACAACGAGCTCGGCTTCATAATCCACGCTGCCGATCGTTCCCGGCACCGTGATTTTGCCGGTTGCCGGCTGCAGCGCATGCGTCGGCTTGGCGAAGATCATCGGCTCCTTCGGCACGTCGTTGCCAAGCTCCTTCGCATGAAGGGCATAATTGCGGCCAACGCAATAAATATTGCGGATGTTTTCCATATACAGCTTCCTCTCTATTCATAGCGGTCATCTTCTTTGCTTTCATGATAGCATGAATGGCAGCCATGAAGCGAAACCCCACATTTCTTGCCTCCTCCTAACAAGGGTAATCCGCCCAGATCCGGTGATATTTTAAGGCAGCCAGCGTGAATAGCATCTTAAAAAAGCAAACCTCATTCCTTGATTTCGCGCATTGTTGGAAAGGGCTTGGTACATGATAATTAGCGTATATTAACCCAAGGGGGATTAACAGATGGTTAAAAAATCGACTAAAACAGCGGCATTCGCATTGACAGCCGCAGTACTTCTTGTAGGCGCTACCGCTTGCGGAAGCAAAACGGACAGCAACAACTCGGCAAATTCAAATACAAACGCAGGTACGAACGGCGGCGGGAATGCAAGCAGCGGCGAGAAAGTGAAAATCACCTTCCAAAACATCTATCCGGATCCGGCGACGCCATCCTATAAAATGCTTCACGAGATTGTAGACCAATATCAGAAGGACCACTCGAACGTAACGATCGAGCTTGACTCCCTCAATACGGACCAACAGAAGCTGAAGCTCAAAACGCAAGCCGCTTCCAAAGAAATACCGGACATTACAATCGTGAATCCGGCGGCACAAATGAAGCCTTTCGTAGACGCAAAGCTGTTTGCGCCACTGAACGACATGCTCGACCAGAACGGCTTGAAAGATACGTTCCAAAAAGGCCTTCTCGACTATTACAGCTTCGATAATAACGTATACGCGCTGCCTGACGGCAACAACATCGAAGTCGTTTACTACAATAAAGACCTGTTCACGCAAGCCGGCATCACGGCAACGCCTACGACGTACGAAGAGCTCGTGGACGACGTGAAGAAGCTGAAAGCGAAAGGCATCACGCCAATTGCGATCGGCGAGAAAGATTCTTGGACAGGCTCGTTCTTGTTCATGAACATCCTGCTTCGCACGAACGGCGGCCCTGGCTTCCTGCAGGACGTGCTGGACGGCAAAAAAACCTTCAAAGACGCGGCGTTTACAGATGCGGTTTCCAAATTCCAAGATCTGATTCAAGCGAAAGCGTTTGAAGAAGGCGCAACGTCGATCGATTACAACACAGGCGGCAACATCTTCAAAACAGGCAAAGCAGCTATGATGATCATGGGTACGTGGGAAACTGGCGCCATCGACGCTTCTTCCGTAGGCAGCAAAGTCGGCGTTTTCAAATTCCCGACAGTCGGCGGCAAAGGCGATCCTGACCAATTCATGCTTGCACCAGGCAGCGCGTTCGCGGTATCCGCTAACAGCAAGCACCTGAAAGAAACGAAGGACTTCCTGAACTACTTCATGACGGAAATGCCGAAGAAACAATTCGAGCTGAAAAACGCAGTCGGCAGCGGCCAAATCATCACGGGCGACTTCAAAGCGGCAGGCTACTCGCAGCTGGCTCAAGACGTGCTGGGTCTGTTCCAAAACGTTAAAGGCGGCGACCTGGCATTCGACAACACGATGAAACCGGCGATCGCGCAAGCTCACCTTTCCAGCATCCAAAACATGTTCGTTCAAAAGGTAGATCCTGCAGCGGTAGCAGCAGAGCACCAATCGGCATTCGATTCGAATAAATAAGGCATGAACGAACAAGTCGATGGTGGGTGGAGGCGCTCAGGCTGCTCCACCCTAAATCGGCTTTATTAAATAAAAACAGCGGTTCTCTATTAAGAAGCCGATGTTTCATTCTTTACAATCAGGAGGCTACCCCAGTGAATGTTTTAAAAGTCCCGGCCCGTACAATCGCCTTATTCGTCCTGCCGTGTCTGATTATCTATGTCGGTCTTGTATTTGTGCCGATCGTCGTTTCTGTTTACGACAGCCTGCTGGATTGGGACGGCATCAATACGGCGAAATTCATCGGGTTAGACAACTTTAAAACGATGTTCGCCCATGATGCGAATTTCTGGCCCTCTGTTAGGCGTACCCTGATGTATTCCGTATTTTCGATGGCTGAAATTCCGGTTTGTCTGTTTGTCGCAGCACTGATGAATCGCTACGTTAAGAAAGCAAACACACTCGTTTCAATTTATTTCGTACCTGTTATCTTGTCCGTCGTCATCATCGGCCAATTGTGGAAAACCATCTATAATCCAGCGGAGACAGGCGGCATGCTGAACAGCATTCTGATCGCAGTCGGGCTTGACAGCTGGACGCACTCTTGGCTCACGGAGCCCAAAATCGCCATTTACGCGCTTTATTTCGTTTCGCTTTGGCAATACTTCGGTTACCATTTGCTCATTCAATTCACGGGCGTGCAGAACATTCCGCAGGAAGTCTACGAAGCGGCTAAAATCGACGGCGCCGAAGGCTTCAAATCCGACTGGTACATTACGTACCCGATGGCTGTTCCGATCTTCAAAATTTCTATCGTACTCGCGTTCATCGGCTCTTTGCAGGCATTCGATCTGGTCTGGGTTATGACCGGCGGCGGTCCTGCGCACGCGACGGATACGATCGCATCGCACATGTACAACATGTCCTTCCTGTCGTTCAAATACGGCTACGGAAGCGCGCTTGCAACCTTCCTGGTGTTCGTGTGTCTGGTGTTTACGGTCGTTATCAATTTCGTGTTCAAAAAAGTCGAAGCGAAGTACAGCTAGAAGGGAGAACGGAATCATGAAGGCAATCTCAAAATGGCTCGTGTATCTACTTCTCGGGATCCTCGTCATTACGCAAATTTACCCATTGTTTTGGCTGATTATGTACTCGCTCAAGACGAACGAGCAGATCCTTGGATCCAGCTTCTTCTCGCTGCCGACGTGGCCGCAATGGGGTAACTATAGAGACGCTTACAAGAGCGGTCATTATCTGCAATACCTCGGAAACAGCGTGCTTGTCACGCTCGTGACGCTGCTATGCGTCATCGTGCTCGCATCCATGGCCGCTTATGCGATCTCGCGTTTCAAATGGAAGCTGGCACCCATCGTTTCGCTCATTTTCCTGCTCGGTATGATGATTCCGCTGCAGGCAACGCTGCTGCCGCTGCTGCTCATTTTCAAAAATCTGCATCTTCTCGATACGCGTTGGGCCCTCATTCTACCGTATATCGCGTTCTCGACGCCGATTGCCGTCTTCATTATGAGCGGCTTCATGAAGGGCATTCCAGCCGAGATCGAAGAATCGGCGTTCATTGACGGTGCAAGCGTCTATCGGATCTTCCGCAGCATCATCCTGCCAATCTCAGTGCCGCCGATCATGACGGTCGTCATTCTGACGTTCATCACGATTTGGAACGAATATATCATGGCCGCGACCTTTATCTCGTCCGAGAAGTTGAAAACTCTCCCGTTTGGCATATATACTTTTGTGAGCCAGTACAACGTCAACTATGGCGCAATCGGCGCATTCCTCGTGCTTGGAGCGCTTCCGGTGCTGATTATCTATTTCACGCTCTCCGAGAAAATTACGAAGGGCATGGTAGCCGGCGCGGTCAAAGGGTAATGAGGAAGAGTGCTGCTGGAGGGAAGGGCGGTATCGCTAGTGGCACGTGGATTTCATTCCATTCAATATCGGCTGTTCATGCTGTTTCTGGTCAGCATGTCGGCTATTGTGCTGACGGTCAGCATTCTGTACTATAACCGGACGACGGTACAATTTCATGAGAAGATCAGCAGCCTCTCGAAGCAGAACGTATCGCAGACGGCAGGGCTGTTCGATCTTCTTCTGAAAGGGTACGACAGTCTGTCGAAGTCCGTCATCGGCAATAATGATTTGGCTCGTATTTTGAGCAATCCTTCAGTCGACAGCCCTGCTGTCGATTATTTTAATGATAAGGCCATTACGAATATCTTGGCCGCGGTCTTCCTGTCGAAGGAAGATATTATCGGCATTCATGTTTTGACCGACCAAGGGAAAGTGTATAACTACGGCAATTACGGCAATGTAATCGATCCTCATTTCGCCGAGAGCAGCTGGTACAGCGAAATCAAGCAGTCGACGGGCGACATGGTCTGGCTCGGCGTTTATAAGCATTCGATCATTGATCAGGTGGAGAGCGACGCGGTCTTCGCGTTCGGGCGCCCCATCTTCGATTTGAACAATCATAGGCCTGTCGGCATTGCGCTGTTCGAGACGAGTCCGCAGGCGATCACTGCCGCGATGGACAACCTGAAGCTCGGCGCGCACAGCCAGGTGTACCTGATGTCGAGCAGCGGCAGCGTAATCTCGACGACCGCTCAGGCGTGGGATGAGCCGTGGCTTGCAAAACTACCGCGTCCAGCGGATGGCATGCCGGTCGTAGCGGAGAGCGACGGCCAGCTGGTCGTGGCGTCCATGCTGCCTTATGCCGACTGGACGGTGCTCAGCGTAACGCCGGATCAGGATTTGAACGTGGAGCTGGTGGAGACGAAGCGGTTTCTAATCATCGTCGGCGCGATTCTCGTCATGGTATCGACGCTGCTGGCGACGATTTTTTCCCGGACCATTTCATCGCCGCTCAAGCGGTTGATTTCGGAGATGAAGCAGGTCGAGATCGGAAACTTCCGCGGTTCGCTGAACGTGACCTCGTATCAGGAAATCAATATTTTGGTGGCCTCCTTTAATCAGATGGTTAATCGAATTGCGGAGCTTATCGAGCGAGTGAAGATATCGTCCGTCAGCGAGAAGAACGCGGAGCTGCATGCGCTGCAGTCCCAGGTCAATCCGCATTTTCTGTACAATACGCTGGACATGATTTATTGGATGCTGGACGAGAAGGGACATGACCGTCTCGGCAAGGTGGTGCTGTCGCTGTCCCGGTTATTCCGCTACAGCAGCCATTGGGATGAGGGCGCGGCCGTCAGCCTCCGTGAGGAGATCGAGCAGACGAAGCATTATTTGACGATTATCGTGACGCGGCTTGAGGGCAGGCTTACCGTCGATGTGGATGCAGCCGATCCGTGGCTGAACATTCCGCTGCCTAAAATGACGCTGCAGCCTATCATCGAGAATGCCGTCAAGCACGGCCTGGAGCCGCTTGTCGACCGTCCGGGCATGCTGCGCGTGTATACGAAGGAAGCGGAGCGCCATCTGCGTATCATGATCGAGGACAACGGCGTCGGGATGAGTGCGGACACGCGCGACCGATTAAACGCGATGCTGAGCCGGCCGGACGGGCCGGTTCGCAGGGAATACGAGGATGAGGGCAGACGAGGCGGCGGCATCGGACTCGTCAATTTGCAGCGGCGCATTCGCCACATGTACGGCGAAGCTTACGGGCTGGAGCTAAGAAGCGAGCCGAATGTCGGGACGACGGCGATCATAACGGTCCCGCGGCCGATCACGAAGGAGGGAGGAGCTGTCCATGGAAGTGAGCATTCTTATCACGGATGACGAGAACGTTATCCGCGAAGGCGTGAAACGAACGATCAAGCGGGCTTTCCCAGAACATACGGTGCACCTAGCCGCCTCGGCGGAGGAAGCGGTCAAAATCATGGACAGTCATCCTGTCGACATCGTTCTGACCGATATTCTGATGCCGGGCATTGACGGCCTGGAGTTCATGAAGATGTCACGCCGCAAATACCCCCACGTGAAATGGGTCGTTATTTCGGCGCATTCCGAATTTTCTTTCGCCCAGAAGGCGGTGCGGCTCGGAGCGAAGGACTATCTGCTGAAGCCGATCGGCAAGGAGCGGCTCGTCGAGCTGATAGACCAGTTGGTCAACGAAGCTAAGGTCGAGACGAAGCTCTCTCGTGAAGGGGAGATGCTGAAGACGAATTTAAAGTATCTCCGCGAGGCGGTGTTTCAGCGACTGGCCACAGGTCTCGATACGGGCAATATCGACATCGAGCCGATTGCCTTGCATTTCCCGCGGTTCAAGCTCATCATGGTGCATATCGAGGAAGCGGTCAAACAGGTGCACCTGGAGCATTTTATTATCGAGAACGTGCTCTCCGAGCTGGTCGAGCGCCACGGGCAGGGGTTCGTGGTCAATTTCGACCGGCAAAGCCTGCTAGGCGTCGTTCAGTCCGAAGGCGCGGAGGCAGAAATGAAGCTGCTTTCGGAGCTCAAGACCCATTTGGGCCACTACTTGAAGGTGCCGTTCCATATTACGTATTCCGGCGAAATCGATGATTTTCAGCGCATCGCCGCGGAAGTGAAGTGGCTGCGGCATGCGGCTGGGGCGACGAGCCCGGATGGGCTGGAAGGCAGCGGCGATAAAGCGATCGAGGTCGCGCTGCAGTATTTGAAGGCGCACTACAACGAGGAGCTGTCGCTGGAGAAAGTTGCTTCCGTCGTGTTCCTGAACCCGATTTATTTCAGCCAGCTGTTTAAACAAAAGACGGGCCAGGGCTATAAGGACTACGTCATCAGCCTGCGCATCGAGCAGGCCAAGGAGCTGCTGCAGCAGCAGAGCCTGAAGCTTGCGGAGATCGCGGAACGTATCGGTTACGGCGACGTCAGGCATTTCACGCAGGTGTTCCGCAAGAAGATGAACGTCACGCCAACGGAGTACAGGCAGCAGTTTCTGGCGGAGCGCTAGGGCTGCTGCAGCGTTATAACGTAAGCACGGCACGGCTATCGGAAAGGACGTCTGTTTATGAATGTTCATGCGGAGAAGATGCGGACGGAGGATGCGGAGTCGATCGTGAAATGGAGATACGAGCAGCCGTATCATTTCTACGATCATGAATCGACGCCTGAAGCCGTCCAGGAACTTCTGGCGGGCAACTATTATACGGTATTCGATAATCACGATGGGCTGCTCGGTTTCTATTGCGTGGGCAGCTCGGCCCAAGTTCCGAGCGAAAGTTACGACTATGTGGATTCGTATCTCGATATCGGACTCGGAATGAGACCTGATCGGACAGGAATGGGGAAAGGGAACGAATTCCTTTCCTTCGTGCTCAGATCGATTAAGGAGCAATATGCCAATAAGCCTTTGCGATTAACGGTTGCAGCGTTTAATCAGCGAGCTATACGGCTGTATCGACATTTTCAATTCATTGAGACCGCCCAATTTACGAAGGGTTCAACCGAATTTGTCGTTATGTACAGAGCATCCCAGGGAAACGACGAGTGACGATCGTTCCATAATCGCTCCCAAGCATATAAGAAGGCCGCCGGACAAGTCTCCGGCGGCTTTCTTGCCTATCATGCATGCGGCAGCGCTTATCCCTGCGGGAAGAACTGCGGCAAATACGCTTTGTTCGCCTCCAGCATCTCGTTCAGCAGCGGAATGGCAGTGTTCACGTTCGGCACAAGCGGATGGTGGACCATCGCCTGCAGCGCGAGATCCCGGTCTCCGGTGACCGCTGCGCGAATGGCCAGCTGCTCGTAGGTTTTGACCGCATGGATCAGACCCTTCACATGCGCGGGAACTCGCGTGAGCGGCAGCGGAAGCGGACCGTTCCGCGTCACGACGCAGTTGACCTCAATGGCCGCTTCCACCGGCAGGAAGTCGATTACGCCGCGGTTCGCGACATTGAGCGTCTGAATGTCGTTCGTGCCGTTATGAAGTGACTTCATCAGGTTGACCGCCGCTTCGGAATAGAAGGCGCCGCCGCGCTGCTCCAGCTGCTTCGGCTTCTCGTTCAGCTCCGGATCGCTGTAGAGCCGGAACAGCTCATCCTCGACGCGTTTGACGACAGCTGCGCGGTGGCCATCGCGCAGAAGCGCTTCCTGCTGCTCCGCCAGCATCTCGTCGGTCATGTAGAAGTATTTCAGATAATAGGACGGCAGCCCGCCGAGCGAGCGGAGGAAATCAGGATTCCAGCCGTTTTGCGGCACGTTTTTGCCGGTAAACCCCGCAGGATTATTCAGCAGCTCCGGAAGCTTGTCTTCGCCGTTCACGTCAACCCGCGTGACCCAGTGCAGATGATTAAGACCGACGAATTCCGTATAAATTTGGGCGGGCGGCGTATTGTACGTCTGCGACAGCCATTTGGTCAAGCCGATGGGAGCATTGCACAATCCGACGCTGCGAACGTTGGTATAGGTATGAATGGCCTCCGTCACCATACCGGCAGGGTTGGTGAAATTGAGCAGCCATGCGTTCGGAGCAAGCTCCTCCATATCGCGGCAAATATCAAGCAGCACCGGGATCGTCCGCAGCGCCTTCATCATGCCTCCGGGGCCGGTCGTTTCCTGCCCGATGACCCCGTATTTGAGCGGGATGGACTCATCGCGGCCGCGGGCTTCCAGCATCCCGACACGCATCTGCGTACTGATGAAATCGGCATCCCGAATCGCCTCCCTGCGGTCTGTCGTCAGGTGCACGTCAATGGGCAGGCCGGACTGCTCGACCATCCGTTTGGCCAAATTCCCCACGATGCTCAGCTTATGAAGCCCTGCCTCGATATCGACAAGCCACAGCTCTTTAATCGGCAGCTCCTGATGGAAACGGATAAATCCTTCCACCAGCTCCGGGGTGTACGAGGAACCGCCCCCGATGACGGCAACTTTCAATCCTTTACTCATGCTGGCCACATCCTGTTCTATCGATTTTGGTCAAGGCTTAGATAGCTGCAAAATCACCAAGCGCCCGCATCCGCTCGCACACCTCAGGCGCAATCGTTCCCCCGTCTGCTTCCATCGCGGACCATACAGCGCCGAAGACAGGATCCACCTTAAGCAGGGCGACGGAAGCGCCAGGCGCCGCGGCATGCACAAGCTCCTCCAGCGGGCCGCGAATCCAGCCGCCGGTGTCGCCGCGGGTCAGCAAGCTTCCTGCCAGGACGACGTCGAAGACGTCCTGCGACATGCCAAGCCGTCTCGCGACGGCTGCGGCTGCTTGGCCCAGCTCTGTTCCTTGGCGTCGCAGAATGGCAAGCGAAGCTGCGTCCCCTATCGCCGCGGCCTCGAACAGCAGCTTAGCGGCGTCGACGGGCACGGTCTTGTTATGGTCGAGGTAATCGTTGAACATCGCCTCGACGCTGGCATACCCAAGCAGGCGGAGAAGCGGGTCCGTGAGGAGCGTAGGCTCGTCGCGTCCGTCCCAGGCGCGGACGACGGAGCGGAATACCTCAATATTGAGCGCGCCGCCGCCGCCGAAATCGCCGTACATATAATTGAAGCCGCCGATCTGCAGATGCTCGCCGAAGCGATTGCGGCCCGCGCAGTTCGTCCCGGTGCCGCAGATGACGGAAATGCCGTAAGGACGATCTGTGCCCGCGCGAAGTCCGATCATCGTGTCGCAGTCGATGGAATGGCGGGGAAGGCCGATCGCCGCGACCAAAGGCCGCAGGATGCGGTAATCCGTTTCGCGGTCGGCGCCCGCCAGCCCGAAGTACGCGTGCTGCACGTCGTCATGCTTCACGCCCGCGGACTTCAGCGCTTCGTTCACGGCGCCGGCCAGATGCCGCTTGGCTTCCGCGGCGTCGATCTGGTGATTGCCGTTGCCGCTCTGGCCTTTGCCAAGCACAAAGCCGTGCTCGTCGGTCAGCAGCGCATGCGTCTTGCTGCCGCCGCCGTCAATGCCAAGATAATAGGGCATGTGCTCCAGCTCCTTAATTTCTATGGGTATGCGGCCGGGATGAAGAACGAGGTCCGGCGGTGGTCTGGCGTTCAATAAGCGAGGGCTCCACCCGGACGCCGGAGGCGCGCTTCAAGGTGCCGTCCAGTCGTTTCAGCAGCATGTCGGCTGCTGCGGCGGCAATGGTATCCGCCGGCTGCCGGATCGTGGTAAGGAAAGGGCGGAGCTGCGAGGCGATCCGCTGGTCGTCGTAGCCGATCACGGCCACGTCGCCGGGGACCGCTGCGCCGGCCTCCGTTAAAGCGTTAATGACGCCGGCGGCAATGTAATCGTCCCCTGCAAATACCGCAGTGGGAAGCTGGTTGGCTTCTGCCCAGCGCTTCGCGGTCTGGTAGCCGAATTCCGTATCGTAATCGCCGGGCGCGAGCTCGAAAGGCTCAAGGCCTGCCTCACGGAGCGCGAGCAGGAACCCGTCGCGGCGTTCCCGTGTGCTTCGGAAGCATTCGCTGCCGCTGAGATGCGCGATCGAGGTATGTCCGAGCTCGATGAGATGCTTCGATGCCATATAACCGCCTTTGCTGTTATCAACGTTGACGGCATTGGCATCATGCTCCGGTTGTTGATTGTCGATGAGCACGTAGGGGATATTTCGCCGCTTGATCTCCATGACGAAGCGGTCCTCCGCGAGAGGTGAGAGCAGGATAATGCCGTCCACCCGGTCCTCTTGAATGAGATAGTGCTCTTCGCCCTGCTCCGTCTCCGTGGATACCGATAGCGCGAGGAAGTAGCCGTGCGACGATAGGATGCGATTAAGCTCGTTAATGATGGCGTCAAAGAACGAATCCTGCAGCGTGGTCAGAATGAGGCCGATAATGCCCGTCTTGCCCTTCGCAAGGCTGCGGGCCGCTGCGCTTGGCCGATAGTCCAGCTCTTTCATCGCGGCGAGCACCTTCTGCCGGTTGCTCTCGCGCACCGATTCCGCGCCGTTCAGCACGCGGGATACCGTGACGACGGACAGTCCTGATTTCTTGGCAACGTCGAAAATACTGATTTTCATGCGAGGGCAGCCTGCTTTCCGATAATGGTAATGGCGTGATCATACTTATAGCGCTTTAACTTTTGAAGAAAAGCATTCCGGATTAATCAAAAGTATGGATGCCTTGCGGACCGTTCGTCTTGGCATAGCGATATTACAATACAGCGGTCAGGCATATGATTGTATAGGTGATAGATAGTGAAACATATCTCCACGCTGAAGCTAGGCGACGGATCGAAGCTATCCGATCTAATGGCCTTTGGCAGGGTCATCATCTGATGTGAAAACGACAAACAAAAAGGATTCATATTCAACTAAAATTAAACCGCTTTAACTTTTGAACTTAAATCTATCTTAACCGGACGCGGATTGATGCGCAACTGTATAAGCGCCGCGTTTACGATATACAGGCCTTCCGCTCATGCTCTATAATGAACGTAAACGATTACGAGAGGGGACAGTGGAATGATCGCGAACGCGTATAAGAACTGCCAAAGCTGCGGCATGCCGATTGCGAAAGGCGATAAGAACGGTACGGAAGCGAACGGCTCGAAAAGCATGAAATACTGCAGCCACTGTTACGTGAACGGCAGCTTCACGCTGCCTGAGCTGACGGCGGAAGGGATGAAGGAACGGGTCAAAGAGAAGCTCGTAAGCATGGGTTTTCCGAAATTCACGACAGGCTTGTTCACGCGAGGCATCCCCAAGCTGGAACGCTGGAAGAACCGCTAGTCACGACAAAACGCCGCCATCGCCACATCGCAGTGGCGATGGCGGCGTTTTTGCGTCCTTGTTTTGCTTGGCGTGTTCCCATAACCTTACATCGCATGGTCGCCCACGAGCGGCTGCTCCGGTGAACCTGCAGCGGGCTTAACAGGACGTGTGTACCAGCCGGGTCCTGCGATGATCCCAGTTTTGCAACGGATCCGGTTGTAGTGGTATGGTGTAAAGAGCAATCCTAGGAGGAAGATCATGGCGAAGGAATCTAAGAAAAACAGGCAAATCGCGAATATATCGCTCGGTGTGATGGCTGCGGGCTTCGCGGCGACGATTCCGTTCCGTACGGGAGGGCTCGGACTGCTGCATGCGGGGTTTGAGGCCGGCGTCATTGGCGGACTCGCGGACTGGTTCGCCGTAACGGCGTTATTCCGCCATCCGCTCGGCATCCCTATACCGCATACGGCACTCCTGCCGCGCAACCGGAAGAAAATGTCGGAGGGCATCGTGCGCGTTCTGGAAGACCGTCTGCTTGCCAAAGAGAGCATGATCGAGAAGCTGACGCAGATCGAGCTGGCCAAGCAGCTGCTGCCCGCCGTTCGAAGCGCCTTGCATTCAGCCGTCCACAGCGAGCGTCTGCCCCATCTGCTGACAAGCGTACTGCGCAGCGTAGATGCGGAGAAGATCGTGCCGATGCTGTCCGGCGAGATCCGTGCTGCGGCGAAGCGGATCGACCTTGAAGCCGTGCTGCGCGGGTTTCTGCGCAAAGCCGCCGAGAACGGCACGGACGAGCGCATGCTGGATCTGCTGCTGGAGCGCGCCGAGACTTGGGTGAGCACGGAAGGGATGCGCCGCGAGCTGGGCAACGCAGTCATGAACCTCGTTAAAGGGCTGAACGTCGGCGGGCTGATGTCGTTCGCGATCAATGCCTTCATCGGTTATTTGGACGAGGATAAGCTCGGAACGATGCTGCAGTCCTTTATTTTAACCAAAATTCACGAGCTGAAGGTACCGGATACGCAGCGCCGCATGCTCGTCATGGATAAGCTGCGGGAGTCGCTCGAGCTTCTTATTACCAGGCTCTCGGAATCCGGGCAGCTGGACGTTATTCGCGATGAATTGCTGCAAGCCTTTGATATCGACGGCGAGCTGACGAAGCTGTTCGAGCACTTGCGCGAGAAGGGAATTGCATTCCTTCATTCGGAGGACTTTGCAGCTAAGGCATGGCCGTTTCTGGAGCGCTTCCTGAATCGGATGGAGGAGAATGAAGCGCTCATCGCGGATGCCGAGCAATGGCTCAAGGGACAGGCGGCCGGCTTGATCGAACGCAATCACGCCAAGATCGGCGCCTTCGTGAAGGAGAATCTCGATCGGCTGGATAACGATCAGCTCGTGGAATTAATTGAAGACAAGGTAGGCCAGGATCTGCAGTGGATTCGCGTGAACGGCGCGGTCTGCGGCTTTCTCATCGGTCTGGTGCTACGCGGCATCGAAATGATCTCCGGCTACATCTGAGCGTCTGCAGGCGCGGGTCATGCTTCTGTATCAGCCCGCTTATGTCCTGGAATCCAGTAAATCCGCTCTTTTCCCTATTTGCGAGAAACAGCCATATAGTGAGGTAGAGCGAGATTGCTGGCGAATACCTGGGTTGTAAGCGTTATTATCGCAGGGGTTGATCGAAAACGAGAACGGAGCGTACATAGGTTTCCTTTACAAAAGGCAGTCGCAAGCGTAACATACGAGTCATGCTTAAACTTAAACGACGTAATTGATTACGCTGAATTCTCACTTAATTGAGAATCGGGGGAACCATTGAATGCCAGGCATACGGCCGGTAACAGGTACGGAATGCTTGCCATTAGGGGTGAATCTTGAGCCTTGCTCAAGTAGGGCAACTCTCATGCCCGAATCCGACAGCTAACCTCGTAAGCGAACCGGGAGAGGCGACGAATTGTGCGTGCAAATAGACACTTCATCATAGATGTGCCTAGAAGCCGCGAGAGGCGTTCCTCTGTTTAGAGGCAGTCTTTTGCAGGCTTCTTTTTTGATGTTCATTTTCGGTATGCGTATAAGTTAGAGGCGAACTAGTAAATTTATAGATACAAGCAGGAAAAGGGGGCGTTGTTATGGCCGGTTACCGCCGTAAAACTCCGGAGGAATTGCTGTTATCCATTTCTAAAATCCATCGCGGTCGACTTAAAATCTACATCGGCGCCGTCAGCGGCTCCGGGAAAACCTATCATATGCTGCGCGAAGGCCAGGCGCTCAAGCAGCAGGGGATCGAGGTCGTCGTCTGTGCCGTATCGACGATGCGCCGTCCGGAAACCGTGGAGCAGCTCGCGGACTTGGAGCGTATTCCGAGCATCCACTGGATGAAAGGCGACGTCGAGAAGAAGGATTTGAATTTGGATGCCATCGTAGAACGCAATCCCGAGGTGCTGCTGGTGGATTCACTGGCGCATGAGAACCGCCCCAATGCCCGGTTTGCAACACGGCTGGAGGATATTCGCTTCCTGCTCAGCAAAGGAATAAGTGTTATTACGACCGTCAACGTCTACGAGCTTGAAGGTGTGACGGAGCAGGCTCAGAAGCTGACAGGCATCTCGGCGGAATGCACGGTGCCGGCGGATTTGCTGGAGCTTGCGGACGAGGTGCGTCTAATCGACGTATCGCCTGAGACGATTCTGAACCGTTTGAACGAAGGCCGGCTGAATAACATTAAAGATCCTGAGTTGTTGAAGCGAGGGAACGTCGGCAAGTTGCGTGAATTGACGCTTCGCTTAGTTGCCGAGGGCGTCAACGAGTCGCTGGAGAAATACCGCGCGGAGCAGGGGTTCATCGGTCCTTCCGGGGCGTCGGAACGGATTCTTGTCGCCGCACAGTATCATATCAACGGTTCGATCTATATTAGGCGCGGCCAGCAAATCGCCAAGCGGCTCGGCGGCGATCTGCAGGTTGTCGTCTTCGACGATGCTTCCCAGGAGCCGACCAAGGAGCGGGATGCATTCAAGAAATCCATCCTGAAGCTGGTAGAAAAGGTCGGCGCGGGCTTCCGTGAAATTTCGATTACGAACCGCCGCCAGGTTCCTCGCGCGCTCATCCGCTACGCGATGCTCATTAACGCGACGCGTATTGTTATGGGACATTCCAAGCAGACGCGTGCGGAGGAGCTGCGGCAGGGCTCGATCGGCCGGAGCGTCTTGAAGCAGTCGCGCAACATCGACGTGTACTTCATGGCCGACCGTGCGGAGCACGAAGGCGAACGGGTGCTGGAGACGAAGCGTTCGGCGCCTAAGCCTCCCTCCGAGCCGTATCGCCGTTTGAGCACGCAGGAAGTGGAGAAGAAGATCGAGCGGATCCGCCGCGGCACGTTCAAGGTGTATATCGGAGCAGCGCCGGGGGCCGGCAAGACGTATATGATGCTGCGCGAAGGCAATGACTTGCTGCGCAAAGATATCGACGTCGTGATCGGCTTTGTCGAGACGCATGGACGTCCAGGCACGGAGGCGCAGCTCGGTCAGCTGAAGCTCGTCCCTCGAATGGTCATCCAAGACCATGGGAAATCCAGCGAGGAGATGGATGTCGCCGCTATCATTGCTCGCAATCCGGAGGTCGTGCTGATTGACGAGCTCGCGCATGCGAATGCGCCGGGCAGCCGGAACAAACGCCGCTACGAGGATATTCAGGAAATTCTGAACGCCGGTATTTCCGTTATTTCCACGCTGAACGTGCAGCATTTGGAGAGCCTGAAGGACTCCGTGGAGAAAATAACGGGCTGCACGGTTGCCGAAACCGTGCCGGATAATTTCCTTCGTCTGGCTGATGAGATGGAGCTGATCGACGTTGCTCCGGGCGCATTGCAGGAACGGATGCGGGAAGGCAGCATCTATAAGAGCGAGGACGTGGAAGGGGCACTCGCCGGTTTCTTCAAAACAGGCAACCTCATTGCGCTTCGCGAGCTCGCCCTGCGAGAGATTGCCGACGATGTGGATGAGCGGCTCGAAGCATGGGAACGGAACGGCTCCCTGCGGGGACCGTGGCGTAGGCACGAATCGATCTTCGTCGCAGTTACCGCAAGCATGAATGCGGAGCGTCTGATCCGCCGCGGCTTCCGGATTGCCTATCGGCTGAAAGCCGACTGGCATGTGCATTACGTGCAGGAGCACGGCAATCACTCGGAGGAGCATCGCAAGCGGATTGCGGAGATCAAGGAGCTGGTCGAACGTCTCGGCGGTACGTTTGAGGCGGAGGCAGGCGTTTCCGAGCAGAAGGTACCGGAAGCATTACTTGCGAAAGCCAATGCGCTCAAGAGCACCCAAATTATTTTGGGTCAATGCGGCCGCAGCTTCTGGAGTAAATTGACGCACAAGCCTGTCATCGAAACGCTGCTGCGGGAAGGCCGCCATATGGATATTCTCGTCGTGGCGGATTTCAACCCCAATATGGCGCTTGGCGAAGAGGATGAGTAGCCAATTGTCGTTTAAAGGGAGAAAATATATCGGAATTTGGTAATATGTGATAAAAGATGACATATTTAAATATTTAAATTGAATCCCCCTCGTATTCCTGATAGAATCTTCATAGATTATTATTG
This sequence comes from Paenibacillus sp. R14(2021), assembly GCF_019431355.1. NCBI lineage: Bacteria > Bacillati > Bacillota > Bacilli > Caryophanales > Paenibacillaceae > Paenibacillus > Paenibacillus sp. R14(2021). Next base: position 4,529,291 of record NZ_CP080269.1, read on the forward strand.
ATTGAGGGGGAAACAAGATGAAAAAATGGTATGTGTCAGCAATCGTGACATTAGTAGCCATGTTAATACTAGCAGGTTGTGGTGCGAAGAAAAGCGAGAACACGGGAATCGAGAACGCCGGAAGCGCAGCGGGCAACAGCAGCGATGCGACGACGTACATGTTTGCAAGCGATGCGAGCTACGCTCCGATGGAGTATATGGACAAAGACGAGCTGAAAGGCTTCGACGTCGATTTTCTTGATGAAGTCATGAAACAAGCAGGCCTCAAGTACGAGCTGCACAACGTTGCTTGGGACGCGATGCTTGAGAGCGTGAAGCAAGGCAAAGAGTATCAAGCCGGTATTTCGAGTATCTCCATTACCGACGATCGGAAGCAAACGTATGATTTCTCCATGCCGTACTTCGAATCGACGAACGTTATCATGGTGAAGGAAGACAGCGACATTAAGAGCGCGACTGACCTGAAGGGCAAGAAGGTTGCCGTGCAGGGCGGAACGACTGCTGATATCCTCATGACCAAAATCATGGGGGAGGGCAACACGGATCTGAAGAAATTCGACAGCAACGCTGTAGCGCTGCTTGAGCTCGATCAAGGCGGCGCGGATGCCGTCGTGGCCGACATTGCTATCGTCAGAGACTACGTGAAGAACAACCCTGGCAAGAAGCTGAAGAGCATTGCGGATTCTACGAACTTCAACTCCGAGTACTACGGCCTCGCTTTCCCGAAAGGCAGCGAGCTGAAGGCGAAGCTGGACCCTGCAATCAAGGCGATTATCGAAAACGGAAAATACGCAGAAATTTACAAGAAATGGTTTGGCGAAGAGCCGAATACGGCAAACTTGAAATAAGAATGAGTAGAAGAGTGTGCGTGCCGTAACGTTGCGCATACTCTTTTTTCCTTTCATAACCTCCGTTTCTTGATGATAACGAAAGGACGTATCCGAATGGATTTTAGATTTGATATCATCTGGGATTATGCGCCTCTGCTGCTGCGGGGCACGCTGTATACGATTTGGATATCCATAGCTTCGATTTTGCTGGGCTCGATTTTTGGGCTTGGCGTAAGCTTGGGCAAAATGTCGCGGTATTGGTTCTTGCGCTGGCCGATGCAATCGTATATCAACTTCTTTCGCGGAACGCCGCTACTGGTGCAAATCTTTATCGTGCACTTCGGATTGATTCCGCTTATCTACGGCAAGACGAATGCCATTATTGCGGCTGTCGTAGCGCTGTCACTCAATTCAGCGGCCTATTCGGCTGAAATTTACCGGGCAGGTATTCTCTCCATTGATAAAGGGCAGATGGAGGCAGCACAGTCGCTTGGGATGACGCATTTTCAAGCGATGCGGTTCATTGTGCTTCCGCAGGCTATCAGACGAATGATTCCGGCGTTCGGCAACGAGTTTATCCAGCTGCTCAAGGATTCTTCCTTGCTCGCGCTCATTACGGTTCCCGAGATTATGTATTGGGGCAATGCGATGAAGAATCAATATATTCGGATCTGGGAGCCGTACATGGCGGCGGCAGTTATCTATTTCATCCTCACGTACACGCTCAATAAGGTGCTGGTAGCGATAGAAAGGAAGGTGAGCTGACCATGAACCCGATTATTCAAGTAACGGGCTTGTCCAAAGCCTTCGGCGACAACGTCGTGCTCAAAGACGTTTCCGCATCGATTGCGAACCAGGAAGTGGTCGTCGTGATCGGTCCTTCGGGCTCGGGCAAATCCACCTTCCTCCGCTGCCTTAATCTGCTTGAAAAGCCGACAGGCGGCGATATCCTCATCGAAGGCAAATCGCTGATGGACAAGCGGACGAATATTACAACGATCCGTGCGGACGTCGGCATGGTGTTCCAGCAGTTCAACCTCTTCCCGCATTTGAAGGTGATCGACAACATCACACTGGCGCCGGTGCAAATCCGCAAATGGCCGATTCAGAAGGCGCGGGAGAAAGCGATGGAGCTGCTGCGCAAGGTTGGCTTGGAGGACAAGGCAGGCGTCTACCCGCCATCGCTCTCCGGCGGTCAAGCCCAGCGTGTCGCGATCGCCCGCGCGCTTGCGATGGAGCCGAAGATCATGCTCTTCGACGAGCCGACCTCGGCGCTTGACCCCGAGATGGTCGGCGAGGTGCTTGCCGTCATGAAGCAGCTGGCCAAGGAAGGGATGACCATGGTCGTGGTCACCCACGAGATGGGCTTCGCGCGCGAAGTCGGCGACCGCGTCGTCTTCATGGAGCAGGGCTACATCGTGGAGCAAGGTACGCCGAGCGACTTGTTCGAGCGTCCGCAGCAGGAGCGGACGAAGGCATTCTTGTCGAAGGTGCTGTAGGCAACGAAGCCGCGGTGCTTATCGCGAAATTATAAATACGATTAGCCAGACGGCTTACTGACGTCTGGCTTTTCTATTGCAGAGTGGGTGAGACGAAAAAAAAGCACCAATCCGGCGCCGCAAAGCGTCGAATTGGTGCTTGCTCGATAGGGTCTTCGGGCGGCGCTGCAGCGGCGCAGCCAGCCCGATTAGAATGCCCAGTTGCCGCCGCGGAACAGCGGCTCGGTCGTGCCATCGGCACGAATGCCGTCGATGTCGAGCTCCGCAGAGCCGATCATGAAGTCAACGTGAACGAGGCTGGAGTTCAGGCCGTTCGCGACTTGCTCTTCCTCGGACATCGTTTTGCCGCCTTCGATGCAGAACGCATACGCTTTGCCGATTGCAAGATGGCAGGAAGCGTTCTCGTCGAACAGCGTGTTGTAGAAGATGACGTTCGTATCCGAGATCGGCGAACGATGAGGCACAAGTGCGACTTCACCCAGATAAGCGGCGCCTTCGTCGGTGCCGATCAGGTTCTTCAGCACTTCCAGTCCTTCTTCCGCTTGCACGTCAACGACTTTGCCTTCCTTGAACGTGAGCGCGAAATCCTTGATTAGATTGCCGCCGTAGCTGAGCGGCTTCGTGCTCGTCACGGTGCCGTTGACGCCGCCGCGGAGCGGAGCGGTGAAGACTTCTTCCGTCGGCATGTTCGCCACGAAAATATCACCTTTGGCGTTCTCGCTGCCGGCGCTGATCCAAATATGGCCGGGAGCCAATTCAATCGTCAGGTCTGTGCCCGGGCCCGTGTAGCGCAGCGCGCGGAATTTCTTCTCATTGAGGTGAGAGGCTTTCGTATCCAGCACCTCGATGTGGGATTTCCACGCGGCAACCGGATCCGGCTCGTTGATGCGCGTTGCGGCGAAGATGGCATCCCACAGCGTATCTTCTTGTTGATCGGCAGCCACGTCAGGGAACACCTTAGCCGCCCAATCCGGGGATGGCACGGCTACGATGGACCAGCTGACTTTGTCCGACATGGTGTAGGTGCGCCATGTTTTGAGCGCGATGCCTGCAGCTTTGTTGGCATTCGCAATCCGCTCGGGCTTGATGCCCTTCAGCAGATCGGGGTTGGAAGCGACGATGCTGAGGAACGCCGCATTGTCCTTGGCCATGTCTTCCCAGCCTTGCGCACGCCACTGCGGAAATTCATTGAAGGCTTCGTCGGGAGCGAGCTCGTATTTCGTGCGGGTCACAACATCGTCGTTCCACTCAACGTGTACGTTTTTGGCGCCCACTTCATAGGCTTTCTTCACAACCATCCGAACGAACGGTGCGGATGAGATGGATGCGGTAACGACCAGCGTCTGGCCTGGCTGCACATTGACGCCGACCTCAACGGCCAGCGCTGCATAGCGCTCGAGTTTTTCTTGGAAATTAATCAATGGGTCCACTCCTCATAAACGGAATAGTCCTATTTTAACATATTTACGCGGTAAACCCTAAATGTGGGCGGATTTAGGTCATGCAGCTTGTGAAACAGGGGTATGCGGGACGTAATGCGGCCAAGAACGAGATTGAACTGCTCGCAGCAGGGAGAATGGATGGCTGAATTATCTAGGGCAGAGGTTGATAATTACGAACGTATTTTCGTATAAATGCACTATTAGTCGAAGAATTGAGGTATACTAGGAAGACAAAAGCGACCGGCCCCATGTCCACCTCGAGAAGCTTCGAATCTTTGTATACGAGCTGCCAGTAAACCATGCTGCGGGCCGGCTTTAGTCTTGCAGCGTCTGCTGCCAAGTCCACAGAAGGAGAAGTACCTATGACACCGTTCACCGAACGCGTACTTCATGCAATTAAGGCCATACCGGCCGGAAGCGTCATGACTTACGGTCAAATCGCGGAGCAGGCGGGCAGTCCGCGCGCCGCGAGGCAGGTCGTACGCATTCTTCATTCCTTGAGCGCGAAGCATGATCTGCCTTGGCACCGCGTCATCAATGCCCGGGGCGAAATCGCGATCGGCAGCGACGAAGGCCGGTTTCTTCAGCGCGCGCTGCTGGAAGAAGAGGGCGTGTACGTCAGCCCGGCGGGAACCGTCGATTTGACGGCGTACCGGCATGATTCAAGCGGGGGATCATCCCCAACCTAGCAAGGGAAAGAAGGATTACAGTGCCCAGACTCATCTATGCCGCGCTTATAGGTTTAAGTCTCATCTGGGGCGGCTCGTTTTATTTTATCAAAGTGCTGCTGCACGACTTCGGACCTTGGTCCATCGCGTTTCTGCGTTCGTCCTTCGGGCTCGTGATCGTGCTGCTCGTCATGCTGCTGTTCAAGAAGCCGTTCGGCTTCCGCAATATCCCTTGGTCCGCCATGTTCATCATGGCCGTCACCAATACGGCCGTCCCGTGGACGCTCATCGCTTTCAGCGAGCAGCGGCTGACGAGCAGCATGGCATCGATTCTGAATGCGACGACGCCGGTATGGACCGTGCTTGTCGGTATCTTGTTCTTCCGCGGCAAGTCGGGCCGGATGCAATGGGCGGGACTTGCCATCGCAACGGCAGGCCTGCTCATTCTGCTTGGCGTAAGGCCGGGCTCGCTGCTTTCTATTGACGGAATCGGCTTCTTTGGCATGATGGGCGCCACCTGCTGTTACGCCGTCGGTTCCCAGTTGTCCAAGCAGCTGTCGCAGCGAGGCTGCTCCATGTATCAGATTACATACGGCACCTTGCTCAGCAGCGCGGTTGTGAGCGGCGTGATTGCCTGTTCAACGGAATCGATTACGCTGGCGAAGCTGACGTCTGCTTCCAATGTACCGATGATCGTCGGACTAGGGATGTTCGGATCCGGATTCGCGTACATTCTGTTTTATTACATGGTGGAGAAAGGGAGCGCCGAATTCGCCTCCATGGTAACGTATCTCGTACCGTCCACCGCGCTGATTTGGGGCTATACGCTTCTTCATGAAGCGATTAAATGGAACATGCTCGCTGGACTCGTCATTATTCTCGCAGGCGTCTTCCTTGCCGGACGTAAGGGACGGCCTGCGGCCTTAAGTACGAAGCGTGCAGATGCGCTGTTGAAGTGAATGGCCCGCAAGGGCAATAGAAAAGGGGTGTAAAGCTTGTCTTTCGTGACGCGGCTTCAATGGTTTTTCAAAACGAGATGGTTACATTATACGCTGGCGATCAGCTTAATGACGGCGGTCAGCCTGCTGCAAACGATCCCTCCGAAAATGATCGGAAATACGATTGACCATATCCAGAAGGGCGGCTTGACCGCCTCTGAATTAAGCCGGACAGTGCTGCTCCTGGTTGGACTTGCGCTGCTGCTGTACGTGCTTGTATATGCATGGATTACGACGCTTTTCGGCAACTCCGCCCTGCTCGAGAAGCTGCTTCGCGGGCGGTTCATGGCGCATTTGACGCGCATGAAGCCGAGCTTCTTCCAACGTAACAGCACGGGGCAGCTCATGGCGCTCGCGACTAACGATATTTTGGCAATCGGCAATACGTCGGGCTATGGGGTCATGACGCTCGTCAATACGCTTGTCGGCGCATCGGTCGTTATCGTGACGATGATTTCGTTGATCGATTACAAGCTCATGCTGGCTGCGCTCGTTCCTCTTCCGATGCTGGCGGTCATCATCAACTTGCTCGGTAAGAAGGTCAGGGCGCGCTTCTTGGCCGCGCAGAATGCTTTCGGCAAAATGAACGATCATGCGTTGGAATCGATCTCCGGCATCCGCGTCATCCGTTCTTACGTGCAGGAGAATCATGATCTTGACGCATTCGACAATGTGACGACCGAAGTGATGGAGCGCAACCGGGAGGTATCTCAGCTTAATGCACTGTTTCAACCGTTGATCTCCCTTATCGTAGGCGTCAGTTATTCCATCGGCATCGGCTACGGCTCTTATCTGGTCTTCCATGACGAGATTACGCTGGGGCAGCTGATTTCGTTCAATATTTATCTGGGCATGCTGATATGGCCGATGATTTCGTTCGGTGAATTCATCAATGTCCTGCAGCGCGGCAATGCGTCCGCGGACCGTGTGGAGCAGTCGTTCGTCCAAGAGCCGGATGTCGTTAATCCTGCGGTGCCGGTCGAAGTCGATCTGCCTGTGAGCATTGAGATGCGCGGCCTTACGTTTACCTACCCGTCGGCGGTGCAGCCGAGCCTGCAGCAGGTTTCATTTAGGCTGGAACGCGGGCAGACCCTTGGGATCGTGGGACGGACGGGCAGCGGCAAGAGTACGCTGCTGAAGCAGCTGCTTCGGCAGTATCCGATAGCGGAGGAGCAGCTGCTCATCTCCGGCGTGCCTGTGGAGCAGCTCGCGCTTGAGCGCGTGAAGGCATGGGTCGCCTATGTGCCTCAGGAGCATCTGCTTCTGTCAAAGTCGATCCGCGACAACATTGCGCTCGGCAAGCCGGACGCGACAGACGCGGAAATCGCGAAAGCAGTGGAGATGGCATCGTTCACCACCGACATCGAGGGCATGCCGGATGGCATGGGCACGATTGTCGGCGAGAACGGCGTCATGCTCTCCGGTGGCCAGAAGCAGCGGCTCGCGATTGCGCGCGCACTGCTGATCGACGCAGAAATCCTAGCGATGGACGATTCCCTCTCGGCTGTCGATGCAAGAACCGAGAGCCGCATTCTGAACCACATCCGCAAGGAGCGTGCCGGGAAGACGACCTTCATCTCGACGCACCGCTTGTCGGCCGTCAGTCACGCCGACTGGATACTCGTGCTGGACGAGGGCCGAATTCTAGAAGAAGGCACTCACGAGCAGCTGATGCATATCGGCGGCTGGTACAGACAGCAATGGGATCGTCAGCAGATGGAAGCCAGCTTGGAGGAATAGATTTCAAGCCTCCATACAGGCACCGCATTCAGCGACCTGTCCCACGACTCAAGCAATCGGATAATCAATATTCTAACGCACCCGTTAAGCGGGTACGAACTGTCAGGAGGTACCCTACTTATGAATCCATCCACGACGAGAAGGCTGTACCGCTATGCGCTCGTCTACAAATACCGCATTATTGCAGCGCTTCTCGTTCTATGCTGCGCCGTCGGCGCCGAGCTAGGCGGGCCCTACATTGCCAAAATCATTATCGACCAGCATTTGTCCCAGAAGGTGAATGACATCGGCGCGGTGCTGAAACTGCTCGGGCTGTACCTGGGCTTGCTGCTAACCGCGAGCATTTGCAACTTCACGCAGTCCTACCTGCTGCAAGCTACGGCGCTTCGCATCATCAAGAACATGCGGATGGACTTGATGCGTCATATTGCGCGCATACCGCTGCGGTATTTTGACAATACGCCGATTGGTCAGGTCGTCTCCCGCATCGCCAACGATACGGAAGCAATCCGCGATCTGTTCATGAGCTTCATGGCGACCTTCGTCGTGAGTGTTGTGCAGTTGACGGGCATCTATGTGGCGCTGTTCGTACTGGATACGCGGCTTGCGCTCTTTACCTTGATTCTGCCGCCGATCTTCGTCGTTATTATGTACGTTCACCTGAAGTATTCCAAAATCTTCATTACGATCATGCGTGCCAGACTGAGTGACATGAACGCAATGTTCAATGAAATGATCAACGTCATGCCGATCATTCAAGCCTTCCGCAGGGAGAAAGTAACGGTCGAAGAGTTCGAAGTGCTGAACAACGATCGCTACGTCAATCAAGTGAAGCAGTTCCGCGTATTCTCGCTGTCCTCGCGGAATATCGTAGGTACGATCGGTGCATTGGTAACGGCGATGATTATCTGGTATTTCGGGCGTCAATCGCTGGTAGAGGCGTCGATCTCGTTCGGCGTGTTTTACGCGTTCATTGATTATTTGGGACGCATCTTCAACCCCATCATCGGCATCTTCGATCAGCTGACGAATGCGCAACGGGCGTTCGTCTCCGCGGAGAAAGTGTTCGCGATCATGGATCTTGAAGGCAAGGCTGTTGATGAGGCCGATGGCGTCGAACGTCCTCAAGGCGTCGTGAAATTCGATAACGTGACCTTCGCTTACAAAGAAGGCGAGAACGTTCTGAAAGGTATTTCCTTCGAAGCTCGCAAAGGCGAGACAGTTGCGTTGGTCGGTCACACCGGCTCCGGCAAGAGCTCCATCATGAACCTGCTGCTCGGCTTCTATGAGCCGCAGCAGGGCGAAATTTCCATCGATGGCCGGAACATCGCTTCGTTTTCGAAGCAGGCGCTGCGCAAGCATATGGGTATCGTGCTGCAGGATCCCTTCTTGTTTGCGGGGGATATCAAGTTCAACGTCAGCCTCTATAACAAGAACATTACGATCGACCGCGTGAAGAACGCGCTTCGCGAAGTAGGCGCATCCACGTTCATCGAGCAGCTGCCCGGCGGGTATGACGAGCAGGTGGTAGAGCGGGGAAGCACGTTGTCGTCGGGACAGCGCCAGCTTATCTCGTTCGCCAGAGCGCTGGCGTTCGACCCGTCCATCCTCATTCTGGACGAAGCGACGGCGAGCATCGACAGCGAGACGGAGGGTCTCATTCAGCAGGCGCTGAAGGTCGTGAGCGCAGGGCGGACAACGCTTGTGATCGCGCACAGATTATCGACCATCCGGGAAGCCGATCAAATTCTTGTGCTGCACCGCGGAGAAATCGTGGAACGCGGAAACCATCGCGAGCTGATGGCGCTTGAAGGGCGTTATTACAAAATGTATCAGCTGCAAACAGGAGAGAAGGCAGCGCCGCTTTCGGGCGGAGCGCCGGTCATTATATAACGATGGCGGTCCGAAAGGGCGGGTCTTTGCAGGGGAGTGCAAAACCGGCGATAGATTAAAGGGAGAGAATCGGCGATGAATGCGTGGTTGAAGCAGGACGGATCATTGGATGAAACGCGGATTGTACGGCGGGAGACGCTCTATACAGGCATGAACGGGAAGCGCGTAGAGCGGTTCTTGCTCGTTTCCGGTGACAGTGTCGTCTATAAGCCCTTGACCAACGACAGCCAGCTGGGGAAAGAGGCTTGGGTGTACGCGAACGTGCTGCCGCATTTCCCGTCGATCTATCCAAGGCTGCTGGCCCATTCGGACGGCAGCGGCGCGGAGAGTGAAGTGGAGGAGCCAGATTCGGCCTCTGGCGAGCTCCAAACAGGTGCTTCTGCCGTTTCGCACAGTGGAGAAAGCTTGGAAGCGATAGAGCCTTGGTGTCTTTTTGAAGATTTGGGGCCATTGTCGCATGCCTTCGACGAGCGGATTGTGTCGGAATTGATTTTGCATATGGCGGCATGGCATGCTCTACCGGTTGAAGCGCTGCTGGATGCACCGCTGCTGGGTCCGAAGCCGATGATCGATGTCCTCCTTCGTGACGTGTACGCGAGGAAAGAAGAGCTCCGGCGAGCCCTGTCGGACCTTCCGGCGGGCGTAGAGCTGGTGGAGCGTGTACTTGCGGATGGGGATATCATGCCCCCGGGCTGGATGAAGCGCGTGCAGTCGCACGGCGATCTTCATCTCGGCAATTATACGTTCGTGAACGGAGAAATCAAGGTGCTCGATTGGGAGCATGTTCATCTGAACAGTCCGTATTGGGATCTCTATCATGTGCTCGATCTCTCCCATCCCGTATTTCCGAAGCCGGCGGATGCAAAGGTCCGGGAACGGATGCTCGATCTCTACGTACAAGAGTCGGCCGTGCGGGGGATCGTCTATGATCCGGCTGCGTTTAAGGGGGAATATGCACGCTTCTCCGCAGTATTCTCGCTGTGGATGCTGCTCCTCATTGAGAAGGATCTTGCATCGCTGGCGGTTTCTCATATTCCAGCCAAATGGTCGCCCGAGCAGCTGCAAAGGCAGCGGAAAGAGACGCGAGACAGCCTAGTGCAATGCGCTGCGATGCTGCCTCCATTGCAGTAGCGGCATGCGTAATCGGGTGGATGACGCATGTAATCGGCTGCACCGATTGACGCACTGAATAGAAACAAAGAAGCACCCTCTGCGCTGGCAAAGGAGTGCTTCTTTGTTTAGGATGAGAAAGCCTTGAGGTTTGCGGCTTCGGCGATAATCTCATAGGAGTGGAGCCGTGCCTGATGGTCATACACTTGCGAGTGGACAATGACCTCATCAGCCATTGTCTCCTGAAGAATCTCTTGCAGGCGGCTGGCAATTTTGGCCTTGGTCCCGGCAATTGAAAATTGGAGCTTGGACTGCAGCGCTTCGCGTTCATGCGGATGCCAGATGCCTTCCATGCTGTCCACCGGCGGTTGAAGCTTGCCAGGACGACCGCGGACCAGATTGAGAAATTGCAGCTGCTGAGAAGTGGCCAGCCGTGCGGCTTCCTCGTCGGTTTCGGCGCCGACGATGTTCATACCGATCATGACGTACGGTTTATCCAGTACTTCGGACGGACGGAAGCTGCTGCGGTAGAGGTGGATGGCAGGCATGAGATATTCAGGGGCAAAATGGCTCGCGAACGAGAATGGCAGCCCCAGCTCGCCAGCCAGCTTAGCGCTGAATCCACTGGAGCCGAGCAGCCAGATCGGTACGTTTAAGCCTTCTCCAGGCGTGGCGCGAACGGTTTTGATGGCTTCTTCCGGCTGGAAGAAGTCGCGAAGCTCAGCCAGCAGCTCCGGGAAATCCTGCCCATGCATCGCGAAATCGCGCCGCAGCGCGCGAGCTGTCAATTGGTCGGAGCCAGGCGCGCGACCAAGTCCGAGGTCGATTCGGCCGGGGTACATGGATTCCAGCGTACCAAATTGTTCGGCAATGACAAGCGGCGCGTGGTTCGGCAGCATGATACCGCCGGAGCCGACACGAATGCGCTTCGTGCCTCCGGCCACATAGCCGATGACGACAGATGTAGCGGAGCTCGCGATGCCGGACATATTGTGATGTTCCGCAAGCCAGTAGCGGTTATAACCGAGGCGCTCGGCAAGCTGTGCCAGCTCCAGCGTATTACGGAAAGCAGCCGCCGGCGTCGAGCCTTCTACGACAGGAGCCAAGTCCAACACGGAAATAGGAACAGATCGATTCGACATAAGAAACCTCCTAAAAGTTTTGCGGGCGAAGCCGCGCAGCCGGGAACCCGGCAAGAATAGCAAAACTACATCGGAAGCATAAGCTTAAGTTTTGCGGGCGAAGCCGCGAAGCCGGGAAGCCGGCAAGAAAAGCAAAACTACATCGGAAGCATAAGCCAAGTTTTGCGGGCGAAGCCGCGCAGCCGGGAACCCGGCAAGAAAAGCAAAACTACATCGGAAGCATAAGCTTTAGTTTTGCGGGCGAAGCCGCGCAGCCGGGAACCCGGCAAGAAAAACAAAACTACATCGGAAGCATAAGCTTTAGTTTTGCGGGCGAAGCCGCGCAGCCGGGAACCCGGCAAGAAAAGCAAAACTACATCGGAAGCATAAGCTTAAGTTTTGCGGGCGAAGCCGCGAAGCCGGGAACCCGGCAAGAAAAGCAAAACTACATCGGAAGCATAAGCTTAAGTTCTGCGGGCGAAGCCGCGCAGCCGGGAACCCGGCAAGAAAAGCAAAACACATCGGAAGCATAAGCTAAGTTTTGCGGGCGAAGCCGCAACGTTTGATTTGTAACTCATATTATGGAGCAGTCGCAAAAATATATCAAGCTGCTAACTATTAGTAAGCGCCTGGCTGCGACATCAACAATTTCGCTGAGTTGAGGAGCGAACTTTATGAGGATTTGCTGAAGCTGCCGCGGCCGATATAGCTAAGATATGAATAAAAACAGGCCTCCCTTGTTAGAGGCCTAGATCTAAACTTGACTCGCTTGATTTTTATTTTAGTAAAGCTCTCTTGAAGTTTGGAAATTACATTACTGATAGCTTCTTCGGTTGATTTCTGAGTTGGTACCTTCAACAAAATCATCCCAACCGCCGTTTTCTTAATATGGAGTCGAGCTGATCCACCATAAATCCATTGACTATTCATAAACTGACGAGGCGGTGGCATGTCCTCATGCCGCCTTCTTTTCACAACCTTACAGTTAGGAATAACCATTCTAGCCCAAAATTATGTGATTAATTGTACAGTATGAGATGAATAACTTTACCGGCTCGATGAAGCCGGCTGACTACTTGGCAGAAACGATCCATAAGGAGGAGATCGTCGCAGGAATCCCCGCAAATAACCAAAGGGAGATGATGGAATGAAACGAGTTGTGGTCGGTATGAATAATCTCTCACTCTAGAAAAGTCTCCGTAAACAAAAGATATCAACCACATGATAACGTTTATTAAGAAACGCAATTAATAGTTTGTTTAAAAAATATGAGGTGCTATTAAATGAAAAAAGTTCTTTCTATTACAATAGTTACTGCTATAATTTGCGGTGCATATGGTGTTCTACAACTAAATCCAAATAAAAATACATCAGATGCAGAAGCCACATATCAAACAAGCCCTACTGTAGCAATAACTCCTTCAGTAAATAATAATTCAAGCAGAGTCGTAAACGTTGATGCAGATTATTCCGATGGTGTTACGACAATTGATGACTTGAAAAAGAATGCGGACCTAATTGTCTATGGTCAAGTCACTTCGCAGATTCAATATAGCGATTCTGCTGTTCAATCAACAATTAATGTCAATAAACACAGAAAAGGAATAGCTCCAGAAGTAATCAAAGTATTTCAACTCGGAGTTGTTGGAAGCGATGATGTTTTATCTCCTGGCCAATCTTATCTACTATTCTTAGGGAAACAAACTGATGATCAAGCAGATACATTCTTTATAAAAGGCGGTACTCAAGGTCAGATTCAAATAGATCAAAATAAACTATATTTTAAAGATGCTTTAATGAAAAAGGATTATGACAGAAAATTCGTCTCTTCCACGGGGCAAGCCGCTTCCTTTGACTCATGGCTTAACAAGTAAGAAGGCGCTGAAGTCGCCGATTATGCTGGAGAAAGAACCGTTGCTGTCACAACCAACTGCGGGGCGGGCAGAAGGTGAGTAGATAGTTGAAGACTGGTGCGGGAGAATGGAGAGTTCTTAGATTCGGAGAGTGATAATAATTTGCAAAAGCGGAACGATAAGTATGACGGATAAGGAAGGTAGAAAAGTCATCTCGCCGCGGTTTGCAATTCCGAGTAAACCAGTATACAATACTAGGAGATTGAGAGAGAAGATAGAGAGTCGAGAGAGGAAGAGACATCATGCGTAAACCTTTGTTTGCTGCAGCAATACTATTGACCCTGCTGCTCAGCGCCTGTTCTTCAGGAAATGGCAATAACAATTCCGGAGCGGCGCCGTCCGAAAACCCATCAACCAATAATACACAACCTGCTGCGGACGAGCAACCCAAAGACGGGGGAAACTTGATTATCGCCGTTGGAGCGGACCCGGTTCTTCTGAATCCGAACTATGCAGGCGACCGTGTCAGCTTGACGATCGACCAGGCGCTGTACGCGCCGCTGTTCCAAGTTAATAACGGCAAGAAAACCTTTTATCTCGCGGAAAGCCTGGAGCCTTCTGCCGATAACTTAACGTATACATTGAAATTGAAAAGCGGTCTGACTTGGCATGACGGCGAGAAGCTGACAGCTGATGACGTCGTGTTCACAATCGACAAAATTCTTGACGAGAAGCAAAACAGCTTCCTGCGCGCTAACTTCATCATTGGCGGCAAACCGATCAAAGCGGTCAAAGTCGATGATACGACCGTCGAATTCAAACTTCCGCAAGTGAGCCCTGCTTTCGAAGCTACACTCGTTCAAGTCACGCCGATTCCGAAGCATATTTTCGAGAACGAAGCGGATATCGAGAAGAGCCCGAAGAACAGCACGCCTGTAGGCTCCGGCGCATTTAAGTTCAAAGAATACAAAACGGGCGAGTACGTGACGCTCGAGCGCTTCGACAATTATTTCGCGGGTAAACCGCATCTGGATTCCATCACCTACCGGATCGCCAAAGATACGAACGCAGCCAATCTGGCGCTCCAAAACGGCGAGATCAACATTAAATACTTGGATCCTCAAGACGTAGCGACAATTCAAGCGACGAATAATTTCGAAATCACGCCTTACAGCGAAGGCCGTTTGTCTTACCTGCTCTTCAATGAAAACAGTGACACAGGCGTTATGGGCAAGAAAGAAGTTCGCCAGGCGTTGTCGTATGCGCTGAGCCGCGACGAGTTGATTGCAACGGCCTATATGTCCGGCGATTACGCAGATCCTGCTAAATCGATTCTGGCTTCCGACAACATCTACTTCGATAATGATGTCGCGAGCTTCGACAACGATGCCGAGAAAGCGAAAGAACTATTGAAAACAGCAGGCGTAAGCGGCTTGAAGCTTCGTTTCATGACGTCGAGCGGGAACAAAGCGCAAGAAGCCATTGCCCTATACGTGCAGCAAAAGCTGAAAGCCATCGGCGTTGACGTCGAGATCAAACCACTTGATGCTTCGGCTTACGGTGCGAAGTTCGTGGATCCTAAAGCGGCCGACTTCGAATTGGCAGCGGCAGGCTACATCATGGGTTACGATCCGGATGCCTATAGCATCCTCTACACAACAGGCGGAGATGCGAACTATACGCACTACTCCAATAAAGCTGTAGATGAGCTGTTCAAACAAGGAGCAGGCGAAGGCGATGCTGCGAAACGCGGCGAAATCTACAAGAAGCTGCAAGAGCTTGTAGCGGAAGACGCACCTGTTTACCCGATCGCATACACCAAAACCATCGTGGCTGTCGACAAGAAATACGGCGGCTTGCAAGAAGCTGTACTGAAGCCTGTCGTCATCTTCGAAGATCCATCTAAACTTTATTTGAAATAAGGATGCACGGGAAAATAAGCTGGGGTCCATCCAGCTTATTTTTTTGTCCTATCGCGTTCTAGGAGAGCAGACACATGAGACAACTAATTGTCCGAAGATTATTGCAAAGCGTACCGATGCTATTTTTCATCTCGCTTGTTTGTTTCGCGCTCGTCAAGGCGGCGCCGGGAGACCCGGTGCTGTCTTTTGTTACGCCGAATATGCATGCGGACGACATCGAACGCATCCGCCACAACCTTGGCCTCGATCAACCCGGTTACGTGCAATACGGGATATGGCTGAAAGATAGCTTAACCGGCAATTTGGGTTATTCGCTCGTTAACCATAGGCCGGTAATGCCGCAAATCGTGGAACGGCTGCCGGCAACCGCCGGCTTGATGGGCGCTTCCATCGCGCTTGCCGTTCTCTTATCCATTCCGCTTGGATTGCTGGCGGGCTCGAACCGCAACCGGTGGGTGGATAAGCTCGTGAATTTATTGGCCTACATCGGCATCTCGGTTCCGCTGTTCTGGCTGTCGATCTTATTTATTTATTTCTGTTCCATTAAACTGCACTGGCTTCCTAGCCTCGGCATGCATACGATCGGCAAGAAGGGCGCGCTGGACGTGATCAAGCATGCAATCCTGCCGTGCTCGGTGCTGACAATCAGTTTCCTCTCCGTGTATGTACGGTATATTCGTTCCAGTGCGATCAGCCAGCTGAAGGAAGATTACGTGCAAATTCAATATGCCTTCGGCTCAGCGAAGCGGACGATTCTGTTCCGCCACGTTATGAAGCATGTCCTGCTTCCTGTCATAACGCTTCTTGGGATGTCCCTAGGTGATCTTGTGACAGGCGCGATTGTGACGGAGGCGGTATTCTCTTGGCCCGGTATCGGTTCGCTTGGGGTGACAGCGGTCCGAGGATTTGATTACCCCATCATCTTGGGCATTACGCTATTCGCTTCTATCTTGCTGATCGTAGGCAATTTGCTTGCGGACATCCTGTACGGCATTGCCGATCCAAGAATCAAAATAACGAGGTGAGTACATGAATCGGAGTAAATGGCGCAATGTCGGCAGAGAACTGCTGGCGAACAAGCTGGGAATCCTTGCGATTCTGATGCTCGTTGTGTTCGCTTTGGCCGCTGCACTTGCATTCTTGTCGTCCAAGGACCCGAATGAGATGAACGTGATGGAGAAGCTGATGCCTCCCGGAGCGGGTCATTGGTTCGGTACGGACGATTACGGGCGGGATTACCTCACACGCGCGTTATTCGGCGGGCGTGTTTCGCTGATGGTCGGGTTTGCCGTGATGGTGCTGTCTACGAGCATCGGCGTGACGGTCGGCATCATCAGCGGTTATTTCGGCGGACTGATCGACAGCCTGCTGATGCGGCTGGTTGAAATCATCATGTCGATTCCTTCTTTCCTTGTCTTGCTGCTGCTCAGCGTGTATTTGAAGCCGAGTGTTGGCAATTTGATCGTTATTATTTCGTTATTGATGTGGATGAATATTTCCCGGATTGTCCGCGCGGAGACGCTTGCACTGAAAGAGCGCGAATACGTGCTCTACGCCAAAGCCTCCGGTCAAGGCGCATTCGGTATCATTATCAAACATATCCTGCCGAACCTGGTATCCGTCATTATTGTCAGTGCGACGAATAATATCGCGTCGGCAATCATGATGGAATCCTCGCTCAGCTTCCTGGGCTTCGGGGTTCAGGCGCCGAACGCGACGTGGGGCAGTATGCTGAACGGAGCGCAGGGGTATATGATTCAGTCGCCGTATTTGGCGATATTCCCAGGCCTGCTTATTTTCTTGACGGTGTTCAGCTTCAATGTGCTGGGGGACATCCTGCGGGTCGGATTCGAGCCTAAGCTGGGCAAGCGATAGCATGCACGGCGACCGAAGGAGCAAAGGAGTGAAGAGGTTATGACAGAACGGCTGCTGACGGTCGAGCAATTAAAGGTGTCTTTCCATACCCGGAGCGGGGAAAATCAAGCGGTTCGCGGTGTCAGCTTTCATGTGGATGCCGGCGAAACCGTAGGCATTGTCGGAGAGTCGGGAAGCGGCAAGAGCGTGACGGCCAAGGCGATTATGGATCTGATTCCTCCGCCGGGCGAGGTGCTCGGCGGCAAGATCAGCTTCCGCGGCGAGTCGCTGAACCGCCTGCCGCAGAAGCGATGGCGCAAAATCCGGGGCAACCGGATCGCGATGGTGTTCCAGGATCCCATGACGTCGCTCAATCCCGTCAAGACGATTGGATTTCAGCTGGCGGAAGTTATCCGCAGGCACCGGGGATTAGGTAAAGATGAGTCGCTGCGGGAAGCGGCCGAGATGCTGCGCAAAGTCGGCATCCCGGAACCGGAGCGGCGATTGAAGCAATACCCGCATGAATTCAGCGGCGGGATGCGCCAGCGCGTCATGATCGCCATGGCGCTCTCCTGCAGCCCGGAGCTCCTCATAGCGGACGAGCCGACAACGGCGCTCGATGTCACGATTCAAGCGCAGCTGCTGGATCTGCTTCAGAGCCTGAAGCAGCAATCAGGCACCGCGATCGTACTGATTACGCACGATCTTGGCGTCGTCGCGAAGGTTTGCACGCGCGTCGTCGTGATGTACGGCGGCATGCTCATGGAAGAAGGCACCGTGGAGGATATCTTCTACCGGACCGGCCATCCTTACACGGAAGGTCTGCTTCGGTCTCTGCCGAAGCACGGCGGCGAGAATCGGGAGCGGCTTGTTCCCATCGAAGGAACGCCTCCGGATCTCATCGATCCGCCGAGCGGCTGTCCGTTCATGGAACGCTGCCCCTACGCGTTCGAGAAGTGCAAGACGCTTCCGCCGCTGATTGAGCAGGGCGATCATCATCGATCCTTGTGCTGGCTGCTGGAAGGCGGCAAGGAAACGCTCCGGCAGGCGTTAACGGAAGGAGGCGCGGTCACATGAGCAAGAGTGAAATTCTCGTGGATGTGCGGAATTTGAAGAAGCATTTCTCCAAAGGCACGGATATTTGGGGTCGAAGCAAAGATGTGCTGAAGGCGGTCGACGGCGTCAGCTTCCAGATTCGCCGCGGCGAAACGTTTGGACTTGTAGGCGAATCCGGCAGCGGCAAGTCGACGGTCGGACGCTGCCTGATCCGGCTGTATGATTATACGGACGGCGAAGTGTATTTCGACGGGCAGAACTTGTCGAAGCTCGGGGATAAGCAGCTGAAGCCGTTCCGGCGACGTATTCAGACCATTTTCCAAGACCCGTATTCCTCGCTGAATCCGGGTATGAGCGTGCTGGATCTGATCGGCGAGCCGATGAACATCCACGGGGTGTTCAAGCGGGAAGACGAGCGCAGGGAGAAGGTAGGCGAGCTGCTGGAGAAGGTGGGGCTAAAGCGGGAGCATCTGACCCGGTACCCGCATGAATTCAGCGGCGGCCAGCGGCAGCGGATTTCCATCGCCAGGGCCTTATCCGTGCGGCCGGATTTCGTCGTATGCGACGAGCCGATCTCCGCGCTGGACGTATCCGTGCAGGCGCAGGTCATTAATATGCTGGAGGACTTGCAGGACGAATTCGGCCTGACGTACCTGTTCATTGCCCATGACCTGTCGATGGTGCGGCATATCTCGGACCGAATCGGCGTTATGTACGGCGGCCGTCTCGTGGAGGTGGCGGACAGTGATGAATTGTACGAGAATCCGCTGCATCCGTATACGAAGGCGCTGCTGTCCTCGATTCCGATCCCGGATCCCATTGCGGCCAGGGAACAGCGTTCGCTCACCTACACGTATCGTGCGCCGGATAACGGGACGGGCGGCCAGCTTCGGGAAGTGAGTCCGGGGCATTTCGTCGCCGACTACGAATAACGAAGAGAAAGGAAGGAAGAGGCAATGGAAACAAACCATGCGGTAAAGCTGTCCCAATGGGATGCGCTTATGCTGGAGGGGCTGCGGAAACGGAGCGGATCCGACGAGGAGCTGCTGCGCAAGGTTCGGGAGCGCGAGCTGCCGGTCGACGAGAGCATCTATCAATTCGATTATGAGGCGCTGGCCGATTTCGCCGCTGCGCATCCGGATACGTTCGAAGCTGCGGTTAAAGAAGGCTATTCCATCAAATACAGTACGGTTCGAGGCATCCGCTCTTGGATCAACGTCACGTATGTACAGGAGCCGGAGCTCGTGCTCGATGAGGGCCAAGAATCCGTGATCGCAACGCTTTCTCCTGCGGAGAAGGAGCGTCTGGAGTCCGTCCTATCCTTTGGCTGGAGGGTCCGCGAAGAGCGTCCCGGTGAAGCCGGCGTTTATCAAATCGAACCGATTCAGCGGTAAACAGCTCAAATATAGATAGGCACAAAAAAACCAACCTTCAGAGGTTGGTTTTTTTGTGCGTGAAACGCGCCGTCCAGCGCAATGACCGCGAGCATGAATCCGAGAAACGTTATACGAAATATTAATCATCCCGAGTGGTATAATTAGGCATCAAACCGTTGATTAAAGGATGCTCCAGATGAATCTATGCGATTCTACACGAATAGACGAAAGGTCAGGATGAATGGTTGCAGAATCCGACATTTTCTGGCCGACTCATCTGCTGCAAGTATCCAAATACAATCTTGTTGCTGAACGGTGAGTTCCATACTATTCTAAATATAGGCAGAGGAGCAGTGCGCTTGAACAGTAATTCGCCGATTAAGCACATGATCTTCGATTTCGACGGCACGATTGTCGATTCCAGAGGATTAATGATTGACCTGTATAATGAGCTGGCTGTCACGCATAACTATAAAATCATTGCGGCTGAGGAAGTGAACGGCTTAAGCAAGCTGTCGATTCCCGAGCGATGCCATGCTCTGGGCGTGCCGCTGTACCGCGTGCCGCTGCTGGCTAAACAGGCCAAGAGCAGGTATCAAGAGAAGATCGAATCCCTGAAGGCCAACCCCGGCATGAGAGAGTTAGTGCTTCAATTAAAAGAAAACGGTTACGAGTTGAGCGTGATTTCGTCCAACACGACGAGCAATATCGAAGCCTTTCTGAATCGGAATGATATGAATGAATACGCGCATGTGACGACGGCAAGCAACCTGTTCGGGAAGCATAGGGCTATCAACGCGTTTCTCAGGAAACATCGGATATCCCCGGAGCACGCCTGTTACGTGGGAGATGAACTTAGGGATATCGAAGCCTGCCGAAAGTCGAACATCCGCATTATATCGGTCGCCTGGGGCTATGATTCAGCTGAGCTGCTGCGGCAGGGCGAGCCGGATTATCTCGCATGGAAGCCGATAGAGATCATGCGCTATCTTCAGAAGGCGCATTAGGTACCCTGCTGATGGGAACCTCCGGCTTGATAGTCGCAGACGCAGAAGCGTAGTAACAGAACAGACAACGAAAGCATGTGCTGCGCTTTTGCTTCGCAGACCGTATAATAGGAGAAAAAGATACCTGCATGGGAGTGTGCAAATGAAGTATTCGCATGAGCTAAATTTCCTGAACGTGATGGAGCCGATAGTGCGCGACATGCTGGAGGAGCATTATGTGCAGACGCGAATCCTGAGCTGTGCCTGCGATAAGTGCACGCTGGATATTCTCCTCCTCACGCTGAATCATCTGCCGCCGCACTATACCTCCAGTCAAGAAGGCGAAGCTTATATTAAAGCGTACTATCTCAATCCGCAGCAGCAGTCCGATATTTTGCGGGAAATTACGAAAGCGGTTCAAATCATCCAAGAGCGTCCCAATCATTAGCAGCAAATCACCCGGTTCATGGGTGATTTTTTTCGAAGTTCTGAAGGCGAAGGGAAATAGGCAAGATAGAAGCAACAGCATGCGGGCTGCAGGTACGGTCCCGCTAGACTATTCGACAGGAGGACGGGAATCGATATGATCGTGAATGAGCAAATTCGAGCATCCGAGGTGCAGTTAACCGGCATTGACGGAGAGGATCTCGGCATCGTATCGCGTAACGAGGCTCTTGCGCTGGCCAAGCAGCATAACGTGGATCTCGTGTGCGTCTCGCTGATGAGCAGTCCGCCGCCGTGCAGGCTGATCAGCCGCGGAGCTGCGAAGCAAGGCATGCATGCGCAGAAGCAGGAAGCGAAGCGAAAGGAACAGCCGCAGAAGGTAAAGGAAATCCGCCTGACCCCGCAAATCGAGGAGCATGATTACGACACCAAGCTGCGGCAGGTGGAGAAGCTGCTGGATTCCGGCAATGCCGTGGATCTTACGGTTCGTATGCAGGGCAAGGAAGGACCGCAGGCCAAGGAGCTGCTGGAGCGGCTGCTGAAGGAGCTCGCGGACCGGGGCAGTAAGGAAACAGGTATTCAAATGAGCGGCAAAAGCGTCAGTGTACGGGTGCATCCGCTGCGCTAACGCCAGTCGAGGGGGCTTCAGCTGCATAGGATAGCCTCCTGGATTGTGAATTTCTGACATCATGCGGTAGGTTTTATTGACTTTCGTTGGTTCGTCCATTACTATTAGCCTGTCAGATAGGTTGCAAGGTAAGGAGGAGGGAAATGAGCCATGGGTAAAATCCAAAAAATTCTTGTGCATGAACAAGTCTCGCAAGAAATTCAAAATTATATCCAGGAGAAAGAACTGTCTGAAGGCGACAAGCTTCCTTCTGTCGAGGAATTGACCAAAATGTTCGGGGTTGGCCGCTCGTCGCTCCGCGAAGCGCTTCGGTATCTGGAAGCCATGGATATCATCCGGGTCGAGAACGGCAAAGGGATCTTCGTCTTGGATATGAATACCTTCCGATTCATGGGCAAAGTCAAAATAGAGCGGGAGCGCAACTTCCTGCTACATACGCTTGAGGTTCGAAGAGCGCTGGAAGGGCAATCCGTTTTCCTTGCTTCCAAGCGGATAACGGACAAGCAAATCGCTGAAATCGAAGTTTGCTTGGCAGAATACCACAGGCGGAAGGAAAGCGGCAAAGATACGTCGCAGATCGATCTTGCCTTTCATCGGCATGTCATTAAGGCAGCCAACAATCCGATTTTGGAGACGGTACTTGATTCCATCTCGGGGCTGTATGAGAAGTTTTTCAATGATCCGCTCGGCAACAAGCAGCTGTTCGATGAGACATATCCGTTCCACATCACGATGTTCGACGCCATCAAATCGCATGATACGGATAACGCCATGGCCGAATTCTACAAAATGATGGACTGCATCGAGGGCATCTTAAAAAGTGCCAAATAAGATATGTTTTATATTGACAGCGATTCCTGCTTTCAATATAATCAACCTATCAGACAGGATGACTGTATGATACATTTTGTAGGGTACATTTAGATGGGGGGAAGAACGATATGACAAGGCATAAGAAATACTCAGCTTTATTGCTAGTTGGAGCTTTGTCTGCCGGACTTTTGGCGGGCTGCGGAAGTAGTAATACCGAGACAACATCGAACAATGGCGGCGGCAATAACGGCGGCAGCAAGGACGAACCCGTTACGCTTCGAATGATCGAAAGCTTGACGAGTCCGAAGAGAACACAGTTGCTGCAAGCTTCCATTGACAAGTTTCAAACTGCAAACCCGAACATCAAGGTAGAGTTGATTTCACCCCCGTTTGACCAAGCGGACAACAAGATCAGAACGATGCTTGGTGCTAATGAAGACCTTGATGTTGTCGAAGTCCGCGATTTGACTGTAGCTGAACTCGTGAATAACGGCTTTATTGAACCGCTTGATACGTATGCGGCAAGCTGGTCCGATTTCTCTACTGTAAGCGCAATCTCGAAATCGCTCGGTTCTACAGGCGGCAAGCTTTATTTCGTTCCTAACGGCTTGTACGAGCGCCAATTGTTCTACCGTGCAGACTGGTTCAAAGAGAAAGGTCTGAACCCGCCGACAACGTGGGAAGAGCTTTACGATACAGCTAAAAAATTGACAGATCCAGCGAAAAACCGTTACGGCTTCTCGTTCCGCGGCGGCGCAGGCTCGAACGGAACGACAGATGCAATGGTTCTTGCCTACAACGGCGATAATGTAGATCTGAATGACTCCATGTTCACGAAAGACGGCAAGAGCATCTTCTCGACGCCTGAAGCAAAATCTGCTATTGAATTGTACCTTAAACTGTACAAAGACGCTTCTCCTAAAGACTCCATCAGCTGGGGCTTCCAAGAGCAGGTGCAAGCCTTTACTTCAGGCGTAACGGGCATGCTGCTTCAAGATCCGGACGTCATCCAATCCCTGTCGGAGAAAATGGAAGCAGGAACATGGGCAACAGCACCGCTTCAAGCAGGTCCTTCTGGCAAAGCGCTTCTTGCGGCTGGCGGAGCAGGCTGGGGCATAACGGCAAACTCCAAGCATAAAGACGAAGCTTGGAAATTGATCTCCTTCCTGTCGAGTCCGGCAGAGAATACGGAATTCTCTAAAGCATACGGCTTGATTCCGATCCACACATCGGCTGCTGAGGATGATTTCTTCAAAACAGGTCCTTACAAAACGCTGCTCGACATGACCAATGCTCCTGACAAATTCCTGAACTTCAAACCGCCGTTTGATTACCCAGGTACTGGACAATGGGGACAAGTCGAGATGGAATCCGGCCAAGCGCTGATTCTCGGCAAAGCCAATATCGATGACACGCTCGCGAGCTGGTCGAAGTATTGGGATGAACAGAAAGCAAACCTGAAGAAATAATCATCGGTCATGAAAACCCAAGGAGGGCGGCAATAGCCGCCCTTACTATATTCAGAAGCAAGGCGGTGTGGACATGAAAAATCAGAAGATCTTTATACTATCGGGGCTAATCCCCGCCTTGTTGCTAGTTCTGGCGTTTACGTATTACCCTTTCCTTAGGGGAATCATCATGGCGTTTCAGGATTATAAGTTGTTTGATCTTCGTCATATCAAGTTCGTGGGCTTCTCCAACTTCAAGGATGCCTTCCAGGATCCGAAATTTCTACTCGCACTAAAAAACAGCGGTTATTGGGTATTCTTCTCGCTTATTTCACAATTTCTCATTGGTCTAACGCTTGCGCTCTTCATGAAGAAACAGTTCAAAGGCAGAGGGATTTATCAAGGCTTTGCTTTCTATTCCTGGGCGTTATCCGGTTTCCTGATCGGGATGATCTGGAAATGGATGTTCAACTCTCAAATCGGCGTTTTCAATGATCTCTTGCTTCGCACGGGCATTATTCACGATCGGATCGGCTTTCTTTCGAATCCGAGTTGGGCCATGGCTTCCGCTATTATCGCGAACGTTTGGTACGGCGTCGCATTCTTCGCCATCATGCTGCTTGCAGCGCTGCAATCCGTGCCTGCGGATCTTTATGAGGCCGCCGACATGGATGGAGCATCCGGTACGCGCAAGCTGCTGAACGTTACGCTTCCTTATATTATGCCAACGATTATTTCCACGACCTTGCTGCGGGCCATTTGGATCTTCAACGATCCGACGCTCATCTACGGTTTGACCAACGGCGGACCGGCAGGCAGCACGCATATCTTGTCCTCGCTCATGCTCGACAAAATTATTTATGCCGGCGATTACGGCGCGGCCTCGGCAATCGGCGTGATCATGATCGTGCTGCTGCTGCTCTACACCATCTTCTTCCTAGGTATCACCAAAGCTGAGAAAGTAGGTGATTTCTAATGAAGAAACTTCTAGGGTCAATCAAGTTTTTGTTCCTGTCGATCTACTTGATCGTCATGATCTTCCCGCTTTATTGGATCGTCATCACGTCGCTTAAGCCGCAGAAGGATATTTTCTCTTTCCCGCTTAAGTATTGGCCGGGTAAGTTCACGTTCCAGAACTACGAGAACATCTTCAAAATTTCTAAATTCCACATTTATATCGGCAACAGCTTGATTGTTGCGATCGCGGCGGCATTCGTCGTTATCATCATCTCGGTGCTTAGCGCTTATGTTATGGCACGGTTTACGTTCCGCGGCCATCGCCAAATCATGCTTGCTTTTTTCTTGACTCAGATGCTGCCGGGCTTTATCGCGCTCGCACCGCTCTACCGGATGATGAGCAGTTTTCATTTGACGAATCATCTATTCTCGCTCGTGCTCATGTATACGGTCGGTTTGATTCCGTTCTCCACCATCATGTTGCGCGGTTTCTTCCAGCGGATACCCTCGAGCCTTGAGGAAGCGGCTATGATCGACGGCTGCTCGCGCTGGACGGCTCTGCTTCGTATCATCATCCCAGTTATGCTTCCGGGCATTGCATCAACCTTCATCTTCGCTTTCGTACAGAACTGGAATGAGCTCTTCGTGGCGGTTATGTTCATCGACAATGATGCGCTTAAGACGCTTCCGGTTGCGATGAACTCGTTCATTCTGAAGTTTGACGTCGATTGGGGTGCCATGTCGGCAGGAGCGGTACTTTCGATTATTCCGACCATCTTTATTTTTGCCATCGCTCAGCGTTTCATCGTAGAAGGACTAACACAAGGAGCAGAAAAAGGATGAGCAGCACCAATAACCAACCAGATAATCGAGAAGACAGCAGAGAGCGGCAGTTTACGCAAGCGGCCCATGATCCAATCGATCTGAGACATCACGGCGCGATCCATGTGCCGATCTATCAGAACAGTTTGTTTGCCTTCGATACGTACGAAGCTTTCGAGCAAGCGTTTCAATCGCTTATGCACAATCATGTGTATTCGCGAGGCAACAATCCTACGGTCGAATTTCTGGAGAAGAAGCTGGCGGAATTGGAGGGGGCCGAAGGGGCAAAATGCTTCGCCTCCGGTATGGCGGCTATCTCTTCGTCCATCTTGTCCGTCGTTCAGCAAGGGGATCATGTCATCTGCGTTGATCAAGCGTACGGTCCGACGAGAGAGTTTTTCTCCGTCTACCTGACACGGTTCGGCATTGAGACGACGTTCATCGACGGCAGCTCCATCGATCATTGGCGCGAGGCGATTCGTCCGAACACGAAGCTATTCTATCTGGAAAGCCCGACCACGATGCTCTTCGAGCTGCAGAATCTGCAGGCATGCGCTGAACTCGCCAAAAGCTTCGGAGCACGGACGATTATCGACAGCACGTGGGCAACCCCATGCTTCCAAAATCCGCTAGCGCTCGGCATTGATCTGGTCGTGCATTCCATCACGAAGTATATCGGCGGACACAGCGACTGCGTCGGCGGTGTTATACTCGGCTCGCAGGAGCTCGTCGACCATATCGGCTATAACGAATACATGCTGCTCGGCGGCATCATGACGCCGCAGACGGCGGCGCTCATCTCCAAAGGACTGCGGACGCTTCCGCTGCGCATGCAGCGCCATGAAGAGAGCGGCCTAGTCGTGGCGAATCACGTGAGCACACTGCCTTTCGTGCATCATGTCAATCATCCCGGCTTGCCATCGCACCCGCAGTATGAGCTGGGCCGAAGCCAAATGTCCGGTTACAGCAGCTTGTTCTCGTTCGTTACGCGCGAGCCGCTGAAGAAGATGAAGCAGTGGGCCGATAATCTGCAGCTGTTTAAGATCGGCGTCAGCTGGGGCGGCTTCGAGAGCTTGGTCACCGTCAACCCGCGGAGCAGAGAGAATGACGAGGCGTGCATCGTCCGCTTGTACGTTGGACTGGAGAATCCGGCAGACCTGACCGCAGATCTCGAGCGTGCCTGGGCTTCTCTGGCTTAACGGATGTAGATAAACAGCAAGATATAGAAACGCCCTCCAAATCCAGAGGGCGTTTCTTGCGCATTAATAGGAATGCCTGTCGTAGCGCGGATATTTGTGCCGAAGATGGTCATGATGGTCGCGTTCCGGCTCGTCAACCTCTTCGAGGTCGCCGTCATTCTCGCCATCGTCGAACTCATGCTGCACGTTGTCGACGATCTTCTCGACCGCTCCGCTCAGCATATCCAGAGGTCCGAAGGCTTCGTGGTCCTTGGGTGTATTGATGCCTGCCACGGTATTCGAGGTTTCGTTAAATCGTTCGCCATAGCTGCTTCTCAAATTCAATGCTGCTCACCGCCTTTTGCATGATTTGGGGGACTGTTCCAAGTGCTTCACGGGTAGCTTGCCCCGTTGCGGGCCGTTACACTCAAAATGGTCTGCCTTTCCTGCAGCCGGCGTTTAGCCGCGACTCAGCGCAAACCGATATCGTGGAACCGGTTATGGAGCGTTTCGCGCAGCATTGATTTCATGCCTTGGATGGCATGGGTCTCCAGCGTGCAGGCTTGCCGCAGCAGGGGAACGAGCCGTGCGGCGCTGCCGGTTCGTGCTTCAAGCACAAGCTGGCCAAGCAGCGCGGCCAACTGCTCGTAGTCTGCCGCAATGACAGCGCAGGCGGGCCAAATGCATGCGAGATGCGCGGTGTACGCGGCGAGATCCGACTTGGCTGCTGCGTATCGGCGAATTAAGGCGGCCGCGCCGGCTTCGTCGCAATCCGTGCTTTGCAGCGCATCGATAAACGCAGGATAGACCGCTTGCCCGCAGGCATAATCACGCGCAGGAAGCATGGGATCATGCGTCTCCCATTTGTAGATCGCCTGCATGAACGATTCGCGGTAAATTTCCCGCTCGTCAAGCGGTACCTGCGACTCGAGTGTCTGGAAATACCAATACGGCTCATCGTTGCGGCCGAATTGCTCGTAAGGGAGCCGCTTTAACTCGTCGTCCCGCGTATCGGCACCATCTGCGTACAGGAGGATGCCGGCCTCATCGTCATAGCCCGCGGCAACGACAAAATCGTCCTTCCAGAACACGGCGCCTGTCCCGTCGTCGATGGAGCGCTTGATGGCAGAAATGGCGTGCTTCTGGTACACAGGGAAGGTAGGGTCGAAGCTGAAGCCGGCCATCTGGGAAGACGTAATACCAATGAAATCGGCCGCGAGGAAGTGCTCCGCCATCCAGTTATATGCATGCCAAGAGGCAGCGCCGAGCTTGCGGCTGACCGTAAAGCGGAAAGCATTTACGGTCATGCCGGCCAGCGTGGCTTTGGGGAGATTGACGGAGCCGCGATGTGTAAGAATAGCGTGCATGGCATCGACATAGGAATGTGATTCATGGCGCATGGATAGACCGGTTAACTGATGCTTGTTCATGAACAGCGACTGCCTCCTGACTTCAACGCGGTGTATGGGAGCCCCATCTGGGGAGGGTGGATCGTTTGCGATCCGGGTACTGGTCGGCAATGCTGCGGCAAATCGTCATCGCCTGCTGCTCGAGCATGGCGGCCTGCTGCATTATACTGCAGAGTTGCTCGATACGAGCTGGATGAACGCGTGTGCCTTCCGCGCCGGTATGAAAGCATTCCGCTGCCGCGGCCAAGACGGTTCGAAGCGAAGCATAGGCTGCCGCAGCTTGATCCAAACCTGGCAGCGTATGCTGCACATCGTGCAAATAAGCAGCGACTTCTCCTCTTGTGTAGATGTAGTCGTTCATAATGTAGACGGCTCCGCCCTCGTCATACGCGCCTTTCCTCAGCCCGTCGATCAAGTACGTGAAAGCCAGCTTGCCGGAGGCCAGATCGGTGTCCGGCAGCGTCTTATGCGGCGTATCCCAGTCGTGAACGGCCAGTCGGATCGATTCGAGGACCATGTCCCGCAGCGGAATTTGTACGCGCTCACCGAAGCTTTGCGCGTACCAGAACGAGGTGAAATTCAGGCCGAAGTTGTCGTACAGCACGACTTCGCTCTCGGCTGACGAGCCGTCCTGCACGTAGAATACGGCATCTTCATCGTCATAGCCGTAGATAACGCCGAACTCGGGAATCCAGTAAATGACGCCGATTCCGGCATCCAGCGAAGCTTTGACCCAGTTGACTGCATCCTTCTGGTAGTGGGGGAAGGTCGGGTGGCGCGATCTTCCGCCGTCCCAAATCGTGAACAAGCCGAGATTTGCAATCGCAGGATTATGCTCGTTGCCCCATTGGCCATAAGCGGACACCGATAAGGGAAGCAGCTTCTCGTGAACCGTGAATTTGAAGGCCATGCCGGTCAAGCCGGACAGCATGTATTTGGGTCCGTCAAACAGTCCTGCAGCCGTGAGTATGGTGTACAGGCTGTCGATGTACGATTTGGATTGCCGCTGCATATGAATCGCGTTCAGCATGATGGATGTCACCGGAAGTTCACCTCTTTTTCATCGTCTGTCAGACGCCGACGGATATCGGCGCACTGGCTTACCAGCCTGGCCTTCAACCATTTCGGCGCCAGAAGCTTAGTCCATGGCGAGGACCATAATTGCCGCAGGAAGGCGTCGGTATCGTGAAACTCCAAGGTGTAGACGAAGTCTTCTTCTGCCGCCTGAATGCGGTAGCCGTGCCATGTGACACCGGGGAGAGGCGTGTCAAATTGGAGTCTGGCGGCAAACGGCTTCTTGACGGGTCCGTTGCTGCCGCCGCTATGCCATTCAACGGCTTCGACCGTATGGGGGTCGAAACAAGAAGCCGTGACGGTAAGGCCTGCGATGCAGTCCAGCCGAAGCGTCCGCTGCTTCTGCTGCGTGACGGAATAGCCGGCAACATAATCGCAGTTGAAACGCGAGAAGAGCGTAAGCGGCCAGAAGGTGAGCATTTCTGCATCGGCATCTTCATGGTAGCTCAAAGTTACGACGGAATGGGCGGCGATCGCCGCGGTCAGCCGGTCGAATTTGTCGATAAGCTGCGGGTTCGTCTCGAAGACCGGCAGCCGAAGCTCAGCCGCCAGCGCCTCGTCCGGCGCGAAGCGGTCCAGCAAGTTGGCGATCCGGTTGACGGCAGGCGCACCGTCGTAATTGTACTGCCGGTATCGGCGGGCTAAGTAGTTCAAAATCTTCTTCTCTTCATCGGTCATATACAGGAGCGGAAGCGCGTATGTTTTATCCTCGTAGCAATAACCGCGACGCTTGGCTACATAGAGCAGGGGGGCTGATAATGAATAGGCGAGATATTCGATATCCCGCTGCGCCTGGCGCTTCGAAAGTTCGAATTGTTCGGCGAGCAGCGAGCTGTTTGGATACTTGCCTTCTCTAATTTGACCATCAAACCATCTGATCCGGTGCGTGTTGCCCAATGGAAACCACCTCATTTATGAGAGCGCATACAAATGTACGTCATGCTGGCTTTATTACACCATTGCGGTTTGGGCATGGCAAGCTATTTTTGCCGTGCGGCATGCTGGTCTTGGCCAGCAGGCAGGCGAGCAGGTGCTTGTTGAAGCAAGGGCTGACCGGGATTGACGCTCGGGCAAGGAAGCTTCGAGCCGAGCGCCGTTCCTTCATGAATCCTGGCGAAGGGCAGTCGTGTGCATCAGCCGATCATCCTGCGCATTAACCGGAAATCGCATCAATGTTGACCTGCGGCGCATGGATGCATCGTTTGCATACTTTGACTGCGGTTCCGTCCGATTTGGCGCGGGGGTAGAGCAGCTTGATGCGGGTTCGGCTGCAGGCCGGGCACGTGCCGCGCCCCCTTGAAGGCAGGCTCCATAAGATGTGTCCTCGTTTCGTTTTTGCCATGTAAATGGACCCTCTTTTCTTGAAATGCTGTTATCGTTGCTGTATCAGTGTAAACCGGCTGGTACGACATAAAATGTCATACCAGGTTGTAAGATTTTGGCCTTGCGGGGCCAGCTATGGTATAATCACTGGCATCCTAATCTCGTAGTCCGGAGGCGATTATGCTTAGTTTTGAACAGAAGCTGTCGATATTGGAGTCCTTTCCCGAGCTCAGCCGGAAGGACGTGTCGCTTGGCCGCGTTAATTACCAGTTTGAAGAAAGTCTTTATGACAAAAAAAATGTAGCGTTTCACCTGCACCCGAACGGCAACGGGTTTATTTACGGGGGGCACTTGAGCGGTTACGATACAGATGACAAAGGATTCGTGAACATCCGCGATTATGACGAGGCGTCGCTCCGCAAGCTGGTGGAAGCCTCCATCCGTTCGCTGTCCGTCCGGGAGCCGGAGCTGGCTGCGAATACCGCCAAAACATCGGCGGCACGCGGCGGAGGCAGCAAGGGCAAAGGCAACACCTCGATCTGGCACGGCACGGATAAACAAACGCTGACCTTGAAGCACGAGGATGACCTGTGGTACGTCTACGCCGGACCTAATTTGGAGATGGTGCTGGAAACGTACGAGGAAGCCGAGCAGTATTTGCATGAGGAAGGGTTTTTCCTGGTGTAAGGAAGGATCAGTCAGCTGAAATACGTAAAAAACCCCGAGACCTCGCTAAGTGCGAAGCTTCGGGGTTTCTTGTATTGCTTTACTCCGTCGGCAGTTTCTTGCGAAGAAGCTCCATTTGCTCATCCACAAGCGAGGCTTTCTCGGCAGCTGGATACGCTGAAGCCGATATGCCGGTGTTTGCCGGGTAAGGGGTGCGGGAGGCGGCCACATGCGCTTCCCACTGCGCGATTTTGTCCTCGATGCGCTGGAACCCGCGGGAAGCCGAGCCGCCGTCAAGATGAGCGGGGCCGGCGTTGAAGCTGGGCATTCCGGTGCGGGCTTTCGCTGCAGTCTGCTGAATGCGGGCGACAAGCTCGTCGCGTTTCTTGATCAGATGCGGGAGCTCGGCTTTGGCCGCCTCAAGGCGGACGCTCAGCTCGGCAATCTGCTGCTTCGCCTTGTCATGCCACGCGCCGTATTCCTGCGCCTTCTCCGCATAATGCAGCTTCGCTGCCAGCGCATCGCGGGCATGCGCTTCTTGACCGGCGCGCATCGCTTCCAGCGCCTTTGATTCGCTGTGATCAGCCAATGCGGAGGCTTCCAGCGCCTGCTGCTGCAGCCCTTTGGCCAGCGCTTCCTGCTTCAGAAGCTCGTGCTGCACATTGGCAATTTCGTTCTGCATGTTGCGTACGTATTGGTTCAACATCATCGTCGGATCTTCCAGCTTATCCAGCAGCTCGTTAGCCGCAGCCTGCGTCAGCGTAAACAATCGATTCAAAATTCCCATGTTTGTCATCTCCTAAAATTTTTGTGATTATGCCCGTCGAGGTTCTCGACGGGCGGAGCAAAAATTGACTTCGGAAGGATAAGCTTTGATTTTTGTGATTATGCCCGTCGAAGTTCTCGACGGGCGGAGCAAAAATTGACTTTGGAAGCTCCTCACCCGTAATGGCGGAACGGGCTGTCCGGCGTAAGCACTTCGAACGGCGCTTTCGGGACGAGGAGGCTGGCCACGATGTAGAGCAGCAGCGTCGTTCCGAGACTGAATACGCCGGATACGAGAAGCAGTAATCGGACGATCGTGGCGTCTACGCCGAACCAATCGCCGATGCCGCCGGCTAGTCCCGTCAGTTTGCGGTCAAGCGTGGAGCGGTAAAGCTTTTT
The DNA here is from genome assembly GCF_019431355.1 of Paenibacillus sp. R14(2021). Lineage (NCBI taxonomy): Bacteria > Bacillati > Bacillota > Bacilli > Caryophanales > Paenibacillaceae > Paenibacillus > Paenibacillus sp. R14(2021). The sequence goes on from NZ_CP080269.1 coordinate 4,561,565, forward strand.
CATATCGAACATCTCCTTTAGTGTGAGCTGACTATGATTCGAGCCCGGCTGCTGCGGCTCGCGGAAGCGATGCGGTTCGTATAACCTGTATCTCTAGTGTAAGTCGCGGGAGAGCAGCGAGAAACGGTCCAGCGGCGGTTTTGGAATCCAGCCTTAAGGCGGGGATAGCCTCCGACCTAAGGCGGCTGAATCCGGGAAATGGCCGTGTTCTTAACGGCTATCAACGCAAAAACATCCCGTCCCTGCTCAGCATGAGCGGGTACGGGATGCCTTCGGTCGATTACGGGAGCAGCTTGACGACTTGGAAATTGTCTTCGAGCAGGAGCCAGTTTTGCGGGAAGCTGAGACCCAGCTTCCCATAGCTGATTCCGCGCAGCTTCAGCTGCTTCAGGAGGTTAAATTTGGCTTGGATAGAGCGGGCATCCTCGAACCAAACCTGATGCTCCTGCCGAGCGTCGTCCCAGTACGAGAAATAGGGCGCCTGCGCCTCGTACAGAATTTCGGCATTGCGCTGCCTCGCCAGCGCGAGGGCGGCCTGCGGGCTGAGTGATTTCGCCACGGGGCCGCCTTCGTGCGCACATTCGCCCATGTCAGGCGTTTGCGAGAAAGAGGAACGCGTCTTATTTGGAAGGAATGAGCGCATTTGTCTGGCTGATAATACCGGATATCCGATTCTCGAAGGTGATGATGCGGCCCTTCTGCTCCACGATGGTCCGCGCAAGGGAGGACAAGGTGTTCAGCGATTGCAGCGAACCTTCATGGGAGCCGGCCTTCACCGCGGCATTCAGCGTCTTCACGACGCTTGGAATGTTCTTCTTCGTGCCGGATACGACTGCTTGGACGGATTTCGTCTGATCGCGCAGCGGTTCGATCTCGGTCAGATTCGCTTTGAGTGCTTTCACGGTTTTCGCAGTTGCGGCTTTGGCTGCCTTCAGCTGGTCCTCCTTCCACCTGATTTCAGCGCGGGCAATCTGAACGGCTGGCTTCAGAGCATCAGCCTGCTCCTTCAGCATGGCGGTAAGTGCCTTCAGCTTCAGCGCTCTGGCGTCGGCAATCCGTTCATTCAGCGACGTATACAGCGTCAGCAGCGGCTTATAGTGCTCCCGCAAAGCGGCTACTTCCTGCGTCATTCGGTTCAGCTTCTGGGCATCAACCAGCTTGATGCGCTGGCGTACGGCCTCTAGCGCCTTGCCGTTCGCGGCATGCAGTGCGCTGTACTGGCTGTCCAAGCCGTTTTCCTGCGTCTGATACGACTGCAGAATCTGCGTCTGGGTGTTCAGCCTCTCCTTCATCGCCGGAGCGGCAGCGGCAATGTGCTTGGTAAGCGCGGCCTGCGCGCTGTCCGTCAGCTTCACGGAAGCGGCTGACGCGGCGCCAGGCAGCATCGACAGCAAAGCAAGCCATACAAGTAATACGGATGAAAACGCCTTCATTCCCATAGACTGTAACATAACAACAAAACTCCTCCTTAGCCGCGGCACTCCCCGAGGAACGCAAAAAACCCGTAAGAAAGGCAGAGTATGCCTTTGCTTACGGGTGCTTCCAACGTAAGAGAACCGCGATATTCGTTATTTTGTAAAATATAGCCGATTCCCCTGGATTAGTCAAGCGGATGCAGTTGGAGCCATTGCTGGAATTTTGCGGTATACGGTATAATGAAGGCACAAAATGCTGGAATTCAGAGGACTTGAATCGAAAATCTACCGGATTAGGGAGGCTGGGACGATGAGTGAGGGATCGGATCGCAAGCTGATTTTCATATTTACAGGACCGGACGGCTCCGGGCGCAAAACCGTTGCAGACAGCGTCGGCACAACGCTCGGCATTTCCAAAGTCATTTCGTACGCGACGCGCAGGCCGAGGCCGGGCGAGGCAAACGGCCAAGATTATCATTTTATAACCCAGGAGCTGTACGAACAGCTCGACCGCACGGGCGATTTCATCGAAAGCGTCGTCATCAACGGCAACCGCTATGGGCTTCGCGGCAAGGATATCGAGCAGAGCCTGCGGCAGGGAGGCAGCATCTACCTCATTCTCAATCCCGAAGGTGCGCACCTGCTCAAGGAACTGTACGGCGACCAGGTCGTCCGGCTGTTTATCTATGCGGACCGGCGAACCGTTCAGGAGCGCCAGCAGGAAGCGGGTATCGATGCGGATATCGTGAGATCCAATATGGGTCAGTATGAAACCGCGATCGCTTATCAGCAGCACTGCGAGCACGCTTTCGAGAATTACGATCTCGCGCATACAGTGTTCGATATCTCAAACACGCTGGAGAATTATCTGCAGCGGAATTTGGTAGAACGCGATTAGCGCATCGGCTTCAACTTACGGCAAGATGTGGTCCCCATTATCTCTCCCGCAATTCTGACCGGGTTTCCGTAAACTATTCGCGAGGAAATTAAACTATCCAGACCGTAGGCTGCCGTTCGTGCCGGCAGCCTCGATCTGGTGATTATTCAATTATTCAACTATTGTCCCCCGAAAGCTTAACGCCCGCCCGCGCAGTCTACAACTGTATATTCACGGTCTAATACTTTATTTTCTCAAGACAGCTGTAGATCAGTGATTTCCATGCTGCAGTTGACACCTGTTCGTAAATATGTTAAAAAGTGTTCGATACATGATCATGGGAAACTAGCAGCAATCGATTCATGGAGCCTAGAGAACTGTTCAATCAGCGCAGCACATGATGCCTCGTCCCGGTCTATGGAAGAAAGGGACGAGTCTTTTGTTTTGTGCCCGACAATAAAATTGAGGTGAGTTGCGATGACGACAACGACATCCGGCGGCAATGCCGTTCGGGACGTATTGGAAGAACTGGAATACCGCGGACTTCTGCACCAAGTGACGAATCGGGAGAATTTGAGCAAGAAGCTGGCTTCGGATCGGGTCGTCCTTTATTGCGGCTTCGACCCTACTGCCGACAGCCTTCATATCGGGAGCCTGCTGCCGATTCTAACCTTGGTCCGCTTCCAGCAGGCCGGCCATCAGTCCATTGCGCTCGTCGGCGGAGGGACAGGCCTCATCGGCGATCCAAGCGGTCGTTCCAATGAACGCTCCCTGAACGGACCGGAAACCGTCGCGGCATGGACGGAGAGCTTGAAGCGCCAGCTCTCGCGCTTCCTGGACTTTGAAGCGCCGGAGAATCCAGCTCGGCTGATCAGCAACTATGACTGGCTCGCGCCGATGGACATCATTGCGTTCCTGCGAGATGTGGGCAAGAACTTCACGGTCAATTATATGCTGGCCAAGGATTCTGTGGATTCGCGCCTTGCGAACGGCATATCGTTCACGGAGTTCAGCTACATGATTCTTCAATCGTATGACTTCCATCAGCTGCACCAAGCATTCGGCTGCTCGCTGCAGATCGGCGGCAGCGATCAATGGGGGAACATCACGGCAGGACTCGACCTCATTGCCAAAATGGGCGGCGGCGAAGCGTACGGCATGACAATGCCGCTCGTGACGAAGAGCGACGGCAAGAAGTTCGGCAAGTCGGAGTCCGGCGCTGTCTGGCTGGACCGGAACAAGACGACCGCGTACCAGTTCTATCAGTTCTGGCTCAATACCGACGATGCCGACGCTATCCGGTTCCTCAAGTATTTCACGTTCCTCTCCCGGGAGGAAATCGAGGAGCTGGCTGCTCAGCTGGAAGCGAGCCCAGAGAAACGCGCGGCCCAGAAGACGCTGGCCCGCGAAGTGACTCGTATCGTGCACGGACCGGAAGCGGTGGAGAGCGCGGAGAAAATCACTCAGTCGCTCTTCTCCGGCGAAGTATCCTCGCTAAGCGAGAGCGATCTGCTCGAGGCGATGCTGGATATGTCGAGCGCCGTCGTGACGGACGAAGAAGGCGTCCTGCTGATCGACCTGCTCGTTGCGGCCAACTTGGCTCCGTCCAAGCGGCAGGCGAGACAGGATATCGAGAGCGGCGCGGTTTACGTCAATGACGTCAAGCAAGCGGGCATCGATACCGTGATTGGCCGCGACCAGCGGCTGCACGGCAAGTACTTGATTCTTCGCCGCGGCAAGAAGAACTACTCGGGCGTACGATTCGAGTAGCGATATGATGAAGGGACCCCTCAGCCATGTGCTAAGGGGTCCCTTTTGCTGTACACCGCATCGTCAGCCCATCTGGGACCGGTAGACCGTCGGCGACGTATCGGTGAACTTCTTGAACAGGCGGGAGAAATAAAAGGTGTCGGTGTAGCCCAGCAGGCCTGCGATTTCAATTACCGTCTTATCCGTGCCGAGCAGCAGCTTCTTGGCTTCCGCCACCTTCAGCCGGTGGACGAATTCTCCGAGCGGGTAACCGGTGTAGTCGTGAACGATCCGGCGCAGCGTGGGAACGGAGATATGCCGCCGTGCAGCAACTTCGGCGCTGTCGAGCTTGCCGTAGACGCCGCAGGTCAGATCGTCCAGCAGCTGATGAACGAACAGCGCGCGGCTGCTTGTTTCCGGCTGCTGGAATCGAAGCGCCATGTCGAACAGCAGCGATTCCAGCGTGAGAGCGGCGCGGTCCTGATTGGCGGGAACGGCGCTGTCGAGCAGCCGGAAGATGAGCTCGATTTTGCTGAAGAAGCTCTCGTCGGCACCGACGGACTTGACGATCTGCGGCTGCTCGTACCAGCTCGCCAGCCACTCCTGCACGCGCTCGCCTTCCAGCGTGAAATAGTATTCGTCCCAGAATCCGCCGGCTTCCGGCCCGTATTGAAACACCTCGCCGGGGAAGAGACAGAACAGCGACCCCGCTTCGACGGTCTGGCGGATGCCGTCTCCAGCTTGGTAATATCCACGTCCCGCGCCGATGTAAACGAAGGCCCAATATTCGAAGACGGCGTCCGACCGCTGCAGCGTTCTGCCCGGTAAATGCCCGGCATTCCGAATGAGGAGCGACTGTACGAGCAGCTTCTTCGAATCGATCAAATGATCGTACAGCCTGATCGGCAGCGGGCTGATCATATAATCCATGTAAGTTGACAAGATGTGCATTCTCCCATCGGATTCGGCGTGGTATGGTAAGGGCAGATTTAATTACGATAGTCATGCAAGTCTATTATAACGGGCAGCTGGCCGAAGAGGAAGGAAGCGGTTTAACGTGACAGTGGCAGGTAAACGATTGAACATTGGCGTAATTGGCGCCGGATCGATATCCGGTCTGCATTTGGAGGCGTACCGGGCATGCCCGGATGCGGTGATAACGGCAATCTGTGATCTGAACGAGGAGCGGGCCAAGGCGGCTGCGGCCAAATACGGCGCGCCGAGCAGCTATACGGATTACCGCGAGCTGCTGCGCAATCCCGAGATCGATGCCGTCAGCATCTGTACGTGGAACAACACGCATGCGGAAATCGCCATCGCCGCGCTCGAAGCGGGCAAGCATGTCCTGTGCGAGAAACCGCTCTGCAAGACGGTCGAGGATGCCGAGCGCGTGCAGGCTGCGGTTGAACGTTCGGGCAAGGTGCTGCAGGTCGGATTCGTTCGCCGCTATGCCAGCAGCATCGATGTGCTGAAGCGGTTCATCGATGCGGGCGAGCTGGGGGAGATCTACTATGCGAAGGCATCCTGCCTGCGCAGACTCGGCAACCCCGGCGGCTGGTTCTCGGACAAGGAGCGCTCCGGCGGCGGTCCGCTGATCGACCTTGGTGTTCATATTATCGATCTATGCTGGTACATGATGGGCAGACCGAAGGTGAAGTCCGTCAGCGGCAACACTTACCGCAAGCTCGGCAACCGGTCGCAGATCGAGAACCTTTCCTTCTACAAAGCGGCTGACTACAATTCGGAACGCAACGACGTGGAAGACATGGCGAATGCCGTCATTCGATTCGAGAACGGCGCTTCGCTGATGGTGGACGTCAGCTTTACGCTGCATGCGGCGAAGGATGAGCTGTCCGTGAAGCTGTACGGCGATCAGGGCGGCGCGGAGATCGAGCCTGCGCTCGTGATCATGTCGGAGAAGCATAATACGATCGTGAACATGACGCCCCAGGTAGATCATGCCAGCTTCGATATGACGGATGCGTTCGGACGGGAGATCACGCATTTCGTGAACAGCAGTCTGGGCCGCTGCGAGACGCTTAGTCCCGTTCAGGATGGCGTGGAGGTTACGCGCATGCTGTGCGCCGTATATGAGTCGGCAGCCACGGGCAAAGAAATTCATTTTTAAGTCTAGGAAGAGACAGCGCTGCGCAGACGAAGAGAGCAGATACGTCCGTATCCGCTCAAGGCACGCGGGTCATTCAATATAGAGAGGTTGATGGAGATGACGATTGCATTGCGGAACAAAATCGGTGTCATTGTCGATAGCTTTGGCATCGGCGTGCGCGAGGGCTTGCTGAAAGCGAAAGAGGTCGGCGCGGAGGGCGTGCAGATCTATGCGGTGTCGGGCGAGATGGATCCGGCCAACTTGAACGCGGCGGCTAGACGGGAGCTGCGGGAGCGGATCAGCGGACTAGGACTCGAGATTTCGGCGCTGTGCGGCGATCTGGGCGGCCACGGCTTCCAGGATGCGGCGGCGAATGCGGCCAAAGTCGAGAAATCCAAACGGATTCTCGACCTTGCGGTCGAACTCGGCACGCCGATCGTAACGACGCATATCGGCATCGTGCCGGATGACCAGAATAGCGAGATCTATGCGGCGATGCAGGGCGCCTGCGAGGAGCTTGGGCAATACGCGAAGAGCATGAACGCCTTCTTTGCGATCGAGACGGGACCAGAGCCTGCGGCTCACCTGAAGAGCTTCCTCGATACGCTGAGCACGAACGGCGTTTCCGTTAACTTCGATCCCGCCAACATGGTCATGGTGACGGGCGACGACCCGGTGCAGGGCGTCATTACGCTGAAGGACTACATCGTGCATACGCATGTGAAGGACGGCCAAAGACTGCGCATCGTCGATCCGCGCCAAGTGTACGGCTTCCTCGGCTATCAGGGCATGTCGCATGAGCAAATCGCGGATATGGCATCGGGCGGTCCGGACTTTGCGGAGCTGCCGCTCGGCGAGGGCGGCGTGGATTTCGACGCGTATTTTGCTGCTCTGCAGTCGATTGGCTATACCGGGTACTTGACGATCGAGCGCGAAGTGGGCGATCAGCCGGAGCTGGACATTCGCAGAGCGGTTGAATTTATTAAACGGTACCGCTAGGATGCCGAAGGAGGATGTTGAACGCATGAAGATCGCCGTCAGCGTGTGGAGCTGTCATCAATATTTGCAGGATGGCTCTTGGACCAATTCGGATTTTATCGATTATGCAGCAAGCGCGGGTGCGCAGGGCGTAGAGCTGCTGAGCATATTCTGGGATGCCGAGTCCGACGTGCCCGCTGTTCGCGAGGCGCTTGACCGGACAGGACTTAAGCTGGCCTGCTTCGGAGCTTGCAATGATTTTGCAAGACCCTCCGCGGGGGAACGTGCTGCAGCGCTGGCAGATATTAAGCTTGCCGTGGATGCCGCGGCCCTATTCGGGGCCGAGGTCGTTCGCGTATTCGCCGGCGATGCCAAGGAAGGCGTCAGCTACGAGCAGGGCAAAGTCTGGATCGTAGAAGGACTGACGGAGGGGGCTGCTTACGCGCAAAGCCGCGGCGTGCTGCTCTGTCTGGAGAACCACGGCGTGTTTGCCGGCCGAAGCGCGCAGGTGAAGGAATTGATTGAGGAAGTCGGCTCGCCGGCGCTGCGCAGCACATTCGATATGGGCAATTTTCTGCTGGTGGACGATGTGCCGGATGCGGCTTTCCAAGAGCTTGCGACTTCTATTTCCCATGTGCATGCGAAGGATTTCAAATTGATTGAAGGCGAGGACGGCTATCGCTCGCTTGGCGGCAAGACGTACGTCGGCAAAGCGCCGACCGAAGGCGATGCCGGCGTAGCCGGCTTGGTCGCAAAGCTGGACGGAATCGGATACACGGGCTGGATGAGCGTGGAGTATGAAGGGCAGGAAGAGCAGAAGGCAGGCACGGCCAAAGCGATTAAGCTGCTTCAGGGAACCGTTCACCGTTTGCAGGAGCTTGTCTAGCGCTGGATTGCGGCAAGAAACAACGATGGTAGCAGGTACGGGGCTCAGCGATGAGCATGACCTTAGCACGAACCGTATCGGCAATTGAATACAGCAAAGCTGCGAGGTCCGCTGGGGCCGGCATTGAAGCCAAGAGGGCTGCAATGTCCGTTTCCCGGCGGATTTTTTTTTTCGCAACCTTTCATGGTAAGCTTCGTCCATTGGTATAGAAGGTCGAAGACCCAAGTACGGTTTCGCAAAGGAGGAAATATAGTGGCTTATCGGGCAAAATCACTTCTGATCGACGCGCTTGCCGCCATTATGCTTCCGGCCGTAAGTCTCACGTATGCAGCCGCAGCTTCTGACGTATCTACAATGCAGCAGGCAGTCGCGAATCATGCGGTGGAGCTCTCTTCAGGTGCTCATTCTTCACTGGAGGCCGATGGCACTGCATTCAAACAAATTGTAGCCGGCGACTATTACTCGGCTGCGCTGCGAGCAGACGGGACCGTCTGGACATGGGGCCGCAATTTATGGGGCGAGCTCGGCGTGCTGGCGCATAATACGGTCACCAGCATCGCTGCGCCTGTCCGGCTGACGGGCCTGTCGGAAATGACCGCGATTGCTTCGAACGGGACTGGCGCCCAGGTGGGACGCAAAGCTGACGGGACGGTGTGGGAGTGGGGCTCGATCGCCGGACTGAAGGCGACCATCCGGAACTCCGTGCTGCCGGTGCAGGTGGCAGGCTTGTCGGGCGTAAAGGCAGCCGCCATGCTGAGCGGTACGGGCTTGGCGCTGAAGAGTGACGGCACGATGGCCGCTTGGACGCATACCGGTCAAGGCGGGGACGTGAAGATCGTCCAAGTGGACGACAGCCGCAAATGGGCAAGTCTCCAGTCGGATGGCAGCGCGGTCTATGCTTTGGATAACAGCGGCAGCGTCTGGCTGTTCGACGAGCGGCGGGAACAAGACCGCTTCATCTTGCTTCCGCCTGTTCGGCTGACCGGACTTCCGGAGATGAAACAGCTCTCCTTCAGCGACAGCTCCGTCGAGCTTTACGGCGTGGACAAGCTCGGCGCAGCATGGAAATGGAACAGGCAGAGCAAGCCGGTTCGCGTCTTTCCGAAGCTGAAGGTAAAGGAAATTCATGCCGGCGGCTACGACGTGCTCATTACCGAGCAAGGCGAGGTATGGGCGCTTGGGAAAGGCCCGAACGGCAAGGCTGGCAAAGTAGAGGGGCTGCGGGATATCGTATCCGCTGCGTCCGGCGGCCATCACAATCTGGCGCTGGACTCGAAAGGGCGAATATGGGGATGGGGCAGCGATAATTGGCATCAGACCGGCCAAGTTCGTCCAGCCGGCGACGGCATGGTTTATCGACCGCTTCCCATTCAACCGGCGATTACCGTATATGTGAACGGGAAGCTGTTTACGTCCGCTTTTCCGGCCCGGATGGATAATCTCTCGATCTCGGTTCCGCTTCGGAATATCCTAGGCGCACTTGGAGGCAGTCTGTCCACGTCAAGCGATTATACGATGACGATTCAGTATAAAGCGATCCATGTCAAATGGCTTGGCGATGGAGCCGCGGAAATCAACGGCAAGCGGGTGGAGCTTCCCGCGGTCATGCCGGGCTTCTCCGGTGTTATGATGGTGCCGGTTGCGCTGCTGAAGCAGATGGGTATCGCCGCCGCATGGGATGCGAAGCGGGGAGAGCTGCGCTTGACCGCTGTTTGAGACTGCGGGGCTTGAGGGCTGTCCGTGCGAATCAGAAGGCAAGGAGACGGGTGGTTATGACCCGGTTCCTTGTCTTCTTTGCGCGATCTGTGCGGATAACATGCTCATGGGGGCCAGTCATGAAGCAATTGTGACAAAGGCATGGACGCTTGCGGGCAGGCATAACGATAATAGAGGTTAAACAGTGTTCAAATGGCCGTTGATTGTTTAAAATAAGATTGTATCCAATTCAAATACGAGGTGATCGTGATGAACGTTTACGACTTCACGGTAAAGACGTCCCGGGGCGAAGCAAAATCACTTGCCGATTACCGCGGCCAAGTGCTGCTCATTGTAAATACGGCGACGGGGTGCGGGTTAGCCCCGCAGTTCAAGGAGCTGCAGCAATTGAGCGAGACGTACAAGGATGCAGGCCTGACGGTGCTCGGCTTTCCGTGCAACCAGTTTCGGGAGCAGGAGCCTGTGAAAGACAGTGACATGCAGGAGGCTTGCCAAATCAATTTCGGCGTGACCTTCCCGTTGCTAGGCAAAATCAACGTCAATGGTCCGGATGCGGACCCGCTGTATAAGTATTTGAAGAAGGAAGCTTCGGGCTTCCTCGGCTCGTCCATCAAGTGGAACTTCACTAAATTTCTCGTGAATACAGAAGGCCATGTCGTGAAGCGCTTCTCGCCGGCGACCAAACCTTTGAAATTCGAAGCGTATATCCGCAAGCTGCTTGCTGACGTGAAGACGGGAACGCCGGTCGTGTAAACGAAAGCCGAGCTTTCATCGGAATAGAAAAAACCAGTGTGCACAGTTCAACCGTGGCACTGGTTTTTTTTTTGTGTTGGCTTTATTGCCCCACTCTTTAGCGGTCTTTAGTCTGCTGGGCATCCGGACTGTCCACGATTCGGTAGCCATGCGTGTACACATTCATGTCTCCTCCGCGGATGAAGCCGACGCAGGTGATGCCGAGATCGTCCGCCAGCTTCAGTGCGAGGTCGGTCGGCGCCGATTTGGAGAGCAGGATGCCGACGCCGATTTTGGCCGCTTTCAGCACAACCTCCGAGGAGAGGCGGCCGCTGAAGGCGATGATTTTGTCCGCTGCGGGAAGGCGCTGCTGCAGGGCATAGCCGAACAGCTTGTCGAGCGCATTGTGCCGGCCGATGTCGGCGCGAACGGCGATGAGCGCGGATGACGTGCAGAGCGCCGCGTTATGCACGCCTCCGGTCAGCTGAAACGCCGCAGAGCTCTGCTGCAGCAGCCGCATAAGCGTCATGCACTGCGGGGCCGTGACGGTCATGCGCGTCATCGAGGTTCGGGCCGTCCGAGCATCGCTGCGAAAATAAAACTGACGGCTCTTCCCGCAGCAGGACCCGATAAACCGCTTCGCGTAATCGTCTTTGCCGGTCGATTGCTTATGGTGCAGCTCTGCATAGATATAGCCGCGTTCCTCGTCGATTCGCAGCTCCTTGATGTCCTTGACCTCTCGAATGACGCCCTCGGAGGCCAGGAAACCGATCGCGAGCTCCGTGAGATCGGTCGGCGAGCAGACAATCGTCGCGAATTCTTCGCCGTCGAGCTGCACGGTCAGCGGGTATTCCGCGGCGATCTCATCCTCCTGAATCGAGGCTTCGCCTGCCGTATATTTGCGAATGGACCAGCTGGTTGTCGCGTTAGGCAGCATCCGATGTTCCTCCCCTGACGTCTCGCTTGCAGCACCGTCTATTTCACTTCCTGTAAGTCCTCTTCGTGCAGCTCATGGTCGAGCCCTGCAATTCGCTTCTCCACGTAACGGGTGTCCTTCAGCGAATGATAGGTTTCCGCGCGTTCCATGATAACCGCCGCATTGTATTCCGGAATGCCGGCATGCGGCTCATAGACCTTCTTCGGAAGCAAGGCGTTGCATTCCGGCCAATAGAGCTCCAGGTTGCCTTCGGCGATGGAGGCGTATTTGGCTCTGCCGTGGAACGTGCCGGAGCTGTTGTACAGCACGACAGCCTCGCCTTCCGCGATGCCGTGCTTAAGACCGTCGCTTGGATGCATCAGCACATCGTACCGGCTTGCGGCATTGAAAGGATCGGTGCCGCCGTAGATCATGGAATTGAACTGCTTCCCGCGCCGGGACGTGAAGTAGAAATGGCCGTCCGGCTTACGGAGCTCCGGCAGCTCGATCGGCAGGAGCTGGCCGCGTCCGTCCTTCGTGGGACAGATGCCTCCTTCGCAGAGCCAAGCGCCGCCCCATTGAAACACATCGCCCTTGTTCTTCAGAAACTGGATACCATCGTAGTTCGGCGCAGCAAGCGCAATCTCCGCACGCAGCGCGTTGGCGCTCTTGAACGTAATGGATTTGGCTCGGGCTGGATAGACCCGCGCGGCCAAGTCGCAGTAAATCTGCCATTCCGCGCGTGCTTCCGCAATGCGTGGGCCTTCAATCTCCGGCGAGAAATACACCATCCGTTCCGTCGATGTAGAGGTGCCGCCGCCGGGCTGCTCGTAGCGCGTCATGGCCGGCAGGACGATGACGGCTTCACGGGCATCGGCGAGCGTCGATGTGTTCAGTACGATATCCTGGTGAACGCGGATGTCGACGGCCTCCAAGCAGGAGCGGACGAAATCCGGCTCAGGCATCGTCTCGAGGAAATTGCCGCCGGACGTATAGAACAGCTTGAGCTTTCGCTCGTGTTCATCGGGCAGCAGCGCATTCTCCAGCGTAACGCCGACAATGTCCCCCTGCCACCGCGGCAGCTGGAACCCCCATATCGCTTCCATCCGCGCGATGTCCATACCCTTAAATTCGCCGCCGGGCAGGCTGAACGGATCGGCACCCATTTCGCCGGAGCCTTGGACACCGCTATGGCCGCGGATCGGCATGAGGCCGCAGTGCTCGCGGCCGAGGAAGCCGCGCAGCAGCGCCAAATTGGCGACCTGCGAGATATTGTCGGAGCCGAAGCGGTGCTGCGTCAGCCCCATGCTCCAAACGAAGACGCCTGATTTCGCCGCCGCGAGCAGCTCGGAGAATTCCGTCATGCGCGCACGCGACAAGCCGGAAGAACGTTCAAGCTGCGCCCAGTCTTGCGCCAGTACATGCGTGCGAAGCGCATCGAAGCCGTTCGCATGCTCGCGCACGAAAGCATGATCGATGGCGGAGCCGGGCTTAGCGGCCTCCATGTCGAACCAATGCTTCATGACCCCGTGCATGAAGGCGATATCTCCGCCGATGTTGACTTGGTAGAAATCGTCGGCAAGCTTCGTTCCGAACAGGGCGGATTCAGGAATAGAAGGTACCCAGTAGCCGTCCATCGCAGGCTCGCGGTAAGGGTTGATGACGATGATTCTCGTCCCCTTGCGTTTGGCGGCGTACATATATTTGGTGGATACCGGTTGGTTGTTCGCCGCAACGCTTCCCCAGAACACAAGCACGTCGGTACCGATCCAATCCTTGTAGTTGCAGCTGGAAGCCCCGATGCCGATGGAGCGCTTCAGCGCTGTTTTGGACGGCGAATGGCAGATCCGCGAAGCGTTGTCGATATTGTTCGTTCCAAGGAAGCGCGCTGCCTTGGCCGCCGCGTAGTAGGATTCATTCGTGATTCCGCGGGCGGTCAGGTAGAAAGCCAGCTGCTTCGGATCGATGGCGCGAATCCGCGCCGCGATCAGGCCCAGCGCCTCGTCCCACGACAAGCGGCTGAAGGACCGTTCGCCCTTGCGGCGAATGAGCGGGTAAGGCAATCGCCCCAGCTTGCGCAGCGCGGTGCTGTCCATCCGGCGGAGCTCGTCGATATCGGCATGCAGCACGGCAGGCTTGATGGCAGGCATGGTGTTCAGCCGGAGCAAATTCAGCCGTGTCGTGCACACATGGGGACCGGCCAGTGTCTGGTCATGCAAGCCGGATACGCCAAGCGCGCAGCCATCGCAAACGCCCTGTGTCAGAATGCGTAACGCATAGGGCAAATTATCGCGGTTGTCTGCCATGACTTTCAGCGTATCGCGAATGTGATGCGGCTTCACCTTGCCGAGCCCGAAAGGTATTTTGCTTACCCAGAGCTTCGAATTCGGCAGACTCGGCAGCTTAATCGGTCCGGTATGCTTTGTTCTCCCCATGACTTATATACCTCCTGTCGCATCAAAGCCGCGGCGACTGCAAAATGGCATTAAAAAAACCGCGCGGAGCCCCGGCCTTTTCTTCGGAATGAAGCAAGCACGCTCACTCCGGATGGAAGAGGCACATGGTTCATAGTTGAAGAAAAAATCGTCTCTTTGCGGCTAGTCTCTCGCAGGTTCGCTGCCAAGCGCCAACGCCTAACTCGTCTCTAGCGGTTGCCGCCGAACTTGCGCTCGATATCCTGATCGAAGACGAAGATCGACATGCCGAAGTCCTTGTCGATATCAATATCGAGATAGAGCTCCACGTAGCGTGCGCCGAGCAGCTCTTCCATTTCAAACGGCGGATGTTTGCGGTAAATATCTTTCACCCATTGCGTGCGCGCCTCGCGAAGCAGCTGTTTGCCGTCATTCGCTGCCGCGATGAACTTCTCGACGGGCGAGAGATTGCCTTCCATCTCGCAGATGGCCCAGCGCTTGCAGAAGGTTGTCGTGATGCGGCTCGGGCCTTTGCCCATATGGCGTTTGCGGAAGGCTTTGACCAGGTTGCTGAATTCCGCTTCGATTGGATTCATGCGTTACACCTCATTAACAGCCGCAGAACCGGTGACAGGATCGCTGTTTCGTATCAAGCGGCATCGCCCTAAAGCTTAGGTTTATCTTAGCAAGAAAGCGTAATCAAGGCAATGCTATTTCTACAAATTTATGCCAATTATTGAAATGAAGAACAGGAGCAGCGGAAGGAAAATGAAGGCTTGTATTGCGCGGGAGAGTGCGGCGTTTGTAAGGAATTTCGACAAAATCAGATCAATGAGGAAGTAGAGCAGTGCGCACTGCATACCTAGAATGCCGGATTTATAGGAGAAGAAGCCAAGCAGCAGCAGCTGTCCCCAATAGCCGAAAAACATATGAAGAGCGGCGGATAAGGGGCCATGCAGCCATTTGCGCCGTAACAGTCTATAGAGCAGCAGCTCGCTGATCATAGAGGAGGCAACGCCATAGATATACATCATCGGAGTTACATAGAGGAGCACAATCATAATCATGCTCAGCAAGGGTTTGACGCCGAGGTCCGATCCGGCATTGTAAAGCATGGCGACTGCCAAGTAGACGGAAGTCAGGACCGCCGAGATTGCGGCGCTCGTTAGTTTGCGGTAAAGCCATGGAAGAACCAGCCGGGAAAGCGGCATGCTTCATCACTCCTCATCTGTATTGAGGTTAGCGTACCTCAGCTGAGCCTCGCGGGCGAAGTTCTAACTTTTGTAGAACCCCGGAGAACGTGTCAGGGGCAGTGGGAAGGAGCGCATCCCTCCGGCATGCGTTTTCGCATGAATTATGGTACGATTCTCGGCAAAAGAGTGCTTTCTAGGGGGATTCGCAGAATGAACGCATTATCATACGCCTTGCTCTGCATGCTGGCGCGCAGGCCTTGCTCGGGTTATGAGCTGACGAAGCTGCTGCAGCTGTTCTGGCAGGCGCAGCATAGTCAAATCTATCCGCTGCTCGCGAAGCTGGAGAAGGACAAGCTGGTCACCTTCGAGCTGGTCGGGCAAACCGGCAAGCCGGATAAGAAAATTTACAGCATCACGGACCGAGGCATCGCCGAGCTGAAGCACTGGATCCAGAATCAGCCCCCATCGATGCAATTGGAGCGTGACGAGTTTCTGATCAAGGTCTACGCGATCGGTCTGATTCAGCCGGAGGCGGCCGAGGGACTCTTCCGGGAACGGAGCGAAGCGCTAGCGGCACGGAGAAGCCGGCTCGAGGGCGAGATTCGGTTAATGGAAGCAGAAGAGCTGCCGGTCACGGACTTCGCCTCCAAACAGTTCGGACGGTATTTGCTCTACCAGCGGAAGCTTCGCCTCGTAAGCGAAGAGCTTGATTGGATCGAATGGGCGCTGCCGCTATTTCGACTCTCGCGGGTTGTTCCAGAACCGAAGGCGTGACGGTCCGGACGGGGCTGAAACGCGTTGGCATCCATCTGCCGAATTTCTATTGAATTTCCGCCCTGAATCGGTCAAACTGTTCACGAGGCTACAAAGGATAAGGAATGGGGATCGGTAGACAAATGAAACATGAACGCAAATGGATGTACTATATGGGGCTGGCATTGGTCGCCGCCATTTGGGGAGCGAATTTCGGCGTATCGCGTAAAGCGATGGATACCTTTGATCCGGTACTGTTCGCTTTCCTGCGGTTTTCGCTGTCGCTGCCGTTTTTCTTCCTGCTGCTGAAGATCAAGGAAGGCAGTGTCGGCATTCCGCTCAAGGCAGCATGGAAGCTGATACTTATTGGGCTTGTGGGCGTTACGGGACTTGAAATCGCAGTTATGTATTCCATCAAATATACGACGCTTGCCAACGCATCGCTGCTCAATGTGGCACCGTGGCCGATTTTCGCCGCGCTGCTTGGGCCGCTCTTCCTGCGGGAACGGATCACCTCGCGTCTAGTCGTTGGCGGAATTGCTGCGATGGCAGGGGTATGCCTCATCATTCTGGGCGGCTCGGAAGGGTTCGATCTATCGTCAGAGCATATGATCGGCAATCTCTTGGCGCTCGGCATCAGCTTCGTCGGCGCGCTGTTCAATCTGGCCTGTATGCCGCTTATGCGGCAGTATTCCGCCCTGCGCGTCAGCACTTGGTTCATTACCTTCGGCGTGATCTTTATGTTTCCTCTGACGCTGCACGCTTGGGGGAAGGTCGATTGGGGCTCGCTGACAGGCAGCCACTACACGGCTATCGTGTACAACGTTCTAATCTGTACCGTGTTCGCGTTCGTAGTATGGAATGCAAGCATGTTTAAAATCGGGGCGGCGCGTGCGAATTTCTTCCGCTATGTGGTTCCGGCTTCCGCTGTGGCCGCAGGGTACTTGTTCTTCGACGAATCGATTAGTACGTGGCAGCTGACAGGCACCGTGTTCATGGCGGCAGGACTTGTGTGGATCAGCCTGGAACGAAGAGAGCCGGCGGCACCGGTTATAACGCTGTAAAATTGGACGACCCCCGCTTCTTCCCGAAGCGGGGGTCTATTTGTTCATGTAAGCGGGGCCTAGCGCCGATCATGCAGCGCTGCCCTGTATAGTAAGCGTAACCGCCAATGTCTTCCTACTCTCATAACTAATAAATCATGCACGAAAGCAACGAAAGCCCTAACCTCTCTTACGTCCTTGCGGTTCCTCGACCGCGCCAGTGTGAATCCGTGTTCCTTCAAGCAGCCGTGAATAAAAGGAAATTATCTGTGGTGATCTAGAGGGTATCACTACCAATACGAGGAAAAAACCAGAGGTTACACTTGATACAAGGATTCATTATACACGCAAAGCAGGAGGATAGCAAGTGTTTCTCGTTCATATGACAGCAGAAGACCCGTATGACATTTGTCATATCAAAGGTATTACATTCGTGTGTACCGCGCCTATGCTGCCGGCAGGTACAATGAGTGTAGATCAAGAAGAGACGGACGAAGCCGGTTCTGCTGGGGCAGCGGCGCAGGTTTCTTCCGAAATGATGACGGGAGTGAACAGGAATGAAAGCAGCGATTCAGCTTAGCGGCGTCAGCAAAATTTATAAGGACAAGAAAGCTGTCGACAATGTGACGTTGTCGATCGCGGAAGGAACAGTGGTTGCCCTGCTCGGTCCGAACGGCGCGGGCAAGACGACCACGGTGTCGATGATTCTCGGTCTGCATAAGCCGACGAAAGGAACCGTGAAGCTGCTCGGCGGCAATCCCGGCGATACGCGCGTCCGCGACCGGATCGGTGCGATGCTGCAGGATGTGAGCGTCATCGACGGGTTGAAGGTGGCGGAGAGCATTAATTTGTTCCGCAGCTATTATGAGAAGCCGCTGGCGCTCGATTATTTGCTTAAAGTGTCCAACTTAGAAGCCGAGAAGGATAAGATGGCCTCCGCGCTCTCCGGCGGGCAGCAGCGCCGCTTAGGCTTCGCCCTGGCACTTGCAGGCGATCCGGAGGTCATCTTCCTTGACGAGCCCACGGTGGGCATGGATGTCACTTCCCGCCAGCTGTTCTGGGATACGGTTCGCGCCATGGCGGGGAAAGGGCGGACAATCGTGCTCACGACGCATTATCTCGATGAAGCGGACAGCGTCGCCGACCGGATCGTCGTCATCAATAACGGCCGTATCATCGCCGACGGTACGCCGAGCGAGATCAAAGCCGAGACAACCGGCCGCGTGATCTCTTTCATCGCTGGTGCATCAGTTACAACCGAAGCGCTTCGCGCGCTGCCGGGCGTTACGGACGTGGAATGGAGCGGACGCAAGGTGCGGCTCTTCAGCGGCGATACGGACCGGTTGATCAAGGCACTGATTGAGCAGCGGCTCGACATGCGCGATATCGAGATTCAAAGCGGCGGACTAGAGGATGCGTTCCAAGCCCTCGTCCAGCAAGCGAATTAATATTCCACGATAAACAAGGGGATGAATAGAAATGAATACGACATTTCGGGCTGCAGTGGCCCAGTGCAAGGCTGAGCTGCTTCGTACCGTGCGCAATAAACGGTTTGTTATTTTCTCGATTGTGATGCCGGTGGCTTTCTTCTTCTTGTTCTCCGGTACGATGGGCGGCCAGAAGATGGATAATGGCGTAGATTTCACCTCGTATTATCTCATGTCCATGACCAGCTACGGCATTATCGGCGCCAGCTTCTCGACGTTCAGTATCCGATTATCGCGCGAACGCTCCCAGGGCTGGATCCGTCTGCTCAAAATCACCCCGCTGCCGTCATGGGCCTACATTGTGTCCAAAGTAAGTGCGCAGGCAATCATTAATTTCTTCATTGTCATCATGATGTTCGTCATCGGCGGATTAGCAAAGCATATCGATCTGCCAATCTCCACTTGGCTTGCATGCGGCGCCTGGATCTGGGCGGGCGGCATGTCGTTCATGGCGCTCGGTACGCTGTTCGGCTCGATGCGCAATCCCGATGCGGTTCAAGTGCTCAGCACCATCGTTTACATGGGCTTATCTGTGCTCGGCGGTTTATGGATGCCGACGTCCACGATGTCGCAAACCATGCAGGACATCTCTAAGCTGACGCCAACCTACCGGGTGGGCCAAGGTGCCTGGAGCATGCTGGGCGGCGGTACGGTCGAGTGGTCGAGCGTCGGTATTCTCGCAGCCTACGTGGTCGTGTTTATGCTATTATCTTCCTATATCATGAGAAAGCAAGAAGCAGTGTAAGAGTCTGCGGCTCGAGCCTCTCTTGACGACATAAAGACCACGGAAGCGGTGTTAACTTCATGCGCAAATTAAGCAGGCGGCCCGATCAAGGACCGCCTCTCATTTTTACAATGGTGTGGCTTATTTATCTTGTGTTCCCGCTTGTGAGCTTATTCAAGCAGCCGTTGCCGGAGCTGATCGAAGGTCTGGTGGTCATAGCGGTTTTCATCGTGTTGTACATTTGCGGCTATTTGTACGAACGCACGCGGCTGTTCGCTGTTCTGGGCTTGATCTTCATTACGCTTCTGTTTTGCCTGAAGCTCGATGCGAGCGGCATTTATTTGGCTTTCTATCCCACGCCGATTATCGGTCTCCTGAAGTCGCGCAGGCAAACGATCATCGGATATGCCGCCTTGATTGCGCTGTTCGCGTTCGACCTCGTTCATTGGCAGGTCTACCTGGACCAGGATCAGCTTGTGCAGCTGCTGCCGGCCATGTTCGTCATGCTCGTCATGCCGATCGGCTTCAAGCTGGGCAAGCGGTCCAAGGAGCTGCGCCAGAAGCTGAATCTTGCCAACGAGGAGATCGCGCGCCTGTCCAAGAACGAGGAGCGGCAGCGGATTTCCCGGGACCTTCATGATACGCTCGGTCATACGCTGTCGCTCATTACGCTGAAGAGCGAGCTGGCCGAGAAGCTCATCACGAAGCATCCCGAGCGTGCCACCCAGGAAGTGAAGGATATTCAGGCGACCTCGCGGGCTGCGCTAAAGCAAGTGCGCGAACTGGTATCGGGCATGAATGCCGTTACGATCCGGCTGGAAGTGGATCATGCGAAGCAAATTCTCGCCGCGGCGGGTATTCTACTGGAGCAGCGAGGGGATTTGGACAGCCCGATTCCATCGCCGCTGATCGATAACATTCTCGGCATGTGTTTGCGGGAATCCGTTACGAACGTCGTCAAGCACAGCCGGGCCGGGTTATGCAGGGTAGAGCTGCAGCGTGAAGCGGGCAGCCTTCTTCTGACGATCGAAGATAACGGCGTCGGGCTGCTCAAGAAGAATGGGGAAGGGGAGCAAGCCCTAAGCACCTGCAACGGGATGAAGGGAATGCGGGACCGGCTGAAGCTGATCGAGGGCGTACTGGCGATCGAGCCTGTGAGCTCAGGTCAAGGAACGCGGCTCGTTTTCACGGTGCCTGTGGTGGAAAAAGCAGGGAAAGGGGATAAATCATGAAAGTCATCGTAGCGGAAGATCAAGGGATGCTTCGCGGCGCACTCAGCGCGCTGCTCGATTTGGAAGACGATATCGAGGTCATCGCGCAAGCAGAGAACGGACGGCAGGCGCTCGAAGTCATCGAGCAGTTGAATCCCGACATCTGCGTGATGGATATTGAGATGCCGCACATGAGCGGACTGGACGTTGCGGAGCGGTTGAAGGAGATGAATCATTCCTGCAAGGTGGTTGTCTTGACGACCTTCTCGCGTTCAGGGTATTTCCAGCGGGCCATGAAAGCGGGCGTTCGCGGCTTCCTGCTCAAGGATTCGCCGATTGACGAGCTTGGCGCTGCGCTGAGAACGGTGTACAAGGGCGGCCGGTCCGTAAGTCCCGAGCTTGCGATGACCTTCTTCGAGAGCGAGAATCCGCTGTCCGAGCGCGAACGTGAAGTACTCAAGCTGGCGTCGGAAGGCTTATCCGCCGGCGACATCGCCGGCAAGCTGTTTTTGTCCGCGGGTACGGTGCGCAATTATTTGTCGGAAGCGATTCAGAAGCTGGAAGCTAAGAATCGGATTGATGCCATCGGGATCGCGGAGAAGAATGGATGGCTGTGATGCAGAGCAAATCGAGCGGAAGCTTCTAACAATTCAATGAAAGTTTACTGATAGAAGAAAGGTTTCCGTATTTAAATAGCCATGCAGGTGCTGACCCTGTATGGTTATTTTGTCGTTAGGAGACGAAATTAATTCATGAGAATTTAAGGTAGAGAATTGTAAATCATGCCCATTTTTATGGTAAGCTATTAATGAACTTAAACGATAACAGAAACAATAGAGTAGAAACATAGCATCATTGACAACGCTGCTTCATGCAGGAGGATTGTGAAAATTGGGATGAGAAAATCGTGGACAGCACTTCTTCTTATAACGGGTCTGGTAACGAGTCAACTGGGTTTGGCGCCGCACACCGCCGAGGCTGCCAAGGGCGCACCGAGCGAATGGGCGAAGCAGGAGATTGATGCCGCGATTACAAGCGGGCTAATCCCGTACGGGCTGACGAACAGCTACCAGCAGGCGCTGACCCGGCAGGAATTCAGCGATATGGCGGTGCAGCTTTACGAGGTGCTGACGGACGAGCAGGCGCCGGTTCCGGGAACGGATCCCTTCCGCGACACGAACAACCCGCGTGTGCTGCAGGCCTATGCGCTTGGCATCGTGCAAGGCACCGGCACCGGCACGTTCTCGCCGAAAGCGCCGGTTACGCGGGAGCAAATTGCGCTGATGCTCTGCAATACGCTTGCGAAGGCAGGTTTTGAAGCGGAGCTATCAGCGGCGGCCATGGCGGAGGTGCCCGTATTTGCGGACGCGAAGCAGATCGCGGCTTGGTCGAGCGAAGCGATTGGGCTGCTGACGGCTAGCGGCATTATGAAAGGCGACGGCTCCGGTTCGGAAGCCCGGTTTCTGCCGCGCAAGACGACGACAAGAGAGCAGTCCATCGTGCTCGTATATCGGATCTTTGAGCGCTTTGGGCGCTATTTTGTCCGCGACGAACAAGATCTGTTGGATGCGCTCCTGCAAGCCAAGCCCGTAGTCATCAAGAATGATCGGGCAAGGTTCGTAGATGGACGGGCGCGCGAGGTGCTGGCTGATATCGTGAAGCCGGGCATGACCGACTACGAGCGGGAGCTGGCGATTCACGATTACTTGCTGCTGCACACCGCCTACGATTACGATAATTTCCGCAAAGGCACGGTGCCGCTGGATTCCTATACCATTTACGGCTTGCTGCACAATGGCATCGCGGTCTGCCAAGGCTATGCGTACACGGCACTGCTGCTGCTTCGGATGGCCGGGGTTGAAACTTATTACGTAACAGGAACGGTGGCCGGCGGCGCTCATGCCTGGAATAAAGTGAAGATTGGCGGCGAGTACTATAATTTGGACGTGACATGGGATGACCCCGTTCCGGATGCTGCCGGCAGGCTCACGTACGGTTATTTCAACGTAACCGATGACGAACTCCGCCGCGACCATGACTGGCCGTACACGGACAAGCTGCCGCGGGCGACGGCCAAGACGTATAACTATTTTACGTTCAACGGCCTGACCGTGGATTCGGCCGGAGAATTCGAGGCACGGCTGGATACCGCCATTAATGCAGGTGCACCGTCAATCACGCTGAAGCGTACATACCCCGACGAAGAAGGCCCGAAGAGCTGGTATGGCATGATCATGAAACATGGAAACGTTTCCAGATTCTCATATACGATGGACAACAGCGGCGTTGTAAGCTTTAAGTTCAATTACCGTTAAGTTACGAGGAGGAGCTCCTTCTATGCCTATTCGGTCTTCACAGCGTCTCTTATATGCAGCAGCGGCAATCGCGGTGATGGCCGTGAGCCTGTGGTATACCATTCAAAGGGACAGGGGCATCACGGATTCCCGTACCCCGATCAGCTTACCCAAAGGCGTTCAGACAAGCGGAATGCTGCTCGTCGATTTCTATTCAGACGGCATGACGGGCAAGCAGGGCAGCTATTCAACAGATACAGACGGACAGCTTGTCGTGGATGCGGGAGCTTATGTGTCATCACCGCCGCAGCGGGGCGACGTGGTCTGGTTCTCGCTGCCTCCGTTTGATTACGGAGAGCGGACCACGCCCCCAAAGCAGAATGCGGCCCGGGTTATCGCGCTTCCCGGCGAGCGGTTCTCGATCCGTGAAGGGCAGATCTATATTAACGGGAAACGACTGTCTACCTTCTACGGCCGCATATTGTTCTGGGGGCAGACGGAGCGGGAATTTCTGGCCAACAGCGACGAGAAGAGCTGCCCGGCGGCATGCGTGAAAACGATGAAGGCGATCTTCAGCAAGTCGATACCGGAGATGATAATTCCGGAGGGATCCGTGTACGTGCTTGGAGATACCTCGGACCGCAGCTTGGACAGTGCATTGTTCGGCCCCCTCAGCGCCGTGCATGTGCTCGGCAAGGTCGTTGGCGCAACCGGCAAGCCGAAGCCGATTTCGAACCCGTGATCCGATCATGCTACAATAGATGAAAAACAGATGGAGCGTTCTTGTTTATGATCAAAGTGCTTGCCGTTATGAACGATCAACGGATCGTCCGCTTGTCTTCCCTTGCGGAATTTGACCGCAGCCATGTGAGCTGGTTCTGGGTCGATTTTTGCTCGCCTTCATCGGAGGAGTCGAAGCTGCTGGAGGATGTATTTCACTTCCACCCCTTGGCGATTGAAGATTGCTTGTTCTACTTGCAGCGGCCGAAAATGGACCATTACGACGATGTGCATTTCCTGGTACTGCATGCGATGAACGAAACAACCTTGGAGACGCTTGAGGTAGATCTGTTCCTGGGTCCGAACTATTTGGTCAGCTACCATCTGAAGCCGCTGCCTGAGCTCGAGCATGCTTGGGAGAAGGTATCGATAAAGCCGCGCATGGAAGCGCATGGCTGTCTGCATGCCGCCTATGTGGTCATGGATGAGCTGGTGGATCAATATTTTCCGGCGGTGCAAGCGATCGAGGATCAGATTCTAGAGTTTGAGACGGGTCCTGCCGAGCAGGGCATCCAAGAGAAGCTCAGCGATGTGTTTGAGATCCGCAACAAGCTGCTCAAGCTGCGCAAAACGATTATTCCGATGCGGGAGCTGCTGTACCGCGTGATCAATACGCAGCGGATTCCGGCTTTGAGCCATTACCATTTATTTTTCACCGATATTTACGATCATTTGCTGAAGCTGACGGAAATGGTGGATGCCAACCGGGATATGACCTCCGATTTGAGGGATCATTACATGTCGCTCAGCGCGAACCGGATGAATACGATCATGAAGACGTTGACCGTCATCACGGTGATATTTATGCCGCTTACGTTTATCGTCGGGATCTATGGGATGAACTTCAACAACATGCCCGAGCTGACGTGGCATTTCGGTTATTATTCGGTGCTCGCGGTGATGGCGCTGCTGGCTGCTTCGATGTATGTCTGGTTCAAAGTGAAGGGCTGGTTCGATTAATCGGCGCGCCGCTGCATAGGTCAGGCTTCGATTGGGGAGTGTAAAGGGTACATACTCTCAGGGAGGCGATGGCATATGGCAAGGCGGAGTCGAAGGAAGCATCTTGTGCCCGGCGCGGATGCTGCGATGAGCGCGTTCAAGGCTGAGGTGATGCGGCGGGAAGGCTTTGTTGTGAACCCGAACCAGCCGGACGACGTGAAGTACGAGGTGGCTAAGTCGCTCGGCGTTCCGCTCGAGCAAGGCTATAACGGTCATCTATCGACGGAATCGGCAGGCCAAGTCGGCGGACAGATCGGCGGCGCGATGGTGAAAGAGATGATTCGCATGGCGCAGGAGAAGCTGGCGGGTCAGCAGCACACGTAGAAGAGGACGAGATGAAGCCGCGGGCAGCGATTGCCGGCGGTTTTTTACGTGTATTCAGCTAATTTTCAGATTCGCTTCAGCCTGGTTTCAGCCTAGGCGGCTAGACTTAAAGCTATCATCGGTAAAATGGGGGTTGTTCGCTATGCCCGCGGCTATTCTTGTCATTGAAGACGATTATTATATCCAAGAGCTCATTGCGGAGTTTCTGAGAGCGCAGCAGTATGAAGTAGAAACGGCCAGCGACGGCCTGGAAGGCTGGGGGAAATGCCAGAGCAAGGCCTATGATCTGGTCATTCTTGATCTGATGCTGCCATCGATGGACGGCTACGCAATCTGCAGGCATATTCGCGAGAAGGGGGATACGCCCATCATCGTGCTGACCGCGCTGGGTGAAGAGAAGGATCAGCTCAAGGCGTTCGAGGAGGAAGCGGACGACTTTATTACGAAGCCGTTCTCGTTTCATGTGCTCATGAAGCGGGTAGAGGCGGTACTTCGGCGCACGCGGAGCGTGCAGTCCGGTGACCAGCTGTTCGACGGCCGGCTGCGGCTCGATGCGGACGCGTATAAAGTATTCGTGGATGGCAAGCTGATCGATACGACGACGAAGGAATTCGATATTTTGCATACGCTTATCCACAACGCAGGGCGGATTATGACAAGAGACATGCTGCTGGACAAAATCTGGGGCTACGATTACTTCGGCGACTCCCGCATTGTCGACGCCCACATTAAGAATATTCGCAAAAAGCTGGGCATCTCCGTCATCCGCACGGTAAAAGGAGTCGGCTATTCGCTGGAATCCGAGCTGGCAGGTGTGGGGGGATGATCAAGCGCAGAGGAATCCGGTTCAAAATCTTTCTGGTTACGACGGCGCTGCTCGTCGTATCGGCGGTGCTAATCTACTTGACGCTTTACTTCATGCTGCCGAGCTACTATAAGCACATCAAGCAGTCGCGGCTTGAGAGCGGCGTGGGCGAGCTGATTCGCGCGGTGAACGGAGAAGGCGAAGAAGAGGCGCTGCCGCAGATCGCGAAGTTCGGGCAGGACCATAACGCGGTCATGATGCTTCGCGACAAGGACGGGGGAGGCTACTACATCCCGCCGAATTTCCGGTCTTTCCGAAGCTGGCTTGGCGGGAATACGAGTAATCCGCTCTTCCGGAAGCAGATGGACTCGGGACGGTTCGAGGATGGACGCGACGGCGCGGGCGGCGGCGGGACCAGCGGGCCGAGGATGCAGATCATGAGCGTGGAGCGGAAGATTTCGTTTGCGGAGAACGGCGGCGAGGCGTATACGCTGTACGTGGATGCGCCGCTGCAGCCGATCGGCGAAGCGGCGCAGGTGATCCTGCTGTTTCTGCCGTACATGCTCATTCCGATTCTGTTCATCGCCATCGGCGGCGCCTTCATCTATGCGAGGCTGATCGCGAGGCCGCTATTGTCTTTGAACGATGTAGCGCACCGGCTTGCGAAGCTGGATTTCACGGTGACGGAGCCTGCGCTGAAGTCCCGCGACGAGCTTGGCGAGCTGTCGCTGAGCCTCAGCAAGCTCGCGGTCAATTTGCAGTCGACGATGGGCGAGCTGCAGGGGGCTAATGCCCAGCTCAAGAGCGATATCGAGCTGGAGCGGGAGCAGGAGGCGCGGCGCCGCGAGTTCGTCGCTACGATATCGCATGAGCTGAAGACGCCTATAACGGCGGTCAGCGGCCAGTTGGAGGCGATGATCGGCAATGTGGGTCCGTTCCGCGACAGGGATACGTACCTGCGCAAGTCGTATTCCATCATGCAGGACATGGATAAGCTTGTGCATGAGCTGCTGGAGCTGTCGAAGCTGGAAAGCCGCGATTTTCGCCCGCTAATGCGCAAAATCGATTTGACGGAGCTTGTGAGGGAGGCTGTAAATCATATGAGCTACTTGGCCGACATGAAAAGGATAAAGCTCGAGTACGAGCTGCCAAAGGAAGCGATGGTCATTGCCGACGAGCGGCTGATGTCGAAGGCTGTGGCGAATATTATTACGAATGCGGTGCAGTATTCGGGCGAAGAGGAACTTGTCGTTGTGCGGCTGGTCGAGGCGGTCCCAGCGACGTCTATTGCGGAGGCTGGACAAGCGGAGGATGCAAGCGATCGGGTAGTGCAGGAACGGCAGCAGCTGCTTGCGAATTCCGAGGACGGCGGCGGGCCAAGGTACCGGCTAGAGGTGCTGAACACAGGCGTGCAGCTGGACGAGACGAAGCTCCCGCGGCTGTTCGAGCCGTTCTACCGTGCGGAGCAGTCGCGCAGCCGCTCCACCGGAGGGAGCGGACTTGGCCTCTACATCGTGAGCAAAGTGCTGGATGCGCATGGCGCGCAGTACAGCATCGGCAATACGCCGGAGGGCGTGCGGTTCAGCGTGCTTTTGCAAGGCGCGGCGTAGGCGGTGCTGCGGGGTATGGACCTGTACCGCGGCGTGTGTGCCGTGTGAGCCGGGTTGACCGAATCGCGCCATGCGGCATCGTTCGTACAATGCGCACTGGATGGCGCGTAAGATTCGGGCTGGAGCTGCGATGAGTGTTCCAGGCGACTACGTGCAGGCGCTGGTGGGGGAACAGGCTGTGATTGTGAGAGGCTTCCTTATTCTGCTGTGTTGGAGCAGAACAAGGGAGCTTTTTTTTTGCTGCTGCGGGGTGAGAGCAGCGGGAGCGGTGTGGAGCGGAGCTATGCAGAGCCATCATGACTGGGGCCCCCGCCTTATTAGCGTTATTGAATCCAAACCGGCGGCTGAGCTCGACGGCGGAGAAACCGGTGCGCGAAGGCATGCCCGGCTGGTATTTATGATGCCTCGATGAATTCGAGACGATTGCCGAAAGGGTCATCGGCAAAGAAGCGCTGCACGCCTTCGTCGCTTCGAGCATCGTCGCGCATTACCGAGATGCCGTTACGCAAGAGATGCTCGCGAAGCGCGTCGATATGCGCGACCGCGAAGGCAGGATGGGCTTTCTTCGCAGGCGAGAAATCCGGCTGAACGCCGATATGCACCTGCTGCGCGCCGCATTGAAACCATACGCCGCCGCGCTGCCGCAGGCTCTCCGGCTTCACCAGCTCCGGCCAGCCGAGCAATTCGGCGAAGAATGCGCGCGCTTTCGTTTCGCATCCTGCAGGAGCGGCGAGCTGTACATGATCGATGCCGATGAATTCGAAGTTCATGGATAAACCTCCTAGGTGGTATGGTGAGGTGGTGCTGGTGGTGTTGGTGTTGGTGGTGCTGGTGTTGGATCATGCATTAGTTAGTTTTATTGTATGAAACTTAGTTTTATTTAATGATAGTATTAGTATAATGGGTTGGTTATTTAAAATCCAAATATAGGGAAAATTTGAGGGGCACAATCTTAGGCTGGTTCTCCATTGACCGCGTCTTCCCGCTAGCTGCAACGTTCACCCTGCGCATCCGATCTCTCCGCATGTACCAAATTTGCCCCATACGTGACTGGCCATCAGCCTAAATTACACAAAAGGGTGATCCAGCAGCCCACATTGGGCCTCATCCCGCGAGAATGACAAAAAAGGGTGATCCAGCAGCCTACATTGGGCCTCATCCCGCGAGAATGGCGCAAAAGGGTGATCCAGCAGCCCACATGGGTCTCCATTCCGCGAAAATGACACAAAAGGGTGATCCAGCAGCCTACATTGGGCCTCATCCCGCGAGAATGGCGCAAAAGGGTGATCCAGCAGCCCACATTGGTCTCCATTCCGCGAAAATGGCGCAAAAGGGTGATCCAGCAGCCTACATTGGTCTCCATTCCGCGAAAATGACACAAAAGGGTGATCCAGCAGCCTACATTGGGCCTCATCCCGCGAGAATGACGCAAAAGGGTGATCCAGCAGCCCACATTGGTCTCCATTCCGCGAAAATGACAAAAAAGGGTGATCCAGCAGCCCACATTGGTCTCCATTCCGCGAAAATGGCGCAAAAGGGTGATCCAGCAGCCTACATTGGTCTCCATTCCGCGAAAATGGCGCAATGGACCTCACTCAACCCCGATCGAAAGCGCAAAAAGCGCAGTTAAAGTCGATGCCTGGTAGCATCAACTTCAACTGCGCTTGCTAAAAGGCTCGCTGCCGAAAGCAGCAGCGGCTGTCCTGTCACCCAGCAGTCGGAGCAGGCCTCCGCCTGCTTCTGCGCACGAGAAATTGACCCGTCGAGCCCGTAGCCCTATACTCCCGTACGCTCCCTATACGCGGCACGCATCCGCCATCGCAAATCCTGCTCAGCAGAATGCTCCATTCGAAGCTTTGGCTTCAAACGGAAACCAATCTGCTTAAGCCAGTTTTACGCGAATCACATTCCACGACGCCTTGCCGAGCGAGGCTTGAATGCCGCCGTTGTCCTTCGCGGCATTGCCGCGTGTATGCGGCGTTACGCGGTTCGGTGCGTCCTTGGTGTTCGCGGCTTTGAGATCGTCGTGCTCCAGCACGATATGCTCGGTGATGCGGAAATCGCCGAAGCTGCGCAGGTCGATCTCTAGCGGCAGTGACTCGCTAAGGTGCCGGTTGACCGCGAAGACGGTCACTTCGCCGGCTTCCTCATTATGCACCGCGACCGCATCAAGGTAAGGGACGTCGGTGTAATCCTTAGCGTCGTATTTCGGCGAGGAGACGAGCGGAGCAAGCACCGTGCCGCGGCCGAAAATGCTCGTGTGCATGTACGGATAGTAGATCGTCTGCTTCCAAGCGGCGCCGCCCGTTTCCGTCATGATCGGCGCGATGACGTTGACCAGCTGCGCGAGGCAGGCCATTTTGACACGGTCCGCGCGTTTAAGCATGCTGATGAGCATGCTGCCGACAAGCAGTGCATCCTCGTGATTGTAGATATCCTCCAGCTGCGGCGGGGCGACGGTCCACGGCTCGATGTGGGAATCCGCGTCGTTGGAGTGATACCATACGTTCCACTCGTCGAAAGAGAGGTGAATTTTCTTTTTGCTGCGCTTCTTGGCCTGCATATAGTCGCATGTCGCGATAATCGTATTGATGAAGCTGTCCATGCCCATCGATTGCGCCAGGAAGTTTGCCGTATCCTTGTCGCGGTTGCCGTAATATTGGTGCAGCGACAGATAGTCGATTTCATTGTAGCTGAGGTCCAGCACCGTGCGCTCCCATTCCGGGAAGGTCGGCATGTTCAGGTTAGAGCTGCCGCAGGCAACCAATTCAATCGAGGGGTCGACCCACTTCATCACTTTCGCGCTTTCGGCGGCGACCCGGCCGTATTCGACTGCGGTCTTGGCGCCGATCTGCCACGGTCCGTCCATCTCATTGCCGAGGCACCACGTTTTTATGCCATGCGGCTGTTTGTAGCCGTGCTGCACGCGGAGGTCACTCCAGTAGGAGCCTGACGGATGGTTGCTGTATTCCACGATTTGCCGCGCCTCGTCCGGTCCCCGCGTCCCCAGATTGACCGCCATCATTGGCTCCGTATTTGCCTTGCGGCACCAGTCCACGAATTCGTTGAGGCCGATCAAGTTGGGCTCAATTGTCCGCCAAGCGAGCTCCAGGCGCTTAGGCCGCAGCTCCACGGGACCGATGCCGTCCTCCCAATTGTAACCGGAAACAAAATTGCCGCCGGGATAGCGAACGATCGGCACGTCGATGCCTTTGACCATTTCCAGCACGTCGCCGCGGAAGCCCTGTTCGTCGGCGGTTGCATGCCCCGGTTCATAAATGCCGCCGTAAACCGCGCGTCCCAAATGCTCGATGAACGAGCCGTAAATACGTTTGTCGACTTCGCCGATCGTAAAATCCTTGTCTACAATCATCTTGGCTTTCATTGACACGATTGCTCACCTCGTAGTTAAATTAATAATGTTATTAACCGATTAATGAATAAACTCACCTTGAGTCTATTAAAGCGTATCCGCTCAGCGTTGCGCAAGCTTTTCTTTCTGCAAAAATTGAATTAATATAATGGTTAACTTAACTAGACGGCATCGGAGTGAGAAGGATGATACGCGCGAATTTAAATCGAAAATGGCTCCCTCTATACGAGGCGCTCGCAAGCGAGGTGCGGTTGCGCATTTTGGAGCTGCTCTCGGAGACGCCGATGAACGTGAAGGAGCTTGCCGGAGCGCTTGGCCTCAGCAGCGCGATTGTGACGATGCATACGAAGAAGCTGGAGAAAGGCGGGCTCATCGACACGAAGCTTGTCCGGCGGGGAGGCGGTACGCACAAAATCTGCTCCATCGCCGTCAGCCACGTAGAGCTGACGATTCCGCATACCTCTGAGCCGGCACGGGAATTTCACGAAGTGTCTGTTCCGATTGGGCATTACACCGATTTTGACGTCCATCCTACCTGCGGGCTGGCGACCACGGAGCGGGTAATCGGCCAGTTCGACGACCCTCGTTATTTCATCGAGCCCGAACGGATGCACGCGCAGATTCTATGGTTCGGCAAAGGGTACGTGGAATACCGCATCCCTAACTATATGCTGGCGGGGCAAACGCTGGAGGAGATCGAGATCTCGTTTGAAATCGGATCGGAAGCGCCGGGCGTCAGCGCGGATTGGCCTTCGGACATACACGTCTACCTCAACGAGAAACTGCTTGGCGTCTGGACAAGCCCCGGCGATTCCGGGGAAGGACGCGGCAAGCTTACGCCTGCCTGGTGGACCGTCAACCAATACGGCTGGCTGAAGGTGATCCGCGTGACAAGCGGCGGCACCTTCATCGACGGGCAGCGCCTCTCCGACGTGACGCTGCAGGATGTCCTTCTCCAGCGCAAGGACTGGCTGCTGCGTCTTGCCGTACCCGATGATGCCGAGCATGTGGGCGGCTTGACCCTCTATGGCGAAGGGTTCGGCAATTACAATCAATCCATCCTCTTCCGCACCTATCGGAGTGCCGCAAACAATGGTTGAGATGATGCAAACGAATAACCGAACCCTGTATCTGTACACGGTCGCTTGTCATGAGGATGAATTGGAGTTATGCAGCATGGAGATGCGATCCTTATTCGGCGTTGAAGCAGAAGAGGGTTGTGTGATAATTGATAAAAACATTCAGGTCAGCCGCAGTCCCTTCATTCGAGGAAAGCTAGAGGTGCTGCTGAACGAGACGTCGTCTGCCGCAATTGCGGAGCAGGCAGCGGATGCTGTTCATTTGGACGGCCGGACGTTCAAGCTAACGTTCATTCAGGGAGGCTTGGATTATGACAGCCAGCGAGCCGTAGAGAAGGAAATCGGCTGGCGTATTCAAGGGAAAGCCGACATGCGCCGCCCAGAGCGGCTGTTTGGCATTGCCTT
The DNA here is from genome assembly GCF_019431355.1 of Paenibacillus sp. R14(2021). Taxonomy (NCBI): domain Bacteria; kingdom Bacillati; phylum Bacillota; class Bacilli; order Caryophanales; family Paenibacillaceae; genus Paenibacillus; species Paenibacillus sp. R14(2021). The sequence goes on from NZ_CP080269.1 coordinate 4,593,435, forward strand.
TGTACGGGGAAGCTATTGGTTCGGAGCGTATGAGAAGAGCGAGCCGGTCTGGCTGAGGCATAACGACAAGCCGCAGCCATATTCCACGGCGCTCGGCACGCGGGTGGCGCGGGCGGTGGTCAATATCGCGGCTCCCGAAATTTATGAGGGCTTGCGCGTCATTGACCCTTGCTGCGGCATCGGCACCGTTCTGATTGAGGCGATGTCGATGGGGATATTGATCGATGGTTTCGATTTAAACCCGCTGGCGCTCAAGGGGGCGCGCCTGAATTTGGCGCATTTTGGCATGCCAGACGTCGTGAGAAAGGCGGATATGACGTCATTGGAGCTAGGTGCGGAAGGGCCGTATGATGCGGCAGTGCTCGATCTGCCGTACAACCTGTGTTCTGTCCTTCCTGAAGAAGAGCGGCTCGCCATGCTGCGGAGTGTGCGCGGCTTGGCACGAAGGATCGTGATCGTGACGACGGAGCCGATCGATGAGGCTATTACGCAGTCGGGTATGCGGATCGAAGACCGCTGCGTCGTTCGCAAAGGCAAGTTTGAGCGGCAGATTATCGCCTGCAGCAGGGGATAGGCTTGCAGCAGAGGCGCCAATTAGGAGGAAGAAGAATGAGTAGTTCGGAGAGCTGCCATAGAGCGGGCATACCTTGCCATGTACTGGCTCCGCGGGGAGAATCGAAGGGAACGGTTCTGCTGTATCATGGCTGGGGGTCTGCAATCGATCATTATCTGTTCTTCGGGGCGATGATCGCCGATTGGGGCTATGATGTTATCGTACCCGAGCTGCCCGAGCATGGCGTACGGGGGAAGCTGGATTATGGAGATACCATCGTCCTGGAACGGTACTTCTGGCAGGTGGTGCTGAAGGGCGCGGAAGAGGCGGCTGCAATCACGGCCGAGCTGAACGAAGCCGCCGGCACCATAGCGGTCATCGGACATTCCGCCGGCGGCTTCATCGCGGCAGGGGCCATGATCCGCAGTAATCGAATACAAGCCGGAATTGTAATTAACGGCTCATGCGCATGGGCCAAGTTCGAGGAGCTGTACCGGGAGAAGACCGGAAGACGTCCCATGGATGCCGGCGAACAAGCATTTCTGGCGAAGCATGATCCGTACACCCGCTTGGCGCTTGAAGACGAGAGGGCCTTGCTGATGCTCCACGGCACGGAGGATACGACAGTCCCGATCGACAGCCAGAGATACGTCGTGCAAACAAAGCCGCACCTACCGCTGTCACGCCTTCAGCTGGTGGAATATGCTGGAGTTAACCACCACATTACGCTTGGCATGCTGGAGAAGGCGAACAACTGGCTGCAGGATACGATAGTCTCCAAGCAGACGGGCAGCCGATGAAGAAGCAGGATGCGCGTGGTGCCGCAAAATCCTGTCCGGCGGCGGAAATAGTAACGGCCGTCCCAGCCTAACGGCAGCTGGGACGGCCATTTATAGGTATAACCTGCTGCTTCGCTGCGACTAACGCTTCCCGCAAAATTCCGAAATGTCCGCGAGCTCCCGCAGCTCATCCTGGCTCATCCGAAACCGCATCGCCCGTATATTCTCCTCCGCGTGATGCGGCTTGGAGGCGCCGGGGATCGCGAATACGGTGTCGCCGTTCGCGTGAATCAGCCAGTTCAGCGCCGCTTGGCTTGGCGATGCATCGTACTTCACGGCTAGCTCTTCCAGCCGGTCGATAAGCGGCTGCGTCCGTTGCAGGCCGGCCGGCTTGAAGCTGGCGGAGAGCTTGCGCGGGCCGGTGATGCCCCGTACCAGCTCCGGGTTCTTATGGAATTTGCCGCTTAGCAATCCCTGCTCGAGAGGCGAGTAGGCAATGATGGCGACGCCGAGCTCCTTGGCCGTTTCCAGGATGCCGCTGCGTTCGATGCGCCGATCGAGCAGGCTGTATTTGACTTGGTTGGATACGAGCCGCAGGCCTTGCGCGCGCAGGGCTTGATCGGCTTCGCGCATCTTCGCGGCGGAGAAATTGCTGACGCCGACATGCCGAATGCGGCCGTCCTTCACTAGCTTCGCCATCTCCTTCATTTCGGCCGTAGCCGAGGAGAAGGAGAACGGCTGATGCACCTGATACAGGTCGATCGGCCAATCCTTCAGCCTCCGCTGCCGCTCGCCGATCGTACGCCCGATGCTGCCGGCGGTCCGCATGATCGGCCACCATTTCGTTGCGATATGCGCGCCGCGCGCCGCATCCCCTGCCGCGTTCAGTGCATCCGCCAGTGCTTCCTCAGAACGTCCGCCGCCGTAGACCTCGGCGGTGTCGAACCAGTTGATGCCGCCGGCGAGGCTGGTGCGCACAATTGCTGTAATCGCGTCGTCGCCGAGCACCGGCCAGAACTTGCCGACCAGACCCCTGCCTTTGCTGAACTGCCAGCATCCGAGTCCGAGCGGAGACAGCATTAAATCCGAATTGCCCATCCGTCTGCGCATCGAAGCGTCTTCTGCAGCTATCTGGGCGTTCTTCTCTGCTTCATTCGCGCCTGCCTTCTCCGATTGCGTCTCGTGCGTCAACCTCGTCTGTTCCATGTCCGCATCTCCTTCTCCCTAAATGAGCTGCTTATTATTTCATGAACCCGATTGCAAAGGTTAAATCCAGCTTGCCGCCGGCTTCGAGCTCAGGCAGCCCATCGCGGGTATTCAGCGCGCTGTTCAGCGCCATCCAAGGCTCCACGCAAATAAACGGCGAACCATTCACCTGCCAAAGCACGACGTAGTTGAACGCCTCGCTGTAGGTCAGCTTGATCGTGCCGATGCCCGGACGCGGGAAAGCGATGCTGCGATCGGTTGCATCCAGCAGCGCGACGGATTCCTTCAAACCATCCAGCGTAATGATGCCTTCGATCGGCTTAACGACATTGTCGTTATAATCGAGGTATTTCGTCGCGTCTGTAGCATAGACCACGTTCTTGTTCTCCGTACGGAAGTAAGGGTGGAAGCCGGCATAGAACGGCATGCTGCGATCCGACAAGTTGCTGTACGTTTGGCGGATCTGGAGCTCGCCATCAACCAGGGCATACGTGAACAGCAGCTCGAAGGCAAAAGGGAACTCGACAAGCGTGCTCTCATTGCTGCGCAGCCGAACGGTAAGCGAAGCTTCGCCATCCGTCTTGGTGGACACGACCTCCCATGGACGGTTACGGGCAACGCCGTGGTTGCGCATGGTGTAGCTGCGTCCCTCCCATTCGTATTTGCCGTCCACCAGCTGTCCGCAGATGGGGAACAGGATAGGGTTTCCGCCGCGGATATTCGCTTGCGGGTCAAGAAACGTGGGGCGGTCAAAATAAAACAATTCCTCGCCGTGCAGCATGCAGCTTGTGGCGATGGCGCCGCGCTCCGGGCACACCGTGACGGAAGAATTCGTGCGGGCGTCCTTCAGCTTGTACAGGACATATGTATCGTCGATCTGTTCAACTTCATAGTTATTGCGGCTCATCTTCTTCTACCTCCAAGTTATCTTCTTTGCGATAGTGAAAGCATACCATATTGCGGCACGCCATCCAAAGTGAGCCTAATTGCAGACACTATATTGCAATGCAGAATAGCTGGTGATATAGTATAGCTAACGAGCGGAACCGCTCCTTTATTTTTGGTCAGCTATTCTATAATGATGAATACTAAGTGATAACTAATAGGAGCGCTGCTTATGAATGTGCAATTTAAGAAAGGCGTGCTCGACCTGTGCGTGCTGGCCCTGACCGCTTGGGAAGACCGGTACGGCTACGAGCTTGCGGTGACGATGTCGGCGAAATTCGAGGTGGCTGTAGGCAGTGTGTATCCCCTGCTGAACCGACTAACGCAGGAGGGGTATTTCTCCACGTACCTGAGAGAATCGTCCGAGGGTCCACCCCGAAAGTACTATAAGCTGACGCCGCAGGGCCACGCGCATTTGATGGCGTTGATCAGCGAATGGCGGAGCTTCTCCGTCGCGGTTGATGAACTCATTAAGGAAGGTGTCGAACGATGATAAGAGAATCGTATTTGCGGCAATTGTGGGAGCTTCTTGCGCCCGTGCCCGAGAAGCTGCGCCGGGAATGGACGTACGATTACGAAGAGCATTTCCGGGCATCCGCGGAACTTGGCCGCAGCGAGGAGGAAGCGGCAAGCGAGCTGGGAGACCCTCGGCTGATTGCCAAGGAGCTGCTGCTGAACTACCGCGTGGAGCAAGCGAACCATAAGAGCGGCAGCATCACGCTTGTATCGCGCGCAGTTTTCGCTGCCGTGAGCTTGGGCTTTTTTAATCTGATCTTCGTCCTCGGGCCGTTTATTGCGATTCTTGGCGTGCTGCTCTCGCTTTGGGCCGTGGCTGCGGCCGTGGCGCTGTCTTCGCTGATGGCGATGTACGAGGGTTCGTTTGGCGGCGCGATTACGGGCTTACAGGCGACATTTATCTCCATGGCGCTTATTGGGCTTGGCATGCTGCTCGGCGCAGGGGCCAACTGGCTGACGCGTGCATTTGCGAAGCTGACGCTGCAATATTTGAAATTCAATTCCAAAGTGATAAGGGTGAGAAGAGGATGAGAAACTGGCTGCTCGTAGGCATTATTTTGCTGGTCGTCGGTTTGATCGGGGCATTCGGCACGCTGCAGCTAGGCGGGGATTTCTCGTTCGGCACGGAAGAGGTTCATCAACAGCAGCAAATTTCGGCGGCAGGCATTAACACCGTTGCAATTGACAGCGGCAGTATCGATCTAACGATTGTACCCACTGACAGCAGCGAGGTCAAAGCGACGCTGACGGGCCGCGCCAGCAAGAAGTATATGAATAAGCTTAAGCTCAAGCTCAAGCTGAAGAAGGAAGGCGATTCGCTGATTGTAGCCTTCGAAGGACATACCGGCTTCAGCATGGGCGTTAGCATCCTTAACCTGGATATGAAGCTGGAGCTGCCGCAGCAGCAATACCGCCAGCTGAAGCTGGATTCCGGCAGCGGCGATATTCAGCTCAGCGGCATGGCAATCGATGCAATTGCACTGGATGGCGGCTCGGGCGATATGAAGCTGAGCCAGCTGCAAACGAAGGAGCTGCTCGTTTCCTTAGGCAGCGGCAATGTGGATGCTTCCGATATCGCTTCGGGCGGGAATGTGACGGTCAAGGCCAACTCGGGCGACGTCGCGGTCGAGCGGCTTGCAGCCAAGCAGCTGGCCGTGGATATCGGCAGCGGGAATGTGGATGCCGCGGACGTCGAGGCCGAGGTCAAAGTCGACACGGGCAGCGGCGACGTCTCGCTCGCGCAGAAGGACATCACGCAGCCGGTTAATTTGAAGACAGGCAGCGGCAATGTGTCGCTTATGACGGATAGCCGGCCCTCGCAGGCTGAAATTACCTACAGCACAGGCTCGGGCAGCTTCGACAACGACTGGCCGGATGCAAAGGCACTTCGGGATGAGGATGTTAACGGCCATCTTACGTTCGGAACCGGATCGGTGCCGGTGCATATCCGCACGGGCTCGGGTGATCTGGATGTCGGCGCCCGCTCATAAGCGCTTTTCGTAGGGGACGTTTGCTAATTGGCAAAGGGTTCGCTTGCTATTAGGCAAGCGGACCCTTTTTTTTGCATCGAATGAACTACATTTTGTCCGGCCGAAAACCGATATTCTGGAAGAAGGAATATATTCGCCTTTGTCAGACATTTTCGAATACTTCCATGCATACATTTCCTTGTTTCAGACATGGGGGAGATTTAGGATGGTGGAATCGCCGGATGTGCCGCTGCCGCCGTATCGGCACAGGGATGGCATGAATTGGTTTGAGCTGGCTGCATCGCCTGTGCGGCAGGAGCTGCTGCCGGGACGGTTCATTCATTTCCGTCTTGAACCAGTTGCCGGATGCGGCGTGCGTCCATTGGCATGGACTTGACGTGCCGAACGCGAAGGACGGCGTTCCCGGCATTGAGTCTTCTCCGCTGATTTAGCCGAGCTATTCGATGGACTATACGTTTCAGATCATAAATGTGCAGTTCGTAGCTTGGAATCCCGGCAGATGGCCGTTTCATTATCACATTCCCCATCACAATGCCAATAATTTTACCTTTGCAAACCGGCGGGATGTCCAGGACGATTTGATGCCCGCAAGGGAACGAATGAAAGAAAGTGTAAGGAGATGAGTTTGGAACATGCAGGTACAACGCAAAGCTGCCATTGGGCCTCTACTAGCAGTCCTTGTTCCGGTTATTCTATTCGAATGTCTGCGGTTTGAACGACATGCAGATATTACGATTCGCGCACCTGAGGGCCATTTCTTCTTCGTGACAATCGTAGCTGCGCTCGCGACAATTGTGGCAATTGCCGTGGGCATTACCGGCCATCGGCTTCGCAACATCAAGGTGGCATTCATGTCGCTGGCGTACTTGTCGCTGGCAGGTATATTTCTGCTGCACGGCCTAACGACGCCGGGATTCGTCATTCACGGGGGTGATTTACCTGCAATGTTCGCCCAGCTCAGTCTTCTTCTTACCTCGCTCTGGCTTTGCTTATCGGCAACCTCATCGGATCATTGGCTCATCCGGCGATTGTCCAGATGGCGGGAATGGCTTATCCCGATCTGGCTCGTGCTGCTTGGACTGATCGGCCTCTACACGTTCCGGATGCCGCATGACATGGAGATGATGCCGCTGAACAGCGATCCTTACAAGTGGATTGCGGCTGCAATTACGATAGCTGCCTGCTTATGGACAATGTACAGGTACTGGCAATCGTATGTGCATGCTGGATTCCCGCTGCAGAAGGCAATCGTCTACAGCGTAAGCCTTCTGATCGCGGCGCAATATATCGTAATCGCGGGCTCCACCTGGAAGCTCAGCTGGTGGCTGTACCACCTGCTGCTTCTCGGCTCCATGCTGGTTATGCTCGTCGGACTGCTGCAGCAGTACTTCTCGCAAGGCTCGTTCAGTTCTTCGCTCCGCGTGTTGTTCCAATCAGACCCGAGGGCCTGGCTTGAAGCCTGCAAGACGCCGAGCGTACGGGCGCTAATTATGGCAACGGAGGCGCGCGATGCCTACACAGCCGGCCATAACAACCGTGTTGCCCTCTACGCGCTTCGGCTTGGAGAGGAGATGGAGCTGGCCAAGGACGAGCTGCGCGCGATCGCGCAGGGCGGTGTCGTCCATGACGTCGGCAAGCTGAAGGTGCCGGATGCCATCTTGAATAAGGCCGGGAAGCTTACACAGGAAGAGCGATTGATAATTGAACGGCACCCGGTATCCGGTTATGATATCTGCAAGCAGTTGGGCTTTCTTAACGACGAGCTGTCCGTCATCCGTTCCCATCATGAGAAATGGGACGGGACCGGCTATCCCGACCGTCTGAGCGGTGAAAGCATTCCGCTGCTGGCGCGGATTACCGCCGTCGCCGACGTCTATGATGCACTGACGTCATCGCGTTCGTACCGGCAGGCGATGTCGCACGAGGACGCCATGCAAATTATTACCGAAGGCAGCGGCGTTCACTTCTGCCCCTCCTGTGTCAAAGCTTGGCAGCGTTTGTCCTCAACCGATGCGGAATTTCTCCGGGAAATCGCCGCAAGCGACCGCACGATCCGGCTTGTTCATAAAGCTGCACAATAGAAAAAACCGCGAGGGACAAAGATCCCCGCGGTTTTTTTCGCTGCACCCGCTGCAGCAATCGGCGATTGTCCTCTTGCCCGCAAACAAATTCCCGCGGGAAACCGTTAACGCTCTGCCGCCCTGAAGTCTCATTCGTCACTGAGACCTTCCGATCCTGCCATTGCACAGTTTCGTTTTTGGGCTGCGGCTGCTGCAGCAAGCGGCGTATGTCCTCCTGCTTTCCGTGAATAAATTCCCGCGGGAAATCGTTAACGCTTTATTGCTTTGAAGTCCCAATCGTCACTAAGGCCTTCCGATCCTGCCATGAAGCGGTTTCGTATTTGCGCTGCGACTGTCCCCCCCACTGCTGCCTAGGGCCAAATATCCTGGGGCAAAACCTTTAGTGCTTTAGCGATCTGAAGTGCGGTTTGCCGCTGAGGCCTCCCGATCTTGCCATTACGCAGTTTCGAGATGGTTTGAAGTGAAATGCCGGTCGTGGATGCAAGCTCCTGGGCCGAGATATAATTCCTCGCCATGAGCACTTTCAGGGTGACAGAGGAATCGACAACTGCGGATTCAGTAATGGACTGGATGTTGGTAACGATGAAGCCCATCTGTTTGAGACTGCCGTCGCCGTTGAAGAAAGGACGGTACGTGATGTGGAGCTCAAGCTTGGCGGAGTCCGCTAACCGTTTGGTCTGAACAATGATCGTGTTGGTGCGTCGGTGACGAATCGATTGTTCCATCATCGCTAAGATCCGTTCACGCTCGTACTCCTCGAAGAAGCTGCTGAGGGATTCCTCTTCAACAAACAGCCGATCGAACAAGGGAGAAGGATAGTATTGAAAGTAGCGTTCGACGACAAATTTGTCATTCAAGATACCGGATTGCAGCACTTTGTGGGTTTCGCTCATCAAATCAATCCACGATTTGGCGCTTATGTCTTCCGCGGTAAGCAGATAGGCGGGTTCGACGGTGTTCTCAAGCACTTGCCAGGATAGCAGCAGGCGCGGTGATTCTTCGTCGCTTCTGCACTGCAGCAGGGATGTTTCGTGGTGCGTTGACGATTGCAGCGTACTGCTGTTCCATTCCGCGAACAGCCTGCCCGGGTGCAATCCTTCAAGCACTTCTTCCGGACAATCGACCAACGCGGAGAAGGCTTTATTCGCCAAATTGAAATGGAATTGATCTCCTTGGCCGATGACGACGGCCAGCGGTGTTTTTAAGCTTTGAAAGACGGCGGTAGTTAATATCACTTGCAACCCCTCACAATCTGAACAAGCTGGTTATAGAACAGTATAAGAGGGCGGAATCTACTTTTCAACTGGTATATATATAAGTAATGATGAATTTTTATTAATGTTTAATTTTTTAGCGTTTTACAATTGCCGGATACGAGAGCTGAACATATGGCCTTCACATAGGAGACATACTTTTCATGCTTTCCAAAGTAAAATTTTTAGCTCATAATAATACATTATTACATCATGTGAATCAAACACCGGAGGGGAAATTTTGCATGGGAAATTGTACTGTTTATGAATGTGGAAAACCGGTGAAAGCGAAGAAGATGTGTTCGATGCACCACCAGCGTTGGCGCAGGCACGGGAGCCCGGAAATTACGAAGGTTCGCCAGTCTTCGGGGCCGTCAGACTGCAAGTGGATCAACTGCGGCAAAACATCGATCAGCAAAGGCTTTTGCTCGAAACACTATTACATACACAGAATGCAGATGATGCAAAATAAGCCGGAGCAATTGCCAAACTCTTAACTATGAAAGCATTTCCTTCCCAAGGTATAATAGGGCAATATATCCTTGATCTCATTTATAGGCGCGTGCACCGGATCCATTGCACGACCTGCAAATAGAAGGAGGCGGCTTGCGGCGCTGCGAGTGCGGCGATGCAGGCAGTATCTTGCCATTAGCCATACAGGAGGGCTGTGTTTGGGTCATTTTTCATTGCGGACGAAGGTGCTCGTTCTTATCCTTTTTGTTACCTCCGGCGTGCTGTCGATTGTCGGATACGGCAACTACTCGGCGGCAAAGCAAACCATAATGGAAGCGCTTATCGAGAAAGCCGGCTCGAAGGTGCAGAACACGGCGAATAATCTGGGATCATGGATCGACACACGGCGCGCCGAGGTAGAAGTTATGAGCCGTACCGATCAAGTGCGCCTCGGCTCCGATATCGTGCGCCAGACGTACTTCGCGAATGAAACGAGGCGGACTGCCTCGCCGTTTCAAACGCTTGGATTTGCGGATCATGAAGGCCGTATGCGCCTTGGCAGCGGCGCTGTCGTCAATATTTTCGACGAGCCGTCCTTCCCCGCGGCCATCAACGGCAAAGTAGTCATTACGGATCCGTTTCTCCGCCAGGTAAACGGTGTCAATATCATCGTCATGCAGGTGCCGGTATATGGGGCCGACAACACCATCGTGGGCATTATCGACGCTTCGCTGCTAGCCGAGCGGGTTTATCGGGAACATCTGGATATTCAGGTCGGCAAAACTGATTATTTATTCATGTATAACGATAAAGCGGAGATCGTGGAGGCGCCTGCCGGCAATGGCTTCATTCGGCCATCGGATTCGATTCTGTCTCCGAATCTGCCCTTTCAGCCGGCTTCGCTCGACATGCTGACGAATGATCACGGCAGCTTCACGCTGAGCGGCAACTCCGGCAACTCCATTCTCTTCTACGCGATGGTCAAGGGCACGTCCTGGCATATCGCGCTCAACGTGCCGCTGCAAGAAATCGAGGCGCCGCTCTCTGCGATCAAATGGCGTTCCATCCTCTCGATTGCCATCGCCGAAGCCATCTTAACCATTCTATTCTTCTTGTTCTCCGATCAGACGATTCGGCGGATCAAACGGATTCTAAGCGTGACGGAAGCCGCCGCGGCAGGCCGGTTCGACGTGAATAACGTGAGGGATGAGGGCGGCGATGAAATCTCTCAGCTCTCTAAGTCCGTTAATCAGATGCAGGTACATCTGAGCGATATGTTCGGCCAGATGGATGCAATGATTAATCAGAACCAGTTTGCTTTCATCGTGCTCGACAATCAGTACCGGGTCACCTATTTCAGCAAAGCCGCGGAGAAAATGCTCGGCTACACCGCCGAAGAGGTCATTAATAAGGCTACGGGGCTTACGTTTATCGATCCGGCCGATATAAAGCTCGAAGCCGAGAGACTGAGCGGGCGCTACGGCAGGCCCATCCCGCCGGATATTACGGTGCTTGACCTGCTGCGGAGCGAACGTTTCTCCTACGAGCGGGAATGGCACTATATCCGCAAGGACGGCACCCGATTCCCGGTTGCCCACAGTGCGAACGGCATGCGTGACCGCGCTGGGCGGTTTATCGGAGTCGCCTCCATCGCCCGCGATGTTTCGTCACAGAAGCAGGCCGAGAAAGCGCGCAATCAGCAGCTCAAGGTCATGGGCTCGGCCAAGGACTTGATTGCCACCTTCGATGAGCAGGGGCAGCTGCTTTACATTAACGCAGCCGGCCGGGCGCTGCTTGGCATCGAAGGATCCGCCCGGGATAAGAAAGAGCTGCCGATGAAAACGATCAGCGAGCTACTTGACGGAATTGAGCATGTGCAGGCAGCGGGTTATCAGGAGAATGAAGTGCTGCTGCGAACGCTGCAGGGCGAGCTTATCCCCGTTTCCAAAATTCTGGTCATCCACCGGGACGAGGAAACAGGCGAAACGTTCTATTCTTGCATCGCCAGAGATATATCCGAGACGAAGCGCTCGCAGTTCGAGCTGGAGCAGGCAAAGCGAGAAGCCGAAAGCGCGAACACCGCGAAGAGCCACTTCCTCGCTCAGATCAGCCATGAAATCCGCACGCCGCTGGCAGGCATCATCGGACTGACGGGGCTGCTGCAGAAGACGGAATTGTCGCCGCTGCAGCTCGATTATTTGCACAAGACACGCGATTCCTCGGAAGCGCTGCTGGCCATCATTAACGATATTTTGGACTTCTCGAAGGTTGAAGCCGGAAAAATCGAGCTGAACGCAATGCCGTTCGACCCGTACAGCATGATTCATAAGCTGACGGAGATGTTAAGTGTATTTGTCGGGGGCAAAGAGCATTTTCAATTCGTGGTCGACACGCCGAGCGATCTACCGGCGTTATTGATCGGCGACTGGCTGCGCATCGAACAGATCCTATTGAACTTATGCATCAATGCCATTAAGTTCACGGATCAAGGGCATGTGAGACTGCAGCTGCAGCTGCTGCCGTCCGACGCGGCTGCTGAGGGACGGTTTGCCCGCATTGCTTTCATCGTGGAGGACACGGGCATCGGCATGACGGAGAATCAGCTCAGTAAGCTGTTCAAGCCGTTCATGCAGGCTGACGCGGCGACAAACCGCAAGTACGGCGGGACAGGCCTCGGCCTTGTCATCGTCAAGAGCCTGGTTGAGCTCATGGGCGGCACGATCCAAGTGAAGAGCGAAATCGGCCGGGGAAGCGAGTTTGCGTTTACGCTGGAGCTTCCGATTGCGGAACCGCCGCGAGAAGGGCGGTTTACGGTCAGCTTGGAGGGGGATTGCGCCGTATGGGTCGTGGAGGATCATCCTTACATGAGCCGGCGGCTATGCACGTCCATTGAAGAGAGCGGGCTGATGCCGATTCCGCTCCAATCCTGGAAGACCGCCCATGAGCGGCTGATTCGATCGGGCATCGGCGTCCGGCCGTTTGCTTTGCTGCTGGATTTCGAGATGCCGGATATGTACGGCGAGGAGACCTGGCAGGATATGCACGCTGCGGCCAAGGAAGCCGGCGTGAAAACCATCGCGCTGACAACTGCCTTCGGCCGGGAAGAACTGCTGAAGCTGCCGCAGGAGAATCGCCCTGACACGATTCTGGTCAAGCCCGCAACGCGCATCAGCTTGTACCAATCGCTGCTGACACTGTTTGACCGCACGGAGCGGGAAGCGGCGGCGCACGCGGAAGCGGCTGCGGCAGCGGAGCAAACGATCCGTCCGACGGGCACGATTCTGCTTGCGGAGGACAACGGAATTAATCAAGTCGTCGCCGTGGAGCAGCTGCGGGAATGGGGCTTTACCGTGGATGTAGCTGAGAGCGGCGTTGAGGTGCTTCGTATGCTGACGACAAGGCGCTACGACCTAATTCTGATGGACATTCACATGCCGGAGATGGACGGGGACGAAGCAGCCCGCATCATTCGGCTCGAGTCCAAGTATGACCGGCTTCCGATCATCGCGCTGACGGCCAATATTATGCAGGAAGATCATGACCGTTACATGCAGCTTGGCATGAACGATGTGTTGACCAAGCCCGTAGCGCCGGAGTTGCTGCAGCAGGCCATCTACAAATGGCTGCGGTACGGCAGGGAGCTGCGGGGAGAGACGCCGAAGAGCAAGCCGAAGGAACGCGAGGCGCCGAGCTCCGTTTACGTGCCGGTGCAGGTCGTGGATGAAGAATGGCTGGCGCGGGGCATCCCCGGCCTGAACCTCGAAGAAGCGCTGCAGCGGGTGAGCGGCAAGCGCGATATTTTGACACATATGCTGAAGTTATTTGTAAGAGATTACAGAAGTTTCGACGATCGATTGAAGGAAGCGCTGGCTGCCGGCGACTATCCGGGGGCTCGCAGAATGGCGCACACGCTGAAGGGCGTAGCTGGTAATTTATCGGCTTCTGAGCTCTCCAAGTCCGCGCAAATACTGGAACGGATCCTAAAGGAGCCCGAACACGAGCAGCCGGATGGGGCGCTCTATGCAGCGGCAGCGGAAGTGAATGAGATCCTCCAGAAGCTGCTCTTCAGATTAATGACAGATATACCAGGGTTCGACACCGATTCCTAACAATTTTCTAACAATCTATTGTTGGGTTCATCTTCCTATTGTATATTAGTTAGTAAGATGATTTTATACGCATAGTCGTTTGGACTGCGTTCTGCGTTAAAATGCGAATTCCTTCACGAGGTGAAGTATTCATGTACAAGATACTAGTTATCGAAGATGATGTGATGATGAGCGATATGCTGTCCATGTACATGTCTGAAGAGGGCTATGAAATCAAACAGGCTGAGAATGGCGAGCAAGGGCTGCGGCTGCTGGAGCAGTTTGCGCCGGATGTCGTTTTACTGGATCTCATGCTTCCTGACTGGGATGGAACAGAGCTTTGCATCCGAATGCGACAGCATTCCTCTGTGCCGATTATGATCGTGTCCATGAAATCGGAAGTATCCGAACGCGTGCAGGCTCTGCGTGCAGGTGCAGATGATTATTTATGCAAGCCTTTCAGCATGCATGAGCTCAGCGCCCGCGTAGGAGCTCTGATACGCAGAGCCCGTCTCATGCAGCCAGCGGCAAGAGGCCAGCACGAGGAAGTCCCGGAGCAATCCGAAATGGCAATTCGGCTGGATGCCGAGCGGCGACTGCTTCTTGTGAGAGGCAATTTCGTCGAAACCACGTTCTCCGAATTCGAATTAATGAAGCTGTTTCTGACCCATCCCGGCAAAGTGTTCAGCCGCGAGGATTTGATTAATGCCATTCGGGGATTCGATTCCTTCGTTACGGATCGTGCCATCGACGTACATATCGTCAATCTGCGCCGCAAGGTGGAGAAGAACCCGAAGGAACCGCATTACATTCGCACCGTATGGGGCGTCGGCTACAAATACGTAACGGATGTCGAAGCTGTGAATTGATTCATACCGAAGGGCCCTTTACCGCAGCAGCTGCCTGCGATAAAGGGCTTTTCTGTATAATCTAACAGACAGCTCATACATCCCTGCTTCTTTCCTAATACATTTGTGTGAAAATTTACCTAGAAGAAGGGGTCGGAAGTCCGTAGTCCATAAGACATTGATCGGAGGATGTATGAGAGAAGTGCAGCTTAGTTTAGGACAAGAGCACAGTCATCGAAGAGGTGTGACTTCGGTTGAATTATTGGATTCCCTTACAGGGCTGCCTGGCCGCAGGGCAGCTTTTGCTATGCTTGCAAGGGCAATCTTGCTCGCGAAGCACGGCGGGATGGACGTGCTGGTCACGCTGGTGGATCTGGACCGATTCTATATGATAAACGAGGCAAAAGGTACTGCCTTCGGAGACGAGACACTTCGCAGGATGGCAGATCGGCTGCGTGGAATGAGTCAATGGTCCTACAATGTCTTTCGTCTCAGCAGCAACACGTTCCTCATGTTCCGCATGATCCGCAGCGAGGAGGCAGGGCAGAACGCCGACGCGTCCATTGAAGAGATGAAAGGCGCGGTCGAGCAGCCGCTCAAGGTGAGGGGAGAATTCTTGCATCCGTTCTGCAGCATCGGGGCAAGCTGTTTTCCCGAGGATGGCAGCACGGCAGAGCTCATTGTCCGTCATGCGGATACGGCGCTGCAGCAGGCCAAGGCAGCCGGAGGCAATCGGATCGTGCGGTACACCATAATCGGCGCTGCGCAGGTCAATCGCGTCGCCGAGCTCCGTGGCGCCCTGCGCAGCGCACTCGCCAGGAGCGAGCTGTCGCTTCGTTACCAGCCGCTCTATCAGGTAACTGGCGAGCTTAGAGGGTTCGAGGCACTGCTGCGCTGGCGGCATACGAAGCTTGGGGATGTGCCTCCTTCGGAGTTTATTCCGCTTGCTGAGCAGAGCGGGCTAATCGTCGAGATCGGCTATTGGGTGATCGGAGAAGTCTGCCGGATGCTGAATCGCGCGAAGAGCAAAGGGCTACATCAGCTGATCATGTCCGTCAATTTGTCTCCGCTCCAAATTCAGCTGCCGAACTTCACGGATAAGCTTCGCGGCATATTGGCGCAGACTGGAACCAAGCCGGAATCGCTCGAGCTTGAGATCACGGAGAGCATGATGATCGACGGTGACGGAAACGGCCATATTGAAGCCGCATTGAACCAGCTGAGGGAAATGGGCGTGAGATTGGCACTCGATGATTTTGGCGTCGGCTATGCTTCACTGACCTATCTATGCAAGCTGCCGCTGCATACGCTGAAGCTTGACCGGTCCTTCATTCGGCATATCGGCGAGGAGAGGGCGGAGCATGCTATCGTCAAGACGATGATCTCGCTCGTGCACGAGCTGGGTATCGAGGTCGTTGCGGAAGGCGTCGAGACAAGCGAGCAGTTCCAGCTTCTTCGCGAGTGGAAATGCGACTTCTTCCAAGGCTATCTGCTGGCAAGCCCGCTGCCGGAGGAGGAGCTGCACGTACAGCTGCTCCAAGCCAAGCACGGATGCTTCCAGATAGCGGAGCATGAGCGGCCGGCAGTTCTGCAGCACTAGTACGAGGTACAAGGAAAAAGGCAGCCTATACGTCAGGCGAGCTGGGCATTCAGCCGGTTCGCCTTACGTATAGGCTGCCTTTCTGCAATCATGCGGCAGGAGGAGCGGTCAATTCATCAGCACACTTCCAAGTAAAGCTTGGTACCATCGCTGTATTGAAGAATCGCCACATCGCGAATCATTTCAACGGATTTTATACGCTTCCACTTCTTGCGGAAATCAAAATTGTATTCCATCTCCAGCAATTTATTGTGCAGCAGCTCCATGTAAGAGAGCTGTTCAGAAGGATAATAAACAGGGACGGAACGATTTTTGAAGGTAATGACTTTTGTCATTTGCAAGACACCTCCGTTTCTTTAATAATGCCATTGTATAGGATATTTTTTAGTCCCTTATAAAATGAACATGAGCCAGTTGTTTGGTTTGCTTACCCTTTTCTAACATCTGGATAAACCTGGTTTCGGGTGGGTCTGATTTTGGGGTACACGTATTATGTGCAGGGGAAATGGATTTATCCGCCAATGCTTCAAATGGCATTAATCAGGGTAATGACCCGGAGATAGAAGGCAGGAGGATTTCACGTTGACATTCGCATTTGCCAAATCATTGTTCGCAAATATTAGTTTACTGATCGCGCTGGCCTATATGTTCGATCTGGGCTACCGATATCTGTTTCAATATGCTTCCGTGCGCGTGAAGTACGGCTTGACCACTGCCGTGCTCATTATTGGGGGATGGTTGGCGATGGCCTTCGGCCTTCGTGTCGACGGACTGCTTGTGCTCGACCTGCGGTTTCTGCCCTTGATCGTTGCCGTGCTTGTATTTCCGGTGCCGCCGGCAATTGCGATCGTCGGCTTCGGGATTGGCCTTGGACGGCTGTTTATGGGCGTGGACGAAGCTTCGATCGGCGCTTTCATCAACATGACCGTGCTTGGCCTCGTCAGCGCGTGGCTCAGCGCGTGGCTGCGCTGGAAACCGTGGCGATTTTACGCGAAGAGCATCATAACGGTGATGATTATCAACGCCGTCTTTGCCCTCAATGCAACGCTGGTCGTGGCGATTGTACCGAATATGCCGTTGGCGGATTTCTGGATGAAAATCGGTGTCTACGCGCTGCCGCTTCGTCTGCTGCTTAGCGGCTTAATCGTCTTCATCATCCGCGATTTTCAGAAAGAACAGCAGCGGGTGGATGAACTGCGCAAAATGAACATGCTGCTGCGTCGGCAGACCCGGGAGCTGCGGGAAGCGAAGCGCGACGTGGAAGAGAAGGCGCATGAGCTGATGCTCGCGAACAAGTATAAGTCGGAGTTTCTGGCAAATATGTCGCATGAGCTGAAAACCCCGCTGAACAGCATCATTCTGCTGTCGCAGCTCTTGAAGGAGAATGAAGAGGATCGCGGCGGTTCGGAGGATCTGCATTATGCGGAGCTGATCTACGGCGCTGGCAACGACCTGCTGCAGCTCATTAACGATATTCTGGATCTGTCCAAAGTCGAAGCCGGCAAAATGGATGTCTGTATTGAGCCGCACTCCACGCATGAGCTGGTACAGACGCTGTATCAGCAGTTTCTGCCGGTGGCCGGGCAGAAAAATTTGAAGTTCGACGTGGAAATAGCCCCACAGGTTCCCGAGGCCATTCATACGGATGCGCTGCGCGTGAATCAGATTCTGCGCAATTTGCTCGTGAATGCCTTTAAATTCACGGAAACGGGGGGTGTCCGTCTTCAGGTGAAGGTGGAGGGCGGCTTGCCGATCGAGCCGTCCGCGCTGAAGAAGCGGCGGCTGCGCAATTGGAATCCTGTCGCGTGGGCTCGTCCGGCCGTTCGAATGGTTTCGCCGCAGCGGGTGGCCTTCACAGTCATGGATACGGGAATCGGTATCGAACCGGATAAGCAGCGGCTGATCTTCGAAGCCTTCCGGCAGGAGGACGGCTCCATTAACCGCAACTACGGGGGCACGGGTCTCGGCCTCTCGATCAGTCTGTCACTGACTCGGCTGCTCGGGGGCACGCTCTCGCTTGAGAGCCAGAAGAGCGAGGGCAGCAAGTTTACACTGCGGCTTCCCGCCGCCGCGCCTATGGCAGCGGCAGCCGCTGTGACTCCGGCGGGCACCGAGACTCGGGAGCAGCAGGGGGACATGTCGAACAAATGAAATTCGGTAAATTACCATTGACTCTGAGCAGCAGATGCAGTATATTATAAAAGTCGCTTCGGCGACTGAAGCAGCAAGCTGCTGGTGTAGCTCAGGGGTAGAGCAACGCACTCGTAATGCGTAGGCCGGGGGTTCAATTCCCTTCACCAGCACCATCTAATCCAATAACGGCGCGGTTTCCGAGACTTCGGGGATCGCGTTTTTTTATTTCATCTACCTTTCAGCTGTGGTACGCATCAGACGCGGGTAACTCTAATTCGATGATTGCGTTGCCGTCATTGGTTTTCAAGCCTTTTGTATAAAATAAGCCCTAGCGATTAATCGCCAGGGCTTATTTTAATGGAGCGAATCAGGTCTTGAGTTACGCCTCAACTTTACTTAGTTGCAGTTTTAAACGAAAAAATAATGGGATCAATTACAAAACGCGGTTTAGGAATGCTCTGGCCGAAGCCCTTCTGCTTCTCATCTCTCTTAAAACTAGATATATGTCACATTAGAGGGTATCTAAAACAAAGCCGGTTCTTCGGTCCTATGATTTCGAGCATGAAAACTTTGGTGAACACTTGGGCACGTATACTACTAATTTTATGCTGGTTTGAATCGTTACAGCAACGAGGTTGTTTCTCTTTCGACTAGCGTGATGGGAAGTACATTGTGCATCTCTATGGCTTCTTCGTTAATTTGTTTGTAAATAATGTCGAATGCGAGATTGCTAAGTTCTTCGATCGGCTGTTTGATCGATGTGATGGAAGGGGCGGTCCAGGTTGCGAATTGGGTGTCATCGTAACCGATCACTTTCAGATCGTTCGGAATCTGGCGATTTAGAGATCGAGCGACTTTGATGACGTAGGAAGCCATAACATCGCTTGTTGCAAAGATACCATCGACGTCAGGATGCTCATCGAAAAGCTTACGAACAAGGGTCTCATATTGGCCGTATTCAAATACATTTGTCTCGGTATCCATGATAACATATTCTATTCCGTTAGAAGTTGCGATGTCTCTGAAGGCGGACGTTCTTTCATTGGCCAGTTGGGGCAAGGAAAGATTGCCGCAAATATTGGCTATCTTCTTACAGCCGCAGTCGATTAAAAGCTGCGTAGCTGCTTGCCCGCCGGCGTAATTGTCAGAAGATAAGTAAGGGATGCTGTCGGCGATTTTTCGATCTAACGTGACGATCGGGTAGTTAAGGTTAAGATACTCGCTTACATCTAGCGTATGGCTTCCCATGATGATGCCAGCTACCCTGTTCTTACGCATCATTTCGATGTAATCTTTTTCTTTATCAGGTTCTGATAGCGAATTGCAAAGCAACAGCTTAAATCCGTTCTGATACGCATAAGTTTCAAGATGTAAAGTGAACTCACTGAAAAATGGATGGGAGACGTTCGGAATAATAAGTCCGATGAGATTGGATTGTTTTCTTAATAACGATCGAGCGATCTCATTGGGATGGTAATTTAGCGCCTGCATGGTTTCGAACACTTTTTTTCGGGTCTTATCACTGATATACCCTCGATTGTTTAGGACACGAGAAACGGTCGTAACAGAAACTCCAGCTATTTCCGCTACGTCATGTATGGTAGCCATCGGATAATTTCCTCATTTCAAATAGTTAATACTGCTACTAAGATAACGTATTACAAGCATTTTTAAAATCCCGAAAGCAGAAAATGAATTTATTATAGTTTGAAAAAAGGTTTATGTCAAACGATTGACATGACGATCGTTTGACATGTAAGATAGGAATGCCACAAATTAATAAAGCGTTTTCATTATATGTCAAAGGATTATCACAACCTTCGCTGATCCATGTTCATTAAAACCAAAACGTTTCATGTATTAATTTTTTTAGGAACGCAATGTTAAGGAGGTGAGAGACTTCTCGAATATCCAAGCATCAAGCATTCACATCCTGATGTGAATTCGTTATCTAAAGAAATGAATCGCTTACTTAATACACATTAACGGGGGAACGTTAAAATGAAAAAGTTCGGTTTTGCGATATTCATGCTTTTCCTTGTACTTACATTAGTTGTTACAGCCTGCGGTAAGAGCAATGATGAGGGAAACGACAATAAGGTTAATAACGGGGCAGCTTCAGGTAATACTTCCGGATCGGAAAAAATCAAGATTACCATGGTAAACTCCAAGAGTGAAATTCAACCCCAACTTGTTGCCGCTGCAGATGCATTTACGAAAGCCAACCCAACCATATCAATTGAGGTACTTGTGACGGGCGGCTCGCAGTCTCCTTTCGAGAAAGTATCCACCTTGTATGCTGCAGGAACGCCGGCTACGCTTAATATGATGGATGCCGGCGACATCGTGAAGTTTAAAGACCGTGCTGTTGATTTATCGAATGAGAAATGGGTTGCCGATCTGGCACAACCGAACCAAATCGACGGCAAGACCTTGGCATTTCCTTTTGCGATCGAAGGCTATGGCTTCATTTACAACAAGGCTGTTCTGGATAAAGCAGTCGGCGGTATATTTGATCCCAAGACCGTATCCTCAACGAAAGCGCTTGAGGAATTGTTCCAAAAAATTCAATCGAGCGGTGCGGCTCCGCTTATTATCGGAAGCATGGATTGGTCCCTCGGCAATCATTTCTTGCCGATTGCTTACGCCACGCAGTCAGGAACAGACGTGGTGACGTTCCTCGACGGCTTGAAGGCAGGAACGGTTAAGCTGAAGGACAATGCGCAATTCAATGGACTGATGGATACCTTTGATGTAATGAAGAAATATAACATGGGAAGTAAAAGTCCAATGACTGTAACGTACGAAGCCTCTGCAGCAGCGGTTGCGAAAGGAGAAGCCGGCATTACGTTTAACGGTAATTGGATGATGCCTGAAATTCAAAAATCGAACCAAACGACTGAGTTTGGCTTCATTCCGGTACCGGTCAGCAACGACGCCAACGATAAAAACAATCACTCCATTGCAATCGGTGCAACGAAACAAATCTTTATTGACAAAGACAAAAGCACGGAACAACAGCAAGCAGCAGCTAAGAAATTTTTAGAGTGGCTTGTCTATGATCCAGCCGGCCAAGATTTCCTGGTCAACAAAGCCGGCGTCATTCCTGCATTTAAGAACATTACGCTTGAGCCTAAAGATTCTTTGCCCAAGGCAATCAAAGCATACAACAACGCCGGAAACGCGATTCCATTCGGGGGCAACTACGTGCCTGGCGACCATTGGAAGGTTCTTGGAACCTCCATGCAGAAATATTTGGTCGGTAAAGAAGACAAGGCAGCATTGGCAAATGACGTTGAGAATTATTGGAAACATTTGAAGTAAGACTTTCCCTTGATGTCGATGGATGAGGGTTGCGATTGTGCTTTCGTCCATCGACATTGACTTTTTAGGAACAGCATTAGGATTTGAATGAAGCTTTTTGGAGGGAATGCGAATGATTTCGGAGAAGAATGCAGCGAGGCGTCTTGGAAACCAGCTCTTTTTTACAGGGCCCACGCTTGTGGCTTTTCTTGCTGTAATTGTGATTCCATTCTTGTATGGAATCTATTTAACCCTTTTCCAATGGGACGGGATATCGAAGGAAATGCCTTTTGTCGGTTTCAGTAACTACGCAACGGCATTTGTGGACAAGGAATTTTGGATGGCTATGGGGCTTACCCTGAAATATGTCATTGTCACAGTTTTGCTTGTCAATATTGTTGCTTTCTTGCTAGCCTACCTGCTGACGTTCGGACTCAAGGGGCAGAATCTCTTCCGAACTGCTTTCTTCACGCCCAACCTGATTGGCGGCTTGGTCCTTGGGTTTATTTGGATATTCATCTTCAATAACATTTTTGTTCGTGCCGGAGAAAAATTGGGAATTCCCTTTCTCTCCACGTCCTGGCTGGGTGATGAGAAAATGGCCTTCTGGGCGATCGTCCTTGTTTCCGTGTGGCAGTATGCAGGTTATATGATGGTTATTTTCGTTGCGGGGCTTATGAGTGTCCCCAAGGATATTATGGAGGCGTCGAGAATAGATGGCGCCGGGGCATGGACGAGGTTAACCAAGATGGTTCTTCCGCTCATGGTGCCGTCATTCATTGTAACCGTATTTCTCACGCTTAAAGGAACATTTATGGTGTACGACCTTAATTACTCCTTGACGCAGGGCGGCCCCTTCGGCAGTACCACAATGGGTTCCATGCATGTCTACAACAAAGCGTTTAGAAGCTATGATTATGGACTTGGACAAACCGAAGCGTTTATTTTATTCTTTATCGTGGCTGTCGTTACGGTTCTTCAGGTGTATTTCAGCAAGAAGCTGGAGGTGGAATCATAATGACCAAACGCATGCCGTTATCAAGAGGGTTCATCTATTTGATCCTCATTGTCTGCTTGGTTATGTTTGTTTTCCCCTTTGTACTGCTCTTTTTGAATGCATTCAAGACCAATGCGCAAATTATTGATTCGCCTTTATCGCTGCCGACGGCAGTTCACTGGGATACGCTGAGAAGCGTCATAACCGAGATGCACTATTTTTCCAGCTTACGAAATACGTTCTTCCTTACGGTTTCAGGCGTGGTTCTCATTTCGCTCTTCTCATCCATGACCGCCCATTATATCGTTCGAAATAAAACCAAGTTTAACAATACCTTCTTTTTTACCATGGTTGCGGCGATGATAATTCCTTTTCAGGCGATCATGATCCCGATGGTATCCATTTACGGTCAATATTTAGGCTGGATTCAATCGAATCCCTTGACTACCCTTGTGTTCTTGTATCTTGGTTTTGGCAGCTCGCTTGCCGTGTTTATTTATCATGGATTTGTGAAAAGCATTCCAACCGAACTGGAAGAGGCTGCGCGCATTGACGGCTGCAACAGCCGGCAAACCTTTTTTAAAATCGTCCTGCCTATTTTGACACCGACCACGGTCACAATTGGAATACTGAACATGCTTTGGATTTGGAATGATTTTTTATTGCCGATCCTGGTTCTTCAAAATGCCGGCACGGACAGCTTGACGCTGCCTTTGTCGATATCGGTGTTTAATGGAACCTACTCCTCTGACTACGAGAAGTTTTTACCGGCTGTATTGCTGGTTACGCTGCCAATTCTGGTTATTTATCTTTTTGCGCAGCGCTTTATTTTGCAAGGGGTCACCCAAGGCGCGGTTAAATAGAAAAGAATAGAGCCATTACTCGGGACAATAGTAACAGCACGGAAGGTTCTTCAATATAAATTAAGGGTTGATGACTTATTGACACGCAAACGGCGTATTCAGTAGAACGAGCGAATGCATTCATTCAGGAGAATAAGCATTTGGTTAAGCCGGACTACCGGTTAACATATCATTTAACGCCGGAGTATGGCTGGATGAACGATCCGAATGGTTTTGTGCACATTAATGGGGAGTACCATTTGTTTTACCAACATTACCCGTATAAGCCGGTATGGGGACCGATGCACTGGGGACATGCTGTCAGCCGCGACCTCATTCACTGGGAATATCTGCCGATCGCTCTGGCCCCAGACGAAGAGTTCGATGCAGGGGGCTGCTTCTCGGGAAGCGCCATTGTTGTAGATGGAGAACTCGTATTAATGTATACCGGACATGTGGTTACGGGTCCTGATAACACGATGGATTATAAACAAGCCCAAGGTCTTGCTTATTCTAAGGACGGCCAAACGTTCAAGAAGTACGTAAACAACCCGGTCATCGGATACGATCTCATTCCAAGCGGGGTTAGCCAACGTGATTTTCGGGATCCCAAGGTATTTCATCATGATGGCCAATATTATGTCGTGCTTGGTTCAAACGACACGCAGGGCAATGGACTTATTCTTCTATACCGATCAGATGACCTGAAGCAGTGGACATTCGTGAACATCCTCGCCAAGAGTGACGGGACATTCGGCGATAACTGGGAGTGTCCCGATTTGTTTCATTTAGGAGATAAGGACGTGCTCATGTTTTCGCCTCAGCGAATGCCTGCGCAGGGAAACGAGTATACGAACCTCCATTCCACGATGTATATGGTCGGCAAATTTGATTCTAAGGCGGGAACCTTTACGACTGAACGCTTCGCGCAAGTTGATCATGGTTTTGATTTTTACGCGCCGCAGTCCACGATCGACAGCAAGGGCCGAAGAATTGTGATCGGCTGGATGGATATGTGGGAAAGCGATATGCCGACACAAGACGGCCATCACTGGGCAGGGGCCATGAGTCTTCCGCGTGAAATGGTGCTGGATGGCGACCGAATCTTATTTAGACCGATTGAAGAGATTGAAGCTTCCCGCTGTAATGTGTTCGAAATCACGGATGTTGCGTTTAGTGGCAAACAGACGGTAGACACAATAGGAGACTGCTATGAGCTTGAGGTGGAGTTTGAGGCCGGTCAGACGAAGACGTTCGGACTGAAGCTGCGTGTCAATGAAGCAACGGGTCAAGAGACCGTATTGACCTATCAAACCGCTGAGGGTCTTTTAAGTCTGGACCGCAATCATTCGGGGATAGGGCCAGGAGGAGAACGGAAGGCAGCCGTGCCTCTAATGGACGGTAAATTGGCCTTGAGGATATTCGTAGATAAATCGTCGATTGAAGTGTTTGCAGGCAACGGGGAAACGGTTATGACGGCACGTATTTATCCTGATCAAGAATCGCGAGGGATTATTCTCTTCTCAGAGGGCAAAAATCGCGTCGTATCGTTAAGGAAATGGGATATTCAATAACACTGCTAAGTGGAATGCATGGGTAGAACTTACAGCAATTGCGTGTAACGCACTCGTAATGCGTAGGCGGGGCAATTCCCTTCATCAGCACGTTCAAATTCAACAACGGCGCGGTTTCCGAGATTTCGGAGATTGCGTTTTTTTGTTGCTCGCAGGTAAGCGTCTCCCACCTCCCGATAATGGTCATAAAAGCCGAAGCAAGCCCTCCCCGCCATCGGCGGAAGCCCTCCGGTATCTCCAGCTGCTATTTATCCCGCCAACCGTCTCTGCCCACGTCCCGCCATCTCAGAACCTCTATACGATTGCCCTGCCAATCTCTCAATCAATGAAGCCTTCGTCGGCTCGTAACAGCCAAGGCACATGCCGCAAAGCCTTGCTGCGCTTCAGATTGTGCGTTTGACAGGGGAAAGTTGTCTTATACCAAACCGTCATTCCCCTCATAGATTATTGTAGCTCGTTAAAAGGAGGAATTTAGTTGTCAGTTAAAATGAAAGTGAAAAACGTCAAGAAAACTGTTCGCAGCAGCAATGTCCGGGTGTCGAATCAAGTCCGCAGCAGCAGCAGCAGCAGCAGCTGCTGCCACCGCAGAGATGGTGCCGTTGAAGGAATTCAAGAAGCAGGTGCAGATCTGAGTGATTTGTTCTGTCAATTGAAAAACCCGGAAGCCGCTGCCAAGCTTGTACGTGCGATTCGCTGCAGAAATCGTAAAGTCATCGAAGATTTGATTGGAAACAACTGTAATGTGGTTTGCTTCTTCCATCAAGGTCGTTTCGCCTGCGTCCGTATTGCCTGCGTATTCGGTGACTGCTGCAGTGTCCGCATATCCTTCGATATTTGCGTATCCATGGGTAACTGCAGCAACGTGTAACTTCTTTCTTTTGACGAACCGGTTCGGCTGCGGCTGTCCTCGCTACTGCGGGGGCAGCCCGTTTTGTTTTCGGAGATGGTCCGAAAGATGAAACTTATTGCCATTCCGTCTGTTCTCTTTTACGCTTTGTTTACGGAGCAAATGACGAGCAGCTTAACGGCCGGGGCGGTCAAAGGATAAAGAGGAGCGATGAACATGAGCAGAACATGGCGAACGTATGCGGGCAATCAAACGAGAGAGATTTCGTTTCCGCTAGGCGGCATTGGTACGGGCAGTATCGGTCTTGCGGGCAACGGCCGGCTGGTGGATTGGGAAATCTTCAATGCGCCGAACAAGCGCAGCTTCAACGGCTACAGCCATTTTGCCGTCAAGGCCGAGGCTGACGGCCGATTACTGGATGCCAGGGTGCTGAATGGGGACTTTCCGTCGCCTTATATGGGGCAGCCTCTTCGGGGGGGCCCGCTTCACAGCGGCTACGGCTACGGACCGGAGAATAATACGATGGCGGGGATGCCGCATTTCAGAGGACATACGTTCCAGGGCGAATTTCCGCTGGCGAAAATGACGTTCGAGGATACGAATTTCCCCGGGACGGTGCGATTGCAGGCGTTTAATCCCTTTATCCCGCTGAATGACGCGGATTCCAGCCTTCCCTGCGCGCTGTTCGAGGTGCGGTTCGATAATCCGCTAGCGTACCCGGTGACGTATACGGCCGCGTTAACCGCGTCTAACCCCAAGGCGGGGCAGCGCATCGTTAACCGCTATGCCAAGGACGAAGCGGGTCTGCATACGCTTAAGCTCGGATCGGAGGCGCATCAAGCGGACGACCCTTCCTACGGCGACATCTCGATTGCCACGGATGCAGGCGAGGGCGTCAGCTATCAGGAATTTTGGTACCGAGGCGGCTGGTGCGACAACTTGGAAATGTACTGGCGCGATTTTACCGAAGCAGGGCCGTTCCGGAACCGGACGTATGCTTCGGAGCAGGCGCATCACCCGAGACATAAGGATAACGGAACACTGGCTGTACGAATTACACTCGCGCCCGGCGCATCGGAACGTGTTCGTTTCGTGCTGGGCTGGCATTATCCGAACGTCTACAACAGCTGGAACCCGGAGCCGGAAGGCAGGACGATATGGCGTAATTATTATGCAGGGCAATTTGTCGATTCCGCTGCCGTGGCTTCCTATGCCTTGTCGCAGTGGGACCGGCTGCTGGCGGAGACGGAGAAATTTCATGAGGCGTTGTTCGGCTCGACTCTCCCGGAAGAAGTATTGGAAGCGGTCTCCGCGAACTTGTCCGTCCTGAAATCGCCGACCTCGCTGCGTTTGACCGACGGTTCCTTCTACGGATTCGAAGGCTGCATCGAGGATGTCGGCTCCTGCGAGGGGTCCTGCACGCATGTATGGAACTATGCGTACGCGATGCCGTTTCTCTTCCCGGCGCTGGAGCGATCCATGCGCGACCTGGATTTCAAGTACAATGCCCGCGCGGACGGAAGCATGGCGTTTCGGTTAATGCTGCCGCTCGGCAGGGACCCTGGTCCTTTCCGCGCCTGCGTGGACGGTCAGATGGGCGGCGTGATCAAGGCGTATCGGGATTGGAAAATATCCGGCGACGACGTTTGGCTGCGGAAGAACTGGCCGGCTATCCGCCAATCCATCGAATATGCTTGGAGCGAGAGCAACCCCGACAAATGGGACGCCGATCGGGACGGGGTGATTGAAGGCCGGCAGCATCATACGCTCGATATGGAGCTGTTCGGTCCGAACGCTTGGTTGACCGGCTTCTATTTGGCTGCGCTGAAGGCCGCATCCGAGATCGCTGCCTATCTTGGAGAAGAAGCGTTGTCCGCCGAGTACGGCGAGCTGTTCCGCAGAGGCAAGGCATGGACGGATACCCATCTGTACAACGGACGTTATTACATACAAAGCATCGATCTAACGGATCGAAGCCTGCTGGAGCAATTCGATACAGGCGGATCGCTATTCGGAGATAATGCGGTCTCCGCCTACTGGAATGACGAGGCGGGAGAGATCAAATATCAGATCGGCGAGGGCTGCGGCATCGATCAGCTTGTCGCGCAGTGGCACGCCAATCTGTGCGGACTGGGTGAAATCTTCGATCCGGAGCAGGCGAGACACGCGCTTCGCGAGCTATACGTCAGTAACTTCAAAGCGCACATGCGCGACGAGGCAAATGCTTGGCGGTTATTCGCCTTGAATGACGAGGGCGGGCTTGTCATCTGCTCTTGGCCGGAGGGGAGCTTACGGCCGGCCGTCCCGCTGACTTATGCGTCCGAGACGATGACCGGCTTCGAATATCAAGCGGCCTGCCACATGATTCAGGAAGGCATGCTGGAGGAAGGGCTTCAGATCGTAAGGGCGATTCGAGACCGTTATGACGGCGAGAAACGAAATCCTTGGAACGAGGTGGAGTGCGGCAGCAACTATGCGAGGTCTATGGCAAGCTATTCACTGCTGCTCGCCTACAGCGGATTCTCGTTCGATATGACGAAGGGCGAGATCGGATTCCGGCCGGTTACGATGCCGGAGGGAGGATTCCGAACATTCTGGTCGATTGACGGGGCATGGGGGACCTTCGAGCTGACGGCTGCGCAGGGGGTGCTTCGCGTGATCGGCGGAAGCTTGACGCTGAAGAGGCTTGGTCTGCCGGAGACATGGCGCCTGTCAACCGTTCATGCTGCCGCCGAGGGAATG
This sequence comes from Paenibacillus sp. R14(2021), assembly GCF_019431355.1. Lineage (NCBI taxonomy): Bacteria > Bacillati > Bacillota > Bacilli > Caryophanales > Paenibacillaceae > Paenibacillus > Paenibacillus sp. R14(2021). The sequence goes on from NZ_CP080269.1 coordinate 4,621,685, forward strand.
AAGGTGGATCTGATGGCAGCGGATTTGGCGGAACCGGCGATCTGCGGACTTGCGTTTGCATCTCCGCTTGTGCTGACAAAGGATCAAGAATTGACTTGGTACGAGGTATAAGGCATAGGGAAGCGAAAGATGGCTGCAATGAAGAGAAGACCGCATCGTTCCTCGGGCACCAATTGCGAACCGTTCCGGGATGCCAGGCATAAGCTAGGTTGAAAAGGATGCGAGGAGAGGGAGGGACAGGTATGCCGTTAATTCCGAATTTTCCGTCATCGCTTCTGCAGGAGCATATGCGTTGGCATCATGCCAATCACGTTAATGACCCGTCGCAGCTGCCAACGGGGTACGGACAGAATTTCTTGCAGTTTCACCGGCAATACATCACCAAAGCGCTGCAGTGGTACGTTCAGCAGGGCTACGACCCTCAGCTTGTTGCCGCATGGCAGGGCGTGCCGGAGGTCATCCGCAGATCGTCCTGCTACAACCAAGGAGCCGAAGCAAGGGTGCTGTACAACCCGCGTTCATTTGCAACGCTCGACCAGCTCGGCTTGTTTATCGAGGGATCGAATTTGCACGGGTGCATTCATCAGGAAGCGGCGAGAGCTTTCGGCGAAGAAGCATTAAATGATTTCGACATCGCGCCTCGGAGCACGATGTTCTATAACATCCACGGTATGATCGACCAGTGGTATGCGAATTGGGAACGTGCTCAGGGCCTTGCGCGAGGGAATCGGGCATGGTCTGCCGGGAAATCAAGGGGCGCGGGCAGCAGGGAAATACCGGGGTTACGAGCGAAGAGGGGACGCATCATGAGCCTGAAGCAGGCGCCGGCCTTGCCGCTCACAAATGGAGCAGCAAAGCGCGGAATACGCCTGAGTAGTAAGAAGCTGGACGCGGCACGAAATCGGAAGCCCTAACCAGCGCCTCTGCGGCGGCGGGACGGCCGCTGCTATCAAGTTCGAAGCCGGCTGCGCGCACCTCATGCAGCCGGTCTTCGAACAAGGCGATCATGTCGCCCAGCTCCGCTTCGTAAATGCCGGCGACCTCCTCTGCCTGGAGTGTAAGCGATGACAGCGAACCTTCATAGACAAAGCCGAATACGCCGCTGATCTCGCGGTCAAGGAAGGACATGCCTTGTGCCGTTCCGGCGGCCTCCTTGCGCGCCTCGCCGAATGGAAGCAGCGCATCGAACGGGATAGCTGCGCCAAGCTCCTCTTGAATTTCGCGGGCTGCGCCTTGCATCGTCTCTCCTGCGGTCAGATGGCCGGCGGCGGTAATATCGAAGTGCAGCGGAAACGTATCTTTATCCGCGTGACGCTGCTGAAACAGGACGAGCCTGCGGCCGTTCTCGCTGCGCGCCAGCCAGCAGTGTATGGAGCGGTGCCAGAGGCCGCGGGCATGGACCTCGCTGCGCGGAGCGGTGCCGAGCCAAGCGCCGGCTTCGTCGTAGTAATCGAACCGCTCCTCTTCTTCGTCTTGCAGTGGACTGACCATGGCTAGGACAAGCCTCCCTCAAGCTCGGGCTCTGCATCCAAATGGGAGGTGCAGTGCGAGCAGCGCGTCGCTTTGATCGGAATTTTGGACAAGCAGTACGGGCAGGTCTTGTCCGTCGGATCAGTAGGAGCGGCTGTTTCCGGCTGACCGAGGCGGCGCAGCGTGTTCGCTCCTTTAACGATGAGGAAAATACAGAATGCGACGATCGTGAAGTCGAGAATGACGTTCAGGAAATTACCGTATGCGATAACGGAAACGGATGCCTTCTGCGCATCGGCCAAGGTATGCGGCTGCTCGGTGTCGAGCTTGGATATCTGAATGAATTGGTCCACAAGGTTGACGCTGCCGAGCAGTCTGCTGATCGGCGGCATGATGATATCGTTGACAAGCGAGGTGACGATTTTACCGAAAGCACCGCCGATGATAACCCCGACCGCAAGGTCGAGCACGTTGCCGCGCACGGCGAATTCCTTAAACTCTTTTAAAATTTTAACCATGATTTCACTCCTTTTCGTACTCTATTATAACCAACTAGCAAGCGAGCGCAAAAGCATAGAATCGTGTTTGTCGAACACGAGATTACTTGTCGTGTAAAAAAGGATTTTATGGGAAAATGTCGAATCTCAGACCGTGAACGACTAAATCAATGAAAACGGAGACACCCGATGAGTGAACTTATGATCGGCGACAAATGGATGCTGCTGGTGCTTGCGCTGGCGATTCATTTGTTTGCTTCCATCACCATTTACAGCATGATCGGACACCAGAAGATGGTACGCGCCATGCAGCACTATTGGCGGCTGAGCGGAGCACTTGTCTATGCCTTGGGCCTATGGGTCAGTCACATTATTATCTTGTTGACTTCGAATTCCATGATCATGATCGACTGGACTATTATCGTCAAGCTGGTGGGCATCATGGCCAGCGTTTTTGTTTCCTTCCGGGTTCTCGGCTCGCGCGCGGTCTATCCCGTCCGCTTATTCGCCAGCAGTCTGCTGATGGCGCTTGGGACCAATCTGATGCTCTACTCGGCGCTGCTCAGCCATCAGGTGGAAGGGTTCAACATCGATTTCAGCTTCGCGTTCTTCACGTTCGTGTTCAGCTTTACCGGCACGGCATGCTCGTTCTATCTGTTCGAACGCAAAAGCGGGTCGCTGCTCCTGCCAGGTCTTCTGCTCGGCATATCCGGTATGATCATGCAGCTGCTCGGACTGGAAACCGTCACGGCGATCGATACCATCGTGCTGACGGCCGACCGGCTGAACGATTACATGCAGCTGCTGTCCATCGTGCTTGGGCTGGCGACCATGGTTATTTTCGGACTTAGCCTCGTTGCCCGTTATGTTGACCGCAGGTACGTGACCATGAATGAACGCTACAGGCTGCTTGTCGAGAACTCCATCGATATGATTGCGATTATTCATGAAGGACGCTGGGAATATATTAACCGCTCCGGTCTTGAAATGTTCGGGGCGAAGGACGAGATAGTCATGCTCGGCAAGAGCATCTACTTGCATCTGCAGCCAAAGCACCACGCGGCGATGAAGCGGCTGCTGTACGCGTCCAAGCCGGAAGGCCATCAGACGCCCTTGGAGATGGATTGGTTCACCGTTCATGGCAAGTCGCTGAACACGGAGGTCATTGAATCCAGCACGAATCTATCAGGCAAGCCGATCAGGCAGGTCATCATCCGGGATATTTCGGAGCGCAAGAAGAACGAGGAGCTGCTGATTAATTCCGAGAAGCTGTATGTCGCAGGGCAGCTGGCCGCCGGGATCGCCCATGAAATCCGCAATCCGCTGACGTCGCTGAAAGGGTTCCTGCAGCTCATTGCATCGGGCAGAACAAGCGGCAAGAATTATTACGATATTATGAAGTCGGAACTGAACCGGATTGAATCGATCGTCAGCGAGCTGCTGATGCTGTCTAAGCCGCAGATTTACGAGCTGGCTAATCGGGATATACGGTATATCATGGCCGACACCATTACGCTGCTGGAAGCCCAGGCGATTCTGCACAATATCGTCATCGAAGCGAGTTTCGGAGACGAACCGCTCTGGGTGCGCGGCGTGGAGAATCAACTGAAGCAGGTATTCATCAACGTGCTCAAGAATGCGATCGAGGTGATGCTGGACGGCGGCAGCATTAAAGTCATCTGCCTGCGCGAGGGCGAGCGGATCATTGCGAGAATCGCGGACAAGGGTCCAGGCATCTCGCAGGATCAGATGGCGAAGATCGGTCAGCCCTTCTACACGACGAAGGAGAAGGGAACGGGGCTTGGTCTTATGGTCACGTACAAAATCGTCGACAATCACCAAGGCAGCATCGAGGTAAGGAGCATGCTTGGAGAAGGCACAACGTTCGATATTATTCTGCCCTATCAAGAGCCGGGCGACGCTGCGGAATCGGAGCGAAGCAAGGCGACCCAGATTCACCGGCTTCGTCAGGACAGCGAGAGCGCTTCATAGATCCATCCTCAATCAGCAGGCCGGTTACCGCAGCACGAAGATGCGGTTGCCGGCTGCTTCTGCGTATAGGGGCAATTGGCCGGCCGGTTCGCCGTCACCGTAGACGGCAATCGGTGAAGATCTTCCTGTCTCCTGCGCTTCCACGGAAATGGCTCGACCACGAAGCAGCGTGACGTAGGGCAGGCGCACATGGGTGCCTTGAAGCAGCGTCGGAAATAAACGCAGCAGCTGCAGCGGCGTGCAGGAATGGACGACGCATACATCCAGCAGGCCGTCGGACGGCGAAGCGTCTGGACAGATGCGCAGCCCGCCGCCGTAGGCGGAAACGTTGCAGACGGCTGCCATCCAGCCATGCGAATAGTCATGGCGGACACCATCGACGGTAACAGACATGGGGCACGGCCGATAGGTGAGCAGCACTTGGAAGAGGCCGATTACGTAAGCGAACGAGCCGACGCCGGCAGCATTGCAAAGCTTCTTATGTGCTGAACGGTTCACTGCTGCCGCGATGGCGGAATCGAAGCCGGCAGCGAGCGCGGTCAGCACAGGCCGAGCAGGCATGTCCGCTGGCGCGAGCGGCGAACGCAGCGCGATAAGGTCAATCGGCACGGGGCTGCCTTGAAGCAGAATCCGAAGCGCTTCCAGCGGTCGCTTCGGTAGACGAAAGGCTCTCGCGGTATCGTTGCCGGAGCCGGCCGGGATGATGCCGAGCGGTACGCCGCCAGCCTGAAGCACGGGCAGAATGCTGTGAATCGTGCCGTCGCCTCCAATAACTGCAACCGCTTTCACGGAGGAATGCGCTCCATCTTCGGATGGATGGCTATAGCGTTCAAGCAAGCCGGCAATCTCCCGGCAGGCCTCTTCCGGCGATGCGGCAAGCACGGCCGTATACGGCACGCCGCGCTGCTTCAGCTCGGCTTCCACGATCCGCCATGCTTTGCGTCCACGGCCGCCGCCGGATTTCTCATTTACTGCAAATATCCACATAGGTGCCCCTCTTTTTTCTGTAATGGACTCATTATACGGGGGAAATCAGGGGCTGCAAACTTCTTTTTGCGGCAAGGTATGGGCTATAATAGCGGGAGGAGGCGAGAATGAAGATGGCCGAACCATTAAAAGCGATGTACGACCTGCCGTTTCTGCGGCAGTTTGCGGCGCGCGTAACTTCCGCGTGGGCGCCGTTCGATGGGGAACGCTTCGTCCAGCGCGTCACAGGCGAAGGCTGGGAAGCGCTGGAGCTCAAGGCCCGCATTCGGCGGATTGCGACGTCCCTTGGGGCGGAGCTGCCAGATGCATACCCGGAAGCGCTTGCCGTATTGATTGCGATTCATCAGGAATGCAGCGGATTTCCTTATTTATTTTTCCCTGATTTTGTAGAGGTGTACGGGCTGCACGACTGGGAACGGTCCATGGACGCCTTGGAGAAATTCACTTCGCAGTCCTCTGCGGAGTTTGCTATTCGCGCATTCATCATGCAGGATACCGAGCGGACCATGGCTCGGATGCAGGCATGGTCGCTGCATGAGAATGAGCATATTCGGCGGCTCGCCAGCGAAGGCTGCAGGCCGCGCCTGCCCTGGGGACAGATGCTGCCGATGTTCAAGCGCGACCCATCGCCGATCCTGCCGATTCTGGAGCAGCTGAAAGCCGACCCTTCGCTCTATGTGCGCAAGAGCGTGGCGAACAACTTGAACGACATTGCCAAGGACAACCCTGCCGTCGTCAAAGCGATTGCCTCCGAATGGAAGGGCAGTACCGCGTTCACGGACTGGATCGTCCGTCACGGCTGCCGTTCGCTAATCAAGGCGGCGGACCCTGAAGTGCTGGCGTTGTTCGGCTACGAGGAGGATGCGGCCGCAAGCGCCGTTGCTTCGGCAGCCATTCATGCACTGCAGGAGGAGGCCGTCATCGGCGGCAGCAGCGAGCTGCGCTACAGCCTGCGGCTTGCGGATGGGGACGGCGATCCGCTTCGGCTGCGAATCGAGCTTGGCGTAAGCTACGTGAAATCGGGCGGCAAGACGTCGCAGAAGCGATTCCTGCTCAGCGATAAGACGCTAAGACCCGGCTCGGCGGTCAACAACGTGAAGCTGCTCGACTGGAAGAACCTGTCGACCCGGAAGCATTATGCGGGCCTTCACCGGATCGCGCTCGTTGTGAACGGCACGCCGGTCGCGGAAACATCCGTGCTGCTGCACGATTCGCTGAACACGGCAGCAGAGCCTGCACCCGTTCAAGCGACGAATAACGCTGCCGTCGGCACATTGGGCGGAGGGAGCGGAGAAGCATGACGATCGGCGCGCGCGTCTTGAAGACGGGCTTTGCGGTCGCGCTGGCCGTCTACTTAAGCTCGCTGCTTGCGTTCCCTTCGCCAATTATCGCGGCGGTCGCTTCGATCTTCACGATTCAGCCGTCCATCTCCCGCTCATGGCAGCAGGTGGTGGATCAGCTGCAGACGAATGTGCTGGGCGCGGCGGTGGCGCTGGCCGCGGTCCGGCTGTTCGGCCAGACGCCGATTGCGCTTGGCATCGTCTGCATTATCGTTATTCTGATCAACATCCGCCTGCGCATGGAAAGCACGATTGGCCTTACGCTCGTAACGGTCGTTGCCGTGATGGAAGCGAACACGGCCGGCTGGTGGTTTGCGGTGGAGCGGTTTCTGATGGTTCTGACGGGAATGGGTGCCGCCTTCGCGGTTAATCTGCTCGTTTACCCGCCGCGCCCGCGCAAGCAGTTTGTCGGGCAGGTCCATGAGGCCTACGGCCAGCTGTCGCTGCTGCTGCGGATGGCGATATCGAACGAGATGCGGGAGGACGTGCACCGCGAGGAGAAAGAGAAGCTGCAGGGCACGCTTCGCAAGCTCGATGAAGTCTACCGGTTATTCGAGGAGGAGCGGCCCTTTTTGCGCGGCCGCAAGCAGGCGAATGCCAGACAGCTCATCTTATCGAGGCATATGATTAAGGCGCTGCATCAAGGCGTCAGCCTGCTTGACGTGGTGGAAGAACATTATTTCGCCATGGCGGATGCGGAGACGTGGGCGAACCGGTTCGACAGCCAGATCGAAGAATTGGCCAAATATCATGAGCATATTCTGCTCAAGCTGGAAGGCAAAATGAAGCCGAACGCCGCCATCGAGCCGGAAGAGGAGCGGGAATCCCGCTTGATCAGGCAGCTCAGTGATTATTTGCAGCAGGATCCCGATAACCATAAGCGGCTTGTCTTCGTTGCGTCCGCCATGCTGGAATACGCCTTTCATCTGCGCCGGCTCGACCGGGTAACTGATCAGGTCTTGCACCGGCGGGAGACTGAAGCTGAAGCTGGATAATCGCTCGGCCGACAGGGAGGAACCATGATTCTAAGGCAAAAAGCCATGCGCTGCATGGCTTTTTGCGTGTTTTCGTGCATGTCCGGTTGTTCGACCGGCTGCAAGCTCTCAGCCGGAGAGTTCGGTCGTGCGGGTTGTGTAGACGAGCGGGAAGTGATCGCCCGTGAGCAGCTCGCCAGCCTTCACCGTAACGTAGTTGTGCATGGGATGATCGGCGTGAGGTTCATAGCGGGTATGGCCCGGCATATAGTGGACCGCGATTGCGCGGCGTTTCATATCGGATCGATTATGCGGACTGCCGTGCCAGGTCAGGCTGTGATGATAACCGACCTGCCCTTTTTTGATTTCGAACGGTACGGCTTCCACGACCGCGCCATCCGGCAGGAGCTCCGGCTGTTTATGATAGGGCTTGAACTCCTTCGTGCTTGCCAGGTGCTTCTGGTGGTTGCCCCACTTGTGGCTGCCCGGCACCATCCACATGCATCCGTTCTCGATTATGGCGTCGTCGAGCGCCACCCAAGCGCTGACCAAATCCGCGGGCTGGATGATCGGCCACAGCGGGTGGTCCTGGTGCCAGCCTGTGGGCCCTCCGGATAAGGGCGGTTTATATTGGATCTGATCATGCCAAACGCGGACTTCGCCGGTCCGGCAAAGCTGCGCGATTTCTTCGCAAATGCGCGTGTTGGCCGCATGATTGAAGAAGGCGTCGCTTGCCATCCAGATATTCACGATCTGGACGACACGTTCGCTGACGGTCATTTTCATATTGTCGTAGAGCTTGCCGCCTTCGAGCATGTTGTGGTTCAAGACAGGCTTCTTAACGGACCTGCCTTCCATGACGTCGTCGAGCTCGCGGCGGAGTACCTCCACCTCTTCCTCGCTAAGCACGACATCCCCTTTAAGAAAACCGTTTCGGTCGAATTCTTCGATCTTGCTTTGCGTCAGCATAGAGACTGCACCTCACAGATTCGAATGGATAGGTCAACAATTTCATCGTACTAAACCAGTGCCCGCCTGTATTTAGAATAAAGCCATATAGATTTGCGATATTTCAATATTTACGGGGGGATGCCAGAGGAACGGAGGCCTGTCGAATCGAAAATCATTCTGTCAAACGAAGCGGAATCTGGAAAAAACACAAATAAACCTTCTATTTTCCTAAATACATGGGAATTGCCTGTTATGTATGATGATAGCGCAATCATGTGCCGATGAGGCAATTCTTGAAAAGGGGAGGATTCGTCGATCGCGCGGTTTTCCCGGTCGTTCCGCAGACTTGCGCAAACTTATATATATAGGTGGAACGATCGACTGCCAACTTATTATGTAAACGCTTTCTAACTTCACTTATTCGACCCCGACATCGATGTTGAACAAGGCTGGCCTGCATGGTACACCAAACAATACGGGTTGGAGGATGTCTATGAGAAAAAAGAAGATGATACCGATCGCGCTGCTGCTCGCCGTCTTGCTTATTTTGACGGCTGTCTTAAGCGGATGCGAGGGCGGAGGCGGAGGCACCGATATCGGGGCTGCCAATAACGCATCCAAGGGTAACAACAACGCCGGAGGCACGGGCAAAACGGATACGAAAGCAGAGGATACGAAGCAGGGGAACGATACGAATGCCACGAAAACGGACGGAGACGCGGCGCCGGCGGAGGGCACGCTGACCGAATTCAAGCAGTCGCCGATGCTGGGCAGCGTCTCGGTTCCCGTGAAGGACCGTTTGCCGGAAGACTATAAGATAACGAACGAGATGCCGGAAGACTTGCTGAAGTACGAAATCGGCACTTACGGCGGCACGCTCCGCACCGTTACCTCGGTCGTTGACTGGGACGCGGACGTATTCATCATGAACGACGAGGCGCTGCTGAACACGCCGGGCCTCCTTGGGAAGGAAGTCACGGGCAACGTGTTAAAGAGTTATGAAATGAGTGACGACGAGAAGACCTTTACCTTCCGTATGCGCAAAGGCCTCAAATGGTCGGATGGCCAGCCGGTAACGACGGAAGATGTCCGCTTCGCCGTCGAGGATGTTCTGTTCAACAAGGAGCTAACGCCGATCTTCCCCGCTTGGCTGAACGCGGCGGGCGATCCGAACGGCAAGCCGTTCACGTTCGAGCTTATCGACGAATACACCTTCAAGATGAGCTTCGACCAGCCGTATGGCGGTTTCTTATTGAGCCTTGCTGTCCAGGGATGGCGCGGATACACGGATTTGCTGAAGCCGGCGCACTACCTCGAGAAATTCCACAAGAAATACACGGATGTCGCTTCGCTGGAACCGGAAATCAAGAAAGCCGGATTCAAGAAGGGCGAGTGGGTGAACCTCTTCAACGACAAGGATATCACGAACTGGGAGCTCACGAACCCCAAGTCCATCGGATTCCCCGTGCTCTATCCGTGGATGATGACGAAGAAGACGAACACAGCGGCAACCTTCGAACGTAACCCGTACTACTTTAAGGTTGACCCAGCGGGCAACCAACTGCCTTATATCGATAAAATCCAGAGCACGCTCGTACAGGACATCGAGATGGTCACGCTGAAGACGATCGCAGGCGAAGTGGACTTCTCCCGCGAATCGGCGTCCCTGATCAAGATGCCGCTGTACCGCGAGAACGAGGACAAGGGCTTCAAGGCGCTGCTCAGCAATCTTCACGTTTCGCCGACCGACATTTACCTGAACATGAGCTACAACGACAAGAACTGGGCGCAGGTCGTGAACGATGTGCGGTTCCGCAAGGCGCTTAGCCTCGCGCTGGATCGTAATGAAATGATCGATTCGATCTATTACGGCTTCGCGGAGCCGAACAGCTGGCAGGATTCGACCTACAACATTGACGATGCCAACAAGCTGCTCGACGAAATGGGCATGACGAAGGGCTCTGACGGTTTCCGTACCGGACCGGACGGGAAGAAATTCACGATTCCGATTGAAATCGGAGCGCAGGCACCCGATATCGTGCCAATGACCGAGCTTGTCGTCGAGATGTGGAAGCAGCTTGGCCTCGATGTCACGATGAAGAAGATCGACGGGGCGCTGTGGGGCAAGCGCCGTGAGGCGAATGAACTGAAGGCTACGGTCATGTGGGCGGCCGACCCGATGTGGTATTACGGTGACTGGGGACAGGGAATTTGGGGCACGGCCTGGGATTTGTACAATTCTTCCGGAGGGAAGAAAGGCATCAAGCCGCCGGATGATGTTGCGGCATTCTTCAAGAGTCTCGCCAAAGCGTCCGTCTCCAATCCGCAAGATGCCAAGGCGGTTGTTGACAATGAAATCAAGAAAGCGATTGGCGACAAGTACTACTTTATCGTACCGCTTCAGAACGTGAAACAGCCGCTGATCGTGAACGCGAAGCTGCACAATGTCGGGAACGAGAATGCACTTGCAGTGGCAACCGATTATGCAGGCGAGCAGTTGTTCTTCGCCCCGTAAGATCAAGCTCGGCACCGCCCAGGAGCAACGGCAGCACTATTGCCGCCTGGGCTTTGCCGTATGAAAAATTGTTGAGAGGAGGGAACACATGCTCAATTATATCGGCTATCGCGTTCTCCAACTGATTCCGCTGATGATCGCAATCAGCATCATTGTGTTCTTCATCATCCAGCTGCCGCCGGGCGACTTTCTGTCCACGTATATCCAGCAGCTTGAATTATCAGGCACGAAAGTGGATGCCGGCACGATTCTGAGCCTGCAAAGGCAATATGGGCTTGATCAGCCGTTCATCGTCCAGTACCTCGTCTGGATGAAAAACATCCTTGTGGAGGGCGACTTGGGACGCTCGTTCCAGTGGAATCAGCCGGTGTCCGAGGTTCTTGGCGGAAGGTTGATGCTGACCATGGTCATTTCCGTCGTCTCGCTGATTTTCGTCTGGATTATCGCCATTCCGATCGGCATCTATTCCGCTGTGCGGCAGTATTCGATCCTCGACTACGTATTCACGTTTATCGGGTTCATCGGTCTCGCCGTTCCTGGATTCCTCTTGGCCCTGGTCGTTTTGTATGTCGTATTTGTCAACACGGGCGTCTCGTTAAGCGGCCTGTTCTCGCCGGAATACGTGGATGCGCCTTGGAGTATGGCGAAGGTGATGGATATGCTTCCGAGGCTGGTTCTGCCAGTCGTCATCATCGGCATGTCCGGCACGGCTGGCCTGATTCGCGTGATGAGAGGCATGCTGCTCGACGAGCTATCCAAGCAATACGTCATCACCGCCCGCGCCAAAGGAGTCGAGAGCACGAAGCTCCTGTTCAAATATCCGGTCCGCATGGCGATCAATCCACTTATCAGCACCATCGGATGGACGCTGCCCGCTCTGATCTCCGGCGAAGCGATCGTGTCCATTGTCATGAATCTGCCAACGACCGGGCCAGTCCTGCTCCGGGCGCTGATGTTCCAGGATATGTACCTCGCGGGCAGCTTCCTGCTGATCGTAAGCGTGCTGACCGTAATCGGAACACTGATATCCGACATTCTGCTAGCATGGCTGGACCCGCGTATCCGGTTTGGGGGGGTTGCTGATTGAATACCGCAGTACCGACGAAAGCGGAGAAGAGAAGATGGTTCCGTCTCGGAAGATTTCCGAAGACGGCCGAGCCGGACGATGCTTACGAGGTGGCCTCCCAGTGGAAACTGATGTGGTGGAAATTCAAGAAGCATAAGGTCGCCATGGCGGCAGGCATTATTCTTATCCTGCTGTTCATGTCCGCGGTATTTTGTGAATTTCTGTCGCCGCATCTGACGCTTGACCGATACACCGCATATAAGAACGCGCCCCCGCAGACGCTCCACTTCTACGACAAAACAACGGGCTTCAGCCTGCGGCCGTTCGTTTACGATATGAAAATGAAGGTGAACGAGCAAACCTTCCTGCGGACGTTTCAAGCCGATACGTCGAAGAAATATTACATTCACTTTTTCGTTAAAGGTCCAGAATACACGATGTGGGGACTATTCAAGAGCGATATTCACTTATTCGGGTTAAAGGATGCTAAAGCCCCGCTGTTCCTCGCCGGGACGGACGACCTTGGGCGCGATCTGTTGTCCCGCATGCTGTACGGCGGACGAATCTCGCTCTCCTTCGGGGTGCTGGGGATCGTACTGACACTGATCCTCGGACTGCTGCTCGGCGGTCTGTCGGGTTATCTCGGAGGCGTGACCGATACCATCGTACAGCGATCGATCGACCTCCTGATCTGCATTCCGACGATTCCGTTATGGATGGCGTTGTCTGCAGCGCTTCCGCGGGACTGGTCGCCGCTCCAGATCTATTTCGGCATGGTCATCATTTTCTCGATCATCGGCTGGACCGGGCTGGCGCGCGTCGTACGGGGCAAGATTCTGTCACTGCGGGAAGAGGATTTTACGATGGCGGCGAGGCTGGCCGGCGCGAGCGATCTGCGGATCATTCGAAAGCATCTGCTTCCGTCGTTTGCCAGTTATACAATCGTGACAGTTACGCTGTCGATCCCGGCGACGATTCTCGGAGAGACCGCGCTCAGCTTCCTTGGGATCGGGCTTGCTCCGCCGGTCGTCAGCTGGGGGGTGCTGCTGCAGGATTCGCAGAACCTGGAGACGCTGGCGCACCATCCTTGGCTGCTATGGCCTGCAGCGCTGATCATCATTACTGTCTTAATGTTCAATTTTCTGGGAGACGGGCTTCGCGATGCAGCCGATCCCTACAAATAAGGAGGCCGCGCGATGAGTATCGAGATGCCGAACCGGCCTATGGCCGCTAGTATCGAGGACGATGACGTCGTTCTGCAAGTTACCGGCCTGAAGGTGCACTTCCATCTGGACGAAGGGAAGCTCAAATCCGTGGATGGCGTGGACCTCGTCATCCGCAAAGGGAAAACGCTCGGCATCGTCGGGGAGAGCGGCTGCGGCAAGAGCGTCACCTCGCAGGCGCTGCTTCGGATCGTGCCGAAGCCGGGCAAGGTGGATGGCGAAATTCTGCTCAAGCGTAATGGCGGCGAATCGACGGCGGAGGTCGTCGATTTGGTGAAGCTGGATGCGAATGGCAAAGAGATCCGGAACGTAAGAGGCGGAGAGATCGCCATGATCTTTCAAGAGCCGATGAAGGCATTCTCGCCCATTCATACGATCGGCAATCAGATCATGGAGGCTATATTGCTGCATCGGACGAACGACAAGAAGGAGGCGAGGGAGATCGCGCTCGAGACGCTCGCCAGCGTCGGGATGTCGAACCCTAAGCAGCGGCTGGGCGAGTATCCCCACCAACTGTCCGGCGGCATGCGGCAGCGCGCGATGATTGCCATGGCGCTTGCTTCGCATCCTAAGATTCTGATTGCGGATGAACCGACGACAGCGCTGGACGTGACCGTACAGGCCCAAGTGCTGACGCTGATCAACGAGCTGAAGGAGAAGCTCGGCACGTCGGTCGTTTTCATCACGCACGACCTTGGCGTTATTGCCGAAATGTCCGACGAGGTGGCGGTCATGTATCTTGGCAAGGTCGTCGAATACACCGATGTCGACACGCTGTTCTATGGCCCAAGGCATCCGTACACGAAGGCGCTGCTCCATTCCATTCCGTCCGTGGCACAGCGGAATACGCGGCTTGAATCCATTGAGGGGTCGGTCCCGTATCCGATGAACCTTCCCGCGGGCTGCGGGTTCTACTCAAGGTGCCCGAAGGCACAGGCAGGCGTATGCAATGCGGCGGAAATCCCGCTCGTCAAGGTGAAAGACAACCATTACGTGCGCTGTCTATTCGCAGAAGACCAGAGTACCGGAGGTGCGAAGCAATGAGCGTGCAAGAATCCGATCTTGGGCACGTAGCCGGCAGGGAAGCCGAGCAGGATGACGTGATTTTGAACGTGCAGTCGCTGAAAAAATATTTTCCGATTAGGAAAGGCTTTCTTCAGCGGACGGAGGGCTACGTCAAGGCCGTCGACGATGTAAGCTTCTATATCCGCCAAGGCGAAACATTCGGGCTTGTCGGCGAATCCGGCTGCGGGAAGACGACGCTGGGCCGCTGCGTGCTGCGCGCCATCGAGCCGACAGAAGGGCTCATGATGTTCAAGGATCGGGAAGGTAGCGTACGCGACCTTAACGAATTGGATAATAAGGAAATGCGGAAGCTCCGCAGGGATATGCAGCTGATTTTCCAGGATCCCTATTCCTCCCTCAATCCCCGGATGACCGTTCAAAACATTGTGGCGGAGCCGCTGATCTGCAACGGGCTTGCGCATGGCGATGAGCTTCGGATGCGCGTCCGCCAGCTCATCGAACTGGTAGGTCTGAACAGTCGTCATATGGACCGTTATCCTCATGCGTTCAGTGGCGGCCAGCGCCAACGAATCGGCATCGCCCGCGCGCTCGCGACGAATCCGCGCTTTGTCGTTTGCGATGAAGCGGTCAGTGCGCTCGACGTATCCGTACAAGCTCAGATTCTGAATTTGCTGCAGGATCTGCAGAAGCAGCTGAGCCTCAGTTATCTCTTTATCTCGCACGATCTGGGGGTCATTCGGCATATTTCGGACCGCGTCGGTGTCATGTATGTCGGCCGGATGGTGGAGACGGGCTCCACCGAAGAGCTGTTCCGAAGGCCGCGCCATCCGTATACCGAGGCGCTTCTATCCGCCAAACCGGTACCGGATCCCCGGAAGAAAACCGAACGGATCATCCTGAAGGGGGAAGTCGCGAACCCCGCCAAACCGCCGTCGGGCTGTTATTTCCATCCGCGCTGCCCGTATGCGAAGGAGATTTGCGCCATTCAGAAGCCGGAGTGGCGAAGGGTAGGGGAGGATCATTTCGTCGCGTGCCACTTTGCCGACGAGTTGACCCTCCAGGGAGCTAAGAGCTTATGAGTCCCCTCATCGGCGCAATCCTCCTCTACATCGCGGCAATGATTGCCTTTATGTTCGGCACTGTGCTGTTCGTGCGCTTCGCGGTCAATCGCGTGATCGGGCAGAAGCACCGGCTGCTGGAGGAAATCATGGATACCGGCAGGCTGCCGAAGATTTGGTCAGACGGCTCGAAGCGTCCCGCGGAAACGGAGAAACAAGTAAAGAAGCTGGCGGAGTATGTCCGCAAGACGCGGCTGGTCGACAGCGATGAAACCCGCACGCTGCTGCTGACCTGTTTGGAGAACGCCAGAACGGCCCGGAAGGAGTGACGTGATTGGACCCCTATCTCAGACAGGAGAGGCGGAAGACCAACGCCGCTTTTCTCTCGTGGCTGCTCGTCCTTGTGCCGTCCCTTCTCGCTTTGCTCCTGTGGCTTTCGCTCCAGCATGCGGTAGAAATCGCACTCTCCATTAGCAGCGTCAGCACATGGTCGTGGGATGCGATCAAGACGTTTGCGTTTATCGGCTTCGGCCTTCTATGGCTGGCAGGTGTTTTTCTCATGCAGAACATGCTGTATCGGAGCGCCGTCCGCGGTATGCTGATCAGCAGGATCATGCAGATGAGCGCGCTGCTGCTCGGATTGCTGGCGTGCAGCCAAGCGATCCGCTTGCTGCTTGGCGCTGCGGAGATCTCGATCCGCTCGGTTCTTCCGGTTGCCCTCGAGGCGGTGCTTGCCGCTATTCTGTATGCGCTCTGCCGGTACTTTCATGCGCGACGGATCGCTGACCATGCCACCAAAGACAACAAGCCCTGGGCAAGGAGGACGTAATGGGAGAAGTACCACATTACCTCATGATAAAGCGCGAAATCGTGCGGTTGATCCGTACCGGGAAACTTCTTCCTAACGTTTCGCTGCCTGGACGATGGAAGCTTACGGAACAGTACGGTTGCAGCTGGGCGACGGTCAACCGTGCGATTCAGGAGCTGATCCTCGAGGGCGAGCTGTATGCCGAGAAAGGGAGGGGGACGTTCGTCAACCCGGCTGCTGCCGAGCGGGCAGAGCTTCCCCGAACCCTGTCCGTCCTGCTGTGCAGCTTCAACGAGAGCGTATATGACTCCGTGCTGAAGATGATCGAGGGCATCCGTGAGGCCGCCGGAACATTTGGGATTCCCGTAGATTTCGCCAATGTGCAGGATCCCGGAAGGTTCATCAATCTCGATCATCGGATCATCATTACGCCTGGGTTGTCGGACTACCCCGAACTGACAAAAGCGGCATTGCGCGGCGATCGATTCATCGTATTGGGCTCGGAATTTCGGGAGTCGGGCGGAAGATGGGTAAGTTCCGACACGCGAGAAGGTACGCGTAAGGCGGTCGGCCAGCTTCTTGCTGCGGGACACCGGCGCATCTTGTTGTTCGGTTTGCAGCGCGGTCTGCCCAATTACGAGCAGAAAGCGCGCGGTTACGAGGACGCTTTGCACGAATACGGACTGGAAACGGATCAGGAATGGATCGTGTATCGCCCTGAATACGCGACGGACGTTGAAGGGCTGTTCGGGTGCTGGATGAGAGAGCATCCCGGCTGCAGCGCCGTGTTTGCTGCGGACTACACGTCGGGCCTCGCGGTTCTAGGCTGGGCAATGAAGATCGGAATCCATATTCCAACGGAGCTATCCCTGTTCGTCATGGGGGAAGTTGATTCGTCTCCGTACTTGGTCATGCCGCCGAATAGCATCGTGCAGCCGTTCGCGGAAATGGGAAAGCAGGCCGTAAGGATGTTGTTCGGCGAAGATGATGTGCAGTGGGTCTTGCTTCCGTGCCGGCTTATCGATCGTCATTCGGTCATGCCCCCGCCTGAGTGCCGCAGCGGACCCTCGACGTTCGCGGGCGGAAAGGTTGCTGCTGCAGGCGATTCCGTTTCCGGGCGGAGCCTAACCTAATGAACGGCACATGCCGCACATGTCCGTCTATTTCAACTTACCAAGCCTATCTTCGGGAGGCGATCGTTCATGCATATCGATAATTTGATGGAGTTGACGCCAAGATTGAATTTCGCGAGCCGGGACCGGGCTCAGGCGGGGGATCAGTGGGGTCCCCGGACGATTCCGGATTGGCAGATATTCTCGATCGTGTCCGGAGAAGCCTTGCTCAAGCTGGGACGGCAATCTTACCGTATACGTCCTGGGGAGAGCGTGTTCTACGGACCGAACAGCCCGCATTACCTATCAGTCGAGAGACCGACCGAATATTTCAGCTTCCATTTCTCCTGGCATGAGACATCGCCGAGGCCCGAGCATCCCGCCTATCATATCAAGGACGTGCCGGCGAGATCACTGAACGCGGTTCCCGAGGACTGCAGCGTATTCGTTCCAGGCGTGGGAGAGGTGGAGATCCCGCATCATTTTTCAACGGTCGGGCTGGATTCCATTATGATCCGCATGGTCAAGGAGTACCATGACGAGGGAGCGGGCTACCCCTTCCTGCTGCGGGCGCTGCTGATGGAGCTGCTCATGCTGCTCATCCGGCAGCTCGCCCGTCAGAATAAAGGCGCGCTGCTGAGCAAGATCGAGCCTGCGCTCGCCGCGATTCGGGACAACCTGGGCATGCAGTGGTCGGTAAGCGAGCTTGCGGAGCTGTGCGGCTATCACCCGAGCTATTTCACCGGGTTGTTCTTCCAAGAGGTAGGACAAAATCCGAAGGAGTACCTCATCGCGGAACGGGTAAGGCAGGCGAAGACGGCTTTACTCAAAGGCGACCCGATCGAGAAAATAGCCGAGAGCCTCGGTTATACAAGTGTCCATTATTTCAGCAGCAGCTTCAAGAAGGCGACAGGTCTGTCTCCAAGCGAAATCAAGCAGAACCCGACATCCGTTCGCAGCTTGTCGGCGATTGAACCTTGACAGAGATAATCTTTCTTGCCCCTTCACAGCTGCTTGGGCAAGAAGGTTCCTCCTTAGCAAACAAAATGCCCTTGCATTTCGGCTGACTCAGCCTGCATGCAAGGGCGTTTATTTTGGATAAACCGTCAGTTGTCTTCCTTCGTATCGTCTGGATGGCGGCGCGGATGCTGCAGATGGGCTTCGAGCGCCGTAGTCTTCTTCTTCGGCACAAGACGCGGATCGGTCTCGCCAAACTCGTGATTGTCGTAATCCAGCTGGACCAGCTGCCACTCTGTCGTTCCGAGCTGCGGATCGGCCGGGAACACGTCGCCGCGGTTCAGCTTCTCTTCTCGTCCCCAATCGTTCTTGTAAGTGCCATCCACTTCGACTTGTTCACCGGACACGGGCTCCATTTCATAATGGCCGTTTCGTTCGCTTTCGTTCATCATGCTCTCCTCCTGGTCTCATCGGCTGTCGGCTACAGGCCGTGCTTTGGAACGGCGGCACGGTCGGCCTCGGATTGCGCTTTGCTTGCCGCGGCTTTGCCCGAACCGGATTGATCCGCCTTGGCTTGTGCCTGGCTCGCTTTACGCTGCAAATGGGAAGGTTGTTCGCCTGACATCATGATGGTTGCAGCCTCCTGATCGCTATAAGTCATGAAAATCCACCTTCAGTTTGCCACCGGAGCGTCCAAACTATGTGCGCATGCCATTAAACGAGCCGCAGCCCGCAGCTCGGACAGTCAACATCCCGGTGCGTAACGATCTCGCCGCAGGCCGGGCAGGGCTCTTGAAAGGGATTGGCATCGTCCGGCAGCCGGGCAGCGGCGCTTTCCTGCTCCGCCGACTGCTCCTGGCGAGCGGAAGAGCCGCCGAACAGCGCCTCCACGAACTGCTTCAGCTCCGACTGCTTGCCGGAATCGTCTGACGACAGCTTTATGACATAGATCATGATTGCGACAAGCCCGCCCGCAAGAATTAGGACAATACTGGTTGCAATCGTATTCATCATATTGTACTTGTCCCCCTTGGTTATTTGAGCTGATACCGGGCCTCCAGCTTCTTGCCTCCGAACCACATGACGACGAGCAGCGCAAGCGCGGCCGCGATGCGCCAAGGCTCTTGAAGCAGGTCTCCAATGTTGAAGCTGAGGAGAGAAACCATGAAGATCATAACGGCCTTGCCAAGCAGTATGGCAAGCACGAAGGAACGAAACGGAATGCTGCTTAAGCCGGAAATCACGTTAATGAGCGCAGAAGGCGAGAAGGGGAAGCAGGCAAACAGAAAGATCGGCGTAAAGCCCTTATGCTCGATATAACCGAGTAATTTGTCCGCCCGCTTGAATTTGTGCCGCAGCCAGCCGCTGAAATGCCCGCCGAGTCTGCGCGAAAGCCAGAACAGCAGAAGAGATCCGGAGCAGACCCCTAACCAGGAATACAGCGATCCCAGCCATAGGCCGTAGATATTGGCGTTTGCGGCAACGAAAACAAGAAGCGGCAGCACGGGGATAAAGGCTTCAGCAAGCGGAAGCAGAATGCCGGGAAGTGGGCCGTAAGCCGAGTAGCTCTCCAGCGTCCGCTGCAAATGCGCCAAATCCATGTTTTTCAGCTGGCGCATCCAAGTTTCGAAGATGGTCATTCCAATTGTTCCTCCTGCCTCTATCACCGATGGCCGTGGTTATCATGAAACGCACGGAACGGAAACCAAATATAGAATAGTGCAATAACCGCATACATAATGCCGCTGTACCAGAGTACCGCGGATTGTCCTTGCCACAGTGCGAGCGTGCCGCCGAGGACGGGTCCGATCATGCCGCCGATGCCCTCCACGGTGGAGAATATTCCCCACCCGAGCCCCTGCTGCGCAGGAGGCACATAGTTTGCGAGCAGTGCATTCCAAGCAGGCAGCAGCGTGGCATAGGAAAGCCCCAATATGGCTGTAAGCAGCATGCACTCCCAGAGCGGCGGCGCAAGGGACAGCAAGTAGAGGGCGACGCCGATAAAGCCGAAGCCGAGCACGAGAAACCATTTCTTCCCCCCGAGGATGTCGGACAGGCGCCCAAGCGGAATGAGACCAATTACGGTGAATACCCCGCCGGCGAGCAGCAGCATGGAGTATTGCGCGCCGTTCATGCCGAGCTGATCCTCGGCAAAGCTCGGCAGCACGGGTACAAGCATGCCTGCGCCCATCGTCTGCAGCACCATGCCGGGCAGCAGAAGACGCATATTGCGAAGCCGTTCTTTCAGAATGGCATACTGCTCCCGAAGCGGAAGGGTAGGCGCTGCTTCGGATGCCCGTTTGTTCGTGATAAAGAGCGCGAGCAGCCAGCTCAGCAGCACCATAATCAGGAGCAGATAGTAAGTCATTGATCGGCTGTGATCCATGAGCAGGTTGCTTGCGATCGGACCGGCGCCGATTCCGATGAACCAGATCGTGTACAGGAAACCCATCTGCATTGCCCGCCGATCGGGCGAAACCTTAGTCAAGCAGACGATCCAGATCGGCGAAATGCCGACGCCGTAGAGCGCTGCGGCCGTAATAAACAGCCAGGGCTGTTCGGCGAAAGGAATCAGGAAGATGCCGGTTAATGAAGCGAGCAGCCCGATATGGACGATGAACCGAATGGAGAAGCGGTCGAGCAAGTAGCCGATGACCATTTTGAGTACGGTATCCGTCAAGTAATGCGCCGTGACGGCGATGCCGATAATATCAAGCGATAAGCCGAGCGATTTCTCGCCGTAGATCGGCAGGAAGCTGATCAGCGCGGCACCGCGGACGAATTCGACAAGCAGCAGAATGACCGCGAAGAGAATCATTTCCCGGCCAAACAGACGTAGTTTGATGGTGGTCACATCTCCTTGTTCATCCTCACATCCCTGAAGGGCTAACGAATCACGGGCGGGCTGATGTCTTTCCCATTATAAGCAAGCTGGAACAAAAATCCAAGGCGATGGTATTCGCCGCATCCTTCTCCTGGAGCTTGCGCGCACGGACCCTATGATGGGTTAAACGAACGGGATCATGAATGAGTTTCATAATTTCGCTCTCCAGCTGCGCCGGCGAGTGAATTAAGACCGCGACCGCTTTCCGCTGCAAATAGAGCGCGTTGTTACGTTCTTGACCCGGAACAGGCTGGTATGCGAAAATCGGCAGTCCCAGCGAGAGCGATTCCGCGAGCGTAACGCCGCCGGGTTTCGTGACGATGCAGGCAGCAAGCGTCATAAGCTCATGCATCGCTTCGACGTAACCGAATATCCGCAGCTGGCCGCTGGCGCATGCCTCGGCGAATTGGGCGCACAGCGAAGCGGCGAGCGCTTCGTTGCGACCGCAGACGACGGCAACGGTAAGCTCAGGATTCCCCAACAGCGGCAAAATCATATCGGCAATGCCGGGAAGCGTGCCTTGGGCGCCGGCCATGACGAGCACAACCGGGCTGAGGGCAGAGAAGCCGTAACGCAGGCGGCAGTCTGGATCAACGGAAGCGGACCGGAAGCCGCGTTTGAGCGGAATGCCGCTGACGCAAATACGGCGTTCGGGAATGCCGAGCGCGCTGAGCTCGTGCTTCATATCTTCGGTAGGGACGTAATAGCGGTCGATGTCGGGATGAACCCAGCGCCTGTGCAGATCGAAATCGGTGACGACGGTACAAGTCGGGATATGCAGGCCGATCTGTTGTTTAAGGGCGGGCATGGCAAGCAGAGGGAAGGTATGGATAACCGCATCGGGGCGTTCTTGAAGCAGCAACCGGCGAAGCCGGTCGCGGCCGAAGGAATGAAGCCAGTTGGCGAACAGGGAGTCGTGTTTCATCGGCTTGGTCACATCATACAGCCAGCCGTAAAGGTTCGGCATCAGCGAGTAGCTCTTCATGTAGACCCGCCGGGTCATGGCATTAATCCAGGGATGCGCCTCGGCAAGGAGATCGACTAGAAGCGGCTCTCCAAGGCGATGGTCGATAATGGCGTCGCTTATAGCCCGGGCTGCTTGCAGATGCCCGTCGCCGTAAGAGGCATACAGAATCATGATCTTCATCGTACAGAACACCTCCTGCCGGCAAGCATAGCGCATGAATGTCACTGGGCGGTAAGCGGCATATGAAGTGATTGTAAGGCATTTGGAAAAAAAGCCCCGAACCGCACGGTAGCGTGCAGTTCAGGGCTTGAGGCAAGCGCTCAAATCAGCAGATTGAATAACACGGGGTCCTTGTTCAGCTCCAAGTAGCTGATGCCTTTGTTGTTCATGCGCTGGATTAGCGGTTCATAATCCTGGCGGTTCTTCAGCTCGATGCCGACCAGCGCAGGGGCTTTATCCTTGTTATGCTTCTTCGTGTATTCGAACCTTGTGATGTCGTCTTCCGACCCCAGTACCTCGTCCAAAAATTCACGGAGAGAGCCGGCCCGCTGCGGGAAGCTGACCATGAAATAATGCATCAACCCTTCGAAGACAAGGGAGCGCTCCTTGATTTCCTGCATCCGGTCGACGTCGTTATTGCCGCCGCTTACCACGCAGACGACGGTCTTCCCGGCAATTTGTTCGCGGTACAGATCAAGGGCGGCAATCGGCAGGGCGCCTGCCGGCTCTGCAACAATCGCGTTCTCGTTGTAGAGCGCAAGCATGGCGGTGCAGGTTTTACCCTCGGGAACGATCACGATATCGTCAAGCAGCTCGCGGCACATGCGGAAGGTCAAATCACCTACCCGTTTGACGGCCGCGCCGTCGACGAATTTATCGATCGTCTCCAGCGTCTGGACCTCTCCGGCATCCAGCGATGCACGCATGGACGGCGCGCCTTCGGGCTCTATGCCGATCAACTTCGTCCCTGGAGACACCGCTTTGACATACGCGCCGACACCGGCTGCAAGACCGCCTCCGCCTATCGTGACGAAGACGAAATCCGGCGCCGATTCCACCGCCTCCATGATTTCTTTGCCGATGGTGCCGTTGCCGGCAATGATTTTGGGATCATCGAATGGGTGGATGAAGGCAAGATCGTCCTTGCGGCTGGCCGCAAGAGCTTCATTGAACGCGTCGTCGAACGTGTCGCCGATCAGAATAATTTCCACGTTCGGACCGCCGAAGAAAGCGACCTGGTTGACCTTCTGGCGCGGCGTCGTGCTAGGCATATAGATCTTGCCGGGGATGCCGAGCGTTTGGCAGGAATATGCGACGCCCTGCGCATGGTTGCCCGCGCTTGCGCAGACAACGCCGCGCATCAGCCGCTCTTCCGGCAGCGACTTGATGAGATGATAGGCGCCGCGCAGCTTAAAGGAACGGACGACCTGCAGATCCTCGCGCTTCAGCAGCACATTGCAGCCGTAGCGCTCGGACAGCACGCGGTTATGCTGCAGCGGCGTGCGCGCGGATACTTCCTTCACGTGCATTTGAGCCTGCGCAATCTCGGTCAGCCCCACTGTCAGCGCCTCGTAGTTACGTTCGTTTCCCATGTGAATCTTTCTCCTTTGCTCATCCCATGACTTGATAGTGAAGCTATAAACTAAAAAAATCCCGTCCCCGTAAGGGACGAGATGATCTCTCGTGTTACCACCCTGATTCTGCTTGCGAATTCGCATTCGTGCGAAGACCTAACAGCTCTTAGCCGCGTACTGCCGTACGTGCTCCATGTAACGGCGGAAGCCGTCCATGCTTATGATCGCTGCGGGGAATACAATACCCGGTCGGTTCGGCATGGCTTCTCAGGGAGGATGCTTCGTTCGCAGGCAATCGTCGGCTTTCAGCGGACACCGACTCTCTGGAGATTGCGTTCGGGCGGGCGAGCTTGTTCCCGTCAATGAATTTGGGCGAAATGGTTGAATTATTATACTTGTTATACCCCCGTGTTAGGTGAAATGTCAACGGTCAATTCAAGGGTATTCATTTTTGATGCAGCAGCTGGGATAATGTGGTACATTTTGGTGGCGATCGATTCGAATCCGGAGGTAGAGCATCATGGGAAACAAGCCGTTTCTTGGTCATTACGGACTGTATGCTATTATCGTGTTTTTTGCAATTTGCTGGACGCTGCTCGCGTTCCATCCTTACAGCGTTTTCGATTGGTGGCTTGAGAATCTGCTGACCTTAGCCTCGCTGGCTGGCTTGGCTGCAAGCTATCGTTGGTTCCGCTTCAGTAATAGCTCTTATTTCCTAATCATGATCTTCATCGTCATGCACACGATCGGCGCGCATTTTGCGTACAACACGACACCGATAGATCGCTTCTTAAACCTATTGTTTCATTTTGAACGTCAAAACTACGACCGCGTCGTCCACTTTGCTTTCGGCCTGCTCATTGCCTACCCCGTCTATGAGGTCATCGTCCGATTGACGAGTATGCGCAGAGGCTGGGCGCATATCGCCGTGCCATGGCTCATTCTTGGCTTCGGCGCGTACTATGAGCTGATCGAAATGTGGGTCGCGCTTATTGTTTCCCCTGAGAAAGGAGCCATGTTTCTCGGCAGCCAGGGCGATCCGTGGGATGCCCAGCACGATATGGAGGTTGCGCTTTACGGCGCATCTATTGCGATGCTGGCTGCGTTTCTGTTTCGCCGGCGGCGATAGACGGGAACTGGCTCATGTCGACGTCGGGATACGTTAGGTGGAGTGAATTCATCGCCGACTCTACAATGCGGAGCACGAGGTAGTCGCGGAACCAGCGGTTATTCGCAGGGACAATATACCAAGGACAGCGTTTGGTGGAAGTCGCTTTGAACGCCTGCTCGTATGCCTTCTGGTAGGCGGGCCAGTAACGGCGCTCCTCGAGGTCGCTGGGATCGAATTTCCACAGCTTTTCGGGATTTTCCATACGCTCATGAATTTTTTTGAGCTGAAAATCCGGCGAGATATGAAGGAAAATCTTAATGACCGTAATACCGCTGTCACTTAGCATTTTCTCGAAATGAACAATATGCTTGAGCCGCTTGGACGCTTCTTTGTTGTCGATGACACCGTGCACGCGCGTGATGAGGACCTCCTCGTAGTAGGAGCGGTTGAAGGCCGAGATCGTGCCTTTGGGCGGGGCGACCTTATGCGTCCGCCACAGAAAATCATGGGATGCTTCATCGGGCGTCGGCTTCTTGAAGCTCTCTGCCCGGAACCCCTGCGGATTGAGCCCGGCAAGCACCTTCTTGATGACGCCGTCTTTCCCGCTGCAATCCATGCCTTGAAAGAGGATCAGCACGCCGTTTCGCTTGCTTGCATAAAGCCTCTCCTGATGCTCCTCAAGCTTGTCCTTCAGTTCGTCGAACGCGTCCGCGATCTCGTCTTTATCTGCAATGCCTGCCGTATCCTCGGGATCAATGTTCGAGAGGGACAGCTTGCGTTTCTCGTTTAGTCGGTAGTTCTCCAGCATGCGCATTCTCCTTTAATCGTTGTAAGTGTTGGTAACATTTATTTCCAATTATAGCTTGTGCAACTTCAGATTTATAGCCGATGAACACATGTTGCGCACTTTCTAATTTCTAATGCAGGTAAAACCGGAAATGGATTATAATTGAAAACTAGCGGCACCTTAGGGTGCAAGAAGGAGATACGCATGATTACCCGCATTTTGCTTATTCGGCACGGCGATTCTTCTCCTATGGTCAGCGTGGACCGCGAGCGAGGCTTGACCGAGCAAGGCCATGAGACGGTGCGGCGCATGACCGAGGAACTGCGCGATGTATCAATTGACGCAGTCGTTTCCAGTCCATATGTCAGGGCATTAATGACCGTTCAGGGCATTGCTGACGAACGGGGGTTGTCTGTCGCGACCTTCGAGGACTTGAGAGAACGGCAGCTATACGGCTCGGATGCCTTATTGCCTTCGGATGCTTTTTATCATGCGGTCAGACGTTCTTTCGACGATCATGATGTCGTGCTGGAGGGCGGAGAGTCTTTCAGGGAAGCCCAGCTTCGTGCTGTGCCGGTGATTCGCGATATGGTGAGCGTTTACCGGGGAAGGACCGTTGCCGTCGGCACGCATGGCAATATCATGACCATGATCCTGCATGCGTTCGATGAACGCTTCGGCTGGGAGTTCTGGCGTCAGTTGACGATGCCGGATGTGTACGCCATGACGTTCGAGGGCGATGAA
This sequence comes from Paenibacillus sp. R14(2021), assembly GCF_019431355.1. Lineage (NCBI taxonomy): Bacteria > Bacillati > Bacillota > Bacilli > Caryophanales > Paenibacillaceae > Paenibacillus > Paenibacillus sp. R14(2021). The sequence continues at coordinate 4,647,728 of NZ_CP080269.1, forward strand.
CTACAGGGGGTGGAACGACTATGGAGCCCGTCTATCGGGAGATGATGTTGTCCGACTATGAAGCTTGTTACGCACTCTGGTCCGCAACGAGCGGCATGGCTTTAAGTGATGCGGATTCGCCTGAAGCGATCGACCGGTATTTGCAGCGCAATCCCGGCTGCAGCTTCGTCTGCGAAAGCGGCGGCAGGCTGCTCGGCACCCTATTGGGCGGTCATGACGGCCGAAGGGGCTACATTTATCACGCGGCTGTTGCTTTAGACCAACGCGGTCAAGGTATCGGCGGGCAGTTGGTCAGGCGGAGTTTGGACAATCTTCGCAAAGCAGGAATCCAAAAATGTCATTTGTTCGTTATAGAAGATAACGAGATCGGCAGCCGCTTCTGGGCCCATTCAGGCTGGGAGAGGCGGGATGGGATTTTGTTGTATTCGGCAGCTACGTAGACGCTGCGGAGAGGGGCTGCCATGCACGATATCCAGATCCGCAGGCTGGAGGCTTCGGCTTGCCACGATTGGTCTAAGCTGCTGCAAGAGAGCAGGCGTGAAGGCTATCGCCATATTGACCGCCTGACCGAGGCGTATAGAAACGGAACGAACCGCTTCGACCGCGAAGGGGAGCTGCTGCTCGCAGCTGAAATCGGCGGCGAGCTTGCCGGTATCGGCGGCCTTAATGGGACCCCCCTGCCTGCAGTCGGACGAGTTCGGCGGGTCTATGTGTCCCCGGAGTTTCGAAGGAGAGGCGTCGCAAGGACACTCATGCAAGCATTGATCGCATCGGCAGGTCCCGCTTACGGGCGGCTGGTCTTGCGAACGGACAATCCGGCGGCGTGCGCGCTTTATGAATCGCTTGGGTTTCGCAGTGTGCAGGGCGAAGAAGGAATCACGCATGAACTTAATCTCATGAAGGATATAGGAGGATGAAGAAGATGGAACAAAAGAACATTCAGCACATGGTGATTTTTAATTTGAAGCATGAAGCGGGATCCCCGGAGGCGGAAAAGTTTTTGCAGGATGGCAGCCGGTTGCTGACCTCGATTCCGGTTGTGAAATCGTTCAAGGTGTTCAAGCAAGTGAGCCCGAAGAACGATTATGATTACGGGTTCTCCATGATTTTCAGCAGTCAAGCCGATTATGAGACGTACAATGCGCATCCGGTCCATGTCGACTTCGTCGAGAACCGCTGGATTCCGGAGGTTAGCCGGTTTCTAGAGATCGATTTTGAATCCTACGAGGTGTAGGTTAACTTGGGCATAGTGAAGCCGGTCGGGGCAGCGTTACTATCGCGGGCGGCGAAGGCCAAACCGTCTATCGGCTGAAGGTCAGCGGGAAAGAACATGACGTGCGCGTCATCGTCAGCCTGCCCATGCCGCAAGGCGGGCCGCGGAAGGTGGAGAAGCTTCAGCTGGAGCGTTAGGACACTAATTAGGTTAATAACTGTCACATACAAACAATTTGCCTGCAAAAAAAGCAAACCGGGCGGTTAGCCCGGTTTGCTGAGAAGGGTACGAAACTGCTCCGTCAGGAGCGGCACGATCTCGAATAAGTCCCCGACGATTCCATAATCGGCTACGCCGAAGATGGGGGCGTCGGGGTCTTTGTTGATGGCGACGATGACGCGGGATTGGCTCATGCCGGCCAGATGCTGGATGGCGCCGCTGATGCCGCAGGCGATGTAGAGCTTCGGCGTGACGGTCTTGCCCGTCTGGCCGATCTGCAGCGCGTAGTCGCAATAGCCGGCATCGCAGGCGCCGCGCGAGGCGCCGACTGCGCCGCCGAGCACCGCGGCCAGCGCGGCGAGCGGAGCGAAGCCCTCCGCGCTGCGCACGCCTCTGCCGCCGGCGACGATGATGTCCGCCTCGGCGAGATCGACCGTACCGCCCGTCTTGCGCACGACGCTGCGGACGGTGGTCCATAACGGCGGCGCGGGGTAGGGCAGCGCCGCGATGACGCCTTCGCTGCCGGGAGCGACCGGCTCCGCGACGGGCAGGTTGTTGGGGCGCACCGTCAGCACCCCCGGTGCGCCGGGAAGAAACCGCCGCTGCTCGAACGCCTTGCCGGCGTAGAGCGGGCGCGTGAAGACCGCGTCCGCGCCGCCATCGCCCTGCAGGTCGATGGCAGTAACGTCCGCGACGTGGCCGCCACCGACCGAGGCGGCCACGCGGGGCGCGAGCTCGCGCCCCGCTGCGGTGTGGCCGAGCACGATCACGCTCGGCCGCACCGCGGCAACGGCGGCGCCGATGACGGCGGCGTACGCCTCCGGCGCAAAGCCGGCCAGGGCGGGGTCGTCTACGACATGGACGACCCCGGCCCCCCGGGCGGCGAGCTCCGCGGCGGCTTCCTGCAGCGCCGCCTCGGGCCCGCCGCCGACGAGGACGGCGTGCACGCTGCCGCCGTCCCCGGCCAGGAGCCGCGCGGCGCCGAGCGCTTCCAGCGCCACGCGCCGCAGCTTGCCATCCGCGCACTCGGCATAGACGAGTGCCGTACGTTTCAATGGTTCGGTCATCTTTGATCCGGACCTCCCTTCTTAGAAAAGCTTCGCTTCGCGCTGCAGTAGCTCCGCGAGCAGCGCTGCCTGCTCCGCAGGCGCGCCGCTCAGCTTGCGCCCGGCCGCGCGGAGCGGCGGCGCCAGGAGCGCGAGCCGCTCCGTGCGCGGCGCAAGATCACCCGCATCAAGGCCGAGATCATGGATGCTCACTTGGCGGAGCGGCTTGCGCTTCGCTTTCATAATGCCCGGCAGCGACGGGTACCGCGGTTCGTTCAGCCCTTGCTGCGCGGTGATGAGCGCAGGGAGGGGGATTTCAACCGTTTCGTCGCCCCATTCCGTATCCCGTACGACGACGGCAACCTTGTCCCCGCTGCCCCAAGACGCGCCGTTGTGCGCCTTTACGGGCTTGGCATCGGCTCCGTTACCGCCTGCCGCCCTGGCAGCTCCGGCGGAATCCCCGTCCCGCACCTCCAGCTTCAGCGCCGCCGCCGCATGCGGCAGTCCCAGCCGTTCGGCAATCTGCAGCGCAATGCTGCCTGCGCCGCGGTCCACGGCAAACAGCCCCGCCAAGATCAGGTCCGGCAGCATCGGCTGCAAGGCGACGGCAAGCGCCGCAGCGACGGCATGCCCGTCGTCCGGCAGCCCATCCTGTTCCAGCAGCACCGCTTCGTCGGCGCCCATGGCAAGGGCGGTTCGCAGCGCCTCCACGGCGCGGTCGCTTCCGCACGAAACGACCGTCACGCTGCCGCCGTGCGCCTCGCGCAGGCGCAGCGCCTCCTCCAGCGCGTATTCGTCGTAAGGGTTAATGATGAATTTGACGCTGTCATCGGCGACAGCCCCGTTCACCAGCTCGATTTTCTCCTCCGTATCGAAGGTTTGCTTGATCAATACCACCAGCTTCATCGGTACCGGACACCTCCCGATTGCTTCGTAATCGTCTGCGGCAGTCATACCGTTCCACGACCCCCGAATACGTTTGAAATAAGCCTTCCGCACTCGCTTCCGCCCCTGTTACCTTATGAACTTGGCCCCCGAAATAGACCGCGGCCCTGTCTTGCAGGGCTTGTTCCGACATGTTGCCGCGGATCGGGACATATACTGAATCACTCCGCGAATCCGTGAGAAGGAGGGAGTCTGATGGCATTTTGGAGCGCGCATGCGCTTGTTCAGCTGATCCGATGGGTGATGTTCGCGCTGCTGACGTTGACGGCGCTGGCTTTCTTTTATACCGCGGTCAGAAGGCGGGTCGATTACATGCGGTTGGGCAAAAGCGTTCAACCCAAACCCCCAGCCTCGCACGATCCATCCGATCCGGAAAACGACGACCGTGACGAAATGCTCCAGATTACGTCCTTCACTGCAGCTGCGGCAGCGGCTTCGGCGGCGGTTCCGCGGTCGGATCGGAGCCTGAATTGGATGATTCAAGTGTTCGGCCATCGCAAGCTGTTGAAAGACATCCGCAGCGGTATCATGCATGTCGTCTTGTTCTATGGGTTCATCGTGCTGCAGTTCGGCGCGGCGGATATGATTTGGAAAGGGCTTACCGGCGCGGCGCTGCCGTACCCGGCGTATCATGCTTTCGTGCTGACGCAGGAAGTGACGGTAACGCTCGTGCTGCTTGCGATTGTGTACGGCGCTTTCCGGAGGTACGTGGAGCGGCTTCGGCGGTTAAAACGGGGCTGGAAGCCGTCGGTGGTGCTGTGGCTGATCGGGGGGCTGATGCTGACCGTGATCTGTACGCAGGCATTTGACCGGCTGCGTGAGGCCGCGCCTCAGGCGGGCCAGGGCCAAACGGCTGCCGTGTATCATGCGGATCGTTCATCGTCGATGGATATGCTGACTGCACAGCCTGTCTTCGTGCTCCGCGCGGCAGACCTGCTGCTTCAGTACATGGCGGCAGAGAAGCTGTCTGCCGCACAGACGTCGGGTTCGGTTTCGGCATCGGTGTCGCTCTATGTTGGATATGCCCCGGTATCTTCATCGCTTGCCGAAGGATTTCGAGAATTAGGCTTAAGCGCATCGGCTGGAACCGTGCTGCATGAGCTGTTTTGGTGGCTGCATTTGGCGCTGCTGCTTGGATTTCTGGTTTATGTGCCGCAGTCGAAGCATTTTCATATTTTCACGGCCCCCGTTAACTTATGGCTTCGGCGACGCACGCCAACGGGCAGGCTGGCACCGCTTGATCTTGAGGATGAGGAGGCGGAATCGTTCGGCGTCGGCGCCGTGGAGCAGTTCAACCGGAAGCAGCTGCTTGATCTCTACGCCTGCGTGGAATGCGGGCGCTGCACGAATGTATGTCCGGCCTCCAGCACCGGCAAAATGCTCTCGCCCATGCATCTCATCGTGAAGCTGCGCGACCATCTGACCGAGAAAGGCGCAGCCATTACGTCGAAATCCCCTTGGGTGCCGGACTTCAGGCGTGTATCGGCAGGAGTGCCGAGCGCGCATGTGATGGCCGGGGCGATGCCGGTATGGGTGCACGGCGAACGGGGAGCGCAGACGACGATCGAGCCGACGATGTCCGCGCAGCGGCAGGCTTGGAATGTCCGCGAGGCTGCGCCGGTATCGGACGTGGCGCTGATCGGGGACGTCATGACGGAGTCGGAGCTGTGGGCTTGCACCTCCTGCCGCAGCTGCGAGGAGCAGTGTCCGGTCGGTAATGAGCATGTCGACAAAATCATCGATATGCGCCGGTATCTCGTGCTTACGGAAGGCCGCGTTCCGGCCGAAGCCCAGCGCGCCATGCAAAATATCGAGCGCCAGGGCAATCCGTGGGGCCTTCCCCGCGGCGAGCGCGCGGCATGGCTGTCAGCCTATGCGGCGGCCGTTCCGGAAGCAGCTCCTGTGCAGACGATGCGCGATGCGGTCCGCAGCGGAGAGCAGCCGGAGCTGCTGCTGTGGGCCGGCACGATGGGCGCGTACGATCAGCGCAGCCGCAAGGTACTGTTCGCCGTCGTTCGGCTGCTGCAGGCGGCGGGCGTACCGTTCGCCGTGCTTGGCGGCGAGGAGAAGAACTCCGGCGATACGGCGCGGCGCCTCGGCAACGAGCTGCTTTTTCAAACGCTGTGCGGGGAGAATGTCGCCACCCTGGAGCGTTACGGGATCCGCCGCATCGTCACCATTTGCCCGCATACGTTTCATGCGCTGAAGAACGAATATATCGATTTTGGGCTTCGTTCAAGCGTTGTGGTGGAGCATCATACGACATTGTTAGCCCGGCTGGTTGCGGAAAGGCGGCTGATGCCCGCTCATACAGTGAAAGAGCGCGTGGTGTATCACGATTCCTGCTACCTGGGGAGGTATAACGGCAATTATGATGCGCCGCGCGAGCTGCTGCGCGCCATTCCGGGCGTTTGGCTGCTCGAGATGGAGCGCAGCCGCGCGAATGCGATGTGCTGCGGTGCCGGCGGCGGCCTCATGTGGATGGAGGAGCGCAGCGGTATCCGCGTTAACGAAGCACGGACGGCGCAGGCGCTGGAGACGGCACCGACGGTCATCGGCTCCGCCTGCCCGTACTGCCTGACGATGATGGAGGACGGCATCAAGGTGCACGAGGCCGAGGATACCGTCCGCGCCCGTGACGTCGCGGAGCTTCTGGCAGAAAGTGTGTTCGGCGGAAGTTAAAGTCGGAAACAGTGGTGAAAGCTGCGGCCCAAAAGCATCGGCAGTTGTTTGCGCCGTGACAAGCGAATCTTTCGAAACAAAGGAGGGAGCAGTGTGGGAGTAGGATCGACACAAGCGCCGATTCGACGCGCGGCTGTTATTGGGTCGGGTGTTATGGGAGCGGGAATTGCCGCTCATTTGGCGAACGCAGGCATTGGCGTGCTGCTGCTGGATGTGCCGCCGGCTGCATTGACGGAGCAGGAATCGTGCGCAGGGGCGACGCTGCAGGACCGCGCCGTCCGCAATCGGTTAGCGGCGGCAAGCATAGCAAGGCTGGCCGCTCAGCAGCCGCCGGCGCTTTACGATAGCTCATTCATCCAGCGGATTACCGCCGGCAACTTGGAGGACGATCTCGGCAAGCTGGGCAGCGTGGACTGGGTCATCGAAGCGGTCGTCGAGCGGCTGGATGTCAAAAGAGACGTTTTCGCGCGCATCGAGTCCGTCGTACGGCCAAGCACGCTGATCACGACCAATACATCTGGATTATCCGTTGCAGCGATGGCGGAGGGGCGAGGCGAGTCGTTTCGGCGGCAGTTTGCCGCGACGCATTTCTTCAATCCCCCGCGGCATATGAAACTGGTCGAAATCGTGCCGGGACCGGATACGACGGCCGAAGTGATTGCCAGTCTGACCGCAATTTGCGAGCGGCAGCTGGGCAAAGGCGTCGTCCGCGCCAAGGATACGCCGAATTTCATTGCCAACCGGATCGGTACTTACGGCATGCTGACGACGATTGCGGCGATGCGAACGTTCGGGCTGAACGTCGACGAGGTCGATGCGCTGACCGGGCCAGCCATGGGCAGGCCGAAGACGGCAACGTTCCGCATGCTGGATTTGGTCGGATTGGATACGCTGCTGCACGTTGTGGACAATGTGCGGGAGCGGAGCGAGGACGCCGAGGAGCGGGAGGCTTTTGCACGGCCGCCGGAGCTGGAAACACTCGTCGCCAAAGGCTGGATCGGCGAAAAGGCGGGAGGCGGCTTTTACCGTAAAATCAAACGTCCCGGCGGGGGCAGCGACATTGAAACGCTCCAGCTGGACACGATGACCTACGCGCCCCGGCAGAACGTCAATTCACCCGTCATCGAAGCGGCCAAGACGGCAAAAGGTACTGCAGGCAAAGTGAAAGCGTTGTTGTTCACGGACCCGAACGACCGGCATGCCCGCTTCGCTTGGCAGGCGATCAAGACGGTCCTGCTGTACGCCGCCCGTCAATTGGGTACGGTCGCGGACACGATTCCGGATATCGACCGCGCGCTGGTATGGGGATTCAATTGGGAGCTGGGGCCATTCGAGCTCTGGGATGCGATTGGATTAGAGCGGTCCGTGCAGCGAATGCGGGCGGAAGGCGACGACATTCCGGCATGGCTGGAGCGCTGGATTGCCGAGGGGAATCGGAGCTTTTACATGGAAGAGGGCGTGCGGCGCTTCTATGTCAGCGAGGGGGATTATCGGCAGCTGGAGGAAGAGGAGGATGTGATTTCGCTTGGCGCGCTGAAGCGCTCGGGCCCGGTCGTTCTTGGCAACTCCGGCGCCTCGCTGCTGGATTTGGGCGATGAGGTGGCGTGCTTGATGTTTCATTCGCCGAACAACGCGATCGGCAGCGATATTTTGACCGCGATCCGGCAGAGCGCGGAGGAGGTCAGCCGAAATTGGCGCGGGCTCGTCATCGCGAATGAGGGGCGGCACTTCTGCGTCGGCGCGAATCTCATGATGCTCCTGATTGAGGCGCAAAACGGCGACTTTGACGAAATCGACGATATCATCTCGTTATTTCAAAACAGCATGCTGCAGCTCAAACGGCTGGATCGACCCGTCGTGGCGGCGCCTCACCGCATGACGCTGGGCGGGGGCGTGGAGGCTTGCCTTCCGGCGGATCGGATTGTTTTCTCGGCGGAGACGTACTTCGGGCTCGTCGAGACCGGCGTTGGTTTGATACCTGCTGGCGGCGGCTGCAAAGAAGCAGCGGCATTGGCATCGGCGCGGGCCGGAGCGGCGGGCGATCTGCAGCCGCAGGTTAATGCGTTGTTCGAGACGATCGCGTTAGCGAAGACATCCTCAAGCGGCTACGATGTCAGCCGTATCGGCCTCATGCGGCCGAACGACCGCGTCATCATCCGCGGCGAAACGCGGGTCGCGGAGGCGAAGCGCATGGTGCTGGCCATGGACCGCGAGGGCTATACTGCCCCGCAAGCGGAGCAGCGAATTCGCGTCGCCGGGCGCGAGGGGCGCGCGGTGCTGCAGCTGGCGGTCGAGGCGATGCGCCTCGGCGGGCAGGCGAGCGAGCATGACGTGCGGATCGGCCGCAAGCTTGCGCATGTGCTCGCCGGAGGCGATGCACCGCCCGGCGCGGAGGTGAGCGAGCAGTACCTGCTTGATTTGGAGCGCGAAGCGTTCTTAAGCCTGTGCGGCGAGCCGCTTACGCAAGCGCGCATGCGCCAGATGTTGACGACGGGGAAGCCGCTGCGGAACTAGATCGTGGGGCAGCGTGCTTGGTCCGCAAAAGCGAGGCAATGGCCTAAAGAGGTCTACCTTAGTAGCCTACATGGAGTGAAAATACGAGGAATTGCCTAAAGAGGTCTACCCAGTAGCCTACATGGCGCGAAAAAGTGAGGAAACGCCTAAAGAGGTCTACTGAGTAGCCTACATGGAGTGAAAATCCGAGGAAACGCCTAAAGAGGTCTACCCAGTAGCCCACATGGAGCGAAAAAGTGAGGAAACGCCTAAAGAGGTCTACTGAGTAGCCTACATGGAGTGAAAATCCGAGGAAACGCCTAAAGAGGTCTACTGAGTAGCCTACATGGAGTGAAAAAGTGGGGAAACGCCTAAAGAGGTCTACCCAGCAGCCTTCATGGAGTGAAAATCCGAAGAAACGCCTAAAGAGGTCTACTGAGTAGCCTACATGGAGTGAAAATACGAGGAAACGCCTAAAGAGGTCTACCCAGTAGCCTACATGGAGTGAAAAGTGGGGAGCCGCCAAAAGAGGTCTACTGAGTAGCCTACATGGAGCGAAAATACGAGGAAACGCCTTAAGAGGTCTACCCAGCAGCCTACATGGAGTGAAAATCCGAGGAAACGCCTAAAGAGGTCTACCCAGTAGCCTACATGGAGTGAAAAAGTGGGGAAACGCCTAAAGAGGTCTACCCAGCAGCCTACATGGCCTGATTCGCCCAGCTCCCCTGAGCACATGGCCTGCTCCAACAGCACAAAAACCTTGACTCAAACCCCAAAGAAGGAGGGATTTTCCATGACCGCGATAAAACATCCGCGGGACGCTGTGATCGTCTCCGCGGTGCGCACCGCCGTCGGCAAAGCGAAGAAGGGCAGCCTCGCCGACACCCGTGCTGAGGATTTGGGCCGCGCCGTGCTTCGCGCGGCCGTTGACCGCGTGCCCGGACTAGACGCAGCCGACGTCGAGGACGTCGTGATTGGCTGCGCGATGCCGGAGGGCGAGCAAGGGCTGAATTTCGCCCGCATCATGAGCCTGTATGCGGGCTTGCCGGTTACGACCCCGGCCGTAACCGTTAATCGGTTCTGCGCGTCGGGGCTGCAGGCGATTGCCTATGCCGCGGAGCGCATCCGTCTCGGCGAGGCGGACGTCGTGCTCGCCGGAGGCGTAGAAAGCATGAGCCATGTCCCGATGACCGGCTTCAAGCTTTCGCCGCATCCCGGCATTGCGGACGGTATGCCGGAGGTGTACATGGGTATGGGTCACACCGCGGAGGAAGTGGCCCGCCGGTACGGCATTACGCGCGAAGCGCAGGACGCCTTCGCGGCGGACAGTCACCGCAAAGCCGCGGCAGCCATCGCCGAGGGCCGCTTCCGCGAGGAAATCGTCCCGCTGCACACGCAGCGCGAAGGCGTCGACGATTACGGCAGGCCATGGACGCGCAGCTTTGTTTTCGAGCAGGATGAGGGCGTGCGCGGCGACACGACGACAGCTGTGCTGGCAAAGCTGAAGCCGTCTTTTGCCCGCGGGGGAACAGTAACGGCAGGCAATGCTTCACAGATGAGCGACGGGGCAGCGGCCGTTGTCGTGATGAGCCGGGAGCGTGCGGAGCGGTTGGGCGTGAAGCCGCTAGCCGTCTTTCGCGCCTACAGCGTGGCAGGCGTTGCGCCAGAAGTGATGGGCATCGGGCCAATCGAAGCGATCCCGAAGGCGCTTGGCCGCGCGGGGATAACGCTGGATCAGGTGGATGTGGTGGAATTGAACGAGGCGTTCGCTGCCCAGTGCCTGCCAATCATTCAGGAGCTGGACATTAACCCGGACATCGTGAACGTGAACGGCGGCGCGATCGCGCTTGGCCACCCGCTTGGCTGCACAGGCACGAAGCTGTCCGTATCGCTGATTCATGAGCTGAGACGGCGCGGCGGGGGTATCGGCATCGTCTCCATGTGCGTCGGCGGCGGCATGGGTGCGGCTGGCGTATTCGAAGCGGAAGCATAAACTACTGCCTATAGTTCCTGTGTCACAGAGAAGGGAGGCAATGAAATGGCTCAGAACAAAGGATGGGGCGGCCGGTTCGTGGTGGAGGACATGGCGCCTAATGCGGTCGTTACGCCGGAGGATTTTACCGACGAGCAGATTATGATCGGCGAAGCGGCGCGTGCTTTTCTCGAGGGTGAGATCCGTCCGCGCGATGCCGAGATCGAAGCGCTGGATTATAAGCTGACGGTGGAGCTGATGCGCAAAGCCGGTGAGCTGGGTTTGCTCGGCGCGGATGTGCCTGAGGCGTACGGCGGGCTTGGGCTTGACAAGGTCAGCTCGACGCTGCTGGCAGAGACGCTGGCGGAGGCATCGTCTTTCGCGCTTTCCGTCGGCGCGCACGTCGGCATCGGCACACTGCCGATTGTTTTCTTCGGCACGCCGGAGCAGAAGGCCAAGTACCTGCCCGACCTAGGCGTCGGCACCAAAATCGCAGCCTACTGTCTGACGGAGCCAGCTTCCGGCTCCGACGCGCTCGGCGCGCGCACGACGGCGAGGCTGACGCCGGATGGCACGCACTACGTGCTGAATGGCTCCAAGCTGTACATCACCAACTCCGGATTCGCGGATATTTTCATCGTGTACGCCAAAGTGAACGGGGATTATTTTACCGCGTTCATCGTGGAGCGGGGTTCCCCGGGCTTCAGCATCGGACCGGAGGAGCACAAGATGGGCATCAAGGGCTCGTCGACCTGCCCGATCTTCTTCGACGATACGCCGGTGCCCGTTGCGAACGTGCTCGGCGAGGTCGGCAAGGGGCATCTCATCGCGTTCAACATATTGAATATCGGGCGCTTCAAGCTTGCCGCGGCTTGCGTAGGCGGAGCGAAGGAAACGATCGGGATTACGGCCAAATACGCCAATGCCCGCAAGCAGTTCGGCCGCCCGATTGCTTCTTTCCCGCTGATCGGCGCGAAGCTGGCGGACATGAACATCGCGACGTATGTGATGGAAAGCATGGTGTACCGCACGGCAGGCTGGATTGACGAGATGCTTCAGGCGAGCGAAGCGGAAGGCGGCGGAACCGGAACCGACGTCGGAGCGGGAGCCAGAGCAGCCAAGGCAATCTCCGAATACGCGCTTGAATGTTCCATCAACAAGGTATTTGCGACCGAGGTGCTGGACTACGTCGCTGATGAGGGTGTCCAAATTCATGGCGGCTACGGCTATATCAAGGAATACAAAATCGAGCGTATCTACCGCGATTCCCGCATCAACCGCATCTTCGAGGGGACGAACGAGATCAACCGGATGCTCATTCCAGGCACGCTGATGAAGAAGGCGCTGAAGGGCGAGCTGCCGCTGCTGCGCAAGGCGCGCGCGCTGCAGGCGGAGCTGCTGCAGCCTATGCCGCTTCCGGCGTTCAGCGAGCCCCTTGCCAAGGAAACGTACCGCATCGGTCAGGCGAAACGGACCTTTCTTGCGATCGGCGGCCTAGCCGTCCAGAAGTACGGGCTTGCGCTGGAGCAGCAGCAGGAAGTGCTCTGTCTGCTGGCGGACATGATGATTCAAGTCTTCGCCATGGAGAGCGCCGCTCTTCGCACCCGCAAGATGCTCCTTCGTGCCGACCCTGCCGCGGCGGCACGAACCCGGAACGCCGTCGAAATGACGGTCGTCTTCGTCCAAGAAGCGATGGAGCGTATCGACCGCTACGCCAAAACCGCACTGGCTGCGCTGGAAGAAGGCGATGCCCTGCAAACGCAGCTTGCCATACTGAAGAAGCTGATGCGGGCGCCGATCGTCGATACGATTGCGATCAAACGCGGCATTGCCGCGCGCGTGATCCGCAGCCAACAGTATACGCTGTAACCCCTGCTTCCGAAGCGGTTTTGCTTTTTTTGCCTGAACGCCTGCTACCCCAAGACTGCAAAACGTTGAGGAGGCGACGAGATGGAACAACCGCAGGCTTGGCCCTGGCTGCGCAGTTATCCCGGCGAAGTTGCGCCGTCCGTGGACATCCCGAATATGAGCATTAGCGGTTTGCTGCTGCAGGCTGCAGCCAGCTACCCCGCTAACGAGGCGCTGCATTTCTTCGGCAAGACCTACACCTATAAAGGGCTGTTGGCTGCAGCCCAGCGGATGGCCGCAGGGCTGCAGGCGAACGGCATTGGCAGCGGGGACCGCGTCGCGATCATGCTGCCCAACTGTCCGCAGGCCGTTATCGCTTATTTCGGCGTCCTGCTCGCGGGCGCAGTCGTCGTGATGACGAACCCGCTCTATGTGGAGCGGGAGCTGGAGCATCAACTGAAGGACAGCGGCGCGGCAGCGATCGTGACGCTGGATTTGCTCTATCCGCGTCTTGGCAGAGTGAGAAGCGATAAGCCTGAGGAAGGCCCGGTCCCGCAGCTGCGCAAGGTAATCGTTACATCCATTCAAGATGAGCTTCCCTTCCCCAAAAACATCCTCTTCCCCATCAAGCAGCGGCGCACAGGACATCACCCTCAGATTCCATACGGCAAGCATGGCGTGACGCGGATGGCTTCCTTCCTTGCCAAGGCGCCAAAGCTGCCGTCCGAAGTGAAGCAGGATCCAGAGAAGGACGTCGCTCTGCTTCAGTATACCGGCGGAACGACAGGACTTGCCAAGGGCGTCATGCTGACGCATCGCAACCTCATTGCGAACGCCGCGCAGTGCGCGGCTTGGTTTTACCGTGTGCAGGAGGGAAAGGAACGCTTCCTGGCAGCGCTCCCTTTATTCCATGTGTTCGGTCTAACGGTCATCATGAACCTGTCCGCGCTCAAGGCCGGCACCATTATTCTGCTGCCCCGCTTCGAGCTTGCGGCTGTGCTGAAGGCGATCCGCGACGAGAAGCCGACGATCTTCCCCGGCGCCCCTACGATGTATATCGCGCTGCTCGGCCATCCGAGCGCGAAAAAGTACGACCTGTCCTCGATCAACGTATGCATCAGCGGCTCCGCGCCGCTCCCGCTTGAAGTGCAGACGCAGTTCGAAGCCGTTACCGGCGGCAGGCTGATTGAAGGCTACGGCCTGACGGAAGCGGCCCCGGTCACGCATGCCAATCCGCTGTGGACGAAGCGCAAGATCGGCACGATCGGACTGCCGCTCCCCGGCACGCTCGCCAAAATCGTAGATATGACCACGGGGGAGGAGCTGCCCCTCGGGGAGGTGGGAGAGCTGCTCATTCAAGGCCCGCAGGTCATGCAAGGCTATTGGAACAAGCCGGAAGCGACGGCCGCCGCGCTGCGGGACGGCTGGCTGCATACCGGCGATCTGGCGACAGTCGACAGCGACGGTTTCTTTACGATCGTGGATCGGATCAAGGACATTATCATCGCAGGAGGCTTTAATATTTACCCGCGCGAGGTGGAGGAGGTGCTGTATGAGCATCCCGGCGTACGGGAGGCGGCCGTCATCGGCGTGAAGGATCCGTACCGCGGCGAAACGGTAAAAGCGTTCATCGTCCTGCGCCAGGACGTGAGCGTCTCTTCCATGCAGCTTGACCGCTGGTGCAGGGAAAGGCTCGCCGTATTTAAGGTGCCGCATATGTACGAGTTCCGCACGGAGCTGCCCATGACGATGATCGGCAAGGTGCTGCGCCGCAAGCTGCAGGAGGAAGAGGAGCTTGCCGCTTCGGGTGACGGTGATCGGGGAGGGGGGACATGACTACAGGAGATGCAAACCGGCCGTCTGACGACATATCCGCGTTGGAAGCGCTGGAAGCGGAGGCGAAGCGAACATTCTGGGGGTATCTGGGCTGCGAGTTGATTGCATCGGAGCGGGGCAAAGCGGTCATTGGGCTGCAGCTTCGTCCGGAGCACCTCAACCTGGCCGGGATTGTGCACGGCGGCGTGCTGGCTTCGCTGCTCGACAATGCCATGGGGCTTGTCACGATTCTAGAATGTCCGGGTGAGCGGACGGTCACAACGGGGTTGAACGTCCACTATTTGCAGAGCTCGTCGGAGGGGAGGTTGACCTGCGAAGCCGTGCTGCTGCACAAATCTCGGCGAACCCTTACGCTTGAGGGGCGTATTGCCGATAATAAAGGCGAGCTCCTTGTATGGGGAAGCGGAACGTTTCGCCGAGTAACGTAATTGTAATATGTTACATTTATGCAGTAGTCTGTCCGCTGCATTGAAAGCGGTATCCCTTTCCTCTATAATTAGCCTATATATGGAAATTCAGCTAGAGGGAAGGGAGGGCGCATGGTGGTTAGCCCTTGGATAACGACCGCGGTCATTTTATTCGGCATCATCGTCGCAATCGCAGGTGTTATCGCGTATTTGCGTATGTATAAGAGCAGTGCCTGGTCGGCTACGACGGCGCGCCCGCAGCAATCCGACGGGTCCGGCACGGATTCGACAGACAATGACAAAACATGATTTTTTAACAAATTAAATATGGTGTTCGCTTTTATATCCATATTTAAAATGTTATAATTAATTGATAAATTCGAAAATTCGATTTCGTTGCTGCATCAGAAGCTTTTGGACTCACCTTTCAATCATATGGATCGTTCAACACCAAATGGGTTAAGCCGCGATTGATTCTCAACCGTGCGCGTTCTCGTACAGTAAATGTTAGAACCACCAACCGATGCTAGGGAGGGGATTTCATGGCGAAACGCAGCCATAATGAAGTCAAAGAAAGCCTCATGGAACTAACTCGCATTTTTCAACCCAAGGATTCGAAGAAATTCGTCAGAGACTACATCCGCAAATACCGCATTATGGGCGGTTATGAAGAGGAACTGACGCTGTTGGTCGAGCATGAGATGGGACGTCTCCGCTCATCGGTCAGCTAATATAATAGTGAATAAGCCTTGCCCGGTACGATAGGGACAAGGCTTTTTTGTTTTTCGGCTTCCTCATGGCTGCGCTGCGGCCGCATAAGCAGGGAGGAGTGGCGGATGATTCAATATAAGACGATCGATGAGATTGGAAAGATGCGTCAAGCCGGACGCATTGTTGCGGCCTGTCATCGTGAGATCGGCATGCGGATCAAGCCCGGCGTCACGACGCTTGAAATCGACCGGTTCGTAGAGGGATATATGCTGAAATGCGGCGCGCGTCCGGTCCAGAAGGGGTACAAAGGGTATCCGTACGCGACATGCGCCTCTGTCGGCGAGGTGGTCTGCCACGGGTTCCCGCAGGATGCGCCGCTCCTTGAGGGCGAGCTGGTGACGATCGATATGGTGGCGGAGCTGGACGGCTGGATGGCCGACTCTGCATGGACTTATGCGGTCGGCCGGGTCGACCGCGAGACGCAGCGCCTGATGAACGCAACGAAATTCGCGCTCTATCAGGGCATCAAGAAGGCTGTTGCGGGCAACCGAATCGGCGATATCGGCTATGCGGTGCAAACCGTTGCAGACGGGGAGAAGTACGCCGTCGTCGAAGCGTTCATCGGACACGGGATCGGGCGCAGGCTGCATGAAGATCCCCAAGTGCATCACAGGGGCAAAGCCGGTACTGGGAAGCGGCTGCGGGAGGGCATGGTCATTACCATCGAGCCCATCTTCGTGAGGGGCTATCCCGACATAACCATCGATGCCGACGGCTGGACAGCGCGGACCTTCGACGGCTCTTGGGGCGCCCAGTATGAGCATACGGTAGCGGTCACGAGCAGCGGGCCGCTTATTTTAACGGATTAACTGGAAGGTACTCGCGGCTGCTGCATGGACATGCGGTACTGACGGGGAGTGACACCCGTCTTTCGCTTGAACAGCCGGTTAAAAAACTTGATGTCCTGATAGCCGGACCGGACCGCGATTTCGACGATGCTGTCCGTCGTCTTCAGGAGCAGGCTGCAGCAGAGATCGATGCGCGCGCTCTGCACGTAATCAAGGAACGTGGTACCCGTCGCTTTCTTGAAGCTGCGCTGGAACTGGCGTTCGCCGATGCCGAGCCGCTCCGCGATATCGGCTGCATGAAGCGATTGAGCGCAGTTGGCCTCGATGAACGCGAGCTGCTCCCGCATGCCGCTTGAGGCATGACCGGCAGAATGAGCGGGTTCTTGTGGGGGCAGGTCTGCGCCCATGCGGCGGTACAGCAGCACGAGCAGCTCGATAGCCGCGGCGCAGAGTGCGGCGGCAAAGCCTGGCTCACGCGCGGTGAATTCCCGGTGGAGTTTATGGAACAGGCGCAGCGCTTCTTCGCCGCGGTCGTGGAGGTGAAACCAGGCTTTGAGCGAATTACGCCCCCGGAAGGCTTCCGCGATTTGCGGCTCGGCGCGGATGCCTTGGAGGAGCGTCTCCAGCTGTTCGGCGGTCAGGATGCAGTTGTACATCACAAGGGATTGACCCTGCGCCGCCGGACGGAAGACATGGGAGAGACCGACTGGGATGAAGAACAGGTCGCCGCGCGCGACGGGCATCTGGTCGGATCCGATATAATGGACGCCGGTACCTTCGGTAACCAGGCAGATCTCAATGAAATCATGCGCATGCATGCGCAGCTCGAACGATTCGTAAGCGCGATTGATATAGAGCGGCAGATGATCGTTGATGAGTGAGGCGTAGGGCAGAAGCCGTTCGCCATAAGAGAAATGCGAATTTGCGGTCATGTGATTACCGTTTTTCATATCCGGCTCCCTCCTCGTTCTAGGCTTATTATAGCGAATCCCTGAGAAGCGCACATGTTTCCAGGCAAACTGGTCATAATAGCCAAAACAAAAGGAGGTTTTTCCCATGTGTCAAGCGATTTCCATTACCGCGCATGCTTCCGAGCTGACGGATCGATTCGAGCTCGGCAATGTCCTGTTTCATACGTCCAACCGGTACGAGATTCATCCGACAGAATCCATTTCCGCGATCTATGCGGGCAAACAAGGGCGGGTGCTCGATGAATTCCGCTGGGGGATGGTGCCCTACTGGGCAAAGGATTCTGTACGCATGGACAGCTTGCAGCTGTTCAACAAGCCGATCTATGACCGAATCGCCGACAAGCAGCGCTGCATCATTCCGTGCAGCGGCTTCTACGTGACACGGATGGAAGGCAAGGAGGAGCAGCGGATCAAGCTCACGATGCGCAGCGGAACCTTCGCCATTGCGGGGCTCTACGATGTGTTCAGCCCGGCATCCGGCGAGGAGATGCGCACCTGCACGATGCTGATGACGAAGGCGAATACGCTCGTCTTGCCATACCAGGCGCAGATGCCCGCGATTCTGGAGCCGGAGGATATTGAAGGCTGGCTGACCCGCGGCGTTCGGACGCCGTTTGAGCTGAAGGGCATGCTTCGGATGATGGATCCCATGCGGATGATCGCCATTCCGCTCGCGCAAACCGGCGACTCGGACCTGGAGTTCGAGGCGCAGCGCACGGAGATGGTTTAAAAACAGCCGCTGCGCATCATTCGCCATACTCGCCGACGCCCGCCAGGCGGCGGCTAACAGCCGGATGCAAGCCGTGATCGACCCATACAGAAACAGGATGGAGCAGGTAATAACACCTGTTCCATCCTGTTTTTGTTTCTTAGCCGATTCATATCGATTCAGAAGCTGCGCCTTATTCATCCTCGGGCACGGGCACCGTCCATTCGTATTTGAGCGGAGGAATCAAAAAAGAGGAGCAAACGCCCCTCTTGGATGGAGTAAATAGCGCTATGCGGTTGTTTTGCGGTCCTCTGGCTTATACGGTACGTGCGGGCGGCGGCATTAGATCTTGGAGAGCTGGTCGAGATAAGCGCGAAGCACATCGCGTTCAAGGACGAGGCTCATATATTTGCCTTCGCGGATGCTGGATACGAGGCCCGCGGTTTCCAGCTCCTTCAGATGGTGGGAGATTGTAGCGGCGCTCACCTGATGGGTGACGTGCAGCGCGCTGCACGGAAGCGGCTCCGACGAGGCCCCGATTTCCTTGAGCATTTGGTATCGCCGCGGTTCGGCAAGGGCACGGGATATCCTTGAGAACTGCTGGTCGGATAGGGAAGTCATAAGGGTCGTCTCCTTTACTGAAAGTCAGGGTCCGTTATTCATAATTGGAACATAATCATACCATATTCGCTGCGGAAATTCTTCATCAGCGGTTCCCCCTACTCCAGTCCAGAGCGCTCCGCGATGACGTCTGAAGGCAGCTTGCCGACAATACGCTTAAAAATCCGGTTGAAGTACGAAGGATCGCTGTATCCGAGATGCTCCGAGATATCCTGAGCCGTCAGCTGCGAATGGCGGAGCATATAGTGGGCGGTCTTCATTCGCCTGCGGTGTACATATTCGCTGATCGTAAGTCCGGTCACCTTGCGGAATAAGGATGCCGCATAGTTAGGGCTGACGTTGATGCAGCCGCCGAGCTCGATCTTCGTGATTTTGCTGCGATAGTGATCCTCGATATAACGCTTCATGACCTCGATATGGTGGATGGAAGAAGGCGGCTTCTCGCCCTCATCGAACTCCCGGCTGATCGTCACGATAAGCTCGGTGAGCAGCGCGGCGCACATGACGGAGAAATAACGATCCCGGTCCGACCACTGCTCCACGATGTACAACAGCTTCTCAAGCAGCAGCTCCGGCATATGCGTAACCCAGCGCAAGGGCGTACGCCTGGCAAGGATGGGCAGCAGCCGGACGGCCGCGGAGGTAGCGGGACTGAAGCGGACGACGACGCTTTCGCGGATGCTTCCAGACCCGCGCAGTTCAGCGGCGGGGAGACCGGCGGGGATGAGCAGCAGATCATTCTTGCGGCATTGCATCAGCTGCCCGGCTATGCGATAGCTCGTTTGGCCGAATCTCACCCATACGAGCGTAAAGCTGTCGCTTCCGAGCACAGCCTGCTCGCTTCGAAGGATACCGCGTTCCTGCCGGATATCGAATATATCAAACATAGGCAGCCATCTGCCCCCTGTTCTTCATCGTACTATTTTACAACCACTGTACTATAGTACATCGCGATTGCGCAATGGTTCTTTTACAATGGAGTTAAGAAAGAATTACACGATGCGTCAAGATGGGACACCTTACGACAGGAAAACACCGAATTCATCATAAATTCGAAAAACAGGGAGAGATCATCATGAAAAAAACAGCGATTGTATGTACGATGGGACCTGCATGCATGTCCGAGGAAATCCTCGAGAATATGCTCCTTGCCGGCATGAATATAGCGAGATTGAACCTGGCGCACGGCGAGCTTGACGATCACAAGCAGCGGATTCAATTGGTTCGCGCGGCCGCAAGCAAGCTGAACCTTCCGGTGTCCGTGATGCTGGATATTAAAGGACCCGAGATTCGTACGGGTGTGCTGCAGGAGCCTTCCTACATGCTGAAGGCAGGCGAATTCCTGACCTTAACGACAGAACAAATCCAAGGCACGCAGCAGCGGATTTCGGTATCTTATGATCTTGCGCAGGATGTTACGGTCGGCTCGCGCATTATGATCGACGACGGCTTGATCGAGCTTCAAGTCGTTCGCATCGAAGGCTCTGACGTCGTATGCGTAATCCAGAACGGCGGCATCATCAAAGCCCGCAAGGGCGTCAATCTGCCGGGTATTCAAACAAGCCTGCCGGGCGTAACGGAGAAAGACAAGCTGCACATCGCCTTCGGCATCGAGAACAAGGTCGAGATGATTGCCATGTCGTTCGTCCGCCGCGCCGAAGACGTGCAGGAAGTGAAGGCACTGCTGGCTGCGCAGGGCGCCGGCCATATTCAAATCATCTCCAAGATCGAGAATCAAGAAGGCCTGGACGAGCTGGAAGCGATCGTGGAAGCTTCGGAGGGCATTATGGTCGCGCGCGGCGATCTCGGCGTAGAGATTCCGATCGAGGATGTGCCAATGGCGCAGAAGCGCATGATCAGCGCTTGTAACCGTGCCGGCAAATTCGTCATTACGGCGACGCAAATGCTGGAATCCATGCAGGCCAATCCGCGTCCGACGCGCGCAGAAGCGTGCGACGTGGCTAATGCCGTATGGGATGGATCGGATGCGGTCATGCTGTCCGGCGAGACGGCTGCAGGGAAATATCCGGTGGAAGCCGTCCGTACGATGGCGGCAATCGCGATCAAGGCGGAAGAATCCGCGAACGATTTCGTAAAGAAAGATTTGATCACAGCTTAGTTCATCGTTTAAAGTGAATAGAGAAGGTGAAACGGCAGGCGCCGCCATCCCAAGTGGCGGCGTCATCTGTTTTATTCCGGGGAAGTCCTGGCGCGGCATAAGATGAAGCTTATGTGTATCGCGGACGGGATGCGGACAAAGCGCGGGCTGCACAGCGTTTTGCGATTCACTAACGTTAGGCGGGAAGAGAAGCATGCACGTATTAACGGTTGATCATATCTCCAAGAGCTACGGTGAAAAAATATTGTTTCAAGACGTGTCGTTCGGCGTGGAAATGGGCGACAAAATCGGTATTATCGGCGTGAACGGCACCGGTAAGTCGACGTTTCTTCAAGTCGTTGCAGGCATAGAGCCCCCTGATTCGGGCTCTATTCTTGTTGTTGGCGGAACGACGGTCAGGATGCTGGCGCAGGATCCGCAGTTCGACCCCGAGGAGACAGTGCTGGAGCATGTGCTCGGCGGAGACTCGGCACCAATGCAGGCGGTACGGGCCTATGCGGCGGCGCTGCAGGCGCTTGAGCTGAACCCGACCAGCGAGGCGGCGCAGGAGAAGCTTGTCCGTGCTAACCAGCGTATGAACGAGCTGGACGCCTGGGGACTCGAGAGCGAAGCGAAAATCGCGCTCACGAAGCTCGGCATCTTGAACTTCGATGCGAAGCTTGGCATTCTCTCCGGCGGCCAACGCAAGCGCGTTGCGATGGCTGCGGCGCTTATTCAGCCGGCCGACGTGCTGCTGCTGGATGAGCCAACCAACCATATCGACAACGAATCCGTCGCTTGGCTTGAAGGTATGCTGCAGAAGCGCAAGGGCGCGCTGCTTATGATTACGCATGACCGGTACTTCCTGGACCGCGTCAGTAACCGTACGCTGGAGCTGGATAAAGGCAAAGCGTATTTCTACACCGCGAACTACAGCCAGTTCCTCGAGCTCAAGCTGGACCGCGAGGAACGCGAGGCGTCATCGGAAGCGAAGCGCCAGAACCTGCTCCGCAATGAGCTGGCTTGGATGCGCAAAGGCGCCAAAGCGCGGACGACGAAGCAGCAGGCGCGCATTCAGCGGTTCGAAGCGCTGAGCGCGAACGCGCCGGAGAAAGCCTCCGGCAAGCTGGAGGTGTCCGTTGCCTCTACGCGGCTCGGTAAGAAGATTCTGGAGATCGAGGGGTTGCGCAAATCGTTCGAGGGCCGCACGGTGATCGCGGATTTCAGCTATATCGCGGTACCGGAAGACCGCGTTGGCATCGTGGGGCGCAATGGTCTTGGCAAGTCGACGCTGCTGAAGCTGATTGCCGGCAAGCTGCAGCCCGATGAGGGCACGGTCTCGCTCGGACCGACGGTGAAGCTCGGCGTCTTCTCGCAGGAGCGAGAGGAGATGGACGAGAGCCTGCGGGTCATTGACTACATCCGCGAGAGCGCGGAGCGGGTGACGACAGGAGACGGCACCACCATTACTGCGTCACAGATGCTGGAGAGGTTCTTGTTTCCACCTGCGCAGCAGTGGACGCCGATTGCCAAGCTGTCCGGCGGCGAGAAGCGCAGGCTGCAGCTGCTGCGCATCCTGATGGAAGCGCCGAACGTGCTGCTGCTGGATGAGCCGACGAATGACTTGGACATTACGACGTTGACCGTGCTTGAAGATTACCTGGACGATTTCCCCGGCGTCGTCTTCACGGTTTCCCATGACAGGTATTTCCTCGATCGCACGATGGATCGGATTATTGCCTTCGAGGGTAACGGCGTCATTGAGCAGCATGTCGGCAACTTCTCGGATTACCAGGCCTATGCGGCGGCGCATGGCGTCCGCTCCGGCGCGAACGATTCGGGCGGCGCAGAGCCGAAGCGCGGGGGCGAGCCTGCTCCGGCGGCACAGCCGAAGAACGGCATCCCGGCCGATTCAGGCGCGAATGAATCGGCCAAGCCGATGAAAATGACGTACAAAGAGCAGAAGGAATTCGATACGATCGATGCCGATATCGAGAAAGCGGAGCTGGACCTGCAGAAGGTGCAGACGCGGATGGAGGCGGCGAGCAGCGACTCCGGCTTGCTGCAGGAGCTGCTGCAGGAGCAGGCGCAGCTGGAGGCGCAGCTGGAGGCCCTGATGGATCGCTGGGCGTTTCTAAATGAGCTTGCCGAGCAGATTGCAGCGAATAAGAAGAAGTAAAACGGCACTGGTCCACGTAAAGAGGGCAGTACGGAGAGCATGGCTTGCGTCATGGTTTCCGGACTGCCCTTATTTGTTTGGAGTAACAGGCTATGAGGCGGTTCAAGCAGCCGGCTGCCCTGGCTGGCGTCCAGCTGCGGTCAGCGTCAATCAGACGACGGACACGGACGGGCCGGCCGAATCGGCTGCAGGAAGCTTGGCAGAAGGAGTGCTCCCCAAGGATTCCGTCTCCGCGCGCCGCAGCAGCTTGCGCTGCCGCCACCGGAAGAAAGCAAGCGTACCCCGAACGTACTCGTCGGCAATCATGCAGCAGTAGATTGCGACAAGCCCCCAGCCCAGATGAAGGCCGAACCAATAAGAGAAGCCGACGGCGACAAACCACATGGACAGGAGGGAGGTTATCATCGGGAAACGGGTATCGCCGACCGCGTTCAGCCCGGCGTTGAAACCCATGTTGAGCATCTTACCCGGCTGCAGCACCAGGTTGAGCGCAAGCAGGGAAATACCCATCGCGATAATTTCAGGATCCTTCGTGAACCATCCGAGAAACCATTTGCCCAGAAGGAGGAGCAGCAGCGCGTTGACGGTAACGACGGCAAGTCCGATACATAGCGCTTTGTAGGCGCTGCGGTAAGCTTCTTTCCATTTTCGCGCGCCGAAGAGGTGGGCGATCTGGATTTGGACGCCGAGCGCGATGGCATAGCCGAGCAGGAAGCAGAAGGATTCAAGCGTGTTTAAATACGTGCGTGCCGCAAGCTCCTTGGCGCCAAGCATGGCTAGGAACGTGAAGATGACGAGCTGCGAAACCATCCAGCAAGATGCATTGACGCCGAGCGGCCAGCCGATGCGCAGCACTTCCTTGAAGAGCTTGCGATCGTGAAGGCGAATATCTGCAATTCCAACCTTGCGCTCGAAGGAATGGATGAACATGAAGCCGAGAATAAGCATCGCCGTCGTCCGGCTGACCAGCGTCGAGATGGAAACGCCCGTAAGTCCCAGCTGAGGGAAGCCGAACGCCCCGAAGATAAACCCATAATTAAGAGCAACGTGTAAAATGTTAATGCCGACAACGGTCAGCATCGGACCCCGTGTATTGCCCGTACTCCGGATCACGGTGCTGAACGCGGAGGTCAGCGCCATCGAGATCAGCCCGCTGCCCGCTACGGAAATATACGTACGGGACATGGGCAGCAGATGCTCAGGCATCTGAATCAGCCGGGCGATGGCTTCCGGTGCGAATAACAGCGTGACGCTTAGCGCAAGTCCGATTCCTCCGCATACCCGTGCGGAAATAATCGCAATCGTTCGTGCTTCCTCGGACCGCTTGGATCCGAGCCGCTGGGCGACGAGAATGCCTGCACCGCTTGAAATGGTGATGAACAGCGCTGCAAGGGCGTTAAATAGTTGATTAGAGAAACCGACGACGGCAACGGCGTCATCGGAAACCTTGCTGACCATCAGCGTATCGACCGTGCCGAGCAGCGTGGCGAGCAGCAGCTCGATAAAGATCGGCCAGCTGAGGGACCATAAGGAAAAGGAATTTCGTTTCGTCAGCCGTTTACTTGCGTTCTTCATTGCTACTTGTATGCCTCCTGAATCGCCTGCGGCAGTATAGCCGTCCGCGCATGTTTCATCCGTTCGTTTCATTTCAAATTATAGATGGTATACTTAACGGCAAGTATCATGAATTCAACCTAAACTTTCAAATTACAAACTTCGTTCATACCGGAGCATGGCTTCCTGGAAGGAGTGACAGCGATGAGCTTGCTGCA
Source organism: Paenibacillus sp. R14(2021) (assembly GCF_019431355.1). Classification (NCBI taxonomy): domain Bacteria; kingdom Bacillati; phylum Bacillota; class Bacilli; order Caryophanales; family Paenibacillaceae; genus Paenibacillus; species Paenibacillus sp. R14(2021). Next base: position 4,672,298 of record NZ_CP080269.1, read on the forward strand.
ATTTACGGTTCCTCCGCTTCCGCACTATATGCTCTGCGGCTTAGCGGATTACGGCATCGGGGGGCGTCACGTCAACCGCCGAAACATCGAGGTGTTCGATCTGCTTGTCGTTCGGGAAGGCTGCCTCTTCTTGGGCGAGGAGGACCGAACCTACGAGGTCGGCGAAGGGTGTGCGCTCATTCTGAGACCGGACAGCTACCACTACGGAACGCAGGGCTGCGACAGCTACACCTCCTACTACTGGCTTCATTTTCAGACGATGGGGAGCTGGTCCGTGACGGAGACGGAGCTTCCGCGGCAAGGGCAGGAGGGGCTGGAGCCATACGATGAGATGAACACCAAGGCGCTCTGGTCTTACGAAACCCACACGTTTCAGATTCAAGTGCCGCAGTTTGCCAAGCTGCTGCATCCCGGCAAGGTCGACGAATTGCTGGGGCAGCTCATTCAGCTGAACCAGAGCTTCTACTCCAGCAGCGCGAAGTGGAGCCAGCAGGCGCTCTTCCAAGAGCTGCTGCGCCAGCTGTCCTTATCCATGGCCGGGGAAGAGTCTTCGCCGGCTGCCGCTTGCGCGGAGCAGGCCGCGGCCTATATGCGCAAGCATTACCGAGAACCCGTCACCGCGCAGCAGCTGGGCGAGCAGTTGAATTTTCACCCCGTCTATATCGCTCGCTGCATGCAGCGGGTATACGGCTGCGCGCCGATGGAATATTTGCTGCATCACCGAATCGAGCAGGCGAAGCTGCTGCTGCTTCAAACGGATTACGCGGTCACTCGGATCGCGGAGGAGGTCGGCTTCAACCAAGCTGCCTACTTCACGTCCTGCTTTACACGAATCGAAGGCATCTCGCCGCGCAGATACCGGCAGCGGTTCGCTTACGGCTAAGCGGACTGCTGTACAGCTTCTGCAGCATCGCTCCATCTTGCCTCGTGGTGCGTCTTCTGGACGCAGCAAGAAGACCCGCCAACCGCGAAAATTAACCGCAGTTGACGGGCCTTAGCTGTTAGCCAGGATTTATTTGCCGTTGAATGCTTTAAGCATCCAAGTGTGCTTCTCGAGCGATTTGTGGATGGCAAGCAGCAGATCCCCGGTCGTTTCGTCGCCGCTTTCCTGTGCCGCTTCCATGCCTTCCTTCAGCTCGGCGGCCACGTTCGTGAAGTCTCGAATGAGCGTATTGACCATCTCTGGGGCGGTTTCCTTGCCCGTTGCTTCTTTCACGCTGGAGTATTCGAGGTACTCCGCCATGGTGGCATACGGAGAGCCGCCGATCGTTAGCAGCCGCTCTGCGATGTCATCGACATGCAGCGTCGCTTCCTCGTAGAGCTCCTGGAATTTCACATGCAGCGTGAAGAACTGGTTCCCCTTTACATACCAATGGTAGTTATGCAGCTTAATGTAGAGCACGCTCCACGTCGAGATTTGTTTGTTCAGGATCGATTGCAGTTTAATTGCCGTCATGATTAAACACTCCTTCGGAATAAAATAGTGAAAAACGCATCCGTCTGCTTGTCAACTTCCACAGCCTGCTCCTGCGTCGTGTTTCATGCGGATCATCATGCTCGCGCTCGCCAGGTATCCCGTTTATTTTGCCGAGGAGCTTGGTGAAATAATCACGCTTCTTGTAACTAGGACTGCTCTTCCTCTTATTAACCGCTGTCTGTTGTGTTGAACCTTAATAATAACTATTATTAAATTAAAATTATTATAAATAAGAACAAATGTCAAGTCCCATTGCTTCTCGTTCGTTCCGATGCTACGTTTACATTCAGTAGGATGGAGGCGCATCGATATGAAAATTGTTGTATTCGGCGCAAGCGGGGGCACTGGCAAGCAAGTGGTGCAGCAGGCACTGGAGCAGGGCTATGCCGTGACGGCCTTCGTCCGCTCGCTTCGGAAGCTTGATCTCGAGCACCAGGGCTTGTCGATTATTCAAGGCGACGCGCGCGATGAAGCTGCAGTTGCGCAGGCGATAGCGGGTCAAGATGCTGTCATCTCCTGTCTGGGCAGGCGTAGGTTTGGGCGAACGATGGAGCTTTCGGAAATGGCGGCCTGCATTATTGCCGGCATGAAGCGGCATGGCGTATTGCGCATCGGCTACGTGGCTTCCGCAGGGATCCATAAAGAAATTCCCGGCCTCCCCGGTTTGCTCGCACGGATTGTGCTGTGCCATGTGCTTGCCGATCATCGCTGCGCCGTGGACGCGCTGGCGGCAAGCGGTCTGAACTGGACGGTTGCACGCCCGGTGCAGCTCGTCGGCGGCAGGCTCAAGGGCGATTACAAGGAAGCCAGGCAAGGGGTGCCCACGGGCGAGTCGCGAATTTCCCGGGCAGATGTTGCTCATTTTCTGCTGCGAACCTTAACAGATTCGACGTACAGCAGGCAGTCTGTCGGACTGACGTATTAACGGTGGTCACAATTGGAGATTGTATAAATCAGGGCAAAATGGCAAAAACAGAATAGAAGAGAGAAGGCGAAAACGGCAATGACTGCGAAAAGGGTTCGCAAGGCTATTATACCGGCGGGAGGGCTTGGCACGAGGTTTCTTCCGGCAACGAAGGCGCAGCCGAAGGAAATGCTGCCGCTCATTGATAAACCGGCCATTCAATATATCGTGGAGGAAGCGGCTGCTTCCGGCATTGAAAGCATCATGATCGTCACCGGGCGTAACAAGCGGGCGATCGAAGATCATTTTGATAAGTCCTTCGAGCTGGAGGCAGAGCTTGAAGCGCGTCAGAGCGAGGAGATGCTGGAGCTTGTGCAGCGCATCTCGCATCTAGCGGAAATCGTGTATATTCGTCAGGGCCAGGCGCTGGGGCTTGGTCACGCCGTTCTTTGCGCGCGCAGCTTCGTGGAGGATGAACCGTTCGCGGTGCTGCTTGGCGATGATATTTTGCAATCGGAGCCGCCCTGCCTGTCGCAAATGATCCGCATGTATCACGAGCGACAATCGTCAGTGGTTGCGGTGATGGAGGTACCGTGGGATCAGACGCACAAATACGGGATTGTAGACCTGGCGCCGGGCGGCAACGGACTGCTGCGGGGATTAATCGAGAAACCGTCCCCTGGGGAAGCGCCGTCCAACTTAGCGGTCGTGGGCCGTTATGTGCTGGAGCCGGCTATATTCCGGCTGCTGGCGGAAGCCAAGCCGGGCAAGGGCGGTGAAATTCAGCTGACGGATAGTCTGCAGCGGCTCAATATGAGCCAGCCGATTACGGCTTTTCGGTTTGACGGACGCAGGTACGATGTAGGCGATAAGCTGGGCTTCGTTCAAGCGACCATCGATCTTGCGCTGCGACGTGAGGATTTGGCGGCTGACGTGCGCCGATATATGGAAGAGCGGCTAAACGGCGGCGGTTAGTTGGAATTGATGAAGGCGAGGATAGAACGAACCATGAAGCGGATACTACAGGTACAATTCAAGAAGAAGCGTGCGTTCACCTTAACGGCGGCTGTTATATTATCGCTGGCCATCGTTGCAGCGGGGTGCAAATATTCGCGTCCGGCTGTGAACGATGCGGGAGACGAAGCTGCGTCCGCAATGCAATTGCAGTCTCACGGCCATGCGCATGAGGATATGCCCGGTATGGATATGAGCGATATGGATATGTCCGGTATGGAGATGGATGCGAGTTCAGGCGCAGTGGATGGCGCGTCATGGGCCTGGCCTTCGGGACAGCCGCAGGCCGGTACGCCTTCGAAGCTTCGCATTACGTTGACCGATGCAAAGGGGAAGCCGGATGCCGGACTTCAAATCAGCCACGAAAAGAAGCTGCATCTGATCATTGTCAGCCGCGGACTGTCGACGTTCATGCATTTGCATCCTGTAGAGACTGCGCATCGCGGCGTGTTCGAGCTGCCGGTTACGTTTGCGGCGGCGGGGTCGTACAAGCTGATTGCCGACTTCAAGCCGAAAGGCGGGGAGCAGCAATGGCAGAGCAAATGGGTGCAGGTAGGCGGAAGCAAGGGCGCCGTCAAGCCGCCGCAGACGGAGCCGATGCTGGTCGTCGATAAGAAGCTGGTGCAGGTTTCCGAGGGCATGAAGATCAGCTTGTCTTTCGAATCGGAGCCGCGGTCGGGCGAGGCGGCTACGCTTCAGTTTTCCTTTGCCGACAGCGGCAGCGGGGAGCCGGTAAGCGACTTACAGCCTTATCTGGGCTCGGTCGGCCATGTCGTGATTATGGATGCCGAGGCTCGTCAATACTTGCATGTTCACGCTATGGGGGAGGCGGAGCACGGGCCGATCGCCCAGTTCCGTGCCGTATTTCCGAAGCCTGGATTGTATAAGATATGGGGGCAGTTTCAGCGAAACAACCGCGTGGCCACCGTTCCTTTCGTCATTCAAGTAACAGAACGGCAAAAATGAATAGAAGCTGATGCTGCAAGCCGTTTGCAGGGTGGAGATGCCCTGTGAACGGCTTTTTTATGCTGCAGTTAACACGTTGTTTTCGGCAGATGCGCCTTCGTGCCACGGCAAACGTGCGAATTGTTCCCCGATGATGCGGGAAGAGGTGCTTTATGTACGTATAAGTTGAAGTTGGCGGCACGTGAGCTTACAGCAGACATGGCTTCCCGGGACTCGTTGCAGGCACGGTGATCGCAGTCGGAAATGTGGATGCGCACGCGGCGGAGCACTCATTCATAGCAAATCAAGAAAGTCCGCAGCGGGATGGCTGCGGACTTTCTTATTTATTGCTGCTCTTCTTCCTCAAGGCGCTGCAGTTGTTCGAAATTGTTCTCGACTTGCTCGGCGAGCAGCGGAGCATACTCTTCCTCTCCGCGCGGACCGGTCACGACGAGCTGGAGCCCTACGACATCGCCTCTATGAACCGGAAGATACAGCAAGGTCTGCGGAATCGGACGGCCGTTGAGCCGCAGAATCGTGTCCACGTTACCTGCGATGAAGACGCCATTTACAGAAATGATACGGCCGTTATTGCTGAAGCGAACAACGCCTGTCAATGCAAGCGCCTGGCCAATGCTCATGCGCGGGAAGTGCCTGATCGCATATGAATTGGTTACCCATGGGAAGAAGCGTCCGCCATTGATGATGACCGTTACGAATCCGCCGGGACCGCCAGGGAATCCGCCGGGTCCTCCCGGGAATCCGCCGGGACCGCCAGGGAATCCGCCGGGACCGCCAGGGAATCCGCCGGGACCGCCAGGGAATCCGCCGGGTCCGCCCGGAAAGCCGCCGGGACCGCCAGGGAATCCGCCGGGACCGCCAGGGAATCCGCCAGGACCACCCGGGAATCCACCGGGTCCACCGGGGAATCCGCCGGGACCGCCAGGGAATCCGCCGGGACCGCCAGGGAATCCACCGGGCCCGCCAGGGAATCCACCAGGCCCGCCGGGACCTCCGCCGGGTCCGCCAGGCCCGCCAGGGAATCCGCCAGGCCCGCCGGGTCCGCCAGGCCCGCCGGGACCTCCGCCGGGTCCGCCGGGACCTCCGCCGGGTCCACCAGGCCCGCCCGGTCCGCCAGGAAACATCCCCCGGGGCCCTTGGCAGCCGCAGTCCGCCTTCCGGTCATAATAACCGGCGGGCGCGCCGGGAATGTACGTATAATGATTGCTCATGCATTGATCTCCTTTTCCGTAGCAAGGATGGGTGAATATCTCGGTTTAGTGTATGCGGCATAAGCCTATCCGGTGTTCCATTTTCCAAACGTCAATACAAACTGTGCATATTTTCGCTATAGATATGAAAAGGCGGAAGGGTACTGCAATGGAATATGAATATCAGCCACATCATCCTTCATGCCCGGCATTTAGCTTGTATGACCACCGTCGTGGAAATTAAAGGAAGGCCAAATCGCTTTCCCGATTTCGGTTATAATGTACCTATTATTTTCGGCTGGATGAGGGGGACAGGAATTGTCGATTTACTGCAAGCTGCTGATCGTCGACGACGAGGCATTGATTAGGCAAGGCATCAAGCATTACATGAATTGGGAACAGGAAGGCTTCCAGATTATCGGGGAGGCGTCGAATGGAAAAGAAGCGCTGGCGCTCATCGAAGAGCTGCAGCCGCATATCGTGCTGACGGATCTCGTGATGCCCGTCATGGACGGCGAAGAGCTGACGCGCCGAATCAAGCTGCATCATCCGGAGATCGAAGTGATTGTCCTGAGCAGCTTCGGAGACTTCGATTACGTACGTTCGACCTTTCAAAGCGGCGTCCGCGATTATATTCTGAAGCCGAAGCTCGACACCGGACATCTGCTGAGCGCCCTGAAGTCGGTAGCCGAGACCATTCCTTCGCTGCAAGCCGGCGGGGGCGGGGGCAAGCATGGCCCATCGGTGAAGAACGTGCTCGAGAAGCTGCTGTCCGGCTACGGAATCGAGGATACGCATGCCGGCGCTGAGCTGGCGGAAGCTTTCCCTCACCGTATGTTTTGTCTGCTTGGCTTGGATTTGCGTGGAAGAACGGTAACGAAGCAGGAGATCGGTGATATACGCCAGCGGATGACGGAAGAACTCGACAAGCAGGTGCAGTACGCCCATCAGTTTGTCTACCATAGCCTTACAACGGACACCGCCATGATTGTGGTGCTGTTCAATCTGGACTACCCAATTCTAAGCTTGATGCCGTTCTGGGCCAGAACGATGGCGGACGCGCTTGGTCGGCCGGATATGGAAGCGGCGGTCATCGTCAGCGAGCCCTTCTCGGAATTAACGCGCCTGGAGCCGGTTTACAAAAAAAGCCTGCTGAAATTAATGGATTACGCGTTCTATTTCCCCCGCAAGAAGCTGCTTGTGTACAACGAGCTTCCAGAGCCGCCGCAGGCCCCGGAGCCGTTTGATCTAAACCGATTTACCGAGGCGTTCAAACGGGAGCGATTCGATGCGGCATTCGGTTATTTGCGCGACTATATGGAGTCGTATAAGGCGGATTACACGACGGACGTGTTCGCGTACAAGTCGTTTCTTAACAACCTGATGTTCAACATTACCGTGCTGCTTGGTAATATGGGATACGACATCGCGACGCTCGAGAGCAAGAAATACGATTATTTCAAAGCAATCGAAGAATCCCGGAACGCCGTCGCGGCGGCGGAACTGCTGAATGCGTTCGTGGCGGAGGCGAGGCAATGCATCGCGGACAAGTCCGAGCTGGCCGGCAACGCCAATATGAAGCGGCTGCTCGATTATATTCAGGCGCATTATGCCGAGCCGCTGAATTTAACGGAGATGGCCAAGCATTTTCATTTCAACCCTTCGTATCTGTCGAGCTACTTTTCCTCGCATCATAATGAAGGGTTCGTCGACTACCTGCACCGCGTTCGGCTGGAGAAGGCCGAGGAGCTGCTGCGGGCCGGCGAAACCTCGATTTCGGAAATCAGCGGCATGGTTGGCTATTCCGATCACAGCTATTTTTGCAAAGTGTTTAAGAAGCACACCGGCTTATCGCCAAGCCGCTACCGGCAGCAAACCATGAGATGAGCGAGTGATGGACATGAGAAACGTATTGGATCGGTTTAAATATAACGGCTTGTTCGTGAAATTGTTCATCGTCATGGCGGCAGGCATCGTGGCGGTGTCGTTCACGACGACGTGGACCACGATTAACATTTCCAGCCGCGTGTTCATGGAGACGTTCAGCATTACGAATTCCAAAGTGATCGGGCAAATTCAGAGCAGCCTGGACTCCTTCAACTATTCGATTATCATCACGGCCAACAAAATCGCCCAAAGCGGGTCGATCCGGGAATTTCTTACCGAAGACGACGGGGATTCAGCGAACATGTACAATGCGTTCTACCAGATGGGGCAGCAAATGAATCGATTCCGCTCCAGCGTGGACGCGTACGAAATCGGCATTACGGTCACGGGCATGAACGGAAGGCGATATTCCACGGACCGTTCGTACTGGCCGGTGCCAGACAGCGCCCTAGCCGATCATCCTATCACGAAACGCTCGCTGGCAGAGCCGCGCAAGCTCATTTACTCGTATGATGATGCCGACAAGTCAGGGATCCCCGGGCTGCCGCCGGCGATCATCGTCTCCAAGGCGCTGGTCGACCGGAGCGGGGACGTGTACGGGATGGTGTATTTTGCCGTGCGCGAGCCGTATTTCGCCCGATTCTACGACAGCAATACGAGCGTGGGCAACGACGTCGCCGTGCTGGACAAGCAGGGGACGATCGTGTCATCGAACCGCGGCGATTGGATCGGCAGGCAATCCGCCGACCTGCTGCAGTATGCGGAGGAGATCGACAATAAAGGTCTCGCTTATAAGAACGCCTCCATCATGGGCAAGGATCAATTGCTGCTGGCAGAGTATATCGGCGGCTTGAACCTGTACATGGTGAACGTTATTGATAAGCAGACCGTGCTTGGGCAATTGACCGACACGCGGCGGATTGCGCTCATTGTGATGGCGATCGCGGCCGCGACGGTACTGATCGTGTTCCTGATATCGCGCAAGCTGACGAAGTCGCTGACCCGGCTCGTGAAGCAAATCTCGACGATTTCCAAATACGAGTTCGACCGCCACGTCAAGGTCGACGGCAGCTACGAGACGCGGCAGCTCGGCATTGCGTTCAACGCGATGATCGACGAGCTGAACGAGTATGTGGACAAGCTGGTCGAAACGCAGAAGCAGCAGCGGAACGCGGAGCTCGAAGCGCTTCAGCAGCAGATCAATCCGCATTTTCTGTACAATACGCTCGCTTCGGTGAAATTCATGGTGCAGCAGGGCAGCAAGGACAAGGCGGCGGAGACCATCAACGCGCTGATCTCGCTGCTGCAGAATGCGATCGGCAACGTCAGCGAGATGATCACGATTCAGCAAGAGCTCGATAATTTGAAAAACTACGTGCTGATCAATCAGGTACGGTACGGTGAGCGGATTCGCGTAAGCTATTTTATCGCGCCGAATTGTCTGGAATACCGGATTCCGAAGCTGATGATCCAGCCTTTCATCGAGAACGCCTTCTTTCATGCGTTCAATGAGAAGGCAGAAGGCTATATTCATATCATGGTGACGCAGGAAAGCTCGGCGCTCGTCTGCGAAGTGGTCGATAATGGGGACGGCATGAACCTAAGCGGTGAAATTCCGAAGAAAATCAGCAAACACAAGTTGTTCAGCGGAATCGGTGTACGCAACGTCAACGAACGCATCAAGCTGCTCTTCGGCGAAGGGTACGGGGTGACGATTACGAGCGAGATTGGCAAAGGAACGCGCGTCAGAATTCGAATTCCGTTATTGAAACCTAATAATGATCCTAATTTCTAAAGATTGTCCAAACTCGAAATGGCCTCCCGCCGCAACTTATAAGAATATGACAATTCGTTGTAAAGATCGTGCTAACGAGCTGAAATCGGGGAATGCTATCATAAAGCAGTGAGTTAGCAAACGCTTACAACAAATAGATAACGGAGGTCATGAAAGTGAAGAAACTGATTGGACTACTCGTAATTTGCGTAATCGTACTTTCGGCGTGCTCGTCGAAAACGAACGATAATGCAAACAGCGGCACAAACGGCGGCGGGAATACAGGGGATGCAGCCAGCAAAATAACGGTCTGGGCATGGGATCCCAACTTTAACATTAAAGCGATGAACCTCGCTAAAGACGCTTATAAAGCGCAGGATGCAAATTTGACGGTCGATATCGTAGAGAACGCACAGAATGATATCGTGCAAAAGCTGAACACGGGCATGAGCTCAGGCACAACGAAAGGCCTGCCGAATATCGTGCTGATCGAAGACTACCGCGCGCAGAGCTTCCTGCAAGCGTACCCGGACATGTTCTATGACCTTAGCAGCACGATCAAAGCCGAGGACTTCGCGGATTACAAGCTTGGGCCGACATCGGTGGACGGCAAGCATTACGGCGTACCATTCGACTCTGGCGTAGCCGGCTTGTATGTGAGAACGGATTATTTGAAAGAAGCAGGCTATACGATCGCAGATCTGCAGGATATTACGTGGGATCAATACATCGAAATCGGTAAAAAAGTCAAAGCGGCAACGGGAAAAGACTGGATCTCGCTTGATCCGAACGACCTTGGCATTATTCGCATGATGATTCAATCCGCAGGTAAATGGTACTTGAACGAAGACGGCAAAACGCCGAACATCGCAAACAACGATGCAATGAAAGAAGCTTTCGAAGACTACAAAAAACTGATGGAAGCCAATATCGTTAAAGTCCATTCCGATTGGAGCCAATATGTCGCTAACTACAACAAAGGCGATGTAGCTTCCGTTCCGACGGGCAACTGGTTTACCCCTTCCATTACAGCAGAAGCTTCGCAGTCCGGCAAATGGGCGATTGCCCCAATGCCTAAGCTGGCCAAAACGCCGAACTCTGTTCATGCGACAAGCCTTGGCGGCAGCTCGTGGTACGTGCTGAACGTGCCAGGCAAAGAACAAGCGGCGAAGTTCCTGCAAGCTACGCTTGGTTCCAATGTAGATCTGTACCAGAAGCTGGTGACGGATGTAGGTGCGATCGGCACGTACAAGCCGGCAGCTACCGGCGAAGCTTACACGGCGGCGAACCCATTCTTCGGCGGTCAAAAAATCGTCTCGGATTTTGCCGAATGGACGACGCAAATTCCTAACGTGAACTACGGTCTGCACACCTATGCCATCGAAGACATTCTCATCGTAGAGATTCAAAACTATCTGAACGGCAAATCGCTGAACGACGTGCTCAAAGACGCACAGAGCCAAGCCGACGCGCAAGTGAAGTAGCAACGAGGACAGCAGTGACCTTAGGACATGGTTCCGCGTGAAGCCGCCGAGTCAATCGGATGCCTCCGCGGAGGCATGTCCAAGGTCATTATGATGATTCTTGAGATGGAAAGGAGCTGTCGCCACCGTGAGCAAAGCGAGAACAAATATGAATATCAAAGCAAGAACGAATGCCATCAGCTGGTCGTTCATTGCGCTGGCTGTCCTGCTAATCTGTTCGTTTTATTTCTATCCGATGATCAAGGCGCTGAACCTGTCGTTCCAAACGGGTACGGGCACGAATCTTCATTATGTCGGAGGAGACAACTACGTTCGACTGTTCAAAGACCAAACGTTTATAACCGCACTCAAAAATACGTTCGTGTTCCTGATCGTGCAAGTGCCGATCATGATCGTGCTTGCCCTGTTTATTTCGGTGCTGTTGAACGACAGCAAGCTCAAACTGAAAGGTTTTTTCCGTACGGCTATTTTTCTGCCGGCTGTCACTTCGCTTGTCGCGTATTCGGTTATTTTCAAGTACCTGTTCGGCAATGACGGATTAATCAACACGGCGCTGACGAAGCTGCACCTGATCGGAGCGCCAATTCAATGGATCACTGACCCATTCTGGGCTAAAATTACGATTATTATCGCCATTACCTGGCGTTGGACCGGATATAATATGATTTTCTATTTGTCTGCACTGCAAAACATCGACAATTCGATTTACGAAGCGGCGCGTATCGACGGGGCATCTGCGTTCCGCCAATTCCGGCAGATCACGGTGCCGCTCCTGAAGCCGATCATCCTATTCACGTCCATCACGTCGACGATCGGTACGCTGCAGCTCTTCGACGAAGTCGTGAACATTACGAAGGGCGGGCCGGGCAATTCTACGACCACGCTGTCGCAGTACATTTACAATCTTTCGTTCAAATACACGCCCGACTTCGGTTACGCAGCCACCGTCTCTTACGGCGTCGTTATTCTGATCGTGATCTTCTCTATTCTTCAGTTCAAACTGGCAGGTGAAAAAAATGGCTAAACGGATATTCACCTATGTGTTCCTCAGCCTTGCGGCTATTATTTCGATATTCCCATTTCTATGGATGATCGTCAGCGCGACGAACAAGTCGGTCGACGTGACGAAAGGGACGCTGATGCCAGGGTCAAACCTGGGCGCGAACTTCAGCAAAATCGTCGATCAGATCGCGCTTGGACCGGCCTTGCTCAACTCCGCCAAAATATCGATCTCGACAACGATTCTTGCGCTGCTGATCGCCTCGCTGGCCGGCTACGGGTTCGAAATTTTCCGCAGCAAAGCGAAGGATATCGTCTTCAATATCTTGCTGCTGTCGATGATGATTCCGTTCGCGGCGCTCATGGTGCCGCTGTACCGGATGTTCGGTACGATCACGAAGGTTATTCCCGTCATCGGGATCGATACGATGTCGGCGGTCGTTCTGCCGACGGTCACCACGGCGTTCCTCATTTTCTTCTTCCGTCAAAGCACGAAGATGTTTCCGAAGGACATGCTGGAAGCGGGCCGGATCGACGGCTTGAACGAGCTCGGCGTCTTCTTCCGCATCTACGTGCCGACGATGAGAACATCGTACGCTGCGGCGGCGATCATTACGTTCATGTCCAGCTGGAACAATTATTTGTGGCCGCTCGTCGTGCTGCAGTCGCCGGAGAAACGGACGATTCCGCTTCTGATCTCCAACCTGGGCTCAAGCTACGCCCCGGATTACGGCGTGAACATGCTTGTCATCCTGATCGCTACGCTTCCGACCGCCATCGTCTTCTTCCTGATGCAGAAACATTTCGTCGCAGGAATGACAGGCTCGGTCAAATAAGACTAAAATAGAGACGTTTAGAGATAAAGGCTGATCAACCAAGGAGGAACGGAAAGTGAAAGCAACAACAGCCGATATCGGATGGCTCAGCGATCCGACGGTGTATCAAGTGAACCGGCTCGACGCGCATTCCGATCACCGCTATTACCGCACGATGGAGGAAGCAGCGCGTCAAGCGCCGATGAGCATGCGCCATTCGCTGAACGGCAATTGGAAGTTCAGCTACGCGGTCAATGCGGCGAGCCGCACGGAACGCTTCTACGAGCAGGACTTCGATTGCAGCGGCTGGGCTGACATTCAAGTGCCTGGGCATATTCAGCTGCAAGGCTACGGCCAGCTTCAATACGTCAATACCATGTATCCTTGGGACGGCCTTGACGGTGTTAGGCCGCCCCATATTCCACAGGCGAGCAATCCAGTCGGCAGCTATGTGAAGACGTTCCGAATGCCGGAGACGATGAGCGGACCGCTCTATATTTCGTTTCAGGGCGTGGAATCGGCCTTCTACGTGTGGTTGAACGGCCAATTCGTCGGTTATGGCGAAGACAGCTTCACACCTTCGGAATTCGAGCTTACGCCCTACTTACAGGAGGGCGACAATAAACTCGCTGTCGAAGTATTCCAGCGCAGCACTGGGGGCTGGCTTGAGGATCAGGATTTCTGGCGGTTCTCGGGCATCTTCCGCGACGTTTATCTGTATACCGTTCCGGATGTGCATGTTCGGGATCTGCAGGTTCGTGCGCAGCTCGATGACAGCTATGCGACCGGCACGCTGCACGTCGACTTGGAGCTGCTTGCCTATACGGATGGCCGCGATGCAGGGGCCAGCGCGGAACTGGCGCTCAAGGATACGGAAGGGCGAGTCGTTGCCGCTGCGAAAGGCGGTTTTCGTGACGGCAGGCTGACGCTTGCTGCGGAAGCCGGGGAAGTGAAGACATGGAGCGCAGAGCTGCCGTATTTGTACAGCGTCTGCTTGTCCGTCTTCGACGCACGGGGCGAGCTTGTCGAAGCAATCGTCCAGAAGGCCGGCTTCCGGCGCTTCGAAATGCTTGGCGGCCTCATGTGCCTGAACGGCAAACGGATCGTCTTCAAGGGCGTGAACCGCCATGAGTTCAATGTACGCCGAGGCAGAGCGATTACGACAGAGGATATGCTGTGGGATATCAAGACGATTAAGCAAAACAACATGAATGCAGTCCGCACGTCGCATTATCCGAACCAGACGCTGTGGTACGAGCTATGCGATGAATACGGCCTTTACGTCATCGACGAGATGAATCTCGAAACGCATGGCTCTTGGCAGAAGATGGGCGCCGTCGAGCCTTCCTGGAACATTCCGGGCAGCCTGCCGGAGTGGCGGGGAGCGGTCATGGACCGCGCGCAATCGATGCTCGAGCGCGATAAGAACCATCCTTCGATCCTCATTTGGTCCTGCGGCAACGAATCGTACGCGGGTCAGGTGATTTTGGATGCTTCGAATTATTTCCGAGAGCGTGATCCAAGCCGGCTTGTGCATTACGAAGGCGTGTTCCATAATCGCGACTACGATGCGACGAGCGATATGGAGAGCCGCATGTACGCGAAACCGACGGATATTATCGCCTATCTGGAGAGCGGCCCGGCGAAGCCGTACATCAGCTGCGAATATATGCACGCGATGGGCAACTCGGTTGGCGGCATGCACAAATATACAGAGCTTGAGCAGCGGTATCCGATGTACCAGGGCGGGTTCATTTGGGATTACATGGACCAATCTCTAATGGCCCGCGACCGTTACGGGAAGGAATTCTTCGCCTATGGCGGAGATTTCGACGATCGGCCGACGGACTACAGCTTCTGCGGCAACGGCATCGTGTTCGCGGGTCGGCGCGTCACGCCGAAGATGCAGGAGGTCAAATTCCTGTACCAGAACGTGAAGCTGCAGCCGGAGCGGACCGGCGTGAAGGTCGTGAACGAAAATCTGTTCGCCAATACGAACCAGTGGGCGCTGTCGGTCCATCTGTACCGGGACGGCGCTGAGGTGTACCGCTGGAACGGCGAAGCGGCAGTGGAAGCAGGCAGCGAGGCTTTTGTTCCGTTTGAATTGCCGTCCGAGGTTGTGGTTGCGCCGGGTGAGTACGCGATTCATGCAGCATTCGTGCTGAAGGAAGCAGAAGCTTGGGCGGAAGCGGGCCATGAGGTCGCCTTCGGCGAAGGGCTGTTTGAGATCGCGGCCGCGGAAGCTGTCGTGGCTCCGGCCGGAGCGGTACGCGTCGTCGAGGGCGATGTCAACATCGGCGTGATCGGGAACGGCTTTAGCGTCTTGTTCTCGAAGCAAGCCGGTTCCCTCGTCTCGCTCAGCTACGGCGGGCGGGAAATGATTGCGGCTCCGCCGATGCCGTTATTCTGGCGGGCGACGACCGATAATGACAAAGGCACGAACCTCGGTTTCGAAGCGGGTGCATGGTATGCTGCAAGCCTTGCGCGCAAATGCACCAGCGTTGTATTGGAGGCATCAGAAGCGGGTGATTGGGCGACAGTTGCGTTCGATTATGCCTTCAGCATTAGCGAGGCGCTTCGCGTCCGTATTGCGTATACGGTCCATGCGGACGGAAGCGTTCGCGTACGGATGGATTACTCCGGCGCGGCCGGGCTTCCGGATGTACCGATTGTCGCATTGTCCTTCAAGCTGTCCGCCGAGTACAGTGATACGGAATGGTATGCCATGGGACCCGAGGAGAATTATATCGATCGCGCATTTGGCGCGCGACTGGGTATCTTCAGCCGGAAGGTGGAGGAACTGCCATCCCCTTACCTCGTACCCCAGGAGTCTGGCAATCGGACCGGCGTCCGGCGCTTGCGCATCACGGATGCCCAAGGACTTGGGCTGCAGCTATCTGCCGCGTCTTCCGCACCGGTGGAATGTTCCGTCTCGCCGTATACGGCATTCGAGCTGGAACATGCCGCTCATCCTTACGAGCTTCCTGACGTTCACTATACGGTTGTGACCGTTGCGGGGCGTCAAATGGGCGTAGGCGGCGACGACAGTTGGGGAGCTCCGGTGCACGAGGAATACCGGATTCCGTCCGATCAGACGATGAGCTTCGCGTTTACGCTGTCTGCTGTTGATCGCGCATCCGAATAGCGTAAGCTTAAGCTGGGCGGAGAAAGCAATGAAAGAACAGTAAAGAGCGAGCTGTGCAACAGCTCACTGGCAGCGAATAAATTTTGGAAAAAGGCTGACAAGAGGACGATTCCGAATCGTCTCTCGTCAGCCTTTTTGCCGTTTCATGAATAAAGACCTTCGCACCGAAGCGCGAAGGTCTTAGAAGAAGAAAACTTATTTAGCTGCGTCGTAACGTTTGCCGACTTCAGCCCAATTAACGACATTCCAGAACGCCGCGATGTAATCAGGACGTTTGTTTTGGTAGTTCAGGTAGTAAGCATGCTCCCAAACATCCAGACCCAGAAGAGGCGTTTCGCCTTCCATGATCGGGCTGTCTTGGTTTGGCAGGCTGTACACTTTCAATTTGCCGTCTTTGCTCAGCGCGAGCCAAGCCCAGCCGCTGCCGAAACGCGTAGCTGCCGCTTTCGCGAAGTCTGCTTTGAATTGGTCGAAGCCGCCCAGTTCGTTAGCGATCGCATCGGCGATTGCGCCTGTAGGCGCGCCGCCTGCATTTGGTCCGATTGTTTCCCAGAACAGGGAGTGGTTCGCATGGCCGCCGCCGTTGTTGCGGACAGCTGTGCGGATCGCTTCAGGTACGCTGTTCAGGTCTGCGATCAAATCCTCAATGGATTTGTTTTGCAGCTCGGGAGCGGACTCCAGCGCGGCATTCAGGTTCGTTACGTAAGCGTTGTGATGGCGATCGTGGTGGATCATCATCGTTGTTTCATCGATATGCGGCTCAAGCGCGTTGTTTGCATAAGGCAGTGCAGGCAATTGGTGTGCCATTGGTCAAAAACCTCCTATAATATGTAACGTTTATTTTCAATTCCATTATCCCTTTTTCGACTCAATAAATCAACATAAATGTTTGTAAAGTCGGTTTGACAGGATGTGGACATTGAACCTTCTCTAGCATGAACCAATCCAAGGATTCTCATACAGCTTGAACAAGGTCGAAGCAAAGTGTGCGGTACCGGAATAAACATAAATAACCAAGATGGAAGCGTGATGCATCTCCAAACGCCACTCTATTCGAGGCAAAAATAGCATGCAGAATCGATTCTTTTACATGCTCATAACTATAAGTTCTATTAATCTAATAAATACTTTTTGAAACGTGCAAGAAAGTCATATGGGTTGCTTCACATATCGAATACCCCGCGAGGAGCTGGAAGGGTCATGAATGCAAAAAAGCCAATGCGAATAATCGTAACGGGCGCGAATGGACAGCTCGGGTGTGAGCTGGTTAATTTGCCTCTACTGCATCAAAAGGGAGTTTCTATTCTCGGCTTTGGTCGAGGAGGGCTGGATGTAACAAACCTGCAAAGTTGTCGTGAGGTCTTGAAGCGATATCAACCTGAAGCTGTCATTCATTGCGCGGCCTTTACCGATGTTGACAAGGCAGAGGTAGAACGCCAAGAAGCGTACCGCATTAACGCGGAAGGCACACGGAATATTGTCAAAGCGGCCAGGGAATTCGGTGTGAAAATTCTCTATGTAAGCACTAGCTTTGTTTTTGATGGTGCTGCAAGCCGGCCGTTCAAAGAAAACGATGTACCTGTGCCGCTAACGGTGTACGGCCATTCCAAGCTGGCCGGGGAGAGGGAGGTCCTGTTAAACGGGGCAGAAGCATTCATCGTTCGCACGTCTTGGTTATACGGCCGCTACGGATCCAATTTTGTGGAAAATATCTGCAAACTGGCGAATTCAGGGAAGGAGATCCAGGTCTTTAATGACCAGCTCGGAAGGCCAACTTATGCAAGGGACTTAGCGGAATTTTTAATTACGCTGGTGCAAACGAATAAATACGGAATATACCACGCGGCAGGGAACGGTGTTTGTTCCAGGTATCAATTCGCTCAGGCGATTCTTGAAGAAAATAAAAGCGATACCCGGTTGCTAGTACCATGTACGGAAACGAGTATTCCGGGATCTGCATCTAGGCAGGCGTATTCCGTTCTGCATCAAGGGGAAATCGAACGCCAAGGGTTAACTCCCCTCAGACATTGGCGTGCAGCATTGACGGCTTACATGCGAGAATAGTTCATTAAAGTGCCGAAACAATAATAAAAACCCCTGACCTCATATGAGGTCAGGGGTTTTCGGACTGACTGGATTAGTTGGAGAATCCAACGTTACCCAGGAAGCGAGCGATCATTGTAGCTGCCTCAGCGCGGTTCGCATTAGCGTTACCTACTACCGTAGTAGCAGTTTGGCCTTTAACGATACCTTCGCTTACGACAACAGCAACTTCGCCTTTCGCCCAGCCTAGGCTGCTAGCATCTTTAAAGCTTGCCAATGCCGTGGATACTTGCGCATCCGTCAGCGTGACATCTTTACCCGCGAATTTCATTGCGCGAGCAATGATAGCAGACAGTTCTTTACGAGTGATGTTCGCATTTGGTTTGAATGTACCGTCTTCATACCCCGTGATCAGACCTGCTTTAACCGCCGTAGCGACTGTAGCAGCGTACCATTGGTTAGAAGCGACATCTTTGAATTGGGATGCCGTTCCGGAAACTTCCAGACCTAGTGCGCGAACGACCATAGCTGCAAACTCAGCGCGGGTAATGCTGCGTTTAGGTTCGAATTTGTTAGCACTCGTACCGTTAACGATCATTTTACCTGCAAGAGCCTCAACATCTTTCTGTGCCCAGTTTCCAGCAAGATCCGTGAAGGATACTGCTTTCGTTTGGATGACAGTATAGATGCTGTTACCGTTACGTTTCAATGTAGAAACCGTTTTGCCGTCTTTAGTTACGAATGTAGCTGGCACATAGGACAACTTACCCGTAGCTGGATCGAACACAACGCCTACTAGATTGTCATTAGAGGCAGCAGCTTCTTTCAGCACAATTGTACGCGATACGTACTGGTTGAAAGAGTCGATTACTTGCTCTTTGCCGTTTGCAACTGCGATAACTTTGAAGTCAACAGCAGTTGCAAGCTCTTTACCGCCTGCTTTTGTAACAGCGTCTGTAATTTTAGTTGCAGTGTCGCCAGTTACTTGTTTCAATTCAACGCGAATCACAAGGTCCTTCAGCTCAACCCCAAGGGATTTAGCGAGTTCTTCAAGTTTCAACGCAGCGATTGGCAGTGTGTAGGAAGTACCATTTTCCAAAACGATGGTCAGGGACTTACCTTGGATAAGAATATCTGCAGGCAGAAACACAACGTCTGATTTCGAAGAAACCACCGTATTGTCGCTTGCCTTCAGAGCAGCAAGTAGAGCATCGCGGTTTACAGTTCCGTCAGCATTGATTGGTTCTGGAAGGAAAAATCCACCACCGCCAAATACTGGAGCCGTGTACGTGAAATACTGAGTTTTCTTTGTAGGATCAAGAGGATAGTAGAAATAAGTATCCTGAGTAATGGTGTGAGTGAACTTGAAAGTACCATGTCCAACACTTGCATCATATGTAGCATAAACAGTAGAAACGTCACCATTTTTACCGTATACGCTAACTGCTACTTTACTCTGATCCGACAATAAGGTGTACTCAGCATCAGTCAACGTAATTGATCCAGTTACGACATTACCATTATTCGATACATTCACGAATGAAGCAGCGAAAGCGATAATCGGCGTAAATACGGAAACAATCATTGCAAAAACGATAACTGCCGCGGTTTTGTTCATCAGAAGTTTTTTCATTTTCTTTTTCACCTCCTCTCATTGGGAAATGTAAAGGAATGGTTAACATATCAGATTCCCATTATAAACGAATGAAAAAGATAGATAAAGGTCAAAAATTGTAATTTTATAAAGTTTTTACAGATGAAAATACTTATACTCTTTGTCGTTTTAAATGATTTAGAAAGGCTTCTTGTTTCTTATCGGTTTTTAATAGTTTTTCTTTAAGATTGATGTCCTGTTTACCGAGGGCGTCGAGCGCATCTAAGTAATAGCTGGACGCTTCACGAACGACAGAATCTTGCATGTCTTCTCTTGTTGTCGGTTTGAGCATGGCAGCTGCCGCCTTGTACTGCCGCTGATCGTAATAGATCTTTCCTACACCAAGGCGCAAGAGAGCAGTCAGATTGAACGATCTTCCCTGGAGCTGCCCCTTCGGCAGTGATTTTAACTGCTTCTGGCGATCCAATACCGTGTTATACAGTTCAATGGCGCGAGACCAATTGGGAGCGTTGGAAGGATGATCTGCTTCTTTTGCTTGTTTACCCGCCAAGTAGTATTCCATAATGGTCGTCTCATAGAAATGGATATCCCACGGATACATGACAAGTCCATGTTCAAGTGTGGATAGTATATTATCGGCACTAGCTTCAATTTTATTAAGTTTATATAAAGACATTACAACGTCGCGGTTATGCGGCTCTTTCTCGGCCAGGTTATAAATGAGCGGCTTCATAACATCCAAATACTTCTTGTCTTGGGTTTGGTCGTAAGCCTCTCCCAGCCAATAAAATTTGCGGAGTACATAATCTGGATTGGATGGTGAGGCGGCGATCGCCTTGTCAAGGACAGGTAGTAACTCCGTTAATGTAGCTTTGTTATTCTCGGCCAAGTTTAACGCATCGCGAAAATCATTATTCGCTTTGTAAGCAAAGTACGTTTCATACAACAGAACGATTGAAAGGGCTGCTAGAATAGAAGGGTAAATGAATCTCCAAGAAGCAGAAGATAATTTATTTAAAGGTTCAAGTTTAAATGGCTGACTATATACGGAAACCATGGCGCCGAGCGATATGAATACGATAGCTGCCAGGTAGATGAAGCTCATATCAAAATCTATGAAACTGTGGACGAGTATCGACGTAGCCGCAATGTAAAAAATAAAATGGCTTTTTTGCTCGTCGGAATCTCGAAAGAAATTGCGGATATAGATCCAGTAGACAAGCAAGATGATTCCCAAAATGAGCAGAAGTCCGAACCAGCCTACTTCGACAAGCGTTTGAAAGATATAACTGTGAGCCTGCAGGCTGGTGTAAGGATTATGTTGGTACTGCTCGTACAGTGCTCTCCACCCTCCGCCTCCTGCTCCAAACAGCGGATAGTCAGCAGAGATTTTCATGGCATCATCGAAAAAGGTTTTGCGTTCCAATACGCTATGTTGATTGAAATTAATCGTTTCCAATCGATTTGCTATTTCATCGGGAAGAATCGATCTGAATGCGCTGCTTGAAAGCAGCGCTGTAACGCCGATCACAGTGACCGCAATGATGAGTAGCGGTACCGCGGCGAACGACCATTTTAATTTCGATAATCTGGATAGCCGAAGTTCCAGCCATGGATCAAGAAGGCGGTGAACCCATGTAATTATTGCTGCGGTAATCCAGCTTGCCGCAAGAATCCACAGCCAGCCGGAAAGCGCAGGCGCAGTCCATGGAGAAATGAGATGAGGGGGGGAGCCCTCATCTGGGATGACCAAATGTCCGACTTTATCGAGTACCGTCGAAATTTTACCGAGAATGGCAAAGCTAATAATTACCGCTATCAGAGAATGAAGAAGGAACAGGAGCTGGTTCTTCAGTTTAAGAAACGGGATGATCAGCAAAACAAGAAGAGGGACGATAACGAGTGCTCCCCGCGAGAGGGTCAGCATGAAAGAAACCCAGATAGGCACAAGCATCAATGCATGGATGAAGCGCCAATGCCACTGCTTTACTGTTGCCATTAAATATACGCCAATCAAAAATAATGCAGAAAGGTAAGCTGCATAAGCATTTGGATACTGGAATACAGATGTCAACCGATATACGTTTTGTTGGTACCAGAGCGCGTCAGGCAGGTATGCCTGTCCCATCATATTAGCGAGTCCGTAGATTACGACCGCATACCCCGATACTAGAATGCCATATTGCAGAGCCAACCTGGCATTTTTTGAATCGGAGTAATACAAAGATATGTTGAAAAGCGCTGCCAACAAGAACATCGTGTATGTAGTGAACGCCGCCAAGTGTTGGGAAGCTGCATGAAACGTAGAAATGATATACGTAACTGGCATAAGCCAGATCGCTGCAGACAGGACGGCTCGCCAATTGTCTGGTTTCCAAACTTTAAATAAGTAGGCGCAGCTGAACAACAATAAAACAAATACGACAAGCTCAGCCTCTAGCAGTGGTTTTTCGTACTGCAAAATATAGCCGTTGAACAAGCCCTTGCTGTAAGGAAACGCAAATAGAAAGAGAAGCAGAACCGCTAATCCGGACCATTTATTCAAGGAAAAATCGGTTGGCGGCTTACTGGCTTTACTTTTGGTCTTCATGATGGACTCCTTTTGCCGACTTAAGGTGAATAAATAGGTGAACAATAAAAAGGAATGTATTCAAATTAATAGGGAATGTAAGAAAAATGTAAATGCAAGTATGTATTATAGTCTAATAACGCCAGTTATGCATTAAAAGTTTCGGTATACATTTTAAATTAATTATTGGCATGCTAAGGATGTGTGGAAAGTGTGATTTCCAATTATTAAACTAGCGATTGAAAAGGAAGATTTGATATAATTACATTTATTTTGGGAACATATGTGAGAAATATGAATTGTTAAGGAGTTTTAAAGGAATGCGGTATGTCGCTAATTTTATTAAATATAAAGACCTGTTAGCCGAACTCGTACGAAAAGATATTAAGATTAAGTATCGTCATTCTTATCTTGGCGTCCTGTGGAGCTTGTTGAATCCGCTTCTTATGATGATTGTTCTAACCGTTATTTTCTCCGCTGTATTTAAAAACCACATCGAACATTTCCCGCTCTATGTCCTGACGGGAAGATTAATCTATTCTTTTTTCTCGGACTCCACGAGCTTTGCGATGAATTCCATCGTGGATAACAGTCAATTGATAAAGAAGATTTATGTACCCAAATATTTTTTTCCAATTGCCAGAGTGCTGTCAACATCGATAACCTCTTTAGTTTCGCTCATTCCGATTTTCATCGTCATGCTGATCTCCGGCGTTAGTTTCCATTTGTCTAATTTTCTTATTGTTGTTCCACTTGCATTGTTGATTATCATTTCCACCGGCATCGGATTAATTCTAAGTGTACTGATGGTGTTCTTCAGAGACCTCAAACATATGTATTCTATTTTCATGGCTGTGCTTATGTATATGACCCCTATTTTTTATCCGGAGAGTATTATTCCCCATAAGTATTTAATGTTTATTGAACTAAATCCAATGTACCCAATACTCGATATGTTTCGAACGCTATTGAATGACGGCGGCGGGTTGCATACAAGTTCATTGCTTCTAAGTTGCACCTATGCGCTGTTTTATCTTCTTGTTGGATTGTTTTTGTTTTATAAGAAGCAAGATCGGTTTATTTTTTACATCTAACAGTAGAAGTTGAGGGATGAAGATGGAACCCGCAATTGAAGTGAATCATATTTCTATGAAATATAGAATTGCAAGTGAAAAAGTTGATTCCATAAAGCATTATTTCATAAAACGTGTGAAAAGGCAGTTGACCTACAAGGAATTCACGGCTCTATCGGATGTAAGTTTCTCGGTGCCCAAAGGTGAAGTATTCGGTGTTATTGGGAGAAACGGAGCGGGGAAAAGCACTTTGCTGAAGATTATTGCAGGTATCCTGAAGCCTGTAACGGGGCAAGTCGTCAAACGAGGCAGCATTGCGCCGCTTATCGAATTGGGTGCCGGTTTCAACGGGGATCTAAGTGGAATGGAAAACATTTACTTGAACGGCCTGCTCCTTGGGTACTCCAAGAAAACAATTGAAAGCAAGCTGGAGGATATTATTGCTTTCTCGGAATTGAACGAGTTTTTACATACGCCGCTGAAAAACTATTCCTCCGGCATGAAAGCAAGACTGGGGTTCTCAATCGCAACCGCTGTCAAACCAGATATTCTAATCGTGGATGAAGTGCTGTCCGTAGGAGATGTCCACTTTCAACAAAAATGCGAAACGAAGATCAAAGCGATGCTAGATGCAGGAACAACGGTTCTCTTCGTATCGCATTCGCTCGGACAAGTGGAGAAGCTGTGCAGCCAGACGATGTGGCTCGAAAGCGGTCGTGTGAGAGAGATCGGTCCGTCCGGAGAAGTCTGCAGGAAGTTTAAAAATAGCGTCTGATATGAACACGTACGAGGGGGGGATAGACGTGGTTCCTTTGTTATCCATCATAGTTCCTTATTACAACGTGGAGGACTACATCGAAGAATGCCTGAATTCGCTCGTGGCTCAAACGATCGGCATCGACAATATAGAGGTCATATTAGTTGACGATTGTTCTACGGACCGATCAACTGATCTCGTAAATCAGTATATCGAACGGTTCCCAACGATGTACGTGATCAAGCAGGAGCATAATGCCGGAACAGGAGAGGCAAGGAATACAGGGATAAAGGCAGCAAAAGCTGACCACATTACATTTCTGGATGCGGACGATTATGTGTCATCGAATATGGCAGAGCATGTGCTTCAATTGCTCCAACAAGGCGACTGTGAATTGGTTCTCTACGAGTATACCTATTTCAGTGTTTCCGGAAGAAGCTACGCCCGTAACCCTTCGGCCGCGTTGTTTGCTTCCAATAGGTCAGTTACGGATATAACGGCAGTACCTGAGATCATATTTGCTACTTCTGTATGTAATAAAGTGTTTCACAGGAAACTGCTCGGTTCGTTCCCGGATTCTCATATTGAGGATGTACTCGTGTCTACGTTGGCTGTCTTCCATGCAAAACGAATCGAAATCACGAACGGCTGTACCTACTACTATCGAAAAAGGGAAGAAAGCGGCAAGTCGAAAACGGACGCATATTACGTTAAAAAGCAGCATTACTACGATCACTTGACAGTCAATCTCGAAATGAAAAAGCTTCTGCACACGTTCCCGCAATACAAATTGTTGATCGATTGGTTCAATGTAAGATCAATCCAGCCGTTTTTGTATCGAATGACTTTTAACGCTTCCTTCAGTCGTCAGGAGAAAATTCACTACTATGATCAAGTTAAACAGCTCGTCCAGAATATCGATGATCAAACGATTAATCGCATTGAACACGAGCAGTCCAGATTTGTTATTCAAGCAGCAAAACGTAGACGTTTTTTATCCTTTCAGGCAGAGATTTTAATGCGGATGGCAAGGACTAGAATAGTCCGCGTCCTTCAGCTAGGCAGGAAGACAATGAAACTGGCCGATTTCGCATTGGCTTTCTTGATTTCCTATTTATACAGGCTGCATCCCCATTACCGTGAAGTATGGCTCGTTTGCGAGCGCGGGGATGAGGCGAGAGATAATGGGTATTGGTTCTTTAAGTTTCTGCGAGAGCAGAAAAAGCAGGTCCATGCTTTTTATTTAATCGACAAGCGGGGATCCAGCGACTATATGAGAATCAAGGAACTGGGCAATATTGTTCAGTATAAAAGTTTAAAGCATAAAATATTATTTATTCTTGCCTCCAAGTTGATAACAGCCCATAAAGGGACAATTGAGCCGTGGAATTATGACATGTATAAGAAGGTTTCAAGACGCTTCAATCAACGTCAGCATTACATCTTCTTGCAGCATGGAATTACGAAGGATAACGTTTCGTCTACCCTGGGGAAGGAAAATGCGCCATTCGACCTCTTTATTACTGCTGGTCATCCCGAGCATAACTATATCGTATCTAGCTTTGGCTATCGGCAAAATGAGGTCAAAAACACCGGATTTGCACGATTTGATGCCCTGATGGATTTTCGGACAGAGAAGCAGCTGCTGTTAATGCCGACCTGGAGGAAGGCGATTTCTTGGAAGCCGAGTGAGGCTGACCAAGAACGCGTATTCGCTGAATCGGATTATTATGCGAGATATCAGTCACTCATTACGAATGAACAATTGCTTCGTTGGTTGGAAGCTAATGAATATACGTTGATCTTTTACCCTCACTATGAAATGCAGAAATTTTTAACCGGATTCAGAACGGACTCGGACCGCGTCATTATCGCGTCCAAAGAACAATATGATGTCCAAGCACTGCTCAAGAGCACCAGCCTTCTCATAACGGACTATTCCAGTGTGTTTTTTGATTTTGCGTACATGGGAAAGCCGATGGTTTACTATCAGTTTGATGAAGAAGCATTCTTTAATTCTCATTATACGAAGGGGTATTTCGACTATCGGAGAGATGGATTTGGCCCGGTGGTAACGAATGAGGAAGAGGTTGTATCCTACATTGCCGAAGCTGCAAACCATAGCCGGATGAATGATGAATACAGCGCCAGAGCTGATCTTTTTTTTAATAAAAGAGATCGTGGGAATTGTCTGCGGATATATGAAGCAATTACTGAACTCGAATAGAGGAATATCTTCATGAACTTACCAATCGTTTCTGTTATTATACGAACTCACAACCGCAATGAATTGTTGGCTAGAGCACTAGAGAGTGTGCATGGGCAGACATTCAAAGATATACAAATCGTCGTCATAGAAGACGGGCCATCTCTAGCGGAGAAGATTACGGAGGCTTTTGCGGATCTCAATATTATCTACTATGCAACAGGAGAGCAAATAGGGAGAGTAAAGGCTGCAAATATTGGACTTTCGCTTGCCAAAGGGAAATATATTAATTTTCTTGATGATGATGATTTTTTCTATCCTAATCATGTTCAACTGCTTGTTCAGGCATTGGAAAAGAACCCAGATTATGATGCTGCTCACGCAGGAGCAGTGGAAATTATGGCTAGCTATAAAAGTCTCCAGCCACTTATCATGGTCGGCCATAGGATGACATTGCGTTATATGGAAGCGGTTGACCACGACAATATCTTCTTTCGGAACTTCTTCCCCATTCAGGCGGTGATGTTTAAACAACAGTTAATTCAACGGAATGGTGGAATGGATGAATCACTGGAGTTATTAGAGGATTGGGATTTGTGGATAAAATTTAGTCTGACAGGTCAGTATTATTTCATTAATGAGGTCACTTCAGCTTATATTGTTCATTACGATAAGCAAGAGAGAACAAGAAGAAAAACAGAATTGATGAAGTACGAAAAAATCATACAGGATAAATATAAAGCTATTATTAATTCCAAAGGTCTTGTTCGTCCAAATGTTTTGCAGAGAATAGCTCGAAAATATAAACGAGTTGGGTTCATGGCTATGATTAGAGATTTGAATAGTTAAATCTTCCTTTGAAAGATTGGAATTGGAGGGCAACATGGAGAAACATAACGAGAGCGAACAAGTATTTTTGTTTACAATTATTATGGCAGTACATAATGTTGAACGTTATATCAAAGAAGCGGTAGACAGTGTCATCACTCAAACCCTGAACTTTAACAAACATATTCAACTTATTCTTGTTAATGATGGAAGTTCGGATAATTCGGGTTTATTATGTAAAGCCTTTAGGGATCAATACCCAGCGAACATTATTTATTTGGAGCAGGAAAACGCAGGCGTGAGCTCTGCGCGTAACCAGGGATTGATGCGGGCACAAGGAAAGTATGTTAATTTCCTAGATCCGGACGACAAGTTGTCCCCGACTGTGCTTGAGAGGGTTTTTCAATTTTTCGAGAACCATTGCGAGGTAACGGACGTTGTCTCAATTCCAATGCTGTTTTTTGATGGAAGAACAGGTGATCACCAGCTTAATTATAAATTCACCAAAGATAGAATCATTGATTTAAATTCGGATTATAAAAGCATACAACTTTCCATGTCCAGTGCATTTGTGAAAAGAAATGCTTTTAACGGGATGAACTTCAATGAAAAAATGATCTTTGCAGAGGATGCGGAATTGCTCAATCGTATATTGCTTAAAACGAATAAGCTGGGCGTCGTAACAGGGGTAAATTATCTCTACCGAAAAAGATTGGACGGAAGTTCTGCTATTCAATCAGTTAGCAAAACAGAGGTATGGTATTTGAATAGTATAGAATCCTTCAGCCTTTCCCTAATTAATTATTGTATCATGAATTATTCAGAAATACCCCACTACATACAATATGTTATTATGTACGACCTACAATGGAAATTAAAAGAAACGGACATCTCGGCACTACCGAATACACAACAAGAGTTGTACATGAATAAATTAAGCCATGTCCTTGGCTTCATTGAAAATAATATCATCATGGAGCAAAAGAATATAAATATTCATCAGAAGTTATTTGCTTTGCAACTCAAGTATAAAGCACTTAACCTTGATTATAAATATACCAACGTCTTTACAACAAAAGACGTGAAAAAATATCTGGATCGTTATTATCTCTGTTCATTAAACGAACAAGCCGCAACAATAGAAATTTTAGAAATCAGAAATGGCATGTTCATTTTAGAAGGGAATTTCGGTTCTTGTTTCCTGAAGCATGAAATCCAGATTTATGCCGAATTTAATAATCATCGATATCCTGTTTCCGAGGTTCGCAGGGATCTGCATGCAATGCGATCACTAGGACAAGTCATAAAAGAGTATTATGGGTTCGAAATTAAAATACCATTAACGAAGTTGAATAATAAAAAGTCGTTAACCTTATTCGTTGAAGTAGAAGGGGTCAGCGTTCCGTTAAATGTAAAGTTTAATCGATTTTCTCATCTTTCATCTAGAATTAAAAATAGTTATTATACCAACGAAGACTGGATCGCTTCGTTTGATAGCATAAATAGATCTTTTATAATTGAGCCCAAATCAGCTTATACCATATTGAAAAAGGAAGTTAGATTACTGCAGAGGGTCATGAGAGATAGAGAAGTTGGTTCGAGAAAAGCGGTGGTTGCAAGAATATGTTCACATCTCCTACGCATGACCAAAAAGAAAGAAGTATGGCTGTTCATGGATCGGCAAGATAAGGCTGACGATAATGCAGAGCACTTGTTTAAATATTCGAATAAGTTGAAAGATAGGGTCAAGAAGTATTATGTCATACAGGAACACTCAGACGACTATTCAAGACTTAAACGAGAGGGGAAAGTAGTGAAATGGGGCAGTAACAAACACAAGTTGCTGCAGCTCATTGCTGACAAAGTGGTTTCCTCCCATGTCGACGAATGGGTGATTAATCCTTATTTCACATTGGACAAGTACTACCGGGACCTTATGAAGTATGATTTTGTTTTTCTTCAGCATGGAATAACTAAAGACGATATTTCTAGTTGGCTAAATAAATACAATAAGAATATAAAACTCTTTATTACGGCTGCACACATGGAATATAACTCCATTATTTATGGGAGCTACGGTTATGAAAAGTCTGCCATTGCGATGACAGGTTTTCCGAGATTCGATAATTTAACCAATGAGGATCAACGAAAAATTCTAATTGCTCCCACATGGCGTAAAGCGCTCGTACGAGATGTGGATCAACAAACAGGAATCCGTCCTTATTCTGACATTTTCAAGGAATCAAAATACTTCAATTTCTATAATAAGCTGATCAATGATGATCGAGTAATTCAAGCAGCCAAGCAATATAAATATTCGATCGTCTTTTTCCCGCACCCTAATATTCATCAGCAATTAAAGGATTTTGACCTTCATCCTGACGTAGAATTCGTAGAGTTAAATGCGAACTATCAAAATCTTTTTAAAGAATCAAGCATGCTTATTACCGATTATTCCTCTATCTTTTTTGACTTTGCTTATTTAAAAAAACCAGTAGTATACAGCCACTTTGAGCCATCTCAATATAAGAGCGGATACTTTGACTATAGTGAAATGGGGTTCGGTGAAATTTGCGAAACTTATAATGAACTCGTGCAAACCATGATAGGGTATATGAAACTAAATTGCCAAATGAAAGAAGAATATAAGGAACGGGTAAATCGATTCTTTGCTTTTACTGATCGTGATAATTCCGCCCGTGTCTATCAAGCGATTACACAGTTATAGTTTATTACGCTTGATTAAGGAGGCCCTCGATGAAAGGCATTATTCTAGCCGGAGGAACCGGCTCAAGGCTCTATCCCTTGACCAAGGTCACCAATAAGCATTTGCTGCCAGTAGGGCGGTATCCGATGATTTACCATGCCATATCGAAACTGAAGCAAGCAGGCATCGCGGATATTTTAATCGTCACGGGCCGGGATCATATGGGCGATGTTGTCAGCCTGCTGGGGAGCGGGAGCACGTTCGGTCTTTCGTTTACCTATAAGGTGCAGGATGAGGCTGGAGGTATCGCCGAGGCGCTCGGACTAGCGGAGCATTTTGTCGGTTCAGACCGAATGATCGTTATACTTGGCGATAACGTATTCTCGCATGATATCTCCGAATATGTGCATGCCTTTGATGCACAGCGGCAGGCTGCCAAGATTCTGCTGCAAGAAGTAGCGGATCCGAATCGGTACGGCGTCGCTCAATTGGACGGGGATAGAATCATCAATATTGAGGAGAAACCAAATACACCCCTAAGCCATTACGCAGTAACGGGCATATACATGTACGATGCGAGCGTGTTCGATATCATTCGGACACTTCAGCCATCCGGGCGTGGAGAACTGGAGATTACTGAAGTGAATAATCGGTATATTTCCATGGATGCACTAAGGTTTGAAATTCTTCCCGGCTGGTGGACGGATGCTGGGACGCCGCTTTCTTTGCAGACGGCCAACGAGCTGGCCAAATACATTGTACTTGGTGACGAATTCCATGCATGAAGCATTATGGAGATTCAAAGGAGGTTGAGTGGGATGAGGGTAACAGATGCACAACTGCCGGACGTGAAGATCATTCAGCCCTCTCTTTTTGAAGACGATCGGGGTTACTTCATGGAAAGTTATAGTTACAAGGCGCTACAACAGCATGGAATATCCATTGATTTTGTTCAAGACAATCATTCCTTATCCCTTCTTGCAGGTACATTGCGAGGACTGCATTATCAATTAGAGCCAAAGGCTCAAACGAAATTGGTTCGCGTAACGGCAGGCGCGATTTACGATGTCGTCGTTGATCTTCGACGAGGTTCGCCTACGTTTGGCATGTGGGAGGGTTTCACGCTATCGGCAGAGAACAAGCTGCAGCTGCTGGTGCCGAAAGGATTTGCCCACGGATTCTGTACGATCGCTCCCCATACGGAAATCCAGTATAAAGTCGATAATGACTACGCTGCTGAACATGAACGTGGGATTATTTGGAATGATCCCATGCTAAGTATTGATT
Source organism: Paenibacillus sp. R14(2021) (assembly GCF_019431355.1). Taxonomy (NCBI): domain Bacteria; kingdom Bacillati; phylum Bacillota; class Bacilli; order Caryophanales; family Paenibacillaceae; genus Paenibacillus; species Paenibacillus sp. R14(2021). The sequence continues at coordinate 4,703,038 of NZ_CP080269.1, forward strand.
GGCCGGTTATGGAACCGGTGTTATCCAATAAGGATCAACGTAATGGGCTGTTTGTCCAGTCCGAATATGATTTCTTATATAAGGGGTGAAGGCAATGAAGCTTTTGGTTACCGGCGGCGCCGGTTTTATCGGCAGCAATTTTATTCATTACCTTCGCAGCAACTATCCGGCCGCCCAAATATTTAATGTTGACGCATTAACTTACGCAGGGAATTTATTGAATCTTCAAGTTCTTCAAACAGATGCCAATTATCATTTTATTGAAGCGAATATTACGGACCGATCTGTCCTGGAGCCGATATTTGCCGAGGGCATCGATGCTGTGGTCAACTTTGCGGCGGAGTCCCACGTCGACCGCAGTATCCTTCAACCGGAAGTATTCGTTACGACGAATATTATGGGAACGCAGATACTGCTTGATCTCGCTAGGCAGCATGGGACAGCTAAATTTGTGCAAGTCTCTACCGATGAGGTTTACGGTACATTGGGCGATACGGGACAGTTCAGTGAAAACACGCCGCTTGCGCCTAACAGTCCCTATTCGGCCAGTAAGGCTGGCGCAGATCTGCTCGTAAGGGCCTACAATGAGACCTTCGGAATGAATGTCAATATTACGCGCTGCTCAAATAATTATGGCCCTTATCAGTATCCTGAGAAATTGATTCCGCTCATGATCCAAACGGCCCTCGATGACAAGCCGCTGCCTGTGTATGGAGATGGCTTGAACGTACGTGATTGGCTGTATGTCGAAGATCATTGCAGCGCAATCGATCTCGTGCTGCACGGTGGGCGGCCGGGAGAGGTTTACAATATAGGCGGAAACAACGAGCGCAGCAACATTCATGTGGTCCAAACCATACTTGCTGAGCTTGGCAAGCCGGAATCGTTGATTACGTACGTGAAAGACCGCCCCGGTCATGACCGCCGCTACGCAATTAATGCGGATAAAATTCGCGCCGAGTTAGGCTGGCAGCCCAAATTCGACTATCAATCAGGTATGAAAGCAACGATTCAGTGGTATGTGGACAATTTGGACTGGTTGGAACAGGTTCGTTCGAGAGCCAGTTTAGGTGACCAGCCTTGAAGAAAAACGATACTATGAAGATTCTCGTTACTGGCGCAAACGGACAATTGGGTCAAGAAATAGTCCGATTAACGAATAAGCCTGGAATTCACATCATTGGTCTAGGACGCGATAAGCTGGATATTACGAATGCAGCGCAATGCCGTGAAGTATTTGCAATAAATCGACCGGATGTGGTCATTCACACTGCTGCCTATACTGCTGTCGACGAGGCCGAGTCCGATCCGGATGAGGCTTTTCGCATTAATGCCGAAGGTACGCGCAATGTCGCGCTGGCTGCCGAGGAAACCGGTGCGAAATTCTGTTACGTGAGCACGGATTATGTATTTGACGGCACAAGTACCCGGCCTTATAAAGAAGACGATTCTCCCAATCCGCAAACCGTTTACGGGAAATCAAAGCTGGCAGGCGAGCGGGAGGTCCAAACCCTGTCAACGCGTCATTTTATCGTGCGGACTTCTTGGGTATTTGGGAAATATGGCGGCAATTTCGTGAAAACCATACTCAAGCTGGCAGAAGATAGAGATCAGTTAAAGGTCGTGAGTGACCAATTCGGTTCCCCGACGTATACGCTCGATCTTGCTGTATTTCTGGTTGGGCTGGTACAAACTGAGCATTTTGGCATCTTTCATGCCTCTAACCGTGGAGCCTGTACGTGGTTCGACTTCGCGCACGCTATTTTACAAGAGAGCGGGAATACACGGGTTAAGCTCGAAGCCTGCTCGACGGCGGAATTTCCTCGTCCTGCAGCAAGACCAGCTTATTCCGTAATGAGGCATGCAGCCATCGAACGCTATGACTTGAACGACCTTCGGCCGTGGCGGGAGGCGTTAATTGACTATTTAGGAGAAGGGCGACCATGAATTCAGCTCCAACTGCGAGCGTTTGCATCGTAACATTTAACAGCGGCTCGGATATTGCCTCATGCCTACAGGCCGTGCTGCGATTATCGTATCCGATCGAGAAAATCGTTGTGCTCGATAATGCTTCTTCGGACGATAGCTGCACTGTCGTACGCAGCTTCGGTGAAGCTGTTCTACTCGTTGAAAACAAGAACAACGTCGGATTCGCGCAAGGACAGAATCAAGCGATCGCCTGCACCTCTTCGGACTATGTCCTCGTGCTTAATCCCGATGTGGTGCTCGAACCCGATTATTTGTCCATCCTAATTGAAGCAATGGAAAGGGACAAGCAAATCGGCAGTGCGATAGGGCAGCTGCTGCTCGGCGCTGACCCTTCCATCATCGACAGCACGGGCATCGAGATGGGGGCGGTTCGGCGGGCGTGGGATCGCGGCGGAGGCGAGCCTGCTTCCATGTGGAATACATCCGGGGAAATATTCGGCGTAACGGCCGCAGCGGCTGTTTATGCCCGAAGAATGATCGAGGATGTAAAGCTCAACGGGCAATTTTTTGATGCGTCCTATTTTGCCTACAAGGAAGACGTCGATGTAGCTTGGCGGGCCAGAAGGCTAGGCTGGAAAGCGTATTACCGCGCCGAAGCCAAGGCGCTGCATCAACGTGGCTGGAAGTATGAAGGCAGGAAGAGCCGCAAGCAGATTCCGCTATTCCTCAGACGGCATTCCTATCAGAATCGGATTTTTACGATTATCAAAAACGAGCCTTCAGGCTGGCCGTTGTTCGTCAACGCTTACAGACTGGCAGGCTATGAGTTGCTGCAAATCGGCTATTTGGCATTGTTCGAGCCCTCATTACTGACTTGCTGGTTGACGATATTCAAAGAATGGCCCCGTTTTTTGAAAAAAAGGAGATTGCTGAAACTGAAAATCGCCGGCAGATGACAAAAGGCGTGTATTCCGTTTGTAGACGCTTCTTTTTTGGTATTATACTGATAGATTCGACAAATAATAGCGATTGGAGGAAGAGTCCGTGATCCGGCAAAACCAGCGATTTTTAACTCAAATCTATGTAGTTTCAGATTTGCTGTGCACGCTCCTGACTTTTCTAACCTCATTTTGGCTGAAGTTTAACAGCGGTTTCCTGCCGCATCAAACTACGCTTCCCTTCCAAACGTATCTCATCTGGGCGACAATCTATTCTTTTGCGGCGGTGCTCATCGGGTTCTATGTCCGCTTCTATGTGCCTAGGCGCAGGAAGAAAGCCTCCTATGAAGTCATGAAAGTCGTTCAGGTTCAGGGACTAAGCTTCTTAGGTTTGCTTAGCTTGCTTTTCATTGCCAAGGAAGTACATATTTCGAGGGAATTTTTGGCGATTTTTCTTGTGGCGAATATCGCATGCTTAAGCTTTTACCGATTGACGGTGAAATCCGTGCTATTCCGAATCCGACGCAGAGGTTATAACAAAAGATATCTGCTCATTTTAGGAGCCGGATCGGTAGGCCGCAGTTTCCATGACAATATTACCCAGCAACCTGGACTTGGTTACGATGTGATCGGCTTTCTGGACGATTTTCAGGTCAAACACGAGGCTGAGCACCATCACTATAAGCCCATTCTTGGCGCGGTTGATGAGCTGGAGGTCATGTTGTCCCGGCATACCGTGGACGAGGTCATCATTGCTCTGCCTTTAAAGGCTCATAAGAAATATGCACATATTATCGACAAATGCGAACGGACAGGCGTGAAGACGCTGATCATTCCAGATTTCTTCGACTTATTGCCTGCACGGCCATTTTTCGATAATTTCGCCGGTATACCTCTGATTAATGTGAGGGATATTCCTCTTGATGAACTAAGCAATCAGCTGCTTAAGCGTATGTTTGACATCGTTTTCTCCATTCTCATTATTTTGCTGACTTCGCCAGTCATGCTGGTTGCCTATCTGGGCATTAAACTGACTTCGGCTGGACCGGTAATCTTTCGGCAGGAAAGAGTCGGTCTGGACCGCCGGACCTTCCAGATGTATAAATTCCGTTCGATGCATGTCTTCGATCGGGAGACTGCTGATACGCAGTGGACGATCGAGAACGACCCGCGCCGAACTCGATTCGGATCGTTTCTGCGAAAGACGAGCATTGACGAGCTGCCGCAGTTTTTTAACGTGCTGGCGGGACATATGAGCGTAGTGGGCCCAAGACCGGAACGGCCGTATTTCGTGGAACAATTCAAAGAGGAAATCCCTAAGTACATGATCAAGCATCATATTCGTCCCGGTATTACGGGCTGGGCGCAAACAAACGGACTCCGCGGTGATACTTCGATCGAGGATCGGATTGTGCATGATCTTTTCTATATGGAGAACTGGACGTTCTTCTTCGATCTGCAAATTATTGCGAGAACGGTAACGAAAGGCCTGCTGAATAAAAATGCCTATTAACTCGTATACGAAACACAACATTAGCATTATCATCCCCACATATAATGCGGGCATGGCTTTCAAAGAGACGCTCAGCATACTTCAGAGCCAATCTCAGCCTCCTTTTGAGATCATTGTCATAGACTCAGGTTCCACAGATGGGACGGCAGAGACAGCCCGTGAAGCGGGCGTGCGCGTGCTTGTGATTGATAAAAGTCAGTTCGACCACGGTGGAACTCGAAATTTGGCAGCAGAGCAGGCTCGCGGGGATACGCTAGTATTCATGACACAGGACGCTTGGCCGGAGAATTCCTTCCTGCTCGAAGAGCTGTCATCACTCTTGTACGAAACAGATGAAACGGCGTGCGTATACGCCAGACAGCTGCCCCGCAGTGATGCGGATGTGCTGGAGAGGCTGGCGCGCGAAAGCAATTATCCTTCGCTTTCGGCAAGGAAGCGTAAGTCGGATATTCCCCATCTGGGCCTTAAAACATTCTTTTGTTCCAATGCTTGTGCGGCCTATCGCAAATCGATCTTCTTCGAATTGGGTAAGTTCGAAACGCCTGTGCTGTTCAATGAAGACCTCTTCTTCGCGGCACGCAGCATCCTAAACGGATACACGGTCGGATACGCGGCCGAAGCTAGAGTTATTCACTCTCATCGTTACTCCATTGTGCAGCAATTCCGCCGTTACTTCGACAACGGGGTATCGATGCGGGACAACGAGTGGGTATATCCTTATGCATCCGTCGGAAAAGCAGGCTCAAGCCTTGTGCGGCATCAGCTTCGGTATTTGGTGCGCCACCGCCATTGGTTATGGATACCTAAGCTTGCGGCGGACGCTGCAGCGAAGCTGCTCGGCTTCCAGCTAGGTAAGAGTTACCGCAAACTTCCTGGAAACGTGGGTTATCTCTTCAGTATGCACCGTGATATATGGAGGAAGCGTCAAGGTGCCTCGGCGCCGCAGCATCGCGAACGACCTGTTTCTAAAAGGTATGAATAAGTTATGAGGCATCAGCGTCGGTCATGGACCGAGGCTTTTTTGTCAGCTGATGTCTCTATAAAGTCTGTAAACGCTTCCTATGAAGCGCTTTCAACAGGAAAGGGGAGAATTTTTAAATTTTTTAAGGAATTTTAAAGATTTTAGAAGGAATTTGATCGAATTTGTTGTATTATTAATTTTACCTAAAATATTCGTTCTATACGTATTCTATACTGTGTTTGAAGAGGAGCTTAAAGTCATGGACGTTCGATCCTTCCAATTAGCCGATTATCAACCTGTTACAGAGCTGCTGGAAACCGTCTTGTCGGAAGAATGTTATGAGCAGACGATGGAAGCTTTCGGCCGTCAACTTTCATGGGACAGCGAACTGGTACTTGTTGCAGCTGTGAATGACGAGATTGCGGGCATTATTATCGGCACGATCGATAATGGCAAAGGCTACTATTACCGTATTGCCGTACATCCCGACTTCCAACGCCGAGGCATCGGCAAGAAGCTGATTGCTTCGCTCCGCCAGCGCTTTGTTCAGCGTAACGTGAGCAAGATCATGGTTACGGCTGACGAACACAATGAACCTATTCTTTCTCTATACGAATCGCTCGGTTATGTCACTGCGGACTTTTTCCGTTCCTTCCAAAAATTAAGTATCGTAGCCGGCTAGCGTGCCTGCGAATACGTATCCATACAACCGTTTGATGAGGGACAAGCATATCTGGATCGTCATTGCTTTTGGCGAACAGATATGCTTTTCTTAACTTATACGAAAGAATACGCTTTTATTTTGGCATAATAAAGGATAGCGGAATTATATACACACAAGAAATCATTTCCTTGTAGGAGTAGTAGTCATGACAACGTACAGGCCCTGCGTCATCAAAAGCTTCAAGAATAACGGTCATCTTCACCGCATGTGGCTGGAGAATTGGCAGGTGCCCGCCGAGCTGCTCGCGCCCGAGCATGCGGCCGAGTCCATGGTCGTATTTATCAACCGTCAGACCCCGATTCAAGAAGCGGACGGCAAGCAGTGGATCAGCCGGGTTCCGGCGGTGTCCTTCTTTATTCCCGGCGAATGGTTCAATGTCGTTGGGCTGCTGGAAGAGAACGGCGTCCGCTATTACTGCAATGTGGCGTCTCCGCTTTTTTTTCAAAATGACGTGCTGACTTATATCGACTACGATCTCGATGTGATCGTTCCCCGCGGCGGGAAAGCGCAGGTCGTCGATCAAGAAGAATACGAAATGCATAAACTCGCCTATCATTACTCCGAGGAAGTTAACCGAAAAGTAATGGAGGGGCTTGATGCGCTGCTTCATCGCGCGCAGGCCGGACAAGCTCCTTTCAACGATAATCTCATTCTGGCTTACTATGAAGCATGGCAGAATCAAATGGACGAGGTGTAGCCGACAGATGAATGCAGGCCCGGGTACCGATTATCCGCAAGAAGCCGAGCAAGCGGCCTTGGGACCGCGCAAGAATCGAGCCTCAACGGCGAAGCGGCCGAAGGGATCGAAGGAACGATCAGAACCTGAATTGACGAATTCGCGGAAGTCTGCAAAGCCGTTCCCGGAATGGGCGGCTGAGCTGCGGGACTGGGGAGTGACGCTTCTCGTCGCCGTGGTTGTCGTGCTGTGCATGCATTACTTCGTATTTAATCTCTCCACGGTGGAAGGACAGTCAATGGAGCCTTCGCTCTATGAGAAGGAATGGCTCTTCGTCAACAAAATCAGTTATTTGACGGGCTCGCCGAGCGCAGGCGACGTCGTGATTCTCAAGGACCCGGCGGAAACTGCGCAGCGCAAGGAGTATCTCGTCAAACGCATTATTGGCGTGCCCGGCGATAAAATCGAAGTGCGGGACGGCCAGCTGTATCGGAACGGAAAGCTCGTCGTGGAGCCGTATACGGACGTGCAGATCGAGGATTTGGATTACGGGCCCGAGACGATCGCTGCGGGTCATTATTTTGTAATGGGCGACAATCGGCATGCCAAGGCGAGCCGGGACAGCCGTTCGTTCCATGCCGTGCCAAGGAGTTACATCTTGGGACGAGCGGATCTAATTATTTGGCCGATCACGAAATGGGGTCGCCTGTAAGGCGGGCATGAAGGAAGGAGGTGCTGAACTTGGAAAGCGGCAGCAGAAACTGGCAGCAATTGAAAGACGAGATGAAAGCTGCCGCCAAACAGCTCGGCATCGACAAGATCGGCATTGCGTCCGCAGCGCCGTTCACGGAGCTCAAGGAGCGGCTTGTGCGGCACAGGGAGCTTGGCTATGAATCCGGCTTCGAGGAGCCGGATCTGGACAAGCGGACAGAGCCTTCGCTGATCTTCGATGATCCGCAGTCCATCATCGCGATCGCCATCGCGTATCCCTCGAAGCTGAAGAATCCGCCGAAGTCCGAGCCAGGCGCGAGGCGCGGTCTGCTGTCCCGCTCTGCATGGGGCGATGATTACCATTCGGTGCTGCGCGACCGGCTTCGCCGGCTTGAGCTCTGGCTGCAGGAGCGCATTCCGGAAGGGCGATTCCTCAGCATGGTGGATACCGGCGCCCTGTCGGACCGTGCGGTTGCCCAGCGCGCCGGCATCGGATGGTCGGGCAGCAACTGCGCCATTATAACGCCGGAATGGGGCTCATGGGTGTACCTCGGCGAAATGATCACGAATCTGCCGCTGCCGCCGGACAAGCCGGTTACGGAAAGCTGCGGCGACTGTACAGCCTGCATCGATGCCTGCCCGACGGATGCGCTCGTCGCGCCTGGGCAGCTTAACGCGCAGCGCTGTATTTCATATGTGACGCAGACCAAAGGCCTCGTCTCGGACGAGCTGATGCGTAAGATCGGCAACCGGCTGTACGGCTGCGATACATGCCAGATCGTCTGCCCGGAGAATAAAGGCAAGCATGCCGACCATCATCCGGAGCTTGCGCCGGACAACGAGAAGGTGAAGCCGCTGCTCGTACCGCTGCTCGCGATGGGCAACCGGGCGTACAAGGAGCTGTACGGCTCGAACGCCTCGTCCTGGCGCGGCCGCAAGCCGATTCAGCGCAACGCCGTCATCGCGCTCGGCAACTTCAAGGATCCCAGCGCCATTCCCGCGCTCGCAGACGTGCTTCGCGTCGACCCGCGCTTCGAGCTGCGCGCAACTGCCGCTTGGTCGCTAGGCCGGATCGGCACGGAGGCCGCCGCAGCGGTGCTGGAGGAGGCGCGGCTGCGCGAGAAGGACGAGGCGGTGCTCGAGGCGATCGGCACCGCGCTGGCTGGCTTGCCGGCGTCGAAGCAGTAAGGTGCTGAACCGCGTGCTTGGCTAACTCTAGGAGGCATTCGGAGACACGCCTTACGGCGCTGTTCTCTTGGTTTGCGAACGGATGGTCTCCCATGCTATGATAGGTGGCAATATGACATTTTAGAGACAAAGGCAAGGTGAGAATAAGATGTGGACGGTCATTATTTCGATCATTACACTCATCGTCGGCGGAGTCGGCGGCTTCTTCATTGGCGTATATTATTTGCGCAAGCAGCTGGAGAAAATGCAGAATGATCCGGAAATGCTGAAGAAGATGGCAAAGCAAATGGGCTATAACATGAATAACACACAGCTGCAGAAAGCGCAGAACATGATGAAAAATCAACAACAGCGTCCGGGCGGCAAACGAAGATAAGCATCTTCTGGGGCGTCCAAGTTGCGGGAAAGGGGACGATGTGTAAATGGCGGGCAAGAAGGATTACGTCAATTCAGTCGTTTCAACTAATCGGGAACAAATCGAGTATCATATCGGTCAGATTCTAGCCTTGATCGGCGAAGACGTGAAGCGGGAGGGTTTGCTCGAAACGCCGGCCCGCGTTACGCGCATGTACGAGGAAATTTTCGCTGGCTACGCGGTAGATCCGCGCGAGGTGCTTGGCGTTACCTTTGACGAGCAGCACGAAGAACTGGTCATCGTCCGGGATATCGTGTATTACAGTCAGTGCGAGCATCATATGGCGCCTTTCTTCGGCAAGGCGCACATCGGCTACATTCCGAGCGGCAAAATCGCCGGCCTCAGCAAGCTCGCACGTCTCGTGGAAGCCGTTACGCGGCGTCTGCAGGTGCAGGAGCGCATTACCTCGCAAATTGCTGATATTATGGATGAGGTACTGCAGCCGAACGGCGTCATGGTAGTCGTCGAAGGCGAGCATCTGTGCATGTGCGCCCGCGGCGTGAAGAAGCCGGGAAGCAAGACGATCACGTCGGCTGTCCGCGGCGAATTCCGCAAAAGTGCGGCGCTCCGTTCGGAATTTCTGTCGCTGCTCAAGCAATAAGCGCCGCGTTAGCGGGAGAAGAATGAATAGAAGGGCTCTCTTTGCAGCACGCCGCTTGGGCGGACTGCAAGGAGAGCCCTTTTCTGCATGGGTATGGGATCATGCGGATTTGTGAGCGGCATCAACCTGGCTCAGAAACAAGGCTGCGCGCTGAATATATTCTTTGGGCCGCGTTCTAAACAGCAGCTCGTGCTTGCCGCCCGGAACGACCCATTTGCGCGATAGGGAATTATATTGATCCGAGGCGATCTGCTCTGCCGTCGTAACTGGGGCGATAGCGTCGTCGCTGCCGTGCATGATATAGAGCGGGATGGCGTAGGCCGTCTGAATGACTTGCTTCACCGGGATTTTATCGAAATGAACGCCGGTAAAGAAAGGCAGCATCCACTCAATGAGCGGAATGGACGGGTAACGCGGCATGTTCAGGTACTGTTTGACATTGTTGTAGAGGGACTCAGAGCTTGGCAGGAACAGACTGTCGAGCAGCATCGCATCGATACGGTCATCGGCATCGGACTGCTGCAAGGCCGCCTGAAGCGCCGTGCCGGCACCCATGGAGAAGCCCCAGACGACAACTTCATCTGCACCTTGCGCGCGCGCGTATTTGACGGAAGCAAGCAGCTGCTGGGATTCTTCGAGTCCCCCTGTTGCCGGCGTGCGTTTGCCGGAGGAGGCGTAGCCGTAGTCGAACATAAATACATTATATTGGAGGCCATGAAGCAGAGCGGCCAAGTCGTACATCGGTACCCAGGATTCTTCGCGGTTCGCGCCGTAGCCGTGGCTGAATACGACGGTGCGGCGGGAGGGGACAGCGAATCCATTAGAATTGGTCTTGCCGGTGATGGCAGGGATATACCAGCCGTGAACGGTCGTGCGTCCGCTCTTACTCGGGAAGGATGCATCGCTGTACGCCAATCCCTTGGCGGCAAGCGGATTGGTTGTCAGCGCAGGGACGTAAGGATGCGCGATGACCCAGGCCACGTAGCCGTGAAAAGCAAGTGCCGTAAACAGCATCATCGCGGCGAGCGCGGATAGAACGGCTATGAGAATATGCTTGCGGCGCGTGCCGGCGAGCGTCTTCTCCGTAGATTTAGGGGGCGCCAGAGGGGGAAGAATACCGGGCGTGAAGCTTCCGCCCGCCGGAAGCATTGGTGTAATGGTAGTGCTCATGATGATAACCCCCTGTCAAGTAATCTAGCTTTGAACCGGATTATGGAAGCGCTTTAGTAGTGCTATAATCCTATGTTAGGGCTCGACGGGCAGGCCTGTCAATCGATGTCGACAACTTGTTAACGTCTTGTAATCGTCCTGTAAAATAGCGACCAAATCATGGGGGTGCTTTACCGCCTTGCCTGATTTGCGTTATACTGACTGTAACTAAGTTTCACTGAGTGAAACTATAAAAAAGAGGGATGAGATCGATGTCGGAGGATGGCAAATCCACCGTTCGTGCCGTTGAACGGGCGCTTGATATACTGCTGTGCTTTACGTCCCGGAAGGAGTGGGCGATGACGGAATTGGCTGAGCGGGTTGGGCTGCATAAGAGCACTGTGCACCGGATGCTAGCAACGCTTGAGGACAGGGGGTTCGTTGCACGGGATCCGGCTTCCGACCGTTACCGCCTCGGTCTGCGGATATGGGAGCTGTCGGCGAATATGTCGGGCGCCGACGATCCAGCCGTCATCGGTTTGCCGGAGATGGAACGCCTTCGCGACCAGCTTGGTGAGACGATCAGTCTCTATCTGCGTGACGCCAATGAGCGGATTCGCATACAGGCGGTGCAGAGCGATCAGGCGATACGCAGGGTGGCGCCTGTGGGCGCCAGATTGCCGCTCTATGTCGGCGCATCGAGCAAAGTGCTGATCGCGTTCGAGGTGCCAGCCAAATGCGAAGAGCTGCTGCAGGATCCATCATGGCCGGCGTCGTTTGACCGCAGGCAGTATCGGGAGCAGCTGGAAGAGTGCCGCAGGCTCGGCTACGCGACGAGCGTGGAGGAGCGCGAGCAGGGCGCGGCTGCCGTTGCGGCACCGGTCTTCTCGCGAACGGGCAAGCTCGTGGCCGCACTGTCCGTCTCGGGGCCGGCGAACCGCCTGACGCCCGAGAAGATGCGCGAACAAGTGCCAGCCGTTATGGATGCGGCGCGCAGATTGGGCGCGATGCTCAAATAGCGATTCGCCTATGCGCAGCGCCGTGCTGGCCGCACAGAGCAATGCGGCGCGAGCTGATAAAAAAGACGAGTCCGGGGAACATTGTCCCGGGATTCGTCTTTTTGGCGTTCAAATATAAGAAAGCATTGATGAATTAGGGGATAACGACGTCCGAGCAGCCCGCGAAGATCGTGAAGGTGCCCGGCGACGTCGACGCGAAGCTGACGCTGACGCCCGCCTATGTGACCGACTATAGGATTGCGGGTAAAACCCAGCGGCATCCGCCAATTTAATGTGTCCGGCAGTCGTTCGGGGGATGAGGAATGGCAGCTAATGCCTGGCAGGGCCGCCGCCTTGCAGGATAGCCGCACAAGCGAACCGCTTCCGCGGGCATACAATAGTACAGGATGGACGCGGCGGAAGGAGCGGCAGAAGGCTGGATTCCTCCATTGTCGGGGGTGTCCTTCATGTATAATCCTGCTATGCCAAACTCATAGATGGTTATGGACTGTCGCCAGTGGAAGAAGAATACGATTAATGGCTGCGCATAACCGAGCATTGCGAAATGAAGTATATTCCGGTGGAACCTCTCGATTACCGAGTCCATTCCACGTTCAGTGTATCCGCGGCGCTGCAATCGACGGCAGAGCACCGCAAATGGAGATACGCCTACCATCTGGCCAGACATCAGGCGAGAATGCGCAGGGGCATAGCGCCGTCGCTGACGATACTATTTCCGTTGAAGGAATCCGGGCCGGAGAATCGTACGAACAGACCTTCAGTAATTATATTTGCTACATTCTCGATCTTTCCTCCGATCTGTGAGTGACCGCCTGTCGCTCATTTCGCATCCGGTGAAGGCCTTCAAGTGGTTCCCGAATACAAGAAAGAACAAAACCCTGTTCCATGCCGCTCAGACGGCCGATGCGGTGCTGTATCCCCTGACCAGCCATTTACAGACGCTGCTGACGTCGCATTTGCAAGGCATTCCGCATTATTCCTTCGACGATCCGCTCGATATGGAGGATTTCGGCTATATGGCGTTCCGCCGAAGCCGCCGTTTCCGCTCTTCGGCTGGGTCGGGCGAATCGAGGCCAAGGCCAACAAGAACTGGCGGGAGTTTCTCCTGATCGGCGCGAGATTTCTGGTGAAATACCCGGAAGGCTACATGTGGATGTTCGGGGATGCGACCTTGAACGAACCGGCGGAGAAAGCCCAGTTCGACCGATGGGTGAATACGCTGCAGCTGCAGCAGAAGCTCATTATGTATTCCAACATGAAGCATATGAAACAGCATTTTTCCTGCGAGATGTACACGACGAATTTCATGAGCATGCTGAAGAGCTTATCGCAGTCTAAGCCCCGATCAGAACAGCTCTGACGATAGATGACGGGCCGGCAGAAGAGGTTCACGCCGCGCTGCCGGCTTCCATATCCAGCAAAAAAGGTCCCGCTCACGAAGAGCGGGACCTTTTGCTGCGACAACAGTATATTACTTGCTGTTAGCTGCAATCATTTGACGAAGAACGGTTTGCAGGATACCGCTGTTCCGGTAGTAGTCAACGTCTACCATGGAATCCAGGCGAACGGCAGCCGAGAATTCAAACGTCGTGCCGTCTTCGCGCGTAGCGATGACTTGCACGCTTTGGCCAGGTTGAACATCGTTGCTCAGCCCTACGATATCGAACGTTTCGCGGCCTGTGATGTTCAGCGTTTTCCAGCTTTGGCCGCCTTGGAATTGCAGCGGCAGTACGCCCATGCCGACCAGGTTGGAGCGGTGAATCCGCTCGAAGCTTTCCGCGATAACGGCTTTTACGCCGAGCAGGAAGGTACCTTTAGCCGCCCAGTCACGGGAGCTTCCCGTACCGTATTCTTTACCGGCAATAACGACGAGGTTTTTGCCGTTTTCTTGATATTTCATGGACGCGTCATAGATGGACATGACTTCGTTCGTCGGCAGGTACGTCGTAACGCCGCCTTCCGTACCCGGAGCAACTTGGTTGCGGATCCGGATGTTCGCGAACGTACCGCGCATCATGACTTCATGGTTACCGCGGCGAGAGCCGTAGGAGTTGAAGTCGACTTTGTCCACGCCATGCTTGATCAAATATTCGCCCGCAGGGCTGTCTGCCTTGATATTGCCGGCCGGCGAGATATGGTCCGTCGTAACGGAGTCACCCATCAGTGCAAGCACGCTCGAGCTCTTGATGTCCGCGATGTCGCCAATATCAGCGCCGAGGTTTTCGAAGAACGGCGGGTTTTGGATGTACGTGGATTTCGCATCCCACTCGTAGCTCTCGCCTGTCGGCACATCAATTGCATTCCAACGCTCGTTTTGCGTAAACACGTTCTCGTATTTGTCGCGGAACATTTGCGGGCTCATCGCCGTTGCGATTGCATCTGCGATTTCTTTGGAAGTCGGCCAGATGTCTTTCAGGTAGACAGGCTCGTTCTTGGTGTCGTACCCGATCGGATCGGTAGACAGGTCGATGTTGACTGTTCCTGCAAGCGCGTAAGCGACGACGAGCGGCGGCGATGCCAGGTAGTTGGCTTTCACCTGCGCGTGCACGCGGCCTTCGAAGTTACGGTTACCGGAGAGGACAGCTGCAACTGTCATGTCGTTGTCGGCAATCGCTTTGCTCACTTCGTCCGGCAATGGACCGGAGTTACCGATACAAGTTGCGCAGCCGTAGCCTGCTACGTGGAAGCCGAGCGCTTCCAGGGAGCCGAGCAGGTTCGCTTTCTTCAGGTATTCCGTAACGACCAGGGAACCTGGCGTCAGGGAGCTCTTCACGTATGCCGGTTTCTTCAGGCCGCGTTCAACGGCTTTCTTCGCGACAAGCGCCGCGCCCAGCATAACGCTCGGGTTGGATGTGTTCGTACAGCTTGTGATTGCAGCAATGACAACAGCGCCGGTGCCCATTTTGGTCACTTCGCCGTTGTTGTGCTTCACTTCGACCATCTCTTCGATTTTGCTGTCGGAGAGGCCGTATCCGCCTTTGTCGATCGGCGTGCGGACGATGCTGTTGAACGATTCTTTCATCGCTGTCAGCTCTACGCGGTCCTGCGGACGTTTCGGTCCGGCAAGGGACGGTACGATTGTGGACAAATCCAGCTCCACGATATCGGAGAACGTTGGTTCAGGCGTCTCGTCCGTGCGGAACATGCCTTGAGCCGTATAGTAAGCTTCAACAAGCGCGATTTGCTCTTCCGTGCGGCCTGTGGAGCGAAGGAAATGCAGCGTTTCGTTATCAACAGGGAAGTAACCCACAGTTGCGCCGTATTCAGGTGCCATGTTGGCAACTGTTGCACGGTCAGCCAGGCTGATGTTGGACAAGCCGGGGCCGAAGAACTCGACGAATTTGCCGACTACGCCTTTTTTACGAAGGATCTGCGTAACCGTCAGCGCAAGGTCAGTCGCCGTAGCGCCTTCTGCAAGGCTGCCTGTCAGGCGGAAGCCGATAACTTCCGGCGTTACGAAGTACAGCGGCTGGCCGAGCATGCCGGCTTCGGCTTCGATCCCGCCGACGCCCCAACCCACAACGCCAAGACCGTTGATCATCGTGGTATGGGAATCCGTACCTACGAGGGAGTCCGGATAAACGACCGTTTCGCCGTCAACGGTTTTCGTAGCGGCAACGGACGCCAGGTACTCGAGATTGACTTGGTGAACGATACCCGTGCCCGGTGGAACGGCGCGGAAGTTATCGAAGGCCGTTTGCGCCCAGCGAAGGAAGCGGTAACGCTCTTCGTTGCGTTTGAACTCGATGTCCATGTTGTACTCAAGCGCTTCCGGCGTGCCGAAAGCATCCACCATAACGGAGTGGTCGATAACAAGGTCAACAGGCACAAGCGGGTTGATTTGTTTCGGGTCTCCGCCGGATTTCTTCACGGTGTCACGCATCGCTGCCAGATCGACTACGACCGGAACGCCGGTGAAATCCTGCAGGACGATACGTGCAGGAATGAATGGAATTTCTTTGTCTTCACGGCCGTCAGCCCATGTTGCCAGCTGTTTGACGTGCTCTTTCGTAATTCCGCGGCCATCGAATTGACGGACAGCTGCTTCAAGCAGCACTTTGATGGAGAATGGGAGTTTTGAAATTTTTCCTAGGCCTTGCTCTTCCAGCCCGCCCAAGCGGTAGTAAGCGAATTGCTTACCCCCGACCTGCAGCGATTCGCGGACGGAGTACTCGTTTTGCTTTGTCATTGCGCTTCGCGCCTCCTTGACTGTGTACAGATTCGGTTTCACTCTGTGAAACACGATTTCAAAAAACAATTCATGACCTTAGTATAGCGTTTTTTCGCGGATTTAGAAAGACCAAATATCATGTGGATCAGAAGATGTTTCGCCCATTTTCACATGAATTTGCTCTGCGGTTCATATAATGAACCAATTTTCTTTTTGCTCAAAAATCGGACCAATGGGAGGGATCACAAGTGCCGCGATCGCGTATACGGGCCGGAACAGGCAAAGCTGCAGCTAGAAAGGGCACGGTGCCGAAGCCGGGACGTGTTTCCGTGCAGGCCGTGCAGCTGCACGGCGCGGAAAGAGCTGGCAGCCAGGCGCTTCCTCAGCGAAGAGAAGCGGCGGCGGATACTGCCAAGCCGGAAGGCTGGAAGGCCGCCGTGCACCGTTATGTGAAGCTTTACAATCAGGCTGAAATCGACCGTTATGCGGCACCGTTCGAGGAAGTCATCATCGACGGGGACCATCTCTTCCGGTTCACGCAGCGTCTAGACAGACTGCGCGAACAGGAGCTCCTTCGCGGCGTGCTTCCCTCCCGCAGCGAAACCAGCGCTGAGTTGCTGCGCATCAGCGAATCCGGTTCGCTCTCCGAAGTCTGCGTGCTCATCGAATTGCGGATCAAGCGAACGATCGACCAGCAGGGCAGGACTTACCTTGAGGAGCGCTGCGACCGCGAGCGGCTGTGGCTTGCCGCGGACGGCGACGCCTATTCGATCACCCGCGTCGAGCCGATCGTGTCGGAGAGGCGCCCGCGCTTCAGCTCGTCCCAATCGAGCCATGCGTCCGAATTCGCCGACGAGCAGCTGCTCGCAGCCGAAAGCAAGCCGCAATCCATACCTTATATAAACTATGATGTTTTGCCGTTTTTCAAACATGGCCGCGCAGGAATCCGTTATAGACGCGATTTGGCTGCCGCTTATGCCGACCGCTGGTGGAACGAAGCGAACCCCGCCTATGAGAATTTCGAGGTAAACTGCACCAATTACATCTCCCAATGTCTCTTTGCAGGCAACGGGCCGATGAACTATACTGGTAAAAGGGCTTCCGGCTGGTGGTACCGCGGGTTCAGCGGCGGTCGGGAAAATTGGAGCTATAGTTGGGCCGTGGCGAACGCGCTGCAGCATTATTTGTCTGCGCCGCACAATTCCTCGCTGCGGGCAACGGTCGTTCAATCGGCGGATCAGCTCGCCCTTGGCGATGTCATCATCTATGACTGGGGCGGCGATGGCCGCTTTCAGCACAGCACGATCGTAACCGCATTCGATGCTGCCGGCATGCCGCTCGTCAATGCGAATACGGTGCCGAGCCGTCACCGATATTGGGACTATCAGGATTCCTACGCTTGGACGGAAAACACCAAATACCGGTTTTTCCATATTGCGGACGAATTTTAAGAAGCGCTTTGTGCCCAGATGAATTGACGACCCACCAGCGTGGGAAATTAAACGTAACCGGAGGATTAATCATGGGGGAGAAAGTGCGCGTAGGACTGGTTTACGGAGGGCGCTCTGGCGAGCATGAGGTTTCGCTGCAAACGGCCTTGGCGGTCATGAAAGCTTTTGATTACACCAAATACGAAATTAAACCTTTTTATATTTCCAAAGAAGGGCAGTGGCGCTCAGGGGAGACGCTGCTCGCCCCTCCGTCTGATTTGGCCCAGCTTCGGCTCGCGGGCGGCAGCGCCGTCGTCGGCACGGAAGCGCTGATGCCGGTATTCAGCGGCAGCTCGGACGAAGCGCAAGGTACGGCAGTGGTGTCAGCGATTCCGGGCAAGGTGAAGATTTCGGCCGTCTCTTCAGCTGTCAGCGAATCTGCTGGCGAAGACGGTCTGGATGTCATCTTCCCGCTGCTTCACGGCACGTTTGGAGAAGACGGTACCATTCAAGGCTTGTTCGAAATGGCCAATATTCCTTATGTCGGCGCAGGCGTGCTCGCATCCGCGGTTGGCATGGACAAAATCACAATGAAGAAGGTATTCGCCCAGGACGGCCTGCCGCAGTGCATTTACCGGTATTTCAACCGGACGCAGTGGCAGAAAGATTCATCCTATTACATCATGGAAATCGAAGTGGCGCTCGGCTACCCATGCTTCATCAAGCCGGCGAATCTGGGCTCAAGCGTCGGCATCTCCAAGGCGCGTAACCGCGAAGAGCTGATTGAAGCGATTGATTACGCGTTCAGATTCGACCGCAAAGTCATCGTAGAGGAATTCGTGGATGCCCGCGAGATCGAAGTCAGCGTGCTTGGCAACGATGAGCCGCGCGCTTCCGTAGTCGGCGAGATCACGTCTTCGAGCGAATTCTACGATTACAAGGCGAAGTATATCGACGGCAAATCGATGATGCATATTCCTGCGAACATTTCCGAGGAAATATCGGAAGCCGTGCGCGAGATGGCGGTTCAGGCTTTCCAAGCCATCGACGGCTCCGGTCTCTCCCGCGTGGATTTCTTCCTGCGCAAGGAGGATGGACAGCTGTTCATCAACGAGGTGAACACGATGCCGGGTTTCACGCCGTACAGCATGTATCCGCTCATGTGGAAGGAAAGCGGCGTGTCGTACACGGAGCTGCTGGATACGCTGATCGCCCTTGCGATCTCGCGCCATACGGAGAAGCAGCGCATTGATTACAGCGGAGGAAGTCCGGCATAAACGCCGGTTTCCCCGTTTTTTTACCCTTAGGAGGTAGTGAGCTGATGGGATTCCAATCCGAATTTAATTCTGTATGCAAGTTCAAGTCCAAGCAAGAATTGTACGAGCTTCTGGAATACGGCCGCGGCAAAATGGTCAAAAGCGGCTTTCGCGTCTACCCGACCGGCCAGAAAGTGATTGCGTACACGCCCGAGAACGAAGCGATTGCCATCGTACGCATTCTTGTCTCCATCGCCGAAATCAATTTTCAAGGCGAAGAGGTCACGGAAGTGGAGATGGAGCTTGTTCGCAAGCTGACGGAGGAAGAGGCGCGCGTGCAAACGGCGCTGGCGTACGAGATGTTCTTCGGCGAGCATGCATGATTGTCCGCTTCGGCTTCGTCGCCATGAGCGTGCTGCTGGAGAATACGTCGCCGTCACGGACGATGACGTACACGAATTTCGCCAAGCTGGATGACAGGGAAGCGGGGCTGCGCCGATTGGAGCGTCTCGCGGAAGAGAACCTTCGGACGACGCTGCGGATTATGAAGCACTGCATAGGCCATGACGTATTCGTCTACCGGATGACGTCCAAGCTCATTCCGCTCGCGACACATGACGCGCTGAAGGATTGGAACCCGTACCCAGCGCTGGAGGCGGCTTTCGAGGAAGTCGGCCGCTATGCCAGGGAGAAACGAATGCGGGTCTCGTTTCATCCCGATCATTTCTGCGTATTCAGCACGCCCCGTCCGGAGGTGCTGGCGAAATCGGCAGAGGATCTGAACTATCATGTGACGATGCTGGAGCATATGGGACTTGATCCCATGACGAAATGCAACATCCACGTAGGCGGTGCTTACGGAGATAAGCCTGCGTCCGCGGATCGCTTCGTGAAGCAATTCGGCGCCCTGGAGGCCCGGCTGCGGGAGCGCGTGACGCTTGAGAACGACGATAAGACGTTCAACGTGCGCGAGACGCTGGCGGTCGCTGAAGCCGTCGGCACGCCGATGGTGCTGGATATTCACCACCATGCAGTGAATGACGGCGGCGAGAGCGAAGCGGTGCTCCACGGCGAGCTGTGGTCACGCATCCTTCGGACCTGGAACGGTCCGGATGGGAACCCGCTGCCGATTGGGCCTAAGCTGCATGTATCGAGTCCGAAGAGCGAGCGCGATCCGCGGGGGCATGCTGACAACGTGGACGTTCAGCCGCTGCTGCGTTTCCTGCGCGGCATTAACGGGTCCGTGCCGCAGCTTGATGTCATGATCGAGGCGAAGCAGAAGGACGCTGCGCTGCTCCAGCTGATGGCGGATATGCGCCGCTTGGAAGGGGAAGGCGAAGGAATCCGCGTTATTGACGGCGGAAGCATCGAGCTATTGTGAGAGCCAATGGACTGCAGCAAGCAGGAGCGAGAGGGGCTTGATCTTTTTCGCTCCTTCGGTTATTTTTGGTAAGTAAGCGCTATCATATAAAAGCTGAAGGCATGAACTGCACCCTGGTCAATCATCCCGGTCTATCACATTTCGGAGAGGATTGTGGCAAATGAACGGATTACTCACAGGGAAAAATATACTCGTAATGGGCGTGGCGAACGACCGCAGCATTGCATGGGCGATCGCGCAGTCGCTGGCGGCGCAAGGAGCAAGGCTTGCTTTTACCTACGAGAGCGAGCGCGTGGAGGAGCGGGTGCGCAAGCTCGCGGATACGATTCCGGGCTCCATCCTGCTGCCCTGCAACGTGACGGCGGATGAAGAGATCGACGGACTGGCCGCTCAGATTGGAGAGAGCTTCGGGGTGCTGCACGGCCTCGTGCACAGCATCGCCTTCGCGAAGACGGAGGAGCTGGAGGGGATGTTCGTGGACACGTCGCGCGCGGGCTTCGCGCTGGCGCACGACATCAGCGCCTACTCGCTGACGGCTGTCGCGCAGCGGCTGCATCCGCTTATGACAGAGGGCGGCAGCATCATGACGATGACGTATCTCGGCGCAGAGCGCGCACTCCGCAATTATAACGTCATGGGCGTCGCCAAGGCCGCGCTGGAAGCCTCCGTCCGTTATTTGGCTGCAGATCTCGGTCCCCGCGGCATTCGGGTCAACGCGGTATCGGCAGGACCGATCCGGACGCTGGCGGCCAAAGGAATCAAGGACTTCAACGCGATCCTGCGGCAGGTGGAGGAGAAATCTCCGCTGCGCAAGACGACCGATGCTTCCGAAGTGGGCGACACGGCTATGTTTCTGCTCAGCAACCTCTCCCGCGGCATTACGGGCGAAGTGATTTATGTCGATAACGGCTACAATATTGTCGGCGTGTAAGACTGAATCTGCTATATAGTCGGGCTCTAGGCGGTAAGGAACAGGCTTGAGCGCGGCAACGCTTCTAGGCGATAATCGGACAACCCGGCATAGGCGCGGGAGCTGGTTATCGTCTTTTTTTGTGACTTGCGCGCAGCCATTTGCGAACTTGCGCGCAGACCGCTACGATAGAGAGGTCTATGGAAGCGGAGGCATGTCGTCTTATGGTTTCAACTTTACTTATTACGGGCTGCGCGGGTTTTATCGGTTATCATTGCGCGGCGCGCTGGCTCGCGGCGGGAGGCAGGGTGATCGGCTTCGATAACCTAAACGATTACTATGATCCGGCACTGAAACGAGCTCGATTGGCGCTGCTGAAGCAGGAAGACGATTTTACGTTCGTACAGGGGGACTTGGCGGATAAAGCGGCGCTTCATGCACTGTTTGCTGTCCATAAGCCGGATGCGGTGCTGCATCTCGCTGCACAGGTCGGAGTCAGATACAGCCTGATTCAGCCGCAGGCGTACATCGATGCGAATGTAACGGGGTTTCTTAACATACTGGAAGCGGTCAGAACGTTCGGGGCGCAGCATCTGCTCTACGCGTCCTCCAGCTCGGTGTACGGCGCCAATACGGCGATGCCGTTCAACGAATCGGATGCCGTGGACCATCCCGTCTCGCTCTACGCGGCGACCAAACGATCCAATGAATTGATGGCGCATACATACAGCCATTTGTTCGGAATACCGACGACGGGACTGCGGTTCTTCACCGTGTACGGGCCGTGGGGCCGGCCGGATATGGCGCCCTTTGCGTTCACCAAGGCGATTCTGGCGGGGGAGCCCATTCTGGTGTTCAACGAGGGCCGGATGAGGCGGGATTTCACCTATATCAGCGATATCGTGGACGGAATCATGGCGGTGATTCCGCTTGCCCCGAAGCCGAACGCCGATTGGCGCAGCGCGCCAGCGGACCCATCAAGCAGCTACGCTCCTTATCGGCTGTACAATATCGGACACAATGAGCCGACGGGCCTGCTGGATTTCATCGCTGTGCTGGAACAGGCGCTTGGCCGAAAAGCAGTGCTGAAGATGATGCCGATGCAGCCCGGAGACGTTGTGGAAACCTACGCCTCGGTCGAAGCGCTGGAACAGCTGACCGGCTACACGCCGCAAGTTTCGATCGACAAGGGAATTCCCTTGTTCACGTCGTGGTATCGGAGCTATTATTCCATTTAGGTGAGGGTTCTGTGAATGGGTAGCAGGAGCCCGTCAACATGGAGTAGAATAGGTGTAAGCGTTCACCATGACCTCCCGGGGGCGGAACTTTTCTTCTGGAATGACGTATAGTCAGTCGTATAGCGTAATAGAACTCATAGGAAAGTAGTGTGATCACCGTGAGTGAAAGGTTTGACAGCTCGGCTGTGGGCGGCAAGAGCTTCACCGCCGTCGCAATCAATTGTGCAGCCAAAGCCGGCGAGTGGATCAAGACAAAGCTTGGGAACCATACAAGTCTATCGACTAAATATTCCGCTCAAGACCTTGTGACCGAAGTGGACAAAGGCGCGGAAACGATGATACGCAATCTCGTAGGTACCCATTTCCCCCATCATTCGTTCCTTGGGGAAGAGGGCGTGGAGCCGGGACCGGAGGCCTCGACCAAGGCGCTGCAAAGCGTCCGGGACGCAGAGTACTTATGGATTGTAGATCCTGTCGACGGCACGACGAATTTCGTGCACGGGTTTCCGTTCTTCTCGGTTTCCATTGCGCTTGCTTACAAGGGCGAGGTCATCGTCGGCGTCGTCTACGACCCGATGCGGGATGAGCTTTTTGTTGCCGAGAAGGGCAAAGGCGCCTACGTGCGCGGACGCCGCATGGCGGTTTCCGGCGAACAGACGCTGCGGGAGAGCCTGCTCGCTACAGGCTTCCCTGCGGATCCGAATTATGCGCTGCCGCTGAACATGAAAGGGCTGCAGGCCCTCGTGCCCCGCGTGCGCAATATCCGTTCCGGGGGATCGGCGGCGCTTCATTTGGCCTACGTCGCCGCTGGACGGCTCACCGGATTTTGGGAGATGGGACTGAACGCTTGGGACTTGGCCGCAGGCGTGCTGCTGATTAAGGAATCCGGCGGTACGGTAACCGATGTCAAGGGCAGTCCCTACGATCTCGGTGTTCGCCATATTGCGGTATCGAACGGCCATATTCATGACGAGTTCCTGCAAGTCCTGCAGCAGGCGGAAGCCGGCAGCTAGCGAAGAACGTCTCTTGAACCGTCTGCATATGACGGGAGAAGAGGCGTTTTTTTGCATAGTATAGCGCAGGACGTTTTTTCAGGAATCAGGGGGAGGCCGGCAGGATGTTTATCGAACTTGACGTGCAGGGCGGCGTGCCGATTCATGAGCAGATTGCGCAGCAAATCATTGCAGGAATCGCTTCAGGGTCGCTGAAGCCGAGCAAGCCGCTGCCTTCGGCCAAACGGTTGGCTTCGGATCTGCGGATCAAATCACAAATTGTGCATAAAGCGTATCAGGGACTGCTCGCGGAAGGGTTCCTTCAAGAGCGCTACGACGGCAGGACAGGGCTGCTCGTGACGTCGGCGGAAGAGATGCCTCGCGTGACGGAGGCTTTTCTCGACCGGCTGCAGCAGCAGCTTCGCGTATTGGCGGGGGAAGCAAGAGCCAGAGGCATGACGGAATCTGAATTCAGCAAAGTCTGCGTAAGGATATACCGCAGCGATCTGGCTAGGATGGGAGACGCATTGGAATGAAGAAGCAAGAGACGGAGCGAAGAAGCAGTCTTCCATTGCAATGGTATGGGCTGCAAGGGCTATTGATCTTAGGATCTGTCCTTGCGGCCGTACTTTGCTGGGACAAGATTCCGGGCATGCTGACGACCCATTACAACATTCGTTTCGAGCCTGACGGCTATGAGGCCAAGAGCTGGGGTACGGTGTTTATGCTCAATATCGTACAGACCTCGCTGCTTGTAACGCTGCTAGTCGTAAACGCAGCGATTGCAGCCGCCAAGAGTCCTTCGGGCTCGGAAGAAGGCGCAGGAGCGGATAGACAGCGGGTATTCAGCTATGCAAACAGCGTCTTCCTGTACGGACTGTCGCTGCTGCTGACGACATACTTCAGCTACATTCAGGCAACGATGCTGTACGGCTGGCCGTCATCGGCGCTGGCGGCGGTCTCCATCGCGGCGCTGGTCCTGATTATAGGCGGGGTAGGGGGCTTGATGCTCTCCTTGAGGCGCTTAGGCCGACAAGTTCAGGCAGGCAGCCCAGATGAGGACCACTGGATTGCCGGAGGCATCGTTTACTATAATCCGAAGGATCCCGCGGTGTTCGTCGCGAAGAAATACGGCATCGGCTGGACAGTCAATCTTGGACGTCCGCCGGGCTGGATCGTAACGGGCATGCTGATTTTAATACCGTTTATCATTGTCGCCCTGGTTGCGCGGATGACTTGATCGGCGAGCACATAGAAACGCCTCGCTTAGCATGCGGCAGCCGCATACTTGGCGAGGCGTTATTAGCTTTGGTTGTGAGGCATTCGTCCCAGTTTCAGTTACCCGCGGAGATTAGCCTTTCATGACGCGGAATGCATGCTCCGCCGCCGCGATGGTTGCCTCGATATCCGCATCGGTATGCGCGGTCGTGAGGAACCAGGCTTCGTATTTCGAAGGGGCGAGGCAGACGCCTTGGTCCAGCATGAGCCGGAAGAACTGCGCGAACAGCTCGCCGTCCGTTTCCTGGGCCTCGTCGTAGTTCGTGACGGGATGTGCGCAGAAATGCGCGGAGAATGAGCCGCGGATCCGGTTAATCGTGAGCGGGATGCCGTGCTTGTCCGCTGCGCCCTGCAGCGCATCCGCCAGCCTAGCGGCCTGCGCATCCATGCGGTCGTATACGCCCGGCTGCTGCAGCACTTCCAGGCAGGCGATGCCTGCCGAGATGGAGGCCGGATTGCCGGCCATCGTGCCTGCCTGATAGGCGGGGCCGAGCGGCGCTACCTGCTCCATGACGGCTTTGCGGCCGCCGTAAGCGCCGATCGGCAATCCGCCGCCGATGATCTTGCCAAGCGCCGTCAGATCCGGCTCGATGGCCGCGTGGTCCGGGAACGCGCTGTAGGTTTGCGCGCTGCCGTAGTGAAAGCGGAAGGCGCTGATTACTTCGTCGTAGATGACGAGCGCTCCGGCTTCGCGGGTCATGCGGCAGAGTCCCTCGAGGAAGCCGGGCTTTGGCATGACCATGCCGAAATTGCCGACGATGGGCTCTACCATGACGGCGGCGACATCGCTGCCGAACGTATCCAGCGCCGTGCGCAGGCCGTCCAGATCGTTGAACGGTACGGTGATGACCTCGCTGGCGATGCTGACCGGAACGCCGGCGCTGTCGGGAATGCCGAGCGTCGACGGGCCGGAGCCGGCGGCGACAAGCACAAGATCGGAATGGCCGTGGTAGCAGCCGGCGAATTTAATGATTTTGCTCCGCTTCGTATAGGCGCGGGCGACGCGGATCGTCGTCATGACGGCTTCCGTGCCGGAGTTGACGAAGCGGACCTTGTCCATGGAAGGAATCGCTTCCTTCAGCATGCGGGCCAGCCGAATTTCAAGCTCGGTCGGCGTGCCGTACAGCGTGCCGTTAGCTGCCGCGGTCGTGATTGCCTCCGTAATATGCGGATGAGCATGGCCGGTAATGATGGGGCCGTAGGCGCATAAGTAATCGATATACCGGTTGTCGTCGACATCCCAGAAATGCGCGCCTTGGGCGCGTTTCATAAATACCGGCGCGCCTCCGCCGACGGCTTTGAACGAACGGGACGGGCTGTTGACCCCGCCTACGATATGCTGGAGCGCTTCGGCGTACAGAGCTTCCGAGCGCGGACGATGCGATGTGGACATAAAGTGCCTCCTTGATATGAAAAATCGAATTTCACAATGAATCCATTGTACATCTGCCGGACCGGGCTGCACAACAAAAGAGAGGGGAACGTCCGACGAATCGGAGCCGTTCACCCTCTCTGTGCATGCTTATTTACTGGAACCGTTCGCGGTGTTGCCGCCGTCTTGGCTTCCGGAGCTCGTGCCCGAATTCGTCAGCGGAGCGGAATTCGTTCCTGCCGCATCGGTTTCGGGAGCCGTGTCCTTCTGCAGTTCATCCTGCACGTACTGCAGCAGCTCGTTGTCGTCGCTGACGGCCAGGACGGACGCGCCGCCGGCTCTCTTGTCGGCGATCAGGTTCATCGGAGGCACTTGCGATTGTCCGGCAATCTGGCTGTCGACGCCAAGCTTGCCGAGCTTGATCATATCGGATACCTCGATGTTGGTCTTGACGTAACCGTCGACGCTGTCGACGATCTGCTTCATCTTCAGCAGGCTCCAGCCGCTCTTCATCTTGTCGGCTACCGCCCCGAGCAGCTTGCGTTGACGCTCCGTGCGGGTGAAGTCGCTCAAGGCATCGTGACGGAAGCGAACGTACTGCAGCGCCTTCGTGCCGTCCAGATCCTGGATGCCTTTCTTCAGGTGAATGTCATAGCGGTTCTTGTCGGCGTTGTCGACATAGTTCATATTCTTCTCGACCTCGAAGTTTTGGATGCCGCCGATGGCATCGATCAGAGACTTGAATCCTTCAAAGTCCGTGTACACATAATATTGGATATTCAGGCCGAGCAGGTGGCCGATCGTCTGCATCGCGAGATCGGGGCCGCCGAGCGCGAACGCCGTATTGATGCGGTCGTCGCCATGTCCTTCGATGTTCACGTACGTATCGCGAAGCACCGAGAACAGATGGATCTTTTTCGTTTGGGGATCGATGGATACG
This sequence comes from Paenibacillus sp. R14(2021), assembly GCF_019431355.1. Taxonomy (NCBI): domain Bacteria; kingdom Bacillati; phylum Bacillota; class Bacilli; order Caryophanales; family Paenibacillaceae; genus Paenibacillus; species Paenibacillus sp. R14(2021). Next base: position 4,729,830 of record NZ_CP080269.1, read on the forward strand.
ACCATCATGGAATCGGAACGCGCCTTCTCGTTCTCCTTCAGGCCGCGGTTGTCGCCGCCCATGATGAGGATGTTGACTCGTTCCGTGCCTTCCCATTCGGGCGGCTTCTCGGTGACAGGCACTTCATAGTTTGTAAACTTGGGATCGTTAGTCGGATCGCTTAGTTTATCGAGTCCATTATAGGTGCCGACGCCTTGATAAACAAAGAAGCCTACGACTGCCAAAATAGCGACAGCCACGCCCAGCCATGCCCATTTCCAAGGTCTCTTTCGTTTCGGTTGTTTCGCACGCGACATATTCGTTTCCGTTCCTCCTTGTAATCGGTCCGAAACAGAAGCAGTATGAGAAGCTGCTTCGGAACAAGTTGAAGATAATTGCAGGTATAAGGTCCATTTAACCAAACTTTATTATTACGTATAGCATTACATATCATAAAATTATAAAATGGATTGTCGTAGAGAAGCAAGTTTTATCTGATAGGCGCGAATTTAGTTGATATTTCCCAGGAAATGTCGAAGGAGAGAGGAGCCACACGCTCATATGCTGGCAATAGATGTAAAAGATTTACGCAAGCAATTTCAGGTGCAGAAGAACCGAGAAGGTCTCGGAGGCGCGCTCAAGGACTTGTTCAAGCGTGAATATAACGAGATTACGGCGGTTAAAGATATCAGCTTTCAGATTCCGCAGGGCGAGATCTGCGGTTACATTGGCGAGAACGGCGCGGGGAAATCGACGACGATCAAAATGCTGACAGGCATTCTGGTGCCGACCTCGGGCCATTTGAAGGTAAACGGCTTCGTTCCGTTCAAGGAACGGGAGAAATTCGTAAACGGCATAGGCGTCGTGTTCGGCCAGCGGAGCCAGCTGTGGTGGGATATCGGCGTTATTGAGTCGTTCCAGCTGCTCCGCAAAGTGTACCGAGTGCCGGAAGCGGAATTCCGCAAGCGGCTGGACGAATTGGTGGAGCGCCTGCAGCTCGGCGAGCTGCTGAACCGTCCTGTGCGCAAGCTGAGCCTCGGACAGCGTATGCGCTGCGAGCTTGTGGCCTCACTGCTGCACAATCCGTCGATTCTGTTCCTTGACGAGCCGACGATCGGCCTCGATATCGTCGTGAAGACGGAAATCCGCGAGTTTCTGAAGAAGATCAACAAGGAACACGGGACGACGATCCTGCTGACGACCCACGATCTGCAGGATATTGAAGCGCTGTGCTCCCGCGTTATCATGCTGGATGACGGCCGCATTATCTACGACGGCGGGCTGGATGAGCTGAAGGCGCGCTGGAGCAAGGGTCGCGAGATTCAATTCCAATTCGGAGAGATGCCTGCGCTGGACGCGCTGCGGAGCATGACGGCCGGCCTGAGCGGCGTGACGTGGAGCATCGACAACGAATTGACGGCGACAATGTGGCTGCCGCATGCGGTGAACGTATCGGATGCGCTCGGCCGCGTCGTCGGCGGAAGCACGGATATTCGCGACATCAAGATCACGGAGACGAACACCGACGAGATCGTTCGCGAAATCTATCAATCCGGATCAGCCTCGAGCGAAGCGGCGGCGAAGCTCAGTCAAAGCACCGGCGAGCCGGAAACCGAAGCTGCCGTGCAGGCCGCTGCGCAGCATGTGGACATGGCGGGACCAGAAGCCGCAGCGGCCTCGGACGATGCCGTGGATCCCGCACCTGTCGCCGCCGGCGCCGGCAAGGAGCCTCAGTCATGAACAGTGCGTATCTCGACCTGATCCGCATCCGTTTTCTGATGATGCTGGCTTACCGCGTCAACTATTACAGCGGCATCGTCATCTACACGATCAACATCGGCGCGTATTATTTCCTGTGGGAAGCGATATTCGGCGAGCAGAAGCTGCTGGCCGGGTTCACGCTGGCGCAGATGACGACGTACGTCGCGGTTTCTTGGATGGCGAGGGCCTTCTACTTCAATAACCTGGATCGCGAGATTGCCAACGAAATCCGGGACGGCAGCGTCGCCATTCAATTCATTCGTCCTTATAATTATTTGATCGTCAAGCTGATGCAGGGCTTCGGCGAGGGGCTGTTCCGCCTGATTTTGTTCATGGGCCCGGGCCTTGCGCTCGTATGCTTGATTTTTCCGGTCAAGCTGCCGACGGATCCCGGCGTCTGGGCGATTTATTTTGTTATGCTGCTGTTCAGCTTTCTTATTAATACGCAGATCAATATGCTTGTAGGCTTGTTTGCGTTCTTCGTAGAAAATAACGAGGGGATGCTTCGCATGAAGCGGGTGCTCGTCGACTTGTTTTCCGGTGTGATCGTGCCGATTTCCTTCTTTCCCGGCTGGCTCGCGGTAACGATGAAATGGCTGCCGTTTCAAGCGATTACGTTTCTGCCGAGCTCCGTCTTCACGGGCCGCATTGCGGGTTCCGAGGTCGTGCGGGTGCTTGGCATTCAAGTGATTTGGTTCATCGTGCTGATTATTCCGATCGCATGGGTATGGCGTCAGGCGCGGACCCGGTTGTTCGTGCAGGGGGGTTAAGAGAAGATGTTTTATTGGTCGCTTGCGGTTGAATATATGAAGAATTATGTCAAAACTAAGCTCACCTACCGGGCGGATTTCTGGGTCGAGCTGCTGTCGGACCTGCTGTTTCAAGGGGTTAACCTGATCTTTATTCTCATCGTATTCCAGCATACGCCGACGCTCGGCGGCTGGACGGAAGCGGAAGTCGTGTTCGTATACGGCTATTTCATGGTGCCGGCGGGCATCTTCGGAGCGTTCTTCAACATTTGGAACTTTAGCGAACGGTATATCGTCAAGGGCGAGATGGACCGCGTATTGACGCGGCCGGCGTATAATCTGTACCAAGTGCTGCTCGAAAATCTGGACCCGCCATCCCTATTCGGCTCGCTGGTCGGGCTGGTCATTATGGTGCTGAGCTGGGGAGATCTGGGACTCGCGTTCCACCTGACGGACGTGCTGATGATGGCGGTGTTCACGATCGGTTCCGTTATGATCTACGGCGGCTTGTTCACGGCGCTGACGGCGATCTCGTTCTATTCCGATGCGCCGACGGGCATTCTGCCGCTCATGTATAATATATCCAATTACGGACGCTACCCCGTTAACATTTACAACAAGATCATTCGGTTCCTGCTGACTTGGCTGCTGCCATTCGCCTTTGTCGGCGTTATCCCGGCATCGTATTTCCTCGGACGCCATGAAGCGGGGCTTTCGAATTTGGCGTTGTTTACACCGGTTATGGGCGTTATCGTCCTTGGCATCGGGCTGTTGATTTGGAATCACGGGGTCAAACGCTACCGGGGCGCAGGGTCTTAATGGCCCTATGAAGCGGAGAAGGGAGATGGAAGGCAATGGCTGTCATCAAAGCAAAAGCAATCGTTGGGAAAAAAGCGCCTGATTTCACGCTGCAGGCCATGGGCGGACGCGAGGTCAGCTTAAGCCAGTTCGCCGGTCATAAGGTCGTCCTATTCTTCTATCCGAAGGATTTAACGCCGGCGTGCACGCAGCAATCCTGCGATTTTCGCGACGCCTACGCCGAGTTCGGCAAGCACAATACGGTCGTTATCGGCATCAGCAACGATCCGGCGGAGCGGCATGAGCGGTTCGCCGCCAAGTACGAGCTGCCGTTCGAGCTGCTGGCGGATACGGAGCACCGAGTATGCGAGCTGTACGGCGTATGGCAGCTGAAGAAGCTGTACGGCAGGGAATACATGGGGCTTGTTCGCTCTACGTTTCTCATTGACGAGAAGGGCAAGCTGGTGCAGGAATGGCGGAACCTTCGAGTGAAGGGCCATGTACAGGAAGTGTTGAATGCCGCAATAGGCAAGTCGGACAAGTAAGGCAAGTTAAAGTAAGGGTCTAGCTGGCATTCAATAGGGTAAGGAATAGCTTGTATCGCTCTCTGCGTGGTCTACGGACCTAGGCAGGGGGCGATTTTTTTGTTTTGCGTCAGCGGGTGTAAAGGGGGGGATTGCTGGCGAAACTAGCAAGTAGAACTAGTCATAGGTTGAAAGGTTAGGAGATGAAGCGATAATGATTCCAAAACAAATGGCGCAGCAGGGAGAGAGCGGGCTTGCCGAGCCGCTGCAGGGCATGGAGCCGGATCTGTGGCCGGCCGCAGCACAGCAATCGCTGCAGCTGATGATGGCGCGCGTGAACAGCGTGCTGCTCGGCAAAAGCGAGGTTGTGTCCCGGGTATTCAGCGCGCTGCTCGCAGGGGGACATGTGCTGCTGGAGGACGTTCCCGGCGTCGGCAAAACGCTGCTCGTGCGCGCGATCGCCCGGGTGATGGGCGGTGAGTTCCGCCGTATTCAATTCACGTCCGACATGCAGCCGGCAGACGTCGTAGGCGGCATGATTTGGGACGGGAAGCGGGGCGAGCTGGTATTTCGCCAAGGGCCGCTGATGGCGAACGTGGTGCTGGCCGACGAGATTAACCGCACACCGCCGCGCACGCAGTCCGCGCTGCTTGAGGCGATGGAGGAGCGGAGCGTCTCGGCGGACGGGGAAACCAGGCAGCTGCCGCAGCCGTTCATGCTGCTTGCCACGCAAAATCCGCTGCGCGATGACGGCACTTATCCGCTGCCTGAAGCGCAGCTGGATCGGTTCATGATGCGTCTCTCCATCGGCTACCCGGCGCCTGAGGACGAGATCGGCATGCTGGAGTCCGGCCGCCAGCGCCTGCTGCCGGAGCTGCTGCGTCCCGTCATCGTACCGGAGGAGTGGCTGCGCATGCAGCGGGACGCGCAGTCGGTGCACGTGCATCCGGCGCTTCTGGCTTATGCGGTGCAGGTAGCCGGCGCAACCCGCGTTTCGCCGGATTTGCTGCTTGGCGCCAGTCCGAGAGCCTCGCTCGATTGGATTCGCGCTTCGCAGGCGGCTGCTTATGTGGCAGGAAGGCGGTACGTCGTGCCGGATGATATGAAGCATACGGCAGTGCCTGTTCTCGCGCACCGGCTGCTGCTCCGGGATGAGGCATGGGTTAAGGGCAGTACGCCTGCGAAGGTGCTGGAAGCGATCCTGTCGTCGACCGCTGTGCCGATGCCGGCTTCGGAAGGCGGGCGCCGCCGATGAAAGCGGCGGGAGAGAAGAAGACGCCGGCAGGAGGCGGAGCCGCTGCGGGGAAGAAGGAGCAGGGGCCGGGCAAAGCCGGGGCTGCCAGAGCAGAGGCGCCGAAGCTGCGAAGCCGTGCGTTCGTGCGGCTGGCAGCGCTGCTCGTGCTTCTGATAAGTATCGCTGCAGTCGTGGAGCGCGGGGGCGCAGTGGAATGGCTGTTTGCGGCTGTCGCGGTCTTGGCTGCGGGCGGCGGCCTGATCATGCCCTATGCGGCTGTCGGCCGGATAACGGCGGAACGGGTCGTTCAGGAGAGCGACCTTGTCGACGGAGGCAGTGCTCACGTTACGCTGACACTGAAGCTAAGCCGGATGCTGCCATTCATGTGGGTGAGTATTCGGGAAGAGCTGGTCAATCAGAGTGCTGCCGCGCAGAGCGGTGCGGTTACGATTGAGGGTGCGCTTCTACCCGGTATTAACCGTCAGTTGTCGATCGACTATCGCGTGAACGGGCTGCAACGGGGTGAATATGCGTTTCACGCGATTACGGTACGCACGGGAGATATGCTCGGCCTGACGGTACGGACGTTCAAGCTGACCTGCCCGGGCACGCTGCTTGTAATGCCGCAGCCTCCCAAGGGCGAGCAGCTGGAAGAGCTGCCGGGTTTTCAAGCAGGACGAAACCGGAACGGCGTCCAGCCCGTCTTGTCGTTCGGCGGCCAAATGGCGTCGGCGGCTTCGCGGCTGCGGCGCGACGGCGCCGGTTCGGAGCTGCGCACCTACGTGCCTGGCGACCCGCTGCGGCGCGTGGATTGGCGGGCGATGGCAAGAGGGCAGGGTATGCTTACACGCACCGGCGAGGCTGCGGAGGCAGGGACGATCCTGCTCGTATTGGAGACGTCTCTGCAGGTGTACGGACAGAATCAGCGGCTGTTTGACGCGCATGCAGGGCGTGCGGCAGCCATTATGAAGAAGGCGGAACGGGAAGCGAAGCGCGTCATCGTGCTGACGAATTCGCCGGAGGCAGCAGAAATACATACCGGCGGCCGCGGCAGCTCCGAGCTGCGCGAAGCGGAAGTACGGCTTGCCAAGCTGCGCTTGGGAGCGGCAAAGCCGATGTCGCAGTGCTTATCCGACGTCGTTGCGGGAGCGCCGAGAGGCGCCGTCGTGATCTGCATGACGACGGGTCATGCAGATCACGACGGCGCCCAAGCCGGGGAATCGGAGGCGCCTGAGAATCTGCGCTACGGCGCCAAGCTCGCCGGCGTTCGCGGCGTCCGGCTTCTCCTGCTGCTCTCTGCCGCGGAGACGGGAAGCCGCGCGGCGGAGGCATCCTGGCTGAAGCAGCTTCAAGGAACCGGCTGCCAGGTGAAGGCGCTGCAAGTGCCGGACAGCTACAGAAGCGTCAGGCCGCGGGCGGCGGAAATTTCAATGCGTGCAGCCAAGGAAGGGGGCGTCAATTATGTCGAGACCGCAAATGACGGGCGGAGCTGGTAATGCGGGAAAACATGATTCAGGCGCTGTAAGCGGTGAGGTGAAGCCGGGCGGGACTGAAGAGAAGGGGAAGCCGGTTGGAACCGGCGGAGCGGCCAAGCCCCCGGTACGAACCGGCGGACCGTCAAAAGCCGCGGGCTCGCGGTTGTCCAAGCGGCAGGCGGAACGCGAAGGGCTGCAGTTCTTCAGTTATTTTACCCGCCGTCTGATCACCAGCATGCTGCTGTTCGGGCTTATCGTGGAATGGCTCCTGCCTCTGCAGCAGCTTCAGCAATATACGGAGCTCTATCAGGTCAGTCCGCTGCTCACGGCCGTCGGCTTGTTTCTCGCTGTCGGTCTCTTCGTGCCGCCCGCTTGGACGGCGCTGCTGCTGAACGGGTGCATTACGATAGGTGCAGTTCTCTTCTTGTTTATGCCGCAGTACCATTCGGTGCCGAACGCCGTTCAAGCCTTGCTCCGTGCCATCCAGCATGACGCGCTGCAAATGGCGCAGGGCAATATGATGCTGAGCGGCGAAACCCGGACACTCCTGTTAATCAGTGGCCTCGGCATGATGTCCATCGCCGTACAGTCCTTGATGTGGCTAAGGCAGTGGGGGCTGGGGCTGACGGCGCTGACGGCGGTCTATTTGCTGCTGTTATACGGGTTCCTGGGACTGCCGGTTTTCCCGGGGCTGCTTCGCGCTTGCGCGGAGGGGCTGCTCTTGAGCGCGCTTGTTACGGTGCCGCGGATTGAGCGGCTTACGGGGACGAGCAATCTGTTTGCTGCTGAAGGCGGCAGAGGGATTTTGGCGGGCTGGACGCTCGGCTGGTGGAGCGGCTCGGCTTGGCTTGCGGTCGTCATTGTCGCGTCGGGGATCGGGGCATCGTGGAGCTGGTCGGAGGGAGATACGGCGAAGCCTGCGCCGTGGGCGGCCCAAGCCCTGAAATGGGGTGAGGCGCGTATGGGCGAAGGTAGCGCGCGTACGCATACGACGGCTGAAGAAGCGATGGCCGAGACAGGCTTGGACAGCGCTGCCCAAACGGGCTATGGATTTGACGACAGCAAGCTCGGCAGTCCGCTTACGCGGGATCATACAGTCCTGATGACGGTCGTTTCCAAGGAGGCGGCATATCTGCGCGGGGACAGCAAGGATATCTATACCGGCAGCGGCTGGGAGCAGAAGGAGCATGATTGGCAGGCTGTTACTGTCGAGGGCGGCGACTCGGGTTCAAAATTAGACGTAAACGCGAATTCCAACGCGATTTCGAGTGAAGCGGGCGGTGCGCCGAATACGCCTTTCGTACAAACCGTGACCGCCGCGGTTCCGACAGCCGGACTGCCGCTGTTTGCAGGAGGCTCAGCCGCGAAGGTGACGGCACTGGTCCTGATGAACGGATCGAAGGAAGACAGCCAGGAGTATAAGAGGGATGAGGCAACGGGGGCGCTTTATCCGGCATCGGACGATAATCGAGTCGTGCGGTATATGGTAGAGACTGCCGTTCCGGCCGTCCATGCGCTGCGGGAATCGGATCAGGGGGAGGCTTCGGCTGCAGGCGTGTCAGACTGGCATCCGGCTTCCGATCCGGACGAGGCGGCGTATACGCAGCTTCCAGCTGGGCTGCCTGCCCGGGTGAGCGCGTTAGCCGCGCAAATCCTTGCCGATGCGGGCCATCCGCAAGGTCGTTACGAGCAAGCCGTGGCTATCGCGGACTATCTGCGCGGCCATTATGCATACGACCTCGACAAGACGTCGATTCCTGCAGCGGGCATGGATTTCGTGGATGATTTCTTGTTCCGGCAGAAGCAGGGATATTGCGTGCATTTCGCGTCGGCGATGGCTGTCATGCTGCGAACGCAGGGCATTCCTGCGCGGTACGTGAAGGGGTTTGCGGCGGGCGAAGAAAGCCGCCAGGCGGGATCCGGCGAAGCCGCGCTTTACACCGTGCGCGCGAGTGACGCGCATGCATGGGTGGAGGTGCTTTTCCCGGGCGTCGGCTGGGCAGCATTTGAGCCGACGCCGGGCTTTGCGGCGCCGGGCAGCGGCGCCTCCGGCGAAGCCGGCTCGCCTGTGCCGGCGGGCGAGGGGGCGAAGCCCGGGGCTGCCGCAAGCGTAGGCGGCGCGGCCGGCACGGCCGGCGGCGAAGCCGCTGGCGCCCGGGGCATGGCCGGGCGCTTAGCCGCGCAGCTGCGCGCTGCCGCGGTACGCGGGGCGCATGCCGCCGCGGAAGCGGGCCGCGGCGCGATGGCTTCGCCGCCGTGGGCCAAGGCGGCCTGCGCCGCAGGCGCCGTAGGCGCAGCCGGGCTCGCCATGGCCGCGCGGCGGCGCAAGCACGAACGCTTCGCGTTCGCTCCCGCGCTGCGCCGGTATGGCAGCGCGATCCAGGCGGGCCGGCATACCGCGGCCCGCAGCCAGTTCCTCCAGCTCGCGGACGCCTTATGGCGCGAGCTGTACAAGCAGTGCGGCGCGAAGCCGCTGCACCGCACCGCGCGCGAATACGCGGCGGCTTTGAACCTGCCGCCGCACACTGCGCCGCTCGTCGCGAATTTCGTGCGCTGGGATGAAGAAGCGCGCTATGACGCAATTGCCCGCGGCTTGCCCACGCCGGATCAAATGAGCGAGCTGATCGCGAAATGGCCGAACGGGAAGGCATGATAAGGGCCGTAAGCAAATCAAACAAAGGAGCTGTCCCGCAGGACAGTTCCTTTGTTCTTTACCAGTTCTTCAACAGTGCAGCGGCATCCTCGGCGCTGCGGCCGTTAAAGGCTTTCGCCGAGGAAGTGGTGCGCTGCTCGTGCTGGCTGCCGTTCGCGTAGGTTTTTTCTTCGAAACCATAGGCATACACGCTGCCCGCCGATTTGACGGTATTTTGCTCAACCTTCGGCAAAGGACCGCTTGTGTCGAACAGCTCGTCCTTCTGACTGAAGCTGCCCGCGGTCTTACGCTCCTCATTTCGCACGAAGCCGCTTGCATCCATAAGCTCGACTTCTTGTCCGAAGCTAGTCTCATCTTTCTGCCCTAAGCTGCCCTCATCCTCATGGAAGAACATAGCATTGTTCTCAGCGGCATCGTCGTCCAATTCACTAGTTAACTCTCGCTCTGCATCGCCATTAAACTCGCTAACTATTTCATCCTCAGCAGCATCACCATCGTAATCAACAGCGAACTCATACGCCGCATCACCGATGTCCGCAGTACGAACTCCCAATTGATCTGCAAATTCCGAACCACCAGCTTCTTCGTTAAGGGTTTCTATCGCTGCGGCAGCAGCTGTCTCTGGCGCGATCCCGTCATGCGCGTCCGCTTGCTTCGTTTCTTCCAAGGAGGCTTCAATGCCATCGTCGGACGCGTGAACGGCTTCATATTCACTTTTGATTGCATGCGATCCAGCGCTGTCCATTGCGTCTGCTTGCTCCTGATCGCCGCTGTACGTAAGTCCGTTAATATGTTCATGCTCATGATTGTTCAAATATTCATGTTCGTTAATCTGCTCTCGAACAGGGTGTTGTGCATAGGTTTCAAGCGCTGGGGCGACCTCAATTCCCGGCTGGTTCCCAGCAGCCTTCATTGCACGTTCAGCTTCGGCAAATTGCTGTTTGTCGTAGAGCGGACCGCTCCCTGCAGGTTCCGTTTCGATGACGGCCATCGGCTCGTCAGCTGCAGCGTCATGATCTTTTTCCGCAGCCGCACCCGGCGCATACCCATCCAGCACGGCATCGTTCAATTCCAGCCCGACTTCGCCCGCGACAGGGATGTCCATACGGATCGGTTCCCCTTCCGCGTAAAGTTCACCAGCTTCATGCCTGCTTGGCATGGTCGTCCGGCCGTTTTCGCGAAGCGGCTCTGCTGCCGTCGATGAAGCGGCCCCCTGTGCATCGTCCCATTCACGGCTCACCGCTGCTTCTTCGGCTGCTTCCCCGGCGGAGGCGGGCTCAGGCCCGCGATAATTGATTTTCTTCTGAAAAAACCCGGCTTCCTCCGGATTCCTGCGGTCGTACCCGGTGCGGCGTTCATTTCCGAACCAATTGGGATCCGCGGCAACGCGGCGGTCACGGCCGCTTCTGCGCTGGGTGGGATTCATGACGGGCTCGCCCATGTCCATGGCGCTGTTGCCCTGGAATACGCCGCCTTCCTCGACCACGAACGTCGCCGCATCCATATCGCCGTACAGCTTGCCGGAAGAGGTAATCATCAGCTTGCCGCTGATGCGTACATTGCCCGTGACTTGGCCAGCCAGGTATACGTTGCGGGCGGTAATGTTAGAGACGGCGAAGGCGCTCTCCCCCAGCGTCACGTCGCCTTCGCAAAAAATATCCCCGCGGAGCTGACCTTCCAGCCGAACGCTTCCCGAAGAACGGATCGGGCCTTCCACGATGGTGCCTTCTCCGATAAACGTATCCGTCAATTGCGTGCTAATCTTGTCCCTTCTCCAATTGAACATGCTCGGCATCCCCCTCATCGCCAGTCCTGGGCACCCCCGTATCGGTGCTGCTGGCATTACTATCCCTTACTCGTTGTTTCCCGTTTAATATGCTGATTTTGCCTATATACGGATTATTTTCGGCAGAAGCGGGCGGAAATCTTAGCTTTAGGAAAAATTGTGCAATAAAAAGGATTTTGTCGGATAATAGCGAATTGGATGTCCATAACAGACAAACGATGCTTCGGCAATTGTCAACACCAGGAACGGAGGACAAGCATGTGATTAGGCTTGCAGGCATTGATGTCGGAAACGACAGTATTAAATTGGTCGTCGACGGGGCGGCGGAACCGGTCGTCATCCCGAGCATACTGGCTCCTGGCTATGACCGTCATATTTTCCAAGAGGAGGATTCGCCTCTCAAGGCGCTGGACGTGCGGATTTTCAGCCCGAAGCTGAAGAAGAACAACCAGCGTTATTTCGTGGGACTTCTGGCCATGGAGGATCAGGATAATTCCGAGCTGGAGGAGACCGACAACAAAGCGACGAGCGATCAAGCGCTGATCGTCGCCCTTACGGCGCTTGCTTATACGGGGCTGACCAGTGGGGCTTATCAGCCGTCCGAGGGACCGGGAGGGCAAATCGTGGAATACGTCGTCGGCACCGGGCTTCCGGTTCGGACCTATGCCGGCTTCCATAAGACTTTCGAGGAACGCCTGGTTGGCGAGCATGAGGTTACGTTCCTCTCGACGCCGCAGCTGCGCGGACGTTCCATCCGCGTCGTCATCAAGCGGGCGGTCATTTCCATCGAAGGGGCTGCGGCGCTGTTCCATATGGCGACGCACGATAATCTCTCCGTTCGAAACGAGGAGCTGTACTACGGCTGCATCGGCATTTGCGAGATGGGCGCACTGACGACGGACTTCCCTGTCATTAAGCGAATGAGCATCGACAATCAGTTCAGCACGGGCGAGCAGTTCGGTCTGGCCGGCTATCTGGATCAGATCATCCGCGAAGTCGAGGACAGGTTCGGCCACCGGTTCCCGAGCCGGGCGAAGCTGGTTCAGCGCGTGAAGCATAACGACTACATCATTCATCGCATCGGCGAAGGGCAGGCGGATATCCGTCCGATCGTGGACGATTATTTTGGCCGCGCGGCGAATAAGGTGATGGATTTGATTCTGAAGCGGTGGAAGAAGAACCCTGATATTCAGTGCTTCTACGTGCTGGGAGGCGGCGCTTCGGCGCTTCGCAGTTATTTAATCGAGGCGGCGGGAAGCGTTCGGCTTCGGTTCGTCGAGGACAGCGAGTTCCAGAACGTATACGGCTATCTGAAGCTGGCCAAAAACAAACAGTCCCAGGCGCTTGCTGCAGCTGCAGCCGAACAGGCCTGACGGCTGGTCCGGAACGCGGGCCGCGCATGCAGAAATGCACTGTGCGGCTCTTTTTGTCGTTATCATGGCTGTGCCCCTCATTACCTTGACTGTCCCATAGCGCCTATATATAATTGACACAATGATTTGAGGGAGGCTTTAAAAAGTGGACAAGCCAAATGAAATGATCGTCGTCCTCGATTTCGGCGGACAGTACAACCAGTTAATTGCAAGACGTATTCGGGATTTAGGTGTATACAGCGAATTGCTGCCATACAATACTTCGGTGGAACGGATCCGCGAGCTGCAGCCGAAAGGCATCGTGTTCTCGGGAGGACCCGCAAGTGTGTATGAAGAGAAGTCGCCGCTTGTAGATCCTGCGATTTATGACCTGGGTCTTCCGATCTTCGGTATTTGCTACGGCATGCAGCTGATCGCGCACCAGCTGGACGGTAAAGTCGAGCGCGCAGGCAAGCGCGAATACGGCAAAGCTGATGTAGCATTCATCGCGAGCAGCGAGCTCGTGAAGGATCTGGACAGCAACCAAACCGTATGGATGAGTCACGGCGACCATGTCGTGGAATTGCCGACAGGCTTCCGCGTTGATGCAAGCACGGACCATGCGCCGATCGCGGCGATGAGCCATCCGGAGCGCAAAGTATTCGCGGTTCAATTCCACCCGGAAGTACGTCACTCCGTACAAGGGAACGAAATGATTCGCAACTTCCTCTATAACGTGTGCGGCTGCGAAGGCAGCTGGAGCATGAGCACGTTTATCGACGACACGATCCGTGATATCCGCGCACAAGTGGGCAATGGCAAAGTGCTTTGCGCGCTGTCCGGCGGCGTAGATTCCTCTGTTGTAGCGATTTTGCTGCACAAAGCAATCGGCGATCAGCTGACTTGTATGTTCATCGATCACGGTCTGCTGCGCAAAGACGAAGCAGAGGGCGTTATGGAAACGTTCGTCGGCAAGTTCGATATGAAGGTTGTCAAAATCGATGCCAAAGAGCGTTTCATGGGCAAGTTGAAGGGTGTCGACGATCCGGAGCAGAAGCGTAAAATCATCGGCAATGAGTTCATTTACGTGTTCCAAGAAGAGTCCGCCAAATTCGATGATTTCGAATTCTTGGCACAAGGCACGCTGTACACGGATATCGTTGAGAGCGGCACGGCTACAGCACAAACGATCAAGTCGCATCATAATGTCGGCGGTTTGCCGGAAGATATTAAATTCAAGCTCGTTGAACCGCTGAAGACGCTGTTCAAGGACGAGGTTCGTAAAGTCGGCGAAGAATGCGGTCTGCCTGAAGCCATCGTATGGCGTCAGCCGTTCCCAGGTCCGGGTCTTGCAATCCGCGTGCTTGGCGAAGTTACCGAGGAGAAGCTGAAGATCGTTCGTGACTCCGATGCGATTCTGCGCGACGAGATCGCGAAAGCAGGGCTCGACCGCGAGATCTGGCAGTACTTCACGGCCCTGCCCAACATGAAGAGCGTCGGCGTAATGGGAGATGCGCGTACGTACTCGTACACGGTCGGCATCCGTGCCGTTACGTCCATCGACGGGATGACGGCGGATTGGGCGCGTATCCCTTGGGACGTGCTTGAGAAGATCTCCGTTCGGATCGTCAATGAAGTCGATAACGTCAATCGGATCGTCTACGACGTGACGTCGAAGCCGCCGGCTACGATCGAGTGGGAATAGGCATGAGCACAAAACTCCTTTATCTGCGTGTTCGCGGATAAGGGAGTTTTTTCAATGTCGAACTTACGTGCCCTACCGCGGCGACGAGCTGCATGTCGTCAAACGCGAGGGGGATACGCTGTGTTTTGAAGACCACAGCCCCGTCGCTAAGGACGGCGGCGGTTCGTTAGCTTACAAGATGCCGGTACCCGTCAGCTTCAGCAAAAAAATTAAGCTAGGACTTAGTAACTAGAATGAATCCCCATTATTTGCAATGCATTTCCATTGACGTACATGCATAGTGCCGATAAAATATTGACAGAATCAATACAAACAACAATTGCATGTCTTTTCGTATAATCTCAAGAATCGGCTTGAGAGTCTCTACGAGGTCACCGTAAATGACCTGTCTACGAAAAGCAAGATAAGCGCGCGCGGACGGTCCATTCGTGCAGTCTCATCTTGTTTTGCGTAGAACCTAGGGAGAGATGCCGAGAATCCGGCATTTTTTTTTAGGTTCTTGTTTGTTCTGAGAACATTTTTTGGGAGGGTTTTTAGAAAATGGGTTCATTCTTTCGTTTGAAGGAACACGGAACAAATGTACGGACAGAAATTATGGCGGGTTTGACGACTTTCATGACGATGGCTTACATATTGGCCGTCAATCCGGGCATTCTGAGCGGTACAGGCCTTAGCCTATACTCCGTATTTCTAGCTACCGCGCTGGCCGGCGGAATCTTCACCATCGCGATGGGGCTGTTCGCGAACTTCCCTGTTGCGCTTGCTCCTGGCATGGGGCTTAACGCGTACTTCGCGGCAACGGTGCTTGCGTCGAAAGCGACGAATTCGCCGATCACGCCGGAAATGGGCCTGACGGCCGTCTTTATCTCCGGTATTATTTTCGTCATTCTGACGGTTACGCAGATTCGTCAAATGTTGATCGTCGCCGTGCCGGACAGCTTGAAGCACGCGATTACGGTCGGGATCGGCTTGTTCATCACGATCATCGGCTTGAAGAACAGCGGCATTATGTCGGTCGGCGTGG
Organism: Paenibacillus sp. R14(2021); assembly: GCF_019431355.1. Lineage (NCBI taxonomy): Bacteria > Bacillati > Bacillota > Bacilli > Caryophanales > Paenibacillaceae > Paenibacillus > Paenibacillus sp. R14(2021). Next base: position 4,744,870 of record NZ_CP080269.1, read on the forward strand.
AATCGCTGAACGACATCCCGAAAGGCGCGTTCACGGATGTGCTCGGCTTTGAAACGGTATTCCACATGGGCAGCTTGGAGAACGCTAACGTCTACCTGACGCTGATCGGCGTGCTGCTGATCGCGATTCTGATGGTGCTGCGCGTGCCGGGCGCCATTCTGTTCGGCATTATCGGCGTGACGATCATCGCGATCATCACGGGTAACGTAGATGTAGCGGCAACGCTGAAGGGCCAAAGCTGGTCCCCGGATTTCAGTCAATTGAATTTCTGGGATTTCGATTTCAAGGGCGTTTGGCATACCGGTATCGTGTCCATCATCGCAACATTCACATTCGTTGAATTGTTTGACACATTCGGTACGCTGGTCGGTACGGCTAACCGCGCGGGCTTCATGAAAGACCCGGCGAAAGGCAAGAAGCTCGTCGGCAAAGCGATGTTCGTTGACGCGGTCGGCGTCAGCGGCGGCGCGATTCTCGGTACGAGCACGGTAACGGCATTCGTCGAAAGCTCCGCGGGTATCGCGCAGGGCGGACGTACGGGCTTAACGGCGGTAACGACAGGCGTTGCTTTCTTGGCAGCCCTGTTCCTGTGGCCGCTCATCTCGCTCATTCCAGGTTCCGCAACGGCGGCGGCGCTGATTATCGTCGGTGTTCTCATGGTGCAGTCCGTGAAGGAAATTGACTTCCAAGACATGGTTTACGCTATTCCGTCGTTCCTTACGATCGTCATGATGCCGTTCACGTACAACATCGCAAACGGCGTATCCTTCGGGATCGTGTCTTACGTGGTGCTTGCGGTCATCGCGAACCTGTCTGGCAAGAAGAAATACAACGTCCACTGGCTTATGTGGGTGCTCGCGATCCTCATTATCGCGCGCTATGCCTTCATCGGCAGCCAGGGGTAACGATAGAGAAATGGAGAACAGCGCGGACCGGCGCTGTTCTTTTTTTTAAAAAGTCATCTAGTGTCCGCCAGCTTCCTTTGGCTTCTAGAAGGTGGAAGAAGGCTTTTTCAATAATCAGACAAATCTAAATGCTGGTTTGGAAGAAAAGAAAAGGAAATGGGGTAAAACGACCAAAAAACACGAACTATAAACAAATATTACGTTTTAATGTTCGTGTTTTTGCGTTGACATTCCACGTTAGGATTGGTAAACTAGGAGTAGCTGATTAGAAGTTATTTTGTCGAACGACTCGTATATACTTGGGGATCAGGCCCGAGAGTATCTACCCGAGAACCTTAATTTTCGGACTACGAGCCATGTAATGAAGAGACAGGTTGCCGCCGTGACGGGGCAGCCTGAAGTTGTCTTTACCGTTCTTGTTTACCATCTGTAACATACGGCGGGACAAGGCGAAAGCTCTTTATTGCTGGTCTTTTGAAGTCCCGAAGCATTCCGCGAAACGGAATACGTGCTGAGGGACTTTTTTATTCGGAGAATCTTCCTACTATGAAAAAGGTGGTCATAAGCAGATGTCAGTACAAGTGGGCGTCATCATGGGCAGCAAGTCAGACTGGGAGACGATGAAACTAGCCTGTGACGTTCTGGAGGAACTGCAAATTCCGTATGAGAAGAAGGTTGTATCGGCTCACCGTACGCCGGATCTTATGTTTGATTATGCGGAATCTGCCGCAGAACGCGGGTTGAAAGTCATTATCGCGGGAGCAGGCGGTGCTGCACACCTACCCGGCATGGTCGCAGCCAAAACGATCCTGCCGGTTATTGGCGTTCCCGTGAAGTCCTCGAATTTGAACGGGCTCGATTCGCTGCTCTCCATTGTACAGATGCCGGGCGGCATCCCGGTGGCGACCGTGGCGATCGGCAATGCGGGCGGCACGAATGCCGGCCTGCTCGCCGGCCAGATCATCGGGGCGTTCGATCCTGCGGTGCAGGCACGCGTACAGGCGCGCCGCGACCGGATTCAGCAGGAAGTGCTGGAAAGCAGTGAGACGCTATGAGCCAAGCGGGTGAAAGCGCGAATGTGATTTTGCCGGGCTCGACGATCGGCATCCTGGGCGGCGGACAGCTCGGCAGGATGATGGCGAACGCGGGCAGCGCGATGGGTTACCGCTTCGTGGCGCTCGATCCGACGCCGGATGCGCCTTGCGGCCAGGTCGCGCAGCAGATCGTCGCGGCTTATGACGATCGCGGCGCAGCTCGGGAACTGGCGCAGCGCGCGGACGTTATCACGTACGAATTCGAGAATGTCGACGCCGGCGTAGCCGCGATGCTGATGGAAGAAGCGTACGTGCCGCAGGGCAGCGAGCTGCTCTACACGACGCAGCACCGGCTGCGTGAGAAGCGCGCGATCGAAGCGGCGGGCGTGAAGGTGGCGCCTTACGCGGAGGTGCGCAGCGCGGACGAGCTTCGCGAAGCGGTGAGCCGGTTCGGCCTGCCCTGCGTGCTGAAGACGGCGATGGGCGGCTACGACGGCAAGGGCCAATGGGTCATTCGCAGCGAAGCCGAGATCGAAGAAGCGTTCGAGACGCTGAACCGCGCGGGTACGGAGCTTGTTCTGGAACAGTTCATTCGATTCCAGAAGGAGCTATCCGTTATCGCAGCGCGCAGTTCGCAGGGCGAGATCCGCACCTTCCCGGCGGCGGAGAACATCCATGTGGATAACATTTTGCATCTGTCGATCGTGCCGGCACGCATCGATGAAGAGCTTCAGCGGGAGGCTGAGCGCCTCGCGGCGCGCATTGCCGAAGGACTTGGCGCGGTCGGGCTGATTGCGGTGGAGCTCTTCTTGACGGCGGAAGGCGAGCTGTTCGTGAACGAGCTGGCGCCGCGTCCGCACAACAGCGGCCACTATACGATGGAAGCCTGCCGTACCTCACAGTTCGAGCAGCATGTGCGCGCGGTATGCGGGCTGCCGCTCGGCGACACGGCACTTCTGACGCCGGTCGTAATGGTCAACGTGCTCGGCGAGCACGTGGAGCCGCTGCTTGAGCAGATTTCGCGGCGAGATGAAACAGCAGAACGTTTGGGCGTTGCGCCTAAAATTCATTTATATGGGAAACATGAAGCCAAACCGAAACGGAAGATGGGGCATGTCAACGTGCTCGCCGCTCATGTGGAACAAGCGTTGGAATGGATTTACGAAACAAACATTTGGAGGGTTTAAATAATCATGTTACAACGATACAGCAGACCGGAAATGAGAGCGATTTGGACCGAAGAAAACAAATTCAAGGCGTGGCTCGAAGTTGAACTTTGCGCTTGCGAGGCTTGGGTGGAGTTAGGCGTTATTCCGCGTGAAGATGTAGCGGCGCTTCGCCAGAGCGCTACGTTTGATATCGACCGTATTAATGAAATCGAGCTGGAAACCCGCCATGACGTCATCGCGTTCACGCGCGCGGTATCCGAAACCGTAGGTCCGGAGCGCAAATGGGTGCACTACGGTCTGACTTCCACGGACGTTGTGGATACGGCGATGGGCTACCTGCTTCTGCAGGCCAACACGATTCTGGAGAAAGACATCATTAACTTCATCGACATCCTCCGCGGCCAAGCGGTTGTTTACAAAGATACGGCCATGATGGGCCGTACGCACGGCGTGCATGCCGAGCCGACGACGTTCGGTTTGAAGCTGGCGCTATGGTACGAGGAGATGAAGCGGAACCTGGAGCGCTTCCGCCATGCGGCGAACGGCGTTCAATTCGGCAAAATCTCCGGCGCGGTCGGCACGTACGCCAACATCGACCCGTTCGTGGAAGAGTTCACCTGCCGCAAGCTCGGCATCACGCCTGCGCCGATCTCGACCCAAACGCTGCAGCGTGACCGCCACGCCGAGTACATGGCGACGCTGGCACTGATCGCAACGTCGCTCGACAAGTTCGCGACGGAAATCCGCGCCTTGCAGAAGAGCGAATTCCGCGAGGTGGAAGAACCGTTCGCGAAAGGGCAGAAGGGTTCGTCCGCAATGCCGCACAAACGCAATCCGATCGGCTGCGAGAACATCTCCGGCTTGTCCCGCGTCATTCGCGGACATATGCTGACGGCTTACGAGAACGTGACGCTGTGGCATGAGCGCGATATCAGTCACTCCTCGGCAGAACGCATCATTTTGCCGGATGCGACGATGCTGCTCAACTACATGCTGAACCGTTTGGGCAACATCCTGAAGAACCTGCAGGTGTTCCCTGAGAATATGAAACGTAATATGCAGCGCACATTCGGCGTGCCGTTCTCCGGCCGCGTCATGACGAAGCTGATCGACAAAGGCTTCAGCCGCGAGCAAGCGTACGATACGGTGCAGCCGCGCGCGATGCAGGCGTGGGAAGAACAGCGCCAATTCCGCGACATTATCGAGTCGACGCCAGAGATTACGAGCCAGCTGTCCGCCGATGAAATTGCTGATTGCTTTAATCCGGCTTGGCATTTGAAGCATGTGGATACCATTTTCAGACGTTTGGAATTGATTTAAAGGCATGACTGCGCATTAGAAAACGTCTTTCGATCGCTAATGGTGATTGGTTTGCGTTCACTGGCAGAAGCCAGGGAATGCAGCATTCACCGACACAAAGGCGAACGCTACGCTTCTATAGACTGTTTTCTTCTGCTTCTTCACTACCTTGAATACCAAAGCCAAACTCTGAAAAGAAGGGGAGAGGGAGAAATGACACAAGCGTTGTCTACGGCTGTTGAGCTTATTAAAGCACCGCTTTTATACAAAGGCAAGGTGCGCGAGCTGTACGATCACGGTGAGCATTATCTGATCGTCGTGACGGACCGCATTAGCGCGTTCGATTACGTGCTTGACCCTGCGGTTCCGCAGAAGGGGAACGTGCTGAACCGCCTGTCGGCGTTTTGGTTTGACCAAACTGCCGAAATGATGCCCAATCATATCGTGCATACGGACGTGTACAAGCTGGGTGACCTTGTAACGGAGCCCGAGCTGCTGAAGAACCGCATCATGGTGACTAAGAAAGCAGAGCGCATCGACATCGAATGCGTCGTTCGCGGCTATATCACTGGCGGCGGTTGGAGACAATATGTGAAAACCTCGGCAATTAACGGCATCGAGCTGCCGGCAGGCCTGCGGAAGAACGAGCGTTTCGCGGCGCCGCTGTTCACGCCTGCGGCGAAGAACGACGTCGGTCACGACGAAGACATTCCGTTCACACGCATGCAGGAAATGGTTGGCGCCGAGCTCGCCGAGGAGCTTCGTGAGAAGAGCATCCGGCTGTACGAGTTCGCACGCGCCTTCTGCGAAGAACGCGGCATCATCCTGGCGGACTGCAAATTCGAATTCGGCTTAGTCGACGGCAAAGTCATCCTGATCGACGAAATCTTCACGCCGGATTCCTCCCGTTTTTGGGCGAAGGCGAACTATGCCTTCGATATCGAAATCGACAGCATGGACAAAGAACCGGTCCGCACGTACTTGCTCGGCTCCGACTGGGACCAAAACAGCAGGCCGGCTCCGCTTCCGCAGTCCGTCGTCGACGAAACGACGAACCGCTATCTGGCCATCTACAAAGCGCTGACCGGCGAGTCGCTGTAAGCGAAACGGGCCCAAGCAGCATGGGTGAAGTCAACTGCTCGCGGCTATGCCTACCGCAGACGCCAAGCAAGGGCAACTTGCCACAACAGCGCGGCCCGAACAGGCGCTGCGTCAATCGATCACTACAACACGCGGGACAAGCAAAGATGTCCCGCATCAAATAAATCATCGAGCGGCGAACGAATCGCCGCTCGCGAAACAACAACACCGTGCGCGGAGCACCGCTCGCGCCAGCAACCGAACACAAGCCGCAAGCGGCGAACAGCCCGCGCAGCGCGCAGGATGCCCCCCAAGAGCATCCTGCAAATGTTTTCCCGGATGGGTGGAGCAAACGCGGGATTCCCGACGAAGAGCGTCAGCGGTCGCCTTTGAACTTCGGAAACAACCGCAGGTACATTGTTCAAGTTTCCGAAAGTTCAACAGCGACGGAGTCGGGAACTCCCAGCGTTTGCGGAACCTTCCCATCCAAAACAACCAACATTTTCAGGAGGCGACCCCCTAATGAAAGCTAAAGTCTACGTAACGATCAAAGAAAACGTGCTCGACCCGCAAGGCAGCGCCGTTCAAGGCGCGCTGCACACAATGGGCTTCGAGGAAGTCGGCAAAGTCCGCATCGGCAAGTATTTGGAGCTGAACCTGGACACGTCCGACCGTGCAGAAGCCGAAGCGCGTGTGACAGCAATGTGCGAGAAGCTGCTTGCAAACACAGTCGTTGAAGACTACCGTTTCGAATTGGAGGGGTAATACGATGAAGTTCGCGGTACTTGTTTTTCCAGGCTCCAACTGTGATATCGACTGCCTCAAGGCCGTCGAAGACACGATCGGCCAAGAGGTCGAATACGTATGGCACACGGCAACAGATCTTTCCGGCTATGATGCGATTCTCGTACCAGGCGGCTTCTCGTATGGCGATTATCTGCGCTGCGGCGCGATCGCGCGTTTTGCCCCGGTCATGAATGAAGTAGTGAAAGCGGCGGAAGCCGGCAAGTTCATCCTCGGCATTTGCAACGGGTTCCAAATCCTGACGGAAGCAGGCCTCCTGCCCGGCGCGCTTCGCCGCAACAGAGGCATGAAATTCATCTGCCAGCAGACGCAGCTTGAAGTTGCGAACAACCGGACGGCTTTCACCAGCCAGTACAGCGAAGGCGAGCTTATCAACATACCGATCGCGCATGGCGAAGGTAACTACTACTGCGACGATGCAACGCTCGCAGAGCTCAAAGCAAACAATCAAATCGTGTTCCGTTACGCGGGCGACACCAGCCCGAACGGCTCGATCGAAAATATCGCGGGCATCAGCAATGTGCGCGGCAACGTGGTCGGCATGATGCCGCATCCGGAGCGCGCAATCGATCAGCTGCTTGGCTCGGAAGACGGCAAACGGATGTTTACATCGATTTTGAACGCATGGAGGGAACAGCATGGCGCAGCAGTTAACGGCTAAGGAGCCGACAGCGGAACAAATCGCGGATCAACGCATTTATACGCAGTTTGGCGTAACGGATAGTGAATATGACCTCATTTGCGGATTTCTCGGCCGCAAGCCGAATTATACGGAAATCGGCGTATTCAGCGTAATGTGGTCGGAGCACTGCTCCTACAAGAATTCCAAGAAAATCCTCAAGAAATTCCCGATTACCGGACCTAAGGTGCTTATGGGACCCGGCGAGGGCGCGGGAATCGTGGATATCGGCGACAACCAAGCGGTTGTTTTCAAAATCGAATCGCATAACCATCCGTCCGCGGTCGAGCCTTACCAAGGCGCAGCGACAGGCGTCGGCGGCATTATCCGCGACATTTTCTCCATGGGCGCGCGTCCCGTGGCTCTGCTGAACAGCTTGCGTTTCGGCAACCTGGAGAATCCGCGTGTTAAATATTTGTTCGAACACGTCGTCGGCGGTATCGCAGGTTACGGCAACTGTATCGGGATCCCAACCGTTGCGGGCGAAGTGATGTTCGATGAGAGCTATGAAGGCAATCCGCTCGTTAACGCTATGTGCGTGGGTCTTATCGATCACGACAAAATTCAACGCGGTGTCGCAAAAGGCGTTGGTAACCCTGTTTTCTACGTAGGTCCTGCAACAGGCCGCGACGGCATCCACGGCGCGACTTTCGCTTCGGTTGAGCTCTCTGAAGAGTCCGAAGAGAAGCGTACGGCGGTACAAGTCGGCGATCCGTTCATGGAGAAGCTCGTTATGGAAGCGACGCTCGAACTGATTGATTCCGGCATCGTTGTCGGTATTCAAGATATGGGCGCTGCGGGCTTGACGTGCTCCAGCGCGGAGATGGCGTCTAAGGCCGGCAACGGCTTGGAGCTGTATTTGGATGAAGTGCCGCAGCGCGAAGAAGGCATGACGCCTTACGAAATGATGCTGTCGGAGTCGCAGGAGCGCATGCTGTTCGTCGTTGAACCGCAGCACGAAGCGCAGGCGCAGGAGATTTTCGATCGTTGGGGCATCATCTGCGTGAAGGTCGGCAAAGTAACGGACGACGGCCGTCTTCGTTTGTTCCACCAAGGCGAAGAAGTCGCGAACATGCCGGTGACGGCGCTTGTCGACGAGTGCCCGATGTATGACAAACCATCCCAAGAGCCTGCTTATTATGCGGCAAATGCAGCAATCGATACAACGGCATATCCGGAAGTAACGGATTTGACAGGCGCGCTCAAGCAAGTGCTTGCTTCGCCGACGGTTGCGAGCAAAGAGTGGGTTTATAGCCAATATGACCATATGGTTCGCACGAGCACGGCTGTTGCGCCGGGTTCCGATGCGGCAGTCGTTACGATTCGCGGTACGCGTAAAGCACTTGCGATGACAACAGATTGCAATGGCCGTTATGTATACCTCGATCCAGAAGTCGGCGGTCGAATCGCCGTTGCGGAAGCAGCGCGTAACGTTGTCTGCTCCGGTGCAGAGCCGCTTGCGATCACGGACAACTTGAACTTCGGCAGTCCGGAGAAACCGGAAGTGTTCTGGCAAATCGAGAAAGCCGCAGACGGTATTTCCGAAGCTTGCCGCGTGCTGGAAACGCCGGTTATCGGCGGTAACGTCAGCTTGTACAACGAGAACGCGAAAGGCGCGATCTACCCTACGCCGGTCATCGGCATGGTTGGTCTCGTGCACGACGTGAACCATATTACGACGCAAGGCTTCAAAGCAGACGGCGACATCATCATTCTTGCCGGCGAAACGAAGCACGAGCTTGGCGGAAGCGAATTGCAATATGTCCTTCACGGCAAGAGCGAAGGACGTCCGCCTGAAATCGACCTGGCTATTGAAAAGAAACTGCAGCATGGCGTTCTGGGCGCTATTCGGGCAGGCCTCGTTGCTTCGGCGCATGACCTTTCCGAAGGCGGCCTTGCAGTCGCGCTTGCGGAATCTGCAATCAGCGGCAAGCTGGGCGCTGAAGTCAATGTCGTAACTGATTTGCGCGCAGATGCAGCGCTGTTCAGTGAATCCCAATCCCGTATCCTGCTTTCTGCTAAAGCAGATCAAGCGGATCAACTAATGCAATATCTGACGGAGCAAGGCGTTCCGAATAAAGCAATCGGCGCCGTACGCAGCAGCGGACTGGTCATCAACATCAATGGCAAACCGGGCGTTAACGTACCGGTTGAGCAACTGGAGAAGGTCTGGAAGGATGCGATTCCATGTCTGATGCAATAAAACAGCTTCCGAAGCTGTGGACAGGTGATCATTACAACGAAGGCATTGGCAGGGACGATATTTTCGATAAATTGCGTGAGGAGTGCGGGGTATTCGGTGCATTTGGCATACCGGATGCCTGCTCACTCGGCTACTATGGCTTGCACGCGCTGCAGCACCGGGGGGAAGAAAGCGCCGGAATGGCAGCCGTGGAATCTGAGACTGGCAAGTTTACGTACCACCGCAACATGGGTCTCGTGAAGGAAGTTTTCGACCAGTCGAAACTGGAAGGCCTTCCGGGTGACCGGATTATCGGCCATGTTCGGTATTCGACGGCGGGCGAGAGCAAGCTGGCGAACGCGCAGCCGCTCGTGTTCAAGTACCGCGACGGCGACTTGGCTGTTGCGACGAACGGCAATATCGTGAACGCGCCATCTATTCGCAAGGAATTAGAGAGCCAGGGCTCGATTTTCCAAACGAGCAGTGATACGGAAGTTATCGCCCATCTGATCGCGCGTTCCAGCAAAGATTTCGTCAGTGCGGCGAAAGACGCGCTGCAGCGGATTATCGGCGGGTTTGCGTTCCTCATTATGACGAACGACAAGCTGCTTGTCGCTTCCGATCCGCATGGCTTGCGTCCGCTCGTCATGGGACGTTTGGGTGAGGGATACGTGTTCGCATCGGAAACGTGCGCGCTGGAAACGGTGGGTGCCGAGTATGTGCGAGACGTGCAGCCGGGCGAGCTGCTTGTATTGGATAAAGAAGGCATGCGCGAGGATCGCTTCGAGAAATTGGAACGCCGCGCGACCTGTGCCATGGAATATATCTATTTTGCCCGTCCCGACAGCGACATCAATGGCATCAACCTGCACTCCGCGCGTAAGCGCATGGGCCGCCAGCTGGCGCTCGAATCGTTTATCGACGCGGATATCGTGACCGGCGTGCCGGACTCCAGTATTTCCGCGGCGATCGGCTATGCCGAGCAAACCGGCATTCCGTACGAGCTTGGGCTGATCAAGAACAAGTACACGGGCCGGACGTTCATCCAGCCTTCGCAGGAACTGCGGGAAAAAGGCGTGAAGATGAAGCTGTCCGCCGTTCGCAAAGTCGTCGAAGGCAAACGCGTCGTCATGATTGATGACTCCATCGTTCGCGGCACGACCTCCCTGCGCATCGTGAACCTGCTTCGCGAAGCAGGTGCGACTGAGGTGCATGTGTGCATCACGTCGCCGCCTTTCAAGAACCCTTGCTACTACGGCATCGATACGCCGGACCGCAAGGAGCTGATCGCTTCACAGAAGACCGTTGAAGAGATCCGCCAGGAGATCAACGCGGATTCCTTATATTTCTTGAGCAACGAAGGCTTCGTCGAGTCCGTTGGCGGCAACGACGGCGAGTACAACCGCGGTATGTGTATGGCCTGCTTCGATAACGATTATCCGACGCCTGTTGATCCGACTTCGGAGAAAAGCTGCAGCTGCTAAGAAGTGCGCTTCGGGCCTGTTCATATCAGCCTACGGCCGCTGCTTCACCTTTTCAATTTTTAAATGCAACGGAGCTGACGCGTTTATGACGCGCTTTCGCTTGAAATATGGGCAAGGCCCGCAAAATCGAAGATGCGAGTTTTTGCTTGACCTTCGGTTTATCCCGAAGGTAAGCGAAGCCCGCAAAAACTTTAGGGAGTGACCAGAGTGGCAGAAGCTTATAAACAAGCCGGCGTCGACATTGCGGCAGGCAATGAAGCGGTCGAGCGGATGAAGAAGCACGTGAAGAAGACGTTCCGCCCTGAAGTGCTGACAGAGCTTGGCGGATTCGGCGCGTTATTCGGCTTGAACAAAGACAAGTACGAGGAGCCGGTGCTTGTTTCCGGTACGGACGGCGTGGGCACGAAGCTGAAAGTTGCTTTTGCTATGGACAAGCATGACACGATCGGGATCGACGCGGTCGCGATGTGCGTGAACGATATCGTCGTGCAAGGCGCGGAGCCATTGTTCTTCCTCGACTATCTGGCCTGCGGCAAGGTCGAGCCTGAGAAAATCGAAGCGATCGTAAAAGGTATCTCCGACGGCTGCGTGCAGTCCGGCTGCGCCTTGATCGGCGGCGAAACGGCTGAGATGCCGGGCATGTACCAAGGTGACGAATATGATATCGCTGGCTTCACGGTCGGTATCGTAGATAAGAAAAAAATCATCGACGGCACTACGATCGCTCCCGGCGATGTCGTGCTCGGCCTCGCTTCGAGCGGCATTCACAGCAACGGCTTCTCCCTCGTTCGCCGCTTGCTGGTGGACAACTCCGGCTACAGCCTGAACGACAAATTGCCTGAGCTTGGCGGCGAGAAGACACTTGGTGAAGTAATCATCGAACCAACTCGCATTTACGTGAAATCCGTGCTGGAGCTGATTAACCGCGTGACGGTCAAAGGCATGGCGCATATCACGGGCGGCGGCTTCATCGAAAACATTCCGCGGGTGCTGCCGGAAGGCGTCAACGTGGAAATCGCATACGGCTCTTGGCCAATCCAGCCTGTGTTCAAGCTGATGCAGGAAAAAGGCAGTATCACGAACCGCGACATGTTCACGACGTTCAATATGGGTGTCGGCATGGTCGTTGTCGTAAGCGCAGATCAAGCAGAAGAAGCACTCCGCACGGCGAAAGAGCTTGGCGAAGATGCTTACATCATTGGCAAAGTGACCGAAGGAAACCGCGTGGTGACCTTCACGGGAGCTGATGTGTAATGGCAGCAATGCGTATTGCCGTTTTCGCCTCGGGACAAGGCTCGAACTTTGGAGCGCTGGCAGAAGCGGCAAAACAACAAAGGCTCGAGGGCGCAAGCCTCGAGCTTCTTGTATGTGATAAGCCGGAGGCCCCTGTCGTGGAACGCGCACGGGCAGCGGGCGTAGATACGTTCGTGTTCCGGCCGAAGGAATACCCATCGCGCGAGGCGCATGATTCGGAAATCCTTTCGGAGCTTCGGCGCCGCGGCATTGAGCTAATCGTGCTGGCAGGCTATATGCGAATTATTACGCCGGTGCTGGTGGAGCCGTTTTACGGGCGAATGGTCAATGTGCATCCGTCGTTGCTGCCTGCTTTTCCCGGCGTGAACGGCATGAAGCAAGCGCTCGAATACGGTGTAAAACTGACCGGCGTGACAGTTCATTACGTGGACGGCGGCTTGGACAGCGGCCCGATTATTGCGCAGCGCGTCGTTGAAGTGGTTGAAGGCGAGACGCTGGAAACGCTGGCGCCGCGCATGCATGCCGCGGAGCGGCAGTTGCTTCCGTGGGTCGTGGGGCGTATCGCGGCCGGGGCTGTTACGCTCAATGGGCGAAATGTGGTTGTGAATTAGGGAATGCTGGTTTCGAGGAGTCTTCGATGCCTTAGCGTCAAAGAGGGCTACCAGATCATCCACATGGGGCGAAACTGGCGGAATAGCGTCAAAGAAGGCTGCCAGATCACCCACATTGGGCGAAACTGGCGGAATAGCTTTCAAAGAGGGCTGCCAGATCACCCACATTGGACGAAACTGGCGCATTAGCGTCAAAGAAGGCTACCAGATCACCTACATGGGGTGCAATTAGCCAATTGCGCACAGAAGAAACGCAAAAACTAGCCCATGCTTCCGAAGCGAGTTTTGTGCTCGCAGGAAGTTATTTCAAGAAGCAACGCAAAAACTAAGCCCATGCTTCCGAAGTAAGTTTTTGCTTACAAGGAAGTCCATTCAAGTAGTAAAGCAAAAACTTTTAGGAGGTTTCATTGTGACTATTCGCAGAGCACTGATTAGCGTGTCGGATAAGACGGGGATTGTGGAATTTTCGCGGGCGCTTGCCGGACTTGGCGTACAAATTATTTCGACGGGCGGGACGGCGAGCCTGCTGGAGAAGGAAGGCGTGCCGGTTATCGGTATCTCCGACGTGACAGGCTTCCCGGAAATCCTCGACGGCCGCGTAAAGACGCTGCACCCTGCTGTACATAGCGGCCTGCTTGCCGTACGCGACGACGAGGAACATCAGAAAGCGATGCAGGAGCTCGGACTCGACTATATCGATCTCGTAGTCGTGAACCTGTATCCGTTTGCGGCGACGATCGCGAAGCCGGACGTTTCGTATGAAGACGCCATCGAGAACATCGATATCGGCGGCCCGACGATGCTGCGCTCAGCAGCGAAGAACCACGCGTTCGTGACGGTCGTCGTTGACGCGGCGGACTATCAGACGGTGCTGGACGAAGTGAAAGCCGGCGGCGACACGACGCTGGACACGCGCAAAGCGCTCGCGGCCAAAGTATTCCGTCACACAGGCGCTTATGACGCGCTCATCTCGGATTACCTCTCCAAGCTGCAGGGCAACCCGCTGCCGGAGAGCCTGACGGTGACGTACGAGAAAGTCCAAGATCTGCGCTATGGCGAGAATCCGCATCAGAAGGCGGCATTTTACCGCAAGCCGCTTGCTTCGCAAGGCAACATCACGACGGCGGAGCAGCTGCACGGCAAGGAGCTGTCCTACAACAACATCAATGACGCCAACGCGGCGCTTGCCATCGTCAAGGAATTCAACGAGCCGGCTGTCGTTGCGGTGAAGCATATGAATCCTTGCGGCGTGGGCATCGGCCAAGATATCCACGAAGCCTATCAGAAAGCCTACGCGGCTGATCCGACATCCATCTTCGGCGGCATCGTGGCGGCAAACCGCGAAATCGGCGCGGCGACGGCGCAGCTGCTGAGCGAGATTTTCCTTGAAATCGTCATTGCGCCAAGCTTTACGCCAGAGGCGCTTGAGATTCTCACCAAGAAGAAAAACATCCGCCTCATGAAGCTCGGCGAGCTGCAAGCCGCGGGCGAGCGCAAGCCGGAATGGCTCGTTACGAGTGTGGACGGCGGGATGCTCGTACAAGAGAGCGATGTGCACAGCCTGACGGAAGCGGACATCAAGGTCGTTACGAACCGTCAGCCGACGGAAGAAGAGCTGAAGCAGCTGCTATTCGGCTGGAAAGTCGTGAAGCATGTCAAATCGAACGCGATTCTGCTGGCGTCGGATGACATGACGGTTGGCGTAGGCGCTGGTCAAATGAACCGCGTCGGCGCGGCGCGTATTGCGATCGAGCAAGCTGGAGACAAAGCCAAAGGCGCGATCCTCGCATCCGACGCGTTCTTCCCGATGGGCGACACGCTGGAGCTTGCGGCGAAGGCTGGCATCACGGCTGTTATCCAACCAGGGGGCTCCATCAAGGACGAGGAGTCGATCGCGGTGGCCAATGCCAACAACATCGCGATGGTCCTGACGGGCGTACGTCACTTTAAACACTAGCAGTCGGCTGGGAACGGAATAGTTGAAGGAGGGTTTCTATTGCGTATTATGGTCATTGGCGGCGGCGGGCGTGAGCACGCCATCGTCTGGGCGCTCAATAAGAGCGAGAAGGTTAGCAAACTCTACTGCGCACCGGGCAACGCTGGAATTGCGGAGCTGGCAGAATGCGTGCCGATTCCGGTCAACCGATTCAGCGATCTCATTCAATTCGCTGGCGACAACGAAGTGGATCTGGTCGTCGTCGGTCCCGACGATCCGCTGGCGGAAGGCATCGTGGATGCGTTCGAGGAGCATCACATCCCGGTTTACGGTCCGCGCAAGAATGCGGCCGAGATCGAAGGCAGTAAGATTTTCATGAAAGGCCTGCTGAAAAAGTACAGCATCCCGACGGCGAAATACGAATCATTCACCGACTATGAATCTGCGCTGGCTTATTTACAGCAGCAGAAGACGCCGATCGTGGTTAAAGCCGATGGCTTAGCGGCGGGCAAAGGCGTAACGGTAGCCTATTCCATGCAAGAGGCAGAAGAAGCGCTGCACGGCATGATGGTCGACAAAGTGTTCGGCGAATCCGGCGGACGCGTCGTTATCGAGGAATTCCTCGAAGGCCAAGAGATGTCCATCCTGGCGTTCGTGGACGGTGAAACGGTACGCGCGATGGTACCAGCGCAGGATCATAAGCCGGTCTACGACAACGACAAAGGCCCGAACACCGGCGGCATGGGCACGTATTCCCCGCTGCCGCATATCGATCCTGCCATCGTGGAAGAGTCGATCGAACATATCATCAAGCCGACGGCGAAAGCCATGGTGAGCGAAGGACGTCCGTTCCGCGGCGTACTGTTCGCGGGTCTCATGATTACGAAAGACGGCCCGAAGACGATCGAATTCAACGCGCGTATGGGCGATCCGGAGACGCAGGTCGTGCTGCCGCGCCTCAAGACCGATCTGCTTGATATTATTCTTGCTTCCTTGAATGGCCGATTGGATCAGCTGGACATCGAATGGAGCGACGAAGCGGCCGTCTGCGTCATCGCCGCTTCGGAAGGCTATCCGGGTCCATATCCGAAAGGGCTGCCAATTACGGGCCTTGACGCGGCCAAGGCACAGGGCGCGCTCGTGTTCCACGCAGGCACCTCGCTGAAGGACGGCGCCATTGTCACGAACGGCGGCCGTGTGCTTGGCATCGTCGGCCGAGGCTGCGATATCGCGGAGGCGCGTGCCCGTGCGTACGAAGCGGTATCCGTCATCCAGTTCGACGGCATGCACAGCCGTACCGATATTGCCGCGAAGGCCCTTCGCTGATAACGCGTTGCTCACGCATTCAACTTCAAAAAGCGATGCCTCATCTAAGGATGACGGGGCATCGCTTTTTTTCGCATCTTGGTAGAATCCGCTGGTCATTGCGTGCCACGGACACAGTTCGAGTTCCTATTTCTGTATTGACAATGTAAGGGGTTTCATGATTGAATAATGGGGAAAACGCTTACCTTATTTATCTAGCAGCCATAGAGATGAGCATTGTTAGTACCACATGCAATGGTTCTGTTCTTTATGGTTAATTGTCGTCTGTTTCGGGAATCGAAGGATTGCAAGAGGCACATTACACGACGGATAAGTAGGAGATGACGCTGAGGCGATGACAATGCCGGTTCTTCATTTTTGCGGAGACTTCGTAGTCAGACGGAATTGGAAGCTGGAAATGCGCGTACTGCAGGAGCATGAGCTGGTCTATTTCCCGATCGGGACTGGCACCGTGTATGAGGTCAGAGACCGGTCGTATACGATAGACGGACCTGCTTGGGTGATCACGCGGGCCGGTACCCCGCATCAGTATAAGTTCAGCGAATCGTCGGCCACCAGGCATCAATTTCTGCATTTCAGCGCAGACGGGGCACTGTTCCCGCATCTGCTGCTCGAGAGCGGAGCGGACCTCATTCCCGCCAAAGAAAGCGGGTTTCACGCCGCGATGATCAGTCACTTGCTCGAAATCACCTACCTGGAGAAGAACAGCAGGCGCAGCGACAGCCTGCTTGCGTCCCTGCTGAACGAACTCGACCATCTGGCCGCCCTGGCGCAATCGGCAAGCCGCCTTGGCAATCTCCCGCAAGGGAGCAAATCCGACACCTCTTTCTCCCTCATTGTCAGCAAAGCGATCAAATATATCAAATCCCATCTCGCCGAACCGATTACTGCGCAGGAAATCGCGAGGCATTGCCAAATCTCGCACGAGCACTTATCCAGATTGTTCGTCCGCGAGGTCGGCATTCCGATTCGCCAAATGATCATCCAGCTTAGGATGGAGCGGGCCGCGCACACGCTGCGCCATAGTACGCTTAGCATCAACGAAATCGCGGCCCAATGCGGTTACTCCGAGAACCATTATTTTTCCAGAACGTTCGCTGCGAACTTCGGCTTATCCGCTTCCGCCTACAGAGGGAAGTACGCGAACCCGGACGGCCAGCATTTCGTGCACGATGTCACGATCGAGGAAAGATACCCCATCAATACTTACTTTCAGCTTAACCCTTTATCCCCGTCATCGTGATGCCTTCGATAATATAACGCTGCAGCAGCAGATAGACGATCAGCACGGGAATGACGGCGATGGCGGAGCCGGACATCATGAGCGTCCAGTCGGTCACGAACAGTCCCTTGAACGTACTGAGCATGAGCGGCACCGTGAAATTTTCCGTCGAGCTGAGGAAGATAACAGGCCGGAAGAAGTTGTTCCACGTGCCAAGAAACGCGATGATCGCGAGCGCCGCGAGCGCCGGCTGCACGAGAGGAATCATGATTCGCCAGTAGATCGTCCACATGTTGGCGCCGTCCACGTAAGCCGATTCCGACAAGTCGCGCGGAATGCCCATGAAGAACTGCCGCAGCAGGAACACGCCGAACGCGCTGAACAGCGAATCCGGAATGATCAGCGACAGATGCGTATCGAGCCAGCCGAAGTTCTTGAGAATGATGTACAACGGAACGATCGTCACCTGCTCAGGCACCATCAGCATGGACAGGAACAGAATGAAGAAGAAGTTCCGGAACGGGAAATTGATTTTGGCAAAGGCATAGGCCGCCATGGAGCAAGTCAGCAGCTGCCCGATTACGATACATACGGATATGTACGCGCTGTTGATATACGCCTTATCGAAGGGCATCGCAGTCAAGGAGCGGTGAACGTTCGACCACACCCAAGGATGCGGAAACAGCGTCGGCGGAATGAGGAAGATTTGGGACAAGTCTTTCAGCCCGCTGGATATCATCCACCAGAACGGCGCGATCATGAGGATGGACGCCGCGAGCAGCACGAGATGGAGCAGAATGGCAGAGTAGCTTATTTTTACGCGAGAAGCACGGGAGCTGACGCTGCTTCGCGGTGCTTCCGGGTTTGCGGCTGGTTGCATAACGTTACCCTCCTATTCGGCGTAGTGGACCCATTTGCGGGAGAAATAGGTTTGCAGCATGGTGAGGACGAGAATGAGCATGAACAGGACAACGGCCGCGGCCGCGCTCTTGCCGAACTGGAAGTTCTTGAACGCAAGCTCGTACAGATGGTACACCATCGTGTAGCTGGCTTTCGCCGGTCCGCCGCTCGTCATGACGAAAGCGGTGTCGAATACCTTGAACGAATCGATGACCGCGATGATCGTCACGAACAGGGTCGTCGGGGAAAGAAGCGGCACCGTAATGCGCCAGAACTGCTGGCGCTTCGTCGCGCCGTCGATCATGGATGCTTCGTAGTAATCGCGCGATATCCCCTGCAGGCCGGCGAGGAACAAGACCATGTTGAAGCCAAGGCCCTTCCAGATGCTCACGATCGCAAGCGAAGGCAACACGAGGTTCAAATCCGTCAGCCATTGCGGCCCCTTCACGCCGAAGAGCTCGCGAAGCATGATGTTGACAAGCCCGAAATCGCCGTTAAGCAGCCACATCCAGACGATGGCGACGGCAACGGAGCTCGTCACGACGGGCATGAAGAAGAACAGCCTGTACATGACGCGCAGGCGCACGTTATTCAAGGCGACAGCGACCAGAAGCGCGAGAAAGATGCCCGCAGGCACCGTCAGTACAGAGTAGTACAGCGTGTTTCGCATTGCTTTCTGGAAATCCGGGTTATGGAATGCGTACGAGAAATTATCGATGCCGATGAATTTCGCGGCGGTGAACCCGTCCCAGTTCAAGGTGCTGAGCACAAACGCGCTGACCAAGGGGATGAGTGAGAAGAGAAGGAGCCCGATCAGCTGCGGCGCGATAAAAACAAAGCCCCATATCGTATTGGAACGTTTCGGATTCATGGCGGTCCCTCCTGACTATGCATAGTGAAAACAGGTCAGAAGGGGTGGAACGAATTCCTCCCCTTCTGCCATTCGTGCCTATTGGCGATAAGCGTTATTTGGCGGCAGCTTCTTCAATCTTCTTGTTGACGCCTTCGGCTATCTTCTTCAGTGTCGTCGCCGCATCCTGCTTACCGAGCAGCAGGAGATCGTAGTTGTCTTTCACGACATCCGAAGCGCCTGGAACGCCGGATTCGGACGGCCACAGCGCATAGCCGATTTCGCGGGCGTCGAGGAAGTATTGGGCATGGGCAGGCTGAGCGTTTTTGTCGAGTACCAGATCGTCTACGCCGGATACGGAAGGAACGGCGTTGCCGCCTTTAAGACGGAACTGCTGGCCTTCTTTCGATACGAAGTAGGAGAGGAAGTCGTATGTTTCATCCGGATGCGCCGTTTTCTTGTTCATGACCATGTAGGCTGTCGGAATACCGGCGGATTCCATTTTGTTGCCCGTGTTCGTAGGCAGCGGCACGATGTCGTATTGCAGGGCGGTGTTGGCGTTGAATTGCGGTACCCACCAGCGGCCGGCGATGCCGAAGCCGACTTGGTTCGACATGAACATCGCATCCGGACCTTGGCCCTTCGGCAGCGAGCCGGAGAAGACGAAGTTCTTGTTCTTCACGTTGTCAGCCAGGAATTGGAACGCTTCAACCGTCTTCGGATCCGTATCGCCGATGAATTTGCCGCCTTGCTCCTTGTCGTAGACTTTGCCGCCGTTCGTCGTTACCCACGAGTAGACCGGAGCGGACCAGTCTTCCAGCACGAGGCCGTATTTGCCTGCAGCTTGCAGCTTGCCGGTAATTTCGGTGAGCTTCTTCCAGTTCCACTCGCCGGATTCGAACAATTGCTGCGGATCGTCGGTGATGCCGGCATCCGCGAGCACTTTCTTGTTGTAGTACATGACAAGCGGGTTGCAGTCGACGGTGACGCCGTATATTTTATCGCCGACCTTCGAACCACCCCATAGTCCATCGGCAAAATCAGAGGACTTGATCGGACTGCTCGGGTTGTCGATCAGCGACGTTAATTCCGTAATCGAGCCGTTCGCGATCAGCTTAACGACTGTCGCATCGCCGGCATAGAACGCATCAGGCGCTGTTCCGCCTTGAAGCTGGGTAATGATCTTCTCTTCGTAACCGTCGTTCGGTACGGCGACGAGCTCCCATTTCACTTTCGGATGATCCTTGTTATACTGGTCGGTCAATTCATAGAAACGCTTCAATTCACCTGGATTTCCCCACGTACTCCATTTCAAATGCAGTACTTCGCCGTTCGAACCGCCTGATGATCCGGAGCTGCACCCCGTTGCGATCATTGAAATTAGAGCTACTGACCCCGCAGTAAGCTTCCATGTTCTCTTCATGGCTTTTTCTACCCCTTCCAGAGTTTAAAGTATTCCAATAGTGGATAAATCTAGTGGGAAATCGTAGGTGTAAGGAGAGTATAAGGCACAATGATAGCGTTTTCAATGTGCTTTTTCCGGATAAAAAATGGACTTTTATGATCTCGCACAGGCCTCATTGGGGATGAAAACCGGAATCAGCATGATTTTCCCAGCGGGATGTTACCTCTTTGTAACTACTGAAGCCGCCTATTCTATTACGATTGAGGTATAGTAGAGGATAGAGTAGAGCGCGAGGTGGCAGCATCATGGATTCTTGGGTAAAAAGCGGAAATAGACGGCGTTTAGCCGTTTCGATAATGGCAACGCTGATGATAGTTAGTTTGACGCTGACCGGCTGCGGCATGAAAGACACGCTGCAGGCGGATCAAGGACATGGAAGCAGCAGCGCTGCGACCGGGGGCGGCTCGGCTGCCGGCGGTAAGCCGGCTGCTGCAGGCGAAGGACATGGCGGAACCAGCGCGCATCCGGTCACAGGCAGCGGCGGTGAACAGGCAGGCATCGTGAAGGCAGGCTTGAACGGCGGGGGCAAGGGTAGCGCTCCCGAAGCGCCGTCGAAGCCGGATTCGGATGCGAACGCCGACCAGCCGAAGCCGCCGATCCATAAGCCCTCCGTACCGACGGTCAAGCTGGATAAGCCGAGCGAACCGCCGGCGAGTTATAGCGGAAAGCCGGGAGCGAAGCTCGCGGCGCTGACGTTCGATGACGGCCCGGACGGGAAGTACACACCGGCGATTCTGGATATTCTGAAGGCAAACAAAATTCATGCGACGTTCTTCGCAGTAGGCATTCAGGTGAAGCATTACAGCTCCGTCGTCAAGCGCATCGTGAACGAAGGCAGCGAAATCGGCAATCACAGCTATTCGCACAAGGATCTGTCCAAACTTGACAGCGATCCCATCTTGAATCAGATTAAATGGACGGATACACTGATCGCCAAACAGACGGGCTATGTGCCGCGGCTTGTCCGCGCGCCATACGGGGCGGCTTCGCCGCTGCTTAAGCAGCTCATGAAGGACAACCACCGCGAGTTGATCAATTGGACGGTGGATACGAGAGACTGGTCCGGCAGTCCGGTTGCGGCAATACGGGCGAACGTGAACAAGCATACGCATCCCGGGGGCATTATTCTCATGCATTCGTTCGGCAGCAAGCACATCGCCAATACAGTAGCTGCGCTGCCGTTAATCATTAAGGACCTGCAGGCCAAAGGTTATACGTTCGTCACGGTCAGCGAGCTGCTGGGTGCGAAGGCGAAGAACAAGCAAGCTAGGAAGAAGTAGTCCGGGAGGAGCGCACTTATTATGAATGCATTACGATGGCTGCTGCGTCACGCTCTTCTTGCCGGCGGAGTCTTCGGCTTGCTGCTGACAGCCGGCTGCCAGTACACGGCTACGCCGGCGGATCTGCTGCTCGCACCGCGTTCGACGCCGGAGAATGCAGCGCTCGCTTCCGCGCTGCAGGACATTCTGCCCGCCCGGGCGAAGCTGTCGGTGGCGCTGCAGGAGCACTCCAATTCAGCCGTGCTGAAGCTGGATGCGGACGGCGACGGCGAACGGGAAGCTTTCGTCATCTTCTCGGATGATACGGGCACGCAGCATGTCATGGTGCTGAAGCAGGCAGCCGGGGGCAGCTGGCGGCAGTGGTTTACCTTTGCCGAATCGTCCGTCTATGGGATTGATGTGCTTCGGACCGCGGACCTCGACCGCGACGGTCAGCCGGAGGTTATGATCGGATGGAATCAGTTTGGCGAGCCGCAGCATATTTTGACACTGTATCACGTGGGGAAAGAGGGCGGCAGCCAGGATGCGCCGAAGCCGCTTGCGGAGATGCCTTACGATACGATGGGCACCGGAGACGGCAACGGGGACGGTATTCCGGAGCTTGCTCTGATTCAACTGCAGCGTGCCAAAATATCCGCTTCGCTCGATATTTATCAATTCCGCAAGGATAATGCGGTCAAGCTGACGACGGCGCAGCTGGACGGCTCGGTCAACGCCTACATTCAGGTCGAGCTCGGCACGATCGCGCCAGGCCGCTTCGGCGTCGTGACGGATGCCGCGATCGGCGCGCATTCTTCGACGACGACGATGCTGGCTTGGCAGGACGGCAAGCTCATAACGGTCTATCCGACCAAAACGACGGGCGACGAGAACGTCCAGACGAATGCCTATACCGTGCTCAGCGGCGACGGCAACGGCGACGGCATTCTGGATATGGATGTGCTGAGCGAAGCGCCGGGACAGCCGGATAACGTGCCGTACAGCGGACTGCTCTGGATTGAAGAATACCGGCAATGGAACGGAAAGGATCTATTCGGCGTGGTGGGCAAGCGGTTTACCGCAGGCGGCAGCTATGCGCTGTACGTACCGCTTTCTTGGACGAATTTCACCTTCCGGCATCCCATTGATGGAGATACCAACGATATTGCGCTAGATGCCTACGACGAAGAAACGGGCAAGCGCGAGGAAGTGCTGACGGTGCGCGGGGAGCCGCTCGGCGGATGGAACGAGAAGGAGCAGGTGCTGCAGGAGGATGACAGCCGGTACTTGGAGCTCGGCAGGAGCAACGGGGTTGTCTACTATGCGGTATGGCGCGATAAGCTGTCAAAGGATGCGGAAGAACAAGGCACGCGCACGGCCAAAGGGAGTTTTCCGCCGGATGAAGCGGAAATGAAACGGCTGTTCAAGCTGCTGCCGGAGGCATAAGCGAACGTTGAAGGGGGACCGCCGCATGCGGATTTTATTTCTGGAGGATGAAGAAGCCATTCGCGGCTTCGTCCGCATTAATTTGAAACGAAACGGCATGGATGTAACCGAGGCCGAAGACGGAGAGACTGCACTTGCGCTTGCGCAGGCGGCATCTCCGCCTTTTGACGTTGCGCTGCTTGACGTCATGCTGCCGACGATCAGCGGCTTCGAGGTGTGCGAGCAGCTGCGCAGGCTGTTTCCGCGCATGGGCATCATCATGCTGACGGCCAAGTCGCAGGAGGAAGACAAGATCCGCGGGCTGGAGCTTGGCGCTGATGATTACGTGCAGAAGCCGTTCAGCCCCGGCGAGCTGATCGCGCGCCTGAACGCGCTGAAGCGGCGGATGATGCCGTACGGCGATGAGCCGGATAACGGCGGCGCAGGCGGTGCGAGTGCTGCCGGGAATGCTGCGGCTGCCGGGGCTGCCGGTTCGGCGGCACCTGACAATGCCGGCGCCGCCTCGAATGCGGGCGCACCGGGCCGGGCCGGTATGGCTGGCGCGCCGGACAATGGCTCGGCTGTGCAGCCCGGCGGGGCTGCGGGGGGACACGCCGGCGCGGCTGATGTGTCCCCGGCTGCGGGCCAGCGTCCCGGCCGGCCGGCGGATCTCGTCTCGGGACCGTTCCGCCTGTCTTCGGCGGAGCGCCGTCTATGGAAGGACAACGAAGAGATCGTGCTGACGCCGACGGAGTGGACGCTTGTGAAGCTGCTGATGGAGCGGGAAGGCGAGGGACTGAGCCGGGACGATATTTTGGACGCGGTATGGGGAAGGCATTATGTCGGGGATTTGAAGATCGTCGACGTGAATATCCGCCGAATCCGGCAGAAGCTCGAGATTAAGCCGTCCGATCCTAAGCATATTGAAACGCTGTGGGGCTACGGCTACAGGTGGAAACGGAGCGGCGAGCAATGAGCGGCACCAGCCTCCGAGCCCGGATCGTCTGGAGCTACGGCGTGCTGATCGTGCTCGTCGTCGTCATGCTCGGCTCCATGTTCGGCACACTTGTATGGAACTATTATTACAGCAGCGCCGTCGGCTCCGTGCTGCAGCGAGCGCAGACGGAAGCGGCTATCCACAATCGGATGATCGCGAATCAGCCGATGAAAGAGAAGGCCCGCTACATGCTGCAAAACATGGCCGTTGGCACTGCGCATCTGCAGCTGCTGACAGGCTCAGGTATCCTTGTCGTGGACAGCGACGGGCTTACCGGCGACGGCATCACGCCGCTCGATACGCCGGATGTCCGTCAGGCGTTGGTCCAGGACAAGGGCATATGGCGCGGCCGCGACCCTATTACGAACGAGCGGATTACGGCCGTCACGCTGCCGGTGAAGCAGGGCGAGCAAATCGTGGCGATGTTTCGGTACACGGCCTCGCTCGCGACCGTCGATACGATTATTCGCAACATTCTATGGCTGACGCTGCTGGTCGGCTCCGTCGTCGTGCTTCTATTCTTCACGACGAGCGTGCTGATTGCGAACCGGATCGCTAGGCCGATTCGCAACCTGACGAAGGTCGCGGAGAAGATGGCGGAGGGCGACTGGACGCGCCGTGCCGCGCTGCATGACCGGGACGAAATCGGCCGGCTCGCGGAGACGCTGAATACGATGGCCTCCGAGCTGACGCGGCGGGAGAAGCTGAAGGAGGATTTCATCTCCTCTGTCTCGCATGAGCTGCGGACGCCGCTGACCTCAATCAAGGGCTGGAGCGAGACGCTCGCTTCCGGCGACCTCGCGGATAAGGAAGAGCTGAATCTGGGACTAGCCATTATCGACCGGGAAACAGTCCGGCTCTCGGGGCTGGTGGAGGATCTGCTCGATTTCTCCAAGCTGTACGCGAAGAGCATCGTGCTGCATCCCGAAGTGATGGACGTTCGCAAGACGCTGTGGGAGACGCTGCAGCAGTTCGAAGCGAGGGGGCAGCGAGAATCGATCACCTTCAGCAAAAGCACAGGCGACGCTCAGCTGCCAGCGAAGGTGGATGCGAACCGGATGAAGCAGGTATTCATCAACGTCATTGACAATGCGCTGAAATTCACCCCGCGCGGCGGCACGATCTACGTAAGCGCCGAACAGGAGGACGGGGCTGTCCGGATAACGATCCGGGATACCGGCGTCGGCATTCCGCCCGAGGATCTGCCGCATGTCACGGAGAAATTCTACAAAGGATCGAGCCAGCGCTCCGGCAGCGGTCTCGGACTCGCCATTTGCAAGGAAATCGTCGAGCTGCACGGCGGCAGCTTCATGGTAGGCAGCGTCGTCGACGTGGGTACGACGGTAACGATCACGCTTCCGCTGCTGAAGACGGGGACGCAGCAGCATGCCTAGGTGGATGTTGGAGTCTTTACGCGAGAGTTCAGCGGCTGGAGACATGCGATCAACATAAAAACCCGGCACGTTCGCGCCATTCTGGAGCGAGTCTGCCGGGTTTTTGGCTTGCTTGCAGAGGCGGCATCATTCTTTATAGAACAACGACTTGCGTTTGTTCAGCACGTAGCCGGCAGCGATCAGCGCTAGCACAATAATGCTGCAGGAAAACCAATGCTGGCTGATCCAGTTCAGAAATGCTGGCATAGCTGGGCCTCCTAGGGCAGGTTTTAGGAATAGTATGCCAAAGCGAAGGCTTCATATACGGGATGATGGCAGGTATGGAAACGATGACCGAGGAGAAGTCTACTAAAGGCGCTGATAGCGGCTTTCAAGCCGAGTCCTCCGCGGCTTATCGGCGGAGCAGACTCCGGCTCTACATTGATCACGGAGGTATAAACATGCAGAATCTATACACAGCCGCCGTAACGACAACGGGCGGGCGGGAAGGCAAACTGGCATCGAGCGACGGTGTCTTGAATTTGGAGCTTCGCATGCCCAAAGAACTGGGCGGACAAGGCGGAGCCGCGACCAATCCCGAGCAGTTGTTCGCAGCCGGCTATTCGGCCTGCTTCGAGAGCGCACTCAATTTGGTATGCAGGACGAAGAATGTGAAGGTAGACGGCACTGAAGTGACTGCCCGTGTTACGATCGGCAAGGATGACAGCGGCGGCTACGCGCTGGAGGTTCAGCTCGATGTTAACCTGATGGGAGTCGGCAACGCGCTCGCGCAGGAGCTTACCGAAGCGGCCCATCAAGTATGTCCGTATTCTAAGGCGGTACAGGGTAATATTCCCGTCACGCTTAACGTACTTTAACGAGCGACGAAACCCTAGAAGCACAAGCAGACAAGCGCCAGCCGAATGACCGGCCGTGCGCTTGTTTTTTGCTGTTTACGCACGGTATGAGGCTCCCGTTCTACATACCGCCAAGGCGGTCGACGACTGGAGAAGGAAGACAATCCCATTCCTCCTGTGGTTTAATAAGGTATACTCTTCTATCCTTCTAATTCGACAAAAGGTGGGCTAGCTTATGATGCGTAAACGACGGAATCACCTGCCAGAGGCTCGTCTTGGCCTGCTGCTCGTGCTGGCTGCGGCAATGCTGCTGGGCGGCTGCAGCGAGAACAAATTAAACACAGGGAACAGCGGACAGCAAGCGCCCGAACAAACGGCACCCGCGCCGGAAACCGACACGTCCGCCGCCGAGGAGCCGCCTGTCGTTGACCCGCCCCAATACATAGCGCCGCTGACCGGGCTCCCTTTAGAGAAGGAAGTGACCTTGCGGCCGATGGCGGTCATGGTCAACAACTTCGCTTCGGCGCGTCCGCAGTCGGGTCTGCCCAATGCCGACGTCGTGTGGGAAGTGCTCGCCGAGGGCGGCATCACGCGGCTCGTGGCCGTGTTCCAGAGCACGACCTCCACGGATCCGATCGGTCCGATCCGAAGCAACCGCCCTTATCTGATCCGAATCGGCGAAGCCTATCATGCGGTGCTGGCGCACTCGGGCGCGAGCACGGACGGCTATGATTTGCTGCAGCATCATCATAAGGATTATTTGGACGAGATCTCGAACGCGGGGGCGTACTTCTACCGCGAATCGTTCCGCAAGCCGCCTCATAATCTCTATTCCAATCTTGAGAAGCTGCGTGCCGGCGCCGCGAAGAAGAAGTACGCGCAGACGGTCGATCTGCCGGCATTCCCATGGTCAGAGACGGGTGCGACGAGCGGAGGAACGGACGCCGCGAAGGTCGAGATTCATTTTCTGCTGAAGGATTACAAGGTATCCTACGCGTATAATGCGGCAACGAAGCTGTACGACCGCTTCGTCAACGATAAGCCGCACACGGATTTGACGACGAAGGCGCAACTGACGGCTTCCAATCTCGTCGTGCTCGGCGCGAAGCATAAGACCTACGACGATTACGGCAGGCTCGAAATCGACCTGGAATCCGGCGGACCTGCCATGCTGATCCAGCTGGGCAAATCCGTGGCGTGCGAGTGGGTCAGAAGCGGCGACGGCTTGATTCGCCTCATGAAGGACGGCCAGGAGCTGCCGTTCGTTCCGGGGCACACGTTCTACCATATCGTGCCGATGACGCCGACGTTTGCGGGGCATGTAAAGCTCGGCATATAATGAAGGTAACAGTCCCGTAAGCACGGGCAACGGATGAGATGGAGGCAAGGCAGTTGGAATCGACAACGAAGCAAAATCAACAATCGTGGAACACGGGCGCTTATGCAGCATGGCTGCAGCGGTTCGGCACTCCGGCGGAAGCGGCGGTGAAACTGAAGGCGGCACCAGCCAAGCGGCTCGGCACGGCCTTATCCTATATGGGCGACGTAGCGGGCAAGCGGATCGTCAATCTGCTTGGTTCGAACGGCAACAAAGCGGTTGCCCTGGCGCTGCTCGGCGCGCAGTCGACCGTCATTGATTTCTCCGATGAGAACAAGCGGTATGCGGAGGAGCTGGCGGCGGAAGCGGGCGTTCCGCTGACTTATATATCGGCCGATGTGCTGAAGCTGCCTGAGGCGCAGCTGACCGCCGATTATGATATCGTGTTCATGGAGTTCGGCATTCTGCATTATTTCCTCGACCTGGCGCCGCTGTTCGCGGTCGTGCGCGGGTTATTACGTCAAGGCGGAAAGCTGGTGCTGCAGGATTTTCATCCCGTATCGACGAAGCTCATCTCGTCGCGCGGCACGACGGCCAACATCCGCAAGCACAAAGTAACGGGCGATTATTTCAGCACGGAGCTGGAGGAGAAGGAAGTGGCGTTCTCGAAGTTTCTGCCGGAGCATGGCGGCCAGACGCAGACGGTGAAGCTGCGCAACTGGACGCTCGGCGAGATCGTGACAGGCATTGCGGCAGAGGGGCTGTACATCACCCTGCTGGAGGAGCTGCCGAACCAGTCGTCGGACGTATTCGACCAGGGCATTCCGAAGACGTTCACGATCGCCGCGTTGAAGCTTTAACGATAGGCCTAGAGAAGAAGGAAACCGGACTGCCAGTTTCCTTTTTTTTATTTGCCTTAGAGCGGTTAAATTCGGCTGATGCGGAAAAGAATAGGAGAAGCGTCAGTGTAAAGTGAAAGAAGTTTTGAGAAAGTCATAAATCCTTTACATTACCTTAACAATTCCATTGTAAACTATGTTAAGATATTGTCGGTTTCATAACCATAGTGGTGAATCGTACCGACTTCATCAAATCAAGCTCGGGTGGCAAAGGGGATAGTTATGTTTAAGAAGAAGAATGACGTGTTCTTTACGACACTAGAGGCCATGGCAGATACGATTTTGGAGGGCGTGCTCTATTTTCAGCAGAACGTTTCCAAGATCAGTGATGCGGCGCAGTTTGCAAAAGCAATGAAAGAGTACGAAAGCAAATGCGACCGTCATGTACATACCATACTGACCGAGCTGAATAAAACGTTCATAACGCCGATCGACCGCGACGATATCCTGCGGCTGACGACTTCGCTTGATGATGTGCTCGACGGCATCGAAGCCTGCGCTTCGCGCTTCGAGATGTACGATATCACGGAGCCGGACGAATATATCACGCTGTTCGCGGAGAATATTCTGCGCTGCGCCCAGCAGATCAAGAAAGCGATCTATCTCTTGTCAGAGAAGAAGCTGCTGGCGATGCGCGAGCCGGCCATTCATATCAACGAGCTTGAGAATCAAGCCGACGACTTGCTGCGCATCAGCGTGAAGAGCTTGTTCACGAACGTGAAGGACCCGATCGAGCTCATCAAGCGCAAGGAAGTCTATGAGCGCCTTGAACAGACGACCGACTACTGCGAGGATGTCGCGAACACACTCGAAACCATCATCATGCGCAACAGCTAAGGAGACGGAGACGAGCAGTCATGGACATTTACATTTGGGTTGGCATCGTTATTTTCCTTGCGCTTGGATTCGATTTCATCAACGGGTTTCATGATACCGCCAATGCGATCGCAACGACGGTATCCACGCGGGCTTTATCGCCGCGCATGGCGATTATTCTGGCTTCGGTGATGAACTTCGTGGGCGCGGTCCTCTTTACCGGGGTAGCCAAGACGATCGGAGGAAAAATCGCGGATCCTACCGTGCTTGAGCATGGGGTTCAGGTCGTGGTCGCTACCCTCATCGGGGCGATTGTCTGGAATCTATTCACATGGTGGATCGGTATTCCTTCTTCCTCTTCGCATGCGCTGATCGGGTCGCTCACCGGAGCGGTCGTCAGCTCGGCGGGCTTCAAGGCCGTGAACGCGGCAGGCTTCATCGATATTATGAAGGCACTTATTCTATCCCCGCTTATCGCATTCGCGGGCGGTTTCGTCATCATGTGGATTCTGAAGAAGATCTTCGCGCGTTCGAGTCCGCATCAAGTCAATAAAGCATTCCGCACGGGACAAATCTTCACGGCGGCATTCCAGTCGTTTACGCACGGCACGAACGACGCGCAGAAGGCGATGGGCATCATCACGTTCGCGCTCGTGACGGCGAATGTGCAGGACAGCACGGACCATATTCCGCTGTGGGTTAAACTATCCGCGGCAACGGCAATGGCGCTCGGCACATCAATCGGCGGCTGGAAAATCATCAAGACGATGGGGACGAAAATTTTCAAAATCGAGCCCATCAACGGGTTCGCAGCTGATATTACCTCCGCCTCCGTCATTCTGTCTGCGACGTTCACGCATTTGCCGGTCAGCACGACGCACGTCATCACCTCTTCCATTCTCGGCGTAGGCAGCGCGAAGCGCTTCTCCGACGTCAAATGGGACCTCGCGGGACGGATCATCATTTCGTGGTTGATTACGATTCCGATTACGATGATCCTGTCGGCGCTGATCTATCAAGTGATTGCCCTGTTTATCTAACAGCGGCGCAGCCAAATAGGATCACACAACAAGCATGATCAAACAAAACAAAGAGACCCTTTCGCCGAATGGCTGAAGGGTCTCTTTGTTTTGTTTCGCAAGAGAGGAGTTAGAAGCTCTGCGGATGCGGCGGCGGGTCAAGAGGGGCGAGCGTGTTGTAGCCGCCGAAGCTGCTGTTCTGGCTGCGCAGGTCCTCGTGGAAGTGGGCGATCGTCGTCATGAAATAAGGATACAGCCACAAGCATCCAATGAGGAGCGTAGGGATACAAAGCAGCGCCCAGCCGATAAATGACAGCCAGAGTACAAAGAATCGTCCTTTATGGCCGGCCATCATGGCTTTGCTGCGCCGGATGGCTTCGAGCGCCCCGATTTCGGGGTTGTCTCTGGATATGAAATAAGCTTGGGAGTAGCGGATAGCCGCGATAATGCCGGGAACGATGAGCAGCAAGGACCACAATAATGTGAAAACCGTCATGAAGAAATATAAGACGAATG
Source organism: Paenibacillus sp. R14(2021) (assembly GCF_019431355.1). NCBI lineage: Bacteria > Bacillati > Bacillota > Bacilli > Caryophanales > Paenibacillaceae > Paenibacillus > Paenibacillus sp. R14(2021). The sequence goes on from NZ_CP080269.1 coordinate 4,775,549, forward strand.
TGCGCCAAAGCAGCGGAAAGCCGCTCCAAAGCACTGCGAACGCGGGACGTTCGCCTCTCGCAACGTTCATGTAGTACGCGTAAACGCCAAAGGCCAGCGCTCCGGAGATAAGAAACGAAATGATATTGCCGATATTCGGAATGGCGCCGAGCCCTCCGGCAATGGCATACATAACAAGCGTAAAGAGCGCGCTTCTTCCCCACTGTCCTGCTAAGCTTTGCCTTGCTCTTGCTCGCAATTCTGAACTTGTTACCATGTTTGCAGCGAACCACCTTTGGTTTGATTTTTGTTCCCCTGTCTAACCTATGCACGTCATGTAAGGGAAATGTGAATAAATTTCGAACAAATGCTAGAGTCAATATTATCCTATATTTTCAAAAAAATCATCATATATTCGGGATTAATGTCGAGAATGGCGGATTTAGAGCGCCATCTAGTTCCTAAGAACTCTATCAATCCGGTGTAATCATCCTATTATTTTGGGGGAACATGCGGGAATGAGTGGCATGAAAATGCATCTGCGTGCTGGTCGACGAGCATTCGGCGAGCGCCTCCGCGCTGCTGACGCTAGGTCTTCACACGTACATGCCGAATGTGACGGTCGTCGGCCGGACCACTCAACCCGATATAACGGTAGAGGGCCAAACGCTGGAGGACTTCATGAAGCCCGTGCGAGCGGGGCGCACCTGACAAAGAGCAGTCCAAAGCGGCGGGAGCCGTTCGTGGACTGCTCGGCAGGGCGTGCCTGCTGGTATTGGCGGGCGCAAGCACTCAGTCCGCAGTTACCTATCTGCGCGGGCGTTTGCGCTTCGTGCCTGGCGCAGAGCTTGCGCCGGGGCGTCTGCGTCTCCTTTTGCGCGGCTTCGGCTTACTGCTCTCGTCTTCCGCGATGGTGGCGTCTGCGGCGCCTTTCTTGCCGAAGGAGCCTGCGAGCACCTTGATGAGCGGCGCCATCTGGGTGATGCTGCCGACCACCTTCTGCACCTTGCCCATCGTCGAGACGATGCCGTCGATGCCGCCCATGCGGTCGACGACGCCCTTGATGTCGCTCAGGCTGTTCGCGAGATTGAAGCCGGACTTGGTATCGGACTTCGTCTCCGTGACAGCAGCAGCCGCTGCGGGGAGAACGGAAGTGTTCGACTCCGGCAGCGGAATGATCTGCTGCGACGTAGCCGGTTGAATGGTGATGGACGGGACGCCGGTCGAGAATTCGGACGTGTCGAAGGGAACGGGCGCTTTCAACCCGATGCTCTTGCTCGCGAACGGATCGTTGATGCCCGGAAAAGGACTCTGTCCTTGATTTTGCAGGCCTTGACCTTGGCCGCCGGAGGGCTGCTGGAAGCTTCTGACGGACGGATCGTAGCGGTATTTCACGCAGATCACAACCTTTTTACCGTTTTGATAGTAGTCTATGGGATAGGCGAACATACGGATTGGACGGATGCCCGTTTTCGGCAAATAATTTGGACTGTGCGTTGTCCCAGGACGCTGGACCGCTGCCGTTACCGCTTCGGACCTTGCGGGCACAGCTTGAACAAACGCATGCATTTTACTGCAACTCTTCGAATCTGTAAAGCGACAACACGGTGACGGTTGAAAATACCCTCTGAAAGAAGTACACTGAGCTTAATAGTGAGATCAGGTAGGAGTGAATGGACGATGCAACTGAAGAAGCTCAATGATAAGACGGTCGACCAGCTGTTCGAAGCGGTGCTCACGCTGAAAACCGTTGAGGAATGCTATATTTTCTTCGACGATCTGTGTACGGTGAACGAGATTCAGTCGCTGTCCCAGCGCCTTGAGGTGGCGCGCATGCTTGGCAAAGGCGCGACATATAATCAGATTGAAGCGGAGACCGGCGCCAGCACAGCAACAATCTCCCGCGTGAAACGGTGCTTGAACTACGGCAACGACGGGTACAAAATGGCGCTGGAGCGCTCGGGTCGCTAAGCGGATGAAGCCAGGCATTCTCGTCATCAGCCACGGCTCGCGCGAAGCGGGATGGGTGCGGCTTGTCGATGACGCCGCCATGGCTGTCGCCGCGTCGGAGGCGTGTTCGTCTTCAGTTCCCGGCGGTAACCAGGTGCCCGTCGTGTCGTCGTTTCTCGAGATCGTGGACGGCCGGCTCATTCAAGACGGCATAGATCGGCTGACAGCGGAAGGCGTGACGGAGTTATACGTCCTTCCGCTTTTTGTGTCGTCCGGCAGCACGCATGTGGACGACATTGCGCAGGCGTTCGGCATGGCGCCGGTCGCTGCGGGACGTCCCGGCGAGCTGGAGCCATTTCGCATCCCGCAGGGCGTGCGCGTGCGCTTCGGGCTGCCGATCGACGACGATGCGGATATTGCGGAGCTGCTGCTCGGCAATATCGCGTCCCTGTCGTCGGCACCCGCGCGGGAGCGGCTGCTATTGGTCGCGCACGGCTCGCGCGAAGCGGTGTTTCACGGCCGCTGGCGGGCCGGCATGACGCAGCTGGCGGAGCGGCTTCGCGCCCTTGGCGGTTTCGCGGGAGCGGATATCGCGATGCTCCTGCCGAATCAGGCGGCCTGCAAGCTGCGCGCGCTGCAGCGGCGTTACTCAGGGGAAGATTTCCTCGTGGTTCCGCTGTTTCTGAGCGAGGGTTATTTTACAAGCACCGTCATTCCGAAGCGGCTTGAAGGGCTCGCCTATCGATATAACGGCCGGGCGCTGCTGCCGAATCCGGCCATCGCCCGCTGGATGGAGCGTCAGATCAGGGCGTGGCTGGCAGAGCTGGAAACGGGCGATGGCGAGCGTTTGGGAAGTTCGCTTCGTTAGTGTATAGTAGAGAATAGTGAATGAGAGAAGATAAACGGGCAGCAGGCAGCAGGTGTTTGCAGCGGAAACGGCGGGCGGTCTGTCTTCAGGGCAGGACCGCCGAGCGGAAGTGTTTGGCGTGCAGGTCAGGGGCCCGGCGATGCCGGCATCTGCCTGTTCCTGCGCGTCGGGGGCGCTTCGCGCCGTTTCTTGGCGTGCTGCTTGAATGTGCCGGAGGTGGACGCGTGTCAATTAAGCGGGCAAGACTGATCTATAACCCGACCTCGGGTCGGGAGGAAATAAAACGGCGGCTGCCGGATATTCTGCAGCGGCTGGAGCGCGGCGGCATCGAGACGAGCTGCCATGCGACGATCAGCGAAGGTGACGCGACGGTCGCGGCTGCGGAAGCGGCGGACCGCGGCTTCGATATGATCATCGCGGCCGGCGGGGACGGCACGCTTTATGAAGTGATTAACGGCTTGGCGGAGAAAGACGTCCGGCCGCCGCTTGGGATTCTGCCGCTTGGGACGACGAATGATTTTGCCCGGGCGCTCGGCATTCCGAAGCACTGGGAGTATGCGTGCGATCTGATCATTCAGCAGTACGCGACCCCGATCGATCTGGGCCGGGCGAACAAGCGGTATTTTATCAACATCGCCGGGGGCGGTTCCTTGACGGAGCTGACCTACGAGGTACCGAGCAAGCTGAAGACGATGATCGGGCAGCTGGCCTATTATATGAAGGGTCTCGAGAAAATGACCCGCCTGCGGCCGACGGAGCTTCGCATCCAAGCCGCGGAAATCGGCGAAATCCATGAGGAAATCATGATGTTCCTCATCTGCAACAGCAATTCCGTCGGCGGCTTCGAGAAGCTTGCGCCGGATGCGAGCTTAAGCGACGGGCTGTTCGACGTCGTCGTGCTGAAGAAGTGCAACCTCGGCGAGTTCATCCGCCTGGCGTCCTTGGCGCTGCGCGGCGAGCATTTGAACGATCCGCACGTGGTGCATTTTCAGACGCGCGAGATGACGGTGACGACGCCGGATTATGTGCAGCTGAACCTCGATGGGGAGTATGGCGGAACGCTGCCGTGCACGTTCACGGTGCTGCCGTCGCATCTGCATATTTTCGTGGATGAGGCGGGGAATTCGACGTATAAGTGAGTGCGGTCGGCGTTGTCGGTATGTTGAAAGAATGAAAAGATCAGTAACGGAGCGGGTATAACGAATGAGCAAGTATAGAGGCAAGAGTGGCGGTAGAGGCGGCAGCGGGACTGCGGGTAAGGGTGCTGGCAGAAGCGGCAGTGAGAGCAGGGTCAGCTACGAAACGGCGGTTAATAAGAATGATGACGTCAACGTCGAGATTATCGGCTTGACGCATGAAGGCGAAGGGGTAGGCCGCGTGGACGGCTTTACCCTTTTTGTTCAAGGTGCGCTTCCCGGGGAGACCGTAAGTGCGCGCGTGATGAAGGTGAAGAAGACGTACGGGTACGCGAAGCTGACGGAGATCGTCGCGCCGAGTCCGGACCGCGTCGAGGCGCCGTGCCCGATCTACAAGCAGTGCGGCGGCTGCCAGCTGCAGCATATGAGCTACGAGGCGCAGCTGGGCTGGAAGCGGCAGCATGTGGTGGATAGCCTGGAGCGGATCGGGAAGCTGCGGGTAGCGGGAGAGGCTGTACGCGGCGAGCGCGGTGCAGCAGCGGGAGAAGCGGTGCGCGTGAGCGGCGGTGATGCGGCTGCCGGAGACGTGGGAAATCGCGCCGCAGGTGGTGCGCAGGCGGAGGAAGCAGTGCAGTCCGCGGTTATCGTACATCCGACGATTGGGATGGACGCGCCGTGGCGGTACCGGAACAAGGCGTCCGTGCCTATGGGCATGGCCGTTAGCGGCGCGATCCATGGCAAGGACGGACTGCCTCAGCCGGATCTGAACGGCGAGCAGCTCATCGGTGGATTCTATGCCCGCGGCAGCCATCGAATCATCGACATGGACGAGTGTCTGATTCAGCATAACAGCAACGACGAGATCGTCGCCCGCGTCAAGGCGATCGGCCGCGAGCTCGGCATTACGGCCTACAACGAGGAGACAGGTCAAGGCCTTCTCCGCCACGTTATGGCCCGCGTTGGATTCGTGACCGGCGAAGCGATGATCGTGCTTATTACCAACGGTGCGCGTATTCCTCATGTGGAGCAGTGGATCGCGCGCATTCGCGAGACGATTCCGGGCGTAACGAGCATCGTGCAGAACGTTAACAAGCGCGACACGAACGTCATCTTCGGCGACGAGACACGCGTGTTATGGGGCAGTGAGGTTATCTATGACGAGCTGGACGGTATTCGTTTCGCGATCTCGGCGCGTTCGTTCTATCAAGTGAACCCGGTGCAGACCGTGGCGTTGTACCGCAAAGCGGTGGACTATGCGGCGCTGACGGGGAATGAGAGAGTCATCGATGCGTATTGCGGCATCGGGACGATTTCGTTGTTTCTTGCCCGCAAGGCGGGGCAGGTGTACGGGGTTGAGATCGTGCCGGAGGCAATTGAGGATGCGAAGCGCAACGCGGAGCTGAATGGCATCACCAACGTCTCGTTCGAAGCCGGACCCGCGGAGGTTGTTATCCCGCGTTGGCGTAAGGAAGGTATCGTGCCGGACGTGATCATGGTCGATCCGCCGCGCAAAGGCTGCGACGAAGCGCTGCTGGAGACGATCCTGGCCATGCGCCCGGAGCGGGTGGTGTATGTGTCTTGTAATCCTTCGACGCTGGCGCGGGATCTGCGGGTGTTGGAGGATGGCGGGTACCGGACGGTTGAGGTGACGCCGGTGGATATGTTTCCGCATACCGTTCACGTAGAATCGGTGGCTTTGTTGGTGAGGAATGGTACAGATCGCTGAGATTGCTGTGATGGAACGGGTTTCGTGACTAGTACAGATGGTACGGAAGTGAGAAACAGAGGCGGAAAAATAGTAGAGTTGACTGATTGTTGACGAAATTAATAGATTAATATCGTTTGGCACCTGTTGTTAAAATGGGTGCTTTTTCTTACCAATCATCAATTATATTTATACGTCTGCTGATAAAATTGTGTCATAACATGGTGTAGCCACGGTCTCTCCTTCTTTATTTTTCGAAGAATCAAATGACTTCTGAATTAATGAAGGCGAAAAAAATATTTATTTATATTCAATAAATTTCCAAGCTTAGAACTGGTTTGTACTCTAGAATAGATAGAAATACATCTTATTTTACTATTATCAGAGAAGAGATGCCTAGAAAAGTGAGTGAGATAAATGAGCGAAGGATATAGAAACCTAGGTTTTAAAGTAAAGGATTGTATAAGTGAATTAATTGATAATTCATTTGACCAAGGAGCAGATGAGATACATATGTGGTTCTTTGAAGAAGAATTTGCAGGTGTAAATCGTGTATCCTTCTTATTTCAAGATAATGGTCAGGGTGTCTCTTCAAGAAAACTGAACAATTTTATTGAGTTTAGAAATGATAGTTCAACATTGGATATCAAGAAAAATGGAAAATTCCACTGGGGGTTAGCGGCTTCCCTTGGAGCTTTATCGGATTATGCAGAGATTTATTCAATAGATAGTGGTACGTGGTATCACACCCAATATCCATATGATGGTACTTCTCCAAAAATGAAAGATCCCTTCGCAATAGAACAAATTAAATATAGATTGAAGAGCAGTTCTACCGGAATAATCTTTTATATACAAAGAATCAGTAAAGTTATCCTTGCCGAAGTAAATGATTTGGAACAACTAAAAGACATGCTCAAATACTACATTGGTGAGACGTACAGAAGGGATCTTATTGATAAAAGTATATTTATTAACGGTGAAGTAATACACTTGATTGATCCATTAATGAGAAACAACAATAGGTTGCTATTTTATAGTGACGATGAATGCTCTGTTTCATTAGGCACTATTAATATTTTTTTTGAAGACGTCAAAACAAACCTTCAAGTTCAGGATTCTATTCTCGTGAGTGATTTTTATAAGAGGCATCTATATTATAAAGTTGAATTCAATGAACCGATTATGGAGTTGACAATGGTTAGACTTGAAGTTAATAAGGTCAAAAACAGGACATTACCGGGTTTCATGAAAGTTAATGAAGAAAATAGCGGTTTTTATATTCTAAGAAATCGGAGGCAAGTTGATAGGGCTGTTAAATTTAAAAATATAAACAAAATGCATAATGATTATAATCAATTCAGGGCAGAACTTAAGTTTAATCCTATTTATGATGAACTTTTTGGAGTACAAGTCAATAAGAGCAAAATAGAAATAAAAAGTGTGATAGAACAAATATTATACCAAAAAATGATCGAATACTTTGGGGAGATTTCGGGGAGGACTGTTGCTTCAAAAGTTAGAACATTTTTAAAAGAAAGATCTTTAGTTATTAAAACCGACCCCTTATCACTCGTATCAACGAATTCAACCGAAATTGTTCCTCAAAATAAAGGAAAAAGAGAGCAGGATTGGAGGAATCAAAAATCTGATGAGCCTAAAAAGGAGCATACTTACTACGACTTTAATGATTTAGATGAGGAAGAGCTAAAAAAAATACCAGAATATACGGAAGATGAGCATCGAGCAAATTTTAACGCAAGGGTTAAGAATATAAAATCTCGTGAGTTTATACGTTTTTTCTACTCTTTGGAGATTGAAGACATTGATCATAGAATAAAATGCTTTTTAAATATTATTAAACCTTCTTTAGAAGGTGAGGTTTTTGGATTATTACAAATGATCAAAATACTTTCTCCTACTTCAATTCCATTTGAGATTCTAGACTACAATGATAGATTGGGTCTCGATTGTGTTGCTAGGCATAATAATGCGGGTTTGGTCGGAGAATATTGTTTTTATGTTGAACTTAAGAAGGAATTAAAGCGGACGATGAACCATCGTCTGACATTGGCTAAATATATAGTTTGTTGGCGTGTTCAAGAGCATTTTAAAACGAATGTAAAAGTATTATCAGCATTAGATGGTAATTATAATTTGGACAGTGACGCTTCGGGATTCTTTGTGATTAATAAGCTCGGCCATCTAGTAAGAATTATTGAGTTAGAAGATACATTTACTAAACTATTAAAAAGAGATTTTGCCCAAGGATTAAATTGACAACTCATAAGTTGTATAGCGAATGATGTTTAAGCTATAAAGACATGAAGAACTCGTCGAATTTGTAGAACTTTTCTTAAATAAAAACTAATAATTGCACTTCTAATTGTCATATTTTAGAATTAAAGCAACTAAAGCTTTTTAGCGATAACGAATAATACAGTAAAAAATGGGTCTAACGACTTAATTGAAGGTGAATTATTTGGCTAAATTCATACCAAAGACTCCTGACTCTTTCAATGGTAGTTTCGGGGAAGAGAAAGCTTTTGAGGCTCTTCGCCTTCTGGATAACAACTACATCGTGTTTCATTCTTTTAATTGGATCGGGATTAACGGGAGAACCCAAGGCGAGGCGGATTTTGTTATTGTCCATCCCAACAAAGGAATTATGGTCGTTGAAGTGAAATCCGGCGAAATTGAATACATGGATGGGCAGTGGCTACAAACCAATACTTCGACAAGATACACCAAGATTATCGCCCCATTCGTTCAAGCGAAAAGAAGCCAATTTGAAATATTGGACAGACTCCAATTTGGACTTCGTTCAGGACGGCCCCCGTTGGTATGTCATGCCGTTTGGTTTCCTTCGATTGAGGTGAAGCAGACTGACAAGCTTCCACCGGAAGCACCCAGAGACATTGTATTTGACATGACAACCCTCGTCGAGGCAAGGAAAGAAATCGACAGGGCTTTTGACTATTGGAAAATAAAGACTGGCTATGGAGCGACAATGGACTTGGGGCAACTAAATGAAGTGCTGGAGATCATTGCTCCCCGTTTTCATGCCGTGCCGGGTATGAAAAGCATCATTAACGAAGCTGAGCAAATTTATATTCGACTTACCAATCAGCAGGCTGCGCTTCTGGATTATTTAAGGGAGCAGAAAACCGCAGTCATTCACGGTCTTGCTGGAACGGGCAAAACAGTACTGGCCAAGGAGAAGGCGAGAATGCTGGCCGAAGAAGGAGAGCACGTATTATTTCTTTGTTATAACAGTTTCCTGAAGGATTATCTGCGCAAACATTTTTCCCAGCCGGGGATTGTGTTTCATAACGTTCATTCGCTTGCAGGAGAAATGTTGCGGGATGAAGCAATCGGAGTTGATGAGCTCCTCAGTGAACTGGAAGAGTATTTGATCGAGGTTTTCGAGCTGGAAGACTGGTCGTACAAACACATTGTTATTGATGAAGGGCAAGATTTGAACGAAAAACTGATAAACCGCCTAAATGAGATGGTCAAAGGAAAAGGCGGCAATTTCTATGTATTTTACGATCGAAATCAATATGTAATGAGAAATGAGATGCCCTCGTGGGTGGAAAAAGCGGAATGCAGGCTCATCCTGCATCGAAATTGCCGGAATACGGTGGAGATTCATAATACGGCATGCAGCATGATCCCTTTAGAAGGCAATAATTCGAACAGCTCTGTGCATGGAGAAACACCGAATGCGGTCTTTTATATGTCAAGATTGGACTTGCTGCAAGCAGCCTCTAAATTTGTGAATACCGCAATCAATGCGGGCATTGAGCCCAGCGAGATTGTTTTTCTGACAGTAGAAACGGAGAATAAATCTTGGTTTTCGGATATTAACTCTGTTAACGACATTCCTATTAAAAGCGATTTCTCGACAGACGGTATCTTATTTACAACAGTGCGCAAGTTTAAAGGGCTTGAGGCCAAAGCGGTCATGATTATCGACGTTTCGATTAGAGCATTGACTCACCCTGAAAAACAACGTCTTGCCTACGTCGGATGCTCCCGGGCAAAGCATCTGCTGAGTATTGCGATTTATGATGATACCAATTCCGCAGAGCTTGGGGATTGCTTAAGAAGGATAAATTCCTCAAGAAACGTTCCGAAGAACAAGAAAGGTCTAGGGCGCTTGTTAAATGTGAAAATCGATCATTGACAGGGAGGGGTTCATATATGATTCACAGTTTGATAGATTCGGACATTTGGAACGAGGAATTAGGGTTAATGGAGGATCAGGCACATTTTGAAGAAGTCTGGTCCTCCATTGAGCCAGAACTGAAGCAAACGATTGCAGCTTATTTGGATAAAATCGTACAAGGCAGTCCAAGTTTGAAACCGGAAGCGAGCATGAGCCTCTATATACAGAAGCTGGTCAACGAACATGCCAGAAATCGAGATAAGTACGTAGAAATATTTGAGCCCGATGTAATGGTTGAGTATCAAGAGGATGTCGACGGCTTCAAGGGCAGTGTGCTTAGCAGGCAATGTGTTGTCATTCAGCGTACATTAAACAGCAGCTCGGAAGCGCTAAAAGACTGGAAAATAGCTTACAAGCTGGCGGCTCCCCAGAAATTGTATGATACGTTCTATAATTTGATATTCTATGCCGAGGAATATAACGACAAGATGTCAGAAGAAGTACTTCAGGGTGTCGACAGCATCGAAGCGACGGAGTTTTCTCAACTGGCGGAGGATGCCTGTTATTTGCCTGGAGTTGTGGGTACGGGCATTTTGTCCACTGTTCTGAATACTCTTCATCCGAGATTATTTCCAGGACAGTTCAAGATGGGGATGTTCTCCTTGTTCATCTTATCCGGAAAAAAGCCGATAGCCATGAAGTCCGGTAGTTCGGAGTTCCTCATGGTCAAAGACGACATTCGTTCTAAAACTGGCACAATCGAACAAGAGCATAACTATTACTACCCGTACCAAACGTTTGGATTGTACTCTTTACGAATATATTGCAGCCTTGAGAAAGAAATAAGCGACCGCTTTCATGCCAAATTTCCAGATGATTTCCGATATGTATTGACGAATGATTTTTATGATTTCATATGTGAGGTCAACAAGCAGACGATTCAAACTCTGCTAGGCAACGACGACCAATTGAAGTTCAAGTATTCCATATAATTTTGTTTGCGTTAGGATGGTGAGATATGGATAAATTCTCAGTTATGAAACAGTATTTTTCGAAGGATGCGTTCCGCGGCCAACAGGAAGAAGCGATAGACGCTGTGCTGGATGGCGGGAGAGTTCTCTGTTTAATGCCTACCGGCGAAGGCAAATCGTTAGTTTACCAAGTGTCCGGGGTGTGTCTCGAAAAGGCCGTTATCGTGATTTCTCCGTTAATCGCCCTAATGAAACAGCAGTATGCCGATCTAATGCTGAAAGGCTTCAATTGTCTATTTATGTCGGGTCTCGATTATAAGCAGCAGTTCAAGGCTCTTACGGCTATTGCGAAAGGGATGATACCGGATTATATCTTCATTTCTCCAGAACGCGCCGCAAACGACGGATATTTGGAATTTGTTCTGAATCTCGTTAAGGACAAAATCGGTCTAGTTGTGATTGATGAGGCGCACTGCATTTCTCAGTGGGGTGACGGGTTTAGGCCGGCATACAAAACGATTCCTCTTTTTATCGATCGTGTCTTCGGCTCAGAGTGGCCCCGGGTGTTATGTTTGACTGCAACGCTTAACGAAGAGGATCAATCACAGATTTGTAAGGATTTTGGCATCACGAAAACCATCAAAAGTCCGAATCTGCTAAGAAGCAATCTTAAGCTAGAGCTGAAGAATCTAGGCTCCGGGAAAGAAGATACAAAAGACGAGGCGCTAGAAAAGATTCTCGAGCAACACAAAGGAGATAAAATTCTCGTATTCGTTCACAGAAAGTACGGGAATAAAGGGACTACTCGGACACTTTATGAAAAGTTTTCCCAAAAATATCTTGATTGTGCTTTCTTTGATGCGGATATCCCGGATGGTGAGAAGGATCGGATCCTTCAAGGATTCAAAGACGGGAGCGTCAAAATAGTGTTCGCAACCTCTGCTTTTGGCATGGGTGTGGATATTCCGGATATCCGTGTTGTTGTCCATTACCTGATTTCGGAATCCGTCGAACAATATTATCAAGAGGTCGGCCGTTCTGGCAGAGATGGAGAACCTGCATACGGTTACTTACTTTATACCAGTCAATCGCGGAGAGGGCGCAAAAGGCTCATTGAAAGCTCCCTTTGTATAGAGAAGACATTGCGCGACGAGTATGAAGACCGAAAACTCGCGCAGGGAGATTTATTCGGCTCTATCAAGTATGAGGATCTTGCCGAAGAACGACGGACAGCTTTTTCCTTGTTGGTCGAATATGGGATCATTGGCGTACTAGCCAAAGGGGTGCAGAGCTTCAAGTGCTTTAAGGCAGCTGGGGGCCAAGGGCAAAAGTTTCTGGATGACATTACGGCTTCAACTTCAACCGTGTTAATGAAAATTGTGTGCAAAAAACGGGGAGCATCCATTAATTCGCTGACTTTCGACACGTGGCGGATATGCTCCAAAGGCGAACTATCGCTCATATCTTCGCCCACTAAAGCGATTTTCTATACGATGAAGAAAGAGCTTGATGATGAAACAGTTGCGACCATCATGAACGATCAAGAAGCGAAGCGGGGGAAACGGATGGACGCCTTTGCTCAGTTCGCCGAAGCAATTGAAAATGATGAACCTGCAGAAAGCATTGTCAAGATTGCGTTGAATATTTAGGTCTAAAAGGAATAGGAGATTTACAAATAATCAGATTTTATTTTTTGGTATAATCGAAAGGGCAGTGACTGATATATATACGAAAAACTTAGTTAAATAATGGGTTATCCGCTCACCAATTCTAACGAACTCGTATCTGTAAATCGTTCACGTTAAATCGGTAGCTTTGTAAGTGATGGTACAGATCGCTATGCTGAGGAAGCGAGTCAGATGAGTAGTACAGATAAGATACAAAATAACGGGAAACACTTAACCCTTTACGATTGAGTGTTTTTTTTTTTTTTGCTTGATGCGCGTTGAGCTTTTTTTGAAAAACAATGTGGTATGGTAAATTGTTGGTATTTTTTAGCGCAGGATTGAAGTTATTCTAACATTTAATAATAGGAGAAGGGGTATATAATTGCATATTTTTATTGATTTATTAACTATATTCAAGGATTGGGTTGGGAGAGGATTACTTTACTTTGGAGAACACCCTTGGGTTTTGTTTCTATCAATGTTATGTCTTACGATACTTTTCTTTTGGGTGACAATTTGTGGAATCAGGTGTTTTAACATTAATATTTCACCTGTGTTTGAATTTAAATTGCCTTCAGCGATAAAGTCGTTTTTTTATATAGCAATTGCTTTAGGATTGGGTTGGGCTTTTTCTCGCTGGGGCCAGAATCCAGATAATGAAAAGCTAGTCAAGTCTCTCTTATTTATTATCAATACAATGATTATTCCATTACTCAGTCTTATTGGGCTCGTACTAATAAAGGATATATTTATTTATTACAAGACGAAAAGCAAATCGTTTAAGCATGGAATCAAATTAGTAAGTTTCCTGGGATTGCTATTGTTAATTAAATTAGTATTAGAACATAATCCTTTTATTATTATCCTAAATTGGTCTATATTAGTGTTTCTTTCAAACTTGTTTTCTGAAATTAAACGTAAGAAAAAGACCAATGAATTTCTGGATGATCCCGAAAAGCTGAAACTCATTCTAGAGACAGACGAAGAAGTCCGCCATTCGGAACTTCTATTCCCGACGAGGAAGAAAGAACTTGTTCGTATTAAACATCATATTCGGGAAATAAAATACAATGAACCTTTTGCAATAGTAATAAATGCACCTTGGGGTGAAGGAAAAAGTAGTCTTTTAAATGTACTACTAGAAGAACTAAAGAGTGAGGGAACAAAATCAATATTTATAAAGCCTTTAATTTGGGATACTAGAGAGAAGTTGAGCCAATATTTTTTCTCCCAACTTGAGAAGATGTTACTGGAAAACGGTGTATTTACCGGTAAAGGGAGCCCTTATAAAGAGTATATTAACCAGTTCGTTGCTTTAACGGATAATAAGAAGTTTTCCAAATTGGCTGAATTTTTCGATGTTATTCCTAAAGAAAAAAAGGAGGAATACCGTGAACTCAAGGGAAATTTAGAAATTGATATTCAGCAGATGTTAGGAAAAAAAGGAAGACTTATAATAGTCATTGACGATTTTGACCGTGTAGAAGAGTCCGCAATGCGTGAGACATTAGTTTTTATTAAGGAAGTTGTAGACTTTAAACAATGTGCGGTTATCTTCTCCATGCATTATGGATATTTAAAGGAAAAAAAAATAAACAATAGTTATCTTGATAAATTTATTGGGCAACATTTTTATTTAAAAAAAATATCTCATCTTGAGATGCTGGGATTTTTTAACGAAAAACATTTGTTAATTAACTCTAATTGGTCATCTTCCGATATTGTACTTCATGGAACAAAACTTGAGTCAGAGATAGTTGGCATGCTTGAAACAATTACTGACTATTTATCAAATCAACTTGAAAAGAAAGAAAACGAATTGCAAGTTAATCTTCGCAATACAGCAAATAATGGGACAAGGGAAAGACAACTTCAGGACGAAAAGCTCCAACTTCAGGATGATATCAAGTTATTGAAGGACGATATTCAGGCTTTTTATAATAATATGAATAACCCCCGTAAAATAAAACGGATGTATCGTGCAATTAAAGAAATTTTTGATTACTTAGATAATATATATAGAGATAATAATGGCGGGTCGTTAGCAGATAACTGGAATACTGTGAAATTATACAAGATAGCATTTACTGCTGGATTTCTAAAGTCAATATTCGAGTTGGAATATAGGGAGATGCTAGAGAGTGGTGATTTAAAACAATACGCTAATAAAGTAAATTCTCCTCTTATAAAATATGTTTTACATGATGTTAGTCGCAAATATCTGAGAGAGATAGAACAATATCAACAGGAAATGATGCTGAATATCTATAACGAGATCATATTCCAAATGGACAACGAAATGATTTTGCAAGAACTCAAACCTACTTCTTTGAGATTTGTTGAGAAGCTAGACAGAGATGAACCTATTGATATCGATGAAAAGGAGGCAATTGAACAAATAAGCAATTATATATATGCAATTAAAATGCAGCAATGGGGTGAAGGAAATTCTACAAAGACGAAGTCACGACTAATCAAGCTCACTGAGGTTCTATTTAAAAGTTGTGATGAAGGAAAACTGAGATTGCAGGATACAATTGGTTGGTTAGACAGGCATTATATTGGCGGGGAGTTCCTCTCATGGGATATTGGCTATTTGGAGAAATTGGAGGAACGGTTGGACAGTGCTATAGTGTTTAAAAATAATGCCGAAAAAAATTTAGCGTTAAACAAACTAACTTTAGATATTGAAATAAATCTTCCTTTTCTAGATGATATTTCGAGAGTTGCTTGGTTATATAGATACCAACAAAAAGGTCGTTGGGAAAACATCCGTGCTAGTTATAAAGATCTATATTCATTGAAAGATATCAATGATATGTTACATGAGTATATCGGGGAAGAATTAGTTGCTGCAAACAATATTTCATCAGACATAGAAATTGATAAGTTCAATAAATCGATCTCGTTTATGCTGAACCAAGCCGAACAAAGTTTATCGGAGAATGTCCTTAAAGAAGCAATTGATTATTGTAAGTGTAGATTAAGCATACTAACTAAGTTACATAAATTAATAAATAAAATAGGGAAAAAGATTATGGAAGTCAATGCTCTGGATGGCGCTGAGAGAGACCCGGAGGTAAGGTCAGTTGACGATGCCCAGCGTGAACTTGAAAAAATGTTAATATTCATCGAGAGTGGCATAGAACTTAATAATAATATATATTTAAGATTTGGGTATTTATTATCTAGTTTGGAATATTTGTCGAGAACAATTTCTATTGACATTGACATTCTGAAAACGGTGAAGACTGTATTACACTTTCTAGATAGAAAATGGTCCGCAGATTTATTACCCGAGGGTGATTGGGTTCATTTTCGTATGAAATGGATAGAGGTCCAAAGGAATTTAGAGATAGAAATAGAATAGGATTTGAATCAAAAGCTTCGCACATCCCTTAATGAGTACCAGCTTGGGATGCGAATGCTGTCGGTGCCATTTGAAGAGATTGCGCGGCATATAAAGAGATCGCGGCCAATTTGCTGTTTGAAGTTGCGCAGGAGCGGGAGATTGACCCGCGTTTATAATCATAGGATGTCTGAATCCTTCAGTGGATTTGGGCATCCTTTTTTACATGAAGAAGCGGCACAAAGAGAATTGAAAAGCGAAGCCAATATAGAGAAGCTCTATACGGAACAGTTATTTACATGGGGCGACGTAAGACAGGTCGTTTCAAGACCGGCAAAGCCAGCCCCATTAAAGGTTAGATTATCATACCTATCAATTAAGGTTTAGGCATTAAACATCCATCTCGTTATTGTTGTTTATCAAATTAAAGCTTGCGATCTCCAATATTAATTCTTTAACAGAGTGTAGTTTTAAAAGAAGCGGGTTAAATGTTATTTAATATGGGCATGAATGCTTATTGAGCTTAAAAAAGCTATTTATCTTGGTTAAAACTTTATCTCTAAAATAACTATTTTGCAAAATGTAAAGAACTAAGATTGGCAAATTGGAGAAATGTTAAGGCTTTGCGCTAAATAAACGGAGGGGCGAAATCATGAAAAATGATGATCTGTTGCGAGTAAAATTATTAAGATTTTTATTGGAATTAGAAGAGGAGCGGGTTGCCAATCTTAATCTCGACAATCAGAATAAATATGAAGCAAGTTCTTGTGAAAATGAGATAAGAGAATTTGTTCATTTTAAAGAAAATAGCCAGAAAAGATCCGTTTTTTCAGTAATCGAATTGTCTAATTATCTTGGCGTCTCTACTGACTGTATATACACGATGGTACGCGAGAAGCAGGTTCCCCACGTGAGGATTCGAAGAAGGATATTATTTCACAAAGATGAAATTGATTTATGGATTCAAGAGAGTACAATAAAATCCTAATATTGAGGGAATGGCTTGCATAGAACAGGTTACTTGAGGAGTTCTATTCATTTCGGAAGTGGGTGATTAAATCTAGTTATTATGTTTTCTTTCCTATCTGGAGTGAAGGAATTTGCTCAAACTTCATGATTAATACCGAGTATCGAGTATTGGCCGTCCATTGACACTCAAACTAGGAATGGGTAAAAAGGGTTAAGCAAAGACGAAGTATGATGCTTACTAAGTTTCAATAGTTTTCATCGCAGTCGTTAATACTCATTTATATTTGTTCTCTTATCCGTCCTATGAAGGAAGTAAGATGGTTTGAAAGTAGTTTGTGAAAGGAGATCGGGACTTTGTACAAATCGGTAGTCAGAGACGGTAAGTTTCTTGTTCTTGTAGCTGACGGTGTTTTCGATGTGCAGTTATTGGAGTTACCGACAGAAGAGCTTGCGGATAAAGTTGCCTTTGAACTCCAAAGTGCTTGGGATCAAGGTGTTACATGGGGATCCTTTAATGGTGGTGGGTACGATAAAGAAATCAGTGAGGTAATTCAAAAGCTAAAGACAATGAGTCCCGCGGGGCGAGAAGCTTATCATCAAAGAGTGAATCGGCGTAATGAAAGAGTTCAAAAGGTTGAGGAAGCCAGAAGATGGAGAAACGTTTTAAGCTGGAAAAGAAAGTGAGGAAAGGGAATCAAATCACTATCTCATTAAGTATCTTGAAAGCTATTGCTCGCGGAGTAGAATGTATTGATCTCCACGGAGTAATTGTATAGTTCTGCGCGGAGTAGTAAGTATCACTAAAGAATAAATCAGAAAGAGTTCAAAAGATTAAGGAAGCTAGGATAGGAAAAATAATTACTAAGAAGGAAAATGCGGTTTCGGTAATAACGCGCAGGCATTTTCAAATAGGGCAATTTTTATCTTCTAAAAAAAGCTATTGCTGTCATCCTCTACCCAGATTTATTCTTTAACCTTTGGGAAATACTACTAATCTTCGCCTTCGAATCGCAAATAGTTCTCTCGTATTTCGAGTAGTTGGTAAAGACTTAACTTTCCAAGTTCGTGTATTTCCATAGGTGTATAGCTTTCACTAATGAGGCCTTTAACGTATAGCTCGTGGGAAACCAGATGTCTCCATTCTTCAAACATTGAAACGAGTATCTCTTGATCCTTACGATCTGGTCCACCAAGAATTATTCTATCTAGACCGTATCTCCCCTGAATGTCAGACAAAATACGTCTCACGATTTTAAAAGCGAGATCATCCTTATTTTCCTTGTATAATGCGGAGAGTTCTTGCTTTGAATCAGAACGTCTAATGTTATCCACTATCCAGATCAACTCCTTATTTAAGTATTATCGAGCTTATTACGATATATATTAAAATTCACATCATCGAAGCAGACAAAATAAATCTGTTCGATCGTCGTCTACTGGGACGCTAAGGAATCCAAATAAGCTGTCACTGACTCAAGAGCAGTTTCTGCCGCTAACTGTTTAGGGATGAGATAAATGCCAGTGCTGATATTCTGAAAAGTAATGCTTTTGGCCTTATACTCCGAGGCAAGTGCCAGCGAATTTTGATAGCAGCTTCTAAGTTTTTCGATTTCTTTGTTGTTTCCTTCGTTCCATACAGGGCCAACAGTGTGAACGACATAGGAGGCAGGTAGATTGCCCGCCCGCTGTAGTAATAACTGCATCGCCGACCGCACAACCATCTTTCCACTCTCGGATCTTTATGCACTCTTCAAGAATTCTTTTGCCTCCGCCTAAAAAATAGCTCCATCCACGTCTCCACCACCAAGTAAATTGTATTTGCAGCTTTGAAGATTATGTCAGCAGTACCCTTCGTTATATCACCTCCTAACAGGGAAATGGTTGTTTGATTAATCTTTATTTAGTTCTCATATTACTCCTCCATCTGCTTTCCATAGCCAAAGTATCGCTAATATCCCGATCAAATGGAGTATCTTTTTACATTGTAGCAGGAGAGGGATTTGGTTGGAATTTTTCAGAGGAGGAACGGTCGTAAGGATACTTAAGCTATGAATGTGGAGAAGTAAGACAAAGAGCCTCAATAGTAGGAGGCTCTTTCGGCACAATTAGCATAAGCTAATGGCGAGTTTGAATTAAACAATCAGAGAATCACCACAACCAACGGCGTTGGCGGGGAATATAGAAAGCAAAAATAATAAAGCAAGCTTATCAACAAGAGTTCCTTTTTGTCAATAACGAATACTGGTATGAAGATAACATTGGATATACGAGAAATGGCCGTAGATATAGTATCTTACGGCTATTTTCTTGCATAATTTTAGGACTCAAAATAGGGTGCTACAAGTTAGAGTGCATTCTCTTAATTATGTGATTGTTTTTATCCATTCATAACAATCTTCGCTCTATGACGAGCAATTAGTAATCTTTGCGTAGCCTGCTCAACGAAATGAGCGATATTACACTTGAAAGGATCAAAATAACAAAAACGAGAAGCTTATAAACTTGAAGAGGGAAATCAAAAAAAACATCGGCTAAAATCAAAATGCTTATCATCCCAGAAACGTATGAAAACGACATTCTTGAGGATAACCCCAAAATTTTAGCTCCTCGTTCGTCCATGCCTTCTTCCTTAATAAATTTCCTATCATAATAGAAATAATAAATAATGACAACAAGGCCAATTAACGCAGTGATTAATTCCAACCATTCCATTCTAAATCCCTCCTCTTAATATTCCTTAAATTGAAAAACTTCCGTGATTTCAACTTCAAATAATTTAGCGAGCTTGAAGGCTAGGATTAATGAGGGGTTGTATTTGTTTGATTCGATTGAGGCAATCGTTTGTCTGCTGACGCCTAGACGATCAGCAACTTCTTGCTGTGACCATTTTTTTGCTGCTCTAAAGAGGTATACGTTGTTTTGGAGCTCTCCATTTATATGCATTTTTTCCTCCTTGCTCGTATTGCAATAAATATTTGTCATTTTGTAAATTATTTTTGTCAAAGTGTAATTTGTTTTATTTAAACATCTCTGTTGATTAGAAATGGCTATAATATCAATTGAAATTCAGCCTTTTGTTTTGCAGTAACACAGCTATTTGTATTTGTAATTGAGGAGTTGCTTATGCGTTTTTACGGTCAAAAAGTACGTGCCCCCATACATCCGGTATATATACCGAAAGAGAATTTTATTAATGGGTATATAAGAGAAGTGTTCAGAGGCTCAGCAAGGTACCGAGTTATGTAACAGGGATAAAAAATAGACCGCACTGGAATGTCCAGCACGGTCTTATCTAACCATTCTTTTTTTCTTTCTTGGGAGGGACTAGCGAATCGAGTTTATTAGCTGCATCCTTATCGGCCGATTGTAGAGCATGTCCGTAGACATTCATCGTCGTTGAGATATTCGAGTGCCCGAGTCGTTCCGAGATAAGTTTGGCATGTACGCCTTTGTTAATCAATAAAGTTGCACTCGTATGTCTGAGATCGTGGAATCTAATGTACTTTAGACCATGTTTCTTAAGAAAATTGCGAAACCAGAGGTAAGGTGACTCAGGATAATAGGCGTTGCCCTCATCATTAGTAAACACGAAGAAATGATCTCCGCCTTTCCATGCATCGCCTAGCACAAGGCGTTTCTTTCGAGATTCAAGGGAGTAATCTTTGAGATGCTCTACTACAGTATCCGACAAGCTTACCCTTCGTTTTGACTTTGCTGTTTTAGGTTCGGATATGATTCTTTGACCGTTAATGGAATGCGAAATACTTTGCTTTACTTCGAGGATGCCCTTATTCAAATCGATGTGTTTCCACTCCAATCCAACTAGTTCACCTCTACGAAGTGCAGTAGTTATCGCAAGCATAATCATCATACGCCACTTTAAGGGTTCCTTTTCTAGAAACTCAAACAACATACTGACTTCCTCTTCATCATATACTTCAATCTCTTTCCGAATAACCTTTGGCTTCTTGATATCCGCGGCGGGATTGCTCTTGATAAGCTTCCACTCCACCGCACGAGAAAATATATTTTTAAGAATTCGATGTGTATATTGGATGGTACCTGAAGAGAGTGGGCCTTTTTTGCCGTCTTGTCGGCTACCCTCCTTGCCGAGATCGGAGATAAAGTTGACTATTTGAAATGGTTGAATTTTATCCAGACGCATATGACCAAAGACCGGTAGAATCCGATTTTTTAGGAACCGCGAATAAATATCTAATGTTTTTATTCCAAGGTCACTCTTTGCATACTTCTCCTTCCATTCACCTACGAAAGCTGCAAAGGTCATTTTTTCAGGGGCGATGTAGTGTCCTGATTCAACTTCAGTTTCAAATTCAGCGAGAAGCTTTCTTGCTTCGCGTATTCCTTTTGCCTTTACAGTTCTAGTGCGTTTTAGTCTCTTTCCGTCAGCTTTAATTCCGGCCTCAACAACTAAAAGCCATGAATCATTACCTCGTTTTTGTAAACTTGCCATGAGAATACCTCCTATTATGCATGTGATTCAATGTCGGATAAACAATAGTTTTTTGTCTCTTGTTCGTGAAACCACGTCAGCAAAGTATCTCTTCTAAAAAGGATTTTATTTCCAATTCTAGTATGTGGAATTTTCTTCGCTCGGACCTCAGCGTAAAGCTTGTCTTTAGAAATCTGACATTCAAAAACCTCTTCCCAGGCTTCTGTTAAGGTTAATGTGTTCCGTTTCGCCATGGGAATATAATCGATTGATTGCTTATAAGAATTAGGCATAATAGAAAAAACCTCCTTAAATATAGAGTAAAACTTCTGGGGATTGTCAGCATTTTTCGGATACCCCAAATTTCAATTGCGAAACAGAAAGTTGTTGTTTTCTTTAACCGACCTCCAGTAAATCATAATGATTGTGTTCCCCGATTATAAGCCGGCCGATCAGGTGATGGGGGGAATTCGGCTAATTGAGTTAGATCACTGGTAAAACACACAAAAAAGCCCTTTTCAGTAGAAAAAAGCTTACTACCTGAAAAGGGCTTTGTATTTAGACGGAGAAATCGCCAATTATTAATTAAACAGAGAATTAAAGATAGAATGATCCCCAGACCGTATGGAGGGAATAGAAGTAAAGGGTAAAAACTACATGGTATAATTTTATAATATATACCCAAGTAAGTCTTGTCAAGTTAAGGTGAATACTATTTCGTGATTGATTAAGCAGAGAGGAATTGGCTCAGATATTTCAAAAAAGTAAAAAAATCAGTTCGACAGAAGGCAAAGGAAGCAGGGGCCTCATTATTTTATGTGGAAAATGTTCGCGAAGAACCCAATGGCTAAAAAATCGTACTAGATAAAGATTTAAGTAAAGTAGATCCATACTCAAAAGTTAGAAGTATATCAAGAAAAGCATATGTTCATCTAAAAAGCGTGCTAGTACGGAACTAAATATAGAACCCTTTTCAGTCTGAAAAGGATCCGATACTTGGGTATGCAAGTTTATGCCTGTTTAATTGGGGGCAAAATCTTCAGTATTTCCTCGGTGATTTTGTGTATCGTTTTTATCTCTTGTACAGACCGTGGTTTTAATAAGGAATTATGAAGAGTTAGAATATAGCCTTTGTTTGCTTCCTCTTCAGATATTAAATTCTTGTTTATGTTTGTTAGATTAATAAACTGTTCCAAATCTACATCCAACGCTGTGATAATCCGTTCTAAGGAATCTAAGGAAATATTTCTGGTGCCCCGTTCAACTGCCCCAACATATTGGTACATGAGCTGTGCTTTGTCGGCTAGTTTGACCTGCGTTAATCCTTTTTCTCTTCGAATAGCTCTTATTTTTTTACCGATAAGTTTTCTGACAGTATCCATTTATCCCATCCTCCTGAAATTAAGCAGAAATAAATCTCATAAGATTTATTTATAATAGTTAAGCCCAATACGAGTCTTGTTAAATATAGGTGATGTATATATTTTTATTATATATAGTGTTTGTAGTACTTTCGAATTTTTGGAAGGGGGACTTTTACTAATGGAAGAACAAATACATACATTGATCTTGGTTACTACTGAAGGTATCAATAAATGCTGTCGGTATAAAAAGATATTTCGTACCAAGGATCAACTGATCCTAGAATTAATTGAGGGGGAAGTAGTACATCGGATGGTTGTTACTCAAACAGAAGATGGGATTACTGATTTAATGGATGTCGAAGGGAGGATTTACAGGGTTTTGGGTATATCATATCGTCCTAATCATCATCATGCTGATGAAGAGATATATAAGTACAGTATTGTTGACTCGTATCAGAATGCACTAAATTTAAATAAATTTATCTAAGCGATGAAATATACTGTATACCACTAACAATGTGGTTGATTTAGAAGGGAATTACAAATATGAACAAGATACGGATGAATACGTTGGGTGTTAGCGCTCGTTCTGAAAATAGAGATAGCCAACATGGAGGGATAGAGCAACTGATGCAAAGCAGGCACCTAAGGGTGTATGCACAGCTAAATTTATCAAATGGTCTTAGTTAGGACGCACGATACTAATTAACGAGGGGATCTTTATGCTAAATCAATCAAATAAGATGACCGATGTCCTTCGAGAATGTATAGCTGAGCTATACTGTAGGAAAGTATCACTTAGTCAACCGAATAATCCAAAAATTTCAAAAAAGGTTCAGAAATTCCGGTCTCATATGGAAAATGAAGTGATGCCAGTGAAGGATTTAACGGATCTTGAACTGTTGAGAATTGTAGCAATGGTTTTAGACCAAATTGATAATGCTGAGTAGTTGCTGATTACTACGTTCCAGATCTTGAGTAGAATGCTTTAAGTATCAATATCATCGATGATATGATTGCTGGATAGACTTGTAAAGGACAGATTAATAGCCAGATTTATCAACCTTGAAGCGGGTTGATGAGCAGTATAACTATTTCAGAAAAATAACGGAAAGGGTTATCTAATAAATCGCTTGAATGAGTTTTTTTCAGTGAATTTAAAAGGATATAACCGAATGTATGGTTATATCCTGAAGGTCTATTAACCGCAGTTTTTTTATCCCCCCTTATATACCTTGAGAACATTTATACGATTATGACCAATCTCCTTAGTTATCTTTAGCGCAGCATCTAGTTCAGTTACTCCTTCTATAGATAATTCAGCCTCAAATCGTTCTTGTACATAATTGTACCGCAGACCATGCATTGTGAGTTCACGAGGGGTACCATACCTGCGGTCCGACCTACGTAGTTCTCCTTCTGGGGTTACAATTTTCTCACGATGGTAAATAATGAATTGCTGGACCCTGTTTGAGACGTGATGGACTTTTTCTCCTTTCTCTACAAACACTTTTCCTCCTCGAGGTGTTAGTTGCATAAGCTTTCTCATTATTCGCTCAGCTGTAAACGAAAGAGGAACATTTCTATGTTTTCCGTTTTTTGCTTCGCCTTTAACTGTATAGACTCGTGTTCGAAGTGCTTTTTCAACTTGGGCACGTGACATAGCTATGACCTCAGTTACACGAAGCCCAAGTTCTTTTGCTAAGGTCATAGCATCTTTAATATCTTCTCGGTTTAATTCAATGGCTAGGTCCAGCATTCGATTAAACTCTTCATTAGTCCATGACCGGTCTCCATTTACAACAGGCGCTATATCTAGAACTAGTCCGTATTTTTCTTGCAAGGTTCTATTATCTGATAGCTCGTATCGTGGGTTTTGGATAAGATCATGGAGATACCGAATAGCACATAAATCATTCAGGATAGTTTTTGCCGAAATACCTTGCTTTTGTCTCTCCGTAATGTACGCTACTACATGCTTATCATGAAGATTACGGAGATTTTGGAGCCTAAACTCGTCCTCCAAATAAGAAATAAAAGGCTTGCAACTTCCAAAGTATCTTTTTCTACTAAGATAACTATTTCTTTTGCTGTGCCGAAAGCATATGTCCAGCTGCACTTCGATAGTCGATTTTCCCATTAGACATTTCCCTCCAGATTGTTAATTGCATGGATGAAGATTGCCTTTAGTTGATCTATAGATGTTGTACTAAGTTTAAGTTGTAGAATTGTTAATACAGCTTTATGAACTTTTTTAATTTCCTTTTCTTCTATATTGATTACATCACTATCTGTTACTGTAGTGTTATCTCGATTTTTGGTTTCTTCTGCTACAGTAATAGATCCAATAATTTTCTTGATTTGCTGGACTGTAAGTTTAGGAAACCCCATATTTTGTAAACATTCGTAAAATTTATCTTGAGAATCGGTTGAAAGACCTGAAAGTTCTACTCCGCCCATTAGAGTGATTTTTTCTTCTGACACCAAGTTTTGCAGATTCTGTTTCAGGTTTAATAGCTGCAAATACCGTCTGATTTGAGAGTCACTCTTGTCAAACGCCAGAGCAACATCGTGACGGTTTTTTAGGTCATTATCCTGTGCATCATGCACACTTTTCCGACCAGGCGAGACCTTCCAACATTCATAAAGAAGTTTAATTTGTTTAGCAATTTTGATATGGTCCCTTTCTGAGCCGCGGCGTGTCTTATTTGCCAATACAAGAAGTTCAAGTTCTTCATCCGTTGAGCATTCAATGAGTTTTACGTTAATGTTTTCGTAATTTAAGTCCCTGCAAATTTTCCAACGTGCGTGTCCACTGAGAATAACGTTGTCTTTATTAATTAGTAGAGGATGTTGCAATCCGTTGGTTTTAATATCTTGATATAAGAGGTCATATTCTGAAGAAGATAGTTCCGAGTGGTATTCTGTATTTAACGAGTGCTCAGTAAGTGTATTGATTGGTATCTCTTGAATTTGTTCATAAATTTTCATATTAATCCATCTCCTTTATATGGTTTTTTGAAAAATAGGCATAGCTGAACCAAGGTTTCAGCCCATCTTCTGCGTTTCTTCATGGATCCTGAATTGGGAAACCCTGAAGTACCTAAGATTAGTAAGCCAATTTATTAATTTCTCTCTGAGGTTTTCAAGGAACAATATTTTGAGTAAAGAAAAGCATACCCAGGAATGGGTGAGCGCAGGCTCCGCTTTCAGCGACCCGCAATATGCAAGCATAATGCTCGGTACAAGACCAGGTCGCTTTCTTGCCCAATTGTATGAACCATAGCTCGGCGGGACGGTCCCGGCTATGTAAGGTGCACTTATCTGCCGTGCCAGCGGTTTGTCGCTCATATTGAGCTTTGTGTTGTTTGGTGAATTTATGGGCATCACCAGTGCCCTATATAGCGAATTTCCGCTATATGCCTGACGAATCAGTAATGAATATATATCTATATAAAAAAAACCAAGAAATTTTGTCCTTATAGACATCGTTTCTTGGCTTGGAATCGCACGAATGAAATGTAAAAAAGCCCTTGGGCTGGTTAATCCTTTGACTTCACAAGGAATAACGTGCCCAAGGGCTTATAGTTCTTAGAGAACATTAATAAAATAATCAATCAAATAAGAATTAAAAGACTGTCTTCCCTTAGGAAGGATTTAAGAGTTAGAATGACTGCCAGCGTCTGCCCGCAGTAAGTGAAAGTTGTAAGTAGGGTATAGGGCAAATATATACTAATAAAAGTTGGATTGCAAGCAAAAATTCTAAGAAACTGTGCAGCTAATTTTTCAAAAAAATCTTAGTTAGTATTATCTTATAAAGAGTGACTTTAAGTCACCCAAAGGTCACTCAAAGTCACCAAAAGGTGACCTTATCTTTTATTGATAGTACGGGACAATAATGTTACTGGAGTAAGTATTATCCACTTTAGCTTAGTTTTTTTGGTTTTTTCACCATTGTATATGAGTCTGGCTATAAAAAATCAATATAGGGTCACCCAGAGGTTACTTTAAGTCACCTTTGGGTGACCCTATCCTTCTTTCTGAGAAGGAATTTTGAAATATTTTGTTCTCACATCAATTTAGAGAAAATCTCAATTAACATTAGTCTTTTCAATTTCATTGGTTGTGATGCGATAATAGATAACTAACATGTAAAAAATGAAATAACCATGCCGGTTTACAACTAGCTTGTTCATGACTGTATTCCCAAAACCTATAGGCGATGTCGATGACAATACTTAATGTGTCAAATTAATTTAAGTACATTTATTCCCGTGAGTGTTACCCGCTTCGAGGATGTTGTGTTAGTTTAAGGTTAGAATCCTTACCGAGCATCGTTTCATTCTGTACCGCTGGTCGAATGAATTTTGTCTTTATCGGCTAAAGTATCACATTGAACGACAATAGCAAGAGCAGGTACCACTGCAGTAATGATGGGGCCTTTTGTATAACTTGTTTTATGACAGCTCAAAAAAGATGAGGTGCATACTCAATCCACTTGGTCTGGAATATGGCTAATTTTTTAACTCTAGTTATCCAACCAAAAATAGTGACGCAAATGATGTGATATAGATTAATCTATACTAGTTTAGAAAGTTGGATTCTCTATTTGAATAGGCCCTGCTTATATACCAATAACTAAAAAAAACAAGAGTCAAAACTCCTAGGCAATATGGTATTATGATGATAAATAGAAGTAGAATCTTTTTTTGGAAGAATACCAAGCAGCGTTTTGAAATCGAAGTCGGCCGTTTAAGAGCAAGCTACGGCCAGTTATGTCTGTTTAACACTACAAACATGTCGAGTCGTTTTTTCGTAGCCCCTGAAGTAAGGAGTTGTTTTGGTTAAAAAGAAGCGGGCCCGAACTAAAGTGATGTTCTAAGTAATTGCTTCCTGTTTAATTTTCTTTAATTGAATATTTTTTTTATGAATGAAAGTTTTCGTGGACTATAAAAAAACGATGCATGAGGTAGAGAGAATGGAAGCGTCAGAGTTAAAAGAAAAGATATCTAATCTATCCATATGGAAAAAGAAAGGGCAAGGGCTCCGCACAAACCACTTTTAATCCTACTAGGGCTTGCTCAACTGCAGCAAAGCAATGCGGTCGTACCCTACGAGCAAGTACGTGAAAAATTGAAAAGACTGGTCATTGAATTTGGTCCGCCTAGAAAATCGTATCATCCAGAAGAGCCGTCTGTTCGACTAACCACTGATGGCATCTGGACTTTAACAGTGTTATTGATAAAAGGAGTTTCTCAGATAAGCAGCTTCTTAAGCAACAAGTTGGGGAGGGTTTAACGAGAAAGTGCTTGCTCATCTTAAAAACAATGATTTGTTGATTCAAGAGCTGGCTGAATTGATTCTAAGCGAGCATTTTCCTGGAAGTATTCATCAGGATATTCTTGAAGAAGTTGGACTTGAATTATCTATAAGGCAAAAGCGAAAACGTGACCCTAACTTTAGGGATAAAATTTTAAAGGCATATGAATACAGCTGCGCGGTATGTGGTTTTAATGTCAGATTGGGAAACAATTTGGTTGCTATTGACGCAGCCCATATTCAATGGCATCAAGCAGGTGGACCCGACACTGAGGAAAATGGGGTTGCACTTTGCTCGATGCATCATAAGCTGTTTGACCGCGGTGTTTTTACTATATCGGAGGAGCGGGAATTGCTTGTGGCTGAGCAAGCCCATGGGACGAACGGTTTTGATGAGTGGCTTATGAAATTCCATGGTAAGATGCTTCGATCCCTCATAAATCCGATATACATGCCAAAAATGTATTATTTAAACTGGCATATTAGGGAAAGAAGGCTTTTACTAGAATGGCTTCCTGTGAGTCCATCTTTTAAGGTTGAGTAACGGAAAATATCGAGGTGCAATATGGATGAATACTTGTTTTGCCAAGCTTCAACACGATGCAGATTATGTAAAGTTGCATATGCTTTGATACCCAAACAGAAGATTCTGCTCTGGCTTTACGAAAAGACCGGAAGAACGGAAATGAGAAACTCAGAGGTCTGGTTTTGCCCCAAATGTACTACTGAGTATATTGCGTGGGGGGATCATGTAATTAATGTGGGCTCAGACAAATTGATTATTGCTAATGTTCGTTGGCCTAATATACAATCAAGCTCCAAAAACACTGGCGAAGTTTTAAAAAGCATTGGGTTTGATTTGCCAGATTCTGAACTTAGAAAGTGTTTAACACATCCAAATGCAATAAAACATGAACAAGAGCTGATTGATTATCGAGCCAAAGCAAAATGCGGAAAAGCTTTATTATTTTTAATAATAGGTACTTTACGTTTCTAT
Source organism: Paenibacillus sp. R14(2021) (assembly GCF_019431355.1). Lineage (NCBI taxonomy): Bacteria > Bacillati > Bacillota > Bacilli > Caryophanales > Paenibacillaceae > Paenibacillus > Paenibacillus sp. R14(2021). The sequence continues at coordinate 4,804,447 of NZ_CP080269.1, forward strand.
GATCATAGAGTACCGGATTCAAACTTGAAAAAAACAATTATCTGGGATTTCGATTCTATGCGTAGTACTTTTTATCGAGAATTGCAAATATCGAATAGTATTGATTCGGCATATAGGAATTATAACGATGCACTTTTCACACTTATATATGCAGTTTACTCAGCCCACGGGTTTTTAAAGTTGTTAAATTATATAACGAGCCTAATGAATAAGACACCTGTTCCAATAGATTATTTGCTACTTCTCAAAGAGCATGTTGCCCGAGATAAGACAAGCATTCATTTTTATAACATTGAAGAAATTCAGGATGAAAAGGGTTGTATTTTTCAGTTGGAATTATTAGCAGCGGGTATTAGAACGCGTGGTATTGGTGCAAAGTTGCATGAAGCGAAAAATAATGCAGCCAAAAACATTTGCGAGCGGCTCAATATAAAGATCCCACATCATAATGATGTGTCAGCCACACGTATATACATAACCAAGTCATCAAACTCAACAAGGTCACATGAAATTTTGAGGTTATTAAGGGAACAGTTACACTTGGATGAACATCTAGTATCCATAGTTCTTCTTGACGCCACGTTAATTCAATACTCTGATGTAGAGGAATCGGAAATAAGCTCAAGTAACGTGCTCTCCACACTCGGGTATTATGTGCTAGATTTTTGTTTAAGTCTGATGTCTGTTCGTGATATTTCTAAGGCTAATCATGGGAATAGGTTAAAAAAAATGAGGGATCTAGATTTCCGAACTCAAGTTCTTGGAAATATTGCAAGTGATTTATTTGCGAATGAACTATCTCTATTAGCAGGTTCAAAGGGGATATCTTTCTCCAATGTAAAAACTAACGCTGAATTTTTGCAGGCCATAATTGGTGCGGTCTATTTAAGTGCGATTGAGAAGAAGGAGCCAAATCCGTTTAAATTTACATGTAAATTCATTGAAGAACGTCTTTTAACCCCTTATCGTCCGAATCAAAAGTCTTCTGGTATTGCTATACAACAGATGATCGATGCACTAGAGAAATACAAAACTACAGGTTACATCAATTATAACTTTTCCATCAAAACAATTGATGTAATCCAGCAATTTTTTGAAAAAAGTAATGATTTAACTGGAAACCATTATTTTCGTTTGAAACAGTTTAAAGATTTCATTGAACAATATAAAAAGGGCGATCTCATTAAAGCAATCATTTCCATTAACGATTGTTTTGAGCAAATGGCGAATGAATCGTTAATTGAGGAATTGCACAATATGAAGGCCATCATGTAAAGCATAGTATTACTTAGTGTAAATTTAGTTGGTTTGCTGTATTATAAAACATTAGTTTTTACCAACAAATATAGTATATGGGAACTGCATTTGTTGCAGTAAAGGATGACATTGGGAGTTAATTATAATGAACTACCTTGAATGGAACGATAAGATAGCTCAATATTTTTTTAATGAAAGCATGGCGGGGAGAGAGGTTCTTTTATATATTGATAGGCAATTGATAGAAGAACTAGGGCAAGAATCGAATGAAAATCTCGATGACTTCCTTAAATGTATTTTCACGGGGCCGTGGTGGACTGAATATAAAAGGTCAACAATTTGCCAAAAGGCTTTACTCACCATGCATAATTGGCGTAAGCGGGGATATATGTACCCTCCCTATATGGGGTATCTTGCCTTATTTGTGTTAGCAGCCAGCATGGATAATGAAATGTTTTCCGAGATCGCATATTATCCTAAACTTCGAAGTCTGCTAGGTGAAGCACCAACCAGCGGGCAAGTACGGCATTTTGATCAGATGTTCGAGTTGTGGGCTGATCTGGAAATCTGGTCACGTGATGATAAGTTAGAGGAGCTAGGCAGATTTAATTTAACCATCAGGGGGAATAATCGGCACGTAGGTATTCCATTTTCCCAAACGATATTATCTGATAAGGAACGTAAGAAGCTGCCACTACTGTTTAATAAAGCTCATATGGTGGCACCTGCAACGCAAAATGACAACATCCTACGTTCGATATTAACAACGAACGGCGAAGACGTATTTTCACAGAAAACTCTTAGGTTACTCAGAGGTCAGGAATCGAATTCTTCACTTTTACTGGCACTATTAAACCTTATTCGTGAGGAATTAGATGCTTGGGATGGAACATTACCCGATGGTATTGCACCTCTTAACGGTGAACGCTATTTGAACTCATCAATAAAACTGTGCATAGATCTAGATAAGGTGAACAAAAGGGCGAAGTTTACTTTCAGGATCCAATCTAATAATGAGTTTCCTGAGGAAGGTTTGACTCTAAAAAGAAAAGGTTTCAATCAAATTGTTTTTTGCAAGGGAAGTATTATTAATTGGTCAACAGAGTTAAGGAACCAACAAGGGCTATATTTTGATCCTTCGTCAGATTTACTTCATGATTTACATTTCGAAGATGATAGTGCTAATTGGAGAGCACGTTTTAAAGGAAATAGCCTACGTATTTTTGTTAGAGGAGGTAAGCTAGGGTTACAAAATCATTATGTTGAAGTAGAAGGCTTGGATAAGAGTGGACAATTTGTGATATTAGCCCATTCTGAGTTAACAGGTATTATTCATACATGGGGACAAAATGAGTGTGAAAGATTTGAAAAGGTGAACTACGAAGGAATTCCATCCGATTGGGTTCTTTACGCCGGTATGAATGCTCGAAATTCTTGCCCCCAAATCGAGGCACTTGCTATAAGAAGCGAAGGGCGAGTGAGATTAGTAGGAGGCATGCGAATCGGGAAGGGAAATGTTTTTTATCATTCCAGTCCTCCCAAAGTCATTCTTGAGAATATAAGAGGCTCAGTCCGGTGGAATGATCAACAATTAACTTATAACTCAGAAACTGAACAATGGGAGTTTCCTAATTTGCTTCCCGTAGAAGAACTAATCACGGTCAAAGTTTATAATGAAGAAGAACAGAATATAGCAAAGGCAACGTTCCAATTAATTCCGTCAAAGATACTTCTACGAGATATTAATTTATACTTACACAGAACAAGGAGTTTTGAACGCGATAGTTCAAATTTTATTGGCGTATATCCCATTCCTGAAAAAGATTTTATGATAAAGTCATATGATCCTTCGTTTCCTAGATTTCTTTCTTTCGAAATGATTCTTATTGGTAAACGGCCCGGGCAGATCATTCATTGGACTAAGCATTCGGTGTTTAACTGGAACTGGCATCCAGTTTGGGCTTTAATAAAACATGGCCGAAATCATTGGGGGTTAATATTCTGTAGCCTAGGTACTGGGGTAGATGAATGCTTTGTTGAAGAGCCAACCGAAGAAGAACTAGGTGTTGTTCAATGGAAAGAGGCGGTTATTTACATGAATAATTTTGCAACTAGTGATACTTTCTCATTTCCCCTATTAAAAGATCTTTGGCAGTCTTATCTGGGAGCAGCGACAAATGAATACTGAGAATATCCTGTCCATACTTAGTACAATAGGGATTTTTAATCTGGAAAAATTCAAGATGATATACGAGTCGTTTCAAGATCAAGAAACAAATAAATATTCTTTAAAACCTTATGAATTCTTGAGTTACTTAGAATCACTTGGTCATTGCGAAATAGATTTTAAAAGAAGAATGGTTGCAATTTGTCCTCCTACTGTTGCCCTAATTCCATCTTACGGGCTTCCAAAAGCGGTACTGGCAGGAGCCAGAGATGAGGAAACGATTACGCGGCTGTCCCAATTAGCGAGCAATGAAAGTAATTTTGGACTAACCATAGCCCCCGCTTCTAGTGACGGAAATATTCCCAAAAGAATCCTCATTGAGGCGACGAGTATTTCTATTCTGCGGCAAGTAGCTGAGAAAATAGAGGCTGTATCAATATTAGATTGGCCAGTTGCTTGGTTATTATTACAGTTAGCACCATCGATTTCAGATCAATTAGCCTCTTTGAAGTATGAACTCCGTACAGAACCTGACTGGAATAAGAGATTCTTTCATTATAACACTTTAAGCTTTAATCTTTTTGAGGATCGAGCTGATATAAGACTGGGTAATTACACCAATCCATATACCCAACAACAAGTGACATGGTTATGGAACGGAGAACAAGCTGTTGAATTGGATAGAAACTGGGGCAGGTATATCATGCTTCATTATAAAAAGGTTTCAATACTATTATATGATGGTACTTCTAATAAGTTAGCTGTTCCTATTACTGTGCCACTTCCAAGGGATTATGCCAAATCAGTGACCATGTGCTCTGGCTTAGCACCAGAGAAAATGGAACTCTCGCAAAAAGCGGGCCTTTTACCTCAAGGATCACCAATTCAGGTGTATGACTCGGTGCCATATGTCATAGCAAATGAACTAGCTTCAAAGCTGGGGCAGTGTCTTGTTTACACTAACATATAGGGAGAGAGTAATTTATATGACCACAGCTTCAAATCCAATACAAGCTTTTGAAGAGATTCGTTCAAATTTTTTGCGATATGTACAGACTGCGTTCGGTACAAGATTCTCTTCAATTGAGGAAGAGCGTGCTAAGCTGCTTTTACAGGATGGCGTGTTAACACAAGAGCCAATGATTGAACCGCTGCCACGGTATAAAAGCTCTGGCAATAAAATCGAAAACCTGTCTCGAGTTGATTTGCCTGGTATGGATGAAAAGGATATTGAGTTGTTTAAGAGATTAGTGAGCAGCGGCTTATTTGATCCAAGATATCCTTTGTATGATCATCAGGCAAGGATGCTTCGATCTGCATTATCCAAAAATCATTGTGTTATTACATCCGGTACAGGGTCTGGTAAAACAGAGTCTTTTCTCCTCCCATTATTTGCATATTTATCTAAGGAAGCGCGGAAGTGGTCAAAGCCGAAAGCTCCTCACCCGAATGTTAATAACTGGTGGAGTGACAAACAGTGGAAAATATCCTGTTTGAATAATAAACAATTGGTTCGTTCGTATAGGGTTCCTCAGAGGGGGAACGAAAAGCGGCAAGCTGCGGTTCGAGCAATAATACTTTATCCCATGAATGCTTTGGTTGAAGATCAACTTACTAGATTACGAAAAGCATTGGACTCAGATGCTGCTCGTGAAGTATATGATCAGGAATTTTTCGGCAACAAAATTTATTTTGGGCGGTATAATTCGCTTACTGCAGTCCCAGGACATGAAATAAAAGAAAACAAGAAGCCGAATAGAGATAAAATCGAAGATTTAGCCGCTGAGTTAGAAAAAATGGATGCTACAAATAGGGAAGCAAAAAGGTATGCTAACGAAACTGGAAATCAAGATATTCCATTCTTTTTTCCAAAACTAGATGGAGCAGAGATGAGATCACGGTGGGATATGCAGGACGCTCCTCCGGACATTTTGATTACGAACTACTCTATGCTCAGTATTATGATGATGAGGGAAGTAGACAGTGGAATATTTGAGGAAACGAAGAAGTGGCTTTGTGAAGATGAGAGTCATATATTTCATTTAATTATAGATGAGCTTCACTTGTATCGGGGGACTTCGGGTGCAGAGGTATCGTATTTATTAAAACTATTTCTACATCGATTAGGATTGCACCCAAATCATCCACAATTACGGATCCTTGCTTCTAGTGCTTCGTTGGAACCGGAGGATTCCAAGAGTAGAAAGTTTCTTCAAGATTTCTTTGGTGTTGATGGTAATGGGTTTGAGATTATTACCGGTTCACCAGAATCCTTACCGGAGGCTGCCGATTCGCGTGTTTACTATGAACCTTTTCTCGAATTCTATAAAATTTATCAGGAGAATAAAGATGCCGCTATAAGACAATTACTCATGCGGTTTGCATATAGTGGAGAGAAATCCGGTATTGAAGCGCTAAAGGAAGTAATGGAATCACCTAATTTAGGGCTCGGTAAAATTTTGGCAGAAGCTTGTATAGAAAGTGATCGAGTAAGAGCAGTACCTTTACATAAATTCACTGAACGGGTATTTGGGGAAGATATTGATAGTAAGCTCCGGAAAGAAGCAATCACAGGGCTATTTATTGCTAGGCAATTATGTGATACCAATAATCAAGCAAGTAGTCTTCCGTCCTTCCGTTTTCATTGGTTTTTTAGGAATATTGAGGGTTTATGGGCTTCTACAAGTAGAACCGGATTACCAAAGGATCGTACAGTAGGGCAGTTATTTTCACATCCAGAAATTGTTGATGAAGCCGGTAAGAGGATACTTGACCTTCTATATTGCGAACAATGTGGAACGGTATTTTACGGTGGTAATAAATTAAGACTTACCTCAGGTGAAATTGAATTATTAATTACTTCACCTGACATAGAGGGTATTCCCGACAGAAATAAAAAATATATTGTTGAACAACGATACTACAATGAATATGCTGTTTTTTGGCCGGTATCCGAGGAAGACAAGTTGCATCCAGACTTAGGGAAATGGGATCAACCTAAAGCAATCAAAGGAATTGGCAATGCTAAGGCAGAATGGCGGTTGGCTTCGCTAAGCTCAGCAACTGGTAGAGTGACCTTGTCGCACGAAAAAGCTGAAGAAGATCCTGTTAATAATATAAAAGGATATTTCTTTTCTATAGACACTGAAGTTGAGAATGAATTTAAAGCATTACCAGCAATTTGTCCATGCTGTTGTTCCGATTACACCCAACGAAAGAAAATGTCATCTGTCAGAGGCTTTAGATCCGGTTTCTCGAAAGTAAACCAAATCTTATCTAAGGAACTTTTCTATCAGCTGGGAGGAGCGGATGACCGAAAACTGGTTATTTTTTCGGATAGCCGAGAAGATGCAGCTCAAATTTCTAATGGTGTCGAAAGAAATCATTATCAGGATTTAGTTAGAGAAATAGTAGTAAAAGAGTTATTGCTCTCTGCACTTGGCGAATCAGAATTTATTGAACATCTTGAAACTGATGAACCCATGTCTTCTTATGCAAAAGAATTTATTGAGGCTTATCCTGAGAAAGTAAGTGAGTTACAAGAAAAGGTTGAAGGCTTAAAAGTACCTCCACCTGCTTCAGGGATGTACAAAAGGTTATATGATGATGCCTTGAATGAGATTAATCGTATAAAGCAACGAAAGCAAACATTAACTGTTCCCTGTGAGTCTATTTTACAAGCTAATTCACAAGAAGATACTGGGCGGTTAATTTCTCGATTAATCAGTTTGGGAGTTAATCCAGCGGGGAATGATATTGAGTTTCAATATTTCAATTGGGGAGGTCGAGATCATCGTTGGACAGAGATGTTTGACTTTGACACCAAATCCTGGTCGTCCTCGATTCCCCCAGAGGCTCAGGTCTACAAGACGCAAATAATTGAAAAAATGAGGGCGGAAATATGTGATTTATTATTTAGCAGGTTATACTTCAGTTTTGAATCTTCAGGCTTAGGTTACCCTGTTCTCCAAGCTGAAGAATCGATATTAATGGCTACTGCTGAAGAATTAGACATTGATATACAGACCTTTAAGCAAATTTGTTGTTCCTCAGTAAGGATTCTTGGGGATTTATTTCGGCACGAATCTTCTGAATATTATCAACATGACTGGGTTTCCTTTACAGATGCAAGGGCACATTTTAAAGAGTATATCGAACGAGTGTGTGATAAATTGCGAATATCCTCTCGTAAGGAGAAGATGGGCGAGAGGGTTCTTCAGACGATTATAAGGTCTGGGCATCAAGGCGCAAAACTTCTAACTAGCAAACTCGATATTAGAGTAGCATTAGATACAACCCCATACTGGGAATGCCCAAATTGCAAACGACCTCATCTTCACTTCTCGGCAGGCATTTGTACTAATTGTCATCACTCATTGCAAGACATACCGAGTGGCGAGTGTGGTACACTAATGCGTAAAAATTATGTTGCATTTAAAGCATTAGGTGATAAGTTACCGATAAGACTACATGCAGAAGAACTTACTGCACAGACGGATGATCAAGCAGAGAGGCAACGTCACTTTAGGAACATTTTGCTGAATGTAGATGGGATCCCACGGATACGTCAGGTTGATACAATTGATGTATTAAGTGTTACAACTACGATGGAAGTTGGGGTTGACATTGGTAGTCTACAATCTGTTATGCTGGCAAATATGCCCCCAATGCGATTCAATTATCAACAACGGGTTGGCCGAGCAGGCCGGCGTGGACAAGCATTTTCCTATGTTCTTACCTTGTGTCGTGGAGGTAGGAGTCATGACGATCACTACTTCAAAAACCCTAGCTCAATTACTGGTGATCCACCGCCTGTTCCTTTTATTTCATATGATCAACCGCAGATATTAAAACGGTTATTAGTCAAGGAATGTTTAAGACAAGCTTTCAAGGGAATAGGAGTAAGGTATTGGAATGGTCCAACAACTCCACCAGATTCTCATGGGGAGTATGGGTACAAGAGAGATTGGCCTAATAATAAGAAAAAAGTAATTGATTGGTTGGGGAAGAATACTGAGGCAATCGTTGCGGTAATCATTGCTTTAATTCCACAAAGAGCAACGACATCAGAAGAAATAACAATGTATTCTAGATATATTAAAGAAGATTTGATACCGGAGATAGATAAATGTTATGAGAATCCAGAATTAATGGGAGAAGGATTAGCAGAAGCACTTGCAGAAGGCGCAAAGCTCCCGATGTTTGGTATGCCATCCAGATCTAGATTATTATACCATGGTGTTGAAAACGGGGCACCACTTACAATCGATAGAGATATCGAGTTAGCGATTACAGAATTTTCACCGGGTGCACAAAAAACAAAAAATAAGGCAATTCATACTGCTATTGGATTCACCGCTCCACTAATGCAAGGTCAACATAACACTTTAAGGCCTTCTCAGGAGGATCCTTTACCACAACGCTATAGTATCGCACATTGCAGTAATTGCGGCTACATGCGAGTGGATGACTCTCCTGAGGAATGTACGAATTGTGGTCAATCCAAAGGTGATAGATTTAGAATATATAATGTCGCAATACCGCTAGCTTTTAGGACTGACCTGTCCAAGGGATTAGATGCAAGGGATGAGGAGATGCCTTTTTCGGGGATACCTTCCAATGTAGCGGAAGGACGTGCTGTTTCCTTCATTAATGTGCAAGATACAAACTCTCAGCTTAACTTTAATCATGATGGGCGAATCTGGAGGATCAATGATAATGGGAAAAAATTGTTCCGCGGCGGAGTGGTAACAACTAACAAGCTGAAGTATCCTTCAGGCAAACCTGGTTTTGCAAAAGTGAAATTATCGGGTCAGTGGATTCTTAAGGATTTTTCTTATGTTAGTGAACAGCCAATGCAAGATATAGAGGAAATTGGAATCGCATCATCTAAGACAACAGATTTACTGAGGATCCGACCTTTTAGGACTAATGAAGGACTAGATTTGGATCCCAAGAATATCAAAGCAAAAGCTGCATTATATTCAGCAGGATTTTTGCTACGTTCAGTCGTCGCAGAACAACTTGATATCGATGCCGATGAAATAGAGCTATGTGATTTCTTGCGATCTGAGACTACTGATGGTTCATCTGTTGGAGAGCTTGTATTTTCAGATAGACTACCGAATGGTGCTGGATTTGTCCGATGGCTTAATGATAATTGGACTGATGTGTTAACCAGTATAGTGGATATATCAACCACGGATCCATTCATAAGATATATTACGAGTGCTCGCCATGAGTGTAAGTCAGCTTGTTACAGTTGCTTGATGCACTATCGAAATATGCCTTACCATGGTTTGCTTGACTGGAGATTAGGCTTGTCGTACCTGAAGTGTATTTCTAGTAATGAGTATTCATGTGGGTTGAACGGTGATTTTTCGACACCCGAATTAACCGGGTGGATTGAAACAGCCAGAGCGCTTGCAAACCAATTTGCATCCTATTTTAATTACCGAGTTGTGGATTATTCAGGATTGCCTGCTGTTCAAGCCGAAGGAAAGACAATTCTGGTTGTTCATCCATTATGGTCTTTATCAAATCCCGGTGGGATATTGGCTGACGCTATTGTGGCAGCGGGTGGTGATACAGACTTTATCGATACTTTTAATTTGTTACGTAGACCAGGGTGGTGTCATGAACAGATAGGTGGTAGTGATGACTGGTGGTGAGGCGAATAACTATTTTAAGACTATTCAGCATATCGCGCCAAGTCGGTACTATGCTACGTTAAATTGTGCTTTACAGGAAGTTTTCTGTGTTTCGGGGATTCAGGGGATGTTACCTGAATCTCCGAATACTTATTTCGGAAAAGTTGCTCACCGGCTCCTAGAGACGGCTAGTAACGGGCAAACAAGCGAAGACCAACTAGAGCAGATCTGGGAATCCATTTTGAAAAGTGAAGAAAGATCATTGCAGGAGACTGGATTCGCTAAACATCTAGTTCCTCTAAAAAATAATGTTAGACTGTATGAAGTGAAAAAACGGTTAGTATTTAAAACTGCTGTAACTTTGATCTCAAGAAAAGGTCATCATGTGTCACCAGTTCAAAGTAGATCAGAATTTAATCTTAGTTCAAGTAACGGACTAATAAATGGAGTTGTAGACAGGTTAACGTATTCGTCAAATGGTTGTGAAATAATCGACTATAAAACAGGTGAAGTGATAGATAAAGTTACGAGCAAGGTTAAACAGTCTTATCAATACCAAATGAAATTATATGCTTCGTCTTATTATACTAAGTTCGGGGAATGGCCAATATCATTAAGAATTCAAACTTTGAGTGGATTAAGTCATGAAATTAGATATACTCCTCAGGAATGCATTCAACTGTTGAAGCAAGCAGAATATTTGATTGAGCGTATAAATCGAACCATCACTACAAGTCAGAACACGAACGAAATTGAGGAACAACTAGGTAATCCGAGTCCGGCAAATTGTGTCAACTGTACCTATAGGCATCAATGTAAACCATATTGGAATCGCCGCGCTATATCTAGAAGAGATGATTGGCCTAATGATGTACAAGGGATGTATATAGATGTACAACATTTAGGTAACAATAAAGGTTTACTAAAGTTATTATGGAAGGGGAGTATGATTAAAATAAGAGGACTAGACCTTGAAAGGCATAATATATCTGCTGGATCGTTGATTTGTGCATATGGGTTACTACGAGATGATGTCGCCCATTCCTACTCGGAGGGGCTGCTAACAACGATATACTCCTAAAATAGTAAATAAACAGAGATTGAGAAACATTTGTTTTTCAGGATCATTATTTGTGGGGACTAGAGGGAATATTAGAAAAAAATTAACACAAATTAAATAGAGAAGCAGTAGATGGTCTACCATCACTGCTTCTCTTCTTATCGAGCGATTTTAAAAACATCCGCCCCACTGTGGGTCTTGACAGTCTTGCCAAATAAAGTATTATAAACTTCATTAATCAATGTGATAATTGATATACTGATTGATTTAATTTTATTGCTTCCATTATCTCGAGTGCAATTGCTCTAGCTAATAAAGGAGGGACAGCATTTCCAACCTGTGTATATTGCGGAACCTCTACTTTTCTTCTTGGACCACCAGTAGTTCTCTTGCCAAGAAAAATAAAACTATCATCAAATGACTGGATTCTAGCCATCTCCCTAACAGTTGGGATTCGATGTTCAAATGGAGTTAAGAAATCGTCAGGTAATGTGACCATGGTAGGCGCAACGTTATTTCTATTTAATCTGAATCTGTTGCTTTTTTTAGTTAATAAAGCATCTAGAAACTCATCGCTGATATTACCGGTTATAAACATATCAATAATTTGTTTTGCTGTATAATCAGTTAGTTTTCGTTCACATTCCTTCAATAATGAAGGATATTGTCTTAGATCTATTCCTTCGCTTTTAATCCTTTTAACTAGTGCTGAGGAAGATTCTCCTTCTCTAAAAAGAGAAAACCTCTCTGTAATTAATTCATTATGTCTAGATAGATCGTGATTATATATCTCACCATTGTAGTCAACTGACTTTCCGGAAAATGTCCTTGTACGCCCTCTACGAGATTCAGTTTGATATTTTGATGATTTTTTTATAATAAGGTTACTGTTCTGATTAACTATCAGATCACTAATAGCGTCTAAAACAGTGACCTTACTTGTTTCATTAGGTGTAGTAGGTGTGGGATAGGCCGGCGGTTTAACTGAATTTAGATATCCTATAAAAATCACCCTACGTCTTCTTTGTGGTACCCCGAAGTCAGAAGAATCTAATACTTGGGTAGAAAGAGTATTGTACCCAATTTCTGAGAATTCGTTTCTTAGTATATCGGGAACTAAACTGTTATCAGGATATATTGTACCTTTTACTCCAACAAAACCATCTAATCGGGTATCGTTAAAGCCCTCCACATTCTCCATAACAACATAGTTTGGTCTCAAGTCATTAATAATTCTTAAGTACTCTTTAAATAGTGTATTGCGAGGATCATCCTTTTTTCGTAGCCCAGCGCGGCTGAATCCTTGACACGGAGGGCCGCCAAAAATAGCGTCTATTTTCGGAAAGGGTTTATTTTGGAACATTTTGAGGTTTTGAATTGATTCAATAATTTCGCTTGATGGGAGTTCGCGAATATCGCTTCTTTTGAAGAAAGTGTTCACACCTTGGATAAGACCGAGTTGATCGTGTCTATTTCTATAAGTTCTTTCGACATCCTCATTAATATCGCTGGAAAATAGGATATGAAATCCTGCTTGTAAAATGCCTTCGCTCATCCCTCCAGCACCACAAAATAAATCGATAGCAAATGGTTTCATATAGTGCACCTCTTTTTTCAAAACTAGGTTATCTTTATTATGACTGAATCTGAAATAAAAGTCCAGGTTTATTTTGCGAATATATGTTCTATTATAAAGCATTCATTATATCTATGGATAGATTTATTGCGAAAATAATTGAACAATGTCGTAAATGCATATTATAGGTGCTAATATAGAACTTATACAACTGGAAAAAATAAGGTGGTCCTAATGAATCCATACTTTTTACCTAATGAGGAAGAGCAAAAGAAAATTCAATTGATTCAACAATACTGTAGGAATGAATTTACTTTAATTAGAATGACTGCAACAATGCTTGAGAAAAGTATCATTGATGCATCGGGTCCTTTAAGAACGATTTTAAGAGACAATGATATTGTTAACTATGATAATGTACTTCAGGGAACTGAATACAAAATCTTGAAGGATTCTCATGTTTTTTTGAACTCCGATATAGTAAATATGAAAACTAGCTTTTACAGGCCGAATACCAAACTTGGAGATCCGAGAATATGGATATACGATTTTAAAAAGTATATTTCTACCGGTACATTGATATACTTCACTTCTTTTCAAGGAAATCTTGTGGTTATCCCACTTATCACAATAGAGTCGCTAGGAATATTATGCCCGCAATATTTTGGTGGCAATGACGATTATCTGATTCTAGAAGAATTATTGCAGCGTCTTTCAATAATATCAAATCAATGGATTAAAAGTATATCTCCATTTAAAAGCAGTCCAAAAGATGTAGGCGAAACTTTAGAAAACTGTCTGGGGATAAGCCCCAATAGCATCGCCCAAGCGGATTTTAAAGGAGCAATTGAATTAAAATGTAAGAGAGCCGGTGGAGGAAATCTCGACACATTATTCAGTATGGTTCCTAACTGGGATATCAGTGCTTTTAAAAGTTCAACAGATATAATGTTGACTTACGGATACCCAAGTAATAAATATAGTGGCTTTTATGATTTATATGTAACAGTTAGCAACAGCCCAAATAACCAAAGCCTTTTTCTAGGGGCAGATGATGAGGAACAGATAATATACCAAAGAAGCAAGATTAATGGAATTATTAATGAAGTCTGCTCTTGGGAATATTCGGCTGTTAAGCAAAAACTCCAAGAAAAACATCCTAAAACTGCTTGGCTTGTTGCAGAAGAAAAAGTAATTAACGGTGAAATACATTTTAACTATAACCAAATCCAACTGACTCAGCGCCCAATATTCTCGCAGTTTACAACGTTAATTAACCAAGGCATTGTTACTTACGATTGGCGTGGAAGGGTTCGCGCAGATAGAACTGGATATAAAGATAAAGGTCATTGTTATAGAATTTCGCCGCGTAACAGGAGTTTGCTCTTTGGTGAGACTAATGATGTAGAATTTAAATAAGATTATAAGGAAGAAAAAGGGGATTTTATATAGCGCGGCTAATATATTGAATAATTAGAATAGAAAAGCAGGTGATTTTTTTGCCAACAATGCATTTTAGCTCTTCAACTAATTTAAAAGATTTGGTAGGAAGAAGATTGGTCACAAATAAAATATCAGCAATCTTCGAATTAGTTAAAAATGCATTTGATGCGGATGCTGACGAAGTAAAGGTTAGCATTGACCCGGATGGCGATGAACTTACTATTTGGGATGATGGAGATGGTATGAGTCTTGATGATATAAGAAATAAGTGGATGGTCATTGGGACAGATAACAAAAGGGGCAGAAATTCAACAGATAAGGGGCGACCATTGAACGGTGAGAAAGGAATAGGTAGATTCTCTGTTGATAGATTAGGTAAGAATTTAGAGTTAATTAGTCGTAAAGAAAATAGCAAGCAAACAGTATCAATGCTATTCGATTGGGGAAAATTCGAAGATCAAAAAGATAAGTTACTAAGTGATATTGAAATTGATTATTCTGTAAACAAAATTCTTAGAAAAAAGAAAGGAGTAACATTAAAGATAACGGGTCTTAGAGATTTATGGACTAAAACAGAGGTAGAATCTCTAGAAAAGCGTTTAAAAGGAATGCTATCTCCCTTTTCTAATTTTGATACGCAACCCTTTAAAATAATTTTAGATTGCAAAAAATATGGCTTTGATAACAAAACTTTAGAAGCTTATCAATTAAGTGATATAAGTTCACTTTGGGTTGAGTTAAGTGTCCCTTTGGAGAATCAAAATGTCATAAATTTGGAAGTATATAGAAATGGCGCGTTGATAGAAGAACATACATATAACAACAAATATAGTATCGGTCCGGTAAGAACAATCATTTATTCTTTTGATCAGTCAGATAAAGTAAGCTTTTACCATAAATTTAAAGATAATGTTAAGGATTACGGGAATATAAGAATATACAGAGATTATTTTCAAATATATCCATATGGTGAGTCGAATAACGATTGGTTAGATTTAGACATTAGGAAATCACAAGGACATTACCGTTTCCTGGGTTCTAGAGATATTATAGGTTTTATCCAAATTTATCGAGAGTATAATCCGATGTTTATCGATGCAACTAATCGACAAGGTCTGGAAGAGAATGAATCTCTAACTGAACTGAGGAATTTCGTTAAAAAAGAAGCAATGATTAAACTAGAAGAATACTTTTTTTTAAAGAGGTTCAAAGCCCCTGAGGGCATGCATGTACAGCACCGGGCTGAAATTTCTGGTGCGACTAAAGAATTAAACATAATGGCTAAAGAAATTAAGAAGTTTTCTCCTGAGCTAGCACAACAAGTTGTTGATTTATCTAAATTGATTCGAGAAAAAAATCAAGAGCAAGACAAGATAATAAGGAATCAATTGCAATTAGTTGAAGTTTATAAAAGAATGGCCAGTAAAGAGACATTACTTCATGGAATTATACATCAAGTCTTAATAAGGTTACAAAATATCGAAACTGCTGTGTGGAATCAGAAAAGTGACTTAGCTATATATATGGCCGATGAGCATCTGAATAAGTTGTTTAATGAATATGAGCAATTTACACTTTCTACGCTTAAGGAAATTAATACATACCTACTCGATGCACGTAACTACTTATTAAAAAAGAGAGAACGAATAGAGATAAATATATACCAACAACTTGAGAAGATATTCCAAACATCGAAGTATTCATTAATTAAGGAAAATATTTCATATTCAATACAAGGGCCAGTGACTGGAAAACTTAAAGTGGATTTGAATGATTTGAAAGTAATTTTCGACAATCTGATTTCAAATTCAAGAAAAGCCTTATCTGACATAATAGATAATAGAAAAAAAGAAATTCAAGTAGTGTATGAAATGACAGCGACCAAGTTAAATATTATTTTTAGAGATAACGGAGTTGGCATAGAAGAAAGTGATATCCCACATATCTTTTCTCCGTTTTTCACGACAAGAGAAGGTGGATTTGGAATGGGATTATCCATAGTAGATGAACTTGTAAAAAGTAATTACGGGGAGATCCATCTAATTAAAAGTAATATAGGAGCAGCTTTTCAAATTAGTTTTGATCTGGAGGAATAGAAGTGGAGATACAAAGAATTATATTGATCGTTGATGACTCTAAAAATATAGATCGAGATATTAAAAGCTATAGTACAATTTTTGAAAAACTGAAAGAGGCTAGAAACTTAGATTATAATCTGATTTTTCATACAAGAAAAAAATACGAGGAGGCTATCGAATTACTTCAAGATCCAGATATCGTATTTGATGTAGTGATCGTTGATCATAACCTTTCTGAGGGGGGCAATGAACATTCTGGTGATGAGTTAATACAAGAAATCAGGCAGCATATTAATAAGCATTGTAAATTGATATTTTATTCAATGGGTGACTTAGCCGAGATATTCCCTAATAGACTAGATTTAATCAATCTATTTAACCTAGGTATTTTCCGTTTCTTGTCGAAAGATATGTCTACGAGTAGTACAACGTTGTTCGGATCGGGGCAAATGCAATTAAGAGTTGAGACTATTATAGATGCAATTCAAGATATTGATTTTGTTCAAGTTACATTGGAAAGATATTTCGCAGAATACAGAGAAGTAATTTCTGATGAAATGATTACTGTTGCTGGGAAAAATTATTCCGTGAATGAGATTATTAATCTGATAAAAAAAGATGCAGATGAGGGTAGATTGTATAAAAGTAATTTGGCTGAGTCAGTTATTATACACAATATATTGACAGGTGGTAAGTAGATTGAAAGTTATTCATTTTTATCCCAGATCGGCCGGAATAAGATTTTTGGCTCGCTTCAAAACCTATTTAAAAGATAGAATACAAGATAAGTATACTCATATTAACCGTTCTTCTACCTTATATAATGAATTGGGTAACAGAATTAATCAAACTGATATCATTGTATTTACAAGCCATGGTGAACCAGAATATTTCGTGGGGGAATTAGAAAAAGGAACAGAAGTACAACTTAGATTGGAAGATCTAAAAGGGGTGATAAATTCATTCATATTTGCTTTTTCGTGTTCTACTGGTGAACTAGGAAAAAAATTATGTGAAGCCTCAGGAGCCTTAGCATACATAGGATTCAATGATGCTATTAACCTTACTGTAAATACTAGTGAAGTATCTTTTAAGCCACAAATGAAAGTGGTAATAAATTCGATTTATTTAGAAGCACTAATTGATTCGTTTAACGAATATTTTAGCAAAACTTATAATGTTAGGCAATTTGCGAAATTGTTATCTTTAAACTTGAAAAGAAGTTACTCTAGGGTTCTTGCTGCAGACCCGCTTGATTTATGCAAAAAGCTTAGCCTTGATAACAGACTTGCTCAGAATCCTCAATTTCTAAAGGCACTACACTCAGACTTACTGACAACAATTGATGCTGTAAGGTCAAGAATAATTGTCCACGGCGAACAAGAATTTATTCCTTGGAATGTTATTAATAATGAACCAGAAAAAGTTCTCTCACTTATAGAAATATTGGAAAGTATCACTTTTTCATCACAAAATGAATATTACCGTAATTTTCTACTTTCATGTTTGTATATGAAATCGGGAAGGCCTAGAAAAGCACACTCATATTTTAAACTTGTTGCAAAGCAGTTCCCACAATTTGAACCTTTATCTATGTATAAAGTTAATGATGACGATACGGAGTTACAAGAAGTTGTTTCTTAGTTTTGCAGGGTATATGTTGACAAGCTGTTGACGAACATCGCCAACAAGCAATCAAACTGAAACAAATAGAACAATATGCTATTGTTAAAATCCTTATAAATCAAGGGTTTCAACCAACTAACACAGACTACAAACAACTCCTACATGCTCCCGCATACAGTGCATGTGGAATCGGTGGCTTTGCTTGTACGAAATGAATGTAGAATACAAAATTAGTCTGCCGCTGTCCCAAATATACATTTAACTCGTACAAAGAACAGCTCAATTTCAACAAGAACAAGCTATTGATCCAATTGGCGGCTACAGGGCGGTTAACCCTGTACCGCTATTTTGCATTCTCAAGGGAGTGAATGCACTATAGAGAACGTTATTTATAATTGGGGATTAGGTGTTGGTTATTGTATGATGAATGATAAGACAATTGCCCCAATAGTTAATTACGCATATCGAACATGGAGGAGTACATGGCCTGGAGTAAATTGAAACAAAACTTGGAGAGTTTTCTTTGTCCTGCGTTATACGGAAGGGTCGAATACCGAGCCACCAGCTACCGGTATTTACTTGATAAATCAGGGATTTGTTATATTGCAGTAGATAAGAAGAATGTACTCAATATGAGTGATCCAACGAACGTAATCAGATGGTATCAGACGGAGCTGGAAATTAAGAATGATTCGGATATCCAAGTTCCAATTAACAATGAGGAATTGGAAGCAGTCAGAATTGAGACCAAAGGCGCCGTTCCGGAGGAACGTCTGAAAGTCATTGCAAGAGGCAGAAAAATAGCAGTAGTTGCCAAGGAGCTTTTGTCGGCACAGTCTTCATTAAGTAAATCGAATTTTATCGTTGCAGCGACTAGGTTCTTATCCACGCCTATAGAGGAGAGCATCGAGAGCAATGATATTTTATTGAATATTCTAGCTCTGGTGGACAGGCGAGTGGGCAAGAAACGAATATTGAACATGGCCGAGAAGATGAAGTTGAAGCATCCGGCTGTGCAGTATTTTTACGAATTACGGCTTAGCACGGTATGAAATTAACTAATACGCGCAGCTGCCCAAGATAGAAAACAGTTCAGTGTAAAGAAGACGCCAGGTATCGGTATCGCCTGTGCGTCTTTTTTATGCGCTACTCCCCATGATTCACTACCCCAAGCGCATAGTTTAACGCTGTTCTTCTCAGACTAATACGGAATCATTTACCACACATACAGCATCTGCAATTGCAATCCAAATAATGAAGAGAGTGAACAATTAATGACGGCATCAGACGAACGATCGACTTGCGAGCTTCCTGCGGAAGGAGCGGCATGGGACTTTCGGGTAGAGCCTTCTTCTCGCTGGGTACGGGTGAAATTCGGAGGAGAAACCATTGCGGATAGCAAGCGCGTCGTCTTGGCCTTCGAGAAGGGAGCGCGCCCCGTCTATTACTTCCCCCAGGATGATGTCAACATGCAGCTGCTCATTCCGTCCCATGAGCAATATATCTGTTCCCATAAAGGAACGGCGAATTACTGGAGTATTCAGGCGGGCGGAAGCGTAGTGGACAACGCCGCTTGGAGCTACCGTACGCCAACACCTGGGGCCAAGGGGATCGAAGGGCTGCTATCCTTCTACTGGAACCGCTCGATCACTTGGTTCGAGGAAGAGCTGCAGGTGTTCGGCCATGCGCGCGATCCTTATGTGCGAGCCGATGCGATTCCGAGCTCTCGTCATGTGAAGGTGGTCGTCGGCGGCGAGGTTATTGCCGAGAGCAGCCAGACGGTAGTTGTTTTTGAAACGGGCTTGGCGCCTCGCGTCTATCTCCCCAAGGAAGCGATACGGCAGGACGTGCTCGTCGCATCCAGCACGACTACGCGCTGCCCGTATAAAGGCCTTGCTTCGTATTGGTCCATTCAAATCGGGGACAAGCTGTACAAGGATGTCTTGTGGAGCTATGAGCATCCGATGGGAGCTGTTCGAGAAATTACCGGGTATGTGAGCTTTTACGGCGAGAAAGTGGATGCCTTGCTCGTGGATGGCGAGCCATGGCCGCAATCGCATAGCGAACGGCTTGTACGGTAAGAACGGGAGAAGTACAGAAGAGGATGGTTGGAACGGAGGCTGGCATGGCATGAGCATGCAGAGTGCAGTAGTGTTTAGAGCGGTAGATAAGAGCTTCGGATCTGGTTATGTGCTTCAGAACTTCGATCTGGATATCCCAGCAGGGAAGATCGTGACGCTGATCGGTCCTTCGGGCTCCGGCAAGACGACGATTCTGAAGATGATCAACCGATTGGTGGAGCCAAACGCAGGCACGATTGTTGTAAACGGAAGCGATGTAAGCAAAATAGATCCCGTCTTGCTCAGAAGAAGCATCGGCTACGTCATTCAGCAAATTGGCTTGTTCCCGCATATGACGATTGAAGATAACCTCACGGTCGTTCCGCGGCTGAAGGGACAGCGCAAGAAGAGCATGGCCGCTCTAACCGCGCAGCTGCTGGAATTGATCGGGCTTGATTACGGCGAATTTCGTCATCGTTACCCGCATGAGCTGAGCGGCGGCCAGCAGCAGCGCATCGGCGTGGCTCGCGCATTGGCGGCCGACCCGTCCATCGTGTTAATGGATGAGCCGTTCAGCGCGCTTGACCCTATTAGCAGGGTACAGCTGCAGAATGAGCTGATGAAGCTGAATCAGACGGTGAAGAAGACGATTGTTTTTGTCACGCACGATATTGAGGAAGCTTTGAAGATTGCCGATCAAATCGTGCTGCTGAAGAATGGCAAGCTGGTTCGATCCTGCACGCCGGATCAACTGGTCACGGAGCCTGCGGATGCTTTTGTCCGCGAGTTCGTCGGCGAGGAACGGTTCCGTGCCGCTGACTTGAAGAATGTCAGCCGGACGGCTGGGGACCTGATGCTCGCGGAGCAAGAGGACCATGCGGTACGGATGGAGCAAGCGCTGGCGGCAGGCGCTCCATCGATTGAGATGTCGATGCCGGGGACGGCGGTGTTCCGGCTGCTGATGGAGCATCCGGTTCTGCTGGTGCTAGGACCTGATCGGAGCTTCGTGGGCTTGATTACGAGAGACGATGTGTATCCGCTGCTCGCCGATCGTTTGCTGCAAGGTAGTGTGCTCGGATGAATCGTCTTTGGCATACGTTCGTTACGGAATGGCCCTTCATTCTGAGCAAAGTGCAGGAGCATATCTACCTCTCCATCGTTGCTGTCGCGGCCGCGTGTGTGATCGCCATCCCGCTCGGTATCTACTTAACACGAAACAGTCGACTGGCCCAGCCGATCTTGAACGTGGTATCCGTCATTCAGACCATTCCGAGTCTGGCGATGTTCGGCTTCATGATTCCATTGTTCGGCATCGGCACATTGCCCGCGATCGTTGCGCTTACCTTATATGCTCTCTTTCCGATTCTTCAGAATACGTATGTCGGGATCAACGAGGTGGACCCCGCGATCATCGAGGCTGGACGCGGGATGGGGATGACGCGGTGGCAGCTCTTGCGAATGGTGCAATTGCCGGTGGCAAGCAGCTTCATCTTAGCGGGCGTTCGGATGGTTGCGGTGCAAACGATCAGCAGTGCTACCATTGCTACGTACATAGCGGCAGGCGGGTTGGGAGATATTATCACGCATGGCATTGCGGCAATTGATACCGTAACGATTCTGGAAGGCGCAATACCCGTGTGTCTTCTTGTTATCGTGGTCAACCTGCTGCTGTTCGGACTGGGGAAGTTATGGATACCGGCAGGTCTTCGCAAACGATAATACGTCTCGCAAGCGAGCTAAGAAAGGAATTCGCGTCATGGTTGATTTCAATGATTTCAAGATCGAGCAGAAGGAAGCGGGCACCGAGCGCCCTATGTTCAGGCTTCGCATATTAACGGCAACAACGGTGATGCTAGCGCTGGCCCTTACAGCCTGCGGCAAGAGCAAAGAGGATACGCTTGTCGTGAGCAGCAAAGGCTTTGCGGAGCAGGATATTTTGGCTAGTGCCATGAAGCAGTTGGTCGAGCAGGATACGAACATCAAGGTCACGGTAAGAAACAATTTGAAAGACAATGTACTGTTCGAAGCGTTCACGAAAGGGGACGTGGATGCGTTCGTCGATTATACGGGCACGGTGCTGATTCAATATTTGAAGCAAGCGCCCATCTATGACGCCAAGAAGGTCTACGAAGAAGCATCCAAGCAGCTGGAGGCGAAATATCACTGGACGCTGCTCAGCCCCATTGGCTTCAACGATTCGTACGCCATGGCGATCCGCCAGGAAGATGGCGAGAAGTACGGCATCAATACGACATCGCAGCTGGCGGAGCAGTCGGATAAATTCGTCTTCGGCAGTCCGCAGGAATTTGTTGATCGTCCGGATGGCCTGCCCGCGGTTCAGAAAACGTACAACATGCACTTCAAAGAGATCAAAACCTTCGGCTTCCAGCTGGATTATATCGCACTGACCAAGAAGCAGGTGGATTCGATTGTCGTGTACACGACGGACGGAAGAATCCCCGTCAATAAAATCAAGGTGCTCGAGGATGACAAGCATCTGTTCGTTCCTTATGATGCGGTCCCGATGGTGAAAGACGAAGCGTTGAAGAAGCATCCTGAGCTGAAGGACGTCTTGAACAAACTCGCCGGCAAAATCAACGAGAAGCAAATGCAGGTGCTGAACAGTAAAGTGGTGAATGAGCATCAGAATGCGGATGAGGTTGCCAAAGCGTGGCTGACGGAGCAGGGGCTGTTGAAATAATCCAGTCTCCATCTCGGCCAGAGTTTGGTCGTTGACAGGGAATAAATCGCCTGATACGATAGTGGCAACAACAACTGAATAGCCACATAATCCCAATAAATGGATTACACCATGAACCAGCGGAAGCTTATCTTCCGCTGGTTTTTTATGCGGGAAGGGAGAACTGCATACATGTTGAGCGAAGATCGACTTCACAGCGTAGGCAGCGAGATGGAACAGCAGTTTTTCGTAGGGCGGGATGAAGAACTCCGGTTATTTCGGGGACTCTTGGACTTGGATAACGCACGCAAAGGTATCCTTAATGTCTACGGAACCGGCGGTGTCGGCAAAAGTTACTTGCTCGATGAGTTCAGGCGGCTTTCCGTAAATGCGAATCGAAAGTTCATTTTACTGGATTGCCGCGTTTTCCCCGGTATTCCTCTTGATTTTTGCAGGCATCTGCTGCGCGTGCTTCAATACCCACTGCAAAGATTGGAGAAAACAATGGATAGTAGTGAGCAAACGGAGATCTGTCTCGACGTGATTCGAGAGAAGGCGTTGAGAGAAAAAATCGTTCTTGCACTGGATACGTTCGAAGCGATCGGAGAAATGGAATATTGGCTGCGCGAGGTATTTCTGCCTCAGCTGCCTATTGATGTCCTTGTCGTTATATCCGGCAGATTCCCGCTGCAGGGATCTTGGCTTGCTTCACCGTTATGGCGGCATAAGGTTCACCGGATGTTACTTGCTGAACTGGATTTAAATGCGGTCAAACGATATTTGGAGCACGCTGGGGTTATGCAAGATCAGCAAATCCATCATATTTGGACGAAAACAAAAGGCCATCCCTTAACGTTATCGCTGATCGTTTCGACTACGCTGGTCGGAACGATGCAAAAATTTCTAGATGAGAACGAAGTTTTTTCGTACGTCGTCGACACGTGGCTCAAGGAGGTTCCCGATCCCGAAATGAGGGAATTGGTGGAGACTGCGTCCGTCTTGCGTCAATTTAATCAGGAATTGCTCAGCCGCGTGTTGGACAAAGAAGTAACAACTACGCAGTTTCTTAAGTTGACGGGATATTCTTTCGTTCAACGGGTAGAACGCGGTTGGCTGCTTCATGATTTGCTTCGCGACGCCATCGGATTGGAGCTGCGCCTTCGCAGGCCAGAATTCCATAATCGGCTGTGGAAACGCTGCGTTTTATACTACTGCAATAAAATGAAACTTTCAGCGAAAAGAAAATCCGCAGCCTGGGAAAACGGTGAATTTCTATATTACATTGGCAATCAGTTCGTTCAGTTTTTGCTGTATCGCCAATCGATCTGTTTCAGTGTGGAACCGCTTCATCCATCCAACTGGTCGGAAGCCGAGCGGTACATCGAACAACGCAGACTTACTGCGAAGGATTCGCCCTTTGTCTTTACAAACCGAGAGACGAACGAGAGCGTCGAGTTCCTCCTAACAGCTAATGAAAGTCTCAATATATTGAATCAAATTCGATTGAAAGAGCTGTACGACCTGGATCCGACGTGCGTGAAGTTAATTCGAAACGCCGAAGGAAAAGTATACGGCATGATGGAGATTATTCCGATCAATGAAGCCACAATGGACTATTTAATAGCGAGGCCCCTCTCTTCCTCCTATTTTCGCCATCTGTCCGAATCCGCAAGAAAAGAGCTGATGGTACCAGGCCATACGAAAGCCGGTTATTTTGCGAAAATACTCGACGTTTACGACTTCGCCGACCCCTCCATGATGCAAGCTTCTTTGTTTACCTTAATTACCTATATCTTGACCGCGGGATACGTGGTGGCGGCCCCGACCGAAAATCCGATTTCTAACGCGATTTGCACGAGCTTGGGGCTGGAGAAAGCCAAGGACGTCGTCCATTACGATTACGACGGGGTGACGCCGACCTCCTATTACGTGATGGATACGAGAGGCAAAAACATCCATCGCTATTTGAATAAAATGATCGCTTCTTTCGGTCTGTCCGAAGACGGGGATGAAGAGGACGAACGGTTGCAGGATTTGACCAGCCGGGAAAAAGAAGTCGTTGTGCAAATCATGAAAGGCAAAACGAACATCGAGATTGCGGGGGAGCTTTATCTCAGCGAGGCTACCGTTAAGAAGCATATCGGGAATATTTTCAGAAAGCTTGATGTCAATAACCGAGTACAGCTGATCAATAAATGCACCGAACGAAATACAACTTTCGGATAATATCCGGTGATATATTCCTGTGGTACCCTATAGGCATTGAAGCACTTAAATGAATCGATGGATGGGTGAGCTGCCATGTCCGAAGATCGCTTTCAGTTGAGCGTATTACGTAAGGAAGATTTTCTGAATCTGACCTTTGAGTTGATAAATGTACGGGCGGAAGGAGCGCCGCATCGCTTGACGAGAATCATTCCAGGCGAGGCTGCGCTTCTCATCGTACATTTCCCCCCGCAGCATGTGGCCGAACAAGCGTTTATTCAAAACAAAGCGGGAAGCTTATTTGCCGGCCCTCCCCCCGTGATGGCATTATTGGCCGGTCCGAGCCGACTGGTATTCAAGCTCCACGATGATCGGAATGAATGGCCGCTCACCATGGATACGCTGATGGACTGGCAGGCTTATGAGCCTGTCTTATCGGCTAATGCATTACCGTTCGAAGCAACATCGGGCCCAGGCATCAAGAAACCGGTTCCCCTGGAAACCGCGCTTGAAGTCCCGACGGGGTTGTATTTGTCCCCGGATCGGTTTGGCACCTGGTACCATTCCATACAGCCAGTCGGATCCGAGGGGCGCTTCGAACTGTGGCATACCCGCTTGGGAGCAGCCCGGCCGAAGGAGCCCGGGGCAGATACGAAAGATACGAATGATACACCTGTCTATTCCCGGGTTATCGGCACGACAGATGTGCAGTTCCCGTTCAAGACCTCCCTAAACGCAGGAGGCAATGATACGCTCACCGATATTGCCCGCTTATCCTCCGACTTTTCAATGCCGCGAATGCCTGGTACCAATGGTTTACCGAATTGGCTGCAACGGCCAATCGATAGGCTTATAATTCGAAATTGGCAGAAACGTCTTGCCGACAAAGGGCTCCCGCTCAAATACGTGCCGAGTCCCGTGCGTGTCAGACGTCTTATGCTTTCATCAGCAGGTGCATGGGCGAACCTCGAGAGCGCTTGGGATTATCCTACAATAATAAAGGGCGTCAACGATGGCTTGGGTTACGATCCGCTGTCCCTTGAGCAATGGCAGCATATCGCCGCGCAAGGAAGAGATCAATACGTGAAGACCGTTAGAAAAGGATACCTTTGCGATACGGGTCATCGCGTCTCTATAGTCACCATTACCCGGCGCGAATTTCAGCCCTATCAAATTCGAACCGAACATACGCAAGACGGTAACATCGGTATTTTTGGTTCGATCGCATACTTGCGGCAATACGAGTACATCGAAGTGCAAGAGCCGATTAAGGATTACACGCCTTTGGCGTGGGCCTATGCGCATAATGGCCGAGAAATGCCTTTCAAAACCATCCGCATCACGACCCGTGCAACGCCGATGCTCGATCCGCACCCCGAAGGCCTCTTCTGGCCGATGGTTGGCGGGAAGCCGTTTCTCTTCCAGATGGTCGCGGAAGATGCGGAAGGGAAAACGGTTCATATGGAGCGCCCGCTTCTATTTGTCCCCTTGACGGTCCAACAAAGAACGATCAGTCGCTTTCCCTTTTTTCGAGTGATTGTCAAAGATACGTTCATCGATTGGCACGATGTGAAGCTAGAATATGAGAAATCGCACTATCTGGACTATAAAACCGTACCGCTGCATGCGCAATCCGTAGCTTTCGCCGAGACAACGACTGAAGGAAAGGGCAAGACTTCGTTATCGGCGGAAAACATAACGTTTACGATGCAACTCGTTGACGATGCCGGCAAGCTGGGGAAATTGACCAACGGTCAGCCGCCGTTTTTACCGGAAGTAACGGCTGCGAGTGTCCGTATACCGTCGGTTGAACGTCTCTTGGGCAGATCTCTGCCCGTAGATATCAAATTGGCCGAGGATTACTTGACTGGTGGCATGGATCCGCAAAATAACCGAGGCGAGCTATTTGCGGAGCTCCCGACAAGCCTTGCCCTGCCTATTCCACCGGAGTTGACAGGAGGGTTGGTTAAGCCGGATATGTCCATCGCGGGGCTTTCCCGATTGCTTGGTCCCGTCGATAAACTGGATCAATTCCGTAACAATAAACTGGACACGAGCATGTTTGACAAAGCCAGCTTCCTAGGCGGCATTACGTTGAAGGATATTCTGATCGAGGCAGGAAGTTTGGATCTTGATCACTTTGAGCACGCAGACTTGCCTGTAGAGGATTTGCTTGCCAAACTCGACAAGCCCAGCTTCAAGTTGAAAATTCCGCTGCTGACCAGCCGCGAGATCTATCCGCCTGGCGTAGATCCGAAGAAGCCGACGGCTCCTCCGATTGCCGTCGAAACGCGGTTCTTGTGGAAGCCGGATATCAGAGATCATACCATCGGGCCGTTTCAGTTCCAACCAGAAGCCGCATTAGGCCAACTGATTCTCCGTACGATCCTCGTGACGCCTTTAAATGGCGATCCGTTAACGTTCGAGGTATACGGACAATTGAAGAAATTTAAATTGGCGTTTGCCAATGCGCTCAACCTGGACTTCGAATCGCTCAGCTTCCGCAGCGTGGATGGCAAGAAGGCGGACGTCAGCGTGGAAGGGCTGGCGTTAACATTCACGGGTCCGCTGAAATTCGTCGATACGCTTAAGAACATTATTCCATCTAACGGTTTCAGCGACCCTCCGTTCTTGGACGTAACGGCTTCGGGGATCCGAGCCGGATACACGCTTAGTGTGCCGACCGTCAACGTAGGCATCTTCAGTTTACAAAACCTGAGCTTGGGTGCGGCTCTAACGCTGCCTTTTGTCAATCAACCTGCGGGCATCCGCTTCAACATCTCTGAACGGGAAAAACCCTTCTTGGTCACGGTCGGTCTATTTGGCGGCAGCGGATTCTTCGCCTTGTCGCTTAACGCGCATGGAATCGAACAGATTGAAGCTGCTATCGAGTTCGGAGGAAATGTCAGCTTGGACCTTGGCGTGGCAAGCGGCGGCATCTCCGTCATGGCGGGCATCTACTTCGGCATGGACAAAGACAACGTCATGCTTACGGGATATTTAAGATGCGGAGGGTACCTCAGCGTACTTGGCCTGATCTCTCTTTCGGTCGAGTTTTATTTGGGATTCTCGTACCTCGATAAGGGCAACGAAAAAGGAGAAGTATGGGGGCAAGCCACCGTAACCGTCTGTATCGATATCGCCTTTTTCAGTAAAAGCGTCGAGTTGAAGGTGGAACGAAGGTTCGCCGGCGCAGCGGGAGACCCTACGTTCGGCCAGCTTGTCTCTCCAAGCGAATGGGAGAATTATTGCGAAGCATTTGCCTGAACGAGTAAGAAAGGAGCTTATGCGGATGACCCTAACGCAAGACATTCTCTGGATCGCGCTCCCGGGCGGCGTACGCGCAGAAGACGACAAACGTTATCTTCGTTTGTCCGTCTTCGTAAACCCGCGGCTGCGCTCCGACGAAGGAATGACGCTTAGGCAATACCCTGATTTTCTAGACTGGGGGGCGCTTATGCAGCCTGGTCTGTCGATGTTCACCGTCCGTTTGGATGACGGGACAGAGGTACGCTCGGTCGTTACAAGTAATCCGCCAGACGCCGTTTTGTGGCGAGCATTCTTCCATGAAGAGATACCCGTCCGTCCTTATCAATTCGAAGATTATTCCAACCGGCCGATTGTAAGTTTTCCTGCCGATGCCATTCTGAAGGATATCAAGACCTGTTACCAACAAATCGCGGCTAAGTCCCCATACGATCACCCTGCAATCAAAAAAACGACGAATGACGAGGAAGGGCAGCTTAGTTTGGAAGAAGCTTTCGGGGACTTGCGCAAGCTTCACCTCCCATATGAAGACGATCACACGCCGCTTAACGATCGGCTAAATGCTTCCATTGAGAGATCACGCAGGGACGCTCGTCGCAGGAGCGCTCAAGGGGTGATCGGGGGAGGTCCGTACATCCCGGATGGAATCGGAGGCGCAGCTGATCCATTCTTCCGAACCGCTCTATTCCATTATCGTCCCCCCATGGCCAAACCGGTCGATCTGCCGCAAGGCCCGGCTGCGCGTGCCGGCTTCGAGGAGGAGTTTGATTTTCACCAGATGGTATCCGCGCTCGGAGACTTTCCCCAAATCCTTCGCCGATTGGGATTGATTATCGACTTGGAGATCGACGCTGCCGATTTACCGCCGTCAAGCGAGTTGGCGCCGAGAAGCCTGTCCGTCCTTCCTAGCTGGAACTCATCATTGCCCAGGAAGCAGCCTGGCTTGACGACATGGACAGCCGACTACTACCCATGGACGAAGTTCATTCACAGCGAGCAGGGCGGCCAGACGTTGTTTGCGGCGCACTCGGCCAATGGGGAATTTGTCGCGGGATTAGTGAATCCGGGCGATGAGCTGGGCCTTGAACAAGTAGACGTAGACGGTGCTGCGCTCAAAACGTTGAATTTGGTTGAAACGCTGGGAAGGGCGATAAAGGAGGAATCACTAGCAATCGACGCTCCGGAAAAAGCGGGCGTTCCTTCGCTGCGTACGGGAAGCATCTCAATCTTCCGTAAAGGCAATGCGAATCGTCGTTATGAATCCTTCGTACGGTCGACGAAGCTCAATGAATGTCTATCGTCCGACCCGCCTATTGTTACTGCGCTTTATGCCGAAGATTTGACCCGCGGCTATCGAATGGATGTGTATGAGGAACGGTCGGGAAAATGGCATTCCCTTCACCAGCGCATAGGAAGTTATGCAACACCTGGCGCTCCGGGCGTTATCCCGGATGACATCAACGATGAGGGGTATGTCCAAGCAAGTGTAACCGGGCCGGTACGCGATCAAGGCGTCCCCCGTGATCCGGGAGAGGAGCTTTACGTTCACGAATCGTTGTTCAGTTGGGATGGTTGGAGTTTATCGGCGCCGCGACCCGGATTGAGCATCAGCCGCAGCGCACGTGCCCCGGATCCAAGCGATCCGGATTCGATGCCGCAGCGCGTCGAGAACACAGCCATGACAAGGCTCGGCTTGGAGACGAAATTTAAGGTTCAACCAGGGACGCTTCCCAGGCTGCGGTTCGGACAGGGTTACCGGATCAGGCTGCGCGCCGTCGATCTTGCTGGCAACAGTCCTGCATTAGAAGAAGCGAATACGCTTGAGTCGGTATTGCCTCCTCCGCGAGAGCTGGCTCTGATTTACCGTCGATTCGAACCCATACCTCCGCCTGAGTTGATTCCATGCCAGTTATATAGTACCGACGGCAATACGGAACATCCCGAAGCGACTGCTTATGCGGAGGGGGAATCGCTGGAAAGGTTGGTCATTCGCAGCAATTTCGAGCTATCGTCAGAGGAGTACGTCGAACTGCGCCCTGCCTATCGGCCTTATAACGACAGGCACATCGCTGCTCCCAAGGCCTCGCTTCAACTCGTTGAGCTGCATGGTTTGCTGGACGAGGCATTGGATGCCAAGAGCGCAGGGCTGACGCCGCAGGAAATCCGGGAACGCGTTCTGAATGTGTACGAGACTGTGGCCTTGCGGGAATCAGGTTCATGGAATGATCAGGAGCTGCCTTCGGTGAGATTCGTACGGACGGGGCAAGAAGAAGGGCCGGGGGAAGGGTACGCCGTCCATACGGAGGAGCAAGCCATCCTTCCTTATCTTCCCGACCCTTGGTCCGCCGGTGTCGTCTTTCAAGGTTTGCCCGGCATTGCACCGGATGAACGGCTGTCTATTCCTTTTGGCGGACCGATCTGGTATGAGGCTGCGCCCTTCAGGCTGCGTTTAATCGAAGGCGATGGAGCTCCCGAGTGGGAAAGTTCGGAGCGCGTGCTGAAGATCTACCTCCCAAAATCGGGAATTGCTCGGGTGCGTATTAGTTCCATGTTCGCCGGCGATTTGGATGCAATGGGTTTGTGGCAATGGCTAATAGAAGCAGCGGAGAACGGCGCCGTATCCTTTGAAAGGTTATCCGAGCTCAAGCAAGCCATTCATGATGGCCGGCATTGGATGTTCACTCCGTATCGGGATATCACTCTCGTTCATGCGGTTCAGCAGCCGTTAGCCGCACCAGAGCCTAAACTGACCGCCAATCGCTCGCAGGGTGAGACAGTCGCCTGGCTTCAGGGAGAGATCTACCTGCATGCTCCCAGCACGGCCAAACTAGATATTGTGGCGAGTTGGAAGGAACCGCGCGATGAGCTGTCTCTCAATGCGAATAAGAATGATCTGAATGTCAGCGCGCATGTAATGGAAATCCCGACCGTACAAGATGACGGTGAACCTATTCTATTGACGTATAGCGACATTGTCCCTGACCCATTGCGGCTGGAGTCAGATAAGATTCTCGTATTTCGCGCTGACCAGGCCGGCGAGGCCCGCAAGTGGCATCAGGAGGCACTAGATGGATTGCCGGCTTCAGATACAATTCGGCGGCGATATCACCAGAATCAGATTAACTTGGCAAGCAAGATTACCGCACACGAGTTCGGCGACACCAAATACCGCCGTGTTCGTTATAAGGTCAAGGCAACGACTCGATTCCGCGAATACTTCCCGCAACAGATGACAACCGAGGAACTTCTCCGGGAGAGCGAGGAAACGGTTGTCGATATTCTAAGCTCGGCTCGCCCTGCGGCGCCCCGTGTACGGTATGTACTACCGACGTACGCCTGGGAGGAGGGTAATGGCGATGAAGACGGGAGCTTAAGGAGTACACGAAAGGGAGGGGGGCTGCGGGTATATCTCGATCGTCCTTGGTGGTCTTCGGGAGACGGAGAAATGCTGGGCGTCATTCTGGGTCATGATCTCTCGGTTCCGCAAGAACCGCTCTACAACTATTCGACGCATTGGGGTCAAGATCCGGTATGGCAATCTCCGGGGCTGCCGATGCCGCGAACGGCCAGCTTCAAAAACAGCAGTCATGTTTACGCAAATGTGAAAATGGCCGAACTAGCAAACACGTTCGTAAGCGTTGCCGTTTTTCCAGTCAAGTGGGATGATTCGCGCGAGCTGTGGTACAGCGATATGGAGCTCGATACATCTGATGCCTATTTTCCGTTCATTCGCCTTGCACTCGCCCGTTTCCAGCCGAACTCCTTGACGGACGGTCATGGGAATCTTGACGCAAGGATGCAGCTGGACCTTCGCTTGTCGTCCGTCGTACTTGCCGATATCGTTCAGACAGCACCCGACCGGATCTGCACGGTTACTAGAATTGGCGTGGCACCGGGTGGATACGGCATTTCCGTAAGCGGGGTAACCTATACAGCGAGACGTTCGACGAACGGTAATCTGGTCATACCGGCTTCAAGCCAGGTGGAAGTAAACGTGCAACGCCGCGATACCGAGATCGAAGACGAAACGATCGGATGGGTCGATCTTCCCTTAAGATTCATGCTGGACGCAGGCGTACCGGATGCCCTTGGCAGAGTCGTTTGGCAGGGCCAATTCCAAATTCCCCAGGAATACCTAGGGGAGACGCTTAGACTCGTCGTTCAGGAATTCGAGACGCTGGACGCCGCGGTACCATCTGAAGTTCGCGATGTGACGATGACACGTCTGGTTTACGTGGATATCTTACAGCTGTAAGGGTAGATCGGTGAATGTCTACAAATTTGGAAAATTTGAGAGGAGAACGAACGATGTCTGAAATTAAATCCGCTATTGCATGGCCTAATGGGAAATCCTACTTATTCAGAAATAACGATTATATTCGATTCGATTTCGAAAGCGGATCACAGGATCAGGACGCGCAATCCATGGCTCAATGGAGAGGGCTTCGTATGGAAGCGCCGGATGCTGCGGTCTATTGGGGGTTTGGCAAAGCTCACTTCTTCTATGGAGATGAATATGTCCGATATGACGTTCGCAATGATGGAGTGGACGAATGGTATCTCGCTCCGAATCCCCCTCGCAAAATAGCCGACCAATGGCCGGGAGTTTGGCCGGATCGTATCGATGCCGCCGTAAACTGGGGGAATGGCAAACT
Organism: Paenibacillus sp. R14(2021); assembly: GCF_019431355.1. Taxonomy (NCBI): domain Bacteria; kingdom Bacillati; phylum Bacillota; class Bacilli; order Caryophanales; family Paenibacillaceae; genus Paenibacillus; species Paenibacillus sp. R14(2021). Next base: position 4,837,171 of record NZ_CP080269.1, read on the forward strand.
TTATTTTTTCCGCGGCTCTGAATATTTGCGTTACGACATCACGCTGGACCGTGTCGACCCCGAGTACCCTAAGCCAATCGGCGATTGGTGGCCTGGCGTCTGGCCGGATAACATCGATGCCGTACTCTATCAAGGCGGGCAGAAGGCCTATTTCTTCAAAGGCAGTGAGTACCGCCGATATGACTTGGATGCGGACTGCGTGGATGCAAGCGGGCAAATAGACGATTTAGTATTAGATCCGGTTCCATCAGGCATGTGGACGCCAGCCCGGGAATTAACAGTAGAGCAAGCGAACAAAGCCATGGGATACCTTATCCAGAACGGCAAACTTTCCTTAAAAGCGACTCAAACCCCATACAACGGCGATTGGTCGACCAACATCCAGTCGCCCAGACCAACGCAGCGCGTCGCGGTATCGCCCGCAACGATCAATCATATCGATTTAATCAATGAGAATAATGTTGGAGTTGCAGTCATCGACAACGTCGACCAGCGTATGTTAGTTTGCTTGTACCGTTTGACCCGATGGGTGAATGCCTCGCAGCCCGATATTTCTGCTATTCGGCACTTAGGCATTGGACATGGCGGCCAGAACCCTAATGATTGTCACAACCAAGGGAGAGCGATGGATTTTTCCGGCCTCGAGGGGACTTTTATGGAGGTTGCTTTTAACCGCCAGATTGCACGAGACTGGGGGAATAAGCCGGAGATACCGGGAAAGGCCTTGCGTCTTGATCCGGCAGTGGATCCATTGGCACATGAACTCTTCTTAAAGGTATTCAACTTTGCTTCTTTCGAATGCGAAAACAATGGGATAGGTGCTGCTAACACGTGGTCCGGTAAAGCAATCGGTGATATCGGCGGTTTTGTTATCCATCCGGATTATGTAGATGATCCACATTCCGTAAAGAAGCTAAGAGCGGCTCACTTCGACCACATTCATATGCAGATTGGCCCTACGTTTATTTAGCGGGCAGAAGAACAGCGAAGGGCAGCATGACGCGGCATTCTGAGTCTTAATAAAGGTCTTATACTTAAGGAACTCCGGTTCGGAATTAACGTCGGAGTTCCTTTTTTATTTGGCTGATTACAATTACGTGATTGGGAAGAACAGAGGTCTACCGAAGCGATCCTTCTAATAGGTATCTAGGGAGCTCCATTACCTAGTAAGGGGGAGAACCTTGGGCTATTACATTACGGTAGAACCTGGCGTGAGGGTATATGTGCAGGACTTGCTCCCGACGGGGAACAGGACGATTTTATTTATTCACGGCTGGCCGCTCAGCCATCAGCAGTATGAGTACCAATACGACGTGCTTCCATCGTACGACGTCCGCTGCATCGGTATGGATTGGAGGGGATTCGGGAAATCGGATAAGCCTTATACGGGATACAGTCTGGATCGCTTGGCGGACGACATTCGGGCCGTTATCGACGCGCTGCAGCTGCGCAATATCACGCTGGCGGGGCATTCGGCGGGCGGCGCACTGATCGTCCGCTATATGGCCAGGCATCAGGGCCACGGCGTATCCAAGCTCGTGATGATCGATGCGCAGTCGCCGGGGTCCGTGCCGCAGCAGGCCGCCAATGCGTTCATCGAGCAAACGTTGTCGGACCGGCCATCGCTGCTTGCGGGGCTGCCGAATCAATTCTTTTTTCGACACAGCACGGGACCGTTCGCGGATTGGTTCTTTCAAGTCGGACTCCAGGGAGCGGGCTGGGCGACGGCGGCGTCAATGATGACGTTAAGGGATCAGAACGTGCGGAACGATCTGGGGACGATCTGCGTACCGACATTGATTGCGCACGGCATCCATGACCAGGTCGTGCCGTTCGCGAATGCGCAGGAAACCCATCAGTTAATCAAAGGCTCGGTACTTGTTCCGTTCCAATACAGCGGCCATGTGCCGTTTCTGGACGAACGCGAACGATTCAATCAGGTCCTGCTGCAGTTTATCTGCTGAGTGTTACGCCCTTAAGAGCGTTAGATGACCCTATCAAGCAGGGAAGCGAGCTGGCCGAATGGCCGGTTTTCTTCTTTCTGGCCAGAAGAATATACGATTTGACTTGTATACAAGTAGTCACTGACAAGGGTAGGTATAAGCCTGAAAAAGTAGATAGGTAAAACGTTTCAAAAGAAACATGGAAGTCGCTTAGTTAACTATTAAGGGGAAAGTTTTGCAGAGACATTTGATGCAGACTTCTTGTTCGACTGCCATTTACTCCAATTACGCAGCTTTTGTTCCAATAAACCACCGTGCCAGTATTCAACTTTAAATTGTTCGGCTTCCTTCTTAGCTTGCATGGTCAAATCGGAGGTTGTAATTAACATCGAGAGTACGCAGTTGTGATTTCTCTTGGCTGCTACAAGCTCCCGAACTACCGTGACTCCGACCGTATTGTGATCCGCATAGCATTTTGCTTGAACAGCGGTTCTTTCTCCTCGTTTATCTACGATTACAAGATCCACGCCTCCATCATTGCCGCCGACCCCAACTTCATGTACGGTATAACCTTGATCTCTAAAATAGAGAGCGAGTAGCCTTTCAAATTCAGCACCCGATATATCATTCAATTCACTCTTTAGGATAATATTATCTTCGTGACAAACCTTGGAGACTCGTCTGTTTGCCGTCGGCTTCGAATTTCTTTGATTAGGTTTCTTTGTGGTTTTCCTTTGCCGACGCTTTTTCTTCGGTTGCATGATGCCAGCCAGAGCACCCAGAGCGGCAACCGCTAAAATGAATAGTATAATTTCTTTCATTTCAAAGCTCCTTCTATACTGTGATACTATTATATCGGTTGCAACTAGCAGGACTTTCAGACTATGCTCTTGAATTCTATTACTATCCTACATATTAATCCCAGTTTGGAGCGAAGCGTTCATGACCTTACCGGTAGAGCTGGCATCCATCTTCCGTGCCAAGCAAAAGTCATATAAAATGGTGCTCATTCTGTGCATCATTGAAGAGTACAAGCAAACTAAACTTCAATTCCTACCGCTGAGCACTGTCGCTGAGCGTTTTTTGTCGTATTACCAGAGTAGTAATGAAGAGGGACAAACCGTCGACACCCCTCCGGCAAATGTAGCGGACAGCTGGGGAGCGTTCACGTTAACACAGACGAAGTCGCTGCTGAAAACGCCTATCGATGCCTTGTCGGCTGTTCTAGAAACGACAGGTGATTCCATTACCTTCAAGACTTCGATCTGGTCCGTACTGGATGAGGCAATGCTTCAAGAACTAGCGGAATACGCACAAACTCAGTTAGATGCATATAATGAGCAGCTTGCAGTGCAATTCAACTTCTCGCTAAAAGAAACATTTGATCACGTTCTGGATAACTATTTGACATTTAAAACACAACCTTTCGCCAATCATTCAGTAGGCGCGTTAGTTCGTAATCGGATTCCGGAATATCTTCGATCACTTGATTTCATAGATTCCGAATATAAGGTCCAAGGCTCAATCGGACAAGGCAATTGGGTAGGGATCCCATGGATTGCGATCTTGGATAAGCGGCTTAATATGACGATTCAACGCGGTGAGTACATCGTATATTTGTTCGCTGAAGATATGAGTGCGGTGTATTTGACGCTCATTCAAGGCGTGACTGAGCCTCTTCAGCGTCTGAAGAAGAAGAGGGCCTATCCTTATTTTAAGCAAAAGTCAGAAGAGATCCGAGCTATCTTACCTCTTGAGAATCTTCAACTAGATGATCTTGTACCGGGGATCGGCGACGATTATCAAGCTGCAATAATCGCCTCGGTCCGTTATGAACGAGGTCAAGTTCCAAATGACGCTCAACTTCTAGCAGACCTGAAGAATGTGGTCCACAACTACAAACTTTATGCCGAAATTGTAGCACAGAAGAGCCCGCCAACCGAGTTGCCAGTGTTTAAGTACACGATCGCACATTTATATCTAACCCAAGGCATCATCAACTATCTTGGCCAATATCCGAATCAATTTACGTCTTTGGAAGAATTAATCGCGCATCCAGGTGTTATTTTCAAAACAGGAGACGAGATTAAGAACCCCAAAGAGCGAGCTCAGCATCTTGGTCGAGCGATTCAAGAGCTTGGACTCATTACAATCGAGGATAACCAATACGCATTAACATCGCTGGGTTGGAACTACTTCCAGGGTTTTGATTTGCAAATATGGCAGCTTAGCGCGAATCAGGCCGAGCTGCTCCGAAATTATTTCTCCGAGGAAGTAGCTCATGACCAAGCATCGAATTTGATCAAAGTCATGAACCTTGCAATTGCCTTATGCGAGGAGCTAGAGAACTTCACCCTAGTCCAGTTCAATGAGCCCTTCATCGCTGCTATGGGCATGGAAGAGTCATGGAGTACCGTGACACAGGAAAGTCGTTCACGATTCATGCTGAACTGGCTTGAAGAGCTCCAATATCTTCGCAAATCCGGCGATATGTATACATACGAACAACCCATCAAGGAGGAACCCGTGGATAATCTATCGGTAATGGAACGCATAGAAGCGATCAAGGTGTTCATCCGTGGCAAGGGATTTCATTTTCCGCAAGGCCTCATCGAGAATTTTTACCTCTCACTGAAGACCAAGCCGTTTGCCATCCTTGCCGGCGTATCAGGTACGGGCAAAACCAAGCTTGTGAAGCTCTTCGCCGAAGCGCTCGGCGCGACGAGTTCGAGTGGTCAGTTCACGCTCATTCCGGTGCGGCCGGATTGGAGCGATCCTTCGGATCTGCTCGGCTACAAGGATCTGACAGGAGCTTTCCGTCCGGGGAAATTGGCTGAAGTGCTGGCGGTTGCTGCACAGGAGCGCAATCGGCATAAACCTTATTTTATCTGCTTGGATGAGATGAACTTGGCCCGTGTGGAGCATTATTTCAGTGATTTGCTTAGTGTCATAGAAACGCAGGAATGGCGAGAAGAGCGAATCGTAACGGTGCCGCTAATCGAAGCAAAAAGTTTGGCGCCGGAGGATCAGCCACTCTACGGCGGCCTCGCGTTACCGGATAACGTGTATCTGATCGGCACGGTTAACATGGACGAGACGACGCATCCATTCAGCAAGAAGGTCCTCGACCGAGCGAATACGATCGAGTTCAATTATATCAATCTCGAACAGTTCCCGGATTTAGTTGGGTCGCAAGTTGAGGAAGCAGGGGGGCGGGCGCCAAATGCGTTCCTACGGAGCGAGTTTCTCCAACTCATCGATGCGTACGCCCAGCATGAAGAGCTTGCTAAGAGGGTCACGGCACAGTTAGTCCGCGTGAACGGCATCCTCGAACAGGTACATTCCCACGTCGGTTTCCGGATCCGGGATGCCGTGTGCTTCTATATGATCTACAATGAGCAATTCGAGCTGATGGGAGAGGACGAGGCGTTTGACCTGCAACTGCTGCAGAAGATTTTGCCACGGGTACAAGGCAGTTCTTCTTCCGTAAAGCGTGTCCTGCTCCAACTGATGCAAGTGGCGCTTGGTCGGAATTTGCCGCTGCAGGATTATCTTGATAATGCAAGCGAGCTCTATATGAAGTGGAGTTCTTGGTCGGCTTCCGAGGAAAAAGCCAAGTATCCATTCAGTGCACGTAAACTTGCATTCATGCTGCGGAGGTTGGAGGAAGATGGATTCACTTCCTATTGGCTCTCCTAGCACCAGCATAGAGCTGCTTCGAATCGAGACGAACCAGTTCAATCTCTACATTCAGGGCAAGCCATACCATCCGACGGTGGATACGTTGCAGCTTCATCGTACGGATCAAAATGAACTGATGCCCGCGCAGCTTCAGATTACAGCACCGACAGCTTCGGTACAAATCGAGCGTATCCTGCTGTTTCATCCGATAACGCGCAAGCTTGTGCCGTGGCAAACGGGCGATAGCGTTTATCCGTTCTTCTATGAGACGCAAGCCTATGAGCTGGTCATCGAGAAGAAAGAAGAGCTTCCGCTTACCTTCTATCACGAGAATGTGCATGTCAGGCAGGCGGTTAAGCCGCTCGGGAGTCGGATTTTATCCGGGATCCTCAACTTTCAGAACGAGGTCGGTTTAACGGACCTGGAGCTTCGACTGTATGGGCAGACGGTGCTTCAGCTGCAGCTGGAGATTTTTCCGGTGAAGATGGATTATAAGCAAGATTACCAGATGATTCTAAACGACGTAAATCAACAGATTTATAACCTCTCGTTCGATTTTCTGCGAAAAACCTACAATCTCACGGGTCTCAAAGAAACGCGGCATCAGAGCTTGACGGAGTTCTTCTCCATTCTTCAGCATGTGTTCGGGCAAATGGTGCAGGCTGTGGAGCGTATCAACAGTTCACCGCATTCCAAACATCAGGTGGAGAACCGGATTGTGGAGGCGGGACGGGTGAAAAAGCCGGGGAAGAGGAATATTACTTTTTTGACCAAACGATCGCATCTGCTCGTTCAAGATGATCAGCGAGGCGTCGTCACGCTTAACGGTCAGAAATACATCCCGAGCCACGCCATCGAGACGAAGCGGCATGTGGACTATGATACCAACGAGAACCGTTTTGTCCGCTGGGTGTTATTGCGGATTGCGAAGAAGCTGAAGGAATTGAAGATGCGTCTCATCGACAAGGGTCGGCTGCAGGATCCCCTCTTAGCCCGCAAGCTGGATGATATGGGGAAACAGCTGGGACGATTGTTGGGGCTTGATTTTCTGCAGGTACGGGAAATGCGGCAGTTATCAGTAACGCTCGTGCTACAGATGGCACCTGGCTATCGGGAGGTATATCGCAACTACCTGATGCTGATGAAAGGGCTGTCCATTCAAGGCGACCTGTTCCGCTTGTCGATGAAGGATCTAGCGCAGCTCTATGAATATTGGTGCTTCTTGAAAATACACGATCTACTTAGCCGTAAGTACGAGCTGCTGAAACAGGATATTATCAAGGTGAATCGGACAGGCGTGTTCGTGACATTGGACAAATCACAGAAGGCAAAGATGGTGTACCGGAACCCGGCGAACGGCGAGGTATTTACGCTTTATTACAACACGCTTCCGAGCGGTGAGAAGACGCCGACGGTCTCGCAGAAGCCGGATAATGTGCTGACGCTAAAGAAGAATGATTCAACTATGGAGTATAAGTATATATTTGATGCCAAGTACCGACTGAATCCAGCTTATGAAGATACTCCTTATCGAAGCATCTACGGTACGCCGGGGCCGGAGGAGTCGGACATCAATACGATGCACCGCTATCGGGATGCAATTGTATATGCAGAAGGTGGCGGGAAAGAGCTCGAACGAAGCATGTTCGGTGCTTACGTGTTATTTCCTTACCATGATGAGGAGCAATTTAAGGCGCATAAGTTCCATAAGAGTATCGAGCTTGTGAACGTCGGGGGTTCCCTTTTCTGCCGAATGCGACAAAGCTAATGGAGGCCTTCTTGGATGAGATCATCCAAGATAGCCCGGAGAAAGCGCACGAGCGCTCTATGCGCCCAAGGGGAACGAAGGACTACTACAAGGAAAAGCTAAGCGGACAAAATGTATTGGTCGGTTCGTTGCGTCAAGTGGAGCAGTTGGATGCGGCACTTCGGTATGGATTCTACCATGTGCCATTGGAGAATTTTACGGATCATACACTGCTCTCACAGCTGGAATACGTGGCGCTCTATCAGTCGATCGGGAAATTCCAATCGAGCGGGCTGGAAGCGGGCGTTCACTGGTATGGTCGCATACGTGACTGGAAGGTCGTGCGGCGGCATGAAATTCAGGAGCTGCCTGCAAGGCTGGGGACGGAAGAAAAGCTATATGTAAAGTTCACGCTGGAGCAATGGTTGAAGCGGGCAACGCCTATACGCCCTGGAGGCCGCGGGATCTATAAGCTGCTATGCACGTCGAAGTATGTGTTCGATCGAGCAGTCGAAATTGCAGAACTAAGGCTGCGGACCCAAGAGGAAATCACATTGTGGCGAGAGAAGAGGCGTCAGGGAAAGATAAATGTGGAGCTGAATCATGAGTTTGTGGATTTGGCTTCTGGAGTTCTGGATATCGGAATTAAGTAGGAAGGCAATCTTTAACTGATATGATGACAAAATACCTTTTGGGAGATATATGGTTAACAAAAACATACTCTACCCGTGGTAAAATATGCTAGTATATAGTTTGGAAGTCCTGGTGCTAAAACACTAAAACCATAGGGAGTGTAAAAGCGTGTCGGAATTGACATTACCATCTTATGAAAAGACAAAGTTTTGTAAACACTGTGCAGAAAAGATTCACTTTGAAGCTGTCGTGTGCAACAAGTGTGGATTGCAGGTTGAAGAGTTAAAAGGTGCAGGTCAGCAACCAACTGTAATCGTTAATAATTCAAATGTTAACACGAACACGAACACAAATTTAGTTGGGAGCTTTGTCACTGGAAGACAGAAAAGTAAATGGGTGGCGTTAGCTTTATGCATTTTTCTTGGTTACTTTGGCGGACATAAATTTTATGAAGGCAGAGTAGGGATGGGGATTTTATACTTCTTTACAGGAGGCCTATTCTTTATTGGTATAGTTATTGACTTTATTGCACTGCTGTTTAAGCCGGACCCATATTACGTATAAATGGTAGGGAACCAATTTCAAGGCCACAGGCATCATAAGTTTGTGGTCTTTTTAAATGGATTCAAGTTTTCTATTTATAGAAGTTTTTTGCAATGCGAGAGCCCAACGCGATTAAGTTATTGATACTAAAAGAATCTACTTTTATCTTAGTAGATCTAATCGAGCAATTGACGCCAGGAAACCAATGGCGTCTTTTATTTTGCTTCAACATTAACCGACGCAGCCCCTATGATATAATAACTATTCAACACCACAAACCGAACAACGGGCGGGATACCCATGAAATTAGAACGTTTAATCGCCATGATCTACAAGCTGCTGAATCACGACGTGTTATCGGCCTCCATGCTGGCGGAAGAGTTTCAAGTGTCCCCGAGAACGATCTATCGGGACATCGACGTGATCTGTGCCTCGGGCTTCCCGGTTGTCGCGTATCAGGGAACGAAGGGCGGATTCGGCATGATAGACGGCTTTAAATTGGACAAAAGCCTCCTCGGTTCCTACGATGTCGCTTCCCTGATTACCGTGCTCCGCAGCCTCTCTACCGTGTTCGAGGACGACCGTGCGCAAGGTACCATTGAACGGCTCAAGTCGCTGGAAACGGAGCAGCAGACACCGAGTCTGACGGTGGATTTTGAATCTCGCCGTACGGATTCCGAAGCGCTTCGCCAGTTACGCGCGGCCATTACGGAGCGCCGGACCGTCCGGTTCGAATACATTAATGCCAAGAACGAACGCACCACTCGTGATCTGGAACCGGTGCGGCTTCATTTTAAATACAGCAATTGGTACATTTATGGGTATTGCCGCACGCGGCGGGAGTATCGAGAGTTTCGGCTATCCCGGATGATGCATATAGTCCTGACACAGGGTACGTTTCAACCGCATAACGAACCGCAAGAGGCCGGTTACCCGGAAAGGCCATCGCGAGATGTGGGGGAGGACGTCGTAATCCGAGTGGGTGCCGAGGCTTTGGCGGAAGCGATGGATCAGTTTCATCCGGTGGAGAAGCAGTTTCATGACGATGGCAGCATGACGATGCGAATGGCTGTATGCAGACCACTAGAAGCGCGGTGGCTGCGGTCCATTCTGCTGAGTCTTGGCAGCGGCGCGGAGGTCCTCGAACCCCCTGCTTTGCGAGCTATTGTACGAGAGCAGCTGCTAGCTGCGCTGAAACGTTATGAAGAAGTATGACAGTCTGTTGTCATACTTCTTTGCTTATAATAACGACATAGCTTAATCATAGCGGTTCACAAAGGAGACGATACGAATGACGAATCATCCCGTTGAAATGTACAATTACCACGCATGGGCCAACCAAACGATTTTAGGCAGAATCAAGGAACTTCCGCCCGCCGTGCTGAGTCAAGACGTGAACAGCTCGTACCCTACGCTCGCCCATGCCCTTAGCCATATCTATGCGGTTGATCGGATGTGGTATCAGGTATTAACAGGCACCGAGATGGGAGAGGCGCTGCAAGACTGTATGCCGCTCAATGCGCACGTTCTGCCAACTGTAGATGAATACACCGATAGCTTTGCCCAGTTAGCGGAACAATTCCGGTTATGGCTCTCGAGCCAAGCCGATTTGGAGAAAACCATTCTTCTTAATAATCCGTACGCCGGTCCCCGCCAGACACGTTTATCGGAAATCGTGCTGCAGGTGGTCAATCACGGGAGCTATCATAGGGGGAATATTTCGACGATGCTGCGTCAGCTGGGCCACGCATCCACGATGACTGATTATGCGCTTTATTGGTATCAGTCACCTGCGGATATGCTGGAAAGACCCGTATCAGCTGATCAATAAGGGAACAAAAACAAGCCCCCGATCACGATCGGGGGCTTGCCTATGCAGTCACTCTACACGGCATGCATCTTCTGCGCTGTATACAGCTTATGATACCGCCCGCGCAGCGCCATCAGCTCGTCATGCGAGCCGGATTCGGCGATGCCTCGGTCTGCGACGTACATGATGCGGTCGCAGTTCTTCACCGTCGATAGGCGGTGAGCGATGATGAACGAGGTGCGGCCTTTGAGCAGCTCGTTCAGGCCCTTCTGGAGCAAGCGCTCCGTCTGGGCATCGATGGAAGACGTCGCTTCGTCGAGGATCAGGATCCGCGGGTCCGCGAGCAGCGTGCGGGCGAACGAGATGAGCTGCCGCTGGCCTTGGGACAGCTTCGAGCCGCGCTCGTTCACTTCGGTCAAGTAGCCTTGTTCGAACTCCCGGATGAACTCGTCGGCGCAGACGGTCTTGGCCGCGGCGATCACTTCCTCCTCGGTTGCATCGAGCTTGCCGTATCGGATGTTGTCCAGAATCGTGCCGGAGAAGATGAAGCTGTCCTGCAGCATGATGCCCATCTGGCTGCGCAGTGACTGCAGCTGCACGCCCGCGATATCGTGTCCGTCGATGAGAAGCTGGCCGCCGGTAATGTTATAGAAGCGCGAGATCAGATTGACGACCGTCGTCTTGCCGGCGCCTGTCGGTCCGACGAGCGCGATGCTCTCGCCCGGCTTGACGTCGAAGCTAAGGTGCTCTAGGATGTTGACGCCCGGATCGTAGGCGAAGGTCACGTCGTCGAAGGTGACGCGGCCCTCTATCGGCGGCAGCTCGCGCGCATTCGGCACGTCGCTGACAGTCACGGGTTCATCGAGTGTCTCGAAGATGCGCTCCAGGTAAGCGACGGCGTTAATGAAGCTGTTATAGATGTTCGACAGGTTGAGTATCGGCTGCCAGAAGCGCGCAGCATAGCCGCCCATGGCGAGAATGACGCCGAACGTAACCTGTTCCGGCCCGAGGGCCAGCAGCCCGATGAGGAAGATCGCCGTACCCACGATCGTCGACAGGTTGTCGACTGTGAACGGAACGAGGAAGTTCAGGTACATCGTCCGCATCCACTCGCGGCGATAATTGGCGGACAGGCGGGTGAAGATGCCTTCGTTATGCTTCTCGCGAGTGAAGATTTGCGTGACGCGAATACCGCTGATGCTCTCCTGCAAATAGGCGTTCATGTTGGAGCCCTTGTTCGACACCGCCTGCCAAGCGCGGCGCTGCTTCGTCTTGAGAAGCAGCATGATGCCGAGGAAGATCGGCAGCCCCCCGAGGATGACGAACGACAGCTGCACGTTGACGGCGAACATGAAGATGGCGATGAACACCAGGTTCAGAATCTCCAGAATGAAGTTGATGATGCCGTTCGACAGCACGTCCGAAACGGAGTTGACGTAGTTGACGACCCGGATGAGGATCTTGCCCTGCGGCCGGTCGTCGTAATATTGGAACGGCAGCTTCTGCAGATGCTTGAACAGGTCCGTCCGAATATCGAAAATAATATCCTGCCCGACCCGCGTCATCATGCGCGAGCGGATTGTGGCGAGAATGACGCTGACGACGATGGTCGCGAGCATCAGCGCGGACCAGCCCACGAGCGCCGATTTGTCTCGGCCGGGAATCGTCACGTCGACCACATGCTGCAGGATAAGCGGTGCGGATAATCCGATGCCTGCGGACAGCGTGCTGAGCACGAGGGCGATGATCATCGGTGTCTTCTGTTTGCGAATATAGACGAGCGCACGCTTGAAATGCCGGATGTCGAAGGGGGCTTCCAAGTTTTCGTCGATGTCGAATTTATTCCTAGCCAACTGCGTTCGCCTGCCTTCCGATGCCTTCGTTCTGCAGCATGAATACGTCGTAATAGTAGCCGCGCTTCGCGAGCAGCTCGGCGTGGGTGCCTTCTTCGATGACGCGGCCCTGATCGAGAATGAGAATCCGGTCGGCTTCCGCCGTCGTGGACACGCGCTGGGCGATGATGATTTTGGTGCACGCATAATCGAGCTCGCGCAAGCTCCGCTGAATATGTTCTTCCGTCTCGTTGTCGACGGCGGACGTCGTGTCGTCGAGAATGAGGATCGGCGGCTGCACGGCCATGGCGCGGGCCAGCGCGATTCGCTGCTTCTGCCCGCCGGATAAGCCGACGCCGCGTTCGCCCACGACCGTGTCGTAGCCCTGCGGCATTTTGCGGATGAAATCATCGGCCGCGGCGAGCTTGGCGAACCTCGTGACCTCCTCCTCGGGGATGTCGGGGTTGCTGTAGGCAATGTTCCCGTCGATCGTGTCGGAGAACAGCAGCACGTCCTGCGTCGCCACGCCGATATTGCCCCGCAGCTCATCCAGCTCCAGCTGGCGCACGTCGGTGCCGTCGATCAGGACGCGCCCCTTCGTTGCATCATAGAAACGCGGAATGAGGTTAATGAGCGTCGTCTTGCCCGAACCCGTGGCTCCCATGATGGCGACCGTCTCGCCGGGCCCCACCTCGAAGCTGATGTTTTGCAGCACGGTGGCGCTTTCGTACTTGAAGCTCACGTTCTCGAAGCGGATGTGTCCGCCATAACGCCGCTTTACGACAGGCTTGTGCTCGTTCACGATGTCCGGGTGGGCATAGTAGACATCGATGATTTTGTTCAGGCTCGCGAAGAAGCGCTGAATATCGTTGATGATGATGCCGATGCTGCGCATCGGATTGGACAAGCCCCAGATCAGCGCGGAGAAGGCGGAGAATTCCCCGAACGTGATGCGCCCGTCCATGACGAACAAGCCGCCCGCCACCATCAGGATGACGTTGAACGCCTGTGCGAAGGTTTCCAGATAAGGGAAGTAATCGAGCCACACCATCGCGGCTGTCTTATTCGCTTCGGCATAGTTCACGTTCTTCTCGTTGAACTTCCGGATTTCGTAGTCCTCCCGCGCGAATGCCTTGACGACGCGGTTGCCTGCGATATTCTCCTGCGTGGCGGTATTGAGCTGCGAGAGGCGCTCCCGGAGTTCGACGTACATGGGCCGGACGCGTCTCGCGAATAGGAAGGCGGCGATAAAAATCGGAGGCGACAGGATCAGCAGCCACAGCGTCAGTTCACTGTCGATGTAGAAGAAGTAGGCCACCGCCGCCGCGAAGATCGTCAACGATTCGATGATCGTCTTGATGATCCACGCGAGGGAGTGCCGCACCATCTCGAGGTCGCCGGTCATTTTGGTCATGAGATCACCGGTCCGATTGCGGTCGTAATATCTCATATCTTGTCCTTGGATCTTGTTGTACAAGTAAATCCGGACACGGTACAGCATATTCTGCGAGGCCCGTTCGTACAAGATCGTCGTGAAATACGCGAGTGCCGTACGCAGCAGCGAGAAGCCGACCATCCCGACGCAAAGTCCGATAAGCAGCCCGCGTTCGTCCGTGAGATGTTGCAGCGCGTCGTCGCCTGAGATGAACGTATCGACGATGCGCTGCCCGATGTACGGGTTAATGATGGTGAGCGAAGAGCCTACGATCGAGAGACATAACGCGAGCACGTAACGAAATCGATCGCCTGTCAGGTTGTGCCATAACCACTTCAGTTGAAACATGGAATCACCGGCTTCTGTAAGTTTCTGAATGCAGGAATTCGGGCAGGAAACCGAAAACAAAGGCATTATAACATATCTGACTGGAAACTATTTGCCTAATTCTTGTTCGATTTTGGCTCGGTGGGTTGGACAATGCGCCGCCCGAGATTCAGTATGCCGGCTTCCACCGTTCGCGCGGCCTCCCGTCGTAATCCGGCCCGATAATTTACCAGATCTAAGAAGGGCAGCGGTTTCGAAAAATCAATCGTTTGTCCGTAAATTTGAATGACTCCTGCATTGACCGCATGTGCGCCGACAACCGGTCGTCAAATCCCGTTTAAGGTAACGCTAAAATTTTCTTGTAATAATTGCTTCCAATAGTAACTATAATGAATCGCGGTCTTCCTTAAACGTTTCGGAAGATGAGATGCGATGGAATAAGGAGGGCGAAGAAAGGCGTTCTGCTTTTTGCAGAGTTAATATGTAACCGCTGCCTCATTTTCAGTCATGCTTCATTTTATGAAAGTGACAAGTTTAAATTGGGGAGGTTTCACGATGAGAAGAATGCGTTTTTTATTAGCAGCATGCATGCTTGTTTTTTCGTTGGCAGCATGCAGCAGTGGGAACAACAGCGGCAGCACCAGCACTGATACCAGCAGCACAGGTAACAACAACAAAACAGCGAATGATACAACTGCCGAGAAAGCGGACGATACCGCGACGAAGAATGCAGATAGCGGCAAAGAAGTTGTCATTAAGTTCCCGAGCTACAAAACGGGAAATAACGTCGGCGCTATCTTCTACCTTCCTCAAATCGAGCGCTTTAACACGAAATACGCCGGCAAGTACAAAATCGAAATCGAGGAAATCGTGCAAGACGAATACGCCAAAAAGATTAAACTCCTCTACCAGCAGAAAAAGCTGCCTCCCCTCATCGAAACCGATAAAGAGCTTGCCGATATCATGATTAACAATGGCGATCTCTTGGATTTAAAGCCTTACATCGACAAAAACCCGGATATCAAAAACATTCTGATTGATGATTCTGTTAAATATAATACGGACAAGAACGGCAAAATCGTTTCGCTGCCGCTAGCCTTTGAGCGCCCGATCGGCATGTACTACAATAAGGAGTTGCTCAAGAAGGCCGGCATTAATGAACTGTCGACGACGTGGGACGGATTCTTCGGCGACCTGGATAAATTGAAAGCAGCAGGCGTGACGCCGTTGTCCTTAATGACTGGCGAGAATGGATGGACGACGATGCTGCTCGCATCGGCGATGATCGCATCAGAGCCGGAAGGTCAAGCGATCTTGACGAAAGGCGATATCGTCACGAACTTCAATACGCCGCTTTGGATTAACACCTTTGCGAAGGTGCAGAAGCTGCTTGCGGATTACACGACGAAGTCTGCACTCGGCGCAACGTATTCTATCGCAGCCAATGAATTCTTCAGCGAGAATACGGCAATGATCGCGAACGGCCCATGGATGGTTGCGGATTTCAGTAATACGGACAAAGCATCCGCCGGGTTCGCGGATAAAGTAGGCGCAACCATTTATCCGAATGGCGTTGCACTGGGTTCCGCCGACGGCTACTGGTATTCGATTCCGAAGGATACGCCGCAGGAAGTCGTGGATGGATTGATTGAATATTTCAAATTTATCTATTCGCCGGATGAATTGAATGCATTCCTGGTAGCGGAAGGCGGCTTTGCTCCTAAATTGCCTATGCCGGATGAGGCGAAAGCCAAATTGAATCCGATTTTAAGACAGTTGAACGATGAAGTTGGATCCAAAATGAAAACGCTTAACAGATTGATCTATGATATTGTGCCTCAGTCCGTTTCGGACCTGTTTGCCAAAAACCTGCCGCTGCTCGCTACGAAAGATATGACCCCTGAAGCGTTCTGTAAAGCCATGACAGACACAGCGGAGAAGTTTAAGAAATAACTGTCATGTTCATGAGATCGGTTTCGGAAGAAGCGCATTGCGCCGCTAAGCGCTTCTTCCATGAACAAACGTGACCCATCTTATGTGCATGCATCGAATACCGCTCTTCGGGGAGGCTTGCTGTCATGTACAAGTACAATAAACGATGGGTGTACCTCTTTATCGTTCCGACGCTCATCGTATTCCTAACGTTCTATTTCGTTCCGATCTTGACGGTGTTTACAACCGGGTTTACGGAGTGGAATGGATTCAATGCACCTAAATTTATCGGATTAGCGAATTATAAAATGATGTTCTTCGATGACAATTCCATCACGGTCTCATTAATCAATTTATTGAAGTGGTCGCTCATCGCTGCTTTCATCCATGTCCCGTTTGGTGCACTAGTCGCTTTTATTATGTATAAGCGGCCTGTCGGCTGGCGATTTGTACGCGGCGTATTTATGATTCCGAACGTAATCGCGGTATCCGCCTGGGCGATTATTTATCGCTTTATCTTCAATGATCAGATGGGCCTGCTGAATAATTTTATCCGAAAGCTTGGTTTCTCGGACTTCCATACCAATTGGTTCTTCGATCGGCAGTATGCGTTCTCTGCCATCAGCTTAACGTGGGTCTTCTATGCGGTTATCGTGACGCTGCTCGTATTGTCCGATCTCATGGCGATTCCGAGGGAGCTGCACGAAGCGGCAACCATTGACGGTGCGACGGAAGCGCAAATTCACTGGCGTATCAATTTTCCTTTGATTCGCGGGTCGCTCGGCACTGCCGTGATTTTATCGGTTATTGCGAGAATCACGATGTTCGAAGCGATCTTCTTGACCACCAAAGGCGGACCCGGCAACTCGACTTACAATATTTCCGTTATGCTCTATGACGGCATTATCAATTATCAATTTGGATATGCGAATGCGGTAGCTACAGTCATGATCATTCTAGGGATCGGCGTGCTGGCCATTACGACGAAAGTATTCAAGATGAATAAGAGCGTATACAACTGATAGGTGGTGATCCTGCATATGAAGGCTGAACAGTGGACACGCGGCCTTGTAAGGGTGATCAGTTATCTGGTGCTCTTATTTACGGTTTGCATCTCGCTTGTCCCGCTTCTCTGGATTGTCGTCTCTTCCTTTAAATCAAACAAAGCGATATTGAACACCCCATTCGCACTCCCGACAGACTTTAACTTTCATGCCTATTACGCCGTGCTGAAGATGAACAATTTCTTAAGCAATACGTTTAACTCCGTTCTGATTTCGGTCACGTCAACGCTCGTTGCGCTCCTATTCTATGCGCTCGCAGCCTATTCTTTTGCGAAATTCGATTTTATTGGGAAGCGGATCTTATTTATTCTGTTCTCGGTTACGCTGTTAATCCCGGGTCATGCAACGGCGCAGCCTATTTTCTCTTTTATTAATATCACGGGGCTGTACGATACGAGGCTGGCACTGATCGTCGTTTACATTTCAGCAGGACTGGCCGTATCGCTGTTTATCTTGCGGGCATCGTTTATGTCGATTCCGAAGGAGCTTGATGAAGCGGCCTATATGGAATCGGCGAGCTTCTGGCAAGTATTCTTCTATATCAATTTGCCGCTTGCCAAAGCGGGATTGGCGACGGCGGGCATTCTGATGTTTTTGGGCAACTGGAACGAATTTTTCTACGGCTTCATGCTGACATCTTCCGCAGAGAATCGTACGCTGCCTGTCGCCTTGCAATTCTTTACGGAGCAATTCTCGTATAACTACACGCAGTTATTCGCGGCGCTAACCCTCGTGACGCTGCCGAGCATTATGTTGTATATGGTGGCGCAGGAGCAGGTGCAGCAAAGCGTCGTCAGCGGCGGAGTAAAAGGCTGATTCGCTTATTGAACGATCATTTCATGACTTTGACAGGTGGTTGCTATGGCTACGATTAAGGATATTGCTAGAATGGCCGGCGTATCGACGACTACGGTTTCCAGAGCGCTTAACGGATATGACGATGTCAGCAAGGAAACGAAAAAAAGAATCTATGACATTGCCGAAAAGCTGGATTATTCGCCCAATGCCGTAGCAAGAAGCCTGGTATCCAGCAAAACGCATACGATTGGCGTTATTTTCTCCGGACTCAAATATACCGGCGGAAAGGACAATCTCGCTTTTGAGATTTTGTACGGCATAAACGACCGGGCAAACGAAATGAATTACGACATCTTATTATTCAGCACGAGCCCGTCTAAGCAGCGGATCAAATCCTACTACAATCTATGCAAAGAGCGAAATGTGGACGGGGCTATTATTTTCGGCTTAAAGGTGGATGACCCTTACTTGGAAGAGGTCATCACGAAGTCCAATTTCCCATGCGTGCTTATCGATATTCCGTTCTCGCATGATATTTTGGGGAATGTAACGACCGACAATGTCGAAGGGGTTCGAATGGCCGTTCATCATCTAGCGGATTGGGGTCATACGAATATCGCGATGATTAACGGCTATCCGGAAGCGCACGTCAGCGAGCAGCGATTGACGGGGTTTAAGCAAGCAATCTCCGAATGCGGTTTGGCTTATGATGCTTCCAAAATCTTCGACGGGGCGTTCTCCGAGGAGGGCGGCGAACAAGCGATGTTTCGTATATTGGACGAACATCCGGGGGTTACCGCCGTATTCTGTTCCAGCGATTTAATGGCGCTGGGTGCAATGAGAGCGCTTGACAAGCGAGGAAGAAAAGTACCCGATTCGGTATCGGTCGTTGGATATGACGACATCATTCTATCCTCGTATTGTACGCCGAAGCTGACTACGATTCATCAGAACAAATACGAGATGGGCTGGGAATCGGCGAAGCTGCTCATCGACATGCTTGAAGGCAAAGAAGTGAATCACAACGTGGTGCTGAAGAATGAATTGATCGTACGGGAAAGCACCAAAAAATTACGGTAACCGGATATTCAAGCGATGAATCGCAATGATCCTAAACGTTTAAGCGAAGGGGATGACGAAGCATGAAACTTAGTCCTAAAGAGCTCAAAGAGGGAAAATTATCGCCGGAAACATTGGAGCTGGCCGTCCAGCTGATCAAGGTCAATGGTTATGTGCTATTCGAAGAAGTACTGCCCAGAGCGCAAGTCGATGCGCTGTTTAACAGCTATGTTGCGCTATTAGATCCTTACCTCGAGAAGCATCGCGAAGAGATTCTCAATCCCAAGAATGGATTTAACGACGGTACGAACCACGTTCGCCTCTATTTGCCCTTCGACAAGCCCTTTTGCGATGAAGCGATTATTGCCAATCCTTTCGTTACGGACATCGTGGACCACATGTTGGGCGAAGACTGCTTGATGACCTATTTTGCGACGAACACGTCGATGCCGGGCGGCAAAAACGCGCAGCCGGTGCATTCGGATACGTCTTCTCGATTTGGTGATCGATGTGCAGTAAATCTGCCGATCGCCAACTTGATCGTCAATTATCCGCTGGTTGATGTGAATGAGAATAATGGGCCCATGGAAATATGGCCCGGAGGGACGCATTTGCATCCGGACAACTGGTACGCATCAACTGCGTTCAGCAAACCAAAGCTCGCTGAGCATATGCATGGGATTAAAATGTTAATGCCGGCAGGCTCCATCTTGATCAGAGATGACAGAGTATGGCATCGCGGTACGCCGAACCGCTCCGATAAGCATAGACCGAACGTGGCGCTCATTTACTCGGCGAACGGGCCGTATACGGGCACCATTCAAATTCCGCAAAAGACCTATGATCAGCTTTCGGAGAAAGCCCAGCGATTACTGCGCAAAGAGAAAATCGGCTTTCCGGTGTCGGAGCCTAAGCATTAGTCCATGAATCGTAGAAACCGCATTGCGGCCTATAGAGGAATAGGTCTGCAATGCGGCTTCTTTTTTACAGCTTATTCGTTCGGCGGGAAATGCGGCAATACTTCCTCGCCTAGTTCCTGGACCACTTCGTCGGCCGGCCGGGTGCTGTCGAATAGGGAGAAGAACAGGTGGTTGACGCCGACGCTCTTGTAGAGCTGCAGGATTTCAATGAGTTGGTTGCGTCCGACCCGGTAACCGAGACGCAGCGGGCGCGCCCGTTCGTCAGGGTCCTCGGCCAAGTCCAAATAAAGCGGCTGCGTGAACGGCTTGAAGACGCCGGGATGGTGAACCTCGACCGACTCCCGCCATGCTTCAATCGATTGGCTCTGCTCATAAGGGCTGCGCGGATAATAGATCCAGCCGTCGCCGTGCTGCGCGTTCCATTCCAAGCTCTGCTGCGAATGACCGGTAATCAAGACCGGGATTCGCTGCGTCGGTTTAGGCACCAAATTCGCACCGGGCAGAAGGTCCGCCGGGAATTCCTCGTATAGCACTCGCTTTATATAATGAAACGCATCGACGAAGGCTTGTCCGCGCTCGGCATGGGAAACCCGCAAGCCGTTAAAATCCGCGCCCCGGTCGCCTGAAGATACGCCAAGAATGAGCCGATCGGGAAACAAGCGATCGATAGAGGCAATTTCCTTCGCCAAGCGCAGCGGATGTCTGAGCGGCAAGACCGCCGAAGCCGTGCCTAACCCGATCTTCGTCGTCTGCGTCGCGATATACGTCAGATACACCATTAGGTCATAAATTTGTCCGGCGGCCGGGTCGCCGAAGCCGGGATCCTCAAGCAGCACGTCGCGAAACCACAGCGAAGTAAAACCGAATTGCTCAGCCCGCTGCGCCAGCTCGACCTGATTCTCAAGCGTCGGCGCCTTGAAACGGAAGTTTTCCATCGGAACAAAGAAGCCCAGCGTCATCTCGCCTTGCTTGTACATCCGCTGATAGCCTTTATGATGATCAAAATAATTCATGTGGGTCACCTTTGCTTGTAGTTTGGGACTCGGCTTATAAGAGCTTGCCCTTTTCTTTATGAATATAGCATACGCCAATGGCGTTTTATTTCATGTCCCATATTTCATGTTTTTTTGTATCTGATAATCATACGGGCATGACGATTAGCATAGATGGATTTTGCGGATGATGGGGGTCTTATAATCGAGGGAAGCAGGAGACGCGGACAGGGCGTATAGCCGTTCTGTCCGCGTCTATTGCTTGTTGTATGCCGATTGCTGTGAGTTCGGATTAAAATACTCTTCTAGCCGTCACGAACCGCTTCTTCCACGAATCGTTCAGCTTCATAAGATGAACGCCGAGCGTTTTCGAATACGTATGGAGAACCTGGCCATTCCCTGCGTAGATGGCGACGTGGCCGATATCGAGTCCGCGGGCCTTGAAGAACAGCAGATCGCCTTTGCGCAGCTTGTCGTACGCGACTTCTTGACCGACCTTGGCTTGGTCGTACGAGACGCGCGGCAGGGCGATGGACAGCGCCTGGTCATACACGTACCGGACGAAGGAAGAGCAGTCGAACGTGCCCGTCTGGCCGGAAGTCGCGCCGAATTCGTAGGGGGTTCCGAGGAATCGGGAGCCGAAGGCGAGCAGCTCGTCCCCTTGTTTCTCAGCCAATGCGGGACTCGTGTAATCCGTGTACATCGGCTTGGCGGACAGGAATCCAATCTTGTCGTCCTTCGTTTGCACTTCGAGCCAGTCGGCGTCGACCTCTCGTATGACATGGATGGACTCGTCTTTCGAAAGCATGCGAACGATGTTGGCATTCGTGGCTGAATCCGGCGATGTTCGCAGATTGACCCCGTATTCGACTTGCGTGTCCAATTTATGCGAGCTGGAGATCGTGATCGAACGGGGAATGGCATGCCATGCCACGAGATTATCGAGCGCTTCGCTGACGAATCGCAGGGGAACCATGGTGACTCCGTCTACGATTCGTCCGGGGTAAGGGACGGTTATCGCCTGTGCGTTCTTGAATGCGGTCTTGTCGCCGATTCGATATGTAAAGGTAATGCCTGGTTTGGATGCTTGAACAGTTCTTGTTTGCGAATCCCAGGTTACGGCAGCTCCTTCGGCCTCGAAGATCGGACGCATCTGCACGAGGGTGTTGCCGTCATCGATCACGATCGGGACCGAGAAGGTTAAGGGACGACCGTCCAAATAGACGGAAGGCGGCGATGAGGTCTGCGTATCGGCAAAGGCGGTTGCGGCTTGAAACGGGATGACAGCCAGCAATGATAACGCGATGCTAGGCAGAATTCTTGTTGTTTTGGGCATGAAAGGAAGGCCTCGCTTTCTCTTGTAGTACTCTTTAGACGCAATAATGGGTCAGATAGTTTCGATTGAGTCCGCAACGGGCTAATCGGCATGACCTCGGCTTGCGCTGAATCCCGGAAGCTCGGCTCGCCGCCATATGAGAAACGGGACTTTATCCCTGAAGCCTTGCTAGGCATCAACAGGAAAAATTTAGTCCTCGAGAACCCGCCCTCATCGGCGTCATCTGCATATCTCCTACAATGGAATCAATTACGGCCGGGCATCTTCAAATAAAAAGGATTATTGCCGATTGGCGGCGAATCCTCTGAGCCGCTAAATTATCAGGCAGAAGGTGTGATCATCGTTGAGCAGGCAGAAGAAGTGGGTCATTGGTATGGTACTGGTTTTGATGGCATTGGCGGGTTATCCGGGGGTAACGAATGCGGCGGCAAGCAAGGAAGCGTTCATTAGCGTGACGCACACCGTCAAGACGGGCGAGACGCTGTACGGCATCTCGCGGAAGTTTTATTTGACCGGAGATTACGTACAGGTGGCCAAATGGAACGGATTTGATCCGAAAGTGGCACTGAAAGCGGGAACAGCGCTGAAGCTGTCGAATCCGCTGGTCATGGATGAATACACGGTCAAAGCGGGCGACACCTTGTTTGCCATTACGAACCGCTACTTCAACCGCAATCAGTATATGAACGCCCTGATGGCTTACAACCGGATCACCGATCCGAACACGGAGCTGAAGATGGGCATGGCGCTGCGTATACCGCTTCCCGCAGGGGAAAGGCGGCATGTCGTGCTTGCGGGCGATACGTTGTACAGCCTGTCATCCCGATTCTTCAAAGCGGCAGATTATCAGCATGCGATTGCCCAATCCAACGGAATCGCTGCTGCTACGGGCAAGATCAGTGCAGGGCAAGTGCTGCGAATTCCAAATCCTTACTACTATAAGACCGGCGGCGCGAGTGCGTCCGCAAGCGTAACGATTGCATCGCCGGCCAAGGTGTTGTCGATCGAGATCGACATTACGCTTAACAAGCTGTACGTGATTGCCGGCGGCAAGACCGTGAAGTGCTTCGACATCGCAAGCGGGCGGAAGGGACTTACGCCGACCGGCAGCTTCGAGATCATGACCAAGATCAAGAACCCGTGGTATTCGGCCAAAGGCATCCCCGGCGGCGATCCGAAGAATCCGCTCGGCAGCCGCTGGCTGGGGCTTAGCGTTCCGCATACCGAAGGGACCAAATACGGCATTCATGGCACGAACGCCCCCGCATCGATCGGGACGAACGCCAGTGCCGGCTGCATCCGCATGCATAACGTAGACGTGGAATGGCTGTTTGATACGATTCCGTCGGGTACGAAGGTCAAGCTGCACGCGTGATGACGGGGCTGTGGCGGCACAATCGTCAAAATTCGATTAGGGGATTGCTTTACTTAATGATAAAATAAGGAAGCATAGCTCCGACATCAGGCTTTCATTGCCGCGTTGGAATGTAAATGAATCATTTGGGCGGCAGCCGGGAGGTCGAAGCATGCTGAAAGCCATTATCGTCGACGACGAAGCATTGCCGATGAAATATTTAAAGAAGCTACTGTCCGAGACTGGACAGATCGAGATGTGCCATACGTTTATGAACCCGCTGGATGCGTGTGATTTCGTGAAATCGAACCTGGTCGATCTGGCTTTTCTGGATATCGCGATGCCTGAGATCGACGGTATGCGCCTATCGGGTCTGCTGATGGATATCGACGATACGATCGATGTGGTCTTCGTCACCGCCTATGACCATTATGCCGTGCAGGCATTCGAGATGGGCGCAGTGGATTATGTGCTGAAGCCCGTGTCCGCCCAGCGGTTGGCTAAGACGCTCGATAAGATTAAGAAGCGGCCTCGAACAGGGTCCCAGAGACTTGCTGCCATAGCGCTGACCGCTGGTCAGGAACAGCGGCTGCTCTATGAGGAACTCTTAACCGAGCAGGAGACGAAAGTGCTGCGGTTGATCGCGGATGGCTTGTCCAACAAGGAAATCGTTCCGCTCCTGAACATCACGGCTGAAACGGTGAAGTTTCACGTGAAGAACCTCTACCGCAAGCTGGGCGTCAACAACCGCGTACGAGCGCTGCAGCGCGCCATTGAATTAAGGATACTAGCCTGAACGGCGCACGGCGTTGCTAGAGCTGGGTGCCGGTCGGCATCCGACTTCCAGCCCCTTTACCTCCCCATTCGGGGAGTTATTTTTTTGCGAAAATAGTCGTATAGTAGTAAAAATACGAGTAAATTCGACAAAAAATGGTAGAGGGGCAGAGAGATTCTCATGAAACGATTTTCAGTAAAAGGTTTGGTCATTGCACCGGTGCTTGCTTTGGTGCTGTTAAGCGGCTGCGTGGCCGTAGGCGTAGGTTCAGTCACGATTAGCTACAGCAGCGGAGAGCAGTTGAGCAGCTCCGAGCATGCGTATGTACGCTATTCGGATGGAACGGTTACGCAAGCGAATGACCCGGCGCAAGGGATGAACAGCGCAGTCACTACGACCGACAGCAGCAAAACGATCGTTGGCGGTTATGTCAGCGACGGCACCGTAAGCTGGGTGCCGGGCTTCAACGCCAACTCTACTTCGTATGTGAATTTGAGTGCAATTGAAGCCAACAAACCTTCGCTGCCCGTTGGTTATGTTGTGCAAGGCAAGCCTATAGCAGATAGCGCGCATCCCGGATTTACAAGCGTGCCCTACAACATATACGGCACCGACGGGAATTTGGTGAACGGCCAGACGGAAGTATTCATCTCTTCTGCGGATCCGAACACGGTCTTCTACAACATTGACGTGAACGATACTAATTTCGGCGGGATTACAACGGTCAGAAACGGGTTTTCTTGGCATACGGTGAACGGAATGGTGTCCTTCTCGATCCAAGGCAATCCAAGCGATATCGCGAATATACCGCTTTCGTTTCATTCGGGTCAGGCCTTAATTTCGCCAGTGTTGACAGGCCTTAGTGATGCGGGAGTGACGATCGCGGCTCCGTCAGCGGGATCAGCCCCGGTTAATGCCGCGGCTGTCGAAGCGGCAACGGCGAATCCCGACTTCACCGTAACCGGCGTCACATGGAACGAAGCGTTAACCGCAAGCGGCAAGTTTAAGGCAAGCCAGGCGTACACGGCAACGGTCACGCTGACGTCGAAGAGCGGGACAAGCTTCCTCACGCAGGGAGTCACTCCAACGGCGGCCGGTTCGACTGGGGTAAGCGCGGCGACGACTAGCGGTACGGGCGAGGGCAATACCGTCACGTTCACGGCGACTTACGGCGCGACGGCTCCGCTCGCCCTCGGTAGCATCGCTGTGAGCAAGCAACCGGCGAAGCTGAGCTACGTAGAAGGAACGGACGGCGTGCTGGAGCTTGACGGCATGATCGTAACGGAAACGAACAACGACGGAACGACGGTCGATGTACCTTTCGCTTCTGGAACGGCTGATGGCTACACGACGAGCCCGGCGAACGGAACGGCGTTAACGGTTGCCCTGCATGATGGCGCGCCGGTTACGATTACGCACACGGCATCCGGCAAAACGACGGGGACAAACCCGTTAACCGTGGTGACTGATCTCGTCCCGATCGGCACGGCTTCCATCGTCGGCGTCACGCCGCCGGTAAGAGGCGCGTCGCCGGTATCCGCGATCGCCGCGACAAACGAATACACAGCGGCGATTGCATGGTCGCCTGCAGCCTCCGTATTCGCGCCGAGCACGGTGTATACCGCGACGATTACGCTAACGCCGAAAGCAGGCTATACCTTAACGGGCGTAAGCAAGAATTTCTTCACGGTAGCCGGCGCTTCATCCGTCACGAATGACGCGGACTCGGGCATCGTAACTGCGGTGTTCCCGGCGACGGCTGCCGCGCCGTCGCCGATCGGTACAGCCGCTATCGTCGGCGTCACGCCGCCGGTAAGGAATGCATCGCCGGTATCCGCGATCGCCGCGACAAACGAATACACAGCGGCGATTGCATGGTCGCCGGCAGCATCCGTATTCGCGCCGAGCACGGCGTATACCGCGACGATTACGCTAACGCCGAAGGCGGGCTACACGTTAACAGGCATAAGCAAAAATTTCTTCACGGTAGCGGGAGCCGCATCGGTAACGAATAACGCGGACTCGGGCATCGTAACGGCGGTGTTCCCGGCGACGGCAAGCATGCCATCGAGCGGCGGTTCTTCCGCTCCGGTAAACGATACGCCGGTGGTCTCGACGGACGGCACGTTGACGCTTCCTGTAGGCCATACTGGAGAAGTCAGCTTGGACGATGCGGTCAAGGTCTCGATCCCGGCTGGAGCGACGGACAAAGAGCTGAAGCTGACGATTCAGAAGTTGACGAACACGCAGCAGCTGCTTACGGATGACGAAGTGCTGGCCAGCCCGGTCTTCGAGATTTTGAAAAACTTCTCGGAGAACTTCAGCAAACCAGTCACGTTGACGTTCGCGTTCGATCCGAAGGCGCTGAGCGGCACTCAGAAAGCAGTCGTATGCTACTATGATGAAGCGAAGAAGGCTTGGGTGGAAGTCGGTGGCACGGTGAACGGCAATCACATCACAGCCGAGGTAAACCACTTTACGAAATACGCGGTCATGGTTGTAGGAGAAGGGGCTTCTCAGCCGGCTGATCCGGGCCAAGGCTTTAGCGATGTTGCTGGACATTGGGCGGAACAAGGCATTAAGGAAGCGGTCGGCGCCGGATTCGTGAAGGGTTATCCGGATGGAACGTTTAAACCGAATCAAACCGTAACGCGCGCGGAGTTTGCCGTGATGCTGGCGAATGCGCTGCAATTGCACGGAGACGGAGCGAAGCTTACGTTCAAGGATTCGGCGGAAATTGGCGATTGGGCGCGGGAAGCCATCGCGAGTGCGGTCAAAGCCGGCATTATTCATGGCTATGAGGATGGTACCTTCCGTCCAAATGCCGTCATTACGCGCGCGGAGATGGCAACGATGATCGCGACAGCAACGGGCCTCAAGATCGAAGCGGATGCGGATACCGGTTTCGCGGACGATGCTGGCATTCCGGCATGGGCAAGAGGTGGCGTTGCTCTGGTGAAGGAAACGGGCATCGTCCAAGGGAAGGGCGGCAACCGCTTCGCACCGCAAGACCATGCGACGCGAGCCGAAGCCGTGACGGTTCTGCTAAATCTGCTGGCGCAAGCGAGCAAGGGAAATGCGGTTTCCGGCTAATATAGACGAACTGCAGCACGTTGGAACGGAAAGAGGTGCGCGAACATTCGCGTCCCTCTTTTTTTATGCGCAGAGGGCGATTGCTTCCCAAGCGACAGAAAAGCTTCAGCTCGCTGCTTTATGGCGGCACTGCGCAGCCGTGCTTAGGCTGATAGAAAAAGTGTTACTTTGCGATAGGCCGATCGTAATATTTTGATACATTTAGTATCTTTTTTATATATTCGAGAGAATGAAAGCGCTTTATAATGGAGAGGTATAATTTTTATCCCATAAGGAGGAACGTTATGCCTCACAAGAAGGGCCAGAAATCTTTCTTTCTTTTTATCGTGTTTACGATGATTCTAGCGATGGGGTGGCCGGGCGGAAGCCGGGCGCATGCTGACAGCCCGCAGCCGCAGCAAGTGTACGAAGCCGAGGCGGATGGCAATACGCTGACCGGCAACGCATCCGTTGGCAACTGCTCGTTATGCTCGGGGTTAAAGAAGGTCGGCGGCCTCTATCAAGGCGCGTCCTTGCAATTCAATACGATTAACGTCAGCACGAGCGGTACATACAAGGTGACGGTATACTATACGACCGGCGACCCGCGCGCGATTAATATTAGCGCGAACGGCGGGGAGAAGGATCTGTATGATTTTCCGGCAATGCCCGACTGGGAAACGGTAGGCAGCTACGATGTTGAGCTGTCGCTGAATGCCGGCAGCAATACCATTCTGTTCGACGACAACAACTGGTATTCCCCGGACATCGACCGAATCGTGATCGGCGACCGCATCGGAGGAGAGCCTGAGCCGCCGGTTACCGTCTACGAAGCCGAGGCGGACGGCAACACGCTGACCGGCAATGCATCCGTGGGCAATTGCTCGTTATGCTCGGGCTTGAAGAAGGTAGGCGGTCTGTACCAAGGCGCGTCCCTCCAATTCAATGCCATTACCGTCAGCACGAGCGGAACGTACAAGGTGACGGTGTACTACACCTCAGGCGACCCGCGCGCGATCAACATTAGCGCGAACGGCGGAGTGAAGGATCTCTATGATTTCCCGGCGATGCCCGACTGGGAAACGGTAGGCAGCTACGATGTTGAGCTGCCGCTGAATGCCGGCAGCAATACCATTCTTTTCGACGACAACAACTGGTACTCGCCGGACATCGACCGGATCGTGATCGGCGAACGCGTCGGCGGCGAAGATCCGGGTACCGATCCCGGCAGCGGGGATGACCTGCACGGCACGATGTATGAAGCCGAGGACGCAGGCAACGTGATTGCCGGCAACGCAGCCGTCTCGAACTGCAGCGCTTGCTCGGGCGGTCAGAAGATCGGCAACCTGTACGGAGGCAGCTCGGTGACGTTTCCTTCGATTAACGTGCCGGCAGCAGGCAGTTACCTTGTGCGGCTGTATTACACTTCGGCTGATCCGCGTTCGTTCTCGATCAGCGTGAACGGCGACGAGGCGGACAGCTACGATATGCCGGTCACGGCGACGTGGAACACGGTCGGCACGTACGAGGTGCCGGTCATGCTGGGTGCCGGCGGCAATACGATCGTCTTGTCGGACAATAACGGCTACTCGCCGGATCTCGACCGGATCGAAGTCATTCCGGTCGCCGTTTCGTATGAGGCGGAGAATGCCGTTAACGTGCTGACCGGCAACGCCTCGGTCTCGAACTGTAACGCATGCTCAGGCGGCCAGAAGGTAGGCGGCCTGTATGGAGGCAGTTCGCTGCAATTCACGCACATCGCAGCGCCTCGGACGGGCGATTACAAGGTTACGCTGTCGTTTATTTCCGGCGACCCGCGGGGCGTCTACGTCAGCGTGAACGGCGGCGAAGCGGTGAACTACGATGCGCTGAAGACGGCGGATTGGAACACCGTAGGCACGTATGATCTCACCTTGTCGCTGACAGAGGGCGAGAACACGATTCTCTTTGCCGACAACAACTGGTATTCCCCGGATATCGACCGCATTCAGGTGCAAGCGGTGGATGACGAAGGCGAGAACCCAGGCGAAGAGGGCAATATCGGCAGCCCGCTGTCGCCGGTTGATTACGGAGCCATTACGGTGCAGCCGTATACAGCGGGCGTGAAGATCACTAACGGTCAATATCATGTCTCCTTCTTCACGGACAACGGCATGGCGAATTACGAGTGGAACGACGGAGAACGGTTAACAGGCGTTTTCGGCCAAATAAAGCTGGGCAGCGACGAAATCACGACGAAGGATTACAGCTCGCACACGTTCGCGCTGGATCAGGTGTCGCCGATTCATGATGATTTCGGCACGGGCATCGAAGTGGTATTCACGCATACCCAGGACGGTAAGCCGACGCTCCGACAAGTATATGATTTCTACGAAGGAAGTACGTATTTCCTGAACCGGCTCGAAGCGGTGAGCGATCAGCCGATCGAGACCAATTACATGGCGCCAATCGTCGTGAACCGGCAGAATGGCGTGGAAACGGGGCAAACGGCGGACAACCGCGTGCTGAGCGTTCCGTTCGACAACGATATGTGGATTAGGTATAAAGCGCAGCGGCTTAACCGCTCCGATACGAGCTACGAGGTCACGGCGATTTACGACAATACGTCCCGCCACGGTCTCATTATCGGCTCCATCACGCATGATACGTGGAAGACCGGCATCGATTGGACGGGATCGAACAATCAGGTCAATAAGCTTGCGGTCTATGGAGGCGCATCCTCCAGCGTGACGCACGACTCGCTCCCGCATGGCACCGTATCCGGCACGAAGGTCACCTCGCCGACGATCATGACCGGGGCGTATGCGGATTACCGGGACGGCCTTGAAGCCTACGGCCGCACGAATGCGATTGTCGCACCTTCGCTTGCGGTCAACAGTCCGCTGCCGCAAGGCGTACCGGTCGGCTGGAACAGTTACGCGGCGCTCGGCGGCGGCGTCACGGTGCAGAAGCTGAAGGATACGTCGGATTATTTCAAAAACCAGCTGCCGGACTTCAACAATGACGGTACCGTCTATATCAACCTGGATGCGAACGGGCTGTCGAAGGATGAGCTGGAGCAGGTCGTGGCCGCCATTCATGCCAATGGGCAGCAAGCGGGTATTTATACGGCGCCTTTCGGCCATTGGGGCGACGATTTGGACCAGAAGGTGGAAGGCACGAACGATGCATACACCTACAGGGATATCGTCCTTAAGGACAGCACGGGCAAACCGCTGCCGATCCTTGATGGCGCCCACCCGCTTGATCCGACCCACCCGGGAACCAAAATGATGATCGCCTACTACATCAACATGTACAAGGAACTCGGCTTCTCCTACATCAAGCTGGATTTCTTGTCGCACGGGGCGCTGGAGGGCGTGCATAACGATCCGAATGTGACGACGGGCATTCAGGCGTACAATGAAGGCATGCGCTACGTGAACGAACTGTTGGACGGCACGATGTTCATCAGCGCATCGATCGCGCCGCTCTTCCCATCGCAGTATGCGAACAGCAGACGGATCGCTACGGACACGTTCGGCCGGATCAGCGAATCCGAATACGAGCTGAACGCGCTGACGTACGGCTGGTGGCAGAACGGTACGATCTACACCCATACGGATCCCGATCATATGGCGCTGACGCATGCCACTTCGCTCACCGAAGCGCGGAGCCGCGTCAACTCGGCCGTCATTTCCGGCACGGTGTTCCTCGATTCGGACGACGTCAGTAACACGGTAGCGCAGGATTACATGAGCCAATTGTATACGAACGTCAAAGTGCGCGATCTAGCGCTCAAAGGCAAAGCGTTCCGTCCGGTGGAAGGCGACACGGGCGCGAATGCAGCGGATACGTTCGTGCTGCGGGACGGCGATGATTATTACGCGGCGGTCTTTAATTACTCGGGCACTGACGCCGCGGAGAAGACGATTGATTTTGCCCGCGCCGGGCTGCCTGCCGGTACGGATCTGACACTGGAGGATCTGTGGACCGGGGATACCAGCACGGTTAACGGGTCGCTCGAAATCACGCTGCAGGCGGCGGAGTCGAAGCTGCTCAAGCTGTCAGCGGTGAAGACGCCCACAAGCATTACGGGCCAGCCGGTCGGTGCAACAGTTAACGAAGGCAGCGACGCCAGCTTTAACGTTGCAGCGGAAGGTACGGATCTCACGTACCAATGGCAAGTTGATACAGGCACGGGGTTCACAGCGGTCACGGATAATGCCGTCTATAGCGGATCAGCGACGGCTGTGCTCCATGTGACGCACGCATCCGGCTCGATGAACGGTTATGCCTATCGGGTCGTCGTGAAGGGGGATGTCATTTCGAACGCGGCTGTCTTAACGGTTCATACCGCTCCTTCTGCACCGACGAATCTCGTTGCAACAGCCGGTAATGGGCAAGCGACGCTTACGTTTACGGCACCTTCCAACAATGGGGGAAGCGCAATCACAGGGTATAAAGTGACGTCGACGCCTGGGAATATTACCGTACAAGGAACAGCCAGCCCAATTACGGTAACGGGCCTAACGAATGGGACCGCTTATACCTTCACGGTTAAAGCGATTAACAGCGTAGGCAGCAGTGCGGCGTCCGCAAGCTCGAACGCCGTCACGCCGAGCGCACCGAACAGCGGCGGCTATACGCCACCGGCGCCTCCAGCCGGAAACAACGGCCATATCACGCTGCCTGCCAACCAATCCGGTACGGTCAGCTTGGGCGACGGCATTACCGTTTCTATTCCGACGGGTGCTTCAAACCAAGAATTGACGATCACGATTACGAAAGTCGAAGATATTCAGCATCTGATTACCGGCGATCTCGTTCCGGCCAGCCCGATTTACGAGCTGCTCAAGAATTTCACGGCGAACTTCAGCAAGCCGGTGACGCTCACGCTTACCTTCGATCCGGCGAAGCTAAAACCGGGTCAGCATGCCGCGATCTTCTATTATGACGAGGCGAAGAAGCAGTGGGTGGAAGTCGGAGGCGTGACGGACGGCAATCGGATTACCGTCGATGTGAATCATTTTACGAAATATGCCGTGTTTGCCGTCGATTCGCCGGTGAAGCCAAGCGTCAGCCTGAGCGATATCTCCGGCCACTGGGCGGAGGCGGACATTAAGCAAGCCGTGAGCGGCGGAATCGTATCCGGCTATCCGAACGGCACGTTCAAGCCGAACGGCGAGGTGACGCGCGCGGAATTCGCAGTGATGCTCGTTCATGCGCTGCAGCTGAACGGCGAAAGCGCGAAGCTGGCGTTCACCGATTCGTCGGACATCGGTGCCTGGGCACAGAATGCAGTTGCACAGGCGGTGCAGGCCGGCATTCTGCACGGTTACTCCGACGGCTCTTTCCGTCCGAATGCGGCGATTACGCGCGCCGAGATGGCGGCCATGGTTGCTGCCGCGCTCGGTATCAAAGCAGACCTGAATGCAGTGACGCAGTTCGCGGATGATGCGGCGATTCCGGCATGGGCGAAGAGTGCCGTTGATGCGCTGCAGAAGCGGGGGATCATTCAAGGCCAAGGCGCGAATCAGTTCAATCCTGGCGGCCAAGCAACACGCGCGGAAGCCGTTACGGTTCTATTGAAAATGCTGGCGCAGGGTAACAAGTCGTAGCACGAGCAGAGCACCTGCAAGAGAACAGGAAGCCCGGTTGCCGATGGAGGCGTCCGGGCTGCTGTTTATGCACCGCAGTCGCAAGACGAAGAGAGAGTAGGACTGACTAAATCCGAAAGGGTCAGGTTGAACGAAGAGGAAGATCAAAAAGATGCATCCCTCAGGATGCATCTTTTTGACGTTATCCGTGCGCGTAGCGCTCCGACCTACATTCTCCCAACCACATCCAGCACCTCGCGGCCGATCCCCAGCTTATACCCGGTCGAGAAGTAGCGAATCTGCCCCTTAGCGTCCAAGACAAACACGACGGGGAATGCCGCTGAAGGACGCTTATCCATATCGGAAGTGAGCGCATCCAGTCCGATGTACCCGGGATCCTTGTGAAAGGAAGCGTGCAGCGGCAGGGTCGTATCCCGGTCCAAAGTGAAGGAGGCTGTCAATTTATCCTCCCCGGCAGCCAGCAAGATCGGGCCGCCCCATGCATCGAAGGCGGGCGCCAGTTCTCTGAGCTCGCGCAGCAGATGCTTCGACGGCTCGCGATCGGGTTCGATCCAGGCCACAATCGCGCCATGCGTACCCGCTGCGAGGTCAAGCTGGACTTCAGGCGAGAACAGGGCGGTTGTCATCGCCGCCGCGCCTAAGACGGGAACCTCCTCCTCCTCCTCCCGGCGAAAGACCAACGCAACCTCCGTAGATTCCCCGGCTTTCACTTGGAAATAAGTCAGCCGCACCTTGGCCGTTCCGTCCTGCATTCTCGTTCCGGTGGTTAAACGGTAACGACCGCTCAGCACCTCTAGCGGAGAATCCCACCAGTCCTTCTTGCCGAATGGCAGCGTCAGCGTCTTGAACAGGCCGTCCTCCCAGCGCGCAAGGGTGAAGTTGTTGAAGTAGGCGGCTTCCTGCTCCTCCTCATTACCAGCTCTGACAAGTTGAATGAAGCCGAGCGATGAATCGGGAAACTCGGATAAAGCATTCAGCTCGGGTGAAGCCTTCGGCTCGGGCGAAGCCCCAAGCTCGAGAGAAGCTGCGGCTTCCGATACAGCAGTGAGCCGATAATCGATCCAAGCCCCATCCTGCCAATACTGCGGCCGGCGGTCGTTCGGATCAAGCCGGGCAGGAATGCCGACGCTTCTAGCCGCTGCCGTGAGCATAATATGCAGACTAAGCCGGTCGCCCTTGGCCAGCTCCAAGCTGCCGATCGGAGTCGCGGAGCCGTTAAAATAATTCATGTCCTCGATGACTTCGAATTCACCGGCAATCCGGTCGTACAGCGCCTGCGGATCCTCCCGGTATTGCATCTGCTCTTCCGGCGTGAAGCGCTGCTGAAACCGCTGCTTGTAAGGAACGATCATCTCGTAATGAATCCGCGGGCAGAGCAGATATGACGCAACGAAGTCGAGATCATGCGCATCAAGGAACGGCAGCGCGCCGTTCAGATGATCGTTTAGGGCTGGGCGGAGCGTATCTGTCAAATCCTTGACGTTCAGCGATTCCAGCAGCGTCAGCGGCCAATGTCCGTGCGCGGGCGATTGCTCCCGCAAGAACAAGGCAAGCTCATGGCTGTTTCCCCTCGCGCGGCTGATCACCGTCCATACCCGGTCTGCCGGCAATGACAGCTCCGCTGCAAGCCGGTTGGCGGCTTCCTCATTCATGAACGTCGCTTCATAGTCGGCGCGAATCCGCGCGCCTTCCTGTACGCGTTCCTGATTCCGCAGCTGCTCGTGCACGGGAACGTCCTCCTTGCCCAATTCGGCAGCAGGCGGCGGCACCATATCGAACGCTTGCACAAGCTCACTATCTCCGAGTCCAGCATTCAGCACGATCGTGAATTCATCCGCGTCAGCGGGGTGAATGACCATCGTATTCCAAGCCCCAGGGCCGGCGGCATGAACGAACAGATTGCCGAAGCCGGTTGTCAGAGATACCTGTCCGCTGGCATCGCTCTGCTTGGTGACAATGGTGGAGAGCTCAGCGAAGTTATACAGCTGGAAGCTGAGCTGAGCTTCGGCCGGCGTTCCGTCTGCGTGGACGACATGTACTTTAATGGTCTTGCTGGGGGCGTAATGGTTCAGCAAATTGATTTCGGTATACCAAGGATGGGCAAGGGTGATTTCTTCGGGACCGGGGTAATTGGAGGGCACCCGGGTGTTGACGAGCATCGCTCTGGCAGCCGGATCCTTGAACCAGCCCTGATCCAGGCGGGCTTCCGGCTCGCATGCGCCAAGAAAACGCCATGCATGCCCATCCCATGCTTCCACCCAGGCGTGATTAGAATCGCAATGCGCCCAGCGAGGCGTATAGCATTGTCTGGCAGGGATACCGAGACTGCGGAGCGCGGCGACAGCGAGGGTCGATTGTTCCCCGCATCGTCCGAGCGTGGTGCGCATTAAGGTCAGGGGAGAGACGGTGCGCGGATCATTGCCGACATAGGTGGCTCGTTCATGGCACCAGTAGTTCGTTTCGAGAATCGCTTCGGTCAATGACAGTCCTTGCACACGCCCGATTAGTTCCTGAAAGAGCAGCCCGCGGCTGTCCTCGATATTCTCGTTATTGACCCGATAGGGAAGGACAAAATGAACAAAGTGATGCTCGGGGATCGACATGCCCCAAGGCACCTGGCCGCGAATCAACAAGGTGGTACGAACATGGCTGAGGAATAATTCACCGCTATAATCGGCCAAATCATTCATGGGCATGTAAGCGTAGAGGAATTGAAGCAGAAAACGTTCTTCTTCGGACAGCGGCTCGTCGAACACATGGAAGAGCTGCGCATGTCTGGATTTTGCAAGCTGCTGCTTACGCTCAAATTTCTGTCGAACGGTTTCCCTCCAGGTTGAATCCAGTACAAGGCCGTTATTCATCGACATGATCGCTCCTTGATGAGATAGTAGGAAATTTGATATATTTAATTTGCATTATAATCTTGCAATTTGATATAATCAATGGAGAATGTGAAATATTGGAACGGACTGGAAGTGAGTTCTATGTCAGCCGAGAATAAGCCCTTGTACGTGGTGATCATGGAGGGACTTAAGGAGAAGATCAGCTCCGGCGAATATTCGCCCGACCAGCAGCTGCCGACGGAAGTCGAGTTGGCGGAGCAGTCCGGCGTCAGCCGCATCACGTCGAAACGGGCGTTGATCGAGCTGGAACGGGAAGGCTTGATCTATCGGATTAGAGGAAGCGGCAGCTACGTGAAGAAACAAGAGGGCTTTCCTGCGGAAGGTCCGGGACCGGCAGCGGGTCTGGTTAATTCGAATCGCATTATCTCCATGATCCTGCCTTATATGGCGACCAGCGAAGTAGACTCCATTAAAGGGGCTTCCGATTATCTCGATTCCAAGGGCTACTATTTAAGCATTCATGACAGCAATTGGAGCAAGGACAAGGAGAAGGATCTGCTGCTTAGAGTGCCGAAGAACGGCCCGAGCGGGATTATTTTGTATCCTATCAGCACGATCAGCAACGTTGACTTGATCCATGCGATCCATTGGAATGACTACCCGATCGTGACGATCGATCAATATTTCGATAGCTTGCCGATTACGAGCGTCGTTTCGGACAATTTCGAGGGCGGCTATATGACCGCGAACAAGCTGGTCGAGCTCGGCCATGAACGAATTGCTTTCGTATCCAGCATCAGTATTGAATTCCGCAGCTCTGTTCGAGACCGTTATCAAGGCTACTGCAAGGCGCTGAAGGATCACAAGATCCCGATCGATCCGACGATTGTGCTGACCGACTTCTATCGCGACGTCAAGCCCGCGAATGCGAAGGACTTCTATAGAGCCATGATCGCGCAGCTCATTCAGGCCGGCGTGACGGCTATACAGACCGAGCATGATCATCTTGCCGTCGATCTGCTTAAGAATGCGCTGGAAATGGGTCTTCGCGTACCGGAGCAGCTGTCGATCGTAGGCTTCGACGATCATATGATTGCCCGGCATGTTGAAGTGCCGCTTACGACGATTTCGCAGAACTACAACGAAATCGGCCGCATGGCTGCGGAATTGATCGTCCGTCAGATCGAACGGACAGATACCGCGCATCATCATGTGAAGGTGCCTGTCGGCTGGGTGGAACGCGACTCAACGGCTGCGCCGTCCGATATTTTGTCCATACAGGGACAGATCGGATAGCGTTTTTAAGCCAACTGTGCATACAATTATAGAGAATTAAGGGCCGCTAACCATGATGGTTAGTGGTCCTTTTTTACTATTGAGTATAAGTTACTTCAATATTTTTGAAATAAAGTATATTCTATATTTACAATAATTTGATGTCCGATTATAATAACTTTTATAAGCGATAGGCAAGGTATATCTAATTACATAAGGAGAAACGGTGAAGGCCGCATTCCGGCTGTGCAATCAAGCTTCAGCTTCCTTCTAGAGCAAGTCTTGCAGCAGGAGGGCGTTATCAGGCTCATTGATAACTGGATCGATTTTGTCCTTGGGTAGTATCGCTTATTTTTTCGTGTCAGGTTTGAAAGCGCATTCTTTCATTCGATCCAGATTGCGGCAAGGAGGGAGAAGCGGATTTGCTTTTGGGTTCCGCAGCCAAGAAACAGTCATAAGGTTTTTAAAATTTCGGTCCTAAACGGATGATGGGGGATTTTAAATGAACAAGTTCAAATGGCTCTCTTCGGTTCTTATCGCAACGACCGTGGTGGTTACGGCAGCAGGCTGTTCCAGCAATAAGACGGAAAACGCAGGCAATAACGCGGGCGCGGAAGAACCGGCCAAAGTGAATAACACGGCTGCCGCCAACGAGCCTGCCGCAGCAGAACCCGCTGCACCTGCAGAAAATCCCTACGACCTCAAAGGCGCTTCCATCAAGATCGGTGTCTGGTACGACGATGCGGACCCAAGAACAGTCAAAGAGAAAGGCCCTGCGGAAGAAGCGCAAATCAAGCTGATCGAAGCAGCGGAGAAGAAATATAACGCCAAAATCGAATTCGTGAAATTCGGCGACTACGGGAAATACGTGGAGAACTTCACGACGACGTCGCTTTCCGGAACGCCGTTCGCGGATATCGTTCGCCTCGAGCTCTTCTGGTCGTTCCCGCAGCTCGTCAATAAGGAGTTCATTCAACCTGTCGACGATTACCTGGACTTGTCCGATCCCAAATACATCGGCTGGATGAAAACCGGCGGCAGCTACAAGGGCAAGCAGTACGGCATGACGGATTCTTCGCCTTCCCCGTACGGCATGTTCTATAACAAGACGCTGGTGCAGAAGCTGGGTCTGCCGGATCCGTACGAGCTGCAGCAAAAAGGCGAATGGACATGGGAGAAATTCCGCGAGTTCGCCAAAGCAGGAACCAAAGACACGAACGGCGACGGAAAAACCGATGTATTCGGCGTTGCCGGCGCATACGGCAAAACGAAAGCCTTTGCCGAGCAGCTGGTGTATACGAACAAAGGCGCCTTGGATAAAGACGAGAACGGCGAGATCAAGTTCTCCTTGACGAGCGAGAACGCCACGCAAGCGCTGCAATTCGTATCGGATCTGTACAATACGGACAAATCGATCATGCAGCCTGTTCCGGAGGACGCGAGCAAAGAGTTCATCGCGGGCAAAGGCGTAATTTACGCCGGCTTCAGCTGGGAGCTTGGCGGTCTGATCGACAGCATGAAGGATCAGCAGCTTGGCTACGTGTTCTTCCCGAAAGGCCCGAAAGCCGATAAATACGTATCCTACACGCCATTCGGCAACATGTACATGGTGTCGAAGTATTCGAAGAATGCCGAAGTTGCCGTTAAAATCCTGGATGAAATCAGTCTGCACGACGAAGGCCGCAAATTGTCCGAGCAATCGTGGGAAACGGCTTACCCGAGCAAGGAGTCACTCGATACGCGCAAACAAATGGCCGACAATATTGAGTATATCTCTTACTACGGCATACCGGACGGCGAGAAGCTGTTCGAAGGCGTCGTGAAGGATATTACGTCAGGCAAAGTATCCCCGGCAACGGCAGTAGACAAAGTAAAACCGCAGTTCGAAGCCAATATCAACAAGCTGCTGCAGGACAGCAAATAAAAGATAGCATCTCTTGACAGGTACCCCTAATCGCCGTTTCAGTGTCACGGAAACGTTGGGATTAGGGGTACTGCTCAAGAGGAGGGGGAAACCAATGCGGCGAAAAGTGTCTGCTTTACTTCTGTTATCGGCTGCGGCTGTTGCGTACGTCGCCTTCTCCTTGCCCGGCAAGGCACCCCGCGATGCGGTGTCTGCGGATGTCGGCACTGTCGGCACTGCGGCAGGCCAGGAACGGACGGGAATGACGGGCGTGCTTAAAAAAGGCGGATACGAAGCGTATTTGGCTCAATACGACGATAAAGGAGCAACCGCGCAGGACGTCGTTATTGAAGGCGAGAATTACATAGAGGCTCAAGGGATGGAGCCGGCCGTGCTTGAACATTACAAGGGCAAGCCGGGCAAGGCGGTCCGAACCGGAGACTCCGGCACGATGACATGGACATTTGAGGTCAAGCAGGATGGCCTGTATAACATCGGGATGAGCTTGTATACGGAACCGGGCAAAGAATCCGATATCGAACGCGAGCTGCGGATCGACGGCGTTCTTCCGTTTGCCGAAGCGAGAAGCTTGACTTTCAATCGCATATGGACGAATGAGCATCAAACCTTTGACCGCGACGACCGCGGCAACGATCTGGCCCCTAATCAAGTGGAAGCGCCGATGTGGCAGGATACCCTTATTAAGGATGGCACGGGCTTTTACGAGAAGCCTTTTTTATTTCATTTCTCCCCAGGCAAGCATACCCTGTCGCTGACCTCGGTGAAGGAACCGCTGGTCATCGATCAATTGAAGCTGTCCACACCGCAAATCACGCCCTCTTATAAAGAAGCGGCGAGCAGGTATAAAGCAGAAGGCTACAAACCGGCCCAAGCGGTGTCCATTAAGCTGCAGGCCGAGCAGGCGCTGTACAAATCAACGCCGAATCTCTTGCCGTACAACGACCGTTCCAGTCCGGCGCTGGAGCCTTTTCATGTCTCGAAGCTGCGCAACAATGCAATGGGCGGCTGGGCGTGGAGACTTCCGGGCCAATGGATCGAATGGGAGATCGATGTGCCGCAGGATGCGCTGTACCAGATCGCGCTGAAGAGCCGGCAAAACTCGCTGCGCGGCATGTCCGCCTTGCGCACCATGTACATCGACGGGGAGCTGCCCTTCGAGGAGCTCCGCAATGTCGCGTTTCCGTACAGCTCGTCCTGGCAGATGAAGGTGATCGGCTCCGGCAAGGATGAGCCGTATTTATTTCATCTATCCAAGGGCAAGCACCGCATTCGTATGGAAGTGACGCTCGGCGGACTGGCGCCGATTCTGCGTTCGGTGGAGTCCAGCATCCTGGAGCTTAATGCGATGTACCGGCAAATTATCAGCTATACCGGAACCGTGCCCGATGCCTACCGCGATTACAATCTGGAGCAGCGGATTCCGACGATGACCGAGGTATTCCGCAAGCAGAGCGTTCAGCTCGCTTCCATTGCCAAACGGATGGAAGGAGCGGCTGGCGACGGCAATGAGCGTACCGCCATTATTAATAAGATTGCCTATCAATTAAACGATATGGCCGACAATCCGGAATCGGTTCCTTCGCGGATCGATGCCTTCAAGACCAATGTCGGCTCATTAGGTTCATGGATGCTTACGGTAAATGAACAGCCGGTTTCCCTGGACTATCTCATCGTCGGCACGCCGAACGACAAGCTTCCGGATCCGGAGGCAGGCGCATGGACCAAGTTCACCTCAAGCACGAAGGCGTTCCTAGCTTCCTTCTATGAGAATTACGACGACTTCTCCGGCGTGGATGAAGGCGGAGACAGCGTATCCGTCTGGGTCACTTCGGCACGGGATCAGGCGCAGGTAATCAAGCGGCTGGTGGACGATGACTTCACCGCCAAAACCGGCATCCACGTAAGTCTGAAGCTGGTTGGCGCAGACGTGCTTATTCCTTCGACGGTCGCGGGCAAAGGCCCGGATGTGGCGCTGCAGGTCGGCAATGACTTGCCGGTGAACTACGCAAGCCGCAGCGCGGTCGTGGACCTATCGAAATTCCCGGACTTCGAGCAGGTGCGGAAGCAGTTCAATCCGAGCGCGATGGTCCCTTACGAATATAACGGGAGCTATTACGCCCTGCCAGAGCAGCAGACGTTTCCGATGCTGTTTTACAGGACGGATATTCTGGAGGATGAGCTGCATCTGAAGGTGCCGCAAACCTGGGAGGATGTCTACGATATGCTGCCGACGCTGCAGAAGCATAACCTGCAGTTCGGTCTCCCGCAGAAGCCGCTCGATTCGCTGGGCAACGATCTGGTGACGACCAATATCGCCACGCTGCCGCCGAATCCCGCCATGGCGATGTTTCTGTTCCAGCATGGCGGACAGTTCTATAAGGACGGGGGAAAGGCCAGCGACTTGGATTCGGAGACGGCTATTCAGCAGTTCAAACAATGGACGGACTTCTACGTGAATTATAAAATTCCGATTGCCGTGGATTTCGCGAACCGGTTCCGGACGGGCGAGATGCCGATCGGGATCGTGGATTACACGATGTATAACAAGCTGAGCGTGTTTGCGCCGGAGATTAAAGGGCTCTGGTCCTTCGCCCCTGTTCCGGGAACGGACGCAGGCGACGGCACGATTCATCGCGAGGTGGGCAGCGGAGGATCGTCCACCGTCATGTTCAAGCATACGAAGAACAAGGATGCGGCTTGGGCGTTCATGAAGTGGTGGACCGGCACGGACACGCAGGTTGCCTTCGGTCGCCAAATGGAAATCCGGATGGGAGCGGCGGCCAGATATCCAACGGCTAACATGGAGGCGCTGGGAAGGCTACCTTGGCCGACCAAGGATTATCAGAAGCTGCAGGAGCAGATGCAGTGGGTGCAGGGGATTCCGGAAGTGCCGGGCGGCTACTTAACCGGACGCAATATCGATAATGCGTTCCGCAGAGTGGTGGTGCAAGGAGACGATCCACGTGAGACACTTGAGAATTACGTGCGCGCGATGGACGAGGAAATGACCTTGAAACGCAAAGAATTTAATCTTCCCTATGAGAAATGAGGGGCTTGATATGAAACAGCAGCTCGCAGAACGCCCCTTAGCAAGGGGGAAGGTACCAGGCAGCGCGGAGACGGGCACATGGCTGATGTCCAAATGGGCGCGCCTGTTCATCGAAGCGAAGAAAAACAAGCATGCTTATGTGCTGATGGCGCCTTATTTTATTATTTTCGGGACGTTTACGATTGTTCCGGTCCTGCTGT
The DNA here is from genome assembly GCF_019431355.1 of Paenibacillus sp. R14(2021). Taxonomy (NCBI): domain Bacteria; kingdom Bacillati; phylum Bacillota; class Bacilli; order Caryophanales; family Paenibacillaceae; genus Paenibacillus; species Paenibacillus sp. R14(2021). Next base: position 4,879,315 of record NZ_CP080269.1, read on the forward strand.
CGCTCGTGCTCAGCTTTACGAATTATAACCTGCTGGAAGCGCCCAAGTGGATCGGCTGGCAGAACTTCGCGCGGTTATTCGTGCAGGACGACATCTTCCTAATCGCGATTAAGAACACGTTCCTGTTCGCGGCCATTACCGGCCCGGTCAGCTACATGGCTTGTTTCCTGTTCGCGTGGCTCATCAACGAGCTGCAGCCGAAGCTGCGGGCCTTCCTGACGCTGGTGCTGTATGCGCCGTCGATTGCGGGCAATACGTACTTGATCTGGCAGCTGTTATTCGCGAGCGACTCGTACGGGTATGCCAATTCCTTCTTAATGAAGTGGGGCTTCATTCTGGAGCCGATTCAGTGGCTGCAGGATCCTCGCTTCGTGCTTGGCATCCTAATTCTCGTACAGCTGTGGCTCAGCTTGGGAACGGCATTCCTTGCCTTCATCGCCGGCTTGCAGAACGTGGACCGGACGCTGTATGAAGCGGGAAGCATCGACGGCATCCGCAATCGCTGGCAGGAGCTCTGGTTTATCACGCTGCCGGCCATGAGGCCGCAGTTGATGTTCGGAGCGGTAATCCAGATCTCATCGGCCTTCTCGGTCGCCGAAATTTCGATTTATCTGATCGGCTTTCCAAGCGTCGATTATTCCGCGCATACGATCGTCACGCATTTGGTGGATTACGGCTCCATCCGGTTCGAGATGGGCTATGCCTCGGCAATTGCCACCGTATTGTTTTCAATTATGCTTGGAGCGAATCTCTTGACGCAGAAGCTGCTGGCAAAAGTGGGTGATTAGAGAAAATGAGACTGTCATTGAAGCTGCCCCAACGACTGAACCGCTCGTGGACGGGAGATATTCTTCTGTTTCTGGTGCTGGCCGTGGTCGCCTGCTTTATGGCGCTGCCGCTTGTATTTACGATCAGCAACGCGTTCAAGCCGCTGGATGAAATCTTCTCGTTTCCGCCGAAGCTGTTCGTGCGCAACCCGACCTTCAAGAACTTCTCGGATCTGATCGGCATCTTCAGCGACTCCTGGGTACCGTTCTCCAGATACGTGTTCAATACGTTCTTTATTGCCATAGTCGGCACAGCAGGCCATGTGGTCATTGCGTCCGCAGCGGCGTACCCGCTTGCCAAGCTCACGTTTCCGGGCAAAAGGTTCCTGTTCGGGCTCGTGGTGCTCTCCCTGATGTTCACGTCTTACGTGACCCAGGTGCCGAACTACATGATCATTTCCATGCTGGGGCTCATTAACACGTTCTGGGCGATTCTGCTGCCGGCCTTCGGGATGACGCTGGGGCTCTATCTGATGAAGCAGTTCATGGAGCAAATTCCGGATGCGCTGCTGGAAGCCGCCAAGATCGACGGGGCTAGCGAGTACCGGATTTACTGGCAGATCGTGATGCCGATCGTGAAGCCGGCCTGGCTGACGCTTATTATTTTCTCCTTGCAGAATTTGTGGACGAACGGCTCCGTGACGAGCCATAAATACATTTACAGCGAGCAGCTGAAGACGGTTGACTACGTATTCGGGCAAATCGCAAACGGCGGCCTTGCAAGAACGGGCCCGGTAGCGGCTGTGACGCTGCTCATGATGCTTGTGCCGATCACCGTGTTCATCGTGACGCAGAGCAATATCATTCAGACGATGTCTACATCGGGTTTGAAGGAATAACAGGGGGAGCAGCAGATGAGAAGAATTATAGCCGCGTTATTTATCGTTATGCTCTTAATCGGTGCGGCCGCTCCTGTTACGGCTTCCGCAAGCGATACCTATAACTACTCCTATTGGGGGCATCCCGTCCCGTCGCCCAATCCCTATACGCTAGATAGAGTGATGGTCGGGGCGGACTGGAACGTCGGCTCGCTGTCGTCGCCGCAGGATGTGTTCGTCGGTCAGGATAAGCAGGTGTATATCGCCGATACGGGAAATAACCGGATCATCGTGCTGAATGAACAGCTGCAGGCTGAGGCGGTTATTCAGGGCTTCGATAACAACGGCAAGAAGGACGGCTTCAATCAGCCGGAGGGCGTGTTCAGCGATCCGGAAGGCCATATCTATGTGGCGGATACCCAGAACCGCCGTCTTGTCGAATTGGATGACAAGGGCGGACTGCTCCGAATCGTGAAGGAGCCGCAGTCGACGCTGCTGCGCGAAGGCTTCCAATATACCCCCGTTAAGGTAGCAGTAGATAAAGCGCAGCGGATTTACGTCGTTACCCGCGGGTCTTACGAGGGCATTATGGAGTTTGACGCGGATGGCGGCTTTAACGGATTTATCGGGACGAACCGCGTGAAGTTCAGTCCGGTGGATCTGTTCTGGAAGCGGATTTCGACCAAAGCGCAGCGCCAGCAGATGGAGCAGTTCATTCCGCTCGAATTCAACAATCTGGATATCGATGGAGACGGCTTTATTTATACGTCAACGTCGGAAGAAAATTCCGACCGGCCGATCAAGCGTCTGAATCCATCGGGCGTGGATATTTTGCGCAGCAAAGGGTATTTCCCGCCTAAGGGAGATAACGGAACGCTCGAAACGGGCAGCTCGCCCGGCAGTTCGATATTCGTTGACGTAATCGCGGATACGGGCGGCATGTTCAGCGCACTGGATGCCAAGCGGGGACGGATATTCACCTACGATAAGGATGGCAATCTGCTTTACGAATTCGGCGGGCTGGGGAGCCAGCAGAGCAACTTCCGCACGCCCTCCGCCATTGAGATACTCGGCGACCGCATGCTGGTGCTGGATAAGGATAACAACCGGCTGTCGCTCTTCAAGCCGACCCGTTACGGAACCGAGATCCGCGAAGCGGTGAGCTCGCTCTACGGCGGCAAGACGGAGCAGTCGGCCGCCGCTTGGAAGCAGGTGCTGCAGTTCAACGGCAACTTCGACGTCGCCTATATCGGCATCGGCAAGTCCCTGCTCAAGAAGGGCGATAACCGCGAAGCGATGACCTATTTCAAGCTGGGCAATAACCGGGAGTACTACTCGGAGGCGTTCAAGCGGTACCGGAAGGACGTCGTCCTGCAGCATTTTGGCACACTGGTGCTCGTCGCCGCGCTGCTGGCGGCCTGCTTGATCACAGCCGTGAAGCTCAGCGGCCGGATGAAGGCCAAGGGACAGTACTATCAGGAATTCGGCGTCATTCGCAACCCGTTCTACACGATGCTGCATCCCTTTAACGGATTTTGGGAGATGAAATACGAGCATAAAGGCAGAATCAAGGTCGCCCTCGGCATTGTGGCCGCGCTTGTCATTGCCGCAATCATCAAGCGGCAGTACAGCGGGTTTGTCGTTAATTTCAATAACCCTGAGCAGTTGAATAGCTTGAATGAGCTGAAGTTCATCGTGCTTCCGTTCCTGCTGTGGTGCGTGGCAAACTGGTCGCTCACAACGCTGATGGACGGCGAAGGGAAGTTCAAGGAAATCGTCATGGCGACAGCCTATGCACTGCTGCCGCTCGTTATCATCTATCTACCGCAAACGCTGTACAGCAATATGATTACCGGCGGGGAAACCGCCTTCTATTACCTGTTGGATGCGATCGCGATGCTGTGGTTCGTCTGGCTGCTCTTCACGGGCACGATGACGGTGCATCAATATTCCGCCGGCAAGACGCTCGTGACGATGCTGCTCACACTGCTTGTCATGGGAATCATCATTTTCCTGGGCGTCCTATTCTTCAGCATGCTTCAGCAGATGATCAGCTTCGCGATATCCATCTATAAGGAAATTTCATTCCGGGTGTAAAAGGCAGGAAAGGAGGGATCCACCTTGGCTGAGAAGAAGAGAAGGGCCGCGGTTATCCTTTGCGCAGCATGCTTGATCGGCGGCATGATCGGAATCGGAATGGGGTCTGTCGGCTACGGGGAACAGGGAGCTGACAACGGGCGGGCAAGCGACGGCAGCGGGCCGCCGGCGCTGCAGACCGAGAAAGGGGCTTCGCAGGCAGCGGCTTTGCGGCTGCCCGCAGCGAAGGGACAGCACGAGCCTCCGTCAGCGAACACGCCGCAGGAAATTCAGGCGCTGGTTGCCATGGAGAAGGCCGCCGAGAATGATACGCTGCAGCTGTACGTGAATCGAGCCACGGCCGAAATCGCCGTCAAGGATAAGCGCGACGGTTATAGCTGGTTCTCGAATCCCCCTGGGCGGGAAGCGGATCCCAAAGCTTCGCCGCTGTACAAGTCGGAGCTGTCCTCGCAGGTATTGGTCACCTATTATAACGATAAAGGGCAGGTCAATACGTTCAACAGCTACGACGACAGCGTGGCGAAGAAGCAATTCGACATCTCGGCGAAGGATAACGGGCTGAAGGTGGTTTACCATATCGGCAATATCGCCAAGGGCTACGCCAACATTCCGAAAGCGATCAGCAAGGAACGGTTCCAGACACAAATCCTGGACCGGATTCAGGATAAGGACACGCGCGAGGATGTGGCGTTCAAGTTCAGCCTCGATGAAGAGAAGCAAATCTATACCGTCCGCAAGCTGCAGGATTACGTGGCGGAGGAGATATCCGCCACGCTGGAGAAGGCGGGCTACACGGCCGAAGAAGCCGCGCGCGACAATAAGGAGAACGGAGCCGGCGATGCGTCCGAAACCGCGAACGCGGAGTTCACCGTGCCTGTGGAATATACGCTGGACGGTGAGCACTTGGTCGTATCGGTTCCAGGCAAGGAGCTGGCTTACAACAAGGCCTATCCGCTCGCAACCGTGCAGGTGCTCAAATTCTTCGGCGCGGCGGGCACGGACAAATCCGGTTACCTGTTCGTTCCCGACGGCTCGGGAGCGCTAATCCATCTGAACAGCGGCAAGCAGCAAGCAGAGCCGTACAGCTTGCCCGTATACGGCAATGACGGCTCCTTCGACGTGAAGGAGCATATCCAAACCAATGAAATCACAAGACTCCCGGTGTTCGGCATGAAGCAGAACGACCATGCAATGCTTGGGATTATCGAAGACGGCGACGCGTTGGCAGGCATCACGGCGGACGTGAGCGGACGCAACGATTCCTACAACGCGGTCAGCAGCAAATTTCAAGTGGCGGCGATGGATTTTTACACGCTGACCTCGGGCACGAAGACGAGCGCCGTGCCGATGTTTCAGAGCCAAACCTACGAAGGCAGCCTGAAGCTCAGGTATGCGTTCTTATCTGGAGCGGCCGCGAATTACGTCGGCATGGCGGAGCAGTACCGGACCTATTTGGCCGGTAAATATCAGTTGAAGCCGCTTGACGATGCGGAGGAAGCGCCGTTTATTCTGGAGCTGGACGGGGCGTTTCGCAAGCGCAAATCCTTCCTCGGCATTCCGTATCCGTCCACGGAATCCTTAACGAGCTTCGACGAGGCGCAGACTCTGCTGAAGCAGCTCAAGCAAGCCGGTGTCGACAAGATCGATCTGCGTTACGTCGGCTGGTTTAACGGCGGCATCAATCATTCGTCCCCGTCCTCTATCAGCATAACGGGCGCGCTGGGCGGCAGCAGCGGATTCCGGGATCTGACCGCTTACGCGAAGCAGAACGGAATCGGCTTCTATCCGGATGTGGCTTTTCTGGAGAAGTATAAAGGAGCTGCCGGAGCGGCAACGTTCTTGGACCGCAGCAAAGCGGCCGTTTATCGGTACGATCCGGTGATGTACGCCAAGGATACGGAGCGGTTCTCGCATTACATTCTATCGCCCGCGGTACTGCCTAAGCAGGTGGACCGTTTTCTGTCGGACTATGCGGATACGGGGAACAAGGGCTTGTCCTTGCGCGATATGGGGAATGAAGTGAATTCGGACTTTGACCCTGGAAAGACGGTGAACAGGCAGGATGCGCTGCGGACCATCGCGAAGCAGACGAGCAAGCTGAAGCAGCAGGCGGGCTCGCTGATGGTGAACGGCGGCAACGCCTACAGCCTGCCGTACGCCGATGTGATTGTCAACGCGCCGGTGCGCAGCAGCCGTATGAACATTACGGATGAGGACATTCCATTCTATCAGATTGCCCTTCACGGTTATTACGATTTGGCGGGTGCTCCGTTTAACATGGATGAGCTTCAGAATCCGAGACTGTCCATGCTTCAAGGGCTGGAGACCGGTTCGAACGTCTTCTACCAATGGTATTACAGTGATTCTACCAAGGTGAAGGATACCGACTATAACGACTTGTACGGGCTCGGCTACCGCAGCTGGTTCGATGAAGCGGTGAAGCTCTATAACGAGAGCAAGACCGTTCTCGGCAGCGTGCGCAATCAGATGATCGTCAAGCACGAGAAGCTGGCACCCGGCATCGTCCAGACGACATTCGGGAACGGGACGACCATCACGATTAACTACAATCATACAGCGGTAGCGGTGAACGGCTTACAAATCGAGGCCGAGGGCTACCGGGTAGGCGGTGAATAAGATGTTAAGGAAACCATTGACCTTGACGCAGAAGAAGGCTTGGTTCGGGGTGCTGTTCGTATCGCCGCTCCTACTGGGCATGGTCATGCTGTTCATATTGCCGCTTATTCAATCCTTTCGTTTCAGCCTAAGCTCCATTCATTTGGTGGAAGGCGGCTTCGCGGTCAATTACGAAGGCTTCAAGAATTACGGCAACCTGTTCACGACGAATCCAAATTTCCCTCGGAAACTTACGGAATCCATCACGAACATGGTTGTCAACGTGCCGATTATCATCATCTTCAGTTTGTTTGCCGCTGTACTGCTGAACCAGAAGTTCGCCGGACGCGCGATGGCGCGAGCCATCTTCTTCCTGCCCGTCATTCTTGCGTCGGCGGCGATCGCGAACCTCGACATCAGCAGCTTTGTCGGGGGCTCGGCTCCTTCCGGCGGAGGAGAGGACAGCGGGAATCTGATGCAGAGCTTCGAGCTGAAGAAGATGATGCTGGACTCCGGCCTTGCTCCCGTGTTCGTCAATTACATTACGGGCGCGGTGGACCGGATTTATGAAATCATCAGCTCCTCCGGCGTGCAAATTCTCATCTTCCTTGCAGGGCTGCAGTCAATCTCGCCGTCCCTGTACGAATCATCGCGGATCGAAGGGGCCACCGGTTACGAAATCTTCTGGAAAATCACGTTTCCGATGATGACGCCCTTGATTCTCACGAATACGGTCTATTCCATTATCGACTCGTTCAATCACAATACGATCAATGCGCTAATCTCGGAAACGGCATTCAAATCGTTCGAATTCGGCCAAAGCGCCGCCATGTCCTGGGTGTACTTCCTGCTGGTCGCCTTCATTCTGGCTGTGTCCACGACGCTGATTTCGCGAAAGGTCTTCTATTACGATTGACCGAATGGTCGGAATTGGCCAATCTGTTTGCGCTTCGGTATGCGTGCCGAAGGTAGTCTCATGATGGCTCGCCGAATTGGCAAATAGAGGAGGAAACGCCCATGAAATCGCCTGCTGCTTATGCGGAGATGCTCCATGCCAAGTACAATCCGCTCGAGAAATCCAAGCAATGGCTGTGGAAAATCGTACGCGCCGTCCTGGTTGCCGGCTTTTGCTTTAGTATTCTGTTTCCGCTGTTCCTTCGATTGTCGGTTGCCTTCCGCAGCAAGGTGGACATTTACGATCCGACCGTGCTCTGGATTCCGAGACATTTCACCTTGGATAATATCAAAATCGCGATGGAAGCCACGCATTATTTCTCGACGCTGCTGAACACGTTTCTGATCTCGGCAGGCACGACGCTCGTTCAGCTGGCGACCTGCGCGCTTGCGGCGTACGCTTTTGCAAGGTTGAAGTTCAAAGGCAGCGGCTTGCTCTTCGGCCTAGTCGTCTTCACGATCGTCGTTCCGCCGCAGACGATTATGATACCGCTCTACTTGACGTATCGTTACTTTGATTTATTCGGCCTGGTGGGGCTGTTCTCAAACAGGTCGAGCTTCAATCTGATCGATACATTCTGGCCGTTCCTCATCTCCTCCGCGACCGGAATGGGACTGAAGAACGGGCTGTATATCTTTATCTTCCGGCAGTTCTTCCGGGGCATTCCGAAGGAAATCGAAGAAGCGGCGCTCGTGGACGGAGCGGGGATTTTCAAAACGTTCTATCGCATCATGCTGCCGAATGCCATGCCCGCAATCGTGACGGTCGTCTTGTTTTCCTTCGTGTGGCAGTGGAACGACAGCTATTACGTATCCCTCTTCTTCAGCAAAGTAAAGGTGCTTTCCACGCAGCTGATGGATATGGGCTCGGTGCTCGGCAAGGAGCCGGATCTGGTCTACCAGTCCATGCTGCTAAACACCGGCGTGCTTCTGTTAACCGCGCCGCTCATTGTCATGTATTTCTTCGTGCAGCGGTATTTCGTCGAAGGCGTAGAACGGACAGGTCTTGTAGGATAAGGCGGTTTACATCAGGAGGGAGAGGGTAGGGATGAATAAGGAATGGGGCCTGCGCGGCTTTCATATGCGGTTTGGATCTCACGAGGACGTGGATGCGTTAAAACGAGTCATTACCGAGGCACTGATGCCGATGGGCGTAAATGTGCTGATTCTGGAAGTGAATACGAATTTTCAATTCAGCTCCCATCCGGAGGTGTCCGGCGGAACGCTGACTCGCCAGGATGCGCGGGAGCTGTCGGCGTTGTGCCGGGAAGGCGGAATCCGTCTGATTCCGCTGTTCGATTGCCTGGGTCACCAAGGCTGGGGCGGCGCTAGAAATTCGCTGCTGCGCGCGCATCCCGAATTCGACGAAACGCCTCATGTTTCTACGGACGCGAAGTGGCCGGATTTCTACTGCCCGAGCTGGTGTCCGTCGCACCCGGACGTGAACGCGCTTGTGTTCGACCTCATGGATGAGCTGGTGGACGCGTTCGAGGCGGATGCGCTTCATGTAGGGATGGACGAGGTGTTCGCGATCGCGGACGAAGGCTGCCCCCGCTGCCGCGGGAAGAACAAAGCGGAGCTGTTCGCGAAAGCGGCCAACGACTATTACGAGCATGTCGTCCGCAAACGCGGGCTCCAGATGCTGATGTGGGCCGACCGGCTGATAGATTCGGAAGGGCTGGGCTATTCGGAGTGGGAGGGCGATATCTACGGCATTTGGCCAGCCGTGGACCTTATTCCGAAGGATATCGTGCTGTGTGACTGGCATTACGACAAGCTGGACGCCTATCCGTCGGTAGGCCATTTACTAGATAAGGGGTTTACGGTATGGCCTTCCAGCTGGAAGACACCGGAGGCCGCTCTTGATTTCTTCGACCAGTCTGTTCGGCAGGCAGAGGAACGGGGAGCGCTGGCGAGAATGCCGGGCATGCTCGTGACAGGTTGGAATGCGACCGGAGCCAAGCTGGTGACGGCTCTCTTCGGCGAAGGGGATCTGGGAGAGGACGAAGGCGATATCGCCGGCATAGCGCGTACGCTCGGCATCGTCATGGAACGACTCCGGAAGGCAGGAGAGTAAGCATGGTGCTGGAAGTCATTGCAACGACGGCTGAAGAGGCGAGAATCGCCGAGGCTGCGGGAGCGGATCGTATCGAGTTAATCGCTGCGATAGAGGAAGGCGGTTTAACGCCAAGTCTGGCTGTCGTTGAAGAAGCTGCAGGCTCGACTACGATTCCGATTCGGGTCATGGTTCGGCCGCACAGCCGGAGCTTCGAGATGTCGCCCTATGATATACGCGTCATGTGCAACGATATCGGGGCCATCCGTAAGACGGGCGCGGCAGGAATCGTGCTCGGCTCGCTGACGGCTGACGGCATCGTGGACGAAGACAATCTTCGCCGCCTGCTGGATGTTGCCGGCGACCTCGCCGTCACGTTCCACCGGGCATTCGACGATGTGCGGGATCAGGCGGAAGCGCTTGAGGTGCTGAGCCGTTACCCGCAGATAAGAACCGTCCTAACCTCCGGAGGCATGTACAGCGCGCTGGATGCGGAGGCAGAGCTCGGCAGGCTGGTTCGGCTTGCGCAGAATACTCATCTTACGATTCTTGCCGGCAGCGGCCTAACGATTCAATCGCTGGAATCTTTCGTCAGGAATACCGGCGTCCGCGAGGTTCATATGGGTTCAGGCGTCCGCATGAGCGGCTTTCAGAACAACGCATTGGACCCTGCTCGAATCAGGCAAGCAAGGGAGCTGCTGGACCGCTTGGAGCCGGAGGAGGAGATTGAGCGCGGTGAGCGGCTTGGAGATGAGCCGCAGGCCGCTGGCGCCGATTGCGGTCATGAAAGGGCAGCGGACATCTGATCGGACGCAATCAAACCGCGTTCAAGCTGCGCCGTTAGCAGCGCCTCACCTAACCTGCCATGCGGGGCAGCAGCGCAAAACCTTGCTACGGCATAGGTTTCAAGCGCGGAAAACCCGTCAAAGATAGACAGATAGGTATTGCTAAATGAAGCATCGTCATGGTAACGTGAAGGGTGGACTTCGAAACGTTATCGAAGCCGGTTTCAATAGAGGAACGGCTTAGGTAGATGATGTATACCATACTGTCCGATCAAATAGTCTAGGGGTGAGCGTCTGAGAAAGCAAAAGCCAATGCCATTCGATGAATTGCTGAAGGAATTACAAGGGCAGAAGACGGCGCAAGAGGATCCGAACAATGTGCCGCTCGAGCAGCTGTTTAACGCATCGTTTATGAAGAAATATTCCAGATTGGAGAGCTTCGCGGCATTTCTGGAGAAAGGTCAGTTCCAAGTCGACACGCGGGATGACATCCGGAATATTCCGGAAGAGCTGTTCGACCGCCATATTGCCAGAGAGACGGACTTTGCGAACTGGAATGCCATGCTGGAGACGGCAACTAAGGAGCTTGGCAAGGCATAGCAGCTTCGGTCACGAACGATGATATAGGATAAATACGAGGATCGAATCATAGCCGAGCGAGGCGCAGGGTTGTCCTGCATTCGCTCGGCTATTCGTTTGCCCTCTGTCGCTGTAAGGTCTTTCGGCGCAAGTGCGCAGATCTCCGCGGCCTGACAAAAATCAACAAAATAAACCGTTGTCGCTGCCAGCAGCAGCCCCTATAATAAAGCTACACACAACATTATCGATAATCGATAATGTTGAAAGGAGCAGTGGGCGCCATACGCAGCAGCCAGGTCGATTATCCGATTAACTCGATTAGCGAACATGTCTATAAGGATCTGAAGCGGGATATTCTCTCGGGAGATCTCCAGCCGGGTACCCGGCTTATCGTCACTGAGATTGCCGGGAATTATAAGATCAGCCAAGCACCCGTGCGCGAGGCCTTGGAGCGGTTGAAGCAGGAAGGCCTTATTGTCGGCATTCCCAACAAGGGCTCGGTCGTATCGACGATTACGGCCAAGGAAATCAAGGATATTTACGTCCTTCGTGAAATTATCGAAGGGTTTGCCGTCCGGCAGTCGATGCCGCTGTTAACGGAAGCGGATTACAGCTATTTGCAAGGCATTATCAGCGAGATGGACATCGCCAATAAACAAAATGAAATGCTGCGTATTTTGGAGCTGGACATGGATTTTCACGGTTTCTTCTATAAACGCTGCGACAATCAGGCCGTCCTGGAGCTGTGGAACCATATGCGCACCAAGGTGATGCGGTTCATGGCAATCAGCAATCGCCACTATACGACCGAAGTGCTGGCTGACTGGCATCTCCTGCTCATCGATGCCCTGCGTTCGGGCGATGCGGATGCGGCGGAGGCCGCGTTTATCGGACATATGCATGCCTATAAGATGATTGACCTTGACTAGTGACAGGATAGCGTCATGCACCTGGGTAGACATCCTTTCATAAAGGGGAGATGGAGCATGTTAAGCGATGAGCTGCTGTTTAAAGACGATGTGATCTTGACGTGGATGAGAGACCGGTTTCTTCAGGATCTCGTCCTCGGGCGCAAGCAGAAGAGCCTGAATGTGAAGGAAAGCTTATCCCGCTTGAATTTGAATCCCTATTTTACGTATCCGGCGCTGGCGCTGCTGGAGCCAATCTCCCCTTGTGCGGAGGAGCACGAGAAACTCCTTCATATGGAGAAAATACGGGATTACCTGCAGCAGCAGACGGCGAGCGGCAGCGTCGTGTTCATAGATGACAAGAACCGGATAGGCCTGCTGTTCTCATGGGTATCCAAGGTGTTCCTAGAGGACATCCAGCACTTGCTGAGCGCGCAGTTCAGCTTGCCGGTCAATATTGGCGTAGGCAAGCCGTGCAGCCAGCTGTGCGACGTGAACCAATCGTACAAACAGGCTTCGCGCGCGCTGCAAAACAAATTTTATAACGGTACGGGCAAAATCATTTATTACAGCGAGCTTCCCCGCTATGCGGCCCTCGGCGACTATCCGGCGGACAAGGAAGCCCTGCTGCTTGATGCCTTGAAGGCGGCCGACTCCCCGTCAGAGATCGAGGAAGCCGTCGACGTCTTCTATAATACGCTGCTTGAGCAGGGCCCCATCGACATCAAAGCGGTGTACGAGCTGACGGCTCGCCTGCTGATTGGAACGGAGAAGAAGCTGCTTGCCAGCAGCAATCTTGTGACCGCTTACGAGAAGATCGAGGTCATGTCCATCGTCAAGATGCAGACGCTGCAGGAGATTAAGGCGTATGTCGGCCGTTTCTTGCTCGGTTTGAAGGACGTCATGGCCCCTGATCAGAAAGAAAGCCATCGCAGCATCATCAAGAAAACCATCCACCATATGAAGCAGGATTGCCAGGTCGTTTCGCTGCAAAGCGCGGCGCAGAAGGTCTATATGACGCCGACGTACTTAAGTCTGCTCTTTAAGCTGAACACGGGCAAAACTTTCATCGATCACCTGACCGAAATCCGGATCGACAAGGCCAAGGAACTGCTTGGCAGCACGCATTACAAGAATTACGAGGTCGCCGAGCAGGTCGGCTACCAAGATCCGCGATATTTCAGTCAAATCTTCAAGAAGAAGGTCGGCTTGTCTCCGACGCAGTACCGCGAGTCGGTTGGCCAGTAACGAATATAATAAAAAGGACTTTGGAGGCGGGAGACCCGCTCGTCCAAAGTCCTTTTTTACTTACGCAGGCGGCTGGCCGCGCCAGGTTACAGGCGAACGTCATAGCCGCTGCCGCCGTCTGTTTTCGCCGCCTCCGCTAGCTCGCTCTCCCATGTTAAGTGACGGTAGTCCCTCGCGGCTGGATCGCTGTCGAACCAGCCTACGAAGTCGCTCCACAGGGCCGTGTTCCAAGCCGCATCGATCTGAGCCGTCGAGTAGACGCCTTCCTTGAGGCGAACGAAGCCGAAGATGTCGCGGACCTGGGACTTCTCCGCTTGTACAACCGTAAGCTCAGCGAGATGGGGAGGGATGAAGATCACGCCGGCTGGGGTGCCGAGCACGATATCCCCCGGCAGGCAGATCGCCCGGCCGATCCGCGTCGGCACGTTCATGCCCGCCATCGTCACATCCGCAATCGCCGTAGGGTCGCTTCCCCGGTAATACACATTGATATCCTCGATTTCAACAATCTGCTGGTTGTCGCGAACGCCGCCCCAGATGACCGCGCCTCCGCGTTTGGTACGGGTGGATATTGCGGTACTCAAATTGCCCCCTACATACGTTCCGAGGTGAACCTTGTCGAACATATCGACAACGACGACGTCATCTTCGACGAGCGAGTCGATGACCCACTGATTGAAGAAGCCCTTGCGCCCTTCCTGCTCATGGCCGAGCTTCAGCAGCACGTCGTGCAAATCAGGACGCTTCGGCACCATGACGGCGGTTACCGCACGGCCGACCATGATCTTGTCCGGGTGAATGATTTTGAAATCGCCTTCAAATTGATAGGCATAGCCCCTATTCCAGAGCGGTCCCCACGCTTCTTCCAGGGTGATTTTTCGCATGCGCCGCAGCACATCCTCGGACACCTTCGGCCGGCCGTTCGGGAAACGCTCCCCTTCCCACTGGGGGGTGAGCTGGACGATATCTTCCGGATTGTCAAATTTCATTCGAGCACCTCTTCCGTCTAGTTTAGGCGATAATTGCGGTTGCTTGAGTCTATTGTTAGGGACATTGGAGCTTTTGTCGATGTGACGTTCTTAAGGCATTTCTGCGCGGCTGCATAATAAAACCGACCTTCCCGCCGCCGGATGCAGGGGCCAATGTTCAATCAAGCAGATCGTTTAATAAAACAAACAATTTCGTAAAATCGTCTCCTATGCTCATGAAACCGCTTTCGTATAGAGTAAAGAAGTGCCCGTTACAGCGCGCACTTCAAAAGGTTCATAAGGAGGAGATCCATGGGTGACAGCTGAAACGTTATCCCAAACACCCTATACGGAGACGGCGGTGGAAGCGCCCCTGCGTAAACGCAAAAGCAAGGGAGAAACCAATGCAGCCGGCTATCTGTTTATTGCCCCGTGGCTGATCGGATTTTTGCTTCTGACGTTATGGCCCATTGCGCAATCCTTCTATCTATCCTTCACGGAATACTCGCTGCTGGAAGCTCCTGTTTGGACAGGTACGGACAATTACGTCAACATCTTCACGAACGACTCGACCTTTACCAAATCGCTTGGCGTCACGTTCAGCTTCGTGCTCGTCTCGGTGCCGCTGAAGCTGTTCTTCTCGCTCATGGTCGCGATTGCCCTAAGCAGAAGCATCCGAGGGATGAATTTCTACCGCACGGCGATCTATTTTCCATCGCTCATCGGCGGCAGTATCGCGGTAGCCGCGCTGTGGCGCAACATGTTTGGGCTCGACGGCTACATCAACCAAGTGCTGGCCTGGTTCGGCATTCAAGGCGTGGGCTGGATCACCAATCCGGATACCTCGCTTGGGACGCTGATCCTGCTGAACACCTGGCAGTTCGGCTCCACGATGGTCATTTTCCTGGCCGGGCTGAAGCAAATTCCGCAGGAGTTGTACGAATCCGCTTCGGTCGACGGCGCAGGACGCATCCGCAAATTCTTCCGCATCACGCTTCCGATGCTCTCGCCGGTCATGTTCTTCAATTTGGTGCTCGGCATTATCGGCTCCTTCCAGACGTTCACTTCGGCCTTGATCATCACCAAAGGCGGCCCGATTAATTCCACGTACATGTATGCGCTGTTCCTCTACGAGAAGGCGTTTAAGCATTACCAAATGGGCTACGCCTCCGCGCTTGCCTGGATTCTGCTGGTCATCGTAGCCGTACTGACCGCCCTGAATTTTCTCGCTTCGCGCTACTGGGTATTCTACGAGTCGGATGGGGGGAAAGCCAAATGAGCACGATTCGGGGCAAATTGTCGAGTCATCTGTTCCTTGCCGCGTTCTCCCTGCTGATGCTTTATCCGGTGATCTGGTGGGTCGGCGCTTCGCTAAAGAAGACGGCAGAGCTTGGTCTGCCTACGCTGTGGCCGTCAACGCCGATGTGGGAGAACTACGACAAGGGCTGGCACTTCTCCGGCGATTATACCTTTGCGCATTTCTTCGGCAACACGCTCCTGATGGAGCTCGGCAACGTAACCGGCGGCGTGCTGACCGCGGCGCTCGTGGCTTACGGCTTCGGCCGCTTGAACTTCAAGCTTCGGGGCTTCTGGTTCTCGATCCTGCTGATGACGATGATGCTGCCCGGTCAGGTTACCGTGGTGCCGCAGTATATTCTGTTCAACAAGCTGGGCTGGGTAGACAGCTATGTACCGCTGGTACTGCCCCATTTCTTCGGCGGCGGCGCCTTCTTCATCTTCCTTCTTGTCCAATTTATCCGGGGTATTCCCCGCGATCTGGACGAAGCGGCCAAGATTGACGGCGCTTCCGTGTACGGCATTTTCCTGCGGATTATATTCCCGCTCATTAAGCCCGCGCTGGTCACGGTCGCGATCTTTACCTTCATCTGGAGCTGGGACGATTTCTTCGCGCAAGTGCTGTACTTAAGCTCCGTCAACAAGTTTACCGTAGGGCTTGCGCTGCGCATGTTTATCGATCAGTTCGATATTCAATGGGGCCAGCTGCTTGCGATGTCCTTGCTGTCTATTCTGCCTTCCGCCATCATCTTCTTGTTTGCCCAGAAATATTTCGTGGAGGGGATTGCAACAACAGGCTTGAAAGGCTAGTCCGAATGCGCTTGCGATAATGAGAGGGGATGACGAGGAATGAAAAGAAGAGGATCTGCGATCTTGCTGCTCAGCATGGCGGTGCTGCTCGTGCTGACGGCGTGCGGCAGCGGGGGCGGGAACAGCGAGAACAACGGCGGCGCCGGCAATAGCGCGAGCGGCACCAAGAACGACGCGCCGGCGGACAAGGGCAATGACGCGAAGGCGGAGAACGAACCGGCCAAAGCGCCGGAAGCGGCGACGCTCAGCATCATGTGGTGGGGAACCGACGCACGTCACGAAGCGACCAAGAATGCGCTGGCGCTTTATTCGAAGCAGAATGCCGGCGTGACCTTCAAGCCGGAGTTCATGGCTTGGGATGCGTATTGGCAGAAGCTGCCTACGCTCGCTGCATCCAAGTCGATTACGGATGTGCTGCAAATGGACGCCGCATACATTCAAGAGTATGTTGCCCGCGGCCAGCTGGAGGATCTGTCCGACATCGATCTCAGCGGCATCGTGGATCCAAACGTCGTGGAGAATTTGAAGATCGGCGGCAAATTATACGGGATTCCGCTCAGCCAGAATGCGCAGGGCATCGCCTTCAACAAGCCGGAGCTGGAGCAGTACGGCATTGCGCTGCCTGCGAAGAACTGGACGTACGACGAGTTCTTCCAATGGGCGAAGGATGCCCGCGCCAAGCTGCCGGAAGGCAAATACCCGATCGGCGACACGACGACATGGGACGGGTTTAACTACTATCAGACCTCCATGGGCAAGGCTCCCGTCATGGCGGACGGAGGCAAGACGTTCACGCTCGACAAGGAGCTGTTCATGAAGTTCTATCAAACCTACGCCGATTTCCGCAAAGCCAAAATCGTGCCGCCGGCGGAAAAAGCCGCTGCCTTCCTCGAGAATGACCCGCAAGCCGATCCGATGGCATCCGGCGTCGTGATGACCCGCGGCGCAACGACCGGTTCGGTCAGCGCGCTGGAGCAGCTTATGCCGGGCAAGGTGGACGTCGTCAACATGCCGACAGGTCCTGCCGGCGGCGGCTGGGCGCAATCGACGATCTTCCTGAGCGTCAGCGCCAATTCCAAGCACAAGGATGAAGCAAAGCGGTTCGTGAAATGGTTCATCACGGATAAGGACGCGGGTACGGCGCTTGGGCTGACGCGCGGCATTCCGATCAACCCGGACATCTACAAGGCGCTTGAGCCTACGCTTGAACCGAAGGATAAGCTGGGTAAAGCGATCTATGACCTGTCGGTCGAGAAGGCGCTGCCGTTCTACTCCCCTGCAGCCGGCTTCTCGGAGTGGGTAGACACCTATAAGAAAGAGATGGAAGCCGTCACGTACGGGCAGCAATCCATTGAGGATGCTTATAACAAGATCAATAAAATGGGCATGGAGCTGGCTGCCAAAGCAGGCACGAAATAAAAGCGGCCCATGCGGGCTTGTGCGAGCCGTGCTGCCCATGCGACCCGTGCAGCCCATGCGGCCCATGCGGCCCATGCGGCCCGTGCGGCTCGCCAGTGTAATGAACGTCTATGGACTGTGAAAGGAGCAGCGTACATGCAGCTTGCAGAATTTTTCTCATCCCAGCCTTCCCAGCTGTGGCAGCTAGCGAAGCAAATGAACGTTAATTATGCGGTCGGAGGTCTTCCTTGGGAGGAGAAAACCGACAAACCGTGGGATCTGATGCCGCTGATCCGGATGAAACAGCGGTACGCGGATCACGGTCTTACGCTGTCCGTCATCGAATCGATGCCGCCTAGCAATCAGATCAAGCTCGGAACGCCGGGCCGCGACGAGGAGATCGAGGTCTTCCAGAAGTTCCTGCTCAACATGGGGGCAGCCGGCATTCCCGTGCTGTGCTACAATTTCATGGCCCAGTTCAACTGGTTTCGCACGTCCACCACGACCCATACGCGCGGCGGGGCGCTTGTATCCAGCTACGATCACAGCCTTATGCAAAATGCCCCGCTTACGGAGGCCGGCATTGTGACGGAAGAGCAGCTTTGGGATAATCTCCACTACTTCATGGAACGGATCGTGCCTGTGGCGGAGGAAGCGAAGGTGAAGCTGGCGCTTCATCCGGACGACCCGCCGATTACGCCGATTCGCGGCGTGTCCCGCATTCTGCGCAGCGCGGCCGCGCTTCAGCGCGCGATTGATTTGGTGCCGAGCGCTTATAACGGCATTACACTGTGCCAAGGGACGCTGGCAACGGCAGGAGATGACATTCCGAAGGTCATCCGGGCCTTCGCCAAGCAGGATAAGCTGTTCTTCGTGCATTTTCGGGATGTGCGCGGAACGCCGGAGAAGTTCGAAGAGACGTTCCACGACGATGGGAAGACCGATATGCTTGAAGCGATGCGCACGTACTATGAGGTCGGCTTCACCGGACCGGCAAGACCGGATCATGTACCGACGATGGCCGGCGAGAGCAACGATAATCCGGGCTATGAGCTGCTGGGCAGACTCTACGGCGTCGGCTACATCAGGGGATTGATGGAGGCGGCTTCGGCAGGGCGATAATAGTGGGGGCTGTCTCTGGCCGGTACGGCCGGAGGACAGCCCCTTTCGTTTGTGGCAGCGCAGTGCTTTCATTGAAAATAAACGAGCGGCATGCTCCCTTCGGGGAAGCATGCCGCTCGTTCTGCTTTATATCTGCAATCCATCCGAGCGCCGCCGTATCAGCTCCAGAGCCGATCATTGGAATAATGCTTATTCCATAGGTCGGTTGATTCCCATAAGCCCGGAATATCGGGATGCAGATGCTCCGCGAGTACTTCGTCGTTCAGATCATCGATGCCGAGCCCCGGCGCATCCGACATCGCGATGAATCCGTTCTGCACCAGCTTCTTCGGCAGCTTGCTCGCAATGATCATATCATCCCACCATGCCACTTCGCAGGAATGGTATTCCAGTGCAAGGAAGTTCTCCGTTGCGGCGGCAACATGCGCGGCAGCCAGACAGGCGATCGGGCTCTCCGCCATATGAATCGCCATAGCGACGCCGTAATCCTGCGCCATATCTCCGATTTTCTTCGTTTCCAGAATGCCGCCCGTCGTCAGCACGTCGGGATGGATGACGGAGACGCCGCCGGCTTCAAGAAGCGGGCGGAAATTTTCCTTTAGATAGATGTCCTCGCCGGTGCAGATCGGTGTCGTTACCGCACGCGCCAGCTTGGCGTACTGTTCCGTGTACTGCCATGGAATCATGTCCTCCATCCATGCCAGATTGAATTTCTCGACGCGGCGTCCGAGCTTGATGCAGTCTTCAAGGCCGATATGGCCGAAGTGATCGATCGCTAGCGGTACCTGATAGCCGATCACCGCGCGAACGTCCGCGACATATTGCTCCAGCATATCCAGCCCCATTTCCGTGACGTGAATGCCCGTGAACGGGTGCGGGATGTTATGCAGATCGTAGTGGCGGTTGCGGACGTCGCGGATTTCCGCGTCAGTCATGCCGTTTCGGCTGCGATTGTAGCGCTTCTTGGACAGCTCCTGCATCTCTTCGAGAAAGCCAAGCGGGGCGCTGAGCGTGCCGGGATGTCCGATGAGCTGTCCGATGCCGAGATCCATCTTGAGGAATGTAAATCCGTCCTCCATCCGTTTCTTCAGCGCTTCGCCCATGGCTGTGCCCGTATCCTTGCCGGAGACTTCCGTATCGCAGTACATGCGGATCTTGTCGCGGAACCGTCCGCCCAGCATCTGATAGATCGGCACGCCGTACGCCTTGCCAGCGAGGTCCCACAGGGCGATCTCAAGTCCGCTTACGCCGCCGCCTTGACGGGAATGGCCGCCGAACTGCTTGATTCGGCGGAACAGCTTATCGATATTGCAGGGGTTCTCGCCGAGCAGCCGGCTTTTGGCCATTTGCGCGTAAACCTTGTCCGCCCCATCGCGGACTTCGCCGAAGCCGACGAGTCCCTGGTTCGTATAGACCTTGATTAAACTGCTGTGGAATGGACCGCCCACAACATCGGCGAAACGGATATCGGTGATGCGAAGCTCCGCCGGATTGGAATGCGTATTGACGTGAGCAAGCGTGTCCTCGTAGGTTGGTTTGTTCATGCATTGATTCACTCCTATAGTGAGATGGATTGCGGCTGCCTTACAGCAGCATGCTGGCGCCGTCCAGCCGGATGGCCGCACCGGATATGAATTCGCTTTCATCCGAAGCCAGAAAACAGACCAATTGGGCTACGTTATGCGGTTTCCCGACGCGGCCCATCGGAAATCTGCGTCTGACGGAAGCTTCATTAACGACGGATTTGCCGACATCAATGGCGCCCGGTTCAATCGTATTGACCGTAATGCCGTATTTCCCGAGCTCGATGGCGGCCTCGCGTCCCAGCATGCGGATGCCGCCCTTCGTCATCGCGTAGACCGCATCGAAATCGGTCGGCCGCTTGGCATGGACGGAGGAAATGTTGATGATGCGTCCGGCTCCCCGTGCCTTCATATGAGGGATGACAGCCTGCATGCACTGCCAGTAACCTTTGAGATTGATATGCATCATCGTATCGAACGTCGCTTCCGTATGGTCGAAGAAACCCTTGTTCAGCTGAAGCGCGGCGTTGTTGACGAGAATATCGATGCCGCCATACTGACGGACGACAGCCTGGACAACCGCATCGATGTCCGGCTTCAGGGCGACATTTCCCTGCACGATCATCCCCTGACCGCCGAAGCCGTCGATTTGCCCTTTCGTATCGATCGCGCCTGCGCTGCTCTGGTTGTAATGTATGGCCACATTCAAGCCCCGCCCAGCTAGTTCGAGTGCAATGCCCTTGCCGATACCGGTTCCTGCGCCGGTTACGAGCGCAACCTTACCCGCTGCGTTCATGCTTCACCGCCCCGCATCGTTCAGCTGTTTCTTCTTGTGATCCATGTAATGCAGTAGGAAACCGCCGTCGAGGCGGATATCTGCTCCGTTCATAGCGCGGACTTCATCGGAGGCCAGATACGCGACCAGACCGGCCAGGTCATCGTAGCCATCCGGCAGATTGTGTGGCATTTTACGTTCATAGTCGTCGTAGAGGAAGGAGAACCCGCTGGAGAATCGTTCGTCGTCGCCGCGAACAGGCCCGAGCTCAATGGTGTTGACCCCGATACCGCAGCGGCCCAGCTCTAGAGCAGCTTCCTTGGCAAGCATTTTGACCGCACCCTTGGATGCGCTGTAGGCAAAAGAGCTACCAGTCGGCTTCTCGGCGTGAATGGACGAGACGTAGACGATTTTCCCGGACCGTTTCGCAGCCATTCGCCTGCCTGCGGCCTGCGTGCATACGAAAGCCGATTTGGCGTTGGCGTTCAAGATCGCGAGGAAGACATCCTCCGCACAGGTTTCTACGAGCGCCGGATGCAGCAGGTCGTTATTATGAATGAGCACGTCGACGGTGCCTCCGAGCTGCTTCTCTGCCAGATCAAGGGCGTCCGACACGTCCAGGCTGCTGCACAAATCGATCGAGATGACGACAATTCCGGTACTGCCAACCTGTGCGTTCTCCCGCTCGTCCTCCGTGCGTTCGCGATGTGACAGGCTGTTTAAGATGAGATGAGCGCCTTCCTCGGATAACCGAGTCGCAAGCGCCCTGCCGGAAGCACTGTCCGCATCCGTAATGAAGACCACTTTGCCCCGCAGCTTCATAGATCCCCTCCGAATATCAGGCTAGTAACGGAAATTGATCGTTGCCTCTTAATCTTAGTGATCGTTGCCGATGGCGGCGATGCCGTAAAGTTATGATTTTGTTGGTTTTCTTTGAATAGTTGGGGGGAATACGAGAGAATGCCGGGGAATGGCAGATGGAACGTGACGATGCAAGAGGCCGGCATATATGCCAAAGGCCCCTGCCCGCAGGGGCAGAAGCCTTCTCAAAGCGCGGTTGCTTCGCGCAGCCGGCGACGCCGGTTTATTCAACGATTCATGCTGTCGGCCATATCCCCAATACGGGCATACGAGGCCGTCAATTCTGCCAAGCGGGTACGATGATTCTCGGTAATGGCTTCGATCTGCTGCACGATGTCCGACAGGCGGCCGAACGATTCCAGAATCGTTTCCAGCTGCTCCTTGCTGTTTGAGGCCGCCAATTTGCTATTTTCCGCCATTTTGCGAATTTCACCCGCGACGACGGCGAAACCTCGGCCCTGCTCTCCTGCCCGGGCGGCTTCGATCGCCGCGTTGATGCCAAGCAGATGGGATTGGTCCGATACGTCCTGGACGTACATCAGGGTGTTCTGGATGTTTTCAATTTCGTGCTTCATCGTATCGGTCGTTCCAACAACCCCTTGCAGGCGTTCGGCGATTTCCTCGGAGCCATCCGAGATATCGTGGGTTGTCGCCGACATTTCCTCTACCAATGCGACGAGATGCGTCGAGGAATCTCGAAGCCGGTTCAGCTTGTCCGCGGATTGCGATACGACGCACCCGCCGATCAGCTCCTGGTTGTCGTTCCAGACAGGCATGCCAACGGAAATGATCGGTATTCCGAACATATCCTTGGGCAGTTCTTCCGTGATCCGCCGCTTCGTCTGCAGGATCTGATGGGGCAGCGACCCTTCGAAATCGCTCAGCAGCAAACCGGGTTTCAGCCCCAAATCGAACGTATCGCCCGGAACATAATGAACGAGCCGTTCCGTATCGAAGACGGCGATAGCGCTGTCTTCTGGAAATAATGACCGAATTATTTCGGAGAAAGACAGCAGCGCCTGAAGCTTGTTATCCATTTCCCATGTCTCCTTCTCTTCTGGATTGGCTCATTCGCCAATTACAACGAGTATATCGGCTAATTTTTAGGAAAGTTGTGAGCCGCGTTAATTTTTTTTGTTTAGGCGCGCCCTGCCGCCTCGCTTCGTTTATTTTTGGCTTCGCCGTTCGATTGCGGTAGAATAGATGAATGACAAGTTTCATCAAGCAGGGGGGCATTAAGATGCAGCTGATTAAGCAGGAAGAAATCCAGCATCGGATCGATGGGCTGATCGATCAGGACGTCTACGTCCATCTGGAGATGACGACAGGTGCGTATGCCGCTCACCTGGACAGCTCCAAGCATCCGGCGGCGACGTTCATCTCGAATGCCGTTATCCGGTATTCGCATGGATCCATATCCGGCAGCGGGCCGTTCCGGGTCGGACTCAAGACATTGCAGGGCTGGGTGTATTCCGAGGGTTTGACGCATTATGAAGAGAGCGACACGTCGCGGTTGATTATGGCAGGACATGACGGTCAAGGCAAGCTGGTCGTTGCACTGCAGCTCAGCCGGGAGCCGTTCTAATGGTAGAGGAGATGAGAAACGCGATGGAACGCCATGTTCTAGTCATTCTGCCGCACCCGGACGATGAAGCCTTCGTCGCAGCGGGAACTTTGGCCATGCATGTGCATAGCGGCGCGCAAGTCACCTTTGCCTGCCTGACGCTGGGCGAAATGGGACGCAATATGGGGATCCCTCCTTTTGCGAACCGAGCTACGCTGCCGGCCATTCGCAAGCTGGAGCTGGAAGACTCCTGCCGCGCACTTGGCATTCAGGATCTAAGAATGCTCGGTTTTCACGACAAGATGCTGGAATTCGAGGACCCGGAGCTGCTGGACCGGACGATCGGCGACCTGCTGCAGGAAATCAAGCCGACGCTGGTCATGACCTTCTATCCGGGTTATGCCGTTCATCCCGATCATAACGCCTGCGGAGCAGCCGTCGTACGAGCGGTCGGCAAGCTGCCAGCACACGAGAGGCCGCCTGTCCAATGTTCGGCTTTCTCAAGCGGCCACGAGCTGGAGATCGGAGCACCCGATGTCATTAACGATGTGAGGCCGTATTTGAAGTCCAAGCTGGCTTCGATTCGCGCGCACCGCTCCCAGTTTCAGGCGGCGGAGCTCATGGGAAACCGGGATTATACCGATAAGGAGCTGGAGGTGAGGTTCGGGACCGAGGTCTTCTGGACGTACAAGTTTGAATCGTAATGCCGCATTTCAGTCTATTTCTGATATAGATCACGTCGATTTCGGCGCGCAGGGCAAGAATTTCATCG
This sequence comes from Paenibacillus sp. R14(2021), assembly GCF_019431355.1. NCBI lineage: Bacteria > Bacillati > Bacillota > Bacilli > Caryophanales > Paenibacillaceae > Paenibacillus > Paenibacillus sp. R14(2021). The sequence goes on from NZ_CP080269.1 coordinate 4,903,292, forward strand.
CGCTGGATTACGACTCGCCATCCAATCGCATACCGAATGACGTGGTAGCGGAAATCCGTTTGAACAACAAAGACGGCGATCTGCTCGGTAAAATCAATCTCCCGAATACGGGAGGGGCGTGGGACAATTACAAAACCGCGACCGCAAGCCTCGACCACTTGGTTACAGGCAGCCAAACCATTTGTCTTGTATTTAAAGGCTCGACAACTTCCGGCCTTCTGTATATCGGGAACCTGGATAACATGAAGTACTCGAAAGTGTAAGCACATATGCAACCGACCAAGGGCTCTTCCACCGTCATTTATGATGACGTGGAAGGGCCCTTCGTCATTAACAATAAAGCTGGACACATGAGCCGTTCCAACAGGGATTCATACACGTTCTGTTGAAGTAATGGCTAGGCGTACGAATATGAATCTAGACATTGGAGGGGGATATGAAATTTCTAATTATCCAGCCTAAATTGGAGCCGAGCATCCTTCAGCTGGAACGCGAATTGCAGGCACATCCGTCGGTGGACGCGGTCATCTTTCCGGAGGGCTATTTGAACGAAAACGTGGAACAAGCATGTGCCGCGGCCAAGCGATGGAATACGATTTTGATTGGCGGTTATCGAAGGCTTAACGACCGTCCGAAGGATCGGGCGATTATTATCAACCGCTCCGGCGATATCGTTCTGGATAGGGTGAAGTACAGCCGGACGGCTTTTCAGTCCGTGGAGGGTACGACGATGGGACATATCCTCTGTGATGAATTGGTCGTGCAGGGCGTGAACAGTGAAGATACGGACGGGATTGATGTACTCGTTCATCCCATCGGTGTCGGCATGTTCAGCGAGGCGCAGTTCGAGGAATGGATCCATGAAGCCCGGCAAATAGCGGTTACCTATCAAACGATAATCATCGGCACGAGTCATGCCGACGGCTCATTCAGAGGCAGCGATGTCACGCTGCCGATCGCCTACTGCTTCGATGCAGAAGGGAAGGCCGTATTCGTATCCAAGAATGATGTGCGGACGCGGCTGTTCGACACGCTGACCATGACGGTTTCCTTCGTTTAAAATCTTGAATGACTGCAAGTACCTGGGCTGCCGAACGGTTTATATAGGTGGCGGCCCGTGCTACAATAAGCTGGCAATCCCAAAATTTATCCAGTAAAGGATCCTATATGATGAACAAAATCAGCAAGCCGCAAGTGGAGGCGGAGCTTCGGAAATTCGTCGGAGCGGACGTCTACGTGCACAGCGAAGCAACGTCTTTCGTATTCGTGCGCAATTTCAAGGTGAATGTGACGGAGGCCTTAATCGCCGGTGAAGGCCGGTACCGCGCCGCCCTTCGATTCGACGGACATGGCTGGCTGCGGATGGAAGAGCTGACGCATTACGAGGTGGACGGAAGAGGCCGCCTGCTGCTGGCAGGCTATGACGACAGAGGGCGGATGAACGTCGCGCTTCACTTGGGAAGGGAGCCGTTTCCAGAATGAATGAAGCTAATCTAGAGCCAAAGCTTAAGCTTCTCGCCGTATTCGCCCATCCGGACGATGAATCGTTTATTTGCGGAGGCACATTTGCCAAATACGGCCGCGAAGGCGTCGATATGACGCTGGTAAGCGCCACGCGGGGAGAGATGGGCCGCCGCATGGGCAACCCGCCTTATCTCAACCGGGAGACGATAGCTGCGGCCCGCGAGCTGGAGCTGCAGGAAGCCTGCAAGCACCTGGGCATCGGTACGCTCCAATTCATGGATATCCGCGACAAGACGGTGGAATTCATCGATGAGGAAACGCTGACCTCGCGCGTGGAGTCGCTTATCCGCGAGATCGATCCGGACGTCGTGCTGACGTTCCACGAGAAGTTCGGCGGTCATCCGGATCACTGCGCGATCGGCAAAGCGACGACGGCTGCCTTCCGGCGGTCCGCTAGCCGAGGGGCGCTTTACTTCATCACGTTCGGCGAAGCGATGAAGCGGCCGGAGCGTTACGGCTACACCCGTCAGGACGTCGTCAAGATCGACGTCGGGGCGCATCTCGAAGCGAAGCTCGCCGCGTTCCGCGCGCATCGCTGCCAGACAGAGATCGACGAATGGGTATGGCTGCCCGACCGCGAGGCGCTGGCTCATTTCGGACGGCACGAGTATTTCCTGAAGGGAAACACAGAGGCGCCGCAGCGGTCGCAGCATGATCTGTTCTAATTCACGCTCAGGGTAACTCGCCTAGCGCGGCGTCGGCTAAGCCGGCAATAACCGCATTGTCCATCGGCGGATTATGCAGGCCCGCGCGCACGTCCCGGTAGTACCGTTCCAAGGGCAGGCTGCGGGACAGACTCGTTCCGCCGACGATGCGCATCGCCCGGTCGACGATGCGGAGCGCGTTGTTGGTTACGACATATTTGGTCAGGCCGAGGTCCGTTCTCAGCGCAGGACGATCGTCTGCTTCCTTATCCCAGCGGTCGGCCGTCGCGTAGAGCAGCGAGCGCGCCGTCCGCAGGTCGATTTCCATCTCGCCGATGGCCTGCTTAACGGACGGCAGGGCGGCGATTGGTTTGTCCATGTGGCCCGGCCGGTAGGTGCGGGCGAAGTCGAGCGCATAGTCCCGCGCGGCGAGGGCGATGCCCATGTAGCAGGCTGGAATATGCAGCAGCCAGCCGCCTCCGTCATCCATGCCTTTGCTGTTGAGCCGCATGTCGGCCGGGGCAAATACATCGTCCAGCACGACATCGTGGCTGCCCGTCGCGCGCATGCCGAGCGTATCCCAGGTCTCGACGATTGTGACCCGGTCCGAGCGGCGGATCAGGAAGTCCGCCGTGACCTCCTCGCCTGGAATATAGGCCGTCACGACGAAGCGGTCGAGAATCGGCGAGAGCGTGCTGAACGTCTTGCGTCCCGTAATCCGCCAGCCGCCTTCGGCGGGAATCGCTGTCGTCTCGGGGCGTCCGCCGCGGCTCGGACTGCCGGATGCGGCTTCGCTCGCGAAGGTATTGATCATCGTGCCGTCGTTCACGATGGAGCGGCACAGATCGGCGAATACCGCCTCCGGCCATTTCCGGGTTGTGCGGAAATGGAGGACTTGGCCGATATGCCAGCCGACGGCAAGCGCAGTCGATCCGTCTCCGTAAGCGAGCCGTTCCTGGAGCATGACGAGCTCGTAGAGCGACAGCTCGTCTCCGCCGTATTCGCGGGGAACGGTTAGCTTCAAATACCCGGCTTCGCGCAGGTCGGCGAAATTCTCGAACGGGAACGAGCCCTCGCGGTCATGCCGCACGGCTCTCTCCGCGAAACGGGCCGCCAGCGCTTCGACCTGATGCCCGCGCGCCAGCTGTTCGGGGCTGCGGCTATATTGGTCCATGTATCGGTTCATACACTACTCACTCCTTTCCTTGTATTATACCAACTGTTGAGGGGTTGGGAGTAGCGGCGGACGGAATCAAGATCAAGCCTTCCAATTTCCAATAGGAATATTCAAGAGGCCCATGCGAACGCGCATGGGCCTGCTTGGCTTGACTCAGAATCGGCAGGCGGGCAGCCCCATCACACAGCCGCTTCGGAAGCCCTCGTTCCCAGAAGAGGCTGGCGTTCCCTGCTTTTCTCTAAAATGAGAGCGTTGACAAGGAGGTCCATTAGGCATCAAACTTGCTGTAAGATGAATCCCGCGAGGAACGGTGGTTGCGATGGCATTTACGATGGCGGAGAAAGCATTACGGGCGATCGTGCGTCCTTTTCAGAAGAGTCTCCGGTACAAGCTTATGCTCATGATGGTGCTCATTGCGGTGCTGCCCCTGTCGATGGTTACCTTGTTCGCGACGAAGACGACGAAGCATTCTCTCACGGCGGAGGTTGTCCGCTCGAACGAATCCCGGATGGAATGGGCGGCCAAATATTTTGACGAGAAATTCGATCAGCTGCAGGCCGTGACGTACTCGCTTCTCCTTGACAGCACGCTGTTCCCGAACGCGAACGGCGGTGCGGCTCTAAGTGCAGGCTCATCCTCGTTCGTTAAGCAATACACGATTGATAAATTGAAATCGCTTTACAGCGCGAACAACAGGAACCTGGTGCAGGTGTCGCTGTACTTGAAGTCGCAGAACCGCTTATATGTTGTGGACAAGGACGCGGGCATCTCGACGGACCAGCTGCAGACGCCGCATGTCGATTGGGGCATGCTGGGGGCGACGCATCAGAGCGTGAGCTGGTTGTTCAACAACCAGCAGAATACATTCTCCATTGTGCGCAGCATGAACCGCTTCTCCGACCGAGATGTGCTCGGGGGCGTAACCCTCGAAGTCCGCTGGAAGATGATGAAGAGCGTGCTCGACATGGTCCGCTCCGAATCGAACAGCGAAGTGTATCTGGCGGACGCGGCAGGCAACATCATGTACAACCCCTACACGCCTCATACGCTGACCGATAAGGAAATGCTCAAAGAGGTGATAGCCGGCCCCGCAGGCGCCGGCTATACGGAATCGAAAAATGGCTTCTTGTTCTACCAGCCGACCGTATCGGGTCAGCTCTGGATCGTGAAGTTCATCCCCATCCAGTACGTAACCAAGGGGGCGTCCTCCACGCTGAACTTCAGCTTGTTCACGGCAATTGCCTTCGCCATCGTGGCGATTGCGGTTTCCGTGCTCATCGCCTACTTCACGACGAAGCCGATCATCCGCTTGACCAAGTCGATGAAAGCGGTCGAGATTCAGAATTTCGACGTCGGCCTTCGGGAGCCGGGAAGCGACGAAATCGGAACGCTGGAGCGGCGTTTTAATTCCATGCTCAGCCGGATCAAGGAGCTTATACAAACGGAGTACAAAGCCAAGATCGAGAAGCGGACCGCACAGGTGAAGGCGATGCAGGCGCAGATCAATCCGCATTTTCTGCATAATGCCCTTCAAGCGATCGGCGGAATCGCTTTGTCGCGCAACGTGCCGGAGATCAACGACCATGTCCGGGCGATCAGCGATCTGTTCCGGTACACCATTCGGATGAAGGCCGATCTCGTCTTGGTGGCGGACGAGCTGGAACATGTGAATAATTATTTGCAAATCCAGAAGCTGCGGTTCCAGGACATGATTACCTTTACCATCGATGTGGATGAAGATTGCTTAGCCTGCCGCATTCCGAAGTTTTCGCTGCAGCCGATCGTCGAGAACTGCTTTATGCACGGACTTGAAGGCAAGATGGACGCTTGGACGATTGCGATTCGGGTGGAAAAGGTGCTGGACGAGATCGAGATTGATATCGCGGATAACGGGTCGGGCATCAAGGAGGAGCGTCTGATTGAAATTCGCAGGCAGCTCGGCGCGGCTACGGACGGACTGGAGAATGGAGACGGCATGGGGATGAGCAACGTGAATGCGAGAATTAAGCTGCTATTCGGCGATGAATACGGCTTGTTTATCTCGAGCGAGGAGCATGCGGGTACGACGGTCAAGCTGTTGATTCCCGTACTCGAGGAAGGGGAACCGGTATGAAGGTGGTCATTATCGACGATGAATTTTGGACACGCGACAGCATCAAGCGGCTCGCGGATTGGGAGCGCTTCGGCATCGATGTTATCGAGGAAGCGGAAGAAGGGCTGAGCGGCCTGCGCATTATCGAGGAGATTCGCCCGGACCTCGTCATTACGGATATGCGGATGCGCGGGATGGATGGCGTAGAGCTGCTGCAGAAGCTGACGGAGGACTATCCATTCGTCCGCAAGATCGTCATCAGCGGCTTCGACGACTTTACCTATACGAAGCAGGCGATCCTCTCGAAGGTCGATGAATATATTCTGAAGCCCGTGCAGGCGGAAGAGCTGAACCGGGCGCTGGAGAAGGCGGTGCTGGAGCTCCGGATATCGAGAGGGCTCCATGCGGCGCAGCCGCTTGACAAGGAGGTCATGGGCGTCGTGACGGCGTACAAGGAGCAGTTGACGCGGCATTTTCAAGAACTGCAGCTGGAGGCGGTCCGGGACTGCTTCGAGGCGCTCGGAACGGTGCTGAAGACACGCATCGAGATCGAGGTATCGCCGGGCTTGTTCCATCTGCTGTACAAGCATTTCATGTTGCTGCTTGACGAGCTTTCCGCGAAGGCAGGCATAGATCCGTCGACGGCGATGCCGGAGCAGGCGGCGTCCTTCTTCGTGACGGATTTTACGCCGTTAACTCAGTGGATCGGCATGCTCAGCTCGGCTTATACGTCCGTGCTGGAGCAGACGATTCAGCTGCGCAAGAGCAAGAACCGGATCGATATCGAGGATATTCGGCAGTTCATCGACCGATCCTACCCCGAGCCGATCACGCTGGAGTCGATCGCCGGACGCTACTTCGTCAGTAAAGAGCATCTGTCGCGCATGTTCAAGCAGGTTACGGGTTCGACGGTCATGGACTACATCATCACGAAACGCATCGAAGAAGCGAACCGGCTGCTGCAGGCTTCTGTCTCGATCAAGAATGCGGCGGAGGCGGTAGGATATACGGACCTAACGTATTTTCATCGTATATTCAAGAAAATAACAGGAGTTACGCCTGCCCAAGCAAGACGGGAACCGCAGGAAACTTAAGAAGGAAGCGCTGCCAAATATCAATATCGTCCATAGGAAGATGCAAATGCGGTCCAATGCAAGCGCATTCATCCTCCCGTTATAATCATCAAGTAAGCGTTATCACAACCTAGGGAGGTCTTGAAATGAAAAAGAAATCACTTTCGCTTCTGGCAGCGGTTACAGTGCTGGGCTTATCAGCCTGTTCGTCCGGCGGAGGCAATACAAACAACACATCCGGCAATACCGGGGGCAACGCGGCGGCAAATACAACGACGAACAATCAGGCAGCGAACAGCGGATCCGATGCAGCGCCTACGAAAGTCGAGCTGAAGATCTTCTTGGGCGGCCTTGACCGGTTCCGTGAACAATTCGACGGTTACTTCGAGAAATTCGCAGAGAAAGAGAAAGCGGACAAAAACATCGAAGTCACATTCAACTCGGAGTATCCAGGTGCCGACAACGCGCCGCAAATTTTGAAAACACGCCTCGCGACAGGCGACGTGCCTGACGTATTCAGCCTGCATGCGGGAAATGACATGCCGACGTTCAACAAAGCCGGCTATTTGACAGACCTGTCCGATCAACCGCTCGCGGGCAAGCTGATTGACGGCATCAAGGAACTTGTCTCGGTGGACAACAAAGTGGTTGCCGTACCGATGGAGAGCTTGTCCTGGGGTTACTTGTACAACAAACAAATCTTCAAAGATCTGGGCCTGACGCCGCCTAAGACGCTGACGGAAATGAAAGCGGTTGTGCAGAAGCTGAAAGACAACAAAGTTACGCCGTTCCTCCTCAGCTACAAGGAAAGCTGGATTCCGCAATTGTTCCTGCCGCTGACAGTCGGGGGCCTCGTGAACAGCACGCATCCGGACTTCATGGATAAAATGAACAGCGATCAAGGCAGCTTCGGCGACATCAAAGAAATGTTCGACATCATCGATCTGGTCAACGCGAACGGCACGGACCGCGCATTCGAGAAGGGCAACGACGACGGCGCCGCGGATTTCGCGAACGGCAAAGCAGCCATGTGGGTACAAGGCACTTGGGATGCGGACAGCATTCTGAAAATGAACGACAAAGCCGATTTCGGCGTCGCTCCGCTGCCGATCAACGACAATCCGCAATCGTCGCGTATCAACGTTTCGGTCTCCACGGCACTGTCCGTACCGCCGAACAGCAAGAACAAAGAAGTGGCGATCGACCTGCTTAACTTCATCTTGGACGACCAAGCATCGAATGACCTGTATCAAAGCCTGAAATTCAACCCGGTTTCCAAAAATCATACATTCAAGCCTTACCCATGGGTAGAAGATGCAGCGGTATTCATTAACCAAGGCCTGTCCTACAAAGATCCTGCGATCCCATCTGCGGTTAAGGATGAGTCCGGAAAGGCGCTCCAATCCTACTTCGACAAGAAACTGTCCAAGGAAGACGTCATTAAGGACTTGGACAAAACGTGGAAGGAAGCTAACGCAACCAATAAATAAATCGGTCTCGAGCCAAACCGAGCGTACCCCGTTTCCGCCGCCGCAAGCGGTCACGGAAACGGGGTATGTCTTCCATAAGGAGTGAACACAATCATGAGGAGCCGACGCAGTAAAGCCAACCTGTCGTTAATTTTGTTCGTGCTGCCTGCTTTTATTCTCTACCTGCTGTTTCTAGTCATCCCGATGCTGAAAGGCTCATATTTCAGTTTCACGAACTGGAACGGACTTAACAAATCCTACGACTTCGTCGGCATCAAGAACTTCGTCGAGGCACTTCGCGACGATCATGATTTCCGTTCGGCGATTTGGTTTACAGCGAAGTATGTGATCTTCGCCGTCGTGTTCCAGAATGTCGTGGCGCTGCTGCTGGCCATGCTGATCGAATCCCGCAAGAAGGGGAAAGGGTTCTTCCGGACGATCTTCTTCATGCCGAACATGCTCAGCATCATCATCAGTACGTTCATGTGGGTGTTCGTCTTCTCGAAGGTTATTCCCGCTTTATCCGAATATGCCGCGCTGAAGTTTCTGGACTTGTCCTGGCTCGGCGATCCGAATGTCTCGTTCTGGACGATTCTGATCGTATCGCTCTGGGGCGGCGTCGGCACGCTCATGCTCATCTATATGGCGGCCATCCAAGGCATCCCGCAGCATTTGAAGGAAGCCGCGATCATTGACGGCGCGCAGCCGATCCACATGCTTCGGTATATTACGCTGCCGCTGATCGTACATGCGCTCACGATCTGTATCTTCCTGACCCTGAACAGCTCCTTCAAAGTGTACGATCTGGTCTACGCCTTGACGGGCGGCGGTCCGGGACGGGGCACGCAGGTTATTACGATGAACATTCTCGAAGAAGCTTACCAAGGCAACAATCGGTACGGTTATGCCAGCGCCAAAGCGATCATTCTCTTCCTGATTATCCTTGTCATCACCATGATTCAAGTGTCGATCATGAAGAAACGCGAGGTGGAAGCATGAGCAAACGCATCTATTCCGTGCTTTCCTGGGCGGTTCTCCTGCTGCTGGCGGTTTATTTCCTATTCCCGATCTACATGGCTATCGTCAATTCGTTCAAGACGCAGAGCGAGGTTTACCGCTCCGTATTGGGCTTGCCCACTTCCTTGCATTTCGACAACTACGTGGAAGCGTTTAAGAAAGCGAATATGCTTCGAAGCGGCTTAAATACAATTATCGTCACGGTGACGGGCATCGTCGGAATCGTCGTCTGCAGCTCGCTGGCCGGCTACAAGCTGTCCCGTACGCGGAGCAGACTGAGCAACTGGATCTTCATGCTGTTCGTGGCCTCCATGCTGATTCCGTTCCAGACGATCATGGTGACATTAACCAAAATGGCACGCGATTTGGGTCTGCAAGGCACGCCGTTCGGACTTGGCGTCGTCTGCGCCGGACTTGGCGTCAACATGGCAATCTTTCTCTACCACGGGTTCGTAAAGGGCATCCCGCGGGAGCTGGACGAATCCGCAAGTATCGACGGGAGCGGCGAGTGGAAAGGGTTCTTCCTCATTATCTTCCCGCTGCTCATGCCGATAACGTTCACGATCATCGTGCTTAACCTGCTCTGGCTGTGGAACGACTTCCTGCTGCCGGTGCTGCTGCTGAACGATTACCGCAACTATACGCTTGTCCTGACGATCAATATGTTCTTCGGCAAATACAGCCGCGACTGGTCGCTGATCTTGGCTTCCTTGATCCTCTCGTCCATTCCGATCGTACTCGTCTTCGCCTTCTTCCAGCGCTGGATCATCCAAGGGATCACGGACGGGGCGGTTAAAGGGTAAGGGGTTTCCAGGCTGCCCAGAATAGAAAGTAGACATGAAGAAGACGTGAGCGATCACGTCTTCTTTTTGCGTTTGGTTCGTGTAAGGAGAGGGTCGAAGATACGCCGTTATTCGATAGGAAGGAGAGTAGGAAGGCGTTGTTGAATGTCTTACATGAAAGCAAGAGATACTGTACTCCTGTAAGGATTGCTGTATCACGTTAGCGATTAGCTAAATAAGGGAGTGGAGCAGGTATGATGAACCGTGTCGGGCAAATTATGGTGTATGTGGACGACCAGGATGCAGCAAGGGAGTTTTGGACGGAGAAGGCGGGTTTTAAAGTGATTTCCGAAGAAAACAACGGGCAGGGCATGAGATGGATCGAGGTTGGTCCTGCAAACGGGGCCGAAACAAGCCTCGTTCTCCACAACAAAGCATTCGTTGCGAAAATGTCGCCGGAACTGAATCTGGGTACGCCCTCCTTGATGTTCTTCTCGGATAATCTGGATCAACTGCACGCCGATCTCTCCAATAAGAACGTTAAAGTCAGAGAGATTGTAGACATGCCCTTCGGCCGCGTGTTTAACTTTGCGGATGCAGAAGAGAATTACTTTGCGGTCTTGGAGAAGAAGTGAATAGGGAAGCAGAGACGAGGCAGTCGAAATGAATTCGGCTGCCTTCGCTCTACTTTTCGAATGATATAAAAAAAGTATCTTAATTTCGTGCTAGCTTCGAAGGTGGAGATAATTTATATAAAACGATTACGAAAGGAAGATTAGAATGATCACTTATTCAGAAGAAAAATCACTTAAAGCGAAAGATGTTGCTGAAGTATTCAAGCAATCCGGAATCAAAAGACCCTATGAAGACCTAGAAAGAATTCAAAAAATGATAGATAATTCAGATCTTATTGTGAGTGCATGGGATAACAACAAAATGATTGGAATTGCCAGAGCAATAACAGATTTTTCTTACTGCTGCTATCTTTCCGACTTGGCAGTCGACAAGGAATATCAGAATCAAAGAATCGGAAAGAGTCTTGTTGATAAATTGCAAATCCTTCTGGGAGATGAAACATCATTAGTCTTGCTTTCATCACCTGCGGCGATTGATTTCTATCCTAAAATAGGCTTTGAAAAAACGGATAAAGCATATGTAATAGCAAGAAAGAAATAGATAATAAATGGGTAGGTAACCAGCAAACATCTTCAAGACTATTAAACGCTTTCAATTGATCAGGCTATTAAATCCGATATAATCTTAATTAAAGGGCTGGCAATGATCATAAAAGGCTGGGAAAGAGACGGTTACATCAAATAAAAGCTATCGATCATGCGGACCCCGATATAAAAAGGAGACTCTATGCATGTTGAAATTATTCGAGTATAACTGGCAAGTGCGTAAGGATTGGCTGGATTGGTGCGATTCGGTCGCCGAGGACGAGCTGCTGAAGATACGTACGGGCGGCCCGGGCAGTATCCTGTATACGCTGTTTCACATTGTGGATGTCGAGTACGGCTGGATCAGCATGATGCAAGGAAAGACATTCCCCCCGATGCCGCCTTCGTTCAAGGACTATGCATCCGTGCAGAAGCTGAGAGATTACTCGGCAAGCTGTCATGAAGGGATCGCGCCTTTCGTATACGGATGGAACAGCGGCATGGAATCGCTCATTCTGGATGATCAGAACGAATCGGGCGAGTTGGAACAGTTTCAATATGGAGAAGTCATGCGGCATGTCCTCGCCCATGAGATCCATCACATCGGCCAATTATCGATATGGTCGCGCGAAATCGGCAAGCAGCCGGTTACCGCTAATTTGATCCGCAGAGGCTTATTTGATCGTTAGCGGCAACAATCTACTAATGCCTGCTGCAAATAATGATAATTCATAGAAACGGAGATTTATAATATGGCAACGATACGAGACGTTGCGAAGCTTGCGGGCGTATCGGTTGCGACGGTGTCCCGCGTTCTGAATCAGAACGGCTACGTGAACGCGAAGACCGAGTCCAGCATCCGGTCGGCGATGACCGCGCTGCAATACAAGCCTAATGCCATCGCGAGAAGTCTGGCGGGGAAGCAAACCTCCACGATCGCGCTGATGATTCCGGATATTCGCAATCCCTTCTTTCCCGAGCTGGCCAAGGCCGTCGAAAGCACCGCGAGCAAGCACGACTACACGGTGATTCTATGCGATTCGGATCATGACAGCAGCAGGGAGCGGAAATATTTTGACGTGCTGAAGAACAAGAAAATCGACGGGCTGATTCTAGCCTCCTATACAGTGCAGCCCGATCAGATTCTTGAACTTCAAGCTGAGGGCATTCCTGTCGTGCTGGTCGACAACAGCTTCCCGGCTCATCCGATCTTGTCGCTTGGCGTACGCAACAGGCAGGGAGCGGCCGCGGCCGTTCAGCATTTGCTTGATCAAGGCTGCCGCAAAATCGCCCACATTGCCGGGCCGTTCCAAGTGGCGGCATCCCATCAGCGCAGCTTGGGATACGAGGAAGCTTGCCAAAGCAAAGCTTGGTTCGTGCCGAGCCTGATCGCGCAGGGCGATTTTCATGCCGAGGGCGGGTATTCGGCGATGCTGGAGCTGCTGGATCGGCATCCGGATTTGGACGGTGTGTTTGCCGGCAACGATCTGATGGCGATCGGTGCGCGAAAGGCGTTATCGACCAAGGGGCGGAGGCTGCCGGAAGACGTGAAGCTGATCGGCTTTGACGGCATTCCGGTCCATTGGGATGAATTGGCCTTCTCGACGATGACACAACCGTTGTCGGCGATGGGGGAATTGGCCGTGGACTACTTGATCAAGCTGATGAATGGCGAGGCGCTGCCGCTAGAACCGCATGAGCTGGATGTGGAACTGACGGTTCGGCCATCCACGGTGCGGAGCGGCCTCGAAACGGTCTATTAATCGAGGGGAAGGCGTAAAGATGAGTGAACATGAGGTCGTGGCGCATACCGTTGCGCCGAATACGGTAACATCGATGCTGGGAGACTTGCGCGCGCTAGGCGTTCAAGAAGGAGATAAGCTGCTCGTTCATTCTTCCTTGTCCAGCTTGGGCTGGGTATGCGGCGGTCCGCAGGCGGTCGTGCAGGCGCTGCAGCTGGCTGTCGGCGAAGCGGGTACGCTGATCATGCCCGCGCAGAGCGGCGATTGGAGCGATCCCGCGGAATGGGCGCATCCGCCTGTTCCGGCAGCATGGCTCGATACGATCTATCGCGAAATGCCGGCCTTCGATCCCCTGCTGTCGCCGACGCGGGGAATGGGACGCATCGCCGAGCTGTTCCGCACCTTTCCGGGGACGATCCGTTCGCGGCACCCGCAGGTATCGTTTTGCGCGAACGGTCCCCACGCGGAGGAGATCGTTAGCGATCACCCGCTGACGCCGCAGTTTGGCCTCGCTTCGCCGCTTGGTAAGCTGCAGGCGCTGGACGCCAAGGTGCTGCTGCTTGGCGCTGGTTATGATTCTTGCACCAGCTTTCACCTGGCTGAAGCGCTGATCGAGGCGATGCCGACGAAGCGGATGGGTGCGGCCATGACAGAGGATGGGGGACGAATCTGGAAATGGTTTCATGACTTTGCCTACGATTCCGAGGATTTCGACCGAATTGGCGAGCAGCTGGATGAGGACGGCTCGGCGCGAAGCGGAAGGATCGGCAATGCGGACTGCCGGTTATTCGACTTGGCGGAAGGCGTAAGAACAGCCGAGCAATGGTTGAGACGACATCGATTTTCACAAGGAGTAAGCTAGAAACCGCTGCAACGAGCTGGAGCATTTCGCCATACGCGCTGGATGCGGCGCGGGCTGCTCAGCAAGCGGGGATCATCGGCGGCCAAGGCAACGGCCGCTTCGCTCCGAAGCAATTCGCCATGCGCGAAGAAACGGCGAAGATGCTGGCCGTCTTCTTCCGCGGACTGGTGAAATAATCGTTCGAGCATGACATAATAACTAAGAAGGAGCCCGAGAATCTGAAGCAGATTCTCGGGCTCCTTCGTGCATACTTCCGCATCGAACCTACGTCGCTGACAGGCTGCCCCCAATGACGAGTGTTATACTCGTTTACAAATAGAAGGTTTGATAACGTTGGCTTGCCTGCATTGCAGGCTTAGAATAATAGGGAATATAAATAGGGGGGATTGCAGATGAACGAGCCGGTTTACGTTGCCGTAACGGGCACGAATCATTATTTTGGAACGGAGTTTATTCAGGTTGGCTTCACGATCCGGCTGACGAAGGACCCGGACAATCGCCATGACCAGGAAGCCATCCGCGCCGATCTGCAGCCGCTTGGCCGAATCGGCTATGTGGCCAATAGTCCGCATACCGTTCCGCGAGGCTGCAAGAGCGCGGGACGCATCTACGATACGTTCGAGGACAAGCTGATGGGCATCGTCCGATTTGTCGTGAAAGACACGGTCATCGTGGAGTTGGCCGGCACGTACGACGAGACGCTGTTGTCGTCCGTGTTCGCCGTCCAGGAGCCAGCACCGCGTCAAGGTTACCTACGTTAGGATGCAATCGTCAGCTCTTGATAAAGATGCTCTGCATCCTGCAGCAAATCGGGTATCCATTCGTCTGATCCAGGGATGATATCGGTCCCGCCGTATACAAGCCAGCGCAATGTCTTGATCAGCCAGCATAATCCGCCGACTTGCAATTGCCAGTTCAGATCTTCAAGCTGCACCTCGGATACCTCCATATAGGCTGCCAGGATATCTTCCCTTGGGGTATGACTCCAAGCGTGGGCCTCCGTAATCAGGCAATGCAGGTCGCCAAGATGGGGGCTTAGGTAGGCGATGGACCAATCAATCGGCATAATGCCGTTGTCTTGGACCAACAGATTTTTGGCATGATAATCATGATGAACGATAGAGACGGGCACCATTCGATAGAGTCTTTCCAGCTGATGAGGCAGCGCGGCCTTGAGGTGAAGTAAAATCTCGGACCCGGATAACCAATTCGACTGCAGCAGATCATCCAGCAGGGCTAGAAAGGCTTCCTCCGAGACGGTATACGTGTCAATGACCTGCTTAGGGAGCACTTTCTCTAGGTTGGCTGCTGCGCGCATGCGCAGTCTCGCTAACTCCCTTGCCGCCTCGAGAAAATGAGCGGGCTCCGGCTGCTCTTCCACATTGACTCTCCCAGCATCCTCCATGATCATGACACCGCTGTCTTTCAACTGCATGAATGCATAGATTTGCGGCGCTTTGATCTGCAAGGGGTGCACCAAGTCGCGGTAAATCGCGGCTTCCCCCGCCATCTCGCTTCCGCCCCATTTCACAATGCGCGTATCACCTGACCTGAGCCTGACTCTGTAGACCTCCGAAAGTGACCATTTCCGTAAGAGCGACCATTCCGTGACCTCGCTAAGGATAGGCAGTAAGGTGCGATATTCAGCTAAGCATGCTGGCATCATTTCGTTTTTCCTCCCGTTCTCACATGGTTACGAAACATATTTTTACATAAATGGGGCGAAAGATATAGACTTAACCTTTCCCGTTTGTTATGATGTTGAATGAGTTCTTGGAAGATTCAGGGACTCCCGGGATCCATTCAAAGCACATGCATCTGAAGGGAGTGAGCGGCATGAAACGCCGGGCTACTACTAAAGAAAACGTTGTTATGGTGATTATGAACTGAATAGTGAAGGCGGACACGAGTCTGCCGTTAAAATAGGGATATTACTGCAGATCGAGACCGCAGGCATAGCCTTGCGGTCTTTTTGCGCGCAAAAATAAGACTGGATCGGTCAAGGAACCGACAAAGGAGGATGCCGATGTTGAAATTAAAGCATTTATTTAACAATGAGCCATTAGCTGAGATGCTTCTGGGAAACTGGGCATACGACAAGGAATCGATCGAACTATTTCAGTACTATCGGATTTCTTCAAATGCGATCTATCCTTTTCGTTTCGAGGGCGCAACCCGGCTGCTGAGATTCGCCCCAAAGGCAGAGAAAAGCGAAGCGAATATACTAGCAGAGCTCGATTTCATCGCTTACTTGCGCGCGCAAGGCTACGGAGTGCTCGAAGCCGTCGCTTCGAATCATGGAGAGGAGCTTGTAGAGGCGCGAACGCCTTGGGGTGATTACTATGCATCTGTGTTTAAACGCGTAGCAGGCGTGCAAATTAATCAGACGGATTTTAGCGATGCCATTGTTTTCAGCCATGGGAAAGCATTAGGGAGGCTCCATTATTTATCGAGTACGTATACGCCTGCCGCTCATAAGCGATGGTCGCAGCGTGATGTACTGGCTTGGATGCAGGATGTCTTGGACGATTTTCCGCATGAAACGGCTGCACGCATGGAATCCGAGCGGCTGCAAGCTTACTTTGCTGCTCTGCCGACTTCAAGCGATTATTACGGCCTCATTCATTATGACTTCGAGTATGACAACGTCTTTTATGATGAAGCAGCCGGCTCTTGTAACGTAATCGATTTCGATGATGCGATGTATCATTGGTACGTCATGGATATTGAACAGGCACTTGATAGTTTGAAAGACGGTATACCAAGCGACCGCTACGATCAGAAAAAACAATGCTTTATGGACGGCTACCTGACCGAATTCAGTATTGCTCCAGGCGCGATGGCATTCCTTCCGGCATGCAGAAGGTTTGCTAATTTATACGGGTACGTCCGCTGTCTGAGATCTATGTCCGACCAATGGGTCAACGAGCCTGAATGGATGACGAACTTGAGAGCGAACCTAATGAAATCAATGGGTGAAGCATCTCGTAATTTCGGCCAAGACATACCGGCTGCAAAGCGGTAGAGATTTAATCATTTCAATTTATTAGGCAGCGGAATTTTGGTGTATAATGAATAAGGTTGTCCAGATTATACCAAAAGGAGCTGTTGAATGATGTCAATCAGTTTGAACCCGTATTTGATTTTTGCCGGCAACACGAGGGAAGCGGTCCACTTTTACGAGAAGGCGCTGGGCGGGAAAGTGATCGGCATCATGGCGTTCGGCGATATGCCGGCGGACCCTAATTATCCGATGACGGATGAAATGAAGAATCGTGTCATGCATGCGCACTTAAAGGTCGGCGATTCAGAGCTCATGTTCTCCGATACGTTCGATGGCATGCCTCATACGCCGGGCGATACGGTTCAGATTGCCATTCATCCAAAAGAAGAGGCAAGAGCCAGAGAAATCTTCGCTGCGCTGGAAGACGGCGGACAAATCGTTATGCCCCTTCAGAAGACGGATTGGAGCCCCTTATACGGGATTGTAAAAGACAAATTCGGCGTGACTTTCCAAGTGAATGTACCGGGAGAAATGCCGCAGTAATCGCATACAGCTATAGGCCCCACTAACGAAACAAGCCTCCTGTTCGCGAATGAACAGGAGGCTTGTTTCATTGTGTTCCGGCCCATCACAATAGAACCAAAAAGAACCCGGCAAACGCTGCCGGGTTCAATAATAGAAAAAAGGAATTGTACCAGAGAAATCAGTGTGATATGATGAGTCAGATGCCCTTTTCTTGAAAGTGTGCATAGTAATCGCATGTTACTTATACCTTAATTCTAGCACATGGGCTTGCGGGTTGTCAAACGTTGTTTTGTTTCTTTAGACGGGACCAAGAAAGGGCGTGTTCACGCGTGCTGACTGAGAACGATATGCGGCAAGAACAGGAACGGCTGGAGCAGGTGGCGGCTAAGCTGTCGGCTAGAATCGCCGAAATGGAGCCGGAGATGGCCGGGCTATACGATCAGGTGACGGACATTCGCAAACGATTCTGGGAGGAAGTAACGGTTAACACGAGCACGGACGAAGATTTTGAAGAGACCTTCTTCACCATCAGGCAGCAGGTCGCTTTGTTGTCCGAACGGGAGCGGACGCATCAGAAACGGGTACAGCAATGGAGCAGCTTGAATCGGCTTCTGCTATCGCCTTACTTCGGGCGGATCGACTTTCGAGAGGAGGGGCAGAGCGAGAGCGAGCCCATCTATATCGGCGTCTCTTCGTTCGTCGAGACCGACGGCTTGAACTTCCTGATCTATGATTGGAGGTCGCCGATTGCAAGCATGTACTACGACTATTCGCCGGGAGCCGCTGCCTATGAAACGCCAGGCGGGCGCATCGCGGGAACGATAGAATTGAAGCGGCAGTATCAGATCCAGGGTACAGAAATCGTCAATCTGTTCGATGCAAGCCTTACGATCGGCGACGAAATCCTGCAGCAGGTGCTTGGTCAAGGCACGGACGGACAGATGAAGAGCATCGTCAGCACGATTCAAATGGAGCAAAACGCCATCATCCGCAACGAGAAAAGCCGAATGTTGATTGTACAAGGCGCCGCCGGCAGCGGGAAAACCTCGGCAGCGCTTCAACGGGTGGCTTACTTGTTATACAAGCATCGCGAACGGCTGAAGGCAGACCAGATTGTCCTGATCTCCCCGAATCCGATGTTTAACAGTTATGTAGCGACGGTTCTTCCCGAGCTTGGTGAAGAGAACATGCAGCAGACAACCTTTCAAGACTATTTGGACTATTGGCTTGGCACGGCGCTGCAGTCCGATGATTTGTTCGATCAGATCGAATATGTGCTGACGGCCGAAGCCTCGGAAGGATACGAAGCCCGCCGCGCGGCAATCGCGTACAAAGCATCGGAAGCTTTTCTGAGGGCGATTCAGAACTATGCGTCCTGGCTTGGGCAAGCGGGCATGCGATTTACTAACATTCGTTTTCGCGGCCGCGACATCATTACAGCCGCGCAGATGCGAGATCAATTCTATAGCTTCGAACCATCCATTCGCATAGCGAACCGCGTTGCTTCGCTGAAGGCGTGGCTGCTGAAGGAGCTGGCTGTCCTAGAGCGCAAGGAGCGGGAAGCGGAGTGGGTGCAGGAGGAGATCCAGTATATCGACGACGAACGATATGCCGACGTCTACGGCATGCTCCATCAAGAGCAGGGCGTCTTCGATTTTGCCGAACAATACGCGAGAGTCCGGGAGATCATCGATAAGAAGCGCCGGGGTGACGAAGGAGATTTTGATTTTGCGCGGAAGGAAGAAGAACTGCTCCGCCGCATGGTGGTAGACGAACACTTCGCACCGTTGAAGCAAAGCGTGAAACAGCTGAAGTTTATCGATGTTATGGGCTTGTACGAGCAGCTGTTCAGCGTTGAAGAGGTCTACCGGCAAATGACCAACAAGACGGAAGTGCCCGAGCATTGGGCGGAAGTGTGCAGGCAAACGAAAGAGAAGTTAAGTCGTTCCGAAATGTTTTACGAGGATGCATCCCCGTATCTCTACTTGAAGGAACTCATCGAAGGTGTCCGAACGAATGCGGACATTCAGCATATTTTTGTAGATGAAGGCCAAGACTACTCGCTGTTTCAATACGAGCTGCTCAAGCGGCTGTTCCCGCGTGCACGCATGACGGTACTCGGCGATTTTGGGCAGGCGATCTTCCCGCAGGCGACCGATCTGCATACAGCCGATTCCCCGCTGATCCAGCTTTACGGCGCATCCGAAACGAACCAAGTGTATCTCGCTCGCAGCTATCGTTCCACCCGCGAGATCGTGGCGTTCACGAAGTCGCTGCTGCCGGGCAGCGAGGACATCGTGCCGTTCGAGCGAAAAGGCGGGAAGCCGCTTCTCACGATGGCAAGCAGCGGAGAGCAGCGAATTGTCCGAATGGCCGAGGATCTTGCGGTCCTTCAGGCCGAAGGCTTTGCATCCATTGCGGTCATTACCAAGACCGCGGCGGAGAGCGCCGAAGCCTATGCGCGCTTGACTGCGCAAGGCTGCCTGGCTCTGCAGCTGATGACGAAGCAATCGCCCTCCTTCGAACAAGGAACGATGGTGGTTCCGGCCTATCTCGCGAAGGGCGTCGAGTTCGATGCCGTGCTCATCTATGATGCTTCCGCGCAGGTCTATCATCGCGAAAGCGAACGCAAGCTCTTCTATACCGCGTGCACGCGCGCGATGCATCGGCTTCAGCTGTACGCGAATGGGGAGTGGACGCCTTATATTTCGGGAACGAATCGTTCGCTGTATGAGGTGAGGATGTAAGCATGTTCAGTTTAGCGATTCTGCTGGTGCTCGGTTCAGGCTTCCTCCATTCCGTTTGGAACCTGTACACGAAGAAAAGTCTCAATAAGCATGTTTTTCTGTGGTACTGCCAGCTAGTTGCAGTGCTTATGTTTTTGCCATGGACGATTCATGAATGGAGCAGCAGTCAGTTAGGCGGAACAGGACTTCTGCTGATTCTGGTATCCATGTGCCTGCACGGATTATATGTGCTTCTGCTTGCCGCGACTTATGCGGCAGGAGATTTGTCGCAGGTATATCCCATTATGCGAGGCTCCAGTCTGTTATTGGTACCGCTGCTTGGGGTGACCTTGCTGGGGGAGCGGTTGACGGTAGTGGGATGGGTGGGGATTTTCACCATCGTCATCGGGGTTACCTTGTTGAGTAACCTGAAGTACAAGCGTAACGAAATCTTTTCGTCCAAAGCACCGTTATTGGCTTTAGCCGTGGGTCTATGCATAGCTGGCTATATCGTTGTGGATAAGGTGGCACTCCAGTATGTTTCGGCGGTCGTGTTGAACGAAGCGACGAATATTGGCAATTTGATGGTACTTTCTTGGGCGGCATTCCATTCGGGCGACATGCGAACGGAGATCAAGCTCAATTGGAAGATCATCTTGCTTGGCGGCGTGATCGCGCCAGGCGGGTACTTGCTGTTTCTATATGCCCTGTCGCTCGCTCCAGTGGCACAGCTGGCCCCGATGAGGGAGATCGGGACTGTGTTCGGAACGGTTATGGGCATCTTCATACTTCGCGAGCAGCAAGGCGCCAGACGAATCATGACCTCGCTGCTTATTACAGCGGGCATCATTACGATCGGGGTATGGGGGTAGCAGCAGCCTAGGCTGTTCATAGTGCCATATTAAAAATTCACGAAGTTTTCAAATCCCCCGTTGACAATCTTTAGGGGGCGATGGTAAAGTGACACATATACTTTTGATGAACGGAAAGGGGGTTACGTACATGCGCAGCACATATCTGTTTAAGCTGGCTCCATCGGTAGGCGGAGCATTTAATCGGAATGGACGTAACCCTCGCGTGAACTGACGCAAGCGAAGCGGAGAATCATGAATTCCCGCATTGCATCGTCATGAGGCGCATGGTTACGGCAACGTAATCGTGCGCCTTTTTCATCGCACCCGGCTGGCTGAGCAGTGTTCATACTGCGATCCTCCTGCCAATCGGGTTCAGGCGTATCGCTTACGGCGGTACGTCTTTTTTGTTCGCTAGAAGTAAGAAAGGTTGTTGATCGAAGATGTTTGTGGTACTCAAGAAATTAAGCTGGTTTTTCAAAATGCACTGGAAACGGTATACGATCGCGGTTGTGCTGCTGACGATCGTCGGCATCATGGATGTGTTGCCTCCGAAGCTGATCGGCACCGCGATCGACGGCATTCAGCAAGGCACGATGACGACGCACCGGATGATGGAGCTGCTGCTATTCTGGGGGGGGCTTACGGTCGGCGGCTATCTGATCACCTGCGTATGGTGGTCGCTGCTGTTTGGTTCCTCCTTCGTGCTCGAACGAACGCTGCGTTCACGGCTGATGCGGCATTTTCTACGGATGACGCCGACGTTCTACGAGCGTAACCGTACGGGCGATCTGATGGCGCGGGCCACGAACGATCTCGGCGCGGTATCGCAGACGGCAGGCTTCGGCATTCTGACGCTCATCGATTCCACCTTGTTCATGCTGACCATTCTCGTCATGATGGCCGGGGTGATCAGCTGGAAGCTGACCCTGGCGGCGATGCTGCCGCTGCCGATCATGGCGCTGATCATGCAGCATCTCGGCAAGAAAATCCATGAGCGCTTCATGGAGCAGCAGGATGCGTTCGGCAAGCTGAACGATCAGGTGCTGGAATCCGTATCGGGCGTTCGGGTTATCCGCGCCTTCGTACAGGAAGACGCGGACCGAGGCCGGTTCAGCGCGATGACGGACGATGTGTTCGGCAAGAACATCGCCGTGGCCAAGATCGATGCGATCTTCGAGCCGACGGTCAAAATCTTGGTCGGGCTCAGCTACCTGATCGGCCTCTGCTACGGCGGGGTGCTCGTCTTCCGCAGCGAAATCTCGCTCGGCGAGATGGTGTCGTTCAACATGTTCCTCGGGATGCTTATCTGGCCGATGTTCGCCATTGGGGAACTGATTAATATTATGCAGCGGGGGAATGCCTCGCTGGATCGCATTAACGAGACGCTCGGCGTGAAGCCGGACGTGAAGGACGCTGACCGGCCGGTGTCGATGTCGATACCGGAGTCGATCGAATTTAACGGCGTGACGTTCCGCTATCCATCCTCTTCTATCGACAACTTGGTCGATATCTCGTTCAAACTCGTGAGGGGCCAGACGCTTGGAATCGTCGGACGAACGGGAAGCGGCAAGACGACGCTGCTGAAGCAGCTGCTTCGGGAATATCCGATGGGCCAAGGCAGGTTGACGGCCGGAGGCGTCCCGATGACGGATATCGAGCTGGATCAAATTCGCGGCTGGATCGGCTATGTGCCGCAGCAGCCGATCTTGTTCAGCAAGACGATTCGCGAGAATATCGGATACGGCACCTCGGATGGCCGTGTTGATGAAGCACAGCTGAACCAGGCGCTGGAGCTGGCTGCTTTCCGCAAGGACGTGACCTTCCTGCCGGAAGGCCTGGAGACGCTGGTCGGCGAGAAGGGCGTTGCCCTCTCCGGCGGGCAGAAGCAGCGGGTCAGCATCGCTAGAGCGGTGATCGCCAATCCGGAGATTCTCATGCTGGATGATGCACTATCCGCGGTTGACGCCAAGACGGAGACCGAAATTCTTCAAGGCATTCGCAGAGAACGCGCCGGCAAGACGACACTCATCTCGACGCATAGACTCTCGGCGGTGCAGCACGCGGATTGGATCATCGTCCTGGACGAAGGCCGAATTGTGGAAGAGGGCATGCATGAGCAGCTGCTTCAGAACAACGGCTGGTACAGGGAACAGTTCGACCGTCAGCAGCTCGCTTCCGTGGTGGAAGAGTAAGCAATGGGGCTAGGAAGCATAAATAATCTCATGTACGGATGAAAAGAAGGTGACTACCCGAATGGGCAACAACGGTAAACGATTGTTTCAATATGCATGGCATTATAAGAAGCCGATCCTGCTAGCGCTCGTGCTCCTGGCTCTCGCCATTGCAGCGGAGCTGGTGGGGCCATTCCTCGCCAAGCGGATGATCGATACGAATATTATGGGCATCGAGAAGCCCTGGTACCAAACGAAGCAGGAAGAGCGCTTCGCGGTCGATTATGGAGGAAGCTTATACAAGAGAGCGGATCACTGGGTGGACGGCGAGGTGAAAGGCACCGAGGTGCGCGTCCTGCAGTCCGGACGAACGTACTATTTCGTCCATGCGGCAGCTGTGCCGGATAAAGGAAAGCGGTCTTACGCGAACGGCCAGCTGACGGTAACAGCGGAGGACGGCAGCAAGCAGCAGTTTCCTGCCGAGCAGCTGAGCCTGAGCGAGACGTACAGCTTCTATAAGCCGGAATTCCCGAGCATGATCTCGCTTGCGGGTGTCTATGTAGGCCTGCTGTTAGTCGGCGCGGCACTGGCGTACGGCCAGCGATATCTGCTCCAAGTGTCGGCGAACCGAATCGTGCGCAAGATGCGCAATGACGTGTTCCGGCATATCCAGGAGCTGCCGGTTCAGTACTTCGATAACCTCCCGGCGGGCAAGGTCGTCGCGCGGGTGACGAACGATACGGAAGCGATTCGCGAGCTGTACGTTTCCGTGCTGGCGAACTTCTTCTCCGGTATCATCTATATGACCGCGATTATCGGCGCGTTGTTCATCCTCGACGATACGCTTGCGCTGATCGCGCTGCCGCTTCTGCCGATCCTGTACCTGTGGATCGTCATCTATCGGAAGTTCGCTTCGCGCTATAATCATGTCATCCGGTCGCGGCTGAGCGATATCAATGCGATGGTCAACGAGTCGATTCAAGGGATGCCGATCATTCAGGCATTCCGCCGGGAGAAAGAAACGATGGCGGAGTTTGGCGAGATGAACGACGAGTATTTCAAATACCAGAACAAGCTGCTGACGCTTAACTCCGTAACGAGCCACAACCTGGTGAACGTGTTCCGCAACGTGATTTTCCTTCTCGTTATTTGGATGTTCGCCGGCGGCTTGCTGGGCGCGGCAGTCTCGGTAGGCATCCTGTATGCGTTCATTGATTATATGAACCGGATGATGCAGCCGATTGTCGGCATCGTGAGCCAGCTGTCTAACCTCGAGGTTGCGCGGGTATCCGCGGAGCGGGTGTTCGCGCTGCTCGACGAACCGGGCGTCGAAGTATCGGCGCAGCGGATGGGCCGTTACAAGGGCCATGTGGCGTTCGAGGATGTTTCCTTCGGATACAAAGAAGGCGAAGATGTACTCAAGAACATCAGCTTTAGCGCCAAGCAGGGCGAGACGGTTGCGCTTGTCGGCCATACAGGCTCAGGTAAAAGCTCCATTCTGAACCTGCTGTTCCGGTTCTACGATGTCGAACGCGGCGTGATCTCGATCGACGGCATCGATGCGCGCAGCATGACGAAGCAGCAGCTGCGCGAACATATGGGTATCGTGCTGCAGGATCCGTTCCTGTTCACGGGAACGATCGCATCCAACGTGAGCTTGGACGATCCGTCGATTACGCGCGCCAAGGTAGAGCAAGCGCTGCGAGATGTCGGCGCCTATGAGATGTTCATGCAGCTGCCGGGTGGCTTGGATGAGCCGGTCATCGAGAAGGGCAGCACGCTGTCCGCCGGGCAGCGGCAGCTCATCTCGTTCGCGCGTGCACTGGCATTCGATCCGGCGATTCTGATTCTGGATGAGGCAACGGCCAGCATCGACACCGAGACCGAGGCCGTCATCCAGCAGGCGCTTGACGTGCTGAAGCGGGGACGGACGACGTTCGTCATTGCGCACCGGCTCTCGACCATCCGCGCGGCGGACCAGATTCTCGTGCTCGACCGCGGACGGATCGTGGAGCGCGGCAACCACGACGAGCTCATGGCCGTTGGCGGCAAATATTATGCGATGTACCAGCTGCAGCAAGGCGCTGCGGTTGCAGCAGGCGCATAGGGCGAAGGCCTCCGTTTTGACTTAGGGTCAACGCGGAGGCCTTTTGCGTGCTGCCGAGCCAGCGGGCAATACAAGCGGATTTTTGGTACACTGGTTCATACAATGATGATGAAATCGCGTATGGAGGGGGAGGCCGGTATGGCATTCGGCGTGAAAAGGGAAGAGCTGGAACGCTGGAAAGCGCGTGCGGCAAGCGGGGAAATCGCTTATATTACGCATTATTGGCATGAGCCCCGGTTCAAGGGCGTGAAGACCGTCACCAAGGTGGGCTGTGACGATCTGGATAAATTGACGGCGTGGTGCCTGGAGAACGGCCTGGAGCCGAAGTACATCCACCGCAGGCAGCCATTTCCACATTTCGATTTGATCGGGGCGAAGCAGGTGGAGATTTTGAAGCGGGAAGGGCTATGGGAGCAGCTGAGCCGCTTTAAGCTGGAGTAAGGAGGGCTGGCTGTATTACCTATACAACGCTGCGCTGCTTGCGCCTGTTCGAATCCCAGAAATACATCCCCCTCCGCGTTACTCCTCTTAGTAAAGAATAGAAGCCGTGGTCTTGGGAAGGACATATGTCCTTGGCGCAGCACGAAGGCATCGGCAGCTTCACACGATAATCGTGTCCGAAGCTGCCGATGCCTTATGTAGGTTCGTTATACTTTCACGGACATCGTCGACAGCCCGCGAAATAATATATTTCTCCGCCAATCGAGCTTCTCATCGGCGAGCTTCATGTTTGGATACCGTTCCAGCAGCGTTGTCAACGCGATCGCGCCTTCAAGACGCGCAAGCGGCGCCCCGAGGCAGAAGTGGGGCCCGGAGGCGAAGGCCAGGTGCCGGTTCGCCGAGCGCCCGATATCGAATAGCTCCGGGCGGTCGAAGTGGGCGGCATCGCGGTTCGCCGCGCCAAGCAGTACGCTGACGTTATAGCCCTGCGGGATGATTCGGCCGCCGATTTCGTAATCGCAGGATGCGAAGCGCGACGTCATCTGCACGGGGCTTTCGAAGCGAAGCGCTTCTTCGACGGCGGAAGCGGCCAAATCCGGCGTTTCGAGCAGGCGAGCCAGCTGATCTGGATGACGGAGCAGCAGGAGGACGCTGTTGCCGATCAGGTTCACGGTCGTTTCATGCCCGGCGACGAGCAGCAGCACGCAGGTTGCGATCAGCTCCTGCTCGGTCAGCTTGTCGGCTTGATCCTGCGCGGCAATCAGCTCGCTGATCATGTCTTCGCGCGGCGAAGCTTTGCGCGCGGCGACTAGACCACGGAAGTAAGCGGTTATTTCTTCGGCGGCTTGCTTCGCTTGCAGCGCGAATTCGGGTGTTTGATCTACGCCTTCCAGCACCCGTGCGAAGACATGCGACCAGTCCTTGAACAGCTCACGGTCTTCGGACGGCACACCGAGCAGCTCCGCGATGACGATGACCGGAAACGGAAAGGCGAACGACGCGATCAAGTCAGGCTGTGCCTGCTCCGCCATCCGGTCGGCCAAGAATGCCGCGATCGAGGCGATCTGGGGCTTCAGCCGCTCCATTGTCCGCGGGGTAAAAGCGTGGCTGACTAAGCCCCTTAGCCGCGTATGCGAAGGCGCGTCGCGAAACAGCATCCAGTTGTCCAGCAGGTCGTTGACCGGCTTCCATTCGGCCGGCGGCTGAGGCAGTTCTTGCTGCTGCGGCACGGCGTTCCGGTATTCGCGGACGAACAGCGGGTCCTTGAGAATCCGGTTAACGTCCTCGTATCTCGAGGCGATCCAGGAGCCGCGCCCTTCCAGCTCATAGAGCGGCGCATTGGCCTGCAAATGCGCATAAAAAGGGTAAGGATCGTGGTGCAAACGGTCGGAATAAGAATCGAACCAGGATGGAATATCCGGCATTTCCTTAGCTGGTTGCTGCTTCTGCAATGCGGTCACGCACCTTTGCTTAAGAGGATTTTATTCGCTGCTTCTAGTACCTAATTCGAGGCATTCTTGGCATCCTCCTTCTTGAATTGATTTTATTTCCATATTATCTAGTCGTATACAGCTGTTTGAACAGCAAAATCCGCTAGCATTCGCGGATTTTTGCGTTCCATCGGACTATTGCTCGCCGCCAGGCTCCTGTTGCCGGGGAGTCTTGGCAAGCTGCTGCTCAAGGGTATGTTTCTTGGCGGCAGCCTGCTTGAAGAGCTCGGCCTGCAGGCGCTGAGCGGATTTGATCTCTTCGTCCAGCTTGTTCATTCGTGTCATTTTGCTGCTCAAATCGCTGTGCGATTGGCTTAATTTCATATCTCGCTGCAATTGCTTGCGCTTGGACTGGGCCCTCTCGATCTTGTTCTTCGCGTCCATGCTTCTGCTCTCGATATCGGCGATCTCCCGCTCGAGCTGATGAATAAGCGCTTTGGTGAAGCTAATCGGCATGTCTGCACCCCGTAATTTCAGTATGGCTGAGACATCATTTTACTATAAAGTATCCACTTAAGCGAGAAGCAGGCTTAACCAAAATAATATAAAAACGGTTGTTTAATCACATAAAACGGCAGCTCATTAACATAAAACGGCGGACACTGTATCCACAGTGCCCGCCGCTTTCTTTGCTAGACCACACGATTAAAGTTGAAGACCGAGGTTCAGGTTTACATTCAACACACGAAGGATCATCGTAACGGATTCTGCTCGAGACGCGGTAGCGTTCGGGTCGAATTTATTTGATCCTTTACCGCTTAGGATACCCGCATTAGCGAGTTGGTTGATCGACTGTTCCGCCCAACTGCCCGATACATCCAAGAATTTGGAAGATTCCGTAACAAGGCTCAGGTTCATTACCTTTGAGAGGATTGCTGCAATCTCAGCGCGGGATATCTCATTGTTCGGTTTGAAGGTTCCCTCTGCGTAACCGCCGATGATTCCATTTGACTTGAGGGCTTGGATAGCTGCTTCTGCCCAGTGCCCGTGAACATCCGCGAAGCTGTCGGTGCTTTTCGCCTCGATGCCTAGTCCTTTTACCAGCATAGAAGCAAATTCAGCCCGAGTGACGGAAGCATCGGCATGGAACGTTCCATCGCCATACCCCTCAACAAAGCCGACTTGCGCAGCCAGAGCAACCGATTTGGAGCTCCAGCTTGTTGAAGGCACGTCATTGAACGTAACCGCCGGTGCTGTTTCAATGGCGTTCTTTACCTCTGCTTTCAATGCATCAGCATCAACAACACCTTTTTTAAACGTCAATTGTTCCGATTCTTGTGCGGGTTCTGGTTTGGAATCGAGAATCGGTGGTGATGGTGGTGGTGGTGTTGGGCTTCCGCCATCGCCGCCCGCAGGCTGCGACACCGTGACTGCGATGCTAATCGACAGGTTATTCAAGGCTGCCGTCAAAGTGGCTGTACCCGGCCCAGCTGCGGTAAGTGTCCCGGTACTTGTAACGGAAACAACACTTGCATTGGAAGTTGACCATTGCGCGATACTCGTCGCATCGGTCGTCGTGTTATCGCTCATGTGAGCCGTGATGTGTACGGTTCTGGAAGCGCCGACGGTCATGCTGATCGCTTTATCGGCCGTTAGGCTGACAACAGTTGGGGGAGTAGGAGGTGTCGGGCTACCGCCATCGCCGCCCGCAGGCTGCGACACCGTGACTGCGATGCTAATCGATAAGCTATTCAAGGCTGCCGTCAAAGTGGCAGTACCCGGACCAGCTGCGGTAAGTGTCCCGGAACCTGTAACGGAGACAACGCTTGCGTTGGACGTCGACCATTGCGCGATGCTCGTCGCATCGGTCGTCGTGTTATCGCTCATATGAGCCGTGATGCGTACGGTTCTGGAGGCACCGACGGTCATGGTGATCGCTTTATCGGCCGTTAGGCTGAGAACAGTCGGGGGAGTGGGAGGTGGTGGACTTCCGCCATCGCCGCCCGCAGGCTGCGACACCGTGACTGCGATGCTAATCGATAGGCTATTCAAGGCTGCCGTCAAAGTGGCGGTACCTGGGCCAGCCGCGGTAAGTGTTCCCGAACCTGTAACGGAAACAACGCTTGCGTCGGAGGTTGACCATTGCGCGATACTCGTTACATCGGACGTCGTGTTATCGCTCATGTGAGCTGTAATGCGCACGGTTCTGGAAGC
This sequence comes from Paenibacillus sp. R14(2021), assembly GCF_019431355.1. Lineage (NCBI taxonomy): Bacteria > Bacillati > Bacillota > Bacilli > Caryophanales > Paenibacillaceae > Paenibacillus > Paenibacillus sp. R14(2021). The sequence goes on from NZ_CP080269.1 coordinate 4,932,306, forward strand.
ACCGACGTTCATGGTGATCGCTTTATCGGCCGTTAGGCTGACAACAGTCGGCGGTACGTTTCCGTCTCCCCCCGGTTCAGCTCCCGCCTGGGCTTCGGCAGAGGCTAGCCCGCTGCATAGGGTGAGCAGCAGTGTGAGAATCACGATTACCGTAGTCATTTGTTTGGAAGCTTTCTTTAAAAGCATGCAGATACCTCCTAAGAGAATGTGATAGATCATACCTTCTTTAGTCGGTATTTCCTGTATAAACGTTTAGTCCTATTTACTAGTGAAGGGGCTGTTCAAAATAACAGCGGTAGTCCGGGACAATAATCTTCGCCCAGGTCTACCGCTGTTATTTTATATAAGGCAGCACAAGCCCCCCGTAAGCCAGGGCGCCGCAGATGACGAGCGCCGGATGAATACGGAACTTTACGAGCGCGAGCAGCGCGAAGGCAAACAGAACGACCGTCTGCAAAATGCCGAGAGCATGAAAAGAGAGGAGTCCTGTTTTCCATGTGAGCTGCAGCATCATGGCGGCGATGATCGGCTGCACGAGCAGCGTCATGCCTTTGACCGCCTTGGATGTACGGTGCTTATGAAGCACCTTGAGCAGCAGGATCAAGACAACGGCGGAGGGGACGGTTGTCGCCGCAAGCGCAGCAACGGAGCCCAGCCAGCCGGCTTGGTCATAGCCCACATAGATGGCGATCTTCGTGGCGATCGGTCCTGGAAGCATGTTGCCGAGCGCCAGCATATTGGAAAACTGATCGTCACTGATCCAGTTGAAATGCGTTACGACTTCCTGGTACATGAACGGAATGGAAGCGGGGCCACCGCCGTAACCGAGTACATTAGCCAAGAAGAAAGCAAGCAGCAGATGCCATAAAATCATGAAGGATACCCGCCTTTCTTAGGCGTGACGGCCTTCAGCATCAACCGTTCAACGAGCTTGTAATGGAAGAAGCCATAGCCAAGGAAGAGGACGATCATGATCGCCGGGTGGAGATGCGTGAACATGATGAGTGCGAACACGAAGCAGAAGAGGATCATGCCGACCCATACGCCGAAGCCTTTGACCGTCTTGTGCAGAAATTCATAGGTCATCTGGCCGAGCATGACGGCAATGACGGGATTGACGGCAGCAATCATCATGGAGACGATATGGGAGCCGGCTAACTGAGTCGCGATGGTGTAGAGGGCAAGAATAGCGAGACCGGAGGGTAAAATATGGGCAAGGACGGAGCCGATCGCACCTCCTGCACCCAGCAGCCTGTGGCCCAGATAAGCGGCCATCTTCGTGGCAATCGGCCCGGGAAGCGTGTTGGCGATCGCAAGAACTTCCGCGAATTCGTCATCGGTCATCCATTGATGCCGCTTCACGGCCTCGTGGCGAATGAGTGGAATAACGGAGGGGCCGCCGCCGAAACCGACGATTCCGGTTCGGGCCATGGACATGTAAAGCTGCCAAACTTGGTTTGTTCGCATGGACGGACCACGCCTTTCTGTACGTATTCCTAATCGAGGTTAGGAATAAATATAGCACAAACACATTTAAAATGACTACAGAAATGAAAAATAAATTACGAATGTAAGGTGTATATGCAATAATTTATTCGAAACGAAACTATAGCCGCATGCCCATCCGGCTCTTGTAGCGGTTGATAAGCACTTGGGTGTCGACGCTCATGATGCCTGGCAGCACGTACAGCTTCTCTTTCAGAAACTCCTGCATCTCTTGATTGTTGGCGAAGAGACCGTGCATATGCAGCTTGGAAGGCCCTGTCATGTGGTAGAGGCTCGTTACGGCCGGTTCCTCGGACAATTTGTCCGCGACATTATGCAGATGCAGCGGTTCGACCTCCACGTTGAAGAAGGCGGATACTTGAATGCCCATCCGCTCCGGATTCAGCACGACCGTGAACCGTTCGATGACGCCGTCCTCCGACAATGCATTGACGCGGGCTTGAACGGCAACGCGGGAGAGGCCGACTTCTTTGGCCAAATCGGTATAGGAAATGCGGCTGTTGGCATGGAGCATGGAGATGATTTTGCGGTCGGTATCGTCCAAATTGGCGACAGGAATATCGTTCGGCGTATGCATGAAAGCTCACTCCTTCGGGTAGGCGCTTTTAATTATCCCTATCTTACCCATTGTCTTATCAGATGTCTACTTCGCATGTTTTTAAGTTACATCTCAAAATCGGAGTGACAAAGCACTGCAGCCGCTCGTATACGGCGGCGATGCCGAAGTGGAAGAAGCGAATAAGAAGTAATGCGCGCAAAGTGCGCAGCATGAGACAGGGAGAGGAGCCGATGGCTCCTCTCCCTTGTCATGATTCGGCGCTGCGGAGCAGGCCTCCTGGCGCATCGCGTCCCAAACCGTGCTACGCTGTTTCTGTTTCTTCTATAATAATGTACATCAATAATGGCTGCGGTTTGCCTTGCCTGCCAGTTAGACTGGCCGCTATCAGGTATCGCCGATTCAATCTCTCCTGGCTGGCTAATTCAGCCGCCATACGTCTGCTTGCCTAGCAGCAGATCGGCCGCCGCCGTCTCGCGGCCCTCGAACAGGGGCTGCGGCAGAAGCGACGGCTTGACGGTGAAGCGGGGATGGGCTGCGACGCGTTCGCCCGGCGCAATAACGGTGACGTCGCCGCTCAAGCTTCCGATAACCGCTCCGTCCTCGATGACCGCACCTTCGCCGATAATGGCACGGGACAGACGCACGTTGGCGCCTATATGAACGCTGGGCATCAGGATGCTCTCCTGAATATCAGCACCTTCCTCAACTACGACGTCTCCGAATATCACGCTGCGGTCGAACTCGCCCTTGACTGAGCTCCCGACATGAACGTAAGAGCCCTGCACGTCGGCGTTGGGACATAAATAGGAGCAGATCGTTGGAGTACGATCCCGAGTCAGAATCGGCCATGGCTTCGCTTTGACATTCGAATGCTCATCCAGCTTGCCGCCGATCAGGTCCATGTGCGCTTCCCATAAACTCTCCACCGTGCCGACATCGCGCCAGTATCCGTCGAATGCGTGCGCGAGCAAGCTTGTCCCGTTTCTTAGCAGGGCGGGAAGGACATCGATGCCGAAATCACCGCTCGAAGCCGGGTTCCTGTGGTCCGCGAGCAGCGCTGTCCGAAGCGCATCCCAGTTGAACATATAAATACCCATGGAAGCCAGGTTGCTCTGCGGTTTGGCTGGTTTCTCTACGAATTCGACGATTCGCCGCTGTTCGTCCGTCTCCAAAATGCCAAATCGGCTGGCATCGCGCCAGGGGACGCGCTTTACGGCGATCGTTGCATCCGCGCCATTTGCGATATGATCCTGCAGCATGCTGCGATAGTCCATCTTATAGATGTGATCGCCTGAGAGAATCAGTACATGCTCCGGATTCTGAGCATCGATAAAATCGATATTCTGATAGATCGCATCCGCGGTTCCTCGGTAACCCTCCCCGCCGATGCGATTGGATGGCAGCAGAGCGATGTTAGCAGCATGATCGCCGAAGCACCAATCGGCGCCGTCCCCGATGTGGGCGTGAAGCGAATCCGCCATGTACTGCGTAAGCACGCCGATCTGCCCGATGCCCGAATTCACGCAGTTGCTGAGCGTATAATCAATAATGCGGCAACTGCCGCCAAAAGGTACGGCGGGCTTAGCCATCTTTCCTGTAAGAGGTGCCAACCGGCGTCCTTCTCCACCTGCAAGCAGCATGGCGACACAAGCATTCGTATTCATGTGGTTTCCTCCCCGAAGTCAATTGGTACTTCCTACATACACGCCGGGAAAGACGAATGAAACGTTAATAAAAATTTCCCGGGCATAGCTGAAAATACCGCTTCAAACGGGAAAACGGCGGGTATATACCCGTCTCTTAGAGGGTCTGCACAGCGGTGAACAAGCGCTGCCGGGAAGCGGGACGATCCCTTACAGCTTACGCATTAATATACGGTACCCGTAGGGGGAGAGCGCCACGTGCTGCTCACCGTTCTCCGCAGGCGCATGATCGCCCGTTAGCGCGTCATGCCAATCATTCGTGTCCATGGCATGGGAGAGCACGGTGCGCTCGGCGGAAGGATTCATCCAAACGGTGAAATGCTCGCCTTCGCCGAGCCGTTCGTAGACGATGCGGGTATCGCCTTCATCCGCCTTTAAGAAACGGAAGCGACCGCTCAGCAGTGCGGGATGCGACTTGCGCAGCGCGATCAGCAGCTTGTAGAAGTCGTACAGCTCGCGGTCTTGACCGGCTTCGTCCCAAATCATGCAGCCCCGGCATTCGGGATCGTCGCCGCCCTTCATGCCGATCTCATCCCCGTAGAATATGCACGGCGTGCCGATGTACGTCATCAGAAACACGGCCGCGAGCTTCAGCTTCATCTTGTTGCCGCCGGCACGGGTCAGCACCCGCGGCGTATCATGGCTCGACAGCAGGTTGAAGATCACCTCGTTCGTGCCTTGCGGATAGCGCATAAGCAAATTGTTCATTCCCTCCGAGAAGGTGCGTCCATCGATGAGGTTGTCACCCGTGAAGAAGCCGAGCACCTTGTCGGCGAAGGGGTAGTTCATGACGGAATCGAACTGGTCGCCGAGCAGCCAGGTACGCGAATCGCTCCATACTTCGCCGATGATATAGGCATCGGCTTTCTCCTCTTTGACGGCTTGGCGGAACGCACGCCAGAAGTGGTGATCGACCTCGTTAGCCACATCGAGCCGCCAGCCGTCGATATTCGTCTCGCGGATCCAGTAACGGGCGACGTCGAGCAGGTACTTCTTGACCTTCGAATTGGCGGTATTCAGCTTCGGCATTTGGCCGAAGAAACCGAATGTATCGTAGGTCGCCATACCGTCTCTGACTTCGGCGGGAAAAGAACGCACATGAAACCAGTCGGCGTATTCGGAATGCTCGCCATGCTTCAGCACGTCCTGAAACGGCGCAAATTGCTCGCTCGTATGGTTGAACACCGCGTCGAGCACCACCCGGATTCCGCGCTCATGACAGGCATGGACGAGCTGCTTGAGGGCCGCGTTATCGCCGAAGTGTTCATCGATTCGCATATAATCGACCGTGTCGTACTTATGGTTCGAGGGCGATACAAAGATCGGCGTCATATAGATCGCTGTCACGCCGAGGTCGGTCAGATGATCCAGCTTGTCAAGAATGCCTGCCAGATCGCCGCCGAAGCAGCTCTCGTTCGTAGGCGCTGCGCCCCAATCCAGCACGCCGTCCGGGCTGAGCCCGGGGTCCCCGTTAGCGAAGCGGTCAGGCATGATCTGATAGAATACAGCGGACTTGGCCCATTCCGGCGCTGCGAAAATATCGATTTCGTGGATGTACGGAAATTCATAGTAACCCGCGGTCGGCTGAGGCGAATCTGCGCAAATGCCGCCTTCCGTCAAATAAACCGTCTCATCCCCCTGCCGCAGGCGGAAGATGTAGGAGAACCGCTTGAATTTCGGCTGGACCGCCGCCTCCCAATAATCAAAGAAATGGTCAGTTGCGATCCGCAGCATCGGAATTTCTTCATTGAAGCTGCCCCAATCGTATTTGTCTCCGGCGATCGTGGTTACTTCCTCGACATCATCGCGTTTGGTCTGCACCCGCAGATGAATCGTGTCCTTATCGTAGGCGTATGCCCAGTTGCTGCGCGACGAGTGATGGAAGCATTCCTGAAACATGGACTTCAGCTCCTTTGCTGTATCTGAGGATTCGAACGATGCCGCAAGTGGACAGCCTCTCTCTTTCTCTCCTATACACGGCTTAGCGCCGCGCTGAATCGGAATACGCCGCACGCTGTAACGCGATGCCGCGACGCCGAATTGTTTCACCTGTCCTCCGCAGGGGTAAAACCAGACTAGCCTCACCTGGCAAATCTATTTTGAAAAGCGGAGGGATTCTCATGCAACAGATGAAACCGAGCGTTCAAATTGTGACGACAGCCATGGATGCACTGCATACCGTGCAGGAACTGAATCGAAGAGGATACAAGCAGGAGGACATTTACGTCCTTGCCCATGACAGCGAACAGACCAAATCGCTATCCGAAACGGCTTCAGCCAATGAGATCGGGATGAAGGAAGAAGGCATGTTCCAAGCGATGGCGAATGTGTTCAGATCGAGGGGCGATGAAATTCGCTCCCAGCTGCAGTCCATCGGCTTGACCGAACTGGAAGCGGAACGTTACGAAGAGGAGCTTGACCGCGGTCGTTTACTCGTCATTACGAACGTCCATTAATAGGAACAACGAACTGAGCAGCGAACGAATGTGATCGATGCGCGAAGGCCGCCGTCCTCCAAGGACGGCGGCCTGTTTGCGTATGAATCGAGCAGGCGGCAGAATCGCTTATGGCGTGAAGCGTGAGTGGGATGCATGAATGCAGCTCCATAAACAAAGCAGGCGAGGGTAGGGTCCCCGCCTGCTTCGCTTCATGTCTGATTATTCGTATTATCCGCGTAGCAGCGACTCTGCACCGTCAATGAAGATCGGGGTGCCCGTAATGTGACTCGATTCGTCGGAAGCGAGGAACAGTACGAGGTCAGCCACTTGGGCTGCTCGACCTGGACCGTCCTCCAGCGGATGTTCGCCTTCCGGATAGTTGACCGGGATCTTGATTGCTTCGAGCCCCGGCACGGGATGCGTGCTCTGATCGATATGCGTCCGGATGGCACCGGGACATATCGCATTGACGCGAATGCCGAATTGGGCGAGCTCCAGTGCAGCCATTTGCATGAAGGCGACTTGTCCGGCTTTGGACGTGCTGTACGCGCTCATGCCGAAATTGGAGAACACCCGATTGCCGTTGATGGAGCTTGTGATGATGATGCTGCCGCCGCGTGCTTTAAGAAACGGAATGGCGTATTTAACGGTCAGAAACGTGCCCTTCAAGTTCGTATCGAGCGTCATGCTCCAGTCCTCCGGCGACATCGTCTCTATGGGTGCAACCGTGCCATTGATACCTGCGTTGGCAAATACAATATCGAGCCGGTCCCATTGGCTCACAGCTTGCCGGGTAGCATGCTCAACCTCGGTAGGCTGCGAGATATTCGCTTCTATAGCGATAGCCTCGCCGCCGGCATGCAGAATCTCATCCCTGACATCCGCAATGCGGTCCTCCCTCAGGTCGACCAGCGCAACCTTCGCGCCTTCCTTGGCCAGCCGCAGTGCTGCGGCTCTTCCGATGCCCGAACCCGCCCCCGTAACGAAAGCGACTTTGTTGCCCGCTCTTCCCGTATCACCCGATTTAGCCATAGATCGAATAGCCTCCTTCGCACTTCAATTTCGATGGTATCCCGCAAGTGCTCATTACCCGCCTCGGAAAGCAGTGTCCCGAACGGGGCTGTTATCTTTCATACCCCTTTTCAAGGGGCGGCAACCATAGACTTGGGATAACACCTCAAGTACGCAGGACTAGCTTTTGATCGCGCCCATCATGATTCCTTTCACGAAGAAACGCTGGATAAACGGATAAACCAGAATGATCGGCAGTGTGGAGACCATCGTAACCGCCATGCGGATGCTCTCGCCGGATACCGGGATGCGCTTCGAGGATTGAGCCAGCTGCTCCGCTTCGGACACCATGGCGCCGGTCTGGTACTGGTTCAGAATCTTCACAAGCACGGCCTGCAGCGTCTTCAGCGACGGCTTGTAGGTATAAATATAGGAATCGTACCAGGCATTCCAGTGGCCGATGCCAATGAACAGCGCAATGGTGGCGAGCACCGGGATGCAGAGCGGAAGAATGATGCTTCCGAAGATTTGCATATCGTTGGCGCCGTCGATGCGGGCCGACTCTTCCAGCTCGGGAGGCAGCTGCTCGATATACGTACGCACCAGAATCATGAGGAAGACCCCGATCAGCCCGGGGAATACAAAAACCCAGAACGAATCGATCAGATGAAGTGATTTGATGATCATGTAGGTCGGAATCAAGCCGCCGCCGAAGTACATGGTGAAGATGAAGAACAAGGTGAAGAAGCGCCAGGCGATCAATTCGCGTTTGCTGAGTGAATAGGCCATCATGCAGATGGCAAGCACGGACAGCGGGGTACCGACGATCGTCCGCAGGGCGGTTACCTTCACGGAGCTGATGAGCTCCGAATTGCGGAGAATCGATTGGTAGCTCTCCAGCGTGAACTTCCTTGGCCACAGATAGAGGCCGCCGCGGACGGAGTCCGTCGCATCGTTGAGCGATACGATCAGGATGTTCCAGAAGGGATAGAAGGTAACGAGGAAGACGATGCACAGAAACGCGTACATGAGCGTATCGAATACTTTATCCGAGAGCGTGCTTTTGGCGAACATACGGCACCTGCTTTCTTTTAGAATAGCGATTGGTTGTTGAACTTCTTGGAGGCGTAATTGACGATCACGATGATGATGAATGCCACGACGGAGTTGAACAAACCGACGGCCGATGCATAGGAGAACATGGAGTTTTGCAAACCATAACGGAACGAGTACGTGGAGAGTACGTCGGAATAATCCTGGTTCAGGCCGTTGCCGAGCAGGAAATGCTGATCAAAGCCGGCATTTAGCACGCCTCCGAGCGAGAAGATCAGCAGGATGACGATGGTCGGCTTCAAGTGCGGCAGCGTGACGTAGATAATTTGCTTGAACCGGCCGGCCCCGTCCACCTTGGCGGCTTCGTACAGATCCAAATTGATCGACGAGATTGCGGCCAAATAAATGATCGAGCTGTAGCCCATTTCCTTCCACGTATTGCCGAAGGCAACGATCCACCAGAAATATTTGCCCTCCGACAGAAACAAAATGCTGTCACGGGTAATATGCAGCCATTTCAGCACATTGTTCACGATACCGTCCGAGGAGAGCACCGTAACGATGATGTTCGCGGCGATTACCCAGGAAATAAAATGCGGCAGGTAAGAGACGGTCTGCACCGTTTTCTTGAACGCGGCGCCTTTGATTTCATTGACAGCGATGGCAATGATGATCGGAATGGGGAAGGACACGACGAGTGTAAGCAGCGTCGAAGCAAGCGTATTTCGCATGATGATGAAGAAATCGCCGTTGTTGAAGAAATAGGTGAACCACTTCATCCCGACGAACTCGCCTTGGAACATATTGCTCCAGAAATTGCCGAGCGCGGGCTGGTAATTAATAAAGGCCATGTAGAGTCCGGCCATCGGCAGGTAGGCAAATAGAACCGCCCATACAATCGCGGGAAGGAGCATAAGCAGGAGATACCGCTGTTCCTTGATCCGGTGCGTGAAATTCTTCTTGGCCGCCTCTTTCTTGGTGCGAATTGTCGTAACAGCCGTTTCCATGAGGTGCACCTCTTTCGTTCATAATGTGAAAAGTATACGGGCTCGCAATTTCGGCCAGCAATACAACAATGTACAGAAATGTACGGGAAAACGTCTTTCATGTCCGTTCCATGCGGATCGCCTCTTCTTCAAGGCTGATGCGGGTAGTATAATAAGGCCAACATCGAATAGAGCTGGAGGGGTTCGGATTGCTGACGATATTTCTGGTGGAGGATGAAACCATCGAGCTGAATTTGATGGTGAACCATATGAATTGGGCGGATATGGGGATCGAGGTTATCGGCTCGGCGAAGAACGGCAAGAAGGCGTGGGAGCAAATCCAAGTGCTGCAGCCTGATATCGTGCTGTCCGACGTGCGCATGCCGTTCATGGACGGACTCCAGCTGGCCTCTCTCATTCAAGAACGATATGACTGGATCAAGGTCGTTTTCCTAAGCGGACACGATGAATTTACATACGTCAAATCCGCGCTGCATACAGGCGCGGTCGGGTACCTGCTCAAGCCGATCGACCGCAGGGAGCTATCCGCCGTCATGGCCAAAGTAAAGGCGGAGGTAGAGAAGGCGAAGCTGCTTCGCCGTTCCAAGGAAATGCTGATCGAGAACCAAGTCGAAACGCTGCTCACGGCAGAAGACGGCGGGAGCCGTGAACAAGCCTGGCTGGAGCTGACCGGGATGTACCCGGCTTATACGGACTTGAAATTTGTAATCGCTTTAATAAATTTGGACGGATATGCCGCTCGGCGTGCTGTCGACCCGCAGGCCGGACAAGAGGCGGTCCGTATAACGTCCCTGTTGAAGGAACTGCTCGAAGTCCGCCGAGTCGAGGGAACCGTGATCAGACTGCAGGAGCAGGAGTGGCTGCTTGCGCTGCCCTGTGCCGCCGAAGGCGATGGCTATGCTTTCCTCTGGGAGGAAACAGCGCGCACGGTCGAACTTGCAAGCGCTTTAACGGCGACAATCGGCGTATGCGACAAAGCGAATACGCTGCAGGAGGGCCGCTCGATGTACGAAACGGCAAGGCGTGCGGTGCGTGAACGTTTCCTGCTTGGGCCGGGGCATGTGGTGCTGGCATCCAAGCTGCGCGACCGGCTGGACTTGGAGCTCAGCGGCGAGGAACGCGCGCAGTCCGGAAGGCTCGATCGGCTCGATTTGTCGGACCGCGAAGGGGCCGGCGAGGCGGTGCGGCATTATTACGATGTAATGATTCGGCTCCGCGCTGCCGAAGCGCATGTGCGCCAAGGAACGGGGGAACTGCTGCGTGCCATTGATACCGAATATGCCAAATACGAGGACAGGGCGGGGCTAAGGGCTGTTGGTGAACGAAGCGACTGGCAGAAGGCCGTCGAGCGCGCGGAGTCGATTGGAGAGATCAGGGATATCACGCTGGACATGGTCAACCGGATTTGCATCCATATCGAGAGCAGGCAGCAGGATCACCATATGCTGCTGGTGCAGCAGGTGATGGATATCATCGACAACGAATACTTCGATTCGCTGACGATCGACTATTTGGCGGGCAAAGTCTATCTGTCTCCGAATTATTTGCGCGTGCTGTTCAAGGAGAAGAAGGGCTGCACCATCCACGAGTATTTGACGGCGATCCGGCTGAACAAATCGCTGGAGCTCCTTCGCGACCGTACGCTCAAAATCCATGAAGTCGCCCGGAAGGTCGGCTACGACAATACGTCCTACTTCTGCTCGTTCTTCTACAAAACGCAAGGAGTCACGCCGAATGAATATCGCAAGAAGTTTCTATAATCCGCTGTCGCGCGTCTATATGAATCTGGTCAACAAGCGGTACCGCAGCAAGCTGTTTCTCGTCTTCCTGTTGGTTACGATCGTGCCGGTCTCAGTTCTCGTGTCGTACGCCTACCATACGATCAAGGACCAGCTGATCAGCCAGGCGGTCGACAACGTCGGCAGCACGATGGACCAAATCAACAACAACATCGAGAACAAGCTTGATCTGTATTCGCAAATTTCCACGCTGATTTATTTGGACACGGAGCTTCGCAATTATTTGGTGAATCCGTATAAGAAGAACGATGTGTTCGTGCTGGACGCCTTCGATTACATCAACAAGTCGCTGTACAAGATTTTGGCCATGAACCCGAACTTGAAGGCGATCACGATCTACTCGAACAACAATTCGCTCAATTCGGACGGGTTCTTCATTAAGCATATGGAGGAGCTTCCGCCGGCCTTGGTCCAGCAGTCGCTTCATGCGGAGGGGCAGATCACGAACTTTTACTTGAACAGCACGGCCGCGAACGGGAAGGTCATCCTTCTGGCGCGGTCGCTTAACTATTTGAGCCTCAATTATCCGTACGGCATCCTGACGATGGAAATCTCCGAGTGGGAGCTCTATTCCCTGATCGAGAAGGAGAACAAGAATAAGGCGATCTACGTCTCCGATGCGAACGGCAATATCATCACCTCCAGCATCAAAAATTCCCCGTATCGGAAAGTTTCCGACATCGTGCCGAGCGGCGCGGACACGGATGCGCTGAACAAGGGCTCCATCGTCTACAGCGACATTGCCGGAGAACCGTCGATTCTGGTTCAGAAATCGCTGCCTAACGGGTGGAAAACGTTCGTGGTGCTTCCCTATGATGAGCTGATCAAGCAAGCGTCGAGCGCCTCCCGAAAAATGCTCTATATCTCCTTGGCTTGCATTGCCCTGGCGATCGTCTTGATTTACGCGACGAGCCAGCTGATGACGAAGCGCTTCGAATGGCTGCTGCAGCAAATCCGCAAGGTGGAACGGGGGAATTTCGATGTGCACCTGCCGCGGATGGGAACGGACGAAGTGGGACAGTTGTCTTTTGCGCTGAGGAAAATGGCGGTGACGATTCAGGATTTGATCAACGACGTGTACAAGAAGGAAATTTCGCAGAAAGAAGCGGAGATGGACAGCCTGCAGGCGCAAATTTCGCCCCATTTTCTCTATAACACGCTTGCCTCCATCTCTGCGCTTGCGGTCGCGGGCAACAACCGGGACAGCCATCTGATGGCGGATGACCTAGCGAAATTCTACCGGATCTCGCTCAGCAAGGGTAAGAAAAGCATTCCGATCGAGCAGGAAATCCGCTTGACCGAGCATTACCTCGCCATCCAGAGGGTCAGGTTCGAGGGGCTGTTTGGCGTGCATTTCGTGCTGGACGAGTCCCTGCTTCATTACACGGTGCCGAAGCTGATTCTGCAGCCGTTCATCGAGAACTGCATCAATCATGCCATGTGGGACGAGGAGAACGGCATTCATATCGTAATCAAGCTGATGGAAGAAGGCGACGACTTTGTGCTGGCTGTGATCGACGACGGGATGGGAATCCCCCGCGAGGTGATGGCGCGCATGCGGGAGAAGCCGGATCAAGCGCTTGGTTACGGCATCTATAACGTCCATAAGCGTATCCAGCTGGCGTTCGGAGAGCGTTATGGCGTGCAGGTGCATAGCAGGCTGGGGATGGGTACGGCGGTATACATTCGGATGCCGAAGGCGCGGTGAGCGGAGCGATGAAAGTCGTTTTCCGTTATGATTGCATGCAAAGTTGTATAGATTCACAGCGGAACGGGTGACTAAAATAAACCTAGGCAGCAGCGATTCGCACATGCCTCGCGGAGCCGGCAGGCTTCCAGCCGAATTATGTAATCGCTGTCATGGCAAGTCGCCAATACGTTAAGGGGGAATAAAAACGCGATGTGGAAAAAAGGACAATTTCGATTTACAGTCGCCATGGTGTTGATGGCAACGATGCTTGCGGGATGCGGCGGCAACAACAATAAGCCGGCTGCGAATGACGGTGCGGGAGCAAACGCTCCGGCCGCCAATGAAGCGGGCAACACGGCAGGCGATGACAATGGCAATGCTGGCGCAGCCGAGGATAATAAGCCGATGACGTTCACGTTCTTTGACAAGAACGTCGGCGATTCGTTCGACAACCCGGTTGCCAAGGAGATCACGAAGCGGACGAACGTGTCCCTCGAAATCCAGCAGCCGACGGGCAACCCGTCCGAGAAGCTGAACCTGATGCTGGCGAGCAGCGATTTGCCGGATATTCTGGACATCGGCCGCGGCGATATTCTCGAGAAATACATCGCGGCGGGCGCGCTCATTCCGCTGAATGATCTCATCGATAAATACGGCACACACATTAAGGAAATGTACGGCGACATGCTGAAGAAAACAAGAAGCGCAGACGGCAAGAACTACTACCTGGCCAACTGGTATGGCCTGGAGCAGTATCCGATATTCGGCTTCTTGATGCGCATGGACGTCATGAAGGAGCTTGGCGTCGGCGACAAAGTGAACAATGGCCAGCCGTTCAGCACCGACGAATTCGTAGACCTGCTGAAGAAGTACAAGGAGAAGTATCCGACTGTGAACGGCAAGCCGACCGTGCCGATGACGTTCAACGGCGAGAACATGGGCGCGATCACCGGCTCGTTCAAAGGCATGTTCGGCATGATGCCCTACTACCAGACGGACGGCGGGCTGCAGGCCGATGTGAAGGATCCGAGATACCTCGATATGATCAAATTCATGAACTCGCTCTATACGCAAGGGCTGATCGATCCCGAGTGGGCGACGAACAAGACGCAGCAGTATGAGCAGAAGCTGGCCAGCACGAACTATTTTGCAACGGCTGACGCGTTCTGGAATCTTGGCAAGCCGAACGCCATTCTGAAGGAGGCGGCCAAGGATCAATCACTGAAGGACGAGAGTCAATTCTATCCGTATAAAGTACTCGCTCCGGGCGTAGATCCTTCCAAGGCGACTTACGGACTGAAGAGCTCCTTAGGCTGGGATGGCATCGGGATTTCCAAGAGCAATAAGGATCCGGTCCGCGCCATTAAATTCCTGGATTTCCTCGCAAGCGAAGAAGGACAGTACCTGATGATGTGGGGCATCGAAGGCAAGGATTGGGACATGAAGGACGGCAAGCACGTGCCAAGACCGGAAACGCTGGCAGGCTTCAAGAAGGACTGGGGCGCTTATTCCAAGGAAACGGGCATCCGCAAATGGACATGGACGATCAAGAACGGTCCAGGCTCGGACGGCACGCCGTATGACTTGATCGGCCGCTACGAGACGGAACCGGTATCTGCGCTTGCAATCAAGAACCTTGCGGATACGTCCATCGACACGGCGCCATATGATAACCTTGGTCCGAGCGGCGGCACGCCGGAAGCGATCATCCAGCAGAAGGTGAACGAGACGACCTCCAAGTACTTCCCGCGCATGGTCATGGCTGCTTCGCAGGACGAAGCCGTTGCGACCTACGACAAGATGATGAAGGAATTGGAAACGGCCGGCCTGACGAAGCTGGAGAAAATCTATACCGACAATTACAACAAACGGATGGAACTTTGGAAATAAGGATGGGAAGAGAACTAGACTGCCGCCATGCTAGGGTGCGTTCGGTTTGACCGCGTACGGCAGCGGCATCTTCATGGGGAGCATTGAACGGGGCGCCTCCGGCGCCCCTCGGCTCCGCACACTTCCGTGGCTCGTATGTTAGCGTGGCGGAACGCGAGCGCGGGTATATAGTGACTTTATCCGAAGGAGGCCATTCATGCGTAACTTGTTGTGGACGCGGCTGATTGCCGTCGTAGTCACGTTGATTCTGGGAGGGACTTTAATACCGCAGGTGCATGAGGCAGAAGCGAAGCCTAAGCTGAATATCGAACAAAATAAAGACGTGATATCGGCCACGAACGGGCAGTACACGATTACATACGATCTGGCCACGGGACTCGGAAATCTCGCATGGGGCGGGTTGACGGTGATGCGCGATTTCGGCTCCGATATCAAATTTGCGGGCGAAGATACGCGCTACCGCTCCTCCGATCCCGCGAAGCGGACGGCCGAATGGAGCAAGCTGTCCGGCGACGGCTACGGACAAGACGGCATGAAGCTGTCGATCCGCAGCCAGCTGGATGCCGGACCGGCACTCACACTGAATCTGTATCTGTACGCGGATCGGGCGTATTTCCTCTCCGATATGAGCGTGAGCGGCAGCGGAACGAAGGCGGTCGAGATCCTAGAGCCGGTCGCCGCCGCCAATCTCGATATCGGCGCGGGTGCCGATAAACGGATTCTGACGACGCCGTATACGAACAACTTCGACTTCGGCGTCGCGCCGGTGAACGATTTCGGCAGCAGCCAGAACGGCGCCGACCGCTACGAAGGCGAGCAGTTGAACTGGGAGCCATTCAACGGCATCAGCCACTGGGTGTCCTCGGTGTTCGACAATACCGCCAAACAAGGCTTCGTGGCCGGGGCAGCGACGGTGAAGAATTGGAAGAGCAGCCAGAAGCTCGGCCAAGCGGTCGAGGCGAACGGACCGCTGACCGCGTTCAGCGTCTATAACTGGGGCGGTTCGCAAAGCGGGCCGAACGTCAGCTCGGATCGTTTCTTCTTCGGTTATTACGGGGATTACCAAGCGGGCTTGGAGGAATACGGCAAGGTGTACAACATCGGTGAGCCCCATATGGAATGGAAGGGCAACGTGCCGATGGGCTACAACACCTACTATTCACATTACGGCTATGCCAGCGCGGAAGCGATGTACGCGATGGTCGATTACGTCGCGGAGAACCTGAAGCCGCTCGGCTACGAGTATTTCAACCAGGACGGCGGATTCTGGCCGCAGGCCGATCTGCCCTTCGAGGAAGGCATGAAAGCGTTCGCCGATTATGTGCACAGTAAAGGGCTGAAGGTCGGCGGCTATCAGACGCCGTTCACGATTTACGATTCGTGGCTCGATCAGGCGATTCCGGGCACGGACGCAACCTACCGGGATATTTGCCTGAAGGACGAGAACGGCAAGCCGATCCGCACGTATTTGGGCACGTACGCGATGGATATTTCGCACCCGGCCGCCCAAGCCGCCATCCGCTCGTCGATCAAGCGCTACATGGATTGGGGCTACGATTACCTCAAGCTTGATTTTATCGATATGGGCATGTACGAAGGCCTGCATTACGATCCGAATGTAAACGGCGTGCAGGCGTACCGCATCGGCATGGGCATTATCCGGGAAACGGTGCTTGCCGCGAACCGTCCGGTCTACATTAACGAGTCGATCGCGCCGCTGCTGCCGGCTGCGTTCGCGCATGGCAGAAGAGCGGCCTGCGATACGTCGCTCGGCTTATACGGCTACGGCGGCATCGAGCGCCAAGCGTTCAACGACATGGCGTCCTGGTGGACGAACGGTACGCTGTACGAATACAACGATCCCGATATGATCATGCCGGAAAACTTCACGCAAGGCTTCTGGTACAAATACAGCCAAAGCGAAGGCAAGCTGCTGGCGACGACGGTCGCGATGGGCGGCGGGCACTGGCTGATCGGCGACAACATCCCGTTCCTCAGTGAGGAGCGCATGAGCCTCCTGAACAACAAGGCGCTGCTCGATGTCGCGGCGACCGGCCAAGCGGCGAAGCCCGTCAGCATGACGAATTTCTACCATAAGACCGAGCATGCGCCGTCTATCATGTATTCGGCTGATAAGCGCGGCAATGTCTACGTCGGACTCTCGAACTGGAACGCGAAGGAAGAGGCTGCGATTAACGTGAAGCTGTCCGATCTCGGCTTGAACGAGAGCGCGAACTATACGTTGACGGAGATTTACTCGGGCAGCGGGCTCGGCAAAGCCAAAGGTCAATTCACCTATAAGCTGCCGCCGAACGGCACGGCGATCATTAAAATTACGAACGGCGGTTCCGGCAGGGACGGCGGCATGCCGGTCAATCTTGCGCTCGGCAAGCCGGTGAACGTATCGTCGACGTGGGCCGATTCCGGCTATGAAGGCGCGAAGCTGACCGACGGCCAGCTGTCCACGAGATGGAGCGCTGCCGACGGGCACTATAACAACGAATGGGCGGAGATCGACTTCGGCCAGCCGACGGACGTCAACCAAGTCGTCTTGAAGGAATACAAGGGCGCTTATTTCCAAATCGCCAACTACGCGCTGCAGTATTGGGACGGCACGCGCTACGTCGACATCACGAAGGGCTTCACGGTGGGCGACAACAAGACGATCAATTTCAAGACGGTCACGACCTCCAAGATCAGACTGTTCATGAAAACGAATTATATCATTCCTTCGATCAGCGAGATCGAAGCGTACCACGTCAATGGCGGCGGTGCCTACCTCGTGCAGGACGCAAGCAACACGGACTATGCGAAATACTCCGATATCCGCGCCAAGGTTCAGCGGATGCAAGTGTTCAAGCTGACGAAGAGCGATTTGCCGAAGATGGACGTCTACATTTACGAGAGCTACGTAAACGCGGTGCCGGCGGATGCCTATTACTTCGATATCGTTACGCTGGACGCGAACGACAATCCGGAGAACGTGATCTTCTCCGCATCGCTGCCGGCGTACAATATACCGGGAAGCGTGAGTCCATACGCCATCTATCCGAAGCTGAATAACTTGGATACGAGCAAGAAGTACGGCCTGATCCTCCGGTCGCCGAAATCCGTGGACACGGCATCGACGGACAACAACTACGGCTTCGCGTACAGTGATAACGATCCGTACGCGGACGGTTACGAGAAGCTGTCCCTCGACGGCGGCAAGACGTGGATGACGGAAAACGACGGGAAGCGGGACTTGATTTTCAGCGTGTACTCGAACGGATAAGGAAGGATAAGAGACGGCGGGAATCGACCCCGCCGTCTTCGTTGCGTCGCGATATTGAAGTCTTTATGGCCATTTTGCGGATAGGAGTGCAGAATGGGCGGGTGGAATATGTCCAATCGGGGCAGCAATCGAATGGAGGCGGAAAACAAGATGGATGTATCTAATCTGGAACGAAGCTGGATCATCGAGCGCATCGAATTCGCGACGCTGCGGGGCGAGCGCGCCCGGCATGCCGGCTTGAACGGCAGAATCGGCATGCATGGCAAAGCCTGCTCGGTTCCGGTCGCGCGGATCACGATCGACGGCCGGCACGGCTACGGCAACAGCATTGCGCTGACGAAGGAGCTTGCGGACGCGGTCATCGGCAAGCGGCTGGCCGACTTATTCGACGCCGTAACGGGCCATCTGCTGGAGCCGTACCGTCTGGCGCTGGAATATCCGATTCTGGACTGGCTGGGACAGACGTGGGAGAAGCCGGTCTACGAGCTGGTGGCGGGCGCGCACCGCGTGCCGGGGACGCCGCTCGTCGTGCCGTGCTACGACACCTCGCTGTATTTTGACGACCTGCATCTGGCCGACGAGCGGGCCGCGGTGGAACTGATGAAGCAGGAAGCTTCCGAAGGCTTCGCGAAGGGGCACCGCCATTTCAAGATCAAGGTCGGACGCGGCGGGCGGCATATGCCGCTCTGGGAAGGTACCAAGCGCGACATTGCCATCATCCACGGCGTGGCGGAGGTTGCGGGACCGGAAGGGCTTATCATGATCGATGCGAACAACGCGTACAATCTCAATTTGACGAAGGAAGTGCTGACGGCCGTATCGGACGTCAATTTGCACTGGATCGAAGAGATGTTTCACGAGGACGACGCGCTGTACGCCGATTTGAAGGAGTGGCTGCGCGCGCAAGATCAGCGGGTGCTCATTGCCGACGGCGAGGGTCTGGCCTCGCCCCACCTTGTCGATTGGGCGATACGCGGCCATGTGGACGTGCTCCAGTACGACATTATCCATCCCGGCTTTACGCATTGGCTGGAGCTCGGCGCTCGCTTGGATCGGCACGGGCTGCAATCCGCGCCGCATTGTTACGGCAACGCTTACGGTATCTATGCGTCCGGGCATATCGCTGCGGCGATCGAGCACTTCGCGTTCGTCGAGTACGACGATATTGTCATCGAAGGGATGGACGCATCCGCTTACCGCGTGGCAGATGGACGGTTTCATGTGCCCGCGGAGCCTGGCTTCGGCATCCGGTTTGACGCCGAACGTTTCACGCGGGAGGTACAGGCGAGCGGCTGGAGCAGGTAGGCTGGTTGAGGTGCAAGGCCCAGCGTGTACAAGCATTGGAAGTGATGAATCGCAGCATGATTGAAGCCGTCCGCAAGGGCGGCTTTTGCCTATTTAATGGAAGAAATTAGTATTAAATTTCATGATACGTCATGCCGATAAAGCATACAAAGAGACGATTGGAGTTGGGGAGCGTCATGATGACCAAAGAAAGCTATTTGCATTCCGTAATCGATATGCTCGGCAGCATTTTGAACATTTTACCGGAGGACGGATCGCTTGTCCTGCTGGATACGGATAAAGTAATCGCCTTCCTCGCTTCGCCAACCGTGAAGGTCGACATTCCCGTCGGTACGCCGCGGTCGAAACTGGCGAATACGGTGTCGGACAAGGCAATCACGTTCGGCCGCGTATTCCAAGAGGAACGCGGACCGGAGGCGTTCGGGGTATCCTATGTCGCCACGTCGACGCCGCTGTACTTCGAAGGAGAGGTTGTCGGCGCGCTGACCTCGGCGATCCTGAACCATAAGGTCGATTGGATCCGCGGTTCCTCCGAAGGCTTGGCGGCTTCCGTCGAGCAAATGACGGCAACGTCCAATCAAATTGCTTCGGCTTTCAGCGCGATCAACAAGGAGATGGACAAGCTCTCGGCGAAATCCGAGACGCTGAATCAGGACATCGGCGGCATCCAGTCCATCATCGGCATCGTGCAGGAGCTCGCCGATACCTCTAACCTCCTGGGCTTGAACGCCTCGATCGAGGCAGCGCATGCGGGCGAATTCGGGCGGGGCTTCTCCGTCGTCGCGAACGAAATCCGCCGAATGGCGGTGCAAAGCCGCGAGTCGTCCAAGGACATCCGCGAGCAATTGAACCAAATGCAAGAACGGCTGAAGGAAATTAGCACCGATATTGATGCGATCAAACACGACATGTCGCATCATTCCGAAAGCGTCAAGGAACTGGACGAGGCTTTCGAGCATATCGCCGTTACGGCGAATGGCTTGATGGATAGATTTGCGCTGAATCAGCACGAGTAGGGCATATGCACACTGAAGGGCCGCATCCCGGCAGAACCGGGATGCGGCCTTTTTTGCGTTATCGCTGTCTCGGTCGAGGCGAATATTGATATATTTTTATATTATTTTTACGCGCAGCGTGCAATCTCTTTACCCCGAATTTATACGGAATGGGATTAAGATGTCTGTGTACAGAAGAGCGCAAGGAGGCGGAACATGAGCGATCAAGACATGCAGCAGGGCTCAGCCTTTACTGTCGTGTCGGTCTTAACACCGGCGGGAGAACATTTTATGAAGCTGCTGCTTGCGCAGGGCTTGCCTTTCATCGTCCATTCCCGGACCGGCAGAATCTCGTACATGCTGGATTAGCATAGGATGCCGCGTTCGCAGGGCGCCTATAGCTGCGGCGAACGCTGCTGGAAGTCGATTGGAGGAGGATGCAGAGATGGTCAATGATGCAACCATGGTGTTCCTGTTCGCAGCCCTATTCGGTTTGCTTTGGGGATTCATGAAATTTTGCGAGAAAGCATAAGGGGGAAGGGCCATGATCGTGATCGGTATTCTTGCCATCGCGTTGATGATTTATCTTGGTTTCGTCTTGGTGAAACCGGAGAAGTTTTAACTAAGCGGTCGCTGCTTGATTAATGAGGAGGAAAGTTTGCTATGGGTATGGGATTCGTACAGGTCGCCATTACGCTCGTTATTATAATGCTGTTGGTCAAACCTGCAGGTATTTATCTCTGCAACGTATTTTCGCAGGAAAAAACGAGGCTGGATCGTGTATTCGGTCCGTTCGAGCGCATGCTCTACCGCATCATGGGTGTCCGTGAAGGAGAATCCATGGGCTGGCGCGCTTACTTAGGCGCTGTGCTGTTATCCAATTTCGTCATGCTGATTCTGATTTATCTCGTTCTGAGGCTGCAGAGCTTCCTGCCGATGAATCCCGACGGCATCGGCAATATGCCTGCAGGCCAGGCGTTCAATACAGCCATCTCGTTTATGACCAATACGAACTGGCAGTCGTACAGCGGCGAGAACGGCCTATCCTACCTATCGCAGCTGCTGGCGATTACGTTCCCGATGTTCACGTCGGCTGCAACAGGGTTCGCGATCGCGATAGCTTTCATCCGAGGCCTGATCGGACGCAAGGATGATCTGGGTAACTTCTACGTCGATATGACGCGTTCCATCACGCGTGTCTTTCTGCCGCTCAGCTTTATCGCGGCGATCTTCCTTGTCTTCCAAGGGATTCCGCAGACGCTGCTCGGCGCGGTGCATGCCTCCACGCTGGCAGGGGGAGAGCAGACGATTACGCGGGGCTTAGTGGCATCGCTGGAATCGATCAAGCATCTCGGTACGAACGGCGGAGGATGGTTCGGCACAAATGCAGCGCATCCGTTCGAGAATCCGACACCGCTCACGAATCTTGTCCATACGGTGAGCATGATGCTGCTGCCAACGGCTCTTGTGTACGCATTTGGCTTGATGATCCGCAACAAGAAGCAGGGCTGGGCGCTGTTCGCTGCGATGGGATTCATTTTCCTGGTCATGCTGACGACCGTCTTCTTCTCGGAATACAAAGGCGTGGCGGCTATTGATGCCATGGGCGTTCACGGCAATATGGAAGGCAAGGAAGTCAGGCTCGGCGTATCGGAATCCGCCTTGTTCACGGCGGTTACGACGGCGGCGACAACAGGCAGCGTGAACAACATGCATGAATCGCTAACGCCGATGGGCGGTTTCACCGCGCTGGCTCAAATGATGCTCAACAACGTATTCGGCGGCAAGGGCGTAGGGCTTCTTAATGGGTTATTGTATCTCATCTTATCCATATTTATTTGCGGCTTGATGGTGGGACGGACGCCGGAATTCCTCGGTAAGAAGATCGAAGGCAGGGAAGTAAAGCTCGCTTCCATCGCACTGCTCATACATCCGTTTATGATTCTGGCACCGACCGCGATCGCGTTTCTCAGTCCTTCCGCGCAGTCGTCCATCGCCAATCCCGGCATGCACGGTCTGACGGAGGTGCTGTACGCCTTCGCATCAGGCGCTGCCAATAACGGCTCGGCCTTCGGCGGCTTGACCGCGAATACGGACTTCTACAATATCGGTATCGGCGTTGCGATGCTGTTCGGCCGGTACATTTCGATTATCGCGATGCTCGCCATTGCCGGATCACTCGCCGTTAAGCGGGTCGTACCGGTCACGACGGGAACGCTGAGAACCAACACGCCTTTGTTCACGGGCATACTCATCATGATTATTCTCGTCATCGGGGCGCTCACGTTCTTCCCGTCGCTTGCACTGGGACCGATTGCCGAACATTTGGCTATGCCGCGCTAAGCGGTGAAACGCAGGCTGCCGTTATGCGATAACGGCCGGCAGCCGCGCAGCTTCACCGCCTGGGAGAATGGCGTTAATTCGAGGGAGGATCTATATGGCTGCTGCACGCAGAAAAACATTAACGACAGAAATTGTCCTGCAAGCTTCGGCGGACGCGTTCAAGAAGCTGAACCCCGCTGTTATGATTAAAAACCCGGTGATGTTCATCGTTGAGGTCGGAACGTTCATCACCTTGCTGCTATCGATTAAACCGGACTTGTTCGTCGCTTCGAGCGCGGGCCGGGGGTACAATATCGCGGTATTCTTTATCCTGCTGTTCACCGTGCTGTTCGCCAATTTCGCCGAAGCGTTGGCGGAAGGGCGCGGCAAGGCGCAAGCCGACACGCTGCGCAAGACCAAATCGGATACGATGGCGAAGCTGCTTCAGAAGGACGGCAAGCTGAAGCAGGTCTCATCCACGGAGCTGAGAAAAGGCGATATCGTCCGCGTCGACGCGGGAGAGATCATTCCGACAGACGGCGAGATCATCGAAGGTCTCGCATCCATTGACGAGTCGGCGATCACGGGGGAATCCGCTCCGGTTATCAAGGAAGCCGGCGGCGATTTCTCGTCCGTAACCGGCGGTACGAGAGTAGCCTCTGACTATATCGTCGTCAAAGTCATGACGGATCCGGGTGAGTCGTTCCTGGATCGTATGATCTCGCTTGTCGAAGGCGCCAAGCGGCAGAAAACGCCGAACGAAATCGCACTGACGACGCTGCTTGCCGTATTGACGATGATCTTCATGCTCGTTATTTTGACGATGGTTCCGATGGCCGGCTACTTGAATATCAAGCTCGACATCGCAACGCTGATCGCCCTGCTCGTTTGTTTGATTCCAACCACGATCGGCGGACTATTGTCTGCGATCGGCATCGCGGGCATGGACCGCGTCACGCAGTATAATGTGCTTGCCATGTCGGGTAAAGCGGTGGAAGCGGCCGGAGACATCAATACACTTATTCTCGATAAGACGGGAACGGTCACCTACGGCAACCGGATGGCCTCCGAGTTCCTGCCCGTCCTTGGCATAGCGCCTCAGGAGATGACGGCAGCTGCGCTGCTCGCTTCGGTGAAGGACGAGACGCCTGAAGGCAGATCGATCGTTGAGCTGGCCGTTAAGCGCGGGGAGTCGCAAGTGGAAAGAGACTATGCGGATGCTGAAATTATTGATTTCACCGCGGAGACGCGCATGTCGGGGCTGAACCTCGCAAGCGGCGCACAAATTCGCAAAGGCGCCGTGGATGCCATGAAGCGGCATGTGACGGCCAAAGGCGGCAGCGTGCCGCATGATCTGGACGACATCGCGAACAAAATCGCCAAAGCCGGCGGAACGCCGCTCGCGCTTGCCATCGACAACCGGATCTACGGCGTTATTTACTTGAAGGATACCGTTAAGCCGGGACTGAAAGAGCGGTTTGCAGAATTGCGGGCCATGGGTATCAAGACCATCATGTGTACGGGTGACAATCCGCTCACGGCTGCAACCATCGCGCTTGAAGCGGGCGTCGACGACTTTATCGCGGAAGCGAAGCCGGAGGACAAGATCGCGGCAATTCGCAAAGAACAGCAGGAAGGCAAGCTCGTCGCGATGACGGGCGACGGTACGAACGATGCGCCTGCACTGGCGCAGGCCGATGTCGGCCTCGCGATGAATTCCGGTACGATGGCGGCGAAGGAAGCTGCCAATATGATCGATTTGGATTCCGATCCGACGAAGCTGCTGTCCGTCGTATCCATTGGTAAACAGCTGCTCATTACGCGCGGCGCGCTGACGACGTTCTCGATCTCGAACGACATCGCCAAATATTTCGCCATCATCCCGGCGATGTTCGTCCTTGCGATGCCGCAGCTGCAGTCGCTGAACATTATGCACCTGTATTCGCCGAAGTCGGCGATTCTATCGGCACTGATCTTCAATGCGGTTATCATTCCGCTGCTGATTCCTGTTGCGATGAAGGGCGTGAAATACCGCGCGATGAGCGCGGACCGTCTCCTGTCGCGCAATGTGCTGCTCTACGGCATCGGCGGGGTTATCGTGCCGTTCATCGGCATTAAACTCATCGACCTTGTGCTCTATGGGCTTCACCTTGCCTAAAACCGAATTCAGAGGAGCATGACCTATGAAAATGTTAATGACCGCTATACGCGTTTCCCTCTTCTTTATGCTGCTGTGCGGCTTGATCTATCCGCTCGTCACGACCGGGGCGGCGCAGCTCTTATTTCCGATGCAGGCGAACGGCAGTCTGATGGAGGAGGGCGGCGTAGTGAAAGGCTCGGAGCTGCTGGCGCAAAGCGTAGAAACGCCGAAGCTCTTCCATCCGAGGGATTCCGGCGCCAAGTATGATCCGACGGCTTCGGCCGGCTCCAACAGAGCCGTGGCCACTGCGGATTACGTAAAGGAAATGGGCGATAAAGTCGCCGGCGTGAAGAAGAACGATCCTTCGCTGACGGACATCCCGGCGGATCTCGTAACGGCATCCGGCTCAGGATTTGACCCGGATCTCTCGCCGGAAGCGGCCAAGGCGCAGGTGCCGCGAATCAGCAAGGAAACCGGCATGAGCGCGGACGACCTCAATAAGCTGATCGACAATCTTGCCAAAGGCCGTCAACTGGGCATCTTCGGAGAACCCCGCGTCAATGTCAATGACTTGAATACCGAATTGCTGAAACAAATCAAGCTCTAACGGCTGCAGCCGCTCCCGTCGCAACCTGGGAGTGGCTTTGTCTGTCTACTCGCTTACGTTTACGAATCAGAGGGGGATTGCGGCAATGGAGAGCTTTAAACGCAAGACGCCGGAGGAAATATTGCAGTCGATCTCCAAGCTGCACCTGGGGACGCTGAAGATTTATATCGGTCCTGTCAGCGGCTCCGGCAAAACCTATCATATGCTTCGGGAGGGGCAGACACTTCGCCAGCAGGGCGTCGACGTCGTCATTTGCGCGGTATCGACGCTGCAGCGGCCGGAGACGGTGGAGCAGCTCGGCGAGCTGGAGCGGGTGCCGAGTATCCATTGGTACCGGGACGGCGCGGAAAGCAAGGACTTGAACGTGGACGCGCTGCTTGCCCGCAACCCGGAGGTCGTGCTCGTGGACGGCTTGGCGCATCGGAACCGGCCGGAAGCCCGTTTCCCGACGCGGCTGGAAGACATCAAATGGCTGCTTGGACATGGCATCAGCGTCATTACGACGGTGAACGTCTATGAGCTCGAGGGATATACGGAGCTGGCGCATAAGCTGACCGGCATCGAGGTGAAGTATACGGTCCCCGCGGATACGCTGGAGCTGGCGAGCGAGGTGCGGCTCATTGATGTTACGCCGGAAACGGTGCTGAACCGGCTTGCGGAAGGGCATTTGCAGGGCAGCAAGGAAACTTCGCTGTTCAAGCGGGGGAACCTCGGCGTCCTGCGCGAGCTCGCGCTTCGCCTCATGGCGGAGGATGTCAGCGAATCGCTGCGGGCATACCGGGAGGAGCGCGGACTCGCAGGTCCGGCAGGGACGGGCGAGCGGATTCTCGTCTCGGCGCAGTATCATTGGAACGGATCGATCTACGTTCGGCGCGGCCAGCAAATCGCGAAGCGGCTGAACGGCGAGCTGATGGTCGTCACGTTCCGAGACGGGAAACGCTCCTTGTCGAAGGAGGCGGCTGCGTTTCGCAGGAGCATGATCAAGCTGGTGGAGAAGGTCGGCGGCGAATTCGAGGAGCTGCCTTATCGGAATCGCAGACTTATTCCGAGGACGATCGTGGACTATGCGGCGCGCCATGGCGTGACCCGCATCGTGATGGGGCACACGAAGCATACCCGCTGGCAGGAGATTTGGCAGGGTTCGATCGTGGATCAGCTGTTGAAGCGCGCAAGGAACTTGGATGTCTTCCTTGTTGCGGACCGCACGGAGCGCGAAGGGGAGCGCTTGCTGCCGGCGAAGTTCGCTTCTCCTGCGGATCAGCAGCAGCGGTACCGCCGGCTGAGCGAGCAGGAAGTGACGGAGCGGATCGGCGAAATCAAGCGAGGCACCTTTAAAGTCTATATCGGGGCTGCGCCGGGCGTCGGCAAAACCTATACGATGCTGCGAGAAGGCAATGACTATCTGCGCAAAGGGATCGACGTGCGGATCGGCTTGCTGGAAACCCACGGACGCGAGGAAACGGTGGCCCAGATCGCGAATCTGCCGATCGTTCCGAAGCGGATGACACACTATCAAGGCGTGACGCTGGAAGAAATGGACGTGACGGCGATCATTGGAAGCAGCCCCGAGGTGGTGCTCGTCGACGAGCTCGCGCACACGAACGTGCCGGGGAGCAGGAACAAGAAGCGTTATGAGGATGTGCTGGAAATTTTGGATGCCGGCATCTCGGTCATTACGACTGTAAACGTGCAGCATTTGGAAAGCCTAAACGACGCGGTGGCCCAAATTACGGGCATCCGCGTCAGGGAAACGGTGCCGGACCGTATGCTGCAAATGGCGGATGAAGTACAATTAATCGACGTAGCCCCGGAAGCACTGCGCAAACGGATGCGCGAGGGCAAGATTTACGCGATGGGCAAGGTCGACCAAGCGCTGTCGCATTTCTTCAAGACAGGCAATCTCATAGCCCTGCGCGAGCTTGCGCTGCGCGAAATCGCCGACGACGTGGACGAACGGCTGGAATCGCTGGAGCGGACCAGCTCCCTTCGCGGCCCATGGCGGCGGAAGGAAGTGATTTTCGTCTGCGTGAACAACACGCCGCATGCCGAACGGCTCATTCGGCGCGGATTCCGTACGGCGCACCGGCTGAAGGCGGCTTGGCATGTTCAGCATATTGATATCGCCGGCGAGGGAAGCGGAGAAGAACGGAAACGCAGGCTGGAAGAGCTGGAGCACTTGACGGTCAGCCTCGGCGGGACGTTTACTGTCCATCGCTGCGAATCGCGGCATGGGATCGCGAATCTGCTGTCGGAGAAAGCGAACGAAGCGGAAGCGACGCAGCTCATCATGGGACAGACGAAGAATTCGTGGTGGAACGTGCAGCGAAGAAGCACCGTCGTCAAACGGCTGATCCGTTTGTCGCGGCATCGGGATATATTGATCGTGGCCGATTATGATACGATGAAAGAATAAGAAGCACCGAGCATAATCTCGATTCGGCTACAATGCCGCTCGGTTACATTGGAGGTGCACCGGACGCTGCTTGCTGCATTCAAACAGAAATTCATGCTGAAGCCTTATATTTTAATCACCTTAGGTATAGCGGCGCTTACAGCGATTCTTAATGCGCTGGGTTTTGCTTTCGATGCGGTGAATGTCGCTTTGATTTATTTGTTTCCGGTGCTGTTCAGCGCCGTATACTGGGGGCTGCGCCCGTCATTCTATGCGGCTGCCGCAGGGGTGCTCGCTTTCGATTATTTCTTCGTCCCGCCGTTTCTCAGCTTCACGGTGGAGGATCTGCGGTATGTGCTGTCGTTCGGGGTTTACTTGGCTGTTGCCGCACTGACGGCGACGCTGGCCGCTAGGTTGAAGCAGCAGCTGCATCTTGCCGAGCGCCGGGAAGCGCATACTGCGGCACTTTATACGCTGAGCCGGCAAATGACCGCCATCGGCGATATTCAAGTGCTGCTCGGCAATGTCGTATCGCAGGTGGCCGAAACGACTCTAAGCCCGGTCGCCGTGTATTTGCCCGATGCCGCAGGCGAGTTGGCGCTGACGGCCCGTTCCGCAGGCAACGACGGTTTCGGCGAAGGAGAAGCCGCCATGGCCGTCGCGCGCTGGGTGCATCGGCGCAGCAGGCCGGCAGGTCGGGGTACGGGCGAGCTGCGGGAATTCCCGGGCCTGTTCGTGCCCTTGTACACCGAGGAGCGGATCTACGGCGTGCTCGCCATTCGCTTGGAGCAGGGCGGCGGCGAGCTGACCGCGGACAGCCGCCGTCTGCTGGAGGCTTTCGCCGGACTGGCCGCAAGTGCGATCGCCCGCTTGAAGCTCAGCGAGGAAGCGAAGCTGGCGCAGCTGACGGCAGAGTCCGAGCGGCTGCGGACGGCGATCCTCGATTCCGTCTCTCACGAGCTGCGCACGCCGCTCGCCACGATAATCGGCTCCGCGACGGGGCTGATCGACGGGGACGGGATGTTTACCCCTGCCGATCGAATCGAGCTGCTTGTGACGATTCGGGATGGCGCGCTGCGGATGAACCGTCTCGTTACGAATTTGCTCGGCATGGTCAAGCTGGAGAGCGGCATGCTGCAGCTGCGTCGGAACTGGTGCGATGCCGGGGATATGCTCGGCGTCGTGCTGGCGCAGGTGGAGGATTTCCGCCAACAGCGGCATATTCAAGTCAAGCTGCCTGATCCGGTGCCTTATTTTCGAGGCGATGAGCTGCTGCTTGAACAGGTGCTGATCAATGTCGTCAGCAACGCGATTAAGTATTCGCCGGATGGCAGCAAGATCGTGATCGAGGTTTGGCAGGAAGGGCCGTGGATTCGCTTTTCGGTTACCGATGAAGGCGTTGGTATCGCGCCGGCGGACATCGACCGCGTCTTCGATAAGTTTTACCGGGGGCGCACGACCGGCGGCGTGACGGGAACAGGTCTTGGCCTTGCGATCTGCAAAGGCATCGTCGAGGCGCACGGCGGCACGATCGCCGCGGAAGCGCACCGGACGAAGGGAGCCGAGATACGTATATCGCTGCCCGCGGAAACGGCAGATTTGCCGAATTTGCAAGAGGAGGAGGAGGAAACGTTATGACAACGACGAATGGCGCGCGGATTCTCATCGTGGACGATGAGCCGCAAATTCGCAAGCTGCTGAAGGTGACGCTGAAGGCGCACGGCTTTGATATTCTGGAAGCGGAGGCAGGAGAAGCAGGCGTCTATCAGGCGAGCATCGGTCATCCCGACTTGATCGTGCTGGACTTGGGTCTGCCGGATGTGTCCGGCATGGAAGTGCTGAAACGCATTCGGGAATGGACGAGCATACCGATTATCGTACTGACGGCGAAGGAGCGGGAAGAGGACAAGATCGCGGCGCTCGACAGCGGAGCCGACGATTACGTGACCAAGCCGTTCGGGATGGGCGAGCTGGTTGCCCGAATTCGCGTCGCGCTGCGCCATGCGGGGAATGCCAAGAGCGAGCCGGTGCTGCATTTGGGCCGTCTCGTTATCGACTTGGCGCAGCGGCTTGTGGAACTGGACGGCAACCGGGTGAAGCTGACGCCGACGGAATACGAGCTGCTGAAGATACTCGCTTCGCATGCCGGCAAAGTCATCACCCAGCGGCAGCTGCTGCAGCAGGTGTGGGGCGGGCATCACCATGAATCGGACAGTCATTATTTGCGCATTTATATCGGCCATTTGCGCAAGAAGCTGGAGGAAGATCCGACGCGGCCGACCTTTATCGAGACGGAGCCGGGCATTGGCTACCGGTTTCTGCTGCAAGAGCCGCTCGGGTAATCCGAACGGCTCTTTTGCACGCTAAGGATATATATACCAATTGAGGTTGGCGGTTGAGAAATAGACATGGACGAGTATGATCGCGATGGGCTAATCTAAGGATGCGGGAGGATTGATTAGCGATGTACAAAGCGATTATCGTCGACGACGAGGCCGTCGTCCGCGTCGGCCTGAAGAACACGATTGATTGGCGGGAGCATGGCTTCGAGCTAATCGGCGACTATGCTAACGGACGGGAGGCATGGGAGGCGATTGAGCAGGACAAGCCGGATCTCGTCATCTCCGATATCAGCATGCCCTTCATGGACGGCCTGGAGCTAGCCGGCTTGGTCGTCGAAAGCTACCCCTATATAAAAATCATTATTCTCACCGGATTCGATCAATTTGACTACGCCCAGCAGGCGCTGCGCCTGAAAGTGTCGGACTTCATACTAAAGCCGATTACCGCCCGCGAGATCCGGCAGCTGCTCGATAAGGTCCGCGGCGAAATGGACGAAGAACGGCAGCGGCGCGAGGACCTCAGCCGGCTGCAGAGCCAGCTGAAGCAGAGCGTGCCGCTGCTGAAGGAGCGATTTCTCGAGCGGCTCGTCGCCGTCGGTCTCGGCAAGGCGGAAATCGATGACCGATTCGCGTATTTCGGCCTGCCGCCGCTTGCCGCGAACACGGTCGTCGTCGCGGCCGACATCGATGACTTCGGGGAGCGGGAGCTGCTCTCCTACGAGCATGACGTTGAATTTCTGCGGTTTGCCGCTTTTGATATTTTCGAGGAGATCGCCGAGCGCGAGCAGGCGATCGTCTTTCGTACCCGCGAAGAGCGCATGGTTGCCATTCTTTCCTTGAACGGCAGCGAGAACGATCTGTACGAAGCTGCTTTCCGTTTCGCGGAAGCCGTACGCTACCACATCGAGAAATTTCTGAAATTCACGGTAACGGCAGGCGTCGGCCGCATCTGCCATTCCGCCGAGATGCTACCCGCCTCTTACAAAGGCGCGCTGTCCGCGCTGGACTACCGTTTCCTCTACGGCAAGAACCAGGTGCTCGGCATTCTGGACATGGAAGGCCAGCCGGATGCCGTGCCGCCGCCTTCCTGGGACCGCAAGCTCGTCTCGATCGTCAAGACAGGCTCGATCCAGGAGGCGCACGACTTGATCGGGCGCGGCATTGCCGAATTGAAGCAGTCGCGCGTGCCGATCGAGGCTTGCTTCCTGTACATGCAGAAGATCGTGCTCACGCTCATGAACGCCATTCAGGACGTAGTCGCGCATGACCGGGAAGCGTCGATCGACAGCCAGATGATGCTCATGGACGTGTACAGCTACAAGACGCTGGACGAAATCGAAGGCTGGCTCAAGCAGGTCGTCTACGCCGTCATGACGGAGATCGCCGACAACCGCAATCATTTTACGAGCATGCAGATTCATCGGGCGGTCGAATACATTGAGACGAACTACGCCAACGACAAAATGTCGCTTCAGGACCTGTGCCGACATGTGCTGATGAGCACCAGTTATTTCAGCCTCGTGTTCAAGCAGCAGACAGGCGAGACGTTCATTGAGTATTTGACCGGCGTTCGGATGGCCAAGGCGAAGGAGCTTCTTCAGTCGACGAGCTTGAAGTCATATGAGATCGCCTGTCAGGTCGGCTACAGCGACCCCAATTATTTCAGCCTGCTGTTCAAGAAACGCGCCGGCGTAACGCCGAAAGAGTACCGCGATAAGCTGACAAAGGAGAACGGTTTCTAATATGGCAAGAGAACGTCCGCTCCGCCTGCCCATATTTCCGCTCAAAAGCATTCAGTCGAGCATTTCGCTTGCGTTTTCCTGCCTCATTCTGGCCGCGATCGTCTCGACCAGCCTCATCAGCTACCAATTGTCCGTCACCGCGGTCGAGAAGAACGCGCAGGGCTACATCGAAGAAATCATCAAGCAAGTAAACACGAATATCCAGTCCTACGTCGACAACATGGAGAATATCTCCCTGCTTGCGATGACGAGCAAGGATGTCAAATACTACATCTCCGACAACAGCTTCATCAGCGCCGAGGAGCGCAGGCCCTACGAGAAACGGATCTCCGACCTGTTTCAGGCCATTCTGTATACCCGCAAGGACATCGCGAACATCATGGTATTCGGCTATAACGGCCGATTCGTCTCCGACCGGCGGATTACGGCGCTCAATCCCAACGCGAAGCTGCAGGAGCAGCCTTGGTACGTCGATGCGCGCAGCGCGGGGGGCAAGTCCATCATATCGGCGCCGCATGTGCAGAACATCATTCAGAACGAATACCGCTGGGTCGTCTCCTTGAGCCGCGAGCTCAAGAGCACGGACGGGATTACGGCCGAGGGCGTGTTCCTCGTCGACCTGAACCTCAGCGTCATTAACGATCTCGCAAGCAATATCAATCTGGGCAAGCGAGGCTACGTCTTCATCGTCGACCAGAAAGGAAACATCGTCTATCATCCCCAGCAGCAGCTCATCAACAGCAATCTGCGCACGGAGCTGATTCCGCAAGTGACTGCCGCGAGGAGCGGCACTTCCTTCATCGCGGGCGGCGATGAAGGCAAACGCATCTATTCTATTCAGGACACCAGCTTCGGCTGGAAAATCGTCGGCGTGGCCTACACGGACGAGCTGATCGCAAGCAAAGCTGCGCTTCGCAATTCGATTCTGCTCTATGCGCTGTGCGGGCTGGCCATATCGCTTATTATTTCGTTCTGGCTGTCGCATCGGCTCTCCAGGCCGATTAAGGATTTACAAGCGGATATGAAGCTCGTGGAACGCGGGAACTTCCATATTCAGACGGAAATCGGACAGATGAACGAGATCGGGCAGCTTGGCCGCACCTTCAACATGATGGTTGGCCGCATCAAGACGCTCATGGACGAGATCATTCTCAACCAGGAGAGCAAGCGCAAGAGCGAGCTGATGCTGCTGCAGGCGCAGATCAATCCGCATTTTCTGTACAACACGCTCGACTCCATCGTATGGATGGCGGAGCAGAAGCAGCATGAGGAGGTCGTGCTCATGACCTCTGCGCTGGCGAAGCTGTTCCGGGCGAGCATTACGAAGGATCAGGAGATCATTCCGATCCGGGTGGAAGCGGAGCATATTACGAACTATCTGCTCATACAGAAGATGCGCTACGAGAGTCAGCTCGACTACGAGATCGACATCGCAGACGACATTCTGCGCTTCAAGACACTCAAGCTTCTGCTGCAGCCGTTCGTGGAGAATGCCATCTATCATGGGATCCGGGGCAGCGCGGACAAAGGCATGATTACGATTCGAGGCACGCAGCAGGGTGACAACATCGTCTTCGAGATCGAAGACAACGGACAAGGCATGTCGCCGGAGCAGCTCCAGCGGCTTCTGCTTCCCGATGACGGGGAGAACCGGACAAGCGGCATCGGCATCCGCAACGTGAACGAGCGGATCAAGCTTTATTTCGGCCATGAATACGGCATCCAAATCCGCAGCGAGCTCGAAGCCGGCACCTGCGTGACGATTACGATCCCGACACTCTAACAAAGGAAGAACGCCCCCATGCGCAAGCAACGCCTTACGATTCTGCTCGTTCTCGTGCTTCTGGCAGCCGCCTTCTATGCGGTCTTTTTCTCCAGGCTGTTTATGGCGCCGGAGCACGGGGACACAACCATTACCGTCGTGCTGAAGTCGCTCAACGTCCGTTCCGACTATTGGCAGACGATGAGCTCGGGCGCTCAGACCGCGGCCAAGGAGCTCGGCGTCGAGCTCGACCTGCAGGGGCCGCTGCAAGAGTCTGACACTGAAGCGCAGATTCGGGCGCTGCAAGCGGCGATCGAGCGCAAGCCGGACGCAATCGCGGTCGCGCCGGTGGACGACCCGCGCATGCCGGCACTGCTCGATGCCATTCGCGAAGCGGGCATTCCGCTCGTGGTCATGGATACCGCGCCGAAGCTGACGGAGGCGCCGGCCTTCGTAGCCAATGACCATCTGCAAGCCGGACGGCAGGCCGGAGATACGGCTGCCGGGTTGACGAAGAAACGTCCTGTCGTCGCGGTGTTCAGCAGTTCGTTGAAGTCGCCCGTATCCAAGCAGCGCTATGAAGGCGTGAAGCAGTCGCTGCAAGCGCACGGCGGCCAAATTTTCGGTACGTACTATACGGGAGATTCCGAGCAGAGCGCGTATGATATCGCCAAATCGCTGCTGACAAAGCCGAGCGGAATCACGGCGTTCATCACGCTGAACGAAGGCTCGACGCTTGGGGTGGCCAAGGCGCTCAAGGAAGCGAAGAAGACCGATGTCTACAAGCTCGTCGGCTTTGAAAGCACGATCTACGAAATTCAGCTGCTTGAAGAAGGCTCCGTGAACGCCCTTGTCGTGCCGAAGCCGTTTAACGTAGGCTATCTCGGCGTCAAGACAGCCATGAAGCTGATCGACGGTCGCAAGTCGGCAGGCACGACGAGAATCGGCGCCGCCGTCGTAACGCGGGCCAATATGTATTTGCCGGAAAATCAACAGCTGCTGTTCCCGTTTACGGTCATCCAATAATTCGGCATAAGAAGGGAGTGTCCATGCCATGATAGGTGCTTTCAAGCGATTGCCGGGACTTGGCGCAGTCATTGCCCTGCTGCCGCTTACTGTGCTGCTTGCGTCCTGCGCGGGCAAAGAGGACGGGCATGCGGCCGCTCCCCAAGAGAAGCGGTCGCTTATCCGATTCGTGGCGTCGGAATACAGCATGGAGACGAAGCCGATTCTCGAGAAGCTGGTCAAGGAATTCGAGCTCAAGAATCCGCTGATCGACATCGAGCTCCAGGTCGCGAATTGGGACATTCTCGACGGCATCTACACGACGATGATCAGTCAGAACCAGCCGCCCGATCTGCTCAACACGAATGTGTATGCCCATTTCGCGGAAGACGGCCTGCTGAACGACTTTAACGATATTCTCTCGTCGGAGCTGCGGAACAAGCTGTATCCGAATTTGATGCGAATGGATCAGATCGGCGGGCGCCAGTATGCCATTCCTTATGTCGCATCGATCCGCAACCTGTACTACAACGAAGCGATATTCGATCAAGCCGGCATCCGGCAGCCGCCGCGCACGTGGTCGGAGCTGAAGGCAGACGCGCTTCGGATCAAGAAGGCCGGCGCCGCTTACGGCTTCGGCGTCGATCTAACCGACAACGAGACGCAGGCGTACTTGTCGTATTTCTTCTTCGGCGCCGGCGGCGGGTGGATCCAGAACGGCAAATGGACGATCAACTCGCCCGCCAACGTGGAAGGGCTGACGTATTTGAAGGCGTTGTACGACGGGGGGCTTACGGATCCGGAGCCGACGATTACGACGCGGGACGAGAAGCAGCGCATTCTCGGTGACGGCAAGCTCGGGATGATGATTTCGGGCAACTACTTCTCCTCCGTCGTGCCGAAGGAATTTCCCGGCCTGAAGTGGGGTGTAGGTCCGATTCCCGTCAAGGAAGGCAGCCGGCCGATCTCCTTCGGGGTGCATGACGTGCTCGTCTCCTTCAAGACGGATCATACCGACAAGGAGGCACTCTCCAAGTTTCTCGACTATTTATACGACGACCCGTCCTACCAGGAGATGATCCAGCGCGAAGGCTTCCTGCCGGCCAACGCCCAAGTCGGCGCTAAGCTGGCGGCGCAGGATCTTGTTATGAAAGCCAATCTCGACGCGCTCAGCCAGGCGAAGTTTTATCCCGTGCAGGAGCCTGCTTGGCAGGCGATCATGGATTATGCGCGCAAGCTTGGCGATGCGGTGCTCTACGATCATCTCGCGCCCAAGAAGGCGCTCGACGAGCTGCAGCATTTCGCCGAAAAGCGCAGCAGGCAGCAGCAATAGAGAGAAGCCGGTCCGCAAAGCAGGCCGGTTTTTTTGCTATGTTATAGGCGACCACATTGGCTGAATTCAGCGATTTCGGGCTAAAGAGGTCTACCAAACCACCCACATTGGCTGAATTCAGCGATTTCGGGCTAAAAAGGTCTACCAAACCACCCACATTGGCTCAACTCAGCGATTTTGCGCTAAAGAGGTCTACCAAACCACCCACATTCGCCAATCCTCCACTCACCCAGCACTTTTTTACAATAAGAAAATAGTAAAGAATTCATGGAAGATACTCGATTCAGCCAAATCGACCTGCCCGCTATGATGGTAGTAAGCGCTGAAGCACAAGACGCAGCGCGGGGTTTCCGATTCTGGAACCGCGCGGACCGGCGCCATATATCACGATAATCGGGAGGGTTTGTTTCTATGATGAACAAGAAAAAAGCCGCGACAATGAGCGCGGCCGTATTGCTCGCTTCTATGGCACTTGCAGGCTGCGGATCGAACAACGACGGCGGCAACGCGGCGAATACGCCTGCCAAGAACGAACCGGCCAACACGGCGGCGAATACGACGAACGCGAGCACGGGCAACGCAGGCACGGACGCGGCGACAACGGACGGCGCGAAGCTGACTGGCGATTTTGAAATTCAATATTTCGTCGGCGGATACGGGGACAAGTGGTGGACGAAGGTTATCGCCGATTTCCAAGCGGCGAACCCGGACCTGCACGTCAAAGCGCTCGGCGGCCCGAAAATCAACGAACAAAACAAACCCCGCTGGATCGGCGGCAACCCGCCTGATTTCGTGTATATCGACGGCCCCGAGCTGAACGACCGCCAAATGGTCGAAGACGGCCAGCTCGAAGACTTGACCGACTGGATCAAAGACGCGAAGAACGTCGACGGCGACAAAATCATCGACATTCTCGCCCAGCCGCCGCAGCAGTATGACGGCAAAATCTACAACATCCCGCTCGTCCTGAACTCATGGGGCATTTTCTGGAACAAAGCACTCTTCAAGGAAAAAGGCTGGACCGAGCCTCAGGACTTCCAGCAGTTCATGGACGTCAGCGACAAAATCAAATCGGCCGGCATTACGCCGTTCATCCATACCGGTAAATATCCGTACTACATCAACGGCGCGTTCCTGTACCCGGCGATCGTATCCGCGAACGGCGGCGACTACAAGATTCTGCAGGACATGGCAGCGAACAAGGTGGAGGCGTACCAAAGCCCGTCCGTCCTGACCGCCCTGAACAAAATCGTCGCGCTGCGCGACAAAGGCTTCATCGATAAAGCGTCGATCCAAATCAACCACACCGATTCGCAAATGCTGTTCCTGCAAAACAAGGACGCGTTCATTCCGAACGGCCTCTGGCTGCCGAATGAAATGTCCAAGGACATTCCGCAAGGCTTCGACTTCGGCTTCATTCCGTCCATCACGCAGGATGCCGGCCAGAAGATCGTAGCGAACACATCGACGGCCACCGTCGCGATCGCCAAGAACGCGAAGAACAAAGACGCGGCCAAAGCGTTCCTGCAATTCGTCTTCTCGAAAGCGCAGGCGTCCCAATGGGCAGAGCTGAGCGGCGCGCCGTCCAACATCAAAGGCGACATCAGCGCTTCCAACGCGCCTAGCTTTGTTAAGGACGCGGCCAAGTACCTGACCGATCCAAACACGGTCGTCATCCCGACGATCACGTTCAACGCGGATGTCGACAAAGCAATGCAGGATGCAACCGACGCGCTGACCATCAGCAAAATCACGCCGGAAGAGTGGGTCACCCGCGTAACCGACGTCGTCAAAAAAGCAGCGAAATAAGCACATAAGCAGTTTACACGAAGAGAGAGCGGAGGATGACGGGGCGGCTGTTCAGCCTTGATCATCCTCCGTGAATTTACGGAAGGGCGGTCGGCGTCATGGAATCTGGCAGCGCCAAGTGGCAGAGAAGGCTTTTCATCGCATTATTCATCATCCCGACATTCGCGTTTTTCTGCTTGTTTACGATCTATCCGGTCGCCAAAGGACTTTATTATTCCATGTTCGATTGGTCCGGCATGTCGCAGAACAAAGATTTCATCGGGTTCGATAACTTCATCGAAATGTTCAAGGATCCCATCATCTGGCGCGCGATCGGCAACGATTATTTCCTCGTGCTGGGCAAAGTCGTCGGTATCATGGTGCTTGCTACCTTCTTCGCGGTTGCGCTCACGCGGTTCAATTTTAAGCTGGCCGGCTTCTTCCGGTCGATTTTCTTCATTCCGAACGTTATTTCCGTCGTCGTTATCGGCGTCTTGTGGAATTTCATATACAATCCGCAAATCGGCTTCCTGAATGCGTTTCTGTCTCTGTTCACCGACGAGAAGGTGACGATCACCTGGCTCGGCTTCACCAACCATACGATCTGGATGCTGCTTCCCCCGGCAATCTGGGCGGGCATCGGCTTCTACATGATCTTGCTCATCGCGGCGATTCAGAACATCCCCGCCTCGTATTTCGAAGCGGCGAATCTCGAAGGCGCGGGCCAGTGGAAGCAGTTCGTCAACATTACCGTTCCGCTCATTTGGGAACAGATGAAGGTGTCCATTCTGAACATCATGATGACAACGCTGAACGGCTCCTTCGTCATCGTTTGGATCATGACCGAGGGCGGGCCCGACAACAGCACGCAGGTCATGGGCTCGTATTTGTACCAAATGGCGTTCCGGCAATACCATTTCGGCTTCGGCGCCGCGATCGGCGTACTTATTCTGGTGCTCTCGCTTATTACGACAGTCCTGCTTCAGCGGCTGCTTCGTCATGAGTCCGTCGAGCTGAGCTAAGGGGGATCACATCATGAAAAGCGGCATTCGCAACCCGATCGTCAAATACGCGTTCTACGCCATTTTGTGCCTCTGGGGCTTGTCCGTGCTTTATCCGCTTCTCTGGACGCTGCTCGACGCGCTCAAGAACAACGACCAGTTCTTCCGCCACCTGCCCTGGGCGCTGCCGGATTTCCCGCTGCTTTGGTCCAACTTCTCTTACGTGTGGGACCGGTACAATTTCGATTCGTATTTCCTGAATTCCATTGTCATCACGACAGGTTCGACCGTGCTTGGCCTGCTGCTTGCGGCGACGACCGCCTACGTCCTCGCCCGCTATAAATTCCCGGGAAGCGGCGCGCTTTACCTGCTGTACATGGCTTCCATGATGGTGCCGTTCATTTTGGCGCTCATCCCGCTGTTCTTCTTGATGAATTCCATGCATCTGATCAATACGAAAATCGGGCTTATCCTCGTCTACACCTCCAGCGTGCTGGCCTTCGGTATCTTCGTGCTCGTCGGTTTCTTCAAATCGCTGCCGAAGGAGCTCGAAGAGGCTTCGATCATGGACGGCGCGTCGTACTTCGGCACGTTCTTCCGGGTCATGCTGCCGCTCTCGCAGCCGGGGCTGATCACGGTCGCCATCGTCAACGTACTCAACATCTGGAACGAGTACATCGTCGGCACGATTCTCGTGAACGATCCGACCCAGTACACGCTGCCGGTGGAAATCGGGGTCATGCAGGCGGAAATGCAATACCGAACCGAATGGGGACCGCTCTTCGCCGCCTTGTTCTTCACCATCGTGCCGGTGCTTCTCGTCTATATTGTCTTCCAGCGCCGAATCGCGAGCGGCATTACGGCCGGTGCCGTCAAGTAGGATGGACACCAGGCCCGACTTAGCGGTAATGAATAGATTGCCGTGAACTGCCGGTGAACGGCAGAAGCCTTGTTCCCGCCGGGACCGCTTGCGATGGAAGTCGGTTCGCCCTACAATAAACGGTAAACGTGATATTGAAGGAGCTTTAGGGCAAATGGCGAACGACATTACGATTCATCTTTATGAGGACTGGCTGGAGACGGTGAAGGAAGTGTTCCGAGGTTCAGGTCAGCCGCTGCCGGCAGACTTAACGCCGGATCAGGTTGGACTTGCTTATTTCCTGCAGACAGCCCCTTCGAAAGAAGCGGCCAAGGAGCAGCGCGACGCGAACGAGCTGCGGCTAACCGAAATTCAAGAGGCGCTGCTTACTAACTTCGAAGCAGTCGTGCTGCCGGATCTGCGAAGGCGCACAAGCTACGAAGGCAGTCAGTTCGCCTTCAAATGGGTCTATAACCAAGGCGAGCATATTATAGAAGCGCATTCGTCTTACCGTATTCCGCTGTAAACGGCTGTCCGTGCAGCCGGAGCGACTCGCTCTGCGGGGCAATCATGGCTGGCTCCGGCTCGGCCTGCGTGAAGCCTGCCCGACTTCCAGATGGAAGAAGGGCGGGCTTCTTCGTTTGCGCCTAAGACGGCAGCCTTTGTGCCCCGACGCTCCGAACTTGGGTGGTCGGAAAGCCGGTGAAGACGCGCAGGCAACCGGATTCTTGGCTGGGCTTGCAGGGCGGGGTTTGCTTAACCGCCCGCTTTATGTTTTCATATAGAGTAGCGCAATAGAGGTCCGGCATTTTCGGCCTTGTACGCAAGCCGAATATAGAGGCAAGGGAGTAGGATGTTAATTGGAATTTACAGAACAACGAACGGATGAGACGCCAAGCTTGGAGGAATTGAAGAAATCCGCAGGACGCATGTCCAACTGGAGAGAGCGGCTTAAAGCGGTGGAGGAACTGAGCAAGATGGCAGACCCCGCTGTCATTGCGCTTCTTGCCCGCATCGCGAAGAGTGATACGGTCTATCAGGTGCAGGAGGCCGCTCACCGCAAGCTGGTCGAGCTGGGCGAAGAGGGAGAGGCGCCGGTACGGAAGAAGGGCGAGCTGATCAAAGGCACGGCCAAAATCCTGCTCCGCATCAAGAAGAGCCTGCCCGAAGGCCACACGTACCAGCAGTTCAAAGACAAGCTGCAGCACATGAGGACGGATGTTTACGATACTTACGAAGGCGATAAGGAAGCCGGATTTGATGCATGGCTGGAGAACACATGGTCTTCCTTGTCGGCTAGGTAGTCCGTTATGAGCAAAGGCGGCGGCACGGGCCGCGGCACGGACAAGAAGGGCTGGAACCGGTGGCAGGCAAGCGAGAAACGCTTGAAGAATGCGCCGAAGCCGTACAAGAGCAAGGGCACGAAGAGACCGGACGGAGCGGGCGGTACAGCTCCGGCGGCAACGGCCGGTAAAGGGGCGAAATCCCCCAAATAAGCGGGATTACGTATTAAGAATCCTCATCGGGTACAAGCTGGAGAACAGGCAGCTTTGCCCAGATGAGGATTTTTTCTGTTTACGCCCCTTGACTTTCTTTTTAAATATGTCAAAATGACATTATAAAAATCGAAGCAGGTGAATCCCTTGAACGACCCGCTAGACGAAGCTGCCGCTTATTCCGCGGGCCATTATCGAACGCCTGACGGTGCGCCGGCTGATATTGTCATTTTCACCATAACGTCCACGGAGCGCAATACCGCGAAGAAATCGCTGCCGCTGCGCCGGCTGGAGGTGCTGCTGATCCAGCGCAAAGCCTGGCCGTACGCAGGCCAATGGGCTTTGCCCGGCGGCTTCTCGAAGGAAACCGAGACGCTGCAAGGCAGCGCGCTGCGGGAGCTGCAGGAAGAGACGGGCGTCGCGGATGTGCATATCGAATACTTCAACGCCTACAGCGCGCCGGGACGCGATCCCCGCGGTTGGATGATCTCGCATGCCTTCTTCGCGCTCGTACACGAGCATGCGCTGCTGAATCGCCGTGCGGCAGATGATGCTGCCGACGTCAAGCTGTTTCCGGTACAGGAGGCGCTGGAGATGGAGCTCGCTTTCGACCACCGGCAGATTTTGCGGGACGCGCTGGAACAGATTCGTACCAAGATGCTGACGACGACCATTGCGAAGTCGTTTCTGCCGGATGCATTTACGATCGGCGAGCTCTATCAAGTCATTGAAGCCGTTGTGCCGGCATTCGAGGAGAAAAACTTCATCCGCAAGATCACGTCCACGAAGAGCCGCAAAGGCATTATAGAGGAACTACGCGACCACAAGGGCGAGCTGAAACAATCGAACCGCCACTCGCAGCGCGCGGCGCAGCTGTATCGATTCACAGACTATGTGCCGCAGCTGTCGATCTACAGCTGATGAGCAGCAGACTAGGGGCTGCCTCGCATGCGCTGATCCCGAAAGGAGAATGCTTATGAAAGCACTTATCGTCATCGATTATACGTACGACTTCGTGGTCGGCAAGCTGCCGTGCGGCCAGCCGGCGATTGATATCGAGGAACGCATGGCCAGGCTGACGGAGCAGTTTGCTGCGCAGGGGGATTTTGTCGTCATGGCCGTCGATTTGCACCGGGAACGAGATGAACTGCATCCCGAGCATAGACTTTTCCCTCCGCATAATATCGAAGGAACCAGCGGCAGGGAGCTCTACGGGAAGCTGAAGGATGTCTACGAGGTGAATCAGAGCCGGATCTACTGGATGGACAAAACGCGCTACAGTGCCTTTTGCGGAACGGACTTGGAACTGCAGCTCCGCATGAGAGGCATTGAAGAGCTGCATTTGATCGGCGTGTGCACCGATATTTGCGTCCTGCACACGGCTGTAGACGCCTATAATAGAGGCTTTCGGATCAACGTCCACGCAGACGCGGTTGCATCCTTTAATTTGCCGGGCCATGACTGGGCATTGACGCATTTCGAACGGACGCTTGGGGCGGATATTTACAGAAATGGCCACCGGATCACGATGTAAAGGAGAGAGCACGGTATGGATTACGAGAATTTGACGCTTCATACGGACAAATATCAAATCAATATGATGTACGCCCACTGGGTGCAGGGTACGCACAACGAGGGATCGGTATTCGACGTATATTTTCGCAAGCTGCCCTTCGGGAACGGATATGCGGTTTTTGCGGGTCTAGAACGCGTCGTGCACTATATTCAGGGCCTTCGTTTCGGGGAAGAAGAAGTCGCGTTCCTTCGCGAGCAGGAGGAAGGATACAAGGAAGAGTTTCTGGATGCGCTGCGCGAGTTTCGGTTCACGGGGCAGCTGGATGCTGTTCCTGAAGGCACGGTCGTTTTCCCAAATGAACCGATGCTTCGCGTCACCGCGCGGATTTTCGAAGCGCAGCTAATTGAAACGGCGATTCTCAATTTCGTTAATTTCCAGACGTTGATCGCGACCAAAGCTTCGCGTATTAAACAAGTCGCCGGCGATGACGGTCTGCTTGAATTCGGAACGAGGCGCGCGCAGGAGGCCGATGCTTCCGTCTGGGGCGCCAGAGCGACTTACATTTCCGGCTTTCACGCGACGTCCAATCTGCGTGCGGGCCTGCTTTTCGGCATCCCGACGAAGGGAACGCATGCCCATTCTTGGGTGCAGGGCCATGATAGCGAAGAGGAAGCGTTCCGCAAATTTGCGGAGGTGCTGCCGGATCAAGTGACGCTGCTTGTCGACACGTACGATACGCTGCGCAGCGGCGTGCCGAACGCCATCCGCATCGGACGCATGCTGGAGCGCCGCGGCAAACGCATGAATGCCATCCGTCTCGACAGCGGCGATTTGGCCTACCTGTCCCAGGAAGCCAGGC
The DNA here is from genome assembly GCF_019431355.1 of Paenibacillus sp. R14(2021). Taxonomy (NCBI): domain Bacteria; kingdom Bacillati; phylum Bacillota; class Bacilli; order Caryophanales; family Paenibacillaceae; genus Paenibacillus; species Paenibacillus sp. R14(2021). The sequence continues at coordinate 4,975,700 of NZ_CP080269.1, forward strand.
GGATGCTGGATGAAGCGGGCCTGCATTATGTCGGCATTGTTGCTTCCAATGATTTAGATGAAGCGCTGATTTTGAGCCTCAAGGGACAGGGTGCCAAGATCGATGTCTGGGGCGTCGGCACGCAGCTGATCACATCCGGCGATCAGCCATCGCTTGGTGGCGTTTACAAAATGGTAGCGCGTGAGAAAGACGGGGAGTACGTGCCGGTCATCAAGATTTCCGGCAATCCGGAGAAGGTGTCGACGCCAGGGCGCAAAGAGGTTTACCGGATCATCAACCGCGAGACCGGCATTGCGGAAGGCGATTATATGACACTCGTGGAAGAAGGCCCGATTAATACGGAAGAGCCGCTCACGCTGTTCGATCCCGTGCATCAATATATTCAGAAGGAGATAAAGCAGTACGATGCGGTACCGCTGCTGGTGCGCATATTCGAAGACGGCGAGCTTGTCTATACGCTGCCGGCTCTGGAAGAAATCCGCAGCTACCACCGCGAGCAGCTATCGCTCTTTTGGCCGCAGGTGCTGCGCAAGACGAATCCTTCGGAGTACCGAGTCAATCTCAGCGAGACGGCGTGGCAGCTGAAAATGGCGCTCATTGCGAAGTATCGGCAGTGAGAAGCTTTAGATGGTACGAAACACAGCTTCGGGCCTAAAATGAAAACCGGCAGCGACGGACAGATTCATACGTCCGTTGCTGCCGGTTTTTTTGTCCTGCAATCCCTCTCCCCAAATCCGCGTCTCTGCTGCGATAAGTCGGTGATGCGAATTCCGCCGGATGCTCTATTGCGCTCGCGTCCTGCATATATATCAGCACGAGACGAGAGGAGTGCGATCCGATATGGACAAGAAGATCAAAAACTACTACCAGCTGAAGCAGAAACAGAAGGAAATTGAGCAGGAATTAGCCGAACTGCGTGAAGAAATTTTATCGTATTGCTCCGAACAAGGGACTTCGGCCATGGAACTCGGAAATTACAGAGTGAAAATTGTTCCGCAGGAGCGCAAGGAATACGACGAGACTAAGCTGTTCGAAGCGCTGCCGAACTTAGAGCTGTGGCGGCTGCTCTCCAGGCCCGATTCAGGCAAGATCGCAAGCTTGATTAAGCTGAACGTAATTTCTGAAGAGGCTATCAAGAACGCGTACACGGTAAAGCTGGTTTCCTCCCTGCAAGTCGAGCGTAAGTAGCTTCCCGTCTAGGCGGAGTTTGTGCGCTCGAACGATTCCCGTTTGCGGGCGCTGTAGAACTGCCGAACGGCTGCAGCCAACGTTCGCACCGTCCATGCGGCAATAACGGACAGCAGGACGCAAAGCGCGCAGGCGAGGAGAGACCGCGAGGTGACCGATCCGCCCGGGAGCATCGCGTCCGTCAACCGTTCCGTGTATCGGAGCACGTAGGCATGAGCCAGATAGGCCGCGTATGAATAGGCGCCAATGATGCTGACCGGCCGAGTTAGATAGGCCGGCCCCTGCCGCACGAGCCGCAGCGTGAAGATGTAGACAGCGGCAATCGAAAGGATAAGAAGCACGGACATATCGAGCCGCAGCAGCGCAAGCACGTCGAAGCGGATGCGCACCGCCGGGACAAGCTTGAAATGATCAACGACCTTCACGAGCATCGCACCAATGGCAGCGGCATAGAGCGCCCAGATGATATATCGGCTTTTATCCAGCCAGTTTCTCCATACCTCCAGATGCAATCCGGCAAACGCACCAAGGGCGAAGTAAAAGAAATACATGATTGCATTGCGGTCCAAATAAGTCGTGAAGCAGCCGCGAAGGAAAGCCGCATGAATGCGGAAGGATGCATGATAGATCGCGCTGCCTTTGTACATCAGCACAAGGTAAAGCACGCCCAATGCCAGCACAATGGCTGCCGCCGTTCGGGCGGAGTGGATGCTTACTTTTCTAACCATTCGCTGCAGGAGCGGGAAGAGCAGATAGAACTGGAAGATCATCACGATATACCAGAGATGATAGGATGCTTTTCCAGTGAAAATCATCATCCCAAGCCTAGACAGCGATGCAGCATCCCATAGATTCAAGTGCTGGAATTCCACGGCATAAAGCACGGCCCATGGCACGTAGGGCAGCAGGATATCCTTGCATCGCTTGCCGACAAACGTCCCATAGCGAATATCGCCGTCATAATTATAGAACAGGACAAGTCCCGTCATGAACACGAACATCGGAACAGCGAATTTGGCGGCGAGCAGGATGATGCCGAGCATCACGCCGTCGCCGAGCCGAGCCTCCGGCATGGGAAAATAATGAGCGGCGGCATGCTGCATAACCACGGCCATGAACGAGAGCCCCCGCAGTGCTTCGATTTCTTCGATTCTATTTTTACGCATCGTTCCATCCTCTCCGATTCCATAGACTTTCACACGATAGCAGTTATTTGGGAACGGTGCAATCGCGTAACGTGGTTACCCCTATTTCGCCTCATTTTGCATAATCGACACAATTTCGTAGAGAGGTATCTATCGAACCATGCCGAAAATAACATATAATGTCTTTTTACATAGGTTGTGGAGGAAAATTTCATACTGGAGGCATCTCATGGGAAAAGCAAAAATGACGAAGAAGATGGTCAGCCTTGCAATGGCGGGCTCACTTTCTCTCACGTCGCTTGGGGCGGTACATGCAGCAGCGGAAACAGATAAGACTGCGGCGGATATTAGCGGGCATTGGGCGGAGCAGGATTTGAAGGAATGGATCGCAAAGGGTTGGATCGGCGGATACGGCGATGGCAGCTTTAAGCCGAACGGAAGCGTGACGCGCGCGGAATTCGTTGCGCTCGTTAACCGTGCATTCGGCTTCACTGCAGCCGGCACTGCCGCGTTCAAAGATTTGAAGACAACCGACTGGAGCTACGCCGAAATTCAGAAAGCTGTTAAGGCGGGTTACCTAACCGGCCTTCAAGACGGCACCATCCATCCAAAGGCGCCGATTACCCGCCAGGAAATCGCGCTTATCGTCGAACGGCTGCTGGGCTTAACGCCTTCGGAGAAAGCAGCAGACTTCTTTAGCGATGCGGCGGCTATTCCGGCGTGGAGTAAAGGTGCCATTGGCGCTGTCGGAGCAGGCGGCATCATGAAAGGCTACGAAGACAACTCGTTTAAACCAGGCAGCAATGCTTCGCGTGCCGAAGCGGTCGTTATTCTCAATCACGCCATTACGGTGAAGCCGGTGGCATCTCTGTTTGATAAGCCGGGAACCTTCGGTCCGGCAACGGGCAGCCAAACGATTAAAGGCGATGTAACGATAACCAGTCCGGGAGTTACGCTGCGGAATATCGTGATTGAAGGCAATCTTACATTAGCGGCGGGGATCGGCGAAGGCGATGCAGTCTTGGATCATGTCACTGTGAAAGGTACGACAACGGTAAGCGGCGGCGGCGAGCACAGTATCCATTTCGTGGATTCCGTATTACTCAAAATCGTCGTCGATAAAGGGACGGGCACCGTCCGGATCGTAGCGGAAGGCTCTACGACGGTCGCTAACGTCGTCGTGCAGTCCAGAGTGACGATCGAAGAATCCCAATTGACCGGCGAAGGATTTACGGACGTGCAATTAAGCAAGCTGCTCCCCAAAGGCGCCGTAGTCACGCTGCTGGGCTCGTTCGACGATATTGACGTCTCGAGTACGAGTGTACGAATCGACATCCCGCGCGGCGATGTTCATATTTTCACCGTCAATGAAGATTCCAAAGATAATGATATTAATCTCGGCAATGATGCAAAGGTTGTAAAATTGGTGCTGAACGCTGCTGTTGACGTTTTTGGCGGAGGAACGGTAGAAACGGCTCAAATGAACCTAGATGCGAGAACGTCCACAACCTTTTCTTCCCAGCCGACTAACAAGGTCGATGAACATGGCAATCCGATTAACCCGCCTTCTTCCGGCGGAGGCCTGACGCAGGGGCAAATCGACCAGCGTGCAGCGGACAGCGTTATCTCGCTAATAGCGGCGCTTCCCGCGGCGTTAAACATTACGCTTGCGAACGAAGCGGCTGTAACGGCGGCAAGCAGTGCCTATGACGCACTAACAGCGGCGCAGAAGGCGCTGGTTACCAATACGGGCAAGCTGAACGAAGCGAAGACGAAAATCGCGGATCTGAAAGCCCAGCAGCTAGCCGACCAGCAGGCTGCAAACGCGGTCATCGCACTAATCGACGCGCTCCCGGCGACAGCTGACCTTACGGTTGTTCACGATGAAGCAGCCGTGAAGGCGGCAAGTGATGCTTACGGTGCTTTAACGGCAGCGCAGCAAGCACTCGTCACCAATAAGAGTAAGCTGACGGCAGCCATAACCAAGATCGCCGACCTCAAAGCGGCAGCACCCGTGATTACGCAAATCGGCGCGCTTCCGGCAGCCGATGCGCTCACGCTAGGAGACGAGGCAGCGGTAACGGCAGCGGATAACGCGTATAACGCGCTGACCGCGGCGCAGAAGCTGCTTGTCACGAATGCGGTCAAACTTACAGGGGCCAAAGCAAAAATCGCCGCGCTCAAAGCCGAGCAGCAAGCGGATCAGCAAGCTGCCGGCGACGTCATCGCCTTAATCAACGCGATTCCAGCAGCCGCTCAGCTAACGCTGATTCACGATGAAGCAGCAGTAACAGCGGCGGATAACGCATATAACGCGCTGACGGCCGAGCAGAAGCTGCTTGTCACGAATACGGGCAAGCTCGCAGAAGCGAAGGCAATGATCGCTGATCTCAAAGCGGCAGCACTCGTGATTACGCAAATCGGCGCGCTCCCTGCAGTGAACGTACTTACGCTCGGAGACGAAGCAGCAGTAACAGCAGCGGATAGCGCGTATAACGCACTGACCGCTGAGCAGAAGCTGCTGGTCACGAATACGAGCAAACTCACGGCTGCGAAGGCCATGATCGCCGATCTCAAATCGGCAGCTCCGGTGGTATTGCAAATCAGTGCGCTTCCGGCAGTGGACGCTCTGACGCTCGGAGACGAGGCGGCAGTAACCGCAGTGGATAACGCGTATAACGCGTTGACGGCCGAGCAGAAGCTGCTGGTCACGAATGCGAGCACGCTCACGGCAGCGAAGGCAAAAATCGCCGATCTCAAAGCGGCAGCACTCGTGATTACCCAAATCGGCGCGCTCCCAGCAGCGAACGCACTGACGCTCGGAGACGAGGGGGCGGTAATAGCAGCGGATAACGCATATAATGCTTTGACCGCGGCTCAGAAGCTGTTGGTGACGAATACGAGCACGCTCACGACAGCGAAGGCAAAGATCGCCGATCTTAAAGCAGCAGCTCCTGTCATCTCTCAAATCGGCGCGCTCCCAGCAGTGAACGCACTGACGCTCGGAGACGAGGCGGCAGTAATAGCAGCAGATGACGCATATAACGCGCTGACGGCTGCACAAAAACTGCTCGTTACGAATACGAGCACGCTCACGGCAGCGAAGGCACAGATTGCCGATCTTAAAGCGGCAGCTCTTGTCATCGCTCAAATCGGTGCACTCCCTGCAGCGAACGCACTGACGCTCGGAGACGAAGCAGCAGTAACAGCAGCAGATAACGCGTATAACGCGCTGACGGCTTCTCAGCAGCTGTTAGTCACGAATACGAGCACGCTCACTGCAGCGAAGGCAAAGATCGCCGACCTTAAAGCGGCAGCACTCGTAATCTCGCAAATCGGCGCACTCCCTGCAGTGATCGTACTAACGCTCGGAGACGAAGCAGCAGTAACAGCAGCAGATAACGCGTATAATGCTTTGACCGCGGCGCAGAAGCTGCTGGTCACAAATACGAGCACACTGACGGCAGCGAAGGCAAAGATCGCTGATCTTAAAGCGGCAGCACTCGTGACCTCTCAAATCGATGCACTTCCTGCAGCGAATGTACTGACGCTCGGAGACGAAGCAGCAGTAACAGCAGCAGATAACGCGTTTAACGCTTTGACCGCGGCACAGAAGCTGCTAGTCACAAATACGAGCGCACTGACGGCAGCGAAGTTAAAGATCGCTGATCTTAAAGCGGCAGCACTCGTGACCTTGCAAATTGGTGCACTCCCGGCAGCGAATGCGCTGACGCTTGGAGACGAGGCCGCAGTAGCAGCAGCGGATAACGCGTATAATGCGCTGACGGCTGCACAAAAACTGCTTGTTACGAATACGAGCACGCTCACGGCAGCGAAGGCAAAGATCGTCGACCTCAAAGCGGCAGCTCCTGTGATTACGCAAATCAGCGCGCTTCCGGCAACGAACGCACTGACGCTCGGAGACGAGGCAGCAGTAACAGCAGCGGATGACGCGTACAACGTGCTGACAGCAGCTCAAAAACAGCTGGTCACGAATGCGGGCACGCTCACGGCAGCGAAAACCAAAATCGCCGCGCTCAAAGCCCAGCTGCTGCTGGATCAACAAGCTGCAAACACAGTAATCAACCAAATCAATGCACTTCCGGCAACCAATGTTATTACTTTGGCCGATGAAGGGGCAGTGCAGGCTGCAAGCCAAGCTTATGCTGCACTCACCATCGCACAGCAAGGTTTGGTGACCAATAAAACCATACTGGACGACGCAGTTGCGAAAATCGCTGCGCTGTACCAATCGCTGTTCATCACGAGTCTGTCCGTGACGAATTTTGATTTTGAAACGGTGTACGCAACACAGGCAAGAGGGGAAAGCATCACGATCACCGACACGAATTTCGGATCACACCCGATTCAATTCACGATTAGCGACGGCATAGTTACGATTCCGGTTGATTTGAACTGGGATATTCCGCTGAATGGGCTCACAACCGGACAGGCGGTAGGATCGGCAGTCGACAGCTTTATCCAGCAGTACTGCAATGATCATCATATTGATCTAGGCCTGCGTACGCTGGGAGCCGTCGGTTTCGGAAATACGTTCTCCATCTTTACGTTTGCGACAGGACCGCAAGCACATATTACGCTTGACGGCGGCTACGCGGCTTTCTTCACGAGTAATCAATTCTATGGGACCAATGATGATACTAGTAAGAATCGTTCATTTACGGTTGGAGATGGTAACCATACGGCATCGATCGTGCTGGAGTGGGCTTATAACGACATGGACGATATGGTTGCTGATCTGAATTGGCAGCTTCAAGCAGCGAATGTCGCAGCCAAAGCCGTTAAGGTAGATGCGACGCATTTCAAACTAACCTTAACCGCTAATGTGACAATCACCATAGGCGGGACGAACAAAGGACAGTTTTTCGACACGTTCCAACTTAACTAATAGCAGCTTACAAGACACAAGGCGCCGGGCTTAGCTCGGCGCTTTTTATTTAATTAGGAAGTAAGTACACAAGTAAGCTACTATTCACCTTCTACAAATTCCTGCCTCTCCTAACCGTTCACAGTGCTCAACTTATTCCATTGGGCGGGTTATGCTAGGACGACGGAGCAGTGGAAAGGACCGGGAAGAACAAGATAATCAGTCTGTCACGATGATTGGATTGGCTGACAACTGCTTGACGAGGCTTAATATATGTTTTTCGACAAATTCCGAAAAAATGCTTGCACAAATCAAATCGCGTATGGTATATTCTAATTCCGGCCGAGACAAACTAATCGGAACGGCGCGAAACACTTGAAAGTTTTGAAAAATAAAGCTTGCAAAGTTGTTTCGAAATATGATATATTCTAATTCCGGTCATGAGCCGGACGCTAGAATAAACAACAACTTGTTCCTTGAAAACTGAACAATGAGCGATCTGTCATACAGATTTAAACAAGCTAGTTTTTGAATGAGCTAACAAGCAAATTCATCTAGACGAATACTGCATGTTCAACCTCACGGTTGCACACGCAAACCAATCGTCTTTTATGGAGAGTTTGATCCTGGCTCAGGACGAACGCTGGCGGCGTGCCTAATACATGCAAGTCGAGCGGATCTTTCCTTCGGGGAAGGTTAGCGGCGGACGGGTGAGTAACACGTAGGCAACCTGCCTGCAAGACTGGGATAACATTCGGAAACGAATGCTAATACCGGATACACAATTTCCTCGCATGAGGGAATTGGGGAAGGCGGCGCAAGCTGTCACTTGCAGATGGGCCTGCGGCGCATTAGCTAGTTGGTGGGGTAACGGCTCACCAAGGCGACGATGCGTAGCCGACCTGAGAGGGTGATCGGCCACACTGGGACTGAGACACGGCCCAGACTCCTACGGGAGGCAGCAGTAGGGAATCTTCCGCAATGGACGAAAGTCTGACGGAGCAACGCCGCGTGAGTGATGAAGGTTCTCGGATCGTAAAGCTCTGTTGCCAGGGAAGAACAGCCAGGCGAGTAACTGCGCTTGGAATGACGGTACCTGAGAAGAAAGCCCCGGCTAACTACGTGCCAGCAGCCGCGGTAATACGTAGGGGCAAGCGTTGTCCGGAATTATTGGGCGTAAAGCGCGCGCAGGCGGCTTTGTAAGTTTGGTGTTTAATCTCAGAGCTCAACTCTGATTCGCATCGAAAACTGCAAGGCTTGAGTACAGAAGAGGAAAGTGGAATTCCACGTGTAGCGGTGAAATGCGTAGAGATGTGGAGGAACACCAGTGGCGAAGGCGACTTTCTGGGCTGTAACTGACGCTGAGGCGCGAAAGCGTGGGGAGCAAACAGGATTAGATACCCTGGTAGTCCACGCCGTAAACGATGAATGCTAGGTGTTAGGGGTTTCGATACCCTTGGTGCCGAAGTTAACACATTAAGCATTCCGCCTGGGGAGTACGCTCGCAAGAGTGAAACTCAAAGGAATTGACGGGACCCGCACAAGCAGTGGAGTATGTGGTTTAATTCGAAGCAACGCGAAGAACCTTACCAGCTCTTGACATCCCAATGAAAGCATTAGAGATAGTGCCCCTCTTCGGAGCATTGGAGACAGGTGGTGCATGGTTGTCGTCAGCTCGTGTCGTGAGATGTTGGGTTAAGTCCCGCAACGAGCGCAACCCTTGATCTTAGTTGCCAGCACTTCGGGTGGGCACTCTAAGGTGACTGCCGGTGACAAACCGGAGGAAGGTGGGGATGACGTCAAATCATCATGCCCCTTATGAGCTGGGCTACACACGTACTACAATGGCCGGTACAACGGGAAGCGAAACCGCGAGGTGGAGCGAATCCTATCAAAGCCGGTCTCAGTTCGGATTGCAGGCTGCAACTCGCCTGCATGAAGTCGGAATTGCTAGTAATCGCGGATCAGCATGCCGCGGTGAATACGTTCCCGGGTCTTGTACACACCGCCCGTCACACCACGAGAGTTTACAACACCCGAAGTCGGTGGGGTAACCCGCAAGGGAGCCAGCCGCCGAAGGTGGGGTAGATGATTGGGGTGAAGTCGTAACAAGGTAGCCGTATCGGAAGGTGCGGCTGGATCACCTCCTTTCTAAGAGAATACCTGATCTCGATGAAGATCAGATAGCATCGCAAGATGCACAAATGACATGGTCGCTCATGTTCAGTTTTGAAGGCGCAAATCTTCAACAAAACCATAAGGTTGATGCTTTTACTGAAGGAATTCAGGAAGCGCATTCGACCGTAAAACATCTTATCCGTTTGGTGGCGATGGCGGAGGGGAACCACGCGTACCCATCCCGAACACGACCGTTAAGCCCTCCAGCGCCGATGGTACTTGGACCGCAGGGTCCTGGGAGAGTAGGACGTTGCCAAGCGGGTGCTAATAGCACCAATATTGTTTAATGGATGTTACTTTCTTGAAGTCATTCAAGAAGCGTATCGTTCAGAAAACAATTTTTGAAGGTTGTATCTTTTACTGAAGTCATTTCAGGAAGGACATCGACCGCAAAAATTCCTTGCACCTTGAAAACTGGATACGAAATTTGCGAAACATCTCTTAGCTGAGATTAACGAAGATTGTTAGCGAAGGTTTTGTCATTGCAGCGATTTTGGTACGGAGCGAAAGCGCCGGCAAATTCGAATGAGAACGACTTTGGTGCGAAGCACCACGGGAGGCTTCATCGAAGTTGACGGGACTGAAGCGGCGGCACCACATGAGCACAATCGGCACCATAAACCGAAGCACAAGATGAATGCTGCATGTCCAATCTTAGGATTGTACACGCAAGCCAATCATCAAGGTTAAGCTACTAAGAGCGCACGGAGGATGCCTAGGCGCTAGGAGCCGAAGAAGGACGTGGCGAACAACGAAATGCCTCGGGGAGCCGTAAGCAGGCTTTGATCCGGGGATGTCCGAATGGGGAAACCCGGCTGGAGTAATATCCAGTCACTATGCAGTGAATACATAGCTGCATAAGAGGCACACCAGGGGAACTGAAACATCTAAGTACCCTGAGGAAGAGAAAACAATAGTGATTCCGTCAGTAGCGGCGAGCGAACGCGGATTAGCCCAAACCAAGGAGCTTGCTCCTTGGGGTTGTAGGACGTCTCACATGGAGTTACAAAGGTGTTGGCTAGACGAAGAGGTCTGGAAAGGCCCGCTATAAGAGGTAAAAGCCCTGTAGTCTAAAGTCAATACTCTCCGAGACGGATCCTGAGTACCGCGAGACACGTGAAACCTCGTGGGAATCCGGCAGGACCATCTGCCAAGGCTAAATACTCCCTAGCGACCGATAGCGAAGCAGTACCGTGAGGGAAAGGTGAAAAGCACCGCGGAAGCGGAGTGAAACAGAACCTGAAACCGTGCGCTTACAAGAAGTCAGAGCCCTCTATATGGGTGATGGCGTGCCTTTTGTAGAATGAACCGGCGAGTTACGTTCCCATGCAAGGTTAAGGTGAAGAGCCGGAGCCGCAGCGAAAGCGAGTCTGAATAGGGCGAATGAGTATGTGGACGTAGACCCGAAACCGTGTGATCTACCCCTGTCCAGGGTGAAGGTGCGGTAACACGCACTGGAGGCCCGAACCCACGCATGTTGAAAAATGCGGGGATGAGGTGGGGGTAGCGGAGAAATTCCAATCGAACTCGGAGATAGCTGGTTCTCCCCGAAATAGCTTTAGGGCTAGCCTCGGAATTTAGAGTCGTGGAGGTAGAGCACTGATTGGGTGCGGGGCCCGCCAAGGGTTACCAAGTCCAGTCAAACTCCGAATGCCATGTACTTATATCCGGGAGTCAGACAGTGAGTGCTAAGATCCATTGTCAAGAGGGAAACAGCCCAGACCATCAGCTAAGGTCCCCAAGTGTGTGTTAAGTGGGAAAGGATGTGGAGTTGCAAAGACAACCAGGATGTTGGCTTAGAAGCAGCCACCATTTAAAGAGTGCGTAATAGCTCACTGGTCGAGTGACTCTGCGCCGAAAATGTAACGGGGCTAAACACACCACCGAAGCTATGGCTTGCAACTTATGTTGCAGGGGTAGGGGAGCGTTGAATGTACGTTGAAGTCAGACCGTAAGGACTGGTGGAGCGCATTCAAGTGAGAATGCCGGTATGAGTAACGAAAAGACAAGTGAGAATCTTGTCCGCCGTAAGACTAAGGTTTCCTGAGGAAGGCTCGTCCGCTCAGGGTAAGTCGGGACCTAAGGCGAGGCCGAAAGGCGTAGTCGAAGGACAACAGGTTGATATTCCTGTACCACCGTAAGCCGTTACGAGCAATGGGGTGACGCAGAAGGATAGTGACGCGGGCTGATGGATGCCCGTCCAAGCAGTGAGGCTGATGTGTAGGCAAATCCGCACATCGATAAGGCTGGGCTGTGATGGGGAGCGAAAATTGCAGTAGCGAAGGTCATGAGTTCAGGCTGCCAAGAAAAGCCTCTAGCCAGGTGAAGGTGCCCGTACCGCAAACCGACACAGGTAGTCGAGCAGAGTATGCTAAGGCGCTCGGAAGAACTCTCGTTAAGGAACTCGGCAAAATGACCCCGTAACTTCGGGAGAAGGGGTGCCTCGGTAGGGTGAATAGCCCGAGGGGGCCGCAGTGAAAAGGCCCAAGCGACTGTTTAGCAAAAACACAGGTCTGTGCGAAGCCGTAAGGCGAAGTATACGGGCTGACGCCTGCCCGGTGCTGGAAGGTTAAGGGGAGTGGTTAGCCGCAAGGCGAAGCTATGAACCGAAGCCCCAGTAAACGGCGGCCGTAACTATAACGGTCCTAAGGTAGCGAAATTCCTTGTCAGGTAAATTCTGACCCGCACGAATGGCGTAACGACTTGGGCGCTGTCTCAACGAGAGATCCGGTGAAATTTTAATACCTGTGAAGATGCAGGTTACCCGCGACAAGACGGAAAGACCCCATGGAGCTTTACTGCAGCTTGATATTGGACTTTGGTACGATCTGTACAGGATAGGTGGGAGCCTAAGAAGCCGGAGCGCCAGCTTCGGTGGAGGCAACGTTGGGATACCACCCTGATCGTATCGGAGTTCTAACCTGGTACCGTAATCCGGTACAGGGACCGTGTCAGGTGGGCAGTTTGACTGGGGCGGTCGCCTCCTAAAATGTAACGGAGGCGCCCAAAGGTTCCCTCAGAATGGTTGGAAATCATTCGCAGCGTGCAAAGGCATAAGGGAGCTTGACTGCGAGACCTACAAGTCGAGCAGGGACGAAAGTCGGGCTTAGTGATCCGGTGGTACCGAATGGAAGGGCCATCGCTCAACGGATAAAAGCTACCCTGGGGATAACAGGCTTATCTCCCCAAGAGTCCACATCGACGGGGAGGTTTGGCACCTCGATGTCGGCTCATCGCATCCTGGGGCTGAAGTAGGTCCCAAGGGTTGGGCTGTTCGCCCATTAAAGCGGTACGCGAGCTGGGTTCAGAACGTCGTGAGACAGTTCGGTCCCTATCTGTCGTGGGCGTAGGAAATTTGAGAGGAGCTGTCCTTAGTACGAGAGGACCGGGATGGACGCACCGCTGGTGTACCAGTTGTTCCGCCAGGAGCACCGCTGGGTAGCCAAGTGCGGACGGGATAAGCGCTGAAAGCATCTAAGCGTGAAGCCCCCCTCAAGATGAGATTTCCCAATTCGTAAGACCCCTGGTAGACGACCAGGTTGATAGGTTCGAGGTGGAAGTGCAGCAATGCATGCAGCTGACGAATACTAATCGGTCGAGGGCTTATCCTATTGAACCCTGTTAAGGGGTTCACTTCGGAAACCAACGTTAACATCTTCGCTCAGCTAAGTAATGACCTTCGCAAAGGTTCGTATCCAGTTTTCAGGGTGAAAGTTGCCCGAATGTATTACCGTTCCCTGATAGCTCAGTTGGTAGAGCACTCGACTGTTAATCGAGTTGTCACAGGTTCGAGTCCTGTTCGGGGAGCCATTCATTTGGAGAGATACCCAAGTGGCTCAAGGGGACCCTCTGCTAAGGGGTTAGACTGCGTAAGTGGTGCGAGGGTTCGAATCCCTCTCTCTCCGCCAGATTGTTACATAAGGCCCGTTGGTCAAGTGGTTAAGACACCTCCCTTTCACGGAGGTAACAGGGGTTCGAGTCCCCTACGGGTCACCATTTTCATCCTTATGGAGGCTTAGCTCAGCTGGGAGAGCATCTGCCTTACAAGCAGAGGGTCGGCGGTTCGATCCCGTCAGCCTCCACCATAAATGATTTCTAATGACGCGGGGTGGAGCAGCTCGGTAGCTCGTCGGGCTCATAACCCGAAGGCCGCAGGTTCAAATCCTGCCCCCGCAACCAAATTCTCTTTCATCATGTGGAGCCGTGGTGTAGTGGCCCAACATGCCTGCCTGTCACGCAGGAGACCGCGGGTTCGAATCCCGTCGGCTCCGCCATTTTAACAAATGGCAGCACAGATGAAACAGAATCATCAACATGCCGGTGTAGCTCAGTTGGTAGAGCAACTGACTTGTAATCAGTAGGTCGGGGGTTCGAATCCTCTCGCCGGCACCATCTTTAGACGAGCCATTAGCTCAGTTGGTAGAGCACCTGACTTTTAATCAGGGTGTCGTAGGTTCGAGTCCTACATGGCTCACCATTTTCTTCAAAGGAAAGTGGTACATGCATTGTGCGCGCGTATGGCGGAATTGGCAGACGCACCAGACTTAGGATCTGGCGGGCGACCGTGGGGGTTCAAGTCCCTCTACGCGCACCATACATTTTGCGGAAGTGGCTCAGCGGTAGAGCATCGCCTTGCCAAGGCGAGGGTCGCGGGTTCGATTCCCGTCTTCCGCTCCATATGTGCCCTTAGCTCAGCTGGATAGAGCATTTGACTACGAATCAAAAGGTCGGGAGTTCGAATCTCTCAGGGCACGCCATTTCTTTTTCACTTCTTTTCATATCGGGACGTAGCTCAGCTTGGTAGAGCACCTGGTTTGGGACCAGGGGGTCGCATGTTCAAATCGTGTCGTCCCGACCATTCGTAAATCCTTGAACTTCTTGCTTAGGCAGGAAGTTTTTTTGTGCTTATCATTCGCGTTACAATGGCAAGCAAAGCATACTACGTGGAGATTTTTTGTTACACTGCATACAGAAGAAAGGACGTGGAATAATGGAATTACTGAAACAGAAAATAAAACAGGATGGTATCGTATTGGATGGCGGCGTGCTGAAGGTGGATACGTTCTTGAATCATCAGGTCGATGCGGAGCTGATGATGGAGATAGGCCGGACGTTTGACGGATTGTTCCGTGAAAGCCGCGTGACAAAAATCATGACGGTAGAATCTTCCGGTATTGCCCCAGCGGTCATGACGGCCTGGTTGATGCGGGTGCCGATGGTGTTTGCGCGCAAGCGGAAATCGCTAACGCTTCGGGAGGATCTCTACACTGAGCGGGTCTATTCGTACACGAAGCAGGAGGAGAGCGAGGTTACCGTATCGCGGAAGTTTTTGTCTCCAGGTGACCGCGTGCTTATTATTGATGATTTCCTTGCGAATGGCGAAGCCGCGCTTGGCATGGCTAGGATCGTACAAAAAGCGGGGGCTGAGGTTGCTGGAATTGGTATCGTCATCGAGAAGTCGTTCCAATCTGGACGGGGCAAGCTGCTGGAACATGGTTATCGCGTGGAATCGCTTGCGCGCGTTGCTTCGCTGGATAGCGGAGAGGTTGTATTTGCATAGAATCAAAGCTTCAACAACCCATGAATGTGAAAACGTCCTCGCCTAAGGCGAGGACGTTTTCTGTATGAGCGAGCTGATCCGCAAGAGGACCTGCAGTCAGAGGAGGCATGCTGCTCAACTGTTTGAGACTCCGCGAAATAAGGAAGGTCAGGCTGATAAAAATGGTAAACAGGAGAAGCTCGATGAGGCCTGCAAGGATCGTTTTGAACAGATGATAGTCGACATTATTTGCAGGGGTACCTCCTCAGAATGCAATTATCGGTATACTTTGTCGAAAGAAAACGTAGATATGAAAAGCTATTCAAATCAATTCCATGTTCGCTTGAGCACATGCACGTACTGCTGCAATACGATTTGAAGTTCTGCAAGCGGTGCACATAAGCGGCTAAGCAGCTGTTTAATTGCGATCAGCATGTCGCCGCGATATGGGGCAGCCCAGCGGCGGTGATTGTTGGTCCAATAGAGCCGGGCTGCGCTGCGCCGTAGCGTTTCCTTCATCTCCTGGTTATGGCTAAGCGCAACAATCCGTTCGATTGCCTTAAGCTCGAACCTACACAGCTGCTGCGTGCAGCTTTCTGATGCAGCATCGGACGCAAGTGTCTCAAGCTCACCGAGGAGTTCGCGGGACAGACCACTCAGCCCATCTGGATCTAGAAGCTGCACACGAATGACCGCGAACAGTACTAGGGCTGCGATTACCTCCAATACATCGCTGACTCGCTGGGCGGAGGTGTCAAGAACAAGTACGCCATGCTTCGGAACGATTCGTACGAAGCCTTCCGTCTCCAGCTGCTGAAGCGCAGCACGTACGGGCGTACGGCTCATCTTCAGCTCCTCGCTGAGCTGGATCTCGGAGGTGACAGATCCTCGGACCAGTTCGCCGGACAGCATTTGTTCATAGATGCTATGATAGGCTTGATCGCGAAGAGAGATATTGGACATGGGCGTTCGAACCTCCTTTTCCGAAAATAACTATATTTGCAGTATAGCATGAGAGGGGAGTGCTGTATGGACAAGCAGAAGGGCGCCGTTACGCTACGAGATAAGGCTTTTCAAACGATCAAAGGGCATATCGTCCATGGAGATTGGGCGGGTGGAACATTCTTATCCGAGAAGTTTCTAAGCGAGCTTCTTGGTATGAGCAAGACGCCGATCCGGTCTGCCTTGGACCGTTTGGAGATGATGGGGCTCGTGAAGCTGTCACCGAAGCAGGGTGTATTCGTGCAGGAGCTGTCACTGAAGAAAATCCTTGAATTTTATGAGCTGCGGCTGTCGCTTGAAACGTATGCCGCCCGAAAGCTGACGGGACGGATGGATGAAGCGTTCTTTCGAAAGCTGGACGAAAATCTGGATTTGCAGGACGAGGCTGTGCAGCGGGATGATATTACGCGTTAGTCGAACTCGACCGCGAGTTTCATGCCCTGATTGTCGCGGGTCTGGATAACGGGGAGTACATGGAGGTTATGTCGAGAATTCAAGATAAATTTCTGCTCGTGGTTCGTATGACATTTGTCAAAAACAAGCGAAGACTGATCAGCAGCTTGGCCGAGCACCGGCAAATCCGCCAAGCGCTTGCAGGCCAAGATAGGGCAGCGGCCGTTCGACTTATTGAAGCGCATATTGAATACGTGAAGAAGATTATGCTCTAGGCGGCGGAGATGAATGCTGTATTCTCGTCTCGCGTCGAGAACGCAAATCAATCTTCTTACACAAACCAATCATCTTACGCAAACCAATCATCTCAGATGAATGCTGCATTCCCTTCTTACGAAGTGAACGCAAACCAATCATCTCAGATGAATGCTGCATTCCCTTCTTACGAAGTGAACGCAAACCAATCATCTCATGTATAAAAGTTAGACATCTTGTACGACCTGGAGCAGCTGTGCTACGTTGAAGCTGTACGTAAACTTGCGCAGCGGGGAGACGATGGGATGAAAATCACGGAGATTCGCACGTTTATTTTGGGCAATCCATGGAAGAATTGGCTGTTCGTGCTCGTGGATACGGATGAGGGCGTTACGGGGCTTGGTGAAGGAACACTGAACGGATTTGCGAAGACGGTCGAGGCGGCTATTCATGAGTTGAAGCATCTTGTCATCGGGCGTGATCCGTTCGACGTGGAAACGATCGGCCTGCGGCTGTTCCGCGACGTCTACTCCGACGGCGGACAAATTCAAGGGTCTGCGCTGGCCGCCATTGAAACCGCTTGCTGGGACATTATGGGGAAGGTAACGAACCAGCCGCTGTACAAGCTGCTCGGGGGCAAATGCCATGATAAGCTGCGCGCCTATGCCAACGGCTGGTACCGTGGGCCGAACACGCCGGACAACTTCTTCGAGAAGGCGAAGATCGTTGTCGCCAAGGGCTATACGGCGCTGAAGTTCGATCCGTTCGGTGCGGCGTGGCGGATGGTGAACCGGCCGGATTTTGCGGCGGCGCTGGAGAATATCGCGGCCGTCAGGGAAGCGGTTGGGCCGGGTGTCGATATTCTGATCGAAGGCCACAATCGGTTCAGCGTGTCCACGGCGCTGCAGTTCGCGGACGCCATGGCGAAATACGAGCCGACGTGGTTCGAAGCGCCTGTGCCCCCGCATCTTATATCCTCTATGGTGGAAGTGGCAAGGCGCAGCCCGGTGCCGGTTGCCTGCGGCGAAGACTACTATTCACGCGAGCAGTTCGCGGAGCTGCTGCGGCATGATGCAGTCCACATTATCCAACTCGAGCCGCAGTTTCTCGGCATCGCCGCTTCGAAGCAGGTTTGCGGCATGGTGCACGCCCATAACGGCGTGACGGCACCACACAGCGCGCAAGGACCGGTCTGCTCCGTCGTATGCAGTCATCTCAATATGGCAACGCCGAACTTCTATTTGCATGAAATTTTCGATGAGTTCAACGAGCCTTGGGAGGAGCAGGTGCTGCAGCCTGCGCTGAAGGTGCAGAACGGCTATCTGCTGCCGCCGGAAGGGCCGGGCCTTGGCGTGGAGCTCAATCTAGCGGAGATCGACAAGCATCCGTACCAGGTAGGAAACTGGCTGCCCCTATTCAAACAGGGCTGGGAGAAGCGCGAGTCTGTTAAGTAGTCCAATTTCATGCTGAGGAGTGAGTGGTCGATGACACAAACGAAAGCGAAACAATTTGCCCATGCGGCGGAGCTGCTGCTGGATTCGAAAGCGATTTTGGCTGAAGGGCCGCATTGGAATGCCCGGCAAAACAGGCTGTATTGGGTGGATATTCAAGGCCTGTCCTTCGGGCACCTCGATACGGCAACTGGCAGCAACGAACAGTTCAATATGGGGAAAACCGTCGGAGCAGTCGTCTGCGATGCCGAAGACGACGAGGTCGTCTATCTCGCGACGCGTGACGGGTTCGAGCGCTTTGACTGCCGTACGAGCACGCTGACGGCCATCGTCGATCCGGAATCCGATAAGCCGGGTAACCGGTTCAATGACGGCAAATGCGATTCTGCCGGGCGCTATTGGGCGGGCACCATGCAGGACGTCGAAGCGAACGTGACCGGCGCCTTATACGTCCTGGACAATGATCTTAGCTGCCGCAAAGCATACGACGGGGTCGGGGTGTCTAACGGCATCGCGTGGAACGAGGACGAGACGACAATGTACTATATCGATTCCATGAAGGGTACGGTAAGAGCATTCGATTATGACGCGGCTGCAGGGGACATCGCGAATCCGCGGGTTATCATTGATTTCCGCGAAGAGGAAGGGGCACCGGACGGCATGACCATCGATGCCGAAGGCATGCTCTGGATCGCGCATTGGGGCGGCTGGCAGGTGTCCAGGTGGAATCCGGCTACGGGCAAGAAGCTGGAGGCTGTCTACGTGCCTGCGGCGAAAGCGACTTCTTGCGTATTCGGCGGCGAGGATCTCGGCACACTCTACATCACGACGGCAAGCATCGGAATCTCGCCTGCGGAGCTCCAGGAACAGCCGCATGCGGGAGGGATTTTCATGTATCGGCCAGGGGTTGGGGGGACGCCGACGCATGCGTTTCGAAGCGGCAAAAGCTTAAACTAATCTTTAGCAAAACACGACTCGCGGCGGGCTATCAAAGTCTCTAAAATCGAGTATAGTAGAGTTAGAGGCGAAGGCATTCGCACAAATTTGCTTGCAACCGCTGGCGAGGAGATGGTGTTTGATGAAACGGCACGCTATGGGTATTCTACTTTCGATTCTAGGCTTAACGGCATGTATTTCAACGGCGTCGGCAGTCGATAATGAAGGTTACACCCCAGTTGTCCAAACACCGGATATGATCACCGTATTCATTCACAATATCAACCAACAAGGCGGCAGAATGACGCTGCAGGCGGACCCTATCCAGTGGTTCGAGGGCAAAGCGGCGGACGCCGAATTTCTGAAAGACGAACCGGATGCAGGCGAAGACGGCGCACCGGACGGCTATTACATCGTTAACGACGATGAGAAGCTGGAGACGTTCGAGGTTGACCCGCAAGCGGACGTCATGATGCAAATCTATGACCATACCGGCAGCTTGGTGCAAGGGACGACGGAGTGGAATCAAGCCATTTCGCTCGCGAAATTTAATGCGATCTATCATCAGAACGGGTTGATCGACGTGAGCCAGTATCCATACCATTTGACGATCAAGGACGGCAAGGTGGTTCGGATCGTACAGCAGTTTATCCCGTAACGGTAAGAAAAATTAATACCCTTCCACGTGCGTGGAAGGGTTTTTCGTTTGCGGCGTAGTAAGTGTTAGCTATAGGGAAAACTCGCCATATACAAGGAGGTCCAGATGTTCGATCCTACGATTTTTGACAACTTGAAGGTCGCGATTGAGAACCACGTATACGACTTAGACAATCTGGATAACCGGATCATGATTACGCACCGCATAGATCGCATGGAAATGGCCGTTATGTCTCGGGTGTTTGCGCTTCAGTTCACGCTGATGAACGGAAGCGGGATAACAGCCGAAGTGCGCTTGGAGGCATCGCTGAAAGATTTGGCCGCTGAAATTCTAGATCAACCCGGCGTTCAACCGGGCTGTGCGGTCAGACTGCGTTTCTACATGCCGGTCGATGATGCAGTGCAAACCTGCGCTTACATTGAGAATCACCTGATGACGATTTGGCAGCCGGAGCTGCCTCCGACGCAAACGCTCAGCTTCACGTACGGTGAAGCAAACAGAGGTTACCAGAACGAAATCGAGCTTCACTTCAATCGCAAGATTAACGAGGAGCAGATGGGAGACCTGCCCGAGCTGATCGATCACATGCTGCAGACGCTGGAAGCGCTGGAGGCTTACGGGGTCGAATAAGGGCAAGAAGTCCAGGGCAAGCGCCGGCATAGGCGAAACCAATGGGGCATATAGGTTCTTCGTATTTCACGCGGCAGGCGCGGTGGATTATGATGGAGGCAACCTTGGAGGTGGTCGAGATGGAAGATATGCACCATGTGCGCATGACGTTCGACGCGTCGGCAGCAAGTTACGACACGCAGCGCCGTAAGTTAATTCCTTGCTTTGACGATTATTACGGCACGGCCGTCTCACTGGCAGTGTCGCATGCGGAAGAGCCCCGTATACTGGATCTGGGAGCGGGAACGGGGCTGTTCGCTTCGATGCTGCTTCAGCAATACCCGAAGGCGAAGCTGACGCTGATTGACCTATCGGACAAGATGCTGGCCATCGCGAAGGCGCGGTTCGGGGAACAGTCCGGCGTTACGTATCTCTGTGAGGACTATACGGATTACAAAGCCGAGAATGAGTACGACATCGTCATATCCGGTCTGTCCATCCATCATTTGTCCGATCCCGAGAAAGCAGCCGTATACAATCATGCATATGCCAATCTGAAGCAGGGCGGTGTTTTCGTCAATGCGGATCAGGTGCTCGGTCGTACGCCGTTCATCGATGCGTTGTATAAAGAGGACTGGACGCGGAAGATTCAGGCCAGCGGACTTTCGCAGCTGGAGCTTGAAGCGGCCTACGAGCGGACGAAGATCGACCGCATGGCAGGATTAAACGAACAGCTGTCTTGGCTGACGCAAGCCGGGTTCTCGGACGTGGACTGCGTCTACAAGTATTTCAATTTTGTCGTGATGTATGGAAGAAAGCCAGCGAAAGAGGGATTGCAATAAACGTATTGTTCGTATGCAGCCGCAACAAGTGGCGGAGCTTGACGGCGGAGAAGATTTTCGAAGACACAGACGGGTGGCAGGTCCGCTCGGCAGGTACGGAGGATGCAGCGAGAATCAAGCTGACGGCCGGTCATATCGGCTGGGCGGATCTCATCTTCGCGATGGAGAAGAAGCATGTCCGGCGCATCAAGGAGAAGTTCCCGGACATGCTTCATAGCAAGAGACTGATCTGTTTGGGGATACCGGACGATTACCGTTTCATGGATGTAGAGCTCGTAGAGCTGTTGAAGACAGGAGTTTCGGAATACGCCGAGTGAAGGAAGATCTGTATATCGTATGTTAAAAAGTCCGGCAGCTGCGCTATTAAGCGCATAGGCTGCCGGACTTTTCATGCTGGTCAACCAATTAAATCTTCCTCGGCCTCCACAGCCTTAACTCCGTATCGTTCCAGCGCCTTCCGCGAGGATTCCAGCATTCGCTTCCGCAAATAATCACCTTCGGCGATCCGTACCCGCTTGCCGAGAAAGTGGATCTTAGACAGCACGTACTCGCTCTCGTCGCTGCCGAAGGTGAGCTTCACCGTGTAGACATGGGCATCCTCGTCGTAGTCGACGCTCTTCTCGAAGCAGGAGAACGCATAAAGGATACGCGACAGCTCCCGATTATAGTCAGGCACGACCTCGATCAGCGCCGTCTGCCGGACGCGTTCCTGTCTGTGCGCAATGAACGCCATCGCCTGCTCGAAGCGCTCCGGTGCGAGCTTTAATTCTTCGGCTGCCGTCATTTTGGCGAGCTTCGTGGACATGAACGAGCGCTGCCGGAGGTTGTACCAGAGCAGGTACCACTCCCGTTTCACCATGGAATACTCCAGCTTGTACGGAACGCCTTGCTGGCGGGAGAATTCGCGTTCATCCTTGACGAAGTAAGACAGCAGCACGCCTGACCCCGCTGCAATGCATCTTCGCAGGGGACGAAGAAGCGGGTGATAGACCTGCTTCTCGCGGCTGCGTGCTTTCTCCTCAAAAATCGCCTCCAGTGTCAACGCGTCGTCTTCTTGAAGGATATACTGCAGCTTGGCCAGCGTTTCTGGGGCAAATGCCGACACTGCTGCCGGGTGCTGCAGCATCAGCTTGAGCCAGGCCCGTTCGTGGGACGTCACCATGAAGGTACCGGATCCGGACAGGCGGGAGACGACTTGGTAATTGAAGATTTTTTCAAATGGATTCATAGTAGCCGGCAATCTCCTTCCACTCCGCGATCATTTCCCGCCGCAGCTGGATTGGCGCGAGCACCTCGCAGCTGGAGCCGAAGCTCCGCAGCCAAGGCCGAATTTCCGTAATGCCGTTCACGGTGATTTCATAGATGAACGCCTCGTCTTCTTCCTCGACGATTTCGCCCCACTGCCCCTGCAGCAGCACCCGCTCGCGTACGAAGTTAGGCTGGCCAGCGCCGGGGTGGAAGAAACGCGCCCGCACCTTAACGGGAGCGCCCGTGTCGATCAGCCAGCTGTGCTGCATGCGGGCTTCGAGCTCGGCTTTCTTTGCTTCGAACACCGCAGGCTCGACGGCATCGCCTTCGGTAATTTGCGTCATGCCCTCCAGCCGGAATTTACGAATGCCGTCCCGGCTGTTGTTGGCGAGCATATACCATCTGCCGTACTGGTGGTCATAGACAATTCGGATCGGCAGTGCGGTCTGCTCGGTGCCGCTGTTCTCCCGCTCGAACAGCGGATTGGTGTTCTTGGCGCCGTAGCTCCGCTCGGATTTAGGCGAGAAATACAGGAAGTTCACCCTGCGCTGGCTGCGGATCGCCGCGAGCAGCGTAAACAGATGTGCCTCATCGAGTATGCGGGAGTAGTAGTGATATTTGTAGAGAAAAGGCTCCGCAGCTGCCTGCAGGCGATAAGCCGCAGACGCTTCGGCATGCTCCGCGTCAGCGGCTTCCACTACAGGGCCGGAATTGTCCGTATTGGAGCCGCTGCTCGTTAGACTTTTGCGGAGATGGTCGCGAAGCAGATAGCCCTGCACCGAAGGCACCTGCGTGTTGGCCATGACATCCACGAAGTCCATCAGATCGACAAGCTCGTCGTTCGACAGCTCGCGCACAAGGTCGTTCTGAATGCGGTAACGGTAAGGACGCGGCCCGGTCGCCCGCTTGATGACGCCGACCTCCTCCATATATTTCAGATCCATGCGGATCGTCTTCTCGTCCGGGAAGAGCATGTCCCCGCCGGTAGGCTCGTTGCAGCAGTGCTCCAGCAGCTCCAGCGCCGTCATCGGCTTCTCGTGCAGGGCCGAGAGCAGCAGGGCAAGGCGGTAGCTCTCGGATTCCTTGAGCGACTTCGCCCGGAACAGGAAGAGCAGCATCGGATCCGCGGAATCGTAGTAGCTGAAGCGGACCGCCTCCGTAAACTCCCGGCTGCTTTCATCGGGAAGCTGCTGTACGGCGCTGACGATCTCCTTCAGGCGGCGGATCGTTTTGTCGAAGGTATGGACCGAAATGCCGAGCCGGTCCGCAAACTGCTGCCGGTTATAGGCGCCGCTGGTCAGAACGAGCATGCGCAGAAACTGGATTTCTTTATCGAAGCTTTCTTTTGCCAACGTTGTCACCGGCTTCCATCTGTGCTATGCCTCTATTGTAGCAGGGCTCATCTTGATGTGGAACGGCAATGTTTCTCGCGCATCGCCATACTTTCGCCGTGTTCGAAACTTGCGCAATCATGGACAATGATGCAAGAGCCGGAAACGAAGGAGAGGATTCCATTGACCATCAGCTACTCGAAAGCACAGATCAACGAACAGCTCGCAGCCATTGAGCAGGAGGAACAGGTGCGCATCCTCTATGCTTGCGAATCCGGCAGCCGGGCCTGGGGCTTCCCGTCCAAGGACAGCGACTACGATGTGCGGTTCATCTATGTGCGCCCCATGGACGAATATCTATCGATTGACGAACGCAGGGATGTTATTGAGCGGCCGATCAGCAGCATGCTGGATATCAGCGGGTGGGATTTGAGGAAGGCGCTAAAGCTGTTCCGCAAATCGAACCCTCCGCTGCTGGAATGGCTGCAGTCGCCGATTCTCTATATGGAGCAAACGACGGCCGCCGAACGGATTCGCGGGCTGTCGCCGCTCGCCTTCTCGCCCCGTTCTTGCCTCTATCATTACTTGCATATGGCACGGGGGAACTACCGGGTCTACCTGCAGGGCGACCGCGTGCGAATGAAGAAATATTTCTATGTGCTGCGGCTGATTCTGGCCTGCCGCTGGATCGAGCGCACGGGCACGATGCCGCCGATGGACTTTCAAACATTAGCGGCGGCTATGATTCCGGAGAACAGCGAGCTGAGGCTGACCATCGACCGGCTGCTGGCGCGCAAAATCGCCGGTGACGAGCTGGATTACGAGCCTCGTCTGGCCGTTCTGAACGATTATCTGGAGGCGCAGATCGCGTACTTCGAAGAAGCCGCGGTATCGATTCCGGCAGCTCAGCCAGCGCAGGGCAGCGAATTGGACCGGATATTCCGGTCCGCAATTTATGAAGCATGGGAGCGATGATGCAGGTGGCATATACACTTATAGACGGCGTACGCGTTTGGGGCACCCCTGATGAAGGGGCGGTATCGCAAGCGAAAACTTGCGCGTCCGCCGGCAATGTCGTGCAGACTTTGCTTATGGCGGATCATCACAAAGGCTACAGCCAGCCGATCGGAGGCGTCGTCGTATACGACGGGCAAACCTCGCCCTCCGGCGTTGGTTACGATATCGGCTGCGGCAATAAAGCGGTGCGTACGAACCTGATGGCGAAGGACGTGAAGCCGCGCCTTGCCGCCGTCATGAATGAAATTGCGCGAAACATCTCGTTCGGCGTCGGGCGGGTGAACAAGGAACGCGTCGATCACGAGCTGTTCGACGACCCGGATTGGGCGGTGTACCGGGCAGTCGGGCGGCAGGAGCATGATAAGCTACTGACGCTTGCGCGCGATCAGCTGGGAACGGTTGGAAGCGGCAATCATTTTGTGGATCTGTTCGAGGAGGAGACGACGGGCAGATTGTGGGCGGCGAACCATTTTGGCAGCCGCGGCTTCGGTCACAAGACGGCGAGCGGGTTCATGAACATGGCCGCGGGGCGGGAGTTTCTCGGCAAGGCTCCGGGCGAATCGATGGATCAGCCGCCGGTGCTGCTAGCTCTGCATAGCGAGCTTGGCGACATGTATGATCGTGCCATGCGGCTGGCCGGGCGTTATGCCTATGCTGGCCGGGATTACGTCATGAGCCAAGTGCTCAGGATACTGGGCGCCGAGGCGGAGTTCGAAGTGCACAACCATCATAACTACGCTTGGAAAGAACGCCATAGCGGTATGGATACCGTGGTCGTCCGCAAAGGAGCGACGCCTTCCGCGCCAGGGCAGCTTGGTTTTATCGGTGGCAGCATGGGCGACATCTCCGTCATCGTGAAGGGCAAGGACACGGCCGAGAACCGGGATGCCTTCTACAGCACGGTGCATGGAGCGGGCCGTGTCATGAGCCGAACGGAAGCCGCGGGCAAAATGAACTGGAAAACCCGTACCCGCAGCGGAGGACGGATTACCCCGGCACAGATGAAGTCGGCGGTGGATGCCTTCGGCGTCGAGCTTCGCGGTGCCGGAACCGACGAAAGTCCGTTCGTCTACCGCAAATTGCAGGATGTGCTGGACGCTCATGCCGGGACCATCGACGTGCTTCACGTACTGAAGCCGATCGGCGTATGCATGGCCGGGGCGGATGAGTTTGACCCGTATAAGGATTAGGGCGATCGAATGAAGGCGAAATCACGCTTCATGAAGATCCTTGAATGGTAACAAAAACGGCCAAATTGTAGGATGTCGTATTCTTCCAGCCCTGCTATAATAGGAGTCTACCTTTTCTATCAGCAGGAAGGAGATTGTATGCGAAAACAGATCAGTCTGGCTCTTATTCTAGTTATTGTTATCGGTGTCCTAGGCTTGCGTTCCAGCGAAGCGTCGGCAACGACCAAGCTTCCCTATCAAGCCAAAGTCAGCAGCGCCGTGCTCAATGTCCGCAGCGAACCGTCTCTGCAGGCTTCTGTCGTCGGCCAATTAAAGGCCGGAGATACCGTTACGGTTACGGACGAGGAAGACGACGGCTGGGTACAGATCAAGCGCAATAAACTCGTCGGTTATGCGGCAGGCTATCTGCTGCGCAAGTCGGATAACAGCGGTCAGACGGCGGGCACGTCGACAGGCTCTCCTTCGTCGGGCCATGTGAGCACGAACCCGGGCTCGACCGCGACGGTCATCACGGATTCCCTGCGTATTCGCTCCGGTCCAGGGACGAGCTACAAAGTCGTGGGATCGCTTAAGCAAGGCGAGCAGGTTACGATCTCCGGCAGCAAAGGCGATTGGCTTCACATCCTAACGGTCAATAAGGTTGCGGGCTGGGTGGCCAAGGAATATGTCGGCAAAGGCGCGGGACTTTCAAAGCCGTCCGGCAAGGGCATTAGAGGTAAAGTTATCGTCGTCGATCCCGGACATGGCGGCAGTGATCCCGGCATGATCGGAACGACCTATGATACGAAAGAGAAGGAGCTTACGCTCAGCACGGCGCAATATCTCAAGCAGGAGCTGGCGCGGCTCGGCGCGACCGTCATTATGACGCGTACGACGGACGTGAAACCGGAGCTGTCGGAGCGAGTTCGCATCAGCGAAAATAAGCGTGCCGACGCCTTCGTCAGCATTCACTATAATTCGTCCGTGAAGAAGACGAGCGGGGTGCTCACCTTCTTCTACTCCGAGAAGAAGGACAAGCCGCTTGCTCAGGCGGTCGAGGCGGAGCTGAACGGGGCCGGCAGCGGACTTCGCAGCAACGGGCTTTCCTTCGGCGATCTGTATGTGCTTCGCGAGAACGACACCGTCGCGACGCTGGTGGAGCTGGGTTTCCTCTCTAATCCGAAGGACGAGTCGATCGTCCGCGGTTCCGCATACCAGCGAAAAGCAGCCGCGGCGATCGCGAGAGGCGTAGCGGATTATTTTCATTAATGGTTGATCCCTTCGGCGCAGGCCGAGGGGATTTTTTGTGTATTCGAGGCTTGTCCAATTGGTTACAAAATCGAGCAGGAGCAGGCGCTGCTTTGATACCGTGTTGTAACTCTTCTGTAACGACATTAAATGGAGCGCGTCTTATAATCGACACTGTAACCGGATCACGCGGTAATCGAGACAGCATGAGGGAAGCGTCCCCTGCTGGAAGGAGAATGTTTTATGCCAAAACCATTAGGAAACAGCGGCCGTTATATGCCCGGCCTTGACGGGCTGCGCGCGATCGCTGTTTTTGCAGTCATCGCCTATCATCTTAACCTCTCATGGGTGCCGGGCGGATTGCTGGGTGTCGGCATCTTCTTCGTTCTTTCCGGCTATCTCATCACTGATATTCTACTCAAGCAGCATGCCACGGCAGGGCGTCTGAACCTGGGGGATTTCTGGATTCGGCGGGCGCGGCGTCTGCTGCCTGCGATGATGATCATGCTGACGCTCGTGTCGGCATGGCTGCTGGTCACTGACCCAGCTCGATTATTCGCGATGAAAGGCGAGATCGTATCGGCGCTGCTTTATTACAGCAACTGGCGGATGATCTTCCATCACGTGTCTTACTTTGAAAGCTTCGGACCGCCTTCTCCGCTCGGCCATCTCTGGTCGCTTGCGGTCGAAGAGCAGTTCTATCTCATATGGCCGATCGTACTCGTATTCATGGCGCGCAAGCTTCGGCAGCGCGGCAGGCTGCTGCTCTGGATTCTAGGCGGAGCGGCGGTATCGGCAGCCGCTATGGCGCTGATTTATGTGCCCGGGCTTGATCCGAGCCGGGTGTATTACGGTACGGATACGCGCGCCTTTGGGCTGTTGACCGGCGCGGCCCTGGCGGTCGTCTGGCCGAGCTGGAAGCTGAGCAGCGCGCTTTCACACCGCGGCAGAGCCGTTCTTGATGCGGTCGGAATCGCCGGACTCCTGACGGTTGCGTTCATGATTGCTCGTGTCGGCGAATACGATACCTTCCTCTATCGCGGCGGCATGGTGATTGTATCGGCAGCGACCGCAGCCGTCGTTGCGGCGATGGCTCACCCGGCAAGCCGGCTGGCCCGCCTGATCGGGAGCAAGCCGATCAGGCGGCTGGGCGTCAGGTCGTACGGGATATATCTGTATCACTATCCCGTCATTGCATTATCGACGCCGGCGGCGCAGGTGGATGAATTCCACCCGGTCCGCGCCATGGTTCAAGTGCTCGTATCCATAATGCTTGCCGAGCTGTCTTGGCGTTATGTGGAGGAGCCGATTCGGCACGGTGCGCTCAGCAAGCTTCGCAGCAAGTTCGCGGCAGACTTACGCGTGAGTCCGTTGAAACATGGCCGGGGCATGATGATTGCGGGCATCTGCGCGCTGATGATCGTCAGCGTATCCTGCTCGAGTCCGAACAATAAGGTTGAAGGCGACGACGGCCATACGGCAGCGGAAAATAACCAGCCCGTTAACCATGCATCGGATGGGGGCAGTGCTGGATTAGTGGATACCATGGGCCACGCGGCGGAATCCGGTGCATCAGACGGGACAGCCGGCTCGGGAACACCGGCTGATGATTCAAAGGGGGGCGGCGCCGATACAACAAAACCAGGATCCGGCTCACCGGGCGGGGGCAGCGGCAAAGGCCCGAACAGAGGGAACAGCGGGAATCTGAAACCGGAGGTGGCCGGAGACAATAGCAGCTCTGAGGCAGGGAAGCCGGAAGGCGGCTCTGCAGCAGGGAATTCGGGCGGGCACGAACAGCAGCCAGCCACAACGAATCCGAAAGCAGGCTCTGGTGTAACGGTTATCGGTGATTCCGTTATTCTGGACGCCAAGTCTTTCCTGGAGAAACGGATCAAAGGCGTCGTCGTCGAAGGGAAGGTCGGCCGTCAAATGTCTCAGGCGGACGACGTGATTGCAGATCTCAAGAAGCGCAGGCAGCTTGGCCAAATCGTCGTTGTCGAGCTCGGCACCAATGGCTCCTTTACGCAGAAGCAGCTTAATCAGCTGCTGGAAGCGATCGGCGAAGACCATACCATTTATTTTGTGAACACCCGCGTGCCGCGCAAATGGCAGGATGTCGTGAATGACATGCTGACAGATACCGTTGCAAACACGCCGAATACGAAATTGATCGATTGGTATACCGCCAGCAAGGATCATGAGGACTTCTTCGCCAAAGACGGCGTTCATCTGAAACGGAGCGGCGGCGAGTTTTTTGCCAATCTGATCGTCGATTCGTTGAAGCACCGCAGTATAAGCTAGTCCTGCTTCCTCTAAACGGAGCTGCCCGAGGTCATGGGGACATGACGAAGGGCGGCTCTTGTTTTAGTTTACTGACACGCGGGGTATGGAAGAATATCGTTGATTTGGTTGAAGGGGTAATGGAAGGTGGCAAACTGGGATGCATACAAATATTGGACCACATAGACTTCGCCGTTTTGGACGCTGCAGAGGGTGCCGGATACGCCGTGACCGTTCTTCAAGGAAATGCCGACCGGACGGCCGATAAGGTACATCGCTTTTTGCTGCAGCTGCATGCCGCTCTGCATTTGACTGGCTTGATTAGGGGGGGAACATGGATAGAATCACTCCTTTGGCAATATACGATTCGGAAACTGTTGTATGCTTATGTACCTGCTGCCTGCTCGAACACTGTGGATGCCCACGGCGTCATCCAGAAAAAAATTAACACTTTCATGTTTATTTATGAAGAAATTACCAGTGAATTCGGCTATACTACATACTGAAGTCGTTTGCTGTCGAAATGACTCGACGAATGAAGACGGCTGTGCTTGTGAGCAGTCCCATCCAGGCTTCGAATGGGGACATGCTTGCAAATTGAAAACCTATGATACGTCAGGAAGAATGTTGGAAAGACCCCAGGATTCCGGTAATACGATGGTGAAATAAGGATAGGTGTCAATCTGATGTCACATAATCTAACGTTAAGAGAGAGGAAGTACAGGTTATTTCAACAAAAGCTGTTTACAAAAAGGGAAAATCCCCGTATATTTGTTACATATCAAACAAATGATAAAACAGCTTTTTTACAAATGTTCAATCAGGGGCTGTAACACACCTAAATATGGAAATGGGGCGTAAAGGAATGAAGAAAAGTATTGGGCTGCTCGTTATTTGTACGTTGATCTTGGTTTTGGCAGCGTGCGGCAATAACAACAGCAAGAACGAAGGCACGAACGCAGGTACGAACGGCGGAAGCGCGCACGAAGGCACGAAGGCATCGTTTAAAGCAGGTATGGTAACGGATTCCGGCACCATTGACGACAAATCGTTTAACCAAGGTACTTGGGAAGGCTTGCTGCGCGCTACGAAAGATCTAGGCGTTGAGAGCAAATACTTGAAACCGACTGGCACAACAGAATCCGACTACTTGAAAGAAATCGGCAACCTGTACGATGCAGGCTACAAAATGGTTGTCGTACCAGGCTTCAAATTCGAAACAGCTATCTATGCAGCACAAGATAAATACAAAGATGCAAACTTCGTCCTAATCGACGGCTCACCGCATACAGCAAAGGATATGACGCCAAAAGTTGGAGCGAACACGGTATCGATCTTCTTCGCAGAGCATGAATCGGGCTTCATCGCAGGCGTAGCGTCCGCGCTGCAGCTGAAACAAGGCGAAGCTGGCTTCATCGGCGGCATTGAAATCCCGCCGGTTCAAAAGTATAACTGGGGCTTCCAACAAGGCCTGAAATACGCGAACGACAATCTCGGTACGAAAATCACGCTTAAGCCTGAAAATGTCGTGTACCAAGGCAGCTTCGACGATGCGGCAGCAGGCGGCCAAATCGCGGCGCAAATGTATGACCGCGGCGTTAACTTCATCTTCACCGCTGCAGGCGGCGTAGGCGTAGGTGCGATTAACGAGGCGAAAACGCGCGCTAAAGCAGGCAAATCCGTATGGATCGTAGGCGTTGACGGCGACCAATACAAAGACGGCGTATATGAAGGCGACAAATCCATCATCCTTACATCTGCAATGAAGAAGGTTTCCGAAGCTTCCTTCGATATGGTGAAGGCGCTGCAAGAAGGCAAATTCCCAGGTGGACAAACCTTGACATTCGACATCAAGAACGACGGCGTAGGTATTCCTGCAACGAACCCGAACCTGGACGACACTACGATAACGAAAGTCAACGAAGTGATCACGAAGCTGAAAAGCGGCGAGATCAAAGTGGCTGCCGAAAAAGGCGATTTGATTAAATAAAAATAGGCTATAAGTATGTCATATCCTTGAAGAGACGGGCAGATCCGTCTCTTTTTGGTTGCTTGCCTTACGATTATTGTGATAAAGGAGCCGTATCG
This sequence comes from Paenibacillus sp. R14(2021), assembly GCF_019431355.1. Classification (NCBI taxonomy): domain Bacteria; kingdom Bacillati; phylum Bacillota; class Bacilli; order Caryophanales; family Paenibacillaceae; genus Paenibacillus; species Paenibacillus sp. R14(2021). Next base: position 5,007,165 of record NZ_CP080269.1, read on the forward strand.
TATGGAGTTTGTAGTGGAAATGATCAATATTCACAAAGAATTTCCTGGCGTCATCGCGAACGATGATATAACCCTTCAGCTGCGGAAGGGAGAAATCCATGCGCTTCTCGGCGAGAACGGGGCGGGCAAATCGACGTTGATGAGCATTCTGTTCGGCATGTACCAGCCAGACAGCGGCTCCATCAAGGTTGGCGGCAAGCAGGTTCGAATCGCCAATCCCAACGTCGCGAACAATTACGGTATCGGGATGGTGCATCAGCATTTCAAGCTGGTTAGCAATTTTACCGTTACGGAAAATATTATTTTGGGCAATGAGCTGACGCGCGGCGGCGTTCTGAATATCCAAGGGGCTTCCCGTAAGATTGAAGAGCTGTCCAAGCATTATGGCCTCAATGTGGACCCTCATGCGAAGATCGAGGATATCTCTGTCGGCATGCAGCAGCGGGTTGAAATTCTGAAGATGCTCTACCGCGACGCAGAGGTGCTTATTTTCGATGAGCCGTCTGCCGTTCTGACGCCGCAGGAGATCGAAGAGCTTAGCAAAATTATGCTGAAGCTGGTAGCCGAGCGCAAATCGATTATTCTGATTACCCACAAGCTGAAGGAAATCAAAGCGGTTGCGGACCGCTGCACGGTTATCCGCAGAGGCAAGACGATCGGCACGGTCGATGTCAAAACGACCAATGAACTGCAAATGGCGGAAATGATGGTTGGCCGCAACGTTTCGTTCAAAGTGAACAAAGAACGCAGCAAGCCGGGTGAAGTTATCCTGAAGCTGGAACAACTGACCGTCAATAACAACAAGAAAGTAGCCGGGCTGAAGAGCTTCAACCTCGACGTTCGCGCAGGGGAAATTGTTGGTATTGCGGGCGTGGAAGGCAATGGTCAAACGGAGCTGGTGGAAGCGATTACAGGACTGCGCAAGACGGAAAGCGGGCGTATTCTTCTTCAAGGAAAGGACATCACGCGCGATTCCATCCGGTCGCGGATCGATAAAGGGATTGCTCATATTCCGGAGGATCGGCATAAGCGGGGCCTGGTGCTTGACTATACACTGGAAGAGAACATGATCTTGGAAGTGTACAATAAGCAGCCGTTCTCGAAGCGCTGGATTCTGAACCGGTCCGCGATTCGGAAATATACGAGCGACATTCTTAGCAGCTTCGACGTACGCTCGGGACGCGGTCCTGTGTCCGTCTCGCGTTCGTTGTCAGGCGGTAACCAGCAGAAAGCGATTATCGGGCGGGAAATCGAGCTTAATCCGGATCTGCTCATCGCGGTTCAGCCAACGCGCGGACTTGACGTCGGGTCTATCGAATATATTCATAAGCGGCTTATCGAGCACCGAGACAAAGGAAAAGCAGTGCTACTCATATCGCTTGAGCTCGACGAAGTCTTGAACGTCTCCGATCGTATCGCGGTTGTGAACGGCGGAGAATTAATCGGCATCGTGGATGCTTCCGAAACGAACGAAAAAGAAATAGGCTTGCTGATGGCCGGCGTAAGCAAAGGGGGAGAACAATGAGAAGCATCGTGATATCCCTGTTTGCGGTATTGTTCGGCTTACTCGGCGGCGCAATTCTGATGGCAGCGACAGGGCATGATCCCATAGAGGGATACAAGTTCCTCTTTCAAGGCGGCTTAAAAAATTCCGAGCGCTTCGGCAATACGCTGGCAACGGGAACGCCGCTCGTATTCACCGGCTTGTCGGTAGCATTCGCTTTCCGTACGGGGCTGTTCAACATCGGGGCAGCGGGACAAATGCTGTTCGGCGGCTTCTGCGCAACCGTAATCGGCCTCAATGTGGATACGTCCAGACCGCTGCTGCTAGCGATGATGATTCTGGCAGCGATCCTTGGCGGCGGTGTATGGGCGTATATTCCGGGCTTGCTTAAAGCGCGGTTCAACGTTCACGAGGTTGTATCCACGATTATGATGAACTGGGTCGCCTATTGGACGGTGTATTACGCCGTGCCTGCTTACTTGAAAGGGGAGCAGATCGAGACGGAGTCCAGGCTCCTTCCCGATAAGGCGACGCTTAAAGCGATGCATTTGTCGGATCTGTTCGGCGGCTCCTATGTCAATATGGGTCTATACCTTGGGGTAATTGCTACGATTCTCATCGCGTTCATCATTAACAGAACAACGCTTGGGTACGAGCTCAAAGCGGTCGGTCACAACCGGCATTCCGCCGAGTACGGCGGTATTCGCGTCAACCAAAGCATCATTCGTTCCATGCTGATCTCCGGCGCGCTATCCGGCCTCGGCGGCTTGGCTCAATACGCGGGCAACGGTGCGAACATTCAGATCGGCGTGCTGCCGTCGCAAGGGTACGACGGAATCGCCGTTGCGCTGCTCGGCGCGAATTCCCCGCTTGGCGTGCTGCTGTCCGCGATGTTCTTTGGATTACTATATTCGGGACGCGGCTTTATGAACGCCATGACGGAAATACCGCCGGAAATCGCGGATTCGATTATCGCGATCATTATCTACTTTGCGGCTACGAGCGTGCTGCTCGATAAGCTGATTACGCGGATATTAAACAAAAGGCGCGCTCCTTCAATGCCGGTTAACGGCGGCACAGGCGGACCGGTCAACGGAAAGGAGAAGGGATAGCTGATGTGGACGACACTTGTTCAAATATTTCCTTACGCGATCATGTTTACGATTCCGCTGCTCATTACCGCTTTGGGCGGGCTGTTCAGCGAGCGAAGCGGCGTAGTCAATATCGGTCTAGAAGGGCTCATGATTATCGGCTCGTTCACGAGCGCGTTCACGATCTACAAATTGAACGCGGCTTGGCCGGGACATCCGATGCAGTCCATCTGGATTGGTCTGCTGATTGCGACGGTCGTCGGCATTCTCTTCTCCCTGCTGCACGCCTTCGCGAGCATCCATCTGAGCGCCAATCAAGTCATCAGCGGTACCGCAATTAACATGATCGCTGGTGCGATTACCGTATTCCTGTCGCGCAACATTACAGGCAGCGGCAATATTCGGCTTGAAAATGGATTTCAGCCCTTTAATGTACCGGGGTTGTCCCATATTCCGGTTCTTGGGCCGCTTCTCTTCTCCAAGACCTACTGGACGACGTGGATCATTCTCGCTATCGTGCTGTTCAGTGCCTTCTTGCTGAAGAAGACGCCATTCGGCCTGCGTCTTCGTTCTTGCGGCGAGTATCCGCAGGCAGCAGAGGCGGCCGGCGTTAACGTCAGACGGATGCGGTACATCGGCGTTATCATTTCCGGTGCTTTCGCAGGTCTTGGCGGCGCCATTCACTTGGTTACGATTTCGGGGGAATTTACGGGCTCCGTATCGGGCCTTGGCTTCCTTGCTCTCGCGGCATTGATCTTCGGCCAATGGCGGCCGCTCGGTATTCTCGCGGCGACGCTGTTCTTCGGCTTCGCAACGACGATTGCCAACGTGTCGCAGGTTATTCCGGCATTGGCTGAGATTCCGCCGTATATCCTTAAAGTGTTTCCATACGCAGTGACATTGATCGCGCTGGTGGTGTTCTCCAAGAGTTCGCAGGCACCTAAAGCGGCAGGGGAGGTATTCGATTCCGGTAAACGTTAAATCTTGGGCCAGGGGAGTGTTGAGAACCCATGTATGACGAACGCACTGACGACAAACGAGGGAAAATGATAGATGCCGTTCGGATGTATTACCAGTTGGACTACAGTCAACAGGAAATCGCGAAGCAGCTAGGCGTATCGAGGCCGACGGTCAGTCGGTTCATTCAGCAGGCGAAGGAAGAAGGCTATGTGGTCATCAATATTATTGACCCCATAGAGAACAACGATCTTCTAGCCGGTCAAATCGAACGAAAATTTGGACTCAAGAAAGTGGTCATTGTCAACGTACCGCATTATGCGGATGTCGTTGTACGCAAGTATTTGGGCGTGGCAGCCGCCAAATATCTCGACAATATCATCAAGGACGGCGATATCGTGGCAGCGACGTGGGGAACGACGCTGTATGAAGTAGCGCTTAATTTGCAGGATAAGCATGTAAGGGATGTCAAGGTTGTGCAGTTGAACGGCGGTGTCAGCCACTCCGAGACGAGCACCTATGCCAGCGAAATTATCAGCTTGTTCGGCAAAGCATTTCACACGATTCCGTACTTCATCCCCTTGCCGGCGATTTTCGATAACCCGGAAGTGAAGCGCACGATCGAGACCGACCGCCATATTCGCAATATTCTGGAGCTGGGCAAGAAGGCGAATGTGGCGATGGTGACGGTCGGCGCACCGACGGAAGATTCCGTATTGATCAAGGCGAACTATTTTAGCGATGAAGAGTTGAAGCTGATTTACGAGAAGGGGGCAGGAGACATCTGCTCCCGCTACTTCAATATTGACGGGATCATCTGCTCGCAGGAGCTGGACCAACGGACAATCGGCATTGATTTGAACGACTTGAAGAAGAAGGAGCAATCTATTCTTGTTGCAGGCGGCATTCGCAAAGTAGATGGTATTTACGGTGCTCTTCGAGGCAAATATACGAATGTGCTGATTACCGACCAGTTTACCGCCAAGTACTTGATGGATCGTCCATAAACCCGCATGAAAGAAAGGAACGGATTAGAATGAGCAACGAATTAACAGGAGCAGCACTGGCTGCTTACTTTGACCATACCTTGTTGAAGCCGGAAGCGACATTCTCGGATATCGTCAAATTGTGCACGGAGGCGAAGCAAAACAAGTTTGCGACCGTCTGTATCAATCCTTACTGGGTATCTGAAGCAGCGGAGCAGCTGCAAGGCACGGGCGTCGGCATCACGACGGTAATCGGATTTCCACTCGGGGCTTCGAGCACGTTTTCGAAAGTCGCGGAAGCAAGAGACGCGATCGCGGCCGGAGCGACGGAGATCGATATGGTGTTGAATGTCGGTGCATTGAAGTCCGGCCGTTTCGAGGCCGTGAGTCAGGATGTGCGTGCGGTTGCAGAAGCGTGCAAGGGCCGTGCCGTGATGAAGGTCATTCTGGAGGTCGGCTTGCTGACCGATGAAGAGAAAGTGAAGGCCAGTGCGATTTGCAAGCATGCAGGCGCGGACTTCGTGAAGACGTCTACGGGCTTCGGACATGGCGGAGCTACGGTGGCTGACATCGCGCTCATGCGTGAAGCGGTTGGACCGGAGATGGGCGTTAAAGCATCGGGCGGCGTACGTGATCTGGAAACCGTGCTTAAGCTGATTGAAGCGGGCGCAACGCGAATCGGCGCCAGCGCAAGCGTGGCGATCGTGAGCGGCGGAAGCGGCGAGGGCTATTAATTACAAGGGATAGGCAAGCATGAGAGAGGTGCAGAGATGCACCTCTCTCAATTATTTTATCGTGTTCAGAGCGCGGTTAAATACCGTTCTTGGATGATGTTTAAATGATGCCGTTCGTGCCCAGCGATTACATACGCGAATGCGCGGGCAGACATGCCGGTGCCGCTTGCAACGCCTTGGCGTGTCCATGCTTCTGCCGCAATGCTCGTTATGAGGCTGACTGTGGCGGCGCGCACAGCTATGTAGCCGCCTAGCAGCTCCTGAATGGAACGGCTGTCGAAATCGGCGGCGGCGACGTAATCATTCTCTTCAAAGCCGGGGAGGGGCGTCTGATCCCCGCGCGCAATGCGCAGCATCCGGTAGCTCATAATCCGCTCCGTGTCTACGATGTGGCCAAGTACTTCTTTCAGGCTCCACTTGCCGGAGGCATACCGGAACAGCGATTGTTCCGTCGTCAGTTCCGTATAAAGCGAGGTCAACTGCGTCTGATTGTCGTTTAATTGCGTAAGAACGTCCCGGTCGGCAACGAGACCGATATAATGACCAAAATGAGCGCCGAACTCGCCGGCTGCAGGCGTGCTAAGCATGGGGATCCTCTCCTCGAAGTTGAATTTAGACAGCTTAAAGGTGTAAGCTACTAGAACAAGAGTAACGCCCGTACAGTGCAAATACAAGGAGTGATGAAGCAAATGTCAGGAAGAGCAAAAGAAGAATTGCACGGTATTACCCATTTGGGCAACCAAGGGACCTCTTATTTGTTTACTTACAGCCCGGAGGTGCTGGAGACGTTCGACAATAAGCATGTGAGCCGCGATTATTTCGTCAAGTTCAACTGCCCGGAGTTTACGAGCCTATGCCCGATTACGGGACAGCCGGATTTTGCAACCATCTATATTTCTTACATCCCGGACGTGAAAATGGTCGAAAGTAAGTCGCTCAAGCTGTATCTGTTCAGCTTCCGCAACCATGGCGATTTCCATGAAGACTGCATGAACATCATCATGAACGATCTGATCGCGCTGATGGAGCCGCGCTATATCGAGGTATGGGGGAAATTCACGCCGCGCGGCGGCATTTCGATCGACCCGTACTGCAACTGGGGCCGCCCCGGCACGAAATTCGAGGAAATGGCAAACCATCGTCTCATGAATCACGATATGTATCCCGAGAAAGTAGACAATCGCTAGGCCGAGCCGGATAAGAATGTGCGGCCCCAGCAGCTCATTGCTGAGACCGCATGTTCTTGTGCTTGTGAAAGGACGGGGCTGCAGCAATGAATTTTTCGTGGGAACGCAACTTAGCCATTCTGTGGATCGGTGTTTTTTTCTGCAGCATGGCCTATTCAATCTCGATACCGTTTCTGCCGATTTTCCTGAATACGGAGCTTGGCGTCGAGCATCATTTGGAAGCCTGGTCTGGCGTAGCGTTTGGCATTACGTTTCTGGCCAGCGCGCTGATCTCGCCATATTGGGGGTCGTTATCCGATAAATACGGTCGCAAGCCGATGCTGATCCGATCTGGCTATAGTCTTGCGGCGCTCTACCTGATCAATTACTTCGTGCATGATCCGTATACATTTCTGGTTATACGCATTTTCCAGGGGCTGCTGGCCGGCTTCGTGCCGTCTTCGATCGCGCTCGTGGCAACGAATACACCGGAGGAGAAGACAGGCTATGCCCTTGGCATCATGTCGACGTCCGGAGCGACGGGAAGCATCATCGGACCGCTGGTCGGCGGCGTCGTGAGCCATTATTTCGGCAACCGCGAAGCCTTCCTGTTCTCGAGTGCCATCGTGCTGATTTCGGCGCTGATCGCGACGTTCCTCGTCAAGGAGCAGAACTTCAACCGCAAAGCAGCCAGGTCGCATGTGCGGGATGATTTGAAGCATGCGCTCTCGAACCGGATGTTCACGATGCTGCTCACGATGGTTGCGGTCAGCACGTTCTCCGTCATGATTCTGGAGCCGCTCATTACGGTCTACGTGCTGCGCATGGGGGTAGAGAAGAGCAGCGCATCGCTGAGCTCCGGCATTATTTTCTCGGCGGTGGGCATTGCCACGGTCATCATGGCGCCGCGCTGGGGCAAGTGGGGGCGGAAATTCGGCTACAAGCAGATGCTGCTGATCGGGCTTGTCGGCAGCGGGATCGGCAATTTGCTGCAGGTACTGGTGTCGAACTACATCGGCTTCGGCATTCTGCGGTTCAGCTACGGTCTCTTCTTCGCCGCTGTATCGCCGTCGATTAATGCGATGATCGTGCAGATTACGGAAGCGGATTTCCGCGGCAGAGCGTTCAGCCTCAATCAGTCGGCTGCCCAGATCGCCACGATGGCAGGTCCGATTATCGGCGGGCTGCTCGGCGGCTGGATGCCGATTCGCTGGATTTTCGTCATCAACGGGAGCTTGCTGCTGGTGTCGGCGCTGTTGTTTAAGCTGAGGACGCAGAACATGCCTGAAGCTGCCGCCAAGTCAGGGTGAGTAGAATCGTAGTATACCTTTCGGGGAAAAAGAAGAACCACTTCGGCGGGCGGAGTGGTTTTTGTTTGGGGAAAATCGGCGCTTTCGCTCGCTGCTGCGCCGCAAATTACATCGCTTGCGGAAGAGGTCCGTTTTGCAGCGACTTCCATGCATTTCTCCATTTCGAAAGGCGCGATTTCAAGCTGCGCATTCGTTTCATGAGCGAATATTCCTCCCTGAGCTCCGGATTAGGGTTGCAATGCTACCATCGTAGCTGGATATTGTTAGCGGACTGTCATCAAACGAAGAACATTTCTGTAAGATCGTATAAATAATCCCGTTATCCGCCTGAATCAGGCGGGTAACGGGATTGTTGTCGTTAAACGGCAGGGGGAGGACATGACATGGGACTGCTTCTGTTCTCGGTTTCGCATGCATCGGTTTCCTCGCTTTATCATGAATTGCAGGCAGAGCAAATACGATGTAATAAGCGCTAGTTAAGCCGGCACGCTCTGTCTGGTTCAAGAAGGGGGGAGCGTCTTGACGTGGAATTCGGGCTTTCGGAGGAAGAGATGATGATCCGCGGCATGGCGGCGCGGTTTGCCGAACAGGAGGCAGCGCGGCGGGCAGCCGTGCTGGACGAGGCGGAACGATTCGACAGGCAGTCGTTTGACGAGATGGCGGCATTAGGGTTCACGGCCTTGCCTTGGCCGGAGGAAGACGGCGGCGCCGGAGGAGGTTTTGTCAGCTTCGCGCTGGTGCTGCAGGAGCTGTCCCGGGTCAGCGCATCGCTCGGGGCGGCGCTGTGGGCGCATTTGTTCTTGGCGGCTTGGCCGCTCGTTCGGTTTGGCAGCGCGGAGGCAAAGGAGGCGTATTTGGGCTCGTTGATCGATGGGCGGCTGCCTAGTGCAGGCGTGCTCCCCGGCGCGGCTGTCGGAGGATCGCAGCTGCGGGTCGGCGTAACGGCGAAGCGTGACGGTGACAGTTACCTGCTGGAAGGCCAGCAAAAATACGTTCCCGGCGGCGCGCACGGGGAGCTCTTCATTATCTATGCCGAGACGGCCGGGGAACCGGGAACCAGCGGCCGAGGACGATACAATGCGTTTATTCTGGAAAAGAATTGCCCGGGCCTTGTCATCCAGCCCGTCGTAAAGAAGCTTGGCTTGCGCGCGGCGGGTATGGCGCATCTGTCGTTCGAGGGCTGCCGTATTCCGAAGGCGCATCGGCTCGGCGGGGAAGGACAGGGACGCGCCATAGCAAGGCGAGCTTCCACAGGCGTCCGTTACGGGCTTGCGGCGGTCGCTGCGGGCATCGCACAAGGAGCGCTCGATGCGGCACTTGGTTACGCGCAGGAACGTGCGCAGTTCGGCAAGCCGATCGCGAAGCATCAAGCGATTGCGTTCCTGCTCGCGGATATGAAGACGGCGGCGGACGCGGCCGGGCTGCTGGCTTGCCAGGCGGCCTGGCGCGAGGATGAGGGATTGGCCGACGAGGGGACGTCCGCGCTTGCGCTGAGCTTCGCGGCGGACGCGGCGATGGCGAACGGCATTCATGCGGTGCAGGTGTACGGCGGATACGGCTATATGAAGGAGTATCCCGTAGAGCGCTGCATGCGGGATGCTAAGACCGTCCAAATCTTCAAGGAGCTTGATCTTGCGGCGTCGCAGCCTAGAACGGGAAGGGGGAGGCGCCGTGGCTGAAACGGTAATCGTCGGCAGCGCACGCACGCCGATCGGCAAGTTTGGCGGTGCATTAAAAGGGTTTACGGCGGCGGAGCTTGGCGGCATCGCGATTCAAGGGGCCCTTCGTCGGGGCGGGGTCGCCCCGCAAGCCGTTGACGAAGTGATCATGGGCATGGCGGTCGGAGCCGGGGCGGGGCAGAACCCGGCTCGGCAGGCCGCGATGCATGCGGGTCTTGGCGCCCACGTACCCGCCGAGACCGTGAACAAAGTATGCGCCTCCGGCATGCGCAGCCTTACTTTGGCTGCGCAAGTCATCACGGCAGGCGATGCGGAGCTGATCGTCGCCGGCGGGATGGAGAGCATGAGCAGCGTACCGCATGCGCTGCCCGATCTTCGCTTCGGGCGGCGGCTCGGTAACGGCGGAGCCGCCGATTTGCTGCTGCGCGACGGCCTCCGCTGCGCTTTCGCCGACCGGCATATGGGTGACTATGCCGACAGCATCGCAGCCGAGTACGGCATCAGCCGGACTGAGCAGGACGAATGGGCACTGCGCAGCCATGAACGCGCAGTGCTGGGGAAACTGCAGGGTATCTTTCACAGCGAGATCATCCCGGTGCCCCTTGCCGGAGGAAGCCCCGAGTCGCAGAGCCACGTATTCGCCGTGGACACGGACGAGGCGCCGCGGGGCGATACCAGCGCGGCGAAGCTTGCGGCGCTGCGTCCCTCGTTCTCGGCGGACGGCACCGGCACGGTAACGGCGGGCAACGCCCCGGGCCTTAACGACGGCGCCTCCGCGCTGATCGTCGCGTCCAAGGTGAGGGCGCTGCGCGAAGGCTATACGCCGCAGGCGGTGCTGCTCGGACACGCGGCCGTCGCCGTGGAGCCGCGCCTCTATCCGATCGCGCCGGTGCTTGCCGTGCAGAAGCTGCTGCAGCGTCAAGGTTTGCAGCTGGATGCCGTTGACCGCATCGAGCTGAACGAGGCGTTCGCGGTTGTCGTGCTCGCCTGCGGCAAGCTGCTCGGCTGGGACAGCAGCAAGGTCAACGTGCACGGCGGTGCCATTGCGCTTGGGCATCCCGTCGGCGCAAGCGGCGCGCGGATTGTCGTGACGCTGATGAACGGCCTGCGGCGCCGCGGCGGCGGACTCGGCATCGCCGCGATTTGCAGCGGCGGCGGGCAGGGAGATGCGCTGTTGATTCGGGTTGACGGGTGAGCGTGAGTGCGGAGCTCCGCGCTGCGAGCTAAGCTGTAAGCGGTGCGCAGCTAAGCCGCCATGCTCCGAACTGCGTTGCGGAAGGAGCAGTTGGGCCCAGGCGTCGACGAAGTTTCACAGTCATTTAATCGGCTAGACGAAGGAGGGCGGGCAGCATGGATATCCATTCGGTTTCAGTCGTCGGCGCCGGGCAGATGGGCAGCGGCATCGCGCAGGTCGCGGCGTTATCAGGCTGCCGGGTGCTGCTGCATGATACGGACGATGCGCGGGTATCGGAGGCACTTGCCGGCATCGGCGGCCGGCTGGCGGACAGTGCCGCCAAGGGGCGCATCGCGCCGGAGGCGGCTTCGGAGGCGCTGGCCCGCATCCATCCGGGCGGCGGGCTGGAGCATGCGGCAGGTGCCGATCTGGTCATTGAAGCGGCGACGGAGAGCATGCCGGTGAAGAAGGCGATCTTCTCCGCGCTGGACGGAATATGCGGGGAAAGGGCGATTTTGGCGAGCAATACGTCTTCGCTGTCGGTGACGGAATTGGCTGCGGCGACGCGGCGGCCGGAGCAGGTCATCGGCATGCATTTCATGAATCCCGTGCCCGTGATGAAGCTGGTGGAGATGATCCGGGGGCTGCGCACGAGCGACGAGACGTACGCAAGAACGGCGGGCCTCGCCGAAAGGATGGGGAAGACGCCGCTTGAGGTGCGGGATTTCCCCGGGTTCGTGAGCAACCGGATTCTCATGCCGATGATCAACGAGGCGATCTATACCGTGTATGAAGGCGTCGCTTCAGCGGAGGCCGTGGACGGGATCCTGAAGCTCGGGATGAATCACCCCATGGGCCCGCTCGCCCTAGCTGATCTCATCGGCTTGGACACATGCCTCGCCATTATGGAAACGCTGCATGACGGCTTCGGCGATTCCAAATACAGGCCCTGTCCGCTGCTTCGCAGCTATGTGCACGCAGGCTGGCTGGGACGCAAGAGCGGCCGCGGGTTCTACGTTTACGGGGAAGGGAGCTGATCATCCGGTGAGGTTTCGGTTTACGCAGGAGCAGGAGGCGCTGCGGGAACGGGTACGGACATTTGCGGCTTCCCATGTGGCTGCGGCCGTTCTGGCGATGGAAGAGAGCGATGTCTTCCCCCGGGCGCTCGTGGATGAGATGGGACGGCAGGGCTTGCTGGGGCTGCCGATTGCGTCGGAATACGGCGGGAGCGGCTGCGATATGGTCGCCTACATGCTGGCCATCGAGGAAATCTCGCGGGTCAGCGCGGCAGTCGGGGTCATTCTGGCGGTGCATACATCGGTCGGAACCTTGCCAATTGTCTATCACGGCACCCCGGAGCAGAAGCGCCGCTGCCTGCCGCAGCTTGCCTCCGGCGCTTGGCTGGGCGCGTTTGCGCTGACGGAACCGCATGCGGGCTCGGACGCTTCGACCATTCGGACGGCGGCTGTGCGCAGCGGGGATGCGTATGTGCTGTCAGGGTCCAAGGTGTTTATTACGAACGCGGGGGAGGCGGATCAGTATCTGTTGTTCGCTGCGTTGCAGGACGCCAGCGCAGCAGCGCCGGACGACCTGCGGACGGGAACGAGCGGCATGACAGCCTTTCTCGTGGGCAAGGATACGCCCGGCTTCCGCGTCGGGAAGAAGGAGAAGAAGATGGGGCTCCGCGGCTCCAATACATGCGAGCTCATCCTGGAGGAGGCGCGGATTCCGGCTTCGCAGCGGCTTGGCGCGGAAGGGCAAGGCTTCCGCATTGCCAAATCCGCGCTGAGCGGCGGCCGCATCGGCATCGGCGCGCAGGCGCTCGGCATCGCGCGGGCCGCGCTGTCGCAGGCGGAGCTCGGCATGCGCGAGGCGCCGCCGCGCCAGCGGGAGAGAGCCGCAAGCGAGCTGCGCGAGATGGCGGCGCAGGTGGAGGCGGCCGCGCTGCTCGTCTACCGCGCCGCGGATCTGCTGCGGCAGGGCAGGCCCTGCGCGATGGAAGCGTCGATGGCCAAAATGTTCGCCAGCGATACGGCGATGAGCGTCGCGACGCGGGCGCTGCAGTGGTGCGGAGGTGGCGGATTGACGGAGGAGCAGCCGGCGGAGCGGCTGTTCCGGGATGCGAAGGTAACGCAGATCTATGAAGGCACGAACGAGATTCATCGGATCGTGATTTCGGGTGAGCTGCTTAAGCGATAGCGGACGGAACAATACCGTTAGTGAAAGGAGGCTGCGCGTTAATGGCAGCACAATCAAGCCGATTATCACCGGGAAGCCGGTTCAGGGAGGCGCTCCGGCAGGAGAAGCCGCTGCAGATCGCAGGCGCCGTCAATGCCTATGCGGCTATGCTGGCACAGGCAGCGGGATTCCGCGCCTTGTACGTTTCCGGCGCGGGTGTAGCAAATGCTTCCTTCGGGCTGCCGGATCTCGGCATCACGACGCAGCACGACGTGGCGGAGGATGTCCGCCGCATCAGCGGAGCGGTGGAGCTGCCGCTGCTGGTCGATGCGGATACGGGCTTCGGCTCCGCGTTCAATATCGCCCGCACGGTAAAAGAAATGATTCGCGCCGGAGCGGCAGGCATTCACATCGAGGATCAGGTGGCCGCGAAGCGCTGCGGCCACCGGCCGAACAAGGGGCTTGTAACGACTAGCGAGATGGCCGACCGCCTTGCGAGCGCGGCGGACGCACGGTATGACGCGGATTTCGTCCTCATGGCGCGAACCGATGCGCTTGCCGCGGAAGGCATGGAAGGCGCGGTTGCGCGTGCGCTGGCTTATGTGGAAGCCGGCGCAGACATGATTTTTCTGGAGGCGGCGGGCAGCTTGGCGGAATACCAAGCCTTTACGGCGCAGGTCACGGTGCCGGTACTCGCGAACATGACGGAGTTCGGGCGCACGCCGCTGTTTACGGTAGAGGAGCTGGGCACCGCCGGCGCGGCGATGGTGCTGTATCCGCTGTCCGCGTTTCGGGCGATGAATGCCGCGGCGCTCCGCGTGTACGAGGCCATTCGGGGGAAAGGAACGCAGGCGGATGTGACTGGGCTCATGCAGACGCGCGAGGAGCTGTACCGGTATTTGGGCTATTACGATTACGAACGGAAGCTGGATGCGTTATTTGACGCAGGTAATAACTCGGAGGAGGGATAAGGGATGGCCGTGAAAAAGCCCGGCGGCTTGGCCGGCGTGGAAGCAGGGGAGACGGCAATCAGCACGGTAGGCAAGGACGGGCGGGGACTTACGTATCGCGGCTATGCAATCGAGGATTTGGCGGAGAACGGCAGCTTCGAGGAAACGGCATATCTGCTCATTCGCGGCAAGCTCCCGAACGTCGACGAGCTGACGGATTACCGGCGCAAGCTGGCAGCCGCGAGTCGTCTGCCCGCGGTGCTGCAGCAGTTCTTGGAGCTGCTTCCGGCCAGCTCCCATCCCATGGAGGTGCTGCAGATCGGCTGTGCAGCGCTTGGGACGCTGGAGCCGGAGTCGCCGCAGCGGACGGCTGCCGATATCGCCGACCGGCTCATCGCGCTGACGGGCCCCATGCTGCTGCATTGGCATCATTATCACCGGGGCGGAGGCCGGGCTGCAGCGGCGCCGGCATCCGCCGAACCGGTGCGTCGGGTGTTTCGCGCAGATACGGATGATGGGCTTCCCAACAGCGCGGCTGAAGGATCGGAGCATGCTGGTGCCGAAGGCCGCTCGTCCGGTGCGGCGGGAACGCCGGTGGAGGGCGAAAGTCCGGACCAGTCTGCTGCGGCTGTACCTGACGGAAGCGCTTCTGCGAAAGCGCCGGCTTTCGATCCGGACAGCTACACCGTTGCCGGCCATTTTCTTCATCTGCTGCACGGGAGGCATCCCGAGACGCGTTCCCAGCGCGTCTTCGATATATCACTGACGCTGTACGCGGAGCACGAGTTCAATGCGTCCACGTTCGCCGCCCGTGTGACGGCATCCACGCTGTCCAACTACTATGCCTGCATCGCAACAGGCATCGGCACGCTGCGCGGCAACTTGCATGGCGGGGCCAACGAAGCGGTGATGGCGCTCATTACGCAGTTCCAATCGCCGGAGGAAGCCGTCGAAGGCATCCGGGCCATGCTTGCGTCGAAGCAGCTCATCATGGGCTTCGGGCACCGGGTATACGCCATTTCCGATCCGCGCTCGGACATTATCAAGAAATGGTCCGAGATGCTTTCGCTTTGGGCTCAGGACGCTGGGCTCTACCCGATCTCTGAAGCGGTTGAAGAGGTGATGCGCGAGGAGAAGGCGCTGTTCCCGAATTTGGATTTCTACAGCGCGACGGCGTATCATTTCATGGGCATTCCAACGGAGATGTTTACGCCGATCTTCGTCATCGCCCGGCTCGCGGGCTGGAGCGCCCACATTATGGAGCAGCGGCAGAACAACCGTATTATCCGGCCGACCGCTGCATATGTCGGACCTGACAACCAGCCTTGGCTGGAGCTGCACGGAAGACGTTAACGATCCCAATCGCTCGTGAAAGCGAGGTGAGCACGAATGACGGACGGCTTTGAAAATAACGCAAGACCCCAGCCGGACCAGCTGCTTGTCGATATTGCCGACTATGCGTCGGATGCCGTGATCGACAGCGAGCTGGCTTATGAGACGGCGCGATACTGCCTGATGGATACGCTGGGCTGCGGCATACTTGCGCTCAGCTATCCCGCATGCACGAAGCTGCTCGGTCCCGTCGTGCCCGGCGCGGAGCTGCAAAGCGGCGTCCGGATTCCCGGCACGGCTTATAGGCTGGATCCCGTGACGGCGGCCTTCAACATCGGCTGCATGATCCGCTGGCTCGATTATAACGACACTTGGCTGGCGGCGGAATGGGGCCATCCCTCCGACAATCTCGGCGCGATTCTAGCGGCGGCGGACTATGCCAGCCGGCAGAACGAGGCGGCGGGCCAGCCTCCGCTTCGCATGCGCGACGTCCTGACTGCGATGATCAAGGCGCATGAAATTCAAGGCGTGCTCGCGCTGGGCAACAGCTTCAACCGGGTCGGCCTGGATCACGTCATTCTCGTCAAGGTGGCTTCGACCGCCATCGTTACCGGTCTGCTCGGCGGCACGAAGGACGCGGTCATCAGCGCGTTGTCGCATGCCTGGCTAGACGGTCATCCGCTCCGCGTCTACAGACATGCGCCGAACACCGGCTCGCGCAAGTCCTGGGCGGCTGGCGATGCCGCCAGCCGCGCCATGCAGCTGGCCTTCCTCACGCTGCGCGGCGAGATGGGCTATCCGTCCGTCTTGTCCGCGCAGGGCTGGGGCTTCAGCGACGCCTTGTTTAGAGGCCGGCCTCTGACGCAGGAACGTCCCTTCGGTTCCTATGTGATGGAGAACGTCCTGTTCAAAATCGCCTACCCCGCCGAGTTTCACGCCCAGACCGCCGTGGAGAGCGCAATTGCGCTTCATCCCCGGGTGGCCGGCAGGCTGGAGGAGATCGCCCGAATCGTGATTGCAACCCATGAGTCCGCTATTCGCATCATCGACAAGCAGGGACCGCTGCACAATCCGGCCGACCGCGACCACTGCCTGCAGTACATGACGGCCGTCGGGCTGATTCACGGCTGCTTGACCGCGGATCATTACGAGGATTCGGCGGCTGCGGATCCGCGAATCGACCGGCTGAGGGCAAGAATGAAGATTGTGGAGAACGCTCAGTTTTCCAGAGACTACCTGGATCCCGAGAAGCGCTCCATCGCGAACGGCGTGCAGGTGTTTTTTCAAGACGGCAGCATGACGGAGCAGGTCATTACCGAATATCCGATCGGCCACCGGCGCAGACGGGAGGAGGGCATCCCGCTGCTGAAGCGGAAATGCGAAAGCAATCTGGCCGCGGGCTATTCGGATGAACGGGTGCGCCGCATTCTCTCGATTTGCGAAGACCCGGATACGCTTGACGCCATGGCGGTACATCAGTTTATGGACCTGCTGGCGAAGTGAGTAGGAGCCTGTGTACACCGGTGAGCAGGGTGCCGGCGGCGCAGGCTTTTCTAGTTGTTCTATGCTATGATGCTAGCAGAAGGTTGCACGGAGGAGGCATTCGGCATGGGAAAATCGATCTTCAACCCTGAGCGGCCTTACCGCGAGGATACGGATCTGGAGCTCCTGTATTGGGGCAAGGAGCAGTGCACGCCCGGCAATTCTGTAGGACCTGGCATCCGGGAATGCTATAAGGTCCATTTCGTGCATGACGGGTTCGGAACGGTAACCGTCGGCGACCGGTCGTACAAGCTGTCAGCGGGCGAGGCGTTCTTGATTTACCCGCAGGTGGTAACGCGCTATGAAGCGGACGAGGCCGAGCCGTGGACGTATTCATGGATGGCGTTCCAAGGCGCGCGCATGCCGGATATTTTGGCCGGTACGAGTCTGAAGCCGGCCGAGCCGGTCTTTGCCATGGATCTGAAGCTCATGCCGGGGCTCTACGAATCGCTCTGCGACGCGCTGCAGCAGGGGGGCAGTGTTGATCTTCGGCTGACGACGCTTCTTTATTCATTTATGGTTGCCTTGGTCGAGGCGGCCCCGGCATCCGCGGACAAGCATGCCAGCGTAAGGAAGCAGGACAGCTACGTTCACCGCAGCATCGCGTTTATCCACGCCCACTTCTCCGAGAATTTAACCGTCGCACAGCTTGCCGCTCTGATCGGACTGGACCGCAAATATTTCTCCGTCCTGTTCAAAGAAGCGCTCGGCCTCCCGCCGCAGCAGTATTTGCTTCAATACCGGATGGATCGGGCTAGCGACCTGCTGGAAAGCGGTGCGTACACGGTCGGCGAGGTCGCTAGGTCCGTCGGCTATCAAGATGCGCTGCTTTTCTCGAAAATGTTCAAGAAAGTAAAGGGCGTCTCGCCGAAGCAGCTTATGCCGTCTAGTGTGAGGGCTGACATTATAACATAACTATCATCCTTGCTGACATTGGCTTGTTCACGGCCCACCTTTAAGATGATAGTAATGAAACTAAGGAGGATTTTTGAACATGAAATATAGCGCCCAACAAGAACGATACGACAAAATGACATACAATCGCTCAGGACGTAGCGGGCTGCGCCTGCCTGCGATTTCGCTTGGCTTGTGGCATAATTTCGGCGGCATCAATATGCTGGAGAGCCAGCGGGCAATGGCGAGGAAAGCATTCGATCTCGGGATTACCCATTTTGATCTTGCGAACAATTACGGACCGCCTCCCGGCTCCGCCGAAGAGAATTTCGGTAGCCTTCTGAAGCAGGATTTGGCGCCTTACCGCGATGAGCTGATTATCTCAACGAAGGCAGGCTATGACATGTGGCCCGGGCCATACGGGGAATGGGGCTCCAAGAAGTACCTCGTGGCGAGCCTGAACCAGAGCTTGACTCGGATGGGTCTCGATTATGTCGATATTTTCTATCATCACCGTCCGGACCCGGATACGCCGCTGGAAGAAACGATGAGCGCGCTGGATTTGATCGTCCGTCAGGGCAAAGCACTGTATGTCGGCCTCTCCAATTACTCGGCCGAGCAGACGCGCGAGGCTTCGCGCATTCTGAAATCGCTGGGAACGCCGTGCCTCATTCATCAGCCGAGGTACAACATGATGGACCGCTGGGTGGAGGACGGACTGCTGGACGTGCTGGAGGAAGAGGGGATCGGTTCCATCGCCTTCTCTCCGCTGAGAGCCGGCATTCTGACAGACCGCTACCTGAACGGCATTGCGCCGGATTCCCGCGCCGCAGGACCTTCCAGGTTCTTGAAGGCAGAGACCATCACGGATGAAATTCTCGCCAAGGTGCGCCGCTTGGACGAGCTGGCACGTGCCCGCGGGCAGAAGCTGTCGCAGATGGCGCTAGCCTGGGTGCTGCGCGGCGGACGCGTTACCTCCGCGCTGATCGGCGCGAGCAAGATCAGCCAGATCGATGATGCGGTCGGTGCGCTTGCGGCGCCTGATTTTACGGACAGCGAGCTAGCGCTCATCGACGCGATATTGCTTGGGTAGATGAGGAAGTGAGCGGGAAGCATGGCTGCATGCTTTCCGCTTTTTTTTGTACAACCAGAGGAATCCGGTAATTGTCGAAGCTTCTGGCGAACGGACCGGCCCGGAAGCATGAGGGCATAGCCCCTCCCTAAAACAAAACGTGCACCTCCTCGCGGAAGGTGCACGTTTTGTTGATTTATGGGCTCTGCGAGCACGGCCATTAACGCATCAAGTGATATGGAACCGTCGCGATAACGATATCCTTCTGGTTGAACAGATAGGCGCGGAGCAGCAGGCTGGATTGGTTATGCAGGAAGTTCTGCCACCAGTGTTTTGTGATGAACTGCGGAATGAGCACCGTGATATGGTCGGTTTCCTGCGTCTTCCATTCTACCGTCTCAATGAAGCGGATGATCGGGCGGATAATGCTGCGGTAGCTGGAACGCAGGACGATCAGGCGAACGCCGGGATTCCACTCTTCCCATTTCTTCTCCAGCCGCTCAATCTCTTCCTCATCGAAGCCGACATAGACCGCGACGACGTTATCGGTAAGCGACTTGGCATAGCTGATGGAATGCAGCACGACTTTTGTGATACCGGCAACAGGCACGACGACGGTGCTGCCTTTGATCACCGGCTTTTCCTTGTCGATGTTGATGCGAAGCTCATCGGCGGTATTCGTATAGTGGCGGCTGATCTTGTAGAAGATCATGATGACGATCGGCAGGAAGATGAAGACGAACCAAATTTGGCTGAACTTCGTGAAAATAAAGATCAGCGTAATGACCAGCGTCGTCAGCATACCGATCGTATTGACGATGAAGCCGAACAGCCAGTTGGCCGGCTTAAGGCGCAGCCAGCGCACCATCATGCCGAGCTGGGACAGCGTGAACGGAATGAACACCCCGACCGCATAGAGCGGGATGAGATTCTCGGTATTGCCGTGGAACAGCACGACGAGCAGCGCAGAGAATACGCCTAAGAAAATAATCCCGTTCGAGAAGCCGAGACGGTCGCCCCGCACCATGAAGGCATGCGGCATGTATTTGTCCTTCGCCAGCATGAACGCGAGCAGCGGGAAGGCCGAATAGGCGGTGTTGGCGGCCAAGAACAGTATCAAGGCCGTAATCCCCTGAATGATGTAGTACAGTATGCCCCGCCCGAAGGTGGCGTTCGCGATTTGGGATACGACTGTTTCCTTGGGATTCGGGACAATGCCGTTCCAATACGCGAGCAAGCTGATGCCGATGAACATCACGCCAAGAATGGCGCCCATCATGATGAGCGTCAGGGCGGCATTGCGTTCCGCCGGTTTCTTGAAGTTCGGAATGGCATTGGACACCGCTTCGACCCCCGTCAGCGCGGAACAGCCGGAGCTGAATGCTTTCAGGAGCATGAACAAGCTGATGTTGGAAACGGCTTTCCCCAGCTCGGGAATATCGCCGTGCACGCCGTGAATCATGACCTTGATAGCGCCTGCGATGATAAGCAGAAACACCGAGCCGACGAATAAATAGACAGGATAGGCCAGGATTGAGGCGGATTCGCCGATTCCGCGCAAATTCATGACGGTCAGGAATACGATCATGATGAGCGCGATAAGCACCCGGTGTTCATGAAGCGACGGAAACGCGGACGTAATGGCATCCGTACCGGCCGAGGAGCTGACGGCAACGGTAAGAATATAGTCGACGAGCAGAGAGCCGCCGGCCAAGAGTCCCGTCGATACGCCAAGATTATCCTTGGCAACGATGTAGGCGCCGCCGCCCTTCGGATACGCGTAAATCGTCTGGCGGTACGAGAAGATTAGAACTAATAAAAGACCAAGTACGGCGATCGAAATCGGAATGGAGTACCATACCGCGGCAAAACCTGCTGCCATCAGCACGAGCAGAATCTGCTCCGTACCGTAAGCAACCGACGAGAGCGCATCGGAGGAAAGCACTGCAAGCGCCTTCAGCTTGCTTAGCTTCTCGCCTTCCAGTTCGGCACTCTTCATCGGCCGCCCAATTAACAATCGTTTAAATCGACTAATCATGAGTGGTTCCTCTCTTCTTTCTCCATTAAAGGCAATCAATGTTTTTCCTTTTAGGCCATGCGTTTAGAATAACCGGAATGAACAGAATTCATTATAGCAGAAAATCTCCGGGTTTAAAGATGATTTTGGACGAGAATCGAACGCTGCTGCCTCCCGAACGAATTGTTTCGGCATGCGGTGGTTGAACACTCTCCGTGTAATGATATACTTGGAGCAAATACATTCATTCCGCTGCCGCATTTCATGGGCAGCAATAACTGGAGGAAACCATGCCATTATCGTTGAAATGGGACGGCCATACGCACACAAAGTTTTGTTATCACGGCAGCAGCGCAGAGTCGGAGGCCTATGTCGATCGTGCGATCGAGCTGGGATTCCACCGCTACACGATCAGCGAGCACCCGCCGCTGCCGGCCGCTTGGCTGCCGGATGAACGGTTGATGGCCGAGCTGGCCATGCCGGAAGCAGGGCTGCCGCAGTACATGGACTATGTAAAGTCCATTAAACAGAAGTACGAAGGCCGAATCCAAGTGACCACAGGCCTTGAGCTCGACTACCTCCAGGGTTCCTTGTCTTATACGGAAGCGATCGTGGACCGCTATCAACATGTGCTGGAGGATGTCGTCTACTCGGTTCACTATTTGCCGGGCGTAGGAGGCATGCGGAGCATCGACTTCACGCCGGCCGATTTCACGGCGAATTTGCTGTCTTATTACGGTACGATGGAGAAGGTCGTCGACGAGTATTACAATCACGTGGAAGCGGCGATCGAGTGGGCTTCGGGGCTGCCGATGCGCAAACGGCTCGGACATATCAACCTGATCGAGAAATTCGTCAAGGAGCTGCCGCCCATCGACGAAGCGCAGATTAAGCGCCGCCTTACGGCAATCGTGCCGCTGCTCGCGAAAAGCGGAGTCGGCATTGATGTGAATACAGCCGGGCTGCGCGTGCCGACCTGCGGCAAGACCTACGTGCCGGCATGGTTTATGTCTGCCTGCAGCGAGCAGGGCGTCGAGCTGGTGTACGGCTCGGATTCGCATCGTCCCGAGCATGTCGGCTTTGGCTATGAGTGGTTTGAAGCGCAGCTTGGGCGGTAGACGTTGCGTGCGAGATGCTTTTTTTGGGAATAGCAGGGGCATTGTCTGCATTTCCGGCGTATAGATAAGACAAGGGCGAAAGCGGAACCTGCCCCTACGGCGATTACAGTGAAGGAATGAGGAGCCATGACAGTACCTCAAGTATATGACCCTAGCATATGGGAAATTAGTTATTGGGAATTGACGATCCGCCTGATGCTCGCGCTGGTGCTCGGCGGGCTGATCGGGCTTGAACGCGAGCTGGGCGGCCATTCCGCGGGATTCCGGACGCATATTCTCGTTTGTTTGGGCTCTGCCGCGATCGTGCTCTTGTCCATGTATGGCTTCTCCGAGTTTGCGTCGGATCCGAACGTACGTCTGGATCCTGCACGTCTTGCCGCGCAGGTCATCAGCGGAATCGGTTTTCTCGGCGCAGGTACCATTCTTCGCACGGGGATTACGGTGTCAGGACTCACGACCGCTGCTTCTTTATGGGTCGTTGCGGCAATCGGCTTAACGGTAGGCGCGGGATTCTACTACGGAGCGGCTGTACTGACGCTGCTTGTCGTTGTAAGCCTGTTCGTCTTGAATAAATTCGAGAAGCGGTTCTCGCGGGCTAAGCGTAAGCGGGATCTCGTCATGCGGGTTAACAAGGATTCCGCAAGTCTCAGCAAAGTGGTGGCGGAGCTGCATCGTTCCGGGATCGGCATTAACAAAATCATCGTTGAGAACGAAGAGGTCGCAGCCGCGGACCGCAATGAAATGCTGATCGTAAGGCTTCAATTAAAGCTCGGACACGCCAAAAAATTCGAAGATGTAATCGTTGCACTTGCCACCATCGACGGTGTTTTTGGCCTCGAGGCAGGGGTGGAAATCTAGGAGATGCAATCAGAGCAGAGGAGCTGATGGACATGGAACACGCGCTTCACTACCGGGAAGACGGCACGTTCACGATCGTGCAATTCACGGACCTTCATTGGCAGAATGGAGAAGCGGACGACGTGCGGACGAGAAAGCTCATGGAGAAGGTCATCGGCGCCGTTGCTCCTGATCTCGTCATGTTCACCGGAGACGTTATCTACAGCAAGAACTGCTCGGATCCGCGGCAGTCCTTCCGTGATGCCGTTCAGACTGTGGATGCCCGCGGCATCCCTTGGGCCGCCGTATTCGGCAATCACGATACGGAGCATCTCGTCACGCGCAGCGAGCTGATGTCCGTGCAGCTCGAGCATGCTTGCTGCGTGAGCGAAGCGGGGCCGCCGGAGCTGAGCGGCGAAGGCAATGCGGTGCTGTTCGTTCGAGATGCCGTAAGCGGCAAACCGCTGAATGCGCTTTATCTGTTCGACAGCGGGAGCTATTCCGAGGTGCCCGGCATCGATGGCTACCAATGGATCCAGCGCGATCAGGTAAACTGGTACGCGGACCGGTCCGCCGCGAATACGGCTGCGAACGGCGGGGAGCCGATGCCGTCGCTTGCGTTCTTCCATATTCCGCTGCCGGAATACAAGCAGGTGTGGAAGCGGGAGCTCTGCTACGGCAGCAAATACGAGGGCGTTGCCAGTCCTCCCGTGAACTCGGGACTGTTTGCATCCATGCTGGAAATGGGCGATATCGTCGGCACCTTCTGCGGACACGACCACGTAAATGACTATTGGGGCGCATTGCACGATATTCGGCTCTGCTACGGCCGGGCCAGCGGCTATCAGACGTATGGAAGGGACGGCTTTCCCCGCGGTGCTCGTATCATCACGCTGCATCAAGGGCAGCGTGATTTCACCACGTACGTGATGCTGGAGGACGGTACATTCGTCTGGGAGCCGAAGGAGCACTACCCGAAGGGGAAGGAACTGTAGCATATGTTTTTTCCGCAGATGCGCATCGATCTGTACATAAGGCCAAATGCATAGTCGATGACTGCTGCTTGCATGCGGTACAGAGATAAACAGCACATGTGCGTATGCGTGCAAACTTTTGCTTCTCGATTACAAAGCGTTTCCGAAGGCGGAGGCCCGTCATGCGAATATGACTTGGTCCCGTCTTTTTTGTGCGCGCGTCGTGGATATTGAAGCAAGCTTTCGATCCTCCGAATTCTTTCGTACTGGAAATGAAAGCGAAAATTAATAATTTCGATAGGGGGGCTTAAGGTTGCTGTCTTATTCTCTAGAAGACCAAGAAAAACAAATGGCCTGTAAATTCGAGACATGAACCGACCACGGCGCAGCTGTTTTTCATCAAAATCAGAGGAGTGACGGCAATGAAGAAGAGAATGAAATGGGCCGCCGTATCGGCGCTCGCAGTGGCAATTATGGTACCGGGAATCGTATCGGCGGCGGATATGGAGATGAAACCGAAGGTGGATTACAGCCAAGTCATGGTGATGGAGAAGGGTGGTCACAGCCTCGTGCCGCTTCGTCAAATTGCACTATCGCTCGGCTACAGCGTAGCATGGTCGAAGGATGCGATCATGCTTACAAAGACCGGCATGAACGAGATGAAGGATATGAACGAGATGAAGGATATGAACGCAATGACGGATATGAAAATGAAAGCGGCGACCATAACCATCATGCTGGGCAGCAAGTCGATCATGGTCGGCATGGACAAAAAAATGATTGATTACGCGCCGATGCTGATTAAAGGAAAGGCTTACGTATCGAAGGAGTTTGTCGAGATGATTCTGGCAGCCAGGTAAGCCAATACCCCCTGAACGTAGAGCGCGGGACCCATGCCAAAAGCCGGCATGGTTGTCCGGCGCTCTTTGTTTGTGCTACGCTTAGCTATAGGCTCGGAGAAGGAGTATAGGATTGCGATGAAACAAGTGCTGGTTACCGGCTACAAGGCCTCGGAGCTCGGAATATTCTCGGGCAAGCATCCAGGCATCGGAATTATTAAGAAGGCGCTGAAGAAGCAGCTGCAAGCATTGATCGACGAGGGATTGGAATGGGTCATTGTCAGCGGACAATGGGGTGTTGAGCTGTGGGCTGCAGAGGTCGCGCTGGAGCTTAGAGCTGAATATGAAACGCTGCGCTTGGCGGTAATTACGCCATTTCTGGAGCAGGAAGAGAATTGGAACGAACAGAAGAAAGAGACCTACAGCGGCATACTTGCCCAAGCCGACTACATAAACAGCGTATCCAAGCAGAAGTATACGGGACCTTGGCAGTTCAAGGCGCGAGACCGGTTTCTGCTGGATAACTCGGAGGGACTCCTGCTCATCTACGACGAGGAACAGGAAGGCTCTCCAAGGTTCTTGCTCGAACTGGCCCGCAAGCATGCCGAGGTGACGCCCGGCTACGGTATTATTGTGATTTCCGGTCATGACTTGCAAAACATCGCCGAAGAAGAACAATACGTCGACTACGAATAAGAAGGAGCGATCAACCCCATGCCGCAGCTCACGATGCGAGGCATCAACGTCTCGGAGGTCATGAAGATCAGTACCGCGCTTGTCGAGGAACTTGCGCAGATTTGCAAATGCAGCAAAGATAATTTCACGATTGATTGCTTGACTACGACCTCGATATTCGACGGCGCAGCCATACCCACTTATCCATTTGTCGAGGTCGCTTGGTTTGACCGCGGTCAGGCTGTACAGGACGGTGTTGCGGGCGCCATTACGAATCACCTGCTGCTTACCGGCATTCCGGAGGTCGAGGTGGCGTTTAAGGTCTACCGGGAAACCCATTACTATGCCAACGGACAGCCGTTCATGGTCAAGGCTGAGCCAACCTTATTTGACTAAAGGGCAGTCGGCGGCGCATGGCAGAGGGCAGCGGTCAAACGTGAACACCGCCCGGCAGCGGGCGGGAGCGGGTCTGCCGGAACTGGCGGGGCGATACGCCCTGCTCCCTCTTGAAGAGGGTGCTGAACTGCGCATCGCTCGAGAAGCCGCATGCCTCTGCAATAGCCGTCACGCTCAGCTTGCTGTGCAGCAGCAGCTGGCAGGCACGCTCAACCCGCTTGCGAAGCAGATAAGCGATCGGCGAAATGCCGTACTGCCGCTTGAATAAATGCCTGAAATGATGATAGCTGTACCCCGCCATCTCCGCTAATTCCTCCACTGTGATTTTCTGATTGTAATGCTCGTCTATGAATGTGCGCGTGTAGAGCAAATGGTCCGCCGATGCTTTGGATATGCTGATATCCAGGCTCCGCTGATGCGCAATGACGATCATGCCGATCAAATAATTCAATTGATCCGAATAATAGGGGCGCTGCTCCTGCATCTCCCGAACCATCTCATGAAGCAGCTTCGCGATCGGCCGATCCGGAGCGTCTTCGAACAAGCCTGCCTCCAGCTCGGCCTCCTGTTCCTCACCCGCCAAACGAAAACCAACGAAGATGACGTCGGTATTCGCATACCTTCGTTCATCATGCGGCGTATCCGCCGGGATCAGGGCGTATGTGCCCGGCTTGTACGGATACGTCATTTCTTGCAAGCAGGTCGTGCCCGTGCCGGTATCGTAATAGACGAGCTCATAGCAAGTATGCGTGTGCATCGGCATGTAGGATTGCGACGAACGCGCTGTTTGAAACAGAAAATCCATCTGTGCCTGCATCGCAAGTCCTCCCCCTATTGTAAATTCCAGCCAGATCGTGAAAGCAATCAGCCATATCATAGAATCATTACGCCTGATTAATATCGTAAAATGAGCATGTTATGTAAGCGATTTCCTGTGTGCATGACCAAATCATAAAAGAAATTGAACCGCTATTCAAGGAGGATGAAGAGAAGATATGGTACAATTTCCGGTTCTATCGGAACAGCGTCTGCTGCAGCGACTCGCATATCCGAATCGCCCAATCCGCATCGTGCTGGACACGGACACCTACAATGAAATCGATGATCAATTCGCCGTCATTTACGCGCTTAAATCACCAGAGAAGATAACGGTCGAAGCGTTCTACGCCGCTCCGTTCTACAATGAACTGTCCTCCGGTCCGAAGGACGGTATGGAGAAGAGCTACGACGAGCTGGTCAAAATCGCCGGGCTGCTGCCCGAAATGAACGGTATCCCGATCCACCGCGGCTCGGAGCGCTATCTGCCTGCCGCGGACACGCCCGTCGACAGCGCCGCTGCGCGCGATCTCGTGGCGCGTGCGATGGCTTCCTCGGAGGATGACCCGTTGTACGTCGTTGCCATCGGGGCGATTACGAACGTTGCGTCCGCGATGCTGCTGGAGCCGCGCATCATCGAACGGATCGTCGTCGTTTGGCTCGGCGGCCATGCTTTGCACTGGCGAGATACGAAAGAATTCAATC
The DNA here is from genome assembly GCF_019431355.1 of Paenibacillus sp. R14(2021). NCBI lineage: Bacteria > Bacillati > Bacillota > Bacilli > Caryophanales > Paenibacillaceae > Paenibacillus > Paenibacillus sp. R14(2021). Next base: position 5,034,111 of record NZ_CP080269.1, read on the forward strand.
TGCATCAGGACCTGCACGCTTCGCGCACGATGCTGAACAGCGGCGTTCCGCTTGTGCTCATTCCTTGCATGGGCGTCACCTCCCACCTGCTGACAACGCTGTCCGAGGTGGAAGACTACGTGAAGGAGAAGGGGCCGGTCGGCGAATATCTGTATGAAACGTTCCGGGGCTGCGCTTCTGATCATGCCGGCTATTCCCGCGTCATCTGGGACATCTCGACGATTGCTTATCTGAACAACGAAGCGTGGCTGCCGAGCACGCTGGTACACAGTCCGGTGCTGTCGGAGGATTTCCGCTGGAGCTTCGATCATACGCGCCACTTCATCCGCTGCGTCGATTATGTGCATCGTGACGCCGTATTCAAAGATTTATTCCGCAAGCTGTAAAGCCGGTGGGGACCGGCTCTGCTCCGTTTACGGACAAATCGATCGCTCCCTTTATTCAAACTTTAGCATCGTCATCTCTCCTGCCGCGTATATCCATGTACAGGGGTAACGAGAAGGAGGCAGGGAAGCCGCATGTCGGACTTTCAATTCGATCGATTAGTAGAAGCCAAGGAACGCAAGCATCAGCTTCATAAGGCGCAGCGAAGGCAGGAGCTGCTGCGTGCGAGGGTGAACGAGCAGGAGATGGCGATCATTAAGCTGGAGGTGCAGCTGGACGCGGAGCAGGCCGATGTCGACAAGCTCACCGGCATGTCGGTGACGAATCTGTTCCACACCTTGCTGCGAAGCAAGCAGGAGCAGCTGGAGACGGAACGTCAGCAGGTGCTCGCCGCCGCACTGCAGCTGCAGGAGGCGAAGCAGGGGCTGATCCGCCTTAAGGAAGACATTCGCCTTGCAGGCGATGAGATTGCGAGCTGTATGAACGCGGAGCAGGAATATGTCCGGCTGCTTGGCGAGAAGGAAGCGGCGCTGCGCAGCCTGCCCGAAATGGCGCAGGAACTGGCAGGGATGGAGGATGGCATTGCCGAAGGATCTGTTCTGTCGAGGGAGCTTCGCGAGGCGGTCACCGCCGGCACGGGCGTGCTGTCCGCCTTGGACGAGGCGCTGCAGAGCTTGAACAAGGCGAGCAGCTGGGGGAATTGGGATCTCTGGGGCGGCGGGGGCTTGATCAGCACGCACCTGAAGCACGGTCATATGGATGACGCGAAGCAAGCCATATCGGAAGCGATCTACCGGATGCGAAGCTTTCGTGATGAGCTTGAGGATTTGAAGCAGAGCGTCGATATTCAGATCGATATCAGCAGCCTGCTGAAGTTCGGCGATTATTGGTTTGACGGCCTGATCACGGATTGGATCGTGCAGAAGCGGGTTAATGAAGCGCAGGAACGTGCGCAGGATGCGCGGACTGAGGTCAGCCGTTATGTAAGGAAGCTGCAGTCGGAGCTGACGAATGCGGAGTCTGGCCTGGAAGGGCAAAAGTCCAGGCGGGTCGCTTGGATCGAGCAGCAGCAGCTGCAATAACACAAGGGAATGATAAGGGGAGCTGTCTCCGGTCATCTGATGATGACTGGCGGGACGGCTCTTTTTGTATGCTTCAGCTAAAAAATAATCCATTTTGTCGGATACCCGACATTATCTAGGGGATAAATATGCTATCATCCATATATCTCATCAGAATAGTCGGAATAATACAAAACACATTCGCGCATATAGCGATTTCGCGTATAGAGGTGATGAAGTGGTGGACGATCGTAACAAGCAGAAGAATGAACAAGGAGCGGATGCCGTCAAGGACGTGATCGCAAGCATCTTCCGCGAACACGGATCCTTGAAGACTTACCGCAAGAACGAGTTTATTTTCCAGGAAAATGATGCGCCTTCCGCCGCGCATTACACGGAGACAGGACTGATCAAGATTTCACAGTCCTCCCAGGAAGGGCAGGGCATCACGCTGTTTCTGCGTTACCCGGGCGAGGTGTTCGGCAATGCGGAGCTCCTGACTCAGCTTCCGCGCCGGCGGTATGCGCAATGCTTGATGGAAAGCCAGGTCATCACGCTGGAATCACGACTTTTTCTGGAGCTGGCGATAACCGACGCGACGTTCGCCTTCGCGCTTGCCGTGACCACCGCGCGAAGACTGCTGCAGACGCAGAATATGGTGGAAACGCTGATCAGCCGGCCGGTTGCGTGGCGGCTTGCTTGGTTTTTGATGCAGCTGGGCAGCGAGCATGAAGGGACCGTCGAAGTACAGCTTCAGCTGAGCCATGAGGAAATCTCCTATGTGATCGGCTGCAGCAGGCAGACCGTCACCGAGATGCTGAACAAGTGGCGGGAGTTGGGGCTGATCGCCTACACGAAGAAACAAATCGTTATCCAGGATCCGAGCCGATTCTTCGCGGCGATCTAATGGTACAGCTAGGAGGGGAACGGGCATGATCGAGGTCGACAATGTCAGTAAAGCTTTTGCCCAGAAGAAAGGTCCTGCTTATACAGCATTGGACCAAGTTTCTTTTCGGATCAAACGGGGGGAATTCGTCTCCTTGCTGGGACCTTCCGGCTGCGGCAAGTCTACCCTGCTGAATCTGATCGCCGGGTTCGAGACGGACTACGAGGGGACGATCAAGGTAAACGGAGAACCCGTCAAGGGGCCGGGCGCCGGCAAGGTCGTCGTCTTCCAGGAGCATGGCCTGTTTCCTTGGCTGAACGTCATCGATAATGTTGCTTTTGGCTTGAAGCAGCGGGGAATGGCGAAGAAAGAGCGTTATGAGCGGGCATTCGAGACGATCAAATCGGTGCATTTAAGCAAATTCATTGACCGTTACCCGCATGAGCTCTCCGGCGGCATGCGGCAGCGAGTAGCGATTGCGAGGGCGCTCGTCATGGAGCCGGACATTCTGCTGATGGATGAACCGTTCGCGGCGCTCGATGAGCAGACGCGCTATATTTTGCAGAAGGATCTGGAGGAGATCTGGCTAAAGTCGGGGATGACGATCTTATTCATCACCCATAACATTCGGGAAGCGGTGCTGCTCTCCGATCGCGTACTGGTTATGTCGACGCAGCCGGGCAGGGTGAAGCAGGCGTTTGCCATTCGAGCGGCGAGGCCTCATGACACCGCGGATCCGCTGCTGCACCATTACGAGAACACTATTATGGAGACGCTCTCGGAGGAGCTGGAGAAAGTCGTTCGGGAGGAGATAGGCCATGAATACCGCATTAAGAAGAACGCTGTTTCTGATGCTGCTGATCGTAATTTGGGAATTGGGATATAGAATATTCGACTGGGGCTGGAAGTTTCCTTCGCCGATGCAGACGCTGGAGGCGTTCTATGACGGATTCACGGACGGCCACCTGTTGGGGGCGATCGTCGCCAGCCTGCGGAGGCTTATCCTTTCCTTCGTGATCTCGATCGTAATCGGAACGGCGCTAGGCTTCCTGTTCGCGCGGTACCGCTTCTTTGACGAGACCTTCGGGTTCCTTGTTGTCGCCCTGCAGACGGTGCCAAGCATCGCATGGCTGCCCTTCGCCATCATCTGGTTTGGACTGAACGACCTGTCTGTTATCTTCATCACGACGATCGGCGCGACGTGGACGATGTCCATGGCGAGCCGCACGGGCATCATGCAAATTTCGAAGATTCACCTCCGGGCGGCGCAAATGATGGGAGCGGGCAGCGGGTTTCGGTTGTTCTATCAAGTCATGCTGCCGGCTGCGTTCCCGCACTTGATTACCGGCGTGCGTGTCGCATGGGCATTCGCTTGGCGGGCGCTGACGGCAGGCGAGCTGATCGCCCGGGGTGTCGGTCTCGGACAAACGCTGCAGGACAGCCGGGATATCGGCGATACGGCCACCTTGCTCTGCATCGTCATCATTATCGCCGTTATCGGTACCATATCCGATCACTTCTGCTTCAAACGGCTGGAGGAAGGCATCATGCTGCGCTTCGGGCTGCATGCAGCGAAGAAATAAAGCATTCATAGGGGGAAGAAAATGAAAAAATTGCTCATCGTACTCGGCTTGCTGATCATGGCGGCAGGTATGCTGTCCGCTTGCGGCTCGAACAAGGAAACGACGGCAGCGGACGGCGAGCTGACCGTGAAGATCGGGATATTGAAGAACGTCACGCACGCACCAGGCTTTGTTGCGCTCCAGAACGGCTATTTTCAGAACGAGTTCGGCAAGAACGTGACCATCGAGGTGATTGCCTTCGATAACGGCTCGGATTTCTCCACGGCGATCGCGACGAATCAGATCGATCTCGGATATGTGGGTCCTGGGCCTGCCATCAACCAATATTTGAAAAGCAAGAACTTCCGGGTCATCTCCGGCTCCAATAACGGCGGAGCGGTCCTGATTGCAGGCAAAGACGCCGGGATCGGCTCCGTGAAGGATCTGGTCGGCAAAACCGTAGCGATTCCGACCAAGGGCAGCACGAACGAAATCTCCTTGCGCCTGCTGCTGCAGCAAGAAGGGCTGAAGGTGACAACGGACAGCTCCGGCGTGCAAATTATTACCCGGGCGCCTGCGGATACGCTTGTTGCCATTCGTCAGAAGGAGGTCGATGCCACGCTCATTCCCGAGCCATGGGGGACGCAAATGGTGGAAGAGGGGACCGGCGTCGTCTTGGTCGATTGGGACAAAATCCCGCCGAATGACGGTAATTACCCGCTTACGATTCTCACGGCGAGCGACAAGTTCCTGAAGGAGCATCGTGACTTGGCTAAGAAAGCCATCCGGGCGAATGAAGAAGGCATCGACTTCATTAAGCAGAATCCAGACAAAGCGTACGATCTCATAAGCGATGAGCTCAAAGCGCTTAGCGGCAAAGGCATGGATGCGAAGCGGATCAAAGCGGCGCTGGACCATTTGAATTTGACCGAGGGTGTTGATCTGGATGTCATCAAGACGATGGCCAAAGTATCGTTCGATGCGGGGTATATCAAGGGCATCAAGGAAGAAGACAAGCTGGATTTAAGCGAATTGATCGATCTCTCCTTGCTGGACGAAGTTCGACAATCGAAATAACAGACAGCCTGGGAGGTAATGAACATGCTGATTCAGCAGCAAGAAACAGTCCTACCGGACGTTCACGGGCACTTGAAGGTGATCCTGCTGGGTACCGGAACGCCGCGAGCATTCACCGGCCGCGCTAAATCCTCGGTCGTCGTATTAGCAGAAGGTAAGGCTTTCCTTTTCGACTGCGGCGGGGCCGTGGTGGATCAGCTGATCAAAGCCGGCGTTATGCCGCAGCGAATTTCGGATGTCTTCTTCACGCATCATCACAGCGATCACAACTCGGGCTTCTTCGATGTCTTCATCTCCAGCTGGCGCACGCATGTCGTTCCCGGCCGTGTCTTCGAAGGCCGGACCGTGCCGATGAACGTGTATGGACCGACGACGACACGGGACATTATCGGGAAGATGCGCGACTCCTTCGATTTCGATGCGAGCCTGCGGGTCAGCTATAATCTGTCGGCGAATGACGGCGCCAAGATCCAATACTTCGAGCGCAACGAGGGCGTCGTTTACGACGAGGCGGGTGTCCGCATCACAGCGTTCGAGGTCGATCATCGGCCGGTCTATCCCGCCTTGGCTTACAAAATCGAATACAACGGCAAATCAGTGGTCATCTCAGGGGATACGGTTCCCGTTGCCGATATGGTCAAGTACAGCAAGGGTGCGGATCTGCTCATTCACGAGTCCTACAACAAAGCGTGGCTCGATTCGCTCATCGCGGAGTTTCCGGAGCAGGCGCAGTCGTTGTCCAACCCGGCAAAGTATCATTCCACGACGTTGGAGGTGGCGGAGCTGGCGCGCCAGGCGGAGGTGCCTCATCTTGTGCTGACGCACCACATTCCCGCGCCATATCCGACGGAGGAAGCGGAAGCGGCGTATACAGGGGGGATGCGGGATATTTACACGGGGAAGATCACGATGGGACGGGATTTGATGGCGTTTCAGCTTTGAGCAGGAAGAAGGGCTGTCCCGCGAAGGGGCGGCCTCTTATGGCATATAGACAGACGGGACAATAAGGGCTGCCGCTTGCAAGGACGTCGTCTGAACATGAAAATGGCTTTGCAATCCTGAGACTGCAAAGCCATTTTTCGTGCCCAAATGCTGCGATAATTGCATGCGCAATAGGTTAGAAGCGTGCTAAGTACGCCTCCAGCGTTACGCCGAGCTTCTTGATGTCCTTGGCGATGTAAACGCCGACGTAGCGGACATGCCAGGGCTCGTACATGTAGCCGGTCTGCTTCTCGCTGCCCTTCTCGTAGCGAATGATGAAGCCGTAATCCGCAGCGTGGGCTTTCAGCCACTTGCCTTCCTTGGTTTCCCCGTAGCTTTGCTCCAAGCCGTATTGCACGCTTGCACTGGATACGTCCATCGAGAGGCCGGTTTGGTGCTCACTCTGCCCGGGATGCGCGCTGAACGTGTTCGCTTCTTCCTCGCCGTGCGTCTTCGCGTACGCGCTGAAGATCGCTTTCTGCGACGCATAGGAACGGTAGCCGGATACGCCCTTGAGATCGATGCCGTCCTTCTTCGCGCCCGCTACCAGCTTCTCCATGGCTTGCGCGGCGACTTTGCGCAGCTGCTGCTTCGGATTAGCGCCGGAGAACGAGAATGGAATGTTTACCTTGACCAGATCGCTCGGAACATAGGTGGATTCCAGCTCGCGTTTCTTGTTTACGAGCACGAGCGGGCTTGTCGAATTCGTGACATAGGCGATCCCGTCCCGCTTCACGATCGTCCGCGAAGGTGCATTATCATGCAGGAACTGCGCAAGGGCCGACTGGCTCCCGGCTGCCTGCGAGCTGTCGGTGCCGGTCTGCGCGGAAGCGGGCTGGCTGCTGCTTTTCGTCGGCGGGGTGCTTGTCTTGCCGCCGCCCGTCGAAGCTGCTGCCGGATTGCCGAAAACATCTTGAATAAGCGAGTCATGGGTCGATATGAAGGCAGCCCCGAGCGCAAGACCGAGGACGACGACAGGAATAAGAATGGATTTCTTCAACGGAATTAGGCCTCCTAATGTACGGTGATGCTTATACGCTAATTATAGAGAAATTGGACAGGTGAATACAACTGGGTGGCAATCCCAAGTGAGCTGCAGTGTGATGTCGCTTTGTGTAAAATAATGTCTATTGATTTCCAATTCATTGGTGTAAAATGGAAGCCTATTCTAGTGCATATGACAAGCCAGGGGGAACGAACGGTGAAGAGGAGAAGCAAGATTTGGACATTTGGCCGCAAGCTGCTGCTTGCAATGGTCACGATTGTGACTGCATTTACGACGATCCATGCGTATGAGGTGCAGGCCATGGACGTATGGGGCCTCTATAAAGAAGCGCAGAAGCTGGAGAGCCAGGGCAACTATGCCACCGCGATTGCCAAATACAAGCTGATCGCGCCTGAGTTCGTGAAGAAGAAGGAATACGGCAACGCCGCGGGCATGTTCCGGCGCATCGGCGACGATTACGCGAAGCTGAAGAAATACGACGATGCCGTGGCCGGCTGGGACTTAGAGGCGCAGTATGCCGGCAAAGCGGGACAGACGCAGATCAGCATTGCCGCCAAGCGCAGAGCGGACATGCTTCGCAGCACGGCAAGCCTCTATGTGGAGACGGCGGCGGATGCAGTCGGCAGCAGCAACACGCATGGTGCGAAATTCGAGCCCAACAATGGAGCATACCTGGGGGCATACGCTGAGCTGGACCCTGCTGTGCATAATGCGCAAACCGCGAAGCCGTTCTATACGGAGCAATTTCCGGTGCTGACTGCGAAGAAGCATGCGGCGTATTTGATTTATTTTACTTATGGACAGCCGCTCGCAAGCATTCAAAGCCATCTTAACCATGCGCTTGCAGCCGGCACGGCGATCGAGCTTGGCATTCAGCCGCTGAAAGGTCTCAGCGAAGTGAAGGATGACGAATATTTGCATCAGCTGGCGCGCGACATCGAAGCCTCCGGCGTGAAAGTCTTCCTCCGGTTTGCCAATGAAATGAACGGCGATTGGGTAAAATGGCATGAGAAGGACCCCAAGAACTACATCGATAAATTCAGGCTCGTCGCCAAAGTGTTCCATCAAGAGGCGCCGAACAACGTCGTGATGGTCTGGGCGCCTGACCGCCTGCCGGAATACAACATTCAAGACTATTACCCCGGCGACGATGCGGTCGATTGGGTAGGCGTCAGTCTGTATTCGATTTTCAACCCTGCGCTGGACCCGCTGAAGCAGGGCGAGGACCGCTCCAGCCATATCGAGAAATTCGATCAGATCTACAAGCTGTATGCGGCGCGCAAGCCGGTATTCATATCTGAGGGCGGCGTGGCATACATGTATCCGGAGAAGAAGCAGGACGTAACCGACTGGGCCGTTTACAAGATGAAAGAGTTTTACGCGTCGCTGCCGATGCTGTATCCCCGTGTCAAGGCGGTATTCTGGTTTGACAGTAACCATGATGCGTCCGCTCGAATCAAATATTATATGCTTTCGGCCAATGCGAAGCTGCTGAACGGCTACAAGCAGTCCGTCGCGAACCCGTTCTACTTAAGCAGCATCGGCGATGAGTCGCCGGTGGCCTATAAGCCCGCCAGCGCCGCATCGCCGGTGTCGGCTTCCTTGCACAGCATATCCGCTTACGTGAAAACATGGTCGCCGACGCTGAGCAAAGTCACCTACGACATTGGCGGTAAAACGATCGCCGCGGTAACTTCGCTGCCATGGACGGCCGAGATCAACTTCGCGCCCTATAAAGGGAAGAAGATCGAGGTCGTCGTGAGGGCCTATAACAGCAAAAATACGCTCGTGACGACGCAAAAGGTTGCCGTCAGCGTGAAATAGGCTACAATAGACCTGCAGAGAGAAGTTGCGAAGATGGAAGGAGGCAGCGGCAATGAAAGAGCCGATTTCTTCAGTGGAAGAACGACTGGCAGCCGCGCTCGCGGAGAATGAGCAGCTGCGCAGCGACAAGCTTCGGCTGCAGCAGGAGCTGGCCAGACTTCGCGGTCTGATGCGAAGCGGCGGACCGGATTCGATGTCGACGAGATTGAAGGATGCGCTGCGGGAATAACGAACGGTCCACTTGCATGCCTGACGTCAGAATGATGCTTGCAGACACTGGAAAGCAAGGACAAAAAGCGCTACAATACAAGTAGTACAAACAGACGAGGTGATCTCAATGTCAGAAAATCAATCGACGCCGGAAGAGCAAGAGCTGAACCAGCCGAAGAAGATTTCCCTTGCCGATGCCGTGAAGCAGAAGCTCGCGCAGAAGAAGCTGGAGCAGGCAAACGGGGGCAAGCAAAAGCATGGTCCAGGCGGCAATCAGCAAACGATGAAGAGCCAAAACACGAAAAAAGTAAACAACCAGCGCAAGAAAATGGGCGTATAACAGCAGCCAAAGAACTGAAGGTGATTCTCGCCTTCAGTTTTTTTACATGAAGGGAGCCGATTTCGCCGTGCGGCGAAAAAGGCCTTTTCTACAAGCAGATGGGGGGTTTGAACTTATGGAGCTTACAGGCATTGGTGCGGGAGAACGCCATGCAGCTATTATTGCAGACAGCTATCGTCGGCTGCTGAACAAGCCGTTGATGTCATTCGATACAGGCAAGTCGATCGCGAGCCAGCTGTTCGAAGCACCGATCGTGATCTTGTCGCACGGAACAGAGCAGGATCCAGTCTTGAATTACGGCAACCAAGCGGCGCTGCAGCTGTGGGAGATGGATTGGAGCCAATTCACGGCAATGGAATCGAAGCATACGGCCGAGCCGATGATTCAGTCGGATCGGCAGCAGTTTATGGAGGCCGTGGCGGCGCAGGGCTATATCGACGATTACAATGGCATTCGTATATCCAGCAGCGGCCGGCGGTTTCGCATCGAAGAAGCTGTGGTGTGGAATTTATACGATGAAGCCGGTGTTTATTACGGACAAGCGGCGGCTTTTACAGCCTATACGCCGGTTTAAATAAAGGAGGTGCGGCAGTGGAACCGTTAATCGCGCACTGCATGTCCATGAAAGGCGCAGCGAAGGATTATCCGTTTGGCCCGGAGCCGCTCGTCATGAAGGTTGGCGGCAAGATGTTCGCGCTGATTTCGGAGAACGACATCGCGCTCAAATGCGATCCCGTCATCGCCGAAAACCTGCGTCAGCAGCACGAGGCAGTGAAGCCCGGCTATCACTTGAACAAGAAGCATTGGAATTCCATTACGGTCGACGGCTCCATTCCGCTGGAAGAAATCTGCGATATGATCACACATTCGTACGAGCTTGTGCTGAAGGGGCTGACCAAGGCGGAGCGGAGCCGGATTACGGATCTTCTTCGTGTGCGCTGATACGCCCCGTTCAAGAGACGAGAATCCTTCGGCTGCGGGCGGATAGCTTACTTAAGGGGGCACCAGCCCGGCGGGCCTGAGCAGATGGCTGCCGTGAAAGCAGAGGCATCCCTCGCCAAGTCGGCAAAATAGCTGCTGATCACATGGTTTCCGCCTACGCTTCCATTGCGGAAGCTTCGTTTAACCTCTTCCTTAACGTGCATGTAGTAATAGGTTTTGTCTGTTTTCGGCGAGGTGTAGACGAGCGGCGGCAGATGCGGCACGACATCGAATTCGTTCTGGATGCGGAACGAAATCGGCACCAGCGCATTATAGCTGCGTACGAAGGCGGGATCCCCGACGCGGGGCGCGCCGAACGTATACGTGATGAGGCTTTCCGTCTTGCGATTGGCGGCGATGTCGGCTGAAGCCAGCGTGGCCAGTGCGCCGCCGAGGCTATGGCCGGTAACGAACAGCGGCTTGCTGGCGGGAACGCTGTCCAGCAGTCGGAAGATCGTGCTGCGCGCGGCCATGTAGAGGTCCGTGAAGCCGCGGTGCGTCATGAGGGTTCTTCCTAGCGGCTTGAATACGGTTTGCTGCGCAATCATATCGGTCACCCAATCGGTGGGTGAGCTGGTACCGCGGAAGGCGAGAATGGCCGCGCGGTCGGATTCCAGCACGAAGCCGAACGGCTCTTCGCTGCCCGCGTAGGACGCGGCGCTGAACGAGCCTACGAGACGGTAGGTTTCAGGCAAGAGAAATAGACCGTTATTGTCGTACTGCATGTAGGTTTGACCGCAGACAGCCGCCAAGAAGATGGCCGTTCGCATATCCATCGTACTGCCGTTACTCATAGCTGCTCCCACTCTCCTTGTTCTCATTGTATGAGCGGCTGGGCCGGTGTGCGTTAGGCTGCTGTCCCAGCGCGCCCGGCATCACGATTCAATCGCGGTCTGGAGGGGTAACGAAGAGAATCGGCGGCAGAGCGGGTGCAAGCGCGTGTTCGTCAGAAAATAAGAGCCTATAGGAGAAGAGAAACGGCAATGAATAAATTGACCGGTCGAGATGGAGCGGCAAACAGATGGAAGATGCGCATAGCCGTCGTCGATGACAATCCCATGAATATCACGGTAGTTAGAGAAATATTGAAACGGGCAGGATATACGGATATGCTGACGGCGGCAAGCGGCAGCGAGCTGTTTGCTTTGCTGGGATTGGATGCGAAGGGGCATGAGCCGAAAGGCGCGGCAGGACAGGATAATCACGGCATCGATTTGATTCTGCTGGATATGATGATGCCTGGCGTGGACGGCATTACGGCCTGCGCGATGATTCAGAAATCGCCGCGGCTGCAGGACATCCCCATCATTATGGTGACGGCAATCGGGGATTCCAAGAAGCTGGCGGAGGCGCTGGATGCCGGCGCGATCGATTACGTGACCAAGCCGATTAACCGTATCGAGCTGCTCGCGCGTATTCGCGTAGCGCTGCGGCTCAAGGAGCAGAAGGATTGGCATAAGGATCGCGACCGCCGGGTGAGAGAGGAGCTGCAGCTTGCCAGAGAAGTGCAGCTCGCAGCACTCCCTCAGCCTGTGGACGACGAAGGGATGGCCATCGACGCGATATTCCGTCCGTCGGAGGAGCTGTCGGGCGACTTGTACGCCTGGCATCGCATCGACGATAATCGCTACGGCGTTGCAGTTGTTGACGCCATGGGCCACGGCATCAGCTCGTCGCTTGCCTGCATGTTCATTGCATCCGTGCTGAAGGAAGCCATGACGAAGCAGATTGAGCCGAAGCGGGTCGTGAAGGAGCTGAACCGCAGGTCCTTGCAGCTGCAGTTTGCGGATCAGCTCATTCAATATTATTTTACAGGGCTGTACATGACGGTGGATCTGAGTAAAGGGACACTGGATTACGTGAATGCGGGGCATCCGCCGGGCATGATCATACGGGCGGACGGCACGGTCGAGCATTTCGCGCAGGGCGGTGCAGCCATCGGCTTGTTCAGCGAGATTACGCTGGAGAAGCATACGATGAGCATCGGCACCGGCGATCGGATCATCCTGCTGACGGACGGCATCTACGATCTCGTCGGCAGCGACTATGAAGAAGACCGCGGGGCGAGCTTGACGACGCTGCTGCAGCCATACGGCGCGACAACCTCACTCTCTGAGCTGGAGACCGCCTTGTTCGCCCGCGAACCGCGGGAGGACCTGGAGTCCGATGACCGCTGTATCGTCGTCGTGGACATTAAGCAGCTCCATCCTAAAGGGTAAACAAAAAACCTCCAATCCTGTAAGGATTGGAGGTTTTTTGCTTCTATAGCGTAATATGCCAAAGCTGGATGAGTCCCTCAGGCAGCCGTCAGCGGCTCGACCGTGAAGGCAGCCCTACATCTTCGGCTTTCATTGGGGCCGAGGTGTCTTTGGAGACGGTGGTCAGCGTCGTCAGGCTTCCCGCTGCTCTGTCGCGGCGCGGAACCAGCGGCTGATCCGTGACGCCCGCTCCGCTGTCATGGCTGGACCTGGCAGCATCCGCGTTCCTATTCCCGACGACACCTCGGTTTGATCGTCCGTTCAGCAAATCGCCCGTCCAGCCTTTATTCCACAGCCACCAGTAAATCAGCAGCGTCGTGACGACGATGAAGGAGCTCACCGCGATGAAGCCCCAAGGCTCGCTTGCCCATGGGATGGAATTGAAATTCATGCCCCAGATCGCACCGATCACCGTCGCCGGCATGAATAAGGCAGTGAAAATCGTCAAGGTTTTCATAATATCGTTGCCGCGAAAGTTCGAGATGGCATCATCCATCATGAGCAGCGTATCGATTTCCATCGCATAATGATTAAGGAGGTTCTGAATGCGGTCGAGCTTGAGCTCCATCCGCTTGAATTCTTCCAATTGCTCGAGCTCGTCCATGAACGCTTCTTTGGCAGCGTTGTTAATTTCCTTGATGGGGATGAAGAGATGGCTCCAGTGCAGCAGCTCATACCGGCGCTCGAAAATCGTGTTCATCAGCCCTGTCCGGTTATGACGGCTCATTTTCGACTCCAGCTCGCCAAGCCGGGTCTCGAATAGGTCAAGGCCGGTATGAAACGTCTCCAGAATCAAGCTGAGCATCACGAAGAAGCCTTCCGGAGCGGCCTTGCAGCGGTGAAGCTTCTCCTGCCACGGATCGTTCTGAAGCCGGACGGACAGCCGCATGTCATGCTGATACGTCACCAGCTTCTCGTTCGTGATCCGAAAGTGGAGCGGCACGATGTCGCTCATATCGTCCGAAACCTGATACATCAGCGTGCCGTGAAGCAGAGAATGTCCGCCGGGCAGCTCGGTTACGGAGATTTGATTGTGCGTGCAGTCTTCCACTTCCTGGAGCCAAGCGGCAAGCTCGCGGTCGAATTGCTGGTTCGTAAGCTCAGCTGCAGCCCTAGTGTCTAAGGGATCGCTGCTTCCAGGCGCATGCGTCCGTGCGGCCGACTTGCCGCTGCGGCTGAGACCGAAGCTGTCCGGCCGTTTGGCGTGAAGCATATGCCATTCCCATTGCGAGGGAAAATGCAGCAACCGATGCATCATGGTATGGAAGCCTCCTGCTTGTCCGTACGTGCGCAAATATCATTAGTACCATCATAACGCGAACCTGCCGGCAAGCACAACTGCGGAGGCGACAATTTTATCCAATGCCCCTCGCATGACTCGTTACAGGCAAAAGCAGGCAAGCGCTGGATTGACCAGCACTCGCCTGCTTTCCTGGGTGTTACTCCTCTTGATTGCCGAGCAGCTCCTTCAGCTTATCGATGGCGCGCCGCTGTATGCGGGAAATACTCATCTGCGATATTCCGAGCTGGTCGGCGATATGCCGCTGCGGCAGGCCTTCAGAGTAAGCCAGCGTCAAGACCTGCTGCTCCTGCGGCTTCAGCTTCGACATGGCGGCCTGCAGATCAAGGCGTCTATCGACATGGTCGAAATCGTCCGCGGGCGAGCCCAGCAGATCGCCGAGAGAGGTCGCATTGTCATCGTCCGAAATCGGTGTGTCGAGCGAGACGTAGTGGTAGAGATCACGCCCCGCCAAAATTTCCGTTGTTTCTTCGACACAAAGCGACATGTGCGCTGCGATTTCCTCGATCTTGGGCGAGCGCTCCAGCTTCACGGTCAGCTCGTCGATTGCTTGCTGAACGGCGATCCCTTTTTCTTTGATCCGGCGCGGGACCTGGACGTACCAGGATTTATCGCGCAAGTAATTTTTCATATGGCCGATAATGCTCTTCATAGCATAGGGTTCAAACTGCACCCCAAGCGAGCTGTCGAATTGACTGAACAGACGGAGAAGGGCGATTTGGCCGACCTGCATGAGATCCTCGTACAAATCGGGGCGGTTGCGGGATATTTTACCGGCAGCCATGCGCACCATAGGCTCATAATGCTCGATCAGTTGTTCTGCGATTTCATTGGATGGACGATTCTGATAAGCGAGTATGAGTTCAGCGCCGGTAATTGCGGGTTGCTTGGCCGGCTGCGGGTTCATCACATTTCACCGCTCTTAACAAGTCGCTTGGTCAGGACCACTTCCGTTCCCATATCGCTGTTCACTTCGACATCGTCCATCAATGCCTGCATCAAATAAAGACCTAGTCCCCCCGCTTGCAGCTCGTCGACCGACTTGCCGTTCACCGGATGCGCCCTGCGAGCCGCCGCAGAGGCATCGAAGCTCCGCCCCTCATCCTTTACGATGATGGAGAGGGCATCGTCCCTCTTCACCAAGCGAACCTCGATCCGCGGCGCGGGACTCGGCGCCTGCGCGGCTTCGCCGGCGTTCAAGTCGCCGTAGGCGTACAGCACGGCATTGTTGCACGCTTCCGATACGGCAACCTTCATGTCTTCGATTTCTTCGTACGAGAAGCCCATTTTGACCGCGAGTCCGTAGAGGGTCAAGCGCACCAAATCGATATATTCAGCAGACGCAGGCACTTGTAATGTGATTACATCCTCGGATAAGTTCATGATTGTCTGTCCTTTCTGCATTCGCCGGCTGGCGGCGGATTAGGCTTGTTTAAGAAGGAACGGCGTAATGCCCGTCATGTCGAACAGCTTTCGAATATGCGGCGGCACGGCTTCTACGGAGAAAGGCGCATCCTTTGCATGGCGCGCTTTCAAGACGCTGACCAGAATGCCGATGCCCGTGCTGTCCACGTAGCGCAGCTCGCGAAGATTAAGGACCAGCTCGCGGTCGGTCAGTTCAATGAGCGGCGACATGACCGCGCGCATCTGCACAGCGGACTCCAAATCAAGCTCGCCGCCGACAAAAACGACGCATTTCCCTGCTTGGTTCTCGGTTCGGACGGTAAGTTTATCATTTTGTTTCATCATCTCGACGCTCCTGTACCATATTTAACTGCTTTGTTATGAGTTGATTACCCCTGCCGTATGGGGATGAAACAGCGGGGAGAAAGCTAGAAATATGTTCTATTGTATCCGATTGAATCCACGTTAAACAGGGTATACCAAACCTAAACCAATGAATGAAGAGGCGAAGAACAATGAGCTGTCAAGCTGCCATTTTCAATACGCAAAATGAAGCCATCCAAGCGATCGAGGCACTGGAGCAGGCAGGATTCACCCGTACGGAAATAAAGGTAATCGCGAAGGACAGGGAGCATTCGCGCCGGATTGAAACGGAAACGAACGTGCACGCAGACGAGCTGCAGGATCTGCAGGATACGCGCTCAGCTATGGACGAGCACGGCACGGATGACATTCGCGTGATGGCCCCTTTAGCCGCAACACCGGGCATTAACATGGCGGGCGGCTTCACCGGGGGGATGGCTTATCCGGGTAATTCGCTCATCGCGGCTAGTGTATTTCTGGACGATGACAACGGCGTGAGCAGTGCGCTTCATGATCTCGGCTTAGGGAGCGGCGATTTCGAGCCATGCCGCGAAGCGCTGGCACGAGGCGCGATTATCGTGGCTGTCGACGTCGGCAGCAGCCAGCCCGGCGAAGGACCGGATTTGACGCCGCGAGGCACTGCCGAAGCCGTATTCCGCAGCTGTAATGCGGTACGGATTTTGTGAAAATTACTGGAAATTGCGGGATTGGAATTTGTCGGACTATGTCGAATGGAGCTGACTGCTCTGGGACATAGTCCTATTTGTTTTTGCAGTCGTGCCATTTACAAGGGAGAAATAACTCTGCTATGCTAGTAAAAACTGTCAGCATGGGCAGAAAACGAGCTAGAAGGTGAAGCCATTTTGAAAACGGTTACTGTATACGACATTGCTAAGGAAGCAGGCGTTTCGGTTGCAACGGTTTCCCGCGTGCTGAACAATACGGCGCCCGTGAAGCCGGCGACCCGTGAACGCATCCAGAATCTGATCAACAAGCACCAGTTTCAGCCGAACGCGCTCGCCCGCAGTTTGATCAAGAAGGTAACCGGCATGATCGGCATTATTTTGCCGGATATTACAAATCCCTTCTTTCCCGAGGTGCTCGCCGGGCTGGAGCAGGAGGCCCGCAACAAGGGCTATACGTTCTTTCTGTGCGACACCGGATCGTCCAATCAGGACAGCAAGGAGCAGTACAGACGCGAGTCGCAGTATTTCAACATCCTGCTGGAGAAGCAGGTTGACGGCATCATTGTCATTGGCGGCCGGATCGATTTGCAGCATTGCAGTCGTGAAATGGCCAAGGAAGTGGCTGAAGTCAGCAAGCGTGTGCCTGTTGTGCTCATCAACGGCAATCTGCCAGGCGCCAAATTCCACCGCGTCATCATCGACGAGGTCGAAGGCGGAACCAAAGTGACCAATCATCTGCTTGGTCTCGGGCACCGCGATATCGCCTTCATCGGCGGCTACATTCACATGTCGAACACCGTCAAGCGCATCGATGGCTTCCGCAGCGCGATGGAGCGTGCAGGCGTTCCGGTTCGGGAGGATTGGGTCATTACCGGCGGATTCTCGGTGGAGAAGGGCAAGCGCATGATGAACGAGCTGCTCGCCAAGGAAGGCACGAGGCCGACGGCCGTCGTATGCGCGAACGATCTGACCGCGATCGGAGTTATCAAAGCGGCGTTCAAATCCGGCATCCGCGTGCCTGAGGAGCTGTCCGTCATCGGTATCGACGACGTGCCGCTTGCAGCCAATGTCATTCCGGAGCTGACGACATTGTCGCTGAAATGCTTGGAGCTTGGGCGTACGGCTGCGAACGTGCTGCATGGGCTTATTACCAAATCCGGGCGCGTGCCAGAACTGACAACGCTGCAGCCCGAGCTGGTTATACGCGAAAGCACGGCGTCTCCGGCACGGACATAAGCCGGTGAAAACAATTTCTCCGGCCCATCTTGACAGCGCTATCATTTTACGAGTAAACTTCAAATCAAGATAATCCTTGGCTAACGGGATTTTATTTTTAGGGCTTTATGAAATGGGTTTCACTAAGCAATAGGGATGTTCAAAATACACGCGCACAAACGGAATGAAGAAGTTTACGAACCTCATCTTAATCCGCATCGTTGTAGTGTATTTTTATTTTTTCGTATTTATGAAATGGGTTTCATAAAATTCCGGATTCAGGATTACCTTCACCAATACATACTGGGAGGATGTCTTGCATGAACATGGAAACGAAAATCAATATGCCGCTGCAGCTTACGTCAACCTCTCTCCGCATCGGCGGGCAAGCCGAACTTATCCTCTGCGCATCGCTTTTCTACTTTCGCATTCCCCGCGCCTTATGGCGTGAACGGATGGAACAAGTCAAAGCCTTCGGCTATAACGCCATCGACGTCTATTTTCCTTGGAACTACCATGAGCTTGAAGAAGGCAGCTGGGATTTCACCGGCGAGCGGGATGCGGAAGCATTCCTCCAGATGGCTGCTGAAGCCGGCCTCTGGATTGTAGCCAGACCTGGTCCATATATTTGCTCCGAATGGGACGGAGGCGGACTTCCCGCTTATCTGTTCGCCAAGCCGGATTTGGAAATTCGCAGTACGCAGCCGGCTTACATAGAAGCGGTCGCGTCCTGGTATGATCGGATTCTTCCGCTGCTGGCTAAATACGAGCTTCAGCGAGGCGGCACGGTCATCTGCCTGCAGCTCGAGAACGAGCTTGATTTCTACGATTGTCGCGATCCCAAGGGCTATATCGCCGCTTTGAGGGACTTGGCGCTTGAACGCGGAATCGAAATGCCGCTGATCGCCTGCGCCGGCCAAGGCGGGCTCTACGAAGCATCCGGACTCGTGGAAGGCGTCGTGCCGACCTGCAACTTCTACCCCAATGACCGCGACCCGCAATTCGAAGCCAAAGCAGCCGCCTATCAGGAACGGCTCGCAGCAGACGATATTCCGCTGATGGTCACGGAAACGAACCGTTCGCATTTTCTGCTTCGCCGGCTCCTCTCCTGCGGCGCGAAGCTGCTCGGCCCGTATTTGCAAGTATCCGGCACCAACTTCGGGTTCACGAACGGTACGAATAACTGGGGTGATCCACTGGCTTACATGACGTCGGATTATGATTTTCACGGTATGGTCTCTTCCGTAGGGCATGTTCGCAAGGAAGCGTATGAAGGCCGGCTCCTGCGCCGGGTGATGAAGGCTTACGGAGGCTCCTTGGCTGAGGCGGAGAGTGCATCGGCCGTTGAATATGTAAGCGCTTTATCGAGATTGCAGCCAAGGGAACAGGGTACGCTCTTGCAGCGCAGGCTGCAGCTGAAGGACGGCGGACAACTCCTCTTCCTAGCGAATGTGGGCAGCGAGGAGGAAGCGGTGCAGCTTCAGCTTCGCGAGAATAGCCTCTCATTCCCGCAGGCGTCGGAGCTGCGAAGCATCCCAGGGCGGTGCGACATGCTGCCGGTCAACGTACCGCTGCAGACGTGGGGCTTGGAAGGCACACTGCGCTACGCGACCGCCGAGCTGTCCGATGTACGGGCAAGCGCCGATCGCACAGTGCTGGTATTCCACGCCGAATATGCAGGTGAAATCGCCTTGACGCTGCCGCAGCTGACGGCCGCGGCGACAGTGGCAGGCATGACCGTGCAAGAGCAGGGAGATCAAGAAGGAAGCGCGCAGCTGCTCGTCAGTTTCCAAGCCTCGCAAGGCGCGCCTGCAAGCTGCCGCTTGGAGCTGGCAGACGGTCATCAGCTCATTCTGCTGGGGATGGCACGCTGCGATGCCTTGCTGCTCGAGGATATCGGCGAGAACGGCGAATGGACGATTGGGCAGGAAATCAGCTACGACACGGAGCCGCACGATGTCAACGTGAGCTGGTCCGCGACTGCGCTCGACCCGACGGAGTCGATGGCGGCAGCCTCAGAAGAATTGGTCGACGGTGCTGATTATCTGGAACGAAACGGCATCTACCGCGGCTATGCTTGGTATGAGGCGAACAATCATGTGCCCGCGGGGCAGACGGTGCATGGGCTGCTCATTCATCAGGGAAGCGACACGGTCTCGCTCTATGCGGATGCCGCATATGCCGGCACGTATACGCCCGGCGGCGGGTCCCGGTTTATACCCGATGTCGATGCAAGCTCGAGCAGCAAGCTGACGGCTAGAGTCGAGATCTGGGGGCATACCAACTTCGACGATGCCCGTCTACCGGGACTGCGCCTCCATGCAATGAAAGGCTTGACCGGCCTTACGGCCGTTACGAAACAGCATCGACTGACCTCCAATTGGCGCATGCTGCGCGTTCATTCGAGGGAGCTGCAGCCGCAGTACCTGGCACCGGAATTCGATGACAAGACATGGGCGATTACGGGCTTTGGCGGCTGGTTGTCACCGGATCATCCAGCTTTCGAATATTACCGCAAGTCCGTTCAGGCAAGCGCTTCGGCGAATGTATTCGTCCTTCATTTCAAAGGCATACAGGCAATCGCCCGGCTCTTCGTGAATGGGCAGGCGGCAGGTACGGTGCATCCGTTTGACCCTTATATGGATATTACGCCTTATGTAACTCCGGGTGAAGAGATTCAGATCGTAGTCTTCCTGGAGCGGGTGCTCGGACTTCCTTCAGGCGATGTGCTGCTCTATGAGGGGAACGCGGCTGAAGCATGGCGCTTATCCGGATGCGAGGAAAGCGGATTGCTGCGGCATGCGCAGCGCAGCCGCTCATCCGCAGTATCCGCGGCATTGCCGCATACGATGGAAGCCGGCGAAATCGCATGGTTGTTCGGGGACCTGCCAGACGCAGAGAACGGCGGCGAAGGCGAACCCGCCCAAGGCTGGCGCGTACAAGTCTCCGGCACCAATATGAAGCTGACGGTGCTGTTTGGCGGCACGATCGTCGGCCGCCTATGGACGGCGGGAGGCAAGACAAGGCCGGTCCTGAGCGGCGGCGACCAAGCTTCGTTCTATTTGCCTGGGCCTTGGATGGGAGAGAAGGACAATCGACTCGCCATTCTGCTCGAAGCCGTGGAAGCGGGGGAGGCGTCGCGCCTGGAAGCGCTGTCGTTTACGCCGGTTGGCGTACGAGCGCAGCAGCGTCATTCTGAATAGAAGGAGAATCAGACATGAGAACAATGACACAAGCAAGAACGCAAACGAAGACGAAGGCGCAAGCGCAAGTCTCCTCTTCCGGTCTCAGACGGTTCTGGAACAATAAAACGCTGATGCTGATGTGCGTACCCGCCATACTGTTCTTCGCGGTATTCGCCTATCTGCCGATGCCTGGCTTGTATTTGGCCTTCATTAAATACAACTATACGGACGGTATCTTCAAAAGCCCTTTCATCGGCTTTGATAACTTCCGTTTCCTCGTCATGACGGGCGATCTGTGGCGGCTGACGTTCAACACGATCGCATACAACGTGGCTTTCATCGTACTTGGCAATTTCCTGCAAATCTTCGTTGCGATCATGCTGAACGAGCTGCGCAAGAAATGGTTTAAGAAGCTGAGCCAGACGATCATGTTCCTGCCGTTCTTTATTTCATTCGTCATCATCGGCCTCATTGCCTACAACATCCTGAGCTTCGATTACGGTCTGCTGAACAGCATCCTGAAATCGCTCGGCGCCGATCCCGTCAAAACCTACTCCAATCCGCATGTGTGGCCGCTTATCATTATCATTACCTTCCTGTGGCAGTCGACAGGCTACGGCTCCATCGTTTATTTCGCGGCAATCATGGGCCTTGATTCCGAGGTCGTGGAAGCGTCGGAGATCGATGGTGCCAACGCGCTGCAGCGCATCCTCTACATTGTGCTGCCGTGGCTCAAGCCGACCTTCATTATCCTGCTGCTCTTCTCGCTCGGCGGCGTGCTGCGCGGCAATTTCGGCCTCTTCTACAACCTCGTCGGCGCGAACAACACCTCGCTCTACGCAACGACGGATATCATCGAAACCTACGTATTTCGTTCGCTCATGAACAACTTCAACTTCTCCATGGGCAGCGCGGTGAGCTTGTACCAGTCGGTGTTCGGCTTCATCGTCGTCATCACGGCAAACTGGCTGGTGAAGAAAACATCGCCGGACAATTCATTATTCTAGGAGGGTCTCCCATGGAAGTTGTGCGCAAGCGCATCCGAAGCGATGCGACATCCCTGGCTGTAAGAGGTTTTGGCTACGTTTTCATCGGCCTGTTCGCCATCTGCTGTCTCGTTCCGTTCCTGCTCGTGCTCGGTACTTCCTTTACTTCGGAAGGCTCCATCACTAAGCACGGATTCAATATTTGGCCGCGCGAATTCTCGACCTTCGCGTACAAAATTGTTTTCGAGAATCCTGGCCTGATCGTCGGTTCGTACATGGTGACGATTCTGATTACGGTCGTCGGCACGGCTGCGGGACTGTTCCTTGTTGCCATGACGGGCTATGCGCTCCAGCGTCCGGATTTCGCTCAGCGCAACGGCATCTCGTTCTTCATCTATTTCACAACGCTCTTCTCCGGCGGTATTGTACCGTTCTATCTGCTTATCAACCAATATTTGAAGCTGCATGACAGCTATCTGGCTGTGCTGCTGCCAGGCCTGATGAGCCCGTTTCTCATCATCATGATGAAGAGTTTTACGAAATCGATTCCGCATGCCATTACGGAGTCCGCCAAAATCGACGGCGCAGGCGACTTTACGATCTTCCTCCGTCTCATTCTTCCCATGACGACGCCTGCGCTCGCGACAATCGGCTTGTTCATCGCGCTGGGGTATTGGAACGAATGGTACAACGCTATGCTGTTCCTCTCTCCGGATATGAAATACCGGCCGCTGCAGCTGTTCCTGTACAACGTCATTACGAGCGCGGATTTCATTCGCAATTCGTCGGCCGCCTCTAATGTACCGCTGCGCGACATGCCCCTTGAGTCCATGAAGATGGCGACAGCTGTCGTCGCGACCGGGCCGGTTATTCTGTTCTATCCGTTCGTGCAGCGGTATTTTATTCAAGGGATCACGGTCGGCGCGGTAAAAGGCTGATTGTTCTCCGGCTGCATGCCTGCATTAGGAATGTTACCCAGCTTGGGTAAATGGGGGAGCCTAATCTCCCTCTTACCATAACCGCATAGGAACGAATGCCGTTCGGAGCGGAGCTTATCAAAGACATTTAATCATGGGGAGGCTACAAAGAATGGGACACATGAAACGAATGGCAGTGACAATATTCATGCTCATCCTTGTAATCAGTCTGGCAGCATGCGGTTCGGGCAATAACGGCAATGGCAATACCGCGGACAATGGCAAAAGTGCCAATGCAGGCAACGGCGGCAACAAAGCTGCAGATAACGGCGCGAAGGATGACGGCAAAATCGATACGAGCGATTTTGAAACGATCACGTACGTCGTTCTCGGCGACAAACCGAAGAACGGCCAGCTGGAGAAAGTTATGGAGAAGGTCAACACGACCCTGAAGCAGAAGGCGAATGCCGAGCTCCAGTTCAAATGGGTGGAGTGGGCGGATTGGCAGACGAAATACAATCTGCTGCTTGCCTCCGGTGAACCGCTTGACCTGATCACGATCGGTACCGACTGGCTGGATACGTGGGGCAACGCGCAGCGCGGCGCATTCCTGCCGCTCAACGATCTGCTGGAGAAATACGCGCCGCAGACGTTCGCGGAAATTCCGAAGGAAGACTGGGACCAAAGTAAATTTAAGGACGATATCGTCATGATTCCGGAAGACCATTACACACAATGGGTTAACCACGGCATCTACTACCGCGGCGACTGGGCGAAGCAGTTCGGCATCACGCAGCCGATTACCGATTTTGAAACATTGGGCAAATACTTCCAAGGCGTCAAGGACAATATGAAAGACGTCGTGCCTTGGGATACGAACGGCACGAACGGCACGCTGTACGGGGGCTTCGAGGCGTCGTACACCGATAACATCGATCTGCCGATCGCGACGGGCTATGCAAACGTCTACACGGCCAAGTCGTACGACGAGCGCTACACCGTTGACAGCCCGATCTTCAACGACAAGTTCATCGATTTCGCTAAATTGATGAAACAATGGGGCGATGCCGGCTATTGGCGCGAGGACGTGCTGAACTACAAGGGCGACACGCGTACGGAGCTGAAGGCAGGCCAGACCGGCGCGGACGCGCACCATACGCAAACGTTCAAAGGACTTCGCGTTGAAATGGATAAACAGCAGCCCGGCTCTGAGCTGCAAATGTTCTCTTACTCCGATACGCGCGGCAACCTGATCTCCATGCCGATCACGCACGGCGGCACGTCCATCGGCGCGCACAGCAAGCATCCAGAACGGGCACTCATGGTGTATGACCTGATCCGCCAGGATCCGGAGCTGTACCACCTGATCAACTACGGTCTCGAAGGCGTGCAATATGAAATTAAAGACGGCATCCGCACGCGTCCGGCAGGCTACGACGAGGCGAAAGACGGCTTCTACACCGACTTCTGGGGCGGCCGCATCGACAAAAACGAAATTCCGTCCGATACCGACTGGAGCGGCATCGGCGACATCTACAAGAAGTACGACGGCATTAAGAAGCCGTTCCCTTATGGCAAATTCGTCTTCGACAAAACGAGCGTGGATCCTGAAATGACGGCTATCTCGCAGGTTGTCGGCGAACAGCTTCCGGCCATTCTGTACGGCAAAGCGGGCGATCCGGAGAAAGCGGTCCAAGCGCTGCGCGATAAGCTGAAAGCTGCCGGCTACGATAAAGTGAAGGACGAAATCCAAAAGCAGCTGGATGCGTTCAAAGCATCGGAGCAAGGCTAAACGATGCCATGGCCGCAGGGGGCTGTCCCTACCTAGCTCATTTCTATGAAGCAGCAGCTTAATCGTCTGAAGAATGGTGGAAAGAAAGAAAAAAGGTTGTGAACGGGTACCCACAGACTAGACACTTCGAAAAAAGTGCTCAGTCTGTGGGTATCTTTTTGTTGTTAGCACCTAGAGGGGATGACATCAAGGCCTCAGCTTGTTAAGGCTGCTCGGTCTGGTGCAGCGACGCCCGGTAAGAGGACGGCTTAGGCCTTCTCTATTTTTGAACGCTCGGCTGAAAGAGTGAATGGTCGGATACCTTAGGCATTCACGATACGGGAACAGAGGATTTTTACAACGGGGGCAATGACCCGAAAGGGGGTCACTTTTTTCAAAGTGTCCATCTTACGGGTCACAATTCAGCGGGCTTTTCTGCTGTTTTTGTAAAGGCAGCTCGAGTGGATACTTATCCTTGGTACTCCTGGATTAACCTCAAGCGATCCAATGCCCACTTTTTATTGTTTAAATACTCTGCCTCATTATCATATTGGACTTTATGGACATACGCATCAAAAAAATTATGCTTGAGCTTATAAAAATGCCGTCGCAGGTTACCTTCAGGCGATGTGTCCATTTCCTTGCCGTATCCTTTAACTGCATTGGATTCAAGGTTCCATAACAAAAATTCAGATTCCGGATCTGCGAACATTGCACGATCGGCGTCAATAATCGCAGCCACCGTCCATTGTCCGGAAATTTCTTTAACAAGGATATTCGGCCCCCATAAGTCATTATGAACCAAGGCGGGCTTCGCATTAATTTCAAAAAGAGACCGGTGAGAAGCAAATAATTCATCAAACCTCTTCATCTCATGATCATCAAAAACGCCGTGATTCGAGGTTCGACGTGTAATTTCTGCCACATAACCCAATAAGGCATCCGCCCAGCTTTTCGAGCCGTTGATGTCTCCATCGCGAGTTAGCCATCCAAATCGATCACCTGTTATCGCATGGAGTCTTGACGTTAAGCCGCCCACTTCAAACCATAAGCTCGCTTTGGCAGCCTCTGGAATCGCCGGATGATTTAATGTTACGCTGCCCTCGATAAATTCCGTTATGATATACTCCCTGGAAATAATAGTAAAAGATGCATTATGATTTATTACGCGGGGACTAGGAATTTGATGATCCATCATCAGTTGATATATACGTGGTTCGACGCCCATCATCTTTTTCTCGAAGTCAAAGAGCAGCTCTTGACGAATGGGTGCTACCCTCAAGACTAGCTTTGAAATCGGATGTAACGTCTCCACATAATAGGTTGTATTGTACATCCCGCCGCCTAAAGGTTCTACGCGCGAAATCAATGCTCGTGATCCGAGCGCATCTTTAATAATGGCTTGTAATTCCTCATTATCAAGCAATTGATAAATCCTGGATCGAGTCGTCATTGTGTCTCCCCTATACTTATTTTGTGTGTATTTCTAAATAATTCTATACAGGTTCCTTGATTCCTATATGCCCTCTCCTCGTGGAATAACATTCTTTCTCCATACAACGCTTGAAACAAATAACTCGCGCAGCGGCTCCTCGAGACAGATCGTTTTTTTTGTCCTTTGTATGCTATATTTCGCTTACACGCATCGTCTTAACTAGTGAAGGAGGCGAAGTACATATGCCGCTAGACGAAAGACCCGCCCGATTTCAAGCGTTGTTTCGGGCGCATTACCCGGCTGTATTGCGCAAAATCACTCTCTTGATCGGGGAGCGCGCCGCAGCCGAGGATTTGACCCAGGAAGTGTTCCTGCGGCTGTATCGCAACCCGCCGGAGGATCTGGACCGCGTTGGTCCTTGGCTGCACCGCGTATTAACCCGCATTGTATATGATCATTACCGCAAATCGGGACGCGAGTCCAGCTTGGCGGAGAAGCAGCTGCATCAAGCCATGTCGGAGGAGCAGGCGCATCCGTCTAACGAAACGGCGGTCATTCAGAGCTGGGAACGCGATGTCGTACGCAGCGTACTGAACAAGCTTTCGGAGCGCGACCGCCAGGCGCTGCTGTTGAAGGAACAGGGCTACAGCCACGGGGAAATCGCCGAAGCGCTGCAGGTCAATCCGAAGATCGTAGGAACCCTGCTTATGCGGGCATCCAACCGCTTTAAGAAAAATTTGCTTTCAGAGGAGGCATTGGAGTTATGAACGACGATAGAAGCAAGCTTGGAAAGCAGCAGGAACAGGACCCTGAAGAGCTGGTCGTAAGCGAGGAGCAGATCGAACAGGCGATGAACCGGCTGTTCATGACGGTACAGGACGAGGAAGTGCCGGATGTTTGGCTGAAGGAGCCTGTGCCTAGTGAAGGAATGGCGGGAACGTCCACAAGGGGAATGGATAGAAGAGAAGCGAGCCCGGGGCTGAAGGCGGAAGCGGCGTCCATGGCTGCAGCGGATCGCGGCTTGCCGAACCGCCTGCTGCCGGAGGCTGACGCCGAATCGAAGCCGGCCGGCAAGACGGTCCGTGCGGCAAGCCGGACGCGCCTTGCGAAACGCAGATGGCTGTCGGCTGCTGCCGCGGTTGTCGTCGCCGGCACCATGCTGTTCACGTCGTGGGGGCAGGAGGTTATGGCAAATATGCTGAACACGTTCCGCGTGCAGCATTTCGAATCGATCGCCATCAGCGAATCGGATTTGAGCGGCTTCAGTCAAGCGCTCGAAAGCGGCGCGCTCGGCAATCACCAGCTGGACCTGCGGACGTACGGCGAGATCGAGCAAAGCGGCGGCGGCACGATGCGCAAAATTAGCGAGGCCGAGGCGCAGCAGCTAGCCGGAAGGACGCTGAAGCCCCTGAAGGGCGCGGATCTCGCGGTGATCGACTACTTGCCGCGGCAGGAGGTTACCTTCAAGTTGCATCCGAAGGCGATCAATAAGCTGATCGACCTGCTGGGGGGCCGCACGAAACTCCCGTCTTCCGTTGAAGGGGCGCCGATCAAGGTCACGCTGCCGGGCAGCTTCACAATGACGGCCAAGGATGCGAAGAACGGCTGCGAGCTGAAGAAGCTCATTCAGCTGCCTGCTCCGACGCTGGATGTGCCGGATGACGTCGATGTGGAACAGGTCCGCCAAGCCGTACTTGACCTGCCCATCCTGCCGGAGGATCTCCGGGCCAAATTGTCTGCCATCGGCGATTGGCAGCATACGCTCCCGGTGCCGTCCATGAACGGCGTGAATAGAGAGTCGATGCGCATTGACGGCCACGACGCACTGCTGTCGACCGCCGGCCGCGAACGCATGCTGCTTTGGCTGCAGGGCGACTGGATGTACATGCTGAGCGGTTCGAACGAAGCTTATCCGACGGACGACGCGCTAATTCAAGAAGCAAAAGGATTGATGAAATGATGATGCTGCAGACAAACGGGCTAACGAAGACGTACGCTTCGGGCACCGGCTGCATGGATATTTCCTTGGAAATAAAAAAGGGACAAATTTTCGGCTTGCTCGGTCCGAACGGGGCCGGCAAGAGCACCTTCGTCAAAATGGTTGCCGGCCTGCTGCGCCCGGATTCCGGGAGCGGCACGCTGCTCGGCAAGCCGATCGGCAGCCCGGAATCTCGGCGCGGGCTTGGGTATTTGCCCGAGCTCTTCCGCTTTCAGGACTGGCTGACGGGCGAGGAGGTCCTGCGCTTCCACGGGGGGTTAAGCGGCATGTCGTTGTCCGAGACGAAGTCGCCCCGCATGAAAGCGCGCATCCAAGAAGTGCTGCACACGGCTGGACTTCAAGGGCGCGGCTCTCACCGCCTGAGGCACTATTCCAAAGGTATGCAGCAGCGGCTCGGCATCGCTTGCGCGCTGCTTCTCGATCCGGAGCTCATCATTCTGGATGAGCCTTCGTCGGCGCTCGATCCTATCGGCCGCTATGACGTGAGGCAGCTGCTGCTGCGGCTCCGCGAGGAAGGCAAGACCGTGTTTCTAAACACGCATCTGCTCGAAGACGTCGAGGCGGTATGCGACGAGGTGGCATTCCTTCACCAAGGCAAGCTGCGTGCGGTCGGACCGATGCGGGAGCTGCTCCGCACGGAGACAAGCTGGGAAATCAAGGTCGGCGGCTGGCTGCCGGAGCTCGAGCATGAGCTTGCGTCCGAGCTGCTGCCCGGCATGACGCTGGAAGCGGGCAGCCTGGCCGCCGACGGCTCTGCGATGCTGCGCGCTTCGGCACATAACAGGGAGCAGATCGGTTACCTCAACCGCCTGCTGATCGACGAGGGCGTCACACTCTACGAGGTGAAGCCCGTTCAAGGCCGGCTGGAGGAGTGGTTCTTGACCATGTCCGGCAATGCCGGCGCAGGCGGCAACGGGGAAGGGGGCATACGCGCATGATCTGGATTGCATTCGCGGGCAAAGAACTGCTCCGCAAGAAAGTCGTGCTGGTCGCCATCGCGCTGACGCTCGTATACCTGACCTTGTTCTGCTACGGGCTGACCCGGATGGCGCAGGAGGGTAACGGCGATGCGGGTATGGCACAGATGGGCGGCCTGATCGGAGGCATGATTCTGATGTCGCTCGGCCTGTTGTTTGCCGGGATGATCGTGACCTTTCTGGTATTGTTCGCCACGATGGGGACGATTTCGGGCGAGGTGGAGAACGGGCTGATGCTGGCCGTGCTTGCGCGGCCCATTCCGCGCTGGAAGCTGTACTTGGGCAAATATCTCGGCACGGGGTTTTGGCTCGTGGTGTACAGCACGGTTCTGTTCTTCGCCATCCTGCTGCCCGTGCATTTCATCGCGCACATGCCGCTCTATTCGGGAGCGATGCTGAAGGCATGGCTGCTATTCATTTGGATGCCGCTGCTGCTGCTTGCGCTCACGATGCTCGGCTCCGTTTACCTGCCGATGCTCGGAAACGGCGTTGCCTGCGCGATGCTGTACGGCATGAGCATGTTCACCGGCTTTGCCGAAACGCTGTTCAATGCCAGCGGCGGCAATGAGGCGTTAAGCAGCTCGTCGCTCATCCTATCGCTGGTCATGCCGATTAATGCGGTGTTCTCGCGGCTCACCTACGAAATCATCAACGGCCCGGATTTGCCGCTGCTGCCTGACATGGCGAACGCGATGGGACCGTTCTCGCCGACGAACGTGCCGAGTCCGGCTTTCATCGTATACACGGTTGTTTATCTCGTCGTGCTGCTGGCGCTGGGCTGCAGGGCGTTCAAACGCAAGGAAATCGCATAATGGGAGAGAAAGAGAGGACGTTTAGCCATCATGGAACAACAAGCTATTTTGCAGGTCCGCGGACTCTGCAAGCATTATAAAGGCCTGAAGGCGGTCGACGGTATCGACATGCAGCTGAATCAAGGCGATATTTACGGCTTCCTCGGACAGAACGGCGCCGGCAAAACGACGACGATCCGGATGATGATGGGGCTGATTCGGCCCTCCTCCGGCTCCGTGAAGCTGTTTGGGGAAGAAGTGGGCAAGGGGAGCAACGCCGTGCTGCGCAAGGTCGGTTCGGTCATTGAATATCCCGGCTTCTACCCGAACTTGACGGCTGCCGAGAATTTGGACCTGCACCGCCGTCTCATGGGCATCGGCAGCACCGATTCCCTGGAGGAGTCGCTTCATACGACGGGGCTGTGGGAAGCGCGGAACCGCAAGGCCGCGAATTTCTCCCTGGGCATGAAGCAGCGGCTTGGCATAGCGCGGGCGATTCTGCACCGTCCGGAGCTGCTCATCCTAGATGAGCCGACGAACGGCCTCGATCCCATGGGCATCAAGGAAATTCGACTGCTTATTCAAGAGCTGGCGCAGAAGCGCAAGATTACGATTCTCGTGTCGAGCCATATCCTGAGCGAGGTGGAACAGCTGGCGACGAAGGTGGGTATCATCCATCGCGGCGTCATGCTGGAGGAGTCCACGATGCAGCAGCTGAAGCATAAGAACCGCCAGTACATCGGCCTGCAAGTGGATGATCACGCCAAATCCCGGGAGCTCCTTTCCGAGGAGCTTGGCGTTCAGGACTGCCGGATGGAGGACGACGGCTGGCTGCGCGTGTACGACGCGGGACTGCAGCCGGGCGAGATGAACCGGGTGCTCGTGCGGGAAGGCATTGAAGTGAGCAGCCTCGTCGACATGAAGGATTCGCTCGAGGATTACTTTGTCCGTTTGGTGGAAGGAGGCGCTGCTCGTGTTTGATTTGATTGCTTGCGAATGGCTCAAATGGCGGAGATCCCGGATGCTGTGGCTGATCGTGATCGGCGCGGCGCTGCCGGCGCTGCTCGTGTTTCTCGTTCAACTAAACAACTCCAGCCATGGTACCAAGTTCGAATGGGATAATTATTTGAATACCGATATTCAAATTATGGCGATGCTGATGTGCCCGGCTTTATTCTCGTTATTGATTGGTTATTTGTTCGCGCGTGAGTTCCAAGAGCGCACCGTCAACAACATGCTGACGGGACCGCATGGCAGGCTGAAGGTGCTGGCGGCTAAATTCGTGATTGCCTTGCCGGTAATGACGGCTGTCCTGCTGCTGTCCTTCGTGCTTATGCTGGCTTCCGGATTCGTCTTTCAAGACGGGGATTCGCTGACGATGCACGTGCTTGGCAAGCGTGCCGGCGATTACGCCCTGCTTCTTCTGCTGCAATATGCGCTTGCGCCAATCTCGGCCGCGGTTGCGCTGCTGTGGAGAAGCTATATTCCCGCGATGGGACTGGGCATCTTCGCCGTCATCTCGGAGCTCACGATCATGCAGTCCAAATATATTATGTATTATCCATGGAGCGCAGCGCTGAATTTGGCTGCAGACATATCGCCGACGTACAATTCGGCCGCAGTCGGAAGCGCGACGATGATCATCGCGTTTGCAGTGCCGCTCGTGCTGATCGCCCTTTATTTCCGCAGGGCGGATGTACACAGCGGGTAACGAAGGGGCATTAAACATCAAGCAGCAGGGTTAGTTATCAATAAGAGCGATCGGGCGTTTTTCCACGATCGCTCTTATTTGCGTTTGGCGAAGCTTTAAATCAGATGTGTGCCGTATCGGTTGTCCGATCCGCTTCAGCGTGCCGCGCCGCGGAAAGCCTGAGGCGATTTGCCGGTATATTGCCTGAACAGCCGCGAGAAATAATGCACGGAGTTGAAATGGTACTTGTCCGCGATCTGCATGATGCTGAGGTTGGAAGAGCGCAGATCATCCTTTGCCCGGTTCATGAGGGAATGGTTGATGTATTGAATGGGAGACATGCCGGTTGTCCGCTTGAACAGCTCGAAGAAATAACCGCGGCTTAGCCCGAGCGATTCGGAATAAGCCTCCATTTGCACGCGGCGGCCGTTCAAGAGATCCTCCTCGATCCGTCCGAGCAGCTTCGTGATCCGGGGATCGGGGATATGGTGCTCCTGCAGGGAGAAGGTTAGGAAGTGATCAATGAATTGTAGAAAATGGCTCTGCACCATCATATTCGGGATGAAGGTCCGTTCCGTCGTATGCTCGTTCGAGGTGTAGCATTTCTGCATGAGATCGACCCAGCGGCGAAGCGACGAGCTGACGTCAGCGATCTCCGGCAGCGGATAAGGGAAGGCTTCGCCGACCAGCTCCTGCCGCAGGAGGGCGGCGTCGTAGCAAATCGGGCCGGCTTCGTCGGGATACGCTTCGGTCCGGTCGACGTAGTGCCAGTCGAAATAACAGCAGACATGGGTCATCGGTTCATCCGTATCGGATGCCCAGTCATGGCATTGTCCTGCCTCCATGTAGACCATCATGCCCGGAAGCGCCTCGTATTCGCGGCCGCGCAGCCGAAAGACGCCTCTGCCTTCCGTCACGAAATAGAGGGAAGCCGAATAGCTGTGCCGGGTCAGGCTGGTCTGCCCCGGATAGAAGGCGTACTTCGTCGCGTAATACACATAGGGGTGGAAGCGGGCGATATTCATGTCAGCATCGGTTCCTCCTTTCGGCAGAGAAAGACGTCCATTCTTTACGGTTTCATTAAACTGACCTGACGATTGTACAAATTTCTGACTGGCCGCTAAATACAAAAGAAACACGCTCAAGTACATTAAATATAACACATCTTCTAGCGATATAAAGGGGCTGCCTACCGTGAATACGAACGTAAACCTGCTTTCAGACGAGCAAATGGCATCATTTATTGTGAATGGATACCTGGTTTTACAGAACGAATTGCCTGCAGCGCTTCATCATAGCGTGATGAAGCAGATCGATTTTGTGCTGCAGCAGGAGGGGAATCCCGGCAACAATATTTTGCCGCGCATACCCGATATTCAGCAGTTTTTTGACACCCCGGTTGTCAGGGGCGCGCTGACAAGCGTGCTCGGACCTGACTATTATATGCACCCGCATCGCCATATGCACTACAATCAGCCGGGCAATCAGATGCCGGGCGGCGGCGGATGGCATAAGGACGGCTACTGGTCCTCCATGCGGAGCCACCGTCCATGGTGGGTGATGATGTTCTACTACACGCAGGATATCACGGAAGAAATGGGGCCGACGGCCATCATGCCGCGCTCCCAGTACAACGAGAAATTTCCGGGGCAGGACACGCTGCTGCCGACGGGTAAGGCGGGCACGATCGTTCTGGTCCACTTCGATTTGTGGCATAAAGCGTCGTTGAACACGTCGAATCTGGACCGGTATATGCTCAAATTTCAATTTGTCCGCTTGCGGGAGCCGGTTTTGCCGAGCTGGAACCATTCGAACAGCGCGCCGAAATTTCCGATTGGCACATCGGATGGACATCTGAATTTGTGGCAGGATACGTGGAATTGGCTGCGAGGCGAGAAGAGCTGGAAGCCGGCTGCGGCTGCTCATGAAGCGCGGCTTGCCGAACTGGATGCGGCGCTGTCGGCGGGTGATGCCATCCTTCGCGCACGTGCGGCGGATGAGCTCGGTTTGCTCGGAGCCGCTGCCTCGGGGAGCGCGGCAAAGCTTGGCGAGCTCGTGCAGGATGTCGCGGAGGAGGTCGGCCTTAACGCGGCGTATGCGCTTGGCCATATCGGAGCGGCCGGGACGGAAGTGCTGCTTGGGATGCTGAAGAACGGCTCCAAGCTCGCTGCTCAGCGCGCGGCTTACGGGCTTCAAGCTGCCGGTTCGGCGGCCGTGCCCGGACTGATCGATGCGCTTCGGCAAGCGGAAGAGACGCGAAGAGGCTTCGCGGCCTTTGCCCTCGGGATGAACGGAGCAGACGCGGCGCCAGCCGTGCCGGCATTGATCGCGGCGCTAGACGATACAAGCGAGTGGGTGCGCCGCAATGCGGTGGAAGCCTTGGGCATGATCGGCGAGCCGGCCGAATTGACCGTCGCGGCGCTCGTTCGCGCCTTAAAGGAAGCGGTCGCGGCGGAAGCCGAGGCGCCTGCGCAGGCCGGCAGTTCGAACACGTACGTCGCGAATCAAGACTATATTACGAATAAAATCGGCTACACGGCGGCGCTCTCCTTGCTTCGCATTGGCAAGCTCGGAGATCCGGAGCTCGTCGTCGCCGCCCTGCGGGCAGGTCTGGACAGTAGAGACCGCTATACGCGCGCCTATGCATTCGAAGCCTTGACCGCGCTGCGAACGGAAGAGGCGCTGGACTTCTTGATCCGCTATTACCGTACCGCCCGCTGGTGTCCGGACACGCACAAAGCGAGCGCGTTCTAAGCGCAGCGCGGCCATTCGAAAATGAAATTAAGCAGCAATAGCGCAGACGCGGCTCTATTTGGAGGCGCGCTTAGATGCTCGGCATTCAAATCGCGTTCAAGGAATTTAGTCCTTTCAAGGGCATATGGCACAGCTCTTGGACAGGCGGTAAACAGTTCCATAAGGGAAGTTTGTTGTTATTTTACCTAACATCAAAATCGCTGTTCATTGACTTCAATTATGCGTTTTGTGTAAGATAAGGCCGTAACTGATCATCATGTTGAACGGAATTTTGAAAGAGGTGCGATTTTGTACATCAGAGTGTTACAACCTGACGACACGGAAATTTATTGGCAATTACGATTAAAAGCAACGAAGGAGAATCCGGAATCGTTCAGTTCATCATTCGAGGAGTTAGTTGATACTCCTAATCTTGTCATTCAGGACCGATTAAAGAGCAGTGATTCCCAATTCGTTATGGGGGCTTTTGCAGATTCGGGCGAATTAATTGGAATTCTCGGCTTCCAGCAGGAACTGAGCAAAAAATTTCGGCATAAGGGAGTTCTCTCGGGCATGTATGTCGATCAAGGTTCGCAAGGACAGGGAGTCGGCAGACAATTGCTTTCCCGAATGATCGAGCACATCGAGACCGAAACCGAAATCGAACAATTGAATTTAGCCGTTGCTGAACATAACAAGAGCGCAAAGCGACTCTACGAAACGTTTGGGTTTACGACCTATGGACTCGAAATCAATGCGATGAAGCTGGATGAACATACCTTTGTGAATGGCGAGTATATGGCAAAGCAGCTGGGGAGAAGATGCGTGTTATCCTGAGGCATGATATACGAATAGATCCGAGGAAGAATGAAGGTCATTATTTCATTGAACTTTTCTTATAGATCGTAAAGGCTGGCGAAAGAGCCGAGGAGCTTCCTCTCGGCTCTTTATTGCGTCCGAATACACGCAAATGACAAGCATGCTGCTGCCAAAATTGAACGTTGACCTTCCCTGTCGGGCGGGGTTATGCTAACCGTTAGAGCTCCGCGTGAAGGGGCATGAAATTAGACGGTTTGAGGTGACGGCTTGAACAATTCTTGGCGCAAACAATGGACGACGGACGTTAGATTCAACGTGCTTGCAGGCATGACAGCGACGCTTGCATTGATCCCGGATTCGCTGGCGTTTTCGTTTATGGCGGGCGTACCGCCGACGGTAGGCATCTATGCTTCGATTTGCATTCTTCTCGTCATTACGTTTCTCGGCGGCAGGCCGGGTATGATCTCCGCGGCGGCAGGCTCTATGGCGGTCTTGATGCTGACGCTCGTGAAGGAGCACGGCATCGCCTATCTGTTCGCGGCAACGGTACTGACCGGCATTATTCAATATCTGATGGGCGTATTCAGGCTGGGCAAGCTGGTCAATTACGTGCCGAAGCCTGTGCTGACGGGCTTCGTCAATGCGCTTGCGATTATGATCTTCTTATCGCAGCTGCGGTACTTTAGCCATGCCTCATGGAAGATGTATGTTCTGGTCGGCGCAGCGCTGCTGATTATTTATTTGCTTCCGCGTTATTTCAAGGCGATCCCGTCTCCGCTGGCGGCGGTTGTCTTGCTTACGGCAGCTGTATGGATGTTCGGCATCGAGGGTGTCAGCCGAATCGGCGACATTGCCGAAATCGATGTTTCCCTGCCGGCCTTCCTGCTGCCTGATGTACCGGTCAGCTGGGAAACGCTCCTTATTATACTGCCGTATTCGCTGTCGCTCGCCTTGGTGGGCTTCACGGAAACAATGCTGACACAGAATCTGCTCGACGAAACGACGAAGGAGCGTACGGACAAGAACCGTGAAATGCGGGGGCAGGGTATTGCGAACGTTATCGCAGGCTTCTTCGGCGGAATGGCCGGATGCGCGCTCGTAGCGGAATCCGTTCTCAATGTGCGGATGGGCGGCCGCAACCGGCTGTCGACGCTGGTCGCTGCGCTCTTCTTGCTTCTGCTCGTCGTTGTACTCGGCGATCTGCTGTCGCTTGTCCCCATGGCGGCGCTTGTTGGCATTATGCTGATGGTATGCGCTGCCATATTTGACTGGAAATCCGTGTTCAAGCTTCGCAAGGTCCCTGTCAGCGAAACGATCGTAATGGTCAGTACGGTTGCGGCGGTAGTCGTTACGCATGATCTGGCCGTCGGCGTTATTGCCGGCATTGTCGTGAGCGGCATCTTCGTGCTGCTGCAGCGCAAAGCTCGTAGCCGAGCTATCGAAGGGTAGGAGGCGCTGATGCCCAAACAAGGCTTATATGCATCCAAGTGGCGCGAAGACGGGGAATTCAGACCTAGCATTGTGGCGTATTACTATAAACAATGGATCGATTTCCAGATGGGCTTTCACACGCATGAAGACGCAACCGAATTTATGTACGTGATGTCTGGGACATGCACGGTCGAGACGGAGAACGGCGTAACCGCGATGCGCAAAGGCGACCTTATTATGCTGGATGCGGGGGTTCCGCACCGGCTGCTGGTCGAGAAGGATAACGGCTGCCGGATGCTGAACGTGGAGTTCACCTTTACGCCATGCGAGGGAATGTATCCGTCTTTGCGTCAGCTTGCGGCAAGCGACGGCGCATTCGCGGAGTTCCTGGACCGGGAACGCAGCACCATTGTGCTGCGGGATTCGGCGGACGTCCAGCCGATTCTCCGAAGCCTTGTGCTGGAGATGGATATCGGGGGCGAAGGGAAGACTGTCATGACGAATCTGCTTATCTCCCAGCTGCTGCTCCGCGTCGCGCGGCTTGCCGCCGAGGAGACCAAGGGCAGCGCCGAACGCCAAATCCACCGCTACGTGCGCATCGCGGCTGAATACATCCATCAGCATTACGACTGCGATATCCAGGCCAAGGATGTGGCAGCGGCCGTTAACCTGCATCCGGTTTATCTGCAGCGGATATTCAAAGCTAATATGCATATGTCCATTACCTCGTATTTAGCTGAGCTGCGCATGGAGAAAGCGAAAATGCTGCTCGTCCAAACGGACGTCCCTATTATCGAAATCGCCGACTATGTGGGACTTAACAGCCGTCAATATTTCAGCATGCTGTTTAAGAAATTGACGGGCCTGTCGCCTGCCGCCTACCGTAAATCACATGTGTCGATTCAGTCCTACGTTGAACAGAAAGTTGAAATAGCTGACATCATGTAAGCGAAGCTGTTGCAAATGTGGAAACGCCTTCTTAAGCCGCCTGTTACAATGAGTGTATGGAACATTACGCTCTAAATGGCGAAGAGGAGGCTTTTTTCATGTCTTTTAAAGTGGCTTTTGTCGGCGCAGGCAGTATCGGATTCACCCGCGGTCTCATGCGGGATTTGCTTTCTGTACCGGAATTCAAAAACATTCAAGTTGCATTTACAGACATCAATGCACATAATCTCGACATGGTGACGCAGCTTGTCCAGCGAGATGTCAACGAGAACGGTCTGTCGATCCAGATTCAATCGACCACTGACCGCCGCGAAGCTTTGAAGGATGCTCGCTATGTATTTTGCGTTGTACGGATCGGCGGCTTGGAAGCGTTCCAGCATGACGTAGACATTCCGCTGAAATACGGCGTCGACCAATGCGTCGGCGATACGCTGTGCGCGGGCGGCATCATGTACGGCCAGCGTGGCATCGCGGAGATGCTTAATATCTGCAAAGATATTCGCGAGGTTGCCGAACCGAATGCGCTCCTGCTCAACTATGCGAACCCGATGGCTATGCTCACTTGGGCATGCAACAAGTACGGCGGCGTCCGTACGATCGGACTTTGCCACGGCGTGCAGGGCGGCCACCACCAGATCGCGCGCGCGCTCGGCCTGGAGAAGAAAGAGGTCGATATCATTTGTGCGGGTATCAATCACCAGACCTGGTATGTCTCCGTGAAGACAAACGGCGTCGATCGTACGGGCGACCTGCTGGAAGCGTTCGAGAACCATCCGGAATTTCAGCAAACAGAGAAAGTGCGGATCGATATGCTGCGCCGATTCGGGTACTACTCGACGGAATCGAACGGACATCTCAGCGAATATGTGCCATGGTATCGCAAGCGTGCGGACGAAATCAAGGATTGGATCGATCTCGGCAGCTGGATCAACGGCGAAACCGGCGGCTACCTGCGCGTCTGCACCGAAGGGCGCAATTGGTTCGAGACTGATTTCCCGAACTGGCTGAAGGGCGATCCGTTCGTATACGCGGCGGAGAACCGCGGCGAGGAGCACGGCTCCTATATTATTGAAGGACTAGAGACGGGGCGCGTATACCGCGGGCACTTCAACGTCGTGAACAACGGCGTCATTACGAATCTGCCAGATGACGCGATTATTGAAGCGCCGGGCTACGTGGACCGCAACGGCATCAACATGCCGGTTGTCGGCGATCTGCCTCTTGGCTGCGCGGCCGTGTGCAATGTCAGCATCTCCGTGCAGCGTTTGGCGGTGGAAGCTGCCATTAGCGGCAATGACAAGCTGCTTCGGCAAGCGATGATGATGGATCCGCTAGTCGGCGCAGTGTGCAATCCGAAAGAAATTTGGCAAATGGTCGACGAAATGCTCGTCGCCGGGGAGCCATGGCTGCCGCAATATGGAGCATCGATCGCAGCGGCGAAGGAACGCCTCGCGGCGGGCAATCTCCTGCCGACGCGCGAGCATTATCAAGGCGCAGCCCGTCTTAAGACAAAAACGATCGAAGAGCTGTCCATGGAACGCGAAGCGTCCACTCGCAATGCAATGGAGTCGGACAAAGCGAAGGAACGTCCTGCAGCAGCGCATTAATGTAAACGAAGGGCTCCGGCATGTTGGTGGTTCATCCACCTCCCATGCCGGAGCCCTATTTGCGTGCTGGAACTTAACGTTTCGGGTAAAGCGGGTAGTCGACCGCCGTAGGCACGTCGATAAGAATCATGCGAAGCGGTTCATCCCCGGCAGTGATAACGACGTCCTGTACAGAATCGGCACGGACGAGAATGAAATCTTTATGCGCGAATGTCGTTTGATTAGCTGGCAAATCGGAATAGGACCAAGTACCGCCTCCGCGGATCGCAAGCGCGGTAAGCGTGCGATCTTTCACAACGGGATGCTGGTAGACTGCGCCAGGCGCAACTTCGACATCCCACATGCGGGCGTCGGCGACGATGCTGATCGGGGAATTCTCGCCGAGGACGGTTTTCTTCGAATAGCCGCTGCCTTGAACGATCGGGAAGGCTTCATGTTCATATTGGGTATAGGTCGGCTGCCTTGTGAGTGCCTCCTGAATATTTGGCTCGAACCAGATTTGGAAGCCCTCCATGTCGGGACCGACGAAGCGTTCCTCATGGCTGACGCCGGAGCCTGTTTGCATCATTTGCACGCCGCCTGCGCCAACGCTGCTTCTGGTTCCGAGCGTATCGCCGTGCTCGGCTTTGCCGGCGACGACATACGTCATGATTTCGAATGCTTGATGGGGATGAAGCGGAATGTAGCCTTCTTGCTTCGAATGAGCCCAAGCCCAATAGAATAACGTGCTGACTCGTTTCACTACGGCGCCTTCGCCGGAGAAACCGATCGGTTTCTGCTCTGTAATTTTACCGCCGTCAAATGCGCCTTTAGCTTGAAGTGATGGTCCGTAAACTAACGTTTGCATAATAAATGCCCTCCATATAAATGAGATAGATACAATTAAAATCGAATGAGATAAATGTGAGATTATCGGCCAAGCGCATATTCACCGGGGCCGACCAAAGCAAGGCCGACCGCGACTGCGATAAGAATGAGATTGTATTCCATGCCGTTCTTTGTGATCCAGAATCCATGCCTGAAATGGACAGAAGCGATGGAGCCAATCATCGTGAGGACAATAATCGCCGCAGCTACCGGCATCCAAAGACCTAGTGCGAAGAGAAGGCCGCCGGTCAGCTCCGCCAAGCCAGCGAGAAGCGCGATTATAATGCCCGGCCTCAAGCCGATAGAAGCCATCCAGCTGCCTGTGCTCTTCAGTCCGTAACCGCCGAACCAGCCGAACAGCTTCTGTGAACCGTGGGCTGCCAAAGTCAATCCGACGACCAACCGAATCAGTAACAACCCAAGTGCGATGCTCATGTCAGCCTCCTTCGGATAGTGAATGTTGCTCTCGGCTGCCTACGTGAAGCTGGTCTGCGCCGCAATGCCGAGCTTCTTAAGCAGTTTAATTGCTTGCTCGCGCTCTTCCTCCGTCAGCCCGCTGACCGCTTTGGATATGGCCTCCGCATGAGGCGGGAAAATATCATTCAGCAGCTGTCTGCCGCGTTCCGTAATTTCTGCGAAAATAACACGACGGTCCGTCGAGCTGGCTTTGCGCTGCGCTAAGCCTTTGTCGGCCAGTTTGTCGATGACATAGGTAATGTTTCCGCTCGTCATCAGAATTTTTTCCCCGATCTGCTGAAGAGGCTGTTCGCCCTTATGATAGAGAAGCTCCAGCACGCCGAATTCCGTCGGGTTCAGACCGGACCTGCGAATATCCTTTTGCACGTGAGCCGTTACCCATTGATGCGCCCGGGAAAGCGTGATAAAGAGTTGAAGATCGTTTGGGGAAGATTTTGTTTCAGAACTCATTGAACTCACCTCGCTAAAGGAACTATATATAGGATGTGCATTTCATCTTTTTTAAAATCTTAATTTAAAGATATATGATATTAAGGTAAGTGTCAAGTGAAGCTTTAAGATAAAAATGCAGACCTCGCTTCACCGCAAACAAGCTGCGATAATGGAAGTCTGCCCGAATGGATGTACGGATTATTCCTTTGCGGGTGACGACGGCGTCGTCGAACCAGTGTCAATAAATACGATGCACGATTTCCTCAAAATCCGGCTCATCCATATGCACGTCCTCAATTTCGCCCAGCTGCTCCAGCAGACGAAGCGCCTCCATAGCACTTAGCTGGTCGCGGTTGCAGGCAGCCGTCAGAATCCGCTCTTCCGTCTGCGTCAGCTGCAGATGCTCGGATATTCCCGATGCTCCCATGGATCCGAGCAAGGCTTCTGAATGAATGGGATAGCGGTATGTAACGCGAATCAAGGTAGGAAGTCCAATGCGGCGCCGCAGCTCGTCAATGGTTCCGTCAAAGCCTAGCCGACCGTTGTTGATAACGATGACCCGGCCGCACAGTTGTTCGATGTCGTCCATATCATGCGTCGTGAGCAGAATGGTTTTGTCAAGTTCCTTGTTGATGGAGCGAAGGAACTCCCGGATGCTGCGTTTTGCTACAACGTCCAGTCCGATCGTCGGTTCGTCGAGGAACAAAATTTCGGGATCATGCAGCAGCGCCGCCGCGATGTCTGCGCGCATCCGCTGACCGAGGGACAGCTTCCGGACAGCGGTATCCATGAACGGGCCAAGCTCGAGCAGCTCGCTGAGCTGGGCAACCCGTGCTGCTTTGGCTTGCTCGCTTATGCCATACATCGCCGCGAGAATATCGAAGGAATCCCGCACGGGCAAATCCCACCAAAGCTGCGTACGCTGTCCGAAGAGGACCCCAAGCCTTCGCGCAACCTGCTTGCGCTCGCGGTGCGGGCTGAGCCCGTCGATTTGGACTTGCCCGGCTGTCGGATGAAGGATGCCGGAGAGCATTTTGATCGTTGTCGATTTGCCTGCCCCGTTCGGGCCGATATAGCCTACGAATTCGCCGCGTTCGATAGTGAAGTTGATGTCGGAGACGGCATCTTTAATGCGGTAATCCCTTGATAATAAGGTGCGTATGCCCTTGAAGGCACCTTCCTTGGCTGCCGCTGATTTGAATTGCTTCGTAAGATGCTGTACATGAATCATTCTCTAGTCTTTGCTCCTTCCAGTTGAGGCTGTATCCGAAGCGTGCTTCAGCTCCCGGTGCTCTGATATTTGGTAAGGCCGCGTTTCCAGAGCACAAGACCTGCTGCGAATAACAGGCATGCTGCCGCGGCGGAGGCGATGATGAGCCAGACGCTGCCATGTCCCCGCAAAATATAAAGCGACGGCACGTAATTGGCATAAGCGACCGGAATGGCTGATAGGAGCATGCCCTGCATCCATTTTGGGTAGATCGACAGCGGATACTGCGCCGCCGTACGGGCTGCATCTTCCGTAATGGTTTGCAGCTCCTCAATGCGCGTCATCCAGAAGCCGACGGAAGCGGTCAATAGACCAATGGCAAACAAGAGCAGGGAACCGAAAATGATCACGATCAGCGTATAAGGGATGGCGGTCCATGACAGCTGGCCGTTTAGGAACATAGCTCGCATGCAGAGAATAAGAACGACACCGCCCTGTATGAGTTCGCCGATACGAAATGATACATTTTGTGACATGAGCCCAAGCAGGATCGGAACCGGACGAAGCAGCAGATTATCGAGCTCGCCGCTGACCAAGTACTTCTCCAGATGGTGAACGTCGGAGGCAACGGTTCGGTAGATGGCTTTGGACAATGTCAGAACGGCATACAAATATCCAGCCTCGGACAGGCTCCAGCCCTTGATATGGCCGAACTTCAGCAATACGGCTGCGAGCATGGCGAATTCTACGATGTTGATAACGGCTGCCATGATGGTCGAGAACCAGAAGTTGAATTTGTACTGCATTCGGCTGCGCAGGCTTGCTGCAACGAGCAGTTTGTACATGCGAAGCTCATTCATCCGCCCTGCACCTCCACCTTGCGGCGCATGCGGCTTGCGGTGAACAAGCATACCGATGTCAGAAGAATTCCCCACAATACCGATCCGTACAGGCTTTGGGCGCTTTCAAGACCAAGGTACAGTTTCGACGGTATATAATGAAGAAACGGGTAGAATGAAGCATGGCTGAGCATGCGAAGCCAGCCCGGCAGCCACTCGATCGGGATGAGAAATCCAGAGAGCAGCATACTAAACGCATAGTTGACCCAATATAGCCAGCGTGATTCCGTTGTCCATAGTGCAGCGGCGCCGATCAAGAAATTGATGCAAATGGAAATGTGTGCGGCAAGCGCAAGTGCGACAGCGGTCCAGAGACAGGTAAGCACGGAAGAAGGGACGTGAAGCGGGAGGATCAAGAGGTAAAGCGCGTAGATCGGGATACTCTTGTACAGAAACTGATATGCGATTTGACCCCATTCGCGGCACATCAGCTGATAGAACAGATGAACGGGCCTCATAAGATCTGTGGCAATTTGCCCGGTTCGAACCGATTGTTCGATGCCAAGTCCGTTGGTGAGAAATGATACGACCCACAGGGTAACTTGATTGAATGCGACGTAGCTGACCATGCCGCTTAGACCGTAAGCGCCGAGCGATTGGCTCTCGCCGATGCCCATCCAAATGGAAACGTAGATGAAGCCGAAGATCGCGCTCGCGACATTATGAATCATATGTGCGCCGCGGTACTGCAAGTTGCGAAGATAAGCTTTGCGTGCCAAAACGAGGAATAGCATCTGTCACCTCCATCCTAATAAGCTGCGGCGAAGCCGGAATGCTTGTGATGCAGGGTGAAATGGCCGTAGAGAGAGCGAGCATTATCATATCGCAAGTTGGCAGAATAAAGCAAATCTTTTTTTTCTTCATTATATAGGAAAATTGAAAAGGCCGGAAATCCATAATGGATCCCAGCCTTAGGTAGTTGGCATTATTTCCGTAATGCAGCTCGCCCCTGCTGCACATCGATTGGAGCAGGCACGTCATTGCCTCCGACGAATTGATGCTTAACCAGTTGGTTGAAGGAGGGTACCCACGGCGTGAGTGAATGGCCGGCCCAAGCCTCCTGGGCATACTGAATCAGATGGTTATTGAATTCCTTATTCGCCGAAATATGAACCTCCTGCACACTTGGGGCTAATTTGCGTATGCAGACCGCGATGGTCTGTTTCAATTCCCCAGAAATTTGATTATGATCATTGACCGTGAAATTTGAATTGTATGGCGTTGCGATCCGCTGATTGTTCCAGTAAGGGCTGCCGTTATCGACATTGTAGACCCCTTCGGTCGATCCGGAATTATTCTGCTCACGCGTGCCGGGACCGCCTGATTTCAAGGTGCCGGTTGCAGTCCAATCCGTCGTGATGCCGACATATGCGTTCTTGTCCGTTAGGAAGACAAGCGCGCCGGCAACGCCGTTAATATTGGAGACGTCATTGCTTAGAAGCGAGCTGTATTCAATCCAAGCGTTATCATGCTGCCCCGGGAGTCCGCTCATCGTGCCGTACATCCGGCTGCCGAGCATTTTGGGATCCCCTTTGTTCTTGCTTCCATAGTCAAAGGTGCTGTTCTGGACGTGGCGCTGATAATTACAGCCGGTTAAGCCCAAAGCCGCTGTCATTGAAGCAATGATCAGAATGAGGAATGACTTATGCAATGATCGTGTGTTCATGATATTCGCCCCTTTCGGTTAACCTCTCTTTAGAATGGGCCGGCGGAAAACAAATATGCATGACATTTCAATACATAAAGAACCATGGTTTATGCACACAATGTAGGATAGACATGGAGCCCTGACTACACAAATTGGCAAGCAAAAAAACGGCGGAAATCGTTGATTTTACTGCATTGAGAACAATTTGTGAACATCCTTCGGAACATTGACAAAAAGCACCTGCAACTTTATATTTAATAAAGTGATTAGATTGCAAAAGTTGTCTAAAC
Organism: Paenibacillus sp. R14(2021); assembly: GCF_019431355.1. NCBI lineage: Bacteria > Bacillati > Bacillota > Bacilli > Caryophanales > Paenibacillaceae > Paenibacillus > Paenibacillus sp. R14(2021). The sequence goes on from NZ_CP080269.1 coordinate 5,078,761, forward strand.
ATCCAGGAAAACACGCAGCAGAGCCGCTTTTTGCGCCATCTACGGCCGCTGTGAAAACGTAAAAAGTGGGGTTGATTGATGATGAATCGGTGGCACGTTCTAAAACGGCTTATGCCGCTTCTTGCCGGGATGGTGTTGCTGTTGTCAGCATGCGGACGAGCTGACTTGTCTACACTAAGACCGCAAGGGCCGGTTGCCGAAGAACAGTTCGGACTAATGAAATTAACGATCTTGATCATGGTCTTGGTCGTTGCGATTGTATTTGCGATCGCATTCTACGTAATTATCCGGTTTCGTCGCCGCCCAGGTGACAAATCGATCCCTGTGCAAGTGGAAGGTAACCACAAGCTGGAGATTATTTGGACCGTTATACCGATTATCCTTCTGATCATCCTTGGTGTTCCAACCGTTAAGACCGTATTCGGTCTGGCAGAGGATCACACGAAGGATCCTGATGCCGTGCAAATTAAAGTTACGGCTCACCAATATTGGTGGGAATTCGAATATCCTAACCTGGGTGTTAAGACAGCACAAGAACTGCTGATACCTAACGATGCGATTATTTCCGTGGAAGCGAAGACAGCTGACGTGCTTCACTCCTTCTGGATTCCGTCCTTGGCCGGTAAGATCGATACGAATCCGGGCGGAAACGTTAACATTATGTATTTTAAAGCGCCGAATCCGGGCGTGTACTTAGGTAAGTGCGCGGAGCTCTGCGGACCTTCGCATTCCTTGATGGATTTCAAAGTTAAAGTTGTAGACCGTGCTTCTTTCGATCGCTGGGTAACGGCAATGAAAAACCCGGTAGCTCTTCCAGAAAATCAAGAAATAGCAGAACTGCTAAACAAACAATGCCTATCCTGCCATGCGATCGGCGACAAAGGCGGACCGGCATTCCCGAACTTGACAGGTATCGGAAGCCGTCAAGCAGTTGCGGGTATCTTGGTAAACACGGATCAAGCGCAATACAAAAACGAAGGCACGGTTGAAGAGAACTTGAAGCGTTGGATTTCGGACCCTCAAGCGGTTAAACCGGGAACGCTGATGCCTAAGGTAGATCTGACGAAAGATCAAGTCGATGCCCTCGCGAAATATTTGGCCGGCTTGAAACTACAATATTAATTACTGACGGAATGAAGGAGGTACCTACTTTGGCTCATGCACATGCGGTTAAGCGGTACAGCGGTCTGATGGACTGGCTAACGACCGTAGACCATAAAAAAATCGGCATCCTGTATTTGATCGCGGGCGGTTTTTTCTTCCTAGTCGGCGGATTGGAAGCGCTCCTGATTCGAATCCAACTATGGAAGCCGCTCAATGACTTTGTAGCTGCGCATACGTATAACGAATTGCTTACGATGCACGGTACAACCATGATCTTCCTTGCGGCCATGCCGATGATATTCGCTTTAATGAACGCGATCGTGCCGCTGCAAATCGGCGCGCGCGACGTTGCATTCCCGTTCGTTAACGCGATCGGCTTCTGGACCTTCTTCGCGGGCGGCGTTCTCTTGAATGTCAGCTGGTTCGCGGGAGGTGCCCCGGATGCTGGCTGGACGTCATACGCTCCGCTTGCAACGCCTACTTACAGTGCCGGGCACGGTGTCGACTACTATGTTATCGGTCTTCAAATTGCCGGTATAGGAACGTTGGTCGGCGGTATTAACTTCTTGGCTACGATTATCAATATGCGCGCTCCGGGCATGAGCTTCATGCGTATGCCGATGTTTACTTGGACCGCGTTCATCACTTCCGCATTGATCTTGTTCGCTTTCCCGGCGCTGACGGTAGGCTTGGTGGCGTTGATGTTTGACCGCTTGTTCTCGGCGAATTTCTTCGAACCGACGAACGGCGGTAATGCAGTGCTTTGGGAGCATATCTTCTGGATCTTCGGACATCCTGAGGTGTATATCCTGATTCTGCCGTCATTTGGTATCATCTCCGAGGTCATCAGTGTATTTTCGCGCAAACGCCTTTTCGGGTACAGCTCGATGGTTTTCGCAACTGTGCTGATTGGCTTTCTCGGCTTCATGGTTTGGGCGCATCACATGTTCACGACAGGGCTTGGGCCGGTTGCGAACGCATTGTTCTCCATTGCGACAATGTTGATCGCCGTGCCGACAGGTATTAAAATTTTCAACTGGCTGTTTACGATGTGGGGCGGTTCCATTCGTTTCACTACGGCAAGCTTGTTTGCAATCGGATTCGTTCCGACGTTTGTCATGGGGGGCGTAACTGGCGTTATGCTTGCTGCAGCTCCAGCTGACTTCCAGTATCACGATTCTTACTTCGTCGTCGCTCACTTTCATTACGTAATTGTCGGCGGTTTGATTCTGGGACTTTTTGCAGGCTTGTTCTACTGGTGGCCGAAGATGTTCGGACGGATGTTAAGTGAAGGACTTGGTAAGCTCTGCTTCTGGTTCTTCTTCATTGGTTTCCACTTGACGTTCTTCGTACAGCATTTCCTTGGTTTGATGGGGATGCCGCGCCGCGTATGGACGTACCTGGACGGCTTGGGCTTCAACAATCTTAACTTGATCAGTACAATCGGAGCTATGCTGATGGGACTCGGTACGATCTTCTTCTTGCTGAACGTGCTCATCACTTCGTTCAAACCTCGCAACGCGAGCAACGATCCATGGGAAGACGGCCGTACGCTCGAGTGGACGATTCCTTCGCCGGCTCCAGAGTATAACTTTGCACAAACGCCGCTCGTTCGCGGTTATGATGCATATTGGAAAGAGAAAATGGAAGGCAAGAAGGAAATGCTGCCTGCTGAACCGCTTGGCTCGATTCACATGCCTTCACCTTCGATTTTGCCGCTCATCATGTCAATTGGTCTTTTCATCGCTGGACTTGGTTTCATGTATGGTAAGGGCGACTACGGCGACGGGTTCAAAGCATTTCTCTTTAACAATCACATCGTTGCAATCCTTGGCCTTGTGATTACGCTAGCGTGCATGTTCTTGCGTTCTGTTTACGACGATCATGGCTTCCATATCGAACCGGATGAAATTACTGGGGATAAGGGGGTAAAAGCATGAGCTCACATTCACATGTAGATGGACAGCTTCCACACGAGCCAGAGAAAGCAACACTCGAAGGCCGTAATAAAGTACTTGGCTTCTGGCTTTTCCTTGGTGCCGAAACCGTCTTGTTCGGATCGCTCTTCTCGGCGTTCCTGGCGCTTCGTCATCAAGTCGGCGACGGTAACCCTACCGCGCAAGATTTGTTCGAGCTTTCAACGACCGCTTGGGCGACTTTCATTCTCTTGACGTCTTCCTTGACCAGCGTATTTGCGATTCAAGCGATGCATACGAATAAAGTAAAGCCGATGATTACATGGTTGATCATCACCGTACTGCTTGGACTTGCGTTCCTTGGTCTTGAGATCGATGAGTTCACGAACTACGTCCATGAAGGCCACAAGTTCTCGACCAGTGCATTCAGCTCGTCGTTCTACACGCTTGTCGGCTTCCATGGTGCGCACGTATTGTTCGGGGTATTGTGGATCAGTATTCTGATTGGACAAATTTTCAAAAAGGGTCTGACTGTTGTAACTGCGCCTAAGATATATGTGGCCGGGATTTACTGGCACTTTATCGACGTTGTGTGGGTATTCATCTTCACCGTCGTTTATCTGATGGGAAAGGTGGGCTAACGAATGTCCAATCAACATTCCGCTGTCGAAGAGCAGAGCAAGCACCACAAGCATGAAGGACCTAAGAAGCACATCATCGCGTTCATTTTCTCCATTCTGCTGACCGTTATCGCATTCGCGATGGTTGCAGCCGGAGAAATCAACACAACCTTCATTTACATCTTCCTGGTTGCCATGGCAATGCTGCAAGTCTTCATTCAAATGGGCTTCTGGATGCACATGAAAGATCGCGGTCACATCTTCCCGATCGTCAGTATCCTGTTTGGCGTCGTTGTCGTATTCACGATTGTCATCATGGCCGAATACTGGGCTTGGTGGTAAATCGAACGTAAATAGCAGAGAGGGAGGTCCTAATTGGCCCCCTCTTTTGTTGTAAGTGAGCTTTACTGTGGAAAGGGGTACCAACATGCTCGGATTGCAATATTTCTCCTTTGAAGCGTTGTGGAGCCCATGGTTTTTCTTCTTGATGGCAGCATTAGTCATATTCTATTTTTACTTGGCTGGACCGTGGAAGGAAAAGCATGCATCCAATGAACCCAAAGTGACCGGATGGCAAAAAATACTGTTCGTATCCGGTATGATCATGTTGTACTTGGCGCAAGGCGGGCCGCTTGACCTGCTCGGCCATATGATGTTCACGTTTCATATGGTGGACATGTCTCTCTCGTATTTGATTGTACCTCCGCTTGTGCTGCTTGGCATTCCGGCGTACTTGTGGCGGATCGCTTTCCGCGCATCCTTCTGGTCCAAGCTAAGCGGGTTTATGCATCCGATTCTGACGCTTGTACTGTTCAATATGCTGTTCTCGATTTATCATGTACCGCTTGTACATGACTACGTTATGACGCATTTTGCTGTGCATCGAATCTACTATTTGGTATTGCTTGTCACTTCGTTTATGATGTGGTGGCAGATTGCTTGTCCGGTACCGGAATGGAACCGTCTTACGGATCTTCGCAAGATGGCTTATATATTCGCAAATGGGATGCTGCTGACCCCTGCTTGCGCGCTCATTATTTTCTCAAGCACCTCGATGTATGCGACATACAGCGATCCGGAAATTTGGGCAAGAGCGATGGGCTACTGCATAGGTGGAGATTCCGGCTCATTGCTGGCCAAGTTTACGGGCCCGACCTTCTTCAATTTAATGGAGCCTGTGGAAGATCAGCAGCTAGGCGGTATCGTGATGAAGCTTGTGCAAGAAGTAATGTACGGCTGCATTTTGGCGTATGTCTTCTTCCAATGGTATAAGAAAGAACACAAAGATTCGGAGGATGAGGTTCCGGATCACGGTGCGCTAAGTTAAGGAAAATTAGGAAAACGACTTTTCTGTAGAAACGGACGGGATGTATCTTGTCAATGTACGATGTTTTACCGGCGATCAGTACTTCGTTTATCGCACTGAGCGCCATTCTAGTAGCTATCGGATGGAACCTTGCGATCAAGAGAAGGCTGGATGCACATAAGAAAGTGATGATTGCGGGCGCGATCGCAGCACTCTGCTTCTTCATCATCTATGTGTCCCGGACGATCTTCGTCGGCAACACCGATTGGGGCGGCTCCGATGCGCTCAAGCCTTACTACCTGACCTTCCTCTTCTTCCATATCGTACTCGCCACAGTCGGTGCAGTATTCGGAATTACGACGCTGACGCTTGCGTTTCGCGAGCGCTTTGCGAAGCATCGCAAGTGGGGACGCGTCACGTCGGTCATTTGGTTAATAACGGCGATTACAGGCATTATCGTGTATGTCCTGCTTTATCAAATGTATCCGGGCGGTCACACGAAACCGGTGCTGGATGTACTGTTTGGCAATAAGTAATAAGTAATAAGTAATAAGTAATAAATAATCCAAAAAAAACGAGTGAAGCGGTAAATCTCCTTGTGAGGTTTACCGCTTTTTTGTATGATAATGTTAGTTAGAAACATCTGTTTGTTTTGAACAGTAAGCGTTGACTACGTATGCACAGCAAGAATACAGGAGTGGAGAAGATGAGCTTGAATGAACGGCAGCAGCAGCTGATGCACATGCTGGGGACCGCCGGCGAAGTGAAGGTGGCCGCTTTGAAAGAAACGTTCGGCGTGACGGAAATGACGATACGCCGCGATTTGGAGAAGCTGGAGCTGGCGGGTTATGCGAAACGAACATTCGGCGGAGCCATTCTGGCATCGAAGGATATTGCGATTGGGGAAAGAACGGGCGTCTTGACGGAGGAGAAGAGCAGAATTGGCAAGGCGGCCGCGGCGCTGGTGCACGAGCAGGATGCTGTCTTCATCGATGGGGGTTCGACAACCCTTTACGTAGCGCGTCATTTAAAGCCAGAAATGGGCATAACGGTCGTTACGAACGCGCTCAATATAGCGCTTGAACTGCTCGAGCGCGGGATTACGACTGTGGTTACCGGAGGAATGGCGCTTGAATCAACCTCGACGCTGGTGGGACCGGCAACGATCGAAGCCATTGGCAAAATGGCATTTGACCGTGTGTTCCTAGGGGCGACGGGTCTTACGGCTAGGCATGGCTTCAGCAACTCTAATATGTACGAAGCAGAGGTCAAGCGAATGGCAATTGCCCAGGCGGCGGAAGTGAATATCGTTGCGGACCATACGAAATACGGCGCAAAGGAATTATTCTCCTTCGCGGGTCTCGGCGGCGTGAACCGGATCATCAGCAATACCATGCCGGAGGATGCGCTGCTGCAAGCGTGCAGAGAGTACGGCGTGGAGCTTGTCGTTGCTGAGGAATGAGTAACCGTTTCCAATAATAATGTAGACGATCGATGCTGCCTAAGTTAAGATGATGTTACAAACGGACATGAATTTGTGGTTGTGAAACAGAGGGGATGGATGGCATGTCGGCTGAGCCGCGACTGAACCGAATGTTTAGCGAGCAGGGAAAATGTTTGGATGTTGCCGTGGATCATGGCTTCTTCAACGAATATTCATTCTTGACCGGTATCGAAAATATGAGGCAGGCGGTCCAAACGATTGCGGAAGCGAATCCGGATTGCATGCAACTAAGCATTGGACAATCCAAATGGCTGCAGTCTGTACCAGGCAAGAGCAAGCCTGGGCTTGTGCTGCGAACGGACGCGGCGAATATTTACGGCACGGAGCTGCCGCGGTTTCTGTTCAGCGAGGTCATCGACCGCGCAATCGAGAAGGCGGTTGCGCTGGACGCCGTAGCTGTATGCGTCAACCTGCTGCTGCTGCCGGATCAGCCGGAGCTGCACCATCAATGCGTGCGCAACATATCGCTGCTGAAGAGCGAATGCGAGAGATACGGCATGCCGCTGATGGTCGAACCGCTCGTCATGCTGCCGAATGCAGCGAAGGGCGGTTATATGGCGGATGGCGATATCAGCAAAATCATGCCGCTTGTCAGGCAGGGCGTCGAGCTTGGTGCGGATGTGATTAAGGCCGATCCTTGCGATGATTTGTCGCAGTATCACCGAGTCATTGAAGCGGCTTCCGGCATCCCGGTGCTCGTTCGCGGAGGCGGAAGGGCCGGTGACGAAGAAATCATGAACCGGACGTCCGAGCTGATGAAGCAAGGAGCATCCGGCATTGTGTACGGCCGTAATGTGATTCAGCACGCTAATCCGATGGCCATGACGAAGGCGTTGATGGCGATCGTGCATCATGGCGCCACGCCGGAGCAGGCGCTTGACATGCTGCACGGCGAGGAGGCGCGTTGAGATGAAGAAGCGAATCATTCGATTCGGCGTCATCGGCTGCGGCTTGATGGGGAAAGAATTCGCCAGCGCGGCGGCAAGATGGCTGCATCTAGAGGAGGTTGATTTCGAGCCGCGTATCGTGGCGGTGTGTGATGCCAATCCCGCTGCGATGGCGTGGTTCCTGCGTCAAGTGCCGAGTGTTGTGCGTTCGTACTCCGATTATAGGGAACTGCTGGCGGATGCGGAGGTGGAGGCGGTCTATTGCGCGGTCCCTCATCATATGCATGGTCAGATGTACGTCGACATCATTGAGGCAGGCAAGCATCTGCTCGGCGAGAAGCCGTTCGGCATCGACGCGCCTGCCAATTTGCGCATCAACGCGGCGTTAGCGGCTAAGCCGGACGTAATTGTCCGCTGCTCGTCGGAATTTCCGTTCTATCCCGGCGCATATCAACTGATAAAATGGGTCAAAGAAGGCAGGTTCGGGCGTATGATTGAAGTAGAGGCCGGTTTTTGGCACTCTAGTGATCTGGATCCCGCGAAGCCGATTAACTGGAAGCGGCGGATTGCGACGAACGGCGAATACGGCTGCATGGGCGATCTCGGTATGCACGTCCTGCATGTACCGCTGCGCTTCGGGTGGAAGCCGGACAACGTCAGGGCGCTGCTGAGCAAGATCGTGGCGGAGCGTCCGGACGGCAATGGCGGTACGGTCCCGTGCGAAACGTGGGATAATGCGATTATGGCGTGCGAGGTCAGAACGGCAGATCAGCAGTTTCCGATGCTGCTGTCAACGAAGCGGATCGCGCCGGGTCATGCCAACACATGGTTCATCCGCATTCAAGGCACGGAAATGTCGGCAGAGTTTTCGACGAAGAACCCAAAGCAGTTATTGTCGCTGGCCTATGCACCGGGCAGACCGCAGGCATGGCAGACGGTCGATGTACCGTATCAATCCGCTTACGACACGATTACGGGCGGCATCTTCGAGTTCGGCTTTTCCGATTCGATTCTGCAGATGTGGGCGGCATTTTGCGATGAACTCGCGCACGGTAAGGATGGAATGCTTCAGGCATTCACCTGCGCAACACCGGAGGAAGCAAGAGGCAGCCACCGCGTCTTCACCGCATCACTGGAATCGCAGCGTACGGGCGCGACCGTGAGCATCGATTGGGGGAATTGACGTGGGGACAGCACTCAAGAGCGTGGAAGTCGTTGCCGCAGGGCATATTTGTCTGGACGTCATTCCGAGCCTATGCACACAGCTTGGGATGGGGACGCTGCTGGTACCGGGGAAGCTGGTGGAAATCGGCGCTGCGCAGATTGCGGTTGGAGGAGCGGCCGCCAATACAGGGCTGGCACTGCATCGGTTAGGGCTTCGCACGAAGCTGATGGGCAAGATCGGCAGCGATCTGTTCGGCGAGGCGATTCTGCGGATACTTCGGGAATACGACCACGAGCTGGCGGACGGTATGATCATTGCGCCCGGCGAGCATACCTCGTACACGATCGTCATTAATCCGCCCCAAATCGATCGGATATTTCTCCACTGCACCGGCGCGAACGACCATTTTGCTGCGGACGATTTGCAGGTTGAAGAACTGGCAGGAGCAAGGCTGTTTCATTTCGGCTACCCGCCGCTAATGCGGCAGATGTACATGAACGGGGGAACGGAACTCGCAGCGCTGTTATCGCGAGTGAAAGGGAGAGGACTCACGGTATCGCTCGATATGGCGAAGCCGGACCCGGGGTCGCCGGCAGGGCAGGCGGATTGGCGAAGCATTCTTATGAAAGCGCTCCCTTTTGTCGATGTGTTTCTGCCGAGCTTCGAGGAAATTCTCTTCATGCTTCGGCGCGGCCGTTATGAGGAGCTGGCTGCGGCGCATGGCAGCGATTTGCTGCCGTTCGCGGAAGGGCCGCTGCTTCGCGAATTGGCAGAGGAGCTGCTGACACTTGGATCGGCCATCGTCGTGCTGAAGCTTGGCGAGCATGGGCTGTATTTGCGCACGACAAGCGATCCTTCGAGGCTGGCTGATATGGGGAAAGGTGCTGTAGGCATGATAGAAGCATGGCTGGACCGTGAGCTGCTGGCGCCTTGCTTCGAGGTTGAAGTCACAGGGACGACCGGGGCAGGCGACTGCACGATTGCGGGATTTCTGGCAGGCTTGCTGCGAGGTTATGGGCCGGAAGAGACGTTGAACGGAGCGGTTGCGGCAGGGGCATGCAATGTGGAGCAGGCGGATGCGACGAGCGGCGTGCGTTCTTGGGAAGCGATCGAAGCGCGGCTGGCAGCCGGCTGGCCGAAGCGTCCTGTGCATCATGCGCTGCAGGAGTGGAGCAAAGCTCGCGATTCTTCAGGTATTTGGCATGGACCGGCAGAGCGAAGGAAGCGCTAGGCGGCCGCTCAAGATAAATAATTATCGGGAGGGTGATGGATTTGAAAAGAAGTGAAATCGTCGCTGCGCGGAAGCGGACAGCGGATATTTTGGACCGCGCCGGCATTGCGCTAACGCCGTATGAACGGGAAACGATCGAGATTGCGGACTTCGGGCTGGGCGATTTGCAGCGGCAGGGCCTGGAAATTGTCACCTGCATCAACACGGACCGCTACTGCGCCAAGGAGCTTGTGCTGTTCCCGGGCCAAACCTGCCCCGAGCATCTGCATCCTCCTGTCGACGGCGGCCTTGGCAAAATGGAAACGTTCCGGTGCCGCTCAGGCTTGGTGTATCTCTATGTAGAAGGGGAAAACAGCGGCATTATCCAAGCGGAAGTACCGCCGGGGAGCGAGGACTATTATACGGTCTTCCGCGAAATCGAACTGCGCCCAGGGCAGCAGTATACAATCCCGCCGGGCACGAAGCATTGGTTCCAGGCAGGGGAAAGAGGGGCGGTCGTATCGGAGTTCTCGAGCACGAGCCGCGACGAATATGATCTATTCACGGATCCGAACGTGAGGCGGATTCCGATCGTGGACGAAGCGATATAAACGGTCTCGCCCTCGCAGTTGTTCGAGCAGAATCGGACTGACCGTTCGAGGCGGCCGGTTCTGCTGCGGACTTGACCGATGCCGGGGAAGCCGCCAATTTCATATGCACAAAGGGGAGTTCATCATGCTTCAGGAAGTGATTGCAAGCCAGCTTCGCGGCATCGTCGGCGAGAAGTGGTTCAGAGACGACCGGGAATCGCTCATTACTCATTCCTATGACGGCACGCCGATGCTGCAGTCGCTTCCGGACGGCGTGATCTATCCCGAGAATACAGATCAGGTCGCCGCTATTCTGAGGCTTCTTCAACAATACCGGGTCCCTGTCGTGAGCCGCGGCTCAGGCACGAATCTGTGCGGGGGCACGGTACCCGTGGAGGGCGGCGTCGTCATGGTCATGCACCGGATGAACCGCATCTTGGAGGTCGACCTTGAGAATCTCACGGCGACGTTGCAGCCGGGGCTGAACACCAAGACCTTCATCTCGCATGTGGAAGGACTGGGGCTCTTCTATCCCCCAGATCCCAGCAGTATGGCGATCTCGACGATCGGCGGCAATATTGCCGAATGTTCGGGCGGTCTGCGTGGACTGAAGTACGGCACGACGAAGGATTACGTCATCGGCCTTGAGGCCGTGCTGGCGAGCGGCGAAATTATTCGTACCGGCGGTAAGCTGATGAAGGACGTGGCCGGCTACGATTTGACCAAGCTGCTTGTCGGCTCGGAAGGCACGCTCGCCGTCATTACGGAAGCGACGCTGAAGCTCATTCCGCCGCCGAAGAGCAAGAAGACGATGCTTGCGATGTATAAGGACCTCTACGGCGCGGCGCGTACCGTGTCCAGCATTATCGAGAGCCGGATCATTCCGGCAACGCTGGAGTTTCTGGACAATCCGACGATCCGGGTCGTCGATGATTTTGCGAAGCTGGGCCTGCCGCTCGATATGGCGGCCATCCTGCTGATCGAGCAGGATGGCGATCCCGAGACGGTGGAGCGGGACATTGCGCGTATCGCGGACATTTGCAGGAGCGAGAACGCGGAGCGCGTAAGCATCGCGGCCGATGAGGCGGAGGCGCTGAAGCTGCTGACAGCGCGAAGGAGCGCTTTCACCGCGCTCGCCCGGCTGCGGCCGACGACGATTCTCGAGGATGCGACGGTGCCGCGCTCGAAGATCGCGGAGATGGTGCTCGCGATCAACGAAATCGCGGCGCGCCACCGCGTCACAATTTGCACGTTCGGACATGCCGGCGACGGCAATCTGCATCCGACGGCGACGACGGACGCGCGCGATGCCGAAGAGATTCACCGCGTGGAGGCGGCGTTCGAGGACATCTTCGAAGCGGCGATCGCGCTAGGCGGCACGATAACCGGCGAGCACGGCGTCGGGCTCGTGAAGGCGCCGTTCCTGGAGTGGAAGGTAGGCACGGCAGGCATCGAGGTGATGCGGGCGATTAAGCTGGCTTTCGACCCGAGCAATATCTTGAACCCGGGCAAAATCTTCGCGAAGTCGGCTCGCAAAAGGGTGGTGCTCGGCCGTGGTTAAGACGCTTAGCGACATGATCCCGGCTTCGCCCGGCGGGACCTGGGGCGAGCTTGCGTCCTCACTGAAGCAATCGCTGGATTATGATCAGCTCACCAACTGCATGCGCTGCGGCTTCTGTCTCCCGGCCTGCCCGACCTTCCGGGAAACAGGCATCGAAGCGGAGTCGCCGCGCGGCCGCATTGCCCTGATGAAGGCGGTCGCTGACGGCTTGATGGATCCGGACGCGGCCTTCGAGACGCAGATGAACCATTGCCTCGGCTGCCGTGCCTGCGAACCGGCTTGTCCGGCGGACGTGAAGTACGGGCAGCTGCTGGAGCAGGCGCGATCATCCATTGAGATGCATACGAAGACGCACCGCTGGTGGGTGAAGACGTTGCGGAAGGCCGCCTTCGACGGCATGTTTCCGCATCAAGGCCGAATGCGCCTGCTGGGCGGAGCGCTGCAGCTGTACCAGCGGTCCGGCCTGCGCAAGCTGGTCCGAGGCGCCGGCTTGATGCGGCTGTTTCCGGCACCTATGCGGGAGATGGAAGCGATTCTGCCGGATGCCGCCTACAAGGGCGTCGTGGAGCAGATCGGCGCGTTCCATCCGGCGAAGGGCGATCGTATCGCTACGGTCGGCCTGTTCCGCGGCTGCATCATGGACGTGCTGTTCACGGAAACGAACAAGCACACGGTCGAGCTGCTGAATGAAGCGGGCTTCGATGTCGTGATCCCGGATGCGCAGAACTGCTGCGGCGCGCTCCATGCCCATAGCGGCGAACAGGAGGGGGCGAAGTCGCTCGCGCGTCGTAATATCTCGGCATTCGAGGCGGCCGGCGTGGATTGGATCGTCTCCAATGCAGGCGGGTGCGGCGCGCTGCTCGTGGAGTATGATCATCTGCTGCATGACGATCCGCAGTGGAGCGGCGGTGCAGCCTGGTTCGCGAAGCGGGCCGTTGACGTGAGCAAGCTGCTCGTGGAGCACGGGCTTCTGCAGGCTTCAGTGCAAACGGCCGTGCCCGTGGGAACGCAGGGGGCTGCCACTGCGCGGGTCGGTGCATCAGACATAGGCAGCACAGCATCATCGCCGGCCGGCGGCGAGGTGCTTGCAGCCGATCCCGGCCGCAGGGGTTCCTGCGGCGGATCGAATGGAGCCACGCCCCCCGCTGCTGCTGTCGAAATGGTTCGCATCACGTATCAGGATTCGTGCCATCTGCGCAACGTGATGCGTTCTTCCGACGCGCCGCGCACGCTGATGCGCAGCGTGGCGAACGCCGAATTCATCGAGCTTGCAGAAAGCGACCGCTGCTGCGGATCGGCGGGAATCTACAACTTGACGCAGCCCGAGATGGCGGGTCAAATTCTGGATCATAAGATGGAACAGGTGAAACGGACGAACGCCTATTATTTGCTGACGAGCAATCCCGGCTGCCTGCTGCAGATGAAGCTTGGCATCGAGAAGCATGGGATGAGCGGCGATATGCAGGCCGTGCATCTGGTTGATTTTCTGCATGAGCGGATCTGCGTCCGTTAGTTCGAAGAGAGGAAGACTGTGCTGCACCGTGAACCGTGCATAATCGCTGCCACGGCCGAAGCTGGTTATGTCAGTCATGCGCGAATCGACGTTTACATGTGCGAATCCAATCTCTATAATGGGTACAAACTCAAGATCGCAGACGCATGCTGGCTGCGGCATACAGAGTCCAGAGGAGGATTCGGCACTATGCGTACCGCTGCTTTGTTCACGCACCCGCCTATATTCGAAACAGAACGGCTCCTGCTGCGCAGGCTCGAGCTGACCGATGCGCCCGATTATTATGCAGTGGCTTCCGATCCGCTTGTATCGGAGACGGCGATTTGGCAGCGCCACGAGTCGATAGAGGACACGCTCGGCTTCTTGCAGGTCACGCAGGATAAGTTCGAAGCCGCACAAGCCTTCCATTGGGGCATTATCGAGCGAGCAAGCGGCCGGCTGATTGGCCGGACAGGATTGTTCAGCCTGGATGCCGCGCACGAGAAGGCGGAGATCGGTTATGCGCTATCGAGCCAGTATTGGAATCAAGGCATTGTGACGGAAGCGTCGCGGCTCATCATCCATTACGGCCTTCGGGAAGCGGGGCTGAACCGAATCGAGGCGCGCTGCAATGCGAACAATGCAGGCTCCTGTCGCGTGCTGGAGAAGCTCGGCATGACCTATGAAGGGATACTGCGCAAGCAGCTCAAGATAAAGGGCGTGTTCGTCGATCAACGGATGTATGGCATACTGGGCAGCGATCTTCTCTGAACGGGACAAGCCGCACCACTCGAATCTTCTTATATAAATAGGCCGCTGGGAGGTTAACCGGCGGCCTATTGTATAGGGTAGGTTTACACGTTATGGCTGCTCGCTCTGCTTGCTGCCTAAGATGCGTTCGCTGCTATCAATCGTAATCCCTGCGCGCCTTTTCTCAAGCGTACTCCGCCAACTCACAGATAATTCGTTCACGCGCAGCAGCTTCTCTACACCTTCAATATGATCGCGGTCATGATGCATGACCCGGTTCGCGAAGGCCACCGTTACGGCTTCCGGATGATGACTCAATTGGAGCAGCTTATCGGTATATTCGACCTTGCCCTGCTGCAGCACGCGGAAATAAAAACCGGTAAATCCGGTTTCCTGCACCTTCACGGGCATCTTGGGCGATTCGTAGCGAGCAGCTAATTTGAAACAAGGCTGTCTTGGCTGACTGACCTGAACGATGGCGCTTCCGAGTTGATAAACATCCCCGATACAAATCTCCGATTCCAATAAACCGCAAACGGTCAGATTTTCACCGAAAGCCCCATAGGCAAGCGGCCTCCCAAGTTCCTTTTCCCAGAATGGATAGTGCTCGTAGCTATACACGCAAACCGCCTTATCCTTTCCTCCGTGATGCTTAAGGTCGGCTTGTCCGTCACCTTCAAAGCGCTCCCAGTACAAGTCCAATGGCTGATAAACGGGCGTTTTGAAAATACCTGTAGTCACGTCCTTCTGGTTAAACGTCATTAGCGTCGGCATGCCAACATTGAGCGAAAGCAGCATTCCACGTCTCATTGGACTCTCCCTCCTAGTCGGTAATAGTGCGATATTTATAAATGCGCCCTTGACGCATCGTATAGAAACAGGATTGCTGCAAACTATAAAGCGTGTGCGCCTAGTTAATATAACAGCGCAATGGCATGCACGTACATAGCCAAAGATTCGATTTCGTTGCAGTCCATAACGCGATTACCATGCCAGAAATACAGGTGATTTCCATGTTGAAAGTGAACCGCGATGATCCCAAACCGATCTGGCAGCAATTGCTGGACCAAATCATTTGCAATATATCTACCGGTAAATGGCCGCCCGGCGAGCAGCTTATTCCGTCTCGCGAACTGGCACATAAGCTTGGTGTCTCCCGCTCGACCGTACAGCTCGTCTACGAAGAACTGCTTGCCCGGGGTTACATCGAGACGTCCAGGCGAGGAGGTACCCGGGTAATTTCGTGCTGGAATATCGAGTCCGGTGCCTCGCCGCAGCAGATGCCTGAATGTCCGGTCATTCCTTCGATTCCGCTCTTACAGACTTCGGTCGACCGCTTGCAGCAGTGGCTCAAGGGCGAAGAAACGGGTGAAGTCAAGATTGATTTTAACCCGCATGAGCCTTATGTGGATGACCTCTTCCAGAAGCTTTGGCGGCAGACGTACCATCATGTGTCTTCCTGCATGCAACCATGCGATTGGGGTTACGGAAATACTTACGGATATGTCCCTTTGCGCGAGAGAATCCAGCGTTATCTATCGCTCGAACGCGGGATTCATGTTCAGCTCGATCAAATCCTGTTAACTTCCGGCGCACAGCATGCCATTGATCTGATCGCGCAATCCCTGCTTAGCGAAGGGGATATGGTCACCATTGAAGATCCGGGCTATCCGGCTGCCTGGCTTGCGATGAATTATCGCCGCATGCATGTCGTCCCCGTACCTGTCGATGAATACGGCCTCGCCGTCGATCGCATTCCCCCGGAAGCCAAACTCACCTTCGTCACGCCATCTCACCAATGTGCGGTCGGAGTTGTGATGGCGGAGCCGCGAAGGCAGAAGCTAATTCAGTGGGCACTGAAGAATCGGAGTTGGATCATCGAGGACGACTATGACAGCGAGTTTCGTTATCACGGCAACCCGTTGCCGACATTATTCAGCCAAGCGCCGAATCATACGCTGTATCTGATGAGCTTCTCCAAAATGATTGCGCCAGGTCTCCGCATGGCGGCGCTCGTCGGGTCGGCCGAAGCTATCGCTCAGATTGCGCGCGTGCAGGTGCTGAGTCACCGCCAGCTGCCGATCATGGAGAGCGTTACGCTTACCCGTTTCATGGAGCTAGGCCACTGTATGCGGCATATGCGAAGGGTCCGCAACATATACAGGCGGCGGCATGAAACCATGATCAAAGCGATTAACGCCAGCGGTTTAACCAAAAGGTTAACATTGTCCGAGATTGAAACGGGTTCACATATGCTGCTGGAAGCCGATCCGTCGTTCGACGAACGAAAAGTGACATCGGAGCTGCTGCGTAGAGGCGTTCGCGTGTATCCGCTAAGTCTTTACTGCATCGAAAGCACCAGAAAGGGCTGGGTACTGGGATTCGCCAAAGTGGACGAAAGGTCGATCGAAGAGGGAATCGCGCATCTCGCGGACGTATGTTTACGCTCGTGACGGCGGCTACAGGATAATATATCGGCTTTTGGTATGCTTGTATACGTCCAAATAAGCCGTTTTACAACAGTCCATATTTGGAGTGAGACCTGTCCATGTTCAGCGATGCTGAAGAGGAGCTGTTAGCAGCTATTTCAAGCGATTTACTGCCTATGCGGCAAGCAGGTGCACCAATTTTTACCCATTGACGATTCTGGTTTCTGCCCTGTAACATTCGTCAGCGTAGTCACCGCCGATGCGTATCGCTGCAGATTTACGCCATGGCATTACAGATGGCTGCACTAGTCGACTAGTCCAGTAAAACTTAAACTTAGAAACAGGGAGACAAATAAGATGACACAAACAACTACTCAAGCAACTGCGATTCGCCCGTTCCACGTGAACGTTCCGGAAGAAGAAATTAACGAACTGAAACGCCGCATTAACGCAACCAGATGGCCGGATAAAGAAACGGTCTCGGACCGGTCGCAAGGCACGACGCTTGGAACGATGCAAGAGGTTGCTCGTTACTGGGCGAACGAATACGACTGGCGCAAAGTCGAAGCGAAAATAAACTCTTATCCGCATTTCCTTACCGAGATCGACGGTCTCGACATTCATTTCATTCATGTTCGTTCGAAGCATGAGAATGCGTTGCCAACGCTTATTGCTCACGGCTGGCCGGGTTCGATCGTCGAGCAATTGAAGCTGATCGAGCCGCTGACGAATCCGACGGCGCACGGCGGAACCGAAGCGGATGCTTTCCACGTCGTCATTCCGTCGATGCCTGGCTACGGGTATTCGGGCAAGCCGACCGCGAAAGGCTGGGGTCCTAAGCGGATCGCGCGCGCTTATGGCGAGCTGATGACTCGTCTTGGTTACGACAAATACGTAGCGCAGGGCGGCGACTGGGGCTCAATCGTCATCGACATGATGGGCGTGCAAGAGCCTAAAGGATTGATCGGTCTGCATACGAATATGGCGGGCGTCATTCCAGCCGACGTGGATGCCGCGCTCTGGTCCGGTAGCCCGGCGCCATCCGGTCTCTCGGAGGAAGAGAAGAAAGCGTTCGAGCAAGTTCGCGAAAATAAATTCTATTACGCCTTCATCATGGGAGACCGCCCGCAGTCGTTGACGGCACTTGCGGATTCGCCTGTCGGTTTGGCCGCCTTCATGATGGACCACGACTATAAGAGCCTAGCTATGAAATCTAGATCTTTTGCCGGTGTCAACGAAGGTCTATCGCGCGATGACGTTCTCGATAACATCTCGCATTTCTGGTTCACGAACTCTGCGATTTCCGCGGCTCGTCTCTACGGAGAGAACGATGTTTCCTTCTTCGCCGTCAAAGGCGTCAAACTCCCGGTTGGCGTCAGCGTATTCCCGGACGAGCTTTATGAAGCACCGAAGAGTTGGACAGAGAAGGCATATCCGAACCTGGTCCACTACAACAAGCTGCCTAAAGGCGGACACTTCGCGGGTTGGGAGCAGCCGGAGCACATCGTTTCCGAAGTTCGCGCGACGTTCAAGTCGCTGCGCTAATTCTCGGATCCATTTGAAAGTTCACGGGCTATCGTTTCTTGTCAAGATGCCCATTTCCAAGAAGAGAGGTCCAAGCGTGGACCTCTCTTCTTATATTTTGGTAATTTTTTAGAGTAAAACCATTTACATAAGAACATACATTCGGTATTCTATTGATGGATTTCCAGATGGAGGAGGAGATTGGTCTTGCATGTAAGCGCGGACATCGAAGTGAATCCCTTTGAAAATGTGAATCAATATGTCCTAGATATTAAGAATCAGACTTCATCGTCAGCAGCATCCGTGCTCATCATCCAAAATGGCGCCATCGTCAATGAATGGTATTCCGGCCGTCATGACGGGTCAGAGCATAGTCGTGTTGTGGATGCGAACTCACGGTTTAATGTAGCATCCGTTCGAAAAACATATCTCGGATTTGCGATCAGTCTAGCGCTTTATGAACGAAGAATTGAAAGCCTGGATGACGCTGCAGGTAAGTACCTTGACGATCTGGATGACGAACTGACGGGCGATGTAACTATTCGGCATTTATTGACACATACGCATGGGCTGTCTAGTGCGGGGACGAACATGTTCCCGGCAGGAAGCGATTGGAAATATAATAATGCAGGCGTCAATTTGCTTATACGCATGGTTCAGAACGTATTCGATCAACCTCTCGCCAAGGTCATTGAAGAGAGACTCCTTATGCCGTATGGATTATCGGAAACAGGCTGGAGGAAAGACAAAAGTGATCATCTCGTGTGGCT
Source organism: Paenibacillus sp. R14(2021) (assembly GCF_019431355.1). NCBI lineage: Bacteria > Bacillati > Bacillota > Bacilli > Caryophanales > Paenibacillaceae > Paenibacillus > Paenibacillus sp. R14(2021). The sequence continues at coordinate 5,097,589 of NZ_CP080269.1, forward strand.
TAACGAAGCTTATTTGGGCGAGCAAGGCGACGAAGCCAATCTATTTGTAAGCACGAGGGACTTAGGTTTCTGGGGATACATCCATCTTACGAAGGGCTTCTATCGAGGCAGACAGATTTTACCTAGGCAGGTCTTCGAACAAGCAGCGAAAATCATTACTCCGCCGTCTCTTGATCAACGATTACCCCGGAACGGATTTTTTTGGCAGGTACAAGATAGTGAGGCACGGGCAGCGTCCGAGTTGGGCGAACAGCTTCCGGAGGGTTCCTATCAATCGCTCGGCTTTTATGGAAACGCGCTGCTAATTATTCCGGCATATAACGTTGCAGCAGTAAGAATGCTCAATCAAACAACAAGCAATCCCCCAGGTTACGATTATTTAGAAGACATACGGACTTTCGGCGATAGGGTTCTTGCATGCATCAAAAAAGTATAGCTCACAGGCCGTTTACGATAAGCTAATTGGCTATGGCTGGGCCATAGCCAATTACATAGGAACGGTCAGTCGCTGCCGAGGGCGTTCTCTGGAGTGGTGTGATAATCGGCCTTCAGCAGCAGCAGCGGAACGAGCTCTGTTCCCGATGGGTATCCGCCTGATCGCACTAATCCTGCATCGGCATTCAGTGTCTTCTCATTGAACTAACGGCAGTCACCTTTAATAGAAATTAACTATAACATAGATAGGACTTATATATTTTATATATAAGAATGCTTGAGTTACAATGAATTTACCAACTATTAGGGGATGATGTCATGAATTCAATTCATGTCTGGCAAACGGAACTCTACGATAAGAAAATGGATTATGTTTCTGAATTTGGTAAAGATGTGGTCGAAGTCTTAAGCCCAAAGAAGGGGGAGAGAATCTTTGATCTGGGTTGCGGCACAGGCGATTTGGCCTATCAGATATCGATAGCTGGTGCAACAGTTACAGGCATGGATTTATCCTCTCAGATGATTGACACCGCAAAGAAGAAATACCCTGAAATCAACTTTTATGTGGGCGACGCTGAGAGCTTCAAACTTGATCAACAAGTGGATGCGGTATTCTCAAACGCAGCCTTACACTGGATGAAGGAACCTAAACTGGTTATTAAATGCGTATGGGATGCATTAAAAACAGGCGGGAGGTTTGTCGCTGAATTTGGTGGTCAAGGCAATGTTGAGAAAGTAATTAAAGCAACGAGCCAAGTGCTTGATAGAGATTGTGGAATCGACGCATCAAGCTTGAACCCCTGGTACTTCCCAAGCCTTGCCCAGTACAGCACACTGCTAGAGCAACAAGGCTTTCGGGTTACTTATGCCGTTCATTTCAGTAGACCGACAAAGATGACAGATGGCGAAAATGGATTGAATATATGGCTAATGGGGTCGGCTGACGACTTCTTTAAAGGATTATCAATTCACGAAAAGAAGAAAGCAATTAATAAGATCGCAGCGGAAGCTAGTAAAGAGTTATTCAAAGATGGGGCTTGGTATATAGATTACAAGCGGCTTAGGGTTATGGCAATTAAAATTTAATTGAGCTCTCTCGGCACGATTTAGTTTTCTCGCGAATATTCGCTTATTCGCAGGATTTCGTGTATGCTGCAGGCCGTTACCTATGCCACAGGATGTGGCGGTCATGTCTGTGAGATCAAATGGATGCTGAATGGAGGATTTTAGGTGTTTGTTGAATGGTACATTATTTTCGGATCAATAGCGCAGTGTGTTCGTGTTCGATATGTATTGTTGAGATAACGCGCAAATCGAGATATACGTTTGGGAGGGCATCGGCATGGACAAGAACTCTGTATATAAAATAAACAGCTACTATTGGGATACAAAAGGAAATGACTTCTTAAGGGCAATCGTGCTCCCTTTTTATGGAGCATTTGTCTCAGAAGAGAAATGCCAGCTATTTGGCGATGTCTCAGGGAAAAAGATGCTGGAGATAGGCTGTGGAAACGGTCAATCCTTGCAATATCAGGGGGAACGCAAAGCATCTGAACTATGGGCTGTGGATATATCAGAAAAACAAATCGAAAAGGCCACGCAACATTTGAAGGCATGCGGTCTTTCAGCAAATTTGATCTGTTCTCCCATGGAAGAAGAATGTGGCATACCCGTGGATTATTTTGACTTTGTTTATTCGATTTATGCCATAGGCTGGACCACCGACCTTGAGGGTACTTTTTGCCGGATCGCTTCTTACCTTAAAAAAGACGGTGTATTTATTTTCAGTTGGTCTCACCCTATACACAAATGTGTTGTTACAGAAGATAATAGGCTTGCTTTTAAAAAAAATTATTTCGATGAATCTTGGTATTCGGTATCTCTTGATGAAGGTGAGCTAACATTATCGGACCGTAAACTATCAACCTATGTGAATGCGTTGGCAAAAGCGGGATTTGTAATTGAGCAAATGATTGAGCAATCTGATGATGAAATTATGCAATCGCGGGACGATAACAGCGATTTTGCAAAAAAAGCAAAGATGCTTCCTGTAACTTTTGTAGTGAAAGCAAGAAAACTATAGTTCACGTTAGCTAGATGGAAATAAATTGAAACTTTAAAGCCGATTCTTCATTTACAACTCCGTTCAAAAAAAACAAAGCCCTGATTAAGGGGCCTTGTTCTCTGTTTCTTAGGGCAATAATTAGTCCTCGTCTTCGTTACCATGGTTTTCATGGCCGTGATTTTCATGTTGACCGTGACCGCCGTCATGTACATCGTTATCATCTTCGTCCTCTTGCTTGCCGTCATGGTGGTCATCGTCCCGGTCACCGCGAGCGAATTTCTTTTCCTGCTTCTGCTTTGCGTGCTGTTCTTTATGAGCTTTTTGCCAAGCTTCTTGCAGCGCTTTTTTCTTAGCGATTAGCGCTTTTTTCTGCTCTTTTTGCGTTAGCTGCTCTTTATTTGCGAGTTGTTCCTTCTGGTCATCTTGATCTTTTTGCACGTTTTGAACGTTAGCATTGACGTCGTCATCATCTTTTTCTTGTTCATATTTCAACACTTCATGTCGATTCGTCAATTTGATTTCGATTTTGATTTCCATCTTGGCCGGTTCGACAGCAAAATGCTTGAACAGGGCATTCAATACTTGCTGCTTATTCATGTTTTCTTGCAATTTGACAGCATCCAGAAGCTGCTGGATAAATTGTGCCGCTTCGCTCCCGGTTAAGTGGTTTTCCTGATCCTGGCCGCGGTTAATTTCCACCTTGGACTCGACCTTCGCTTGTTCCCGTTCGAGCTCAATTTCAATCTTTAGGCCATTGCCTGACATTTTAATTTTTAAGTCTTTCAGCTGATCGAGCTTGATCGGTCCTTCACTTGAAGGCGGTTGAGCAGTCGCAGGCTTAGGCGTCGCTACAGCCTTTGGAGGGATAACGTATGTATCGCTTGCTTTAGTCGGTTTGTCCTCTGTTGTTGCGGACGAATCATGATCCGCGTAAGCGACGAATCCATAAGAAAGTATGATAGAGCATAGTGCACCGATTAGCATATAGGCAATTTTCTTCTTCAAAAATGGACCTCCTCAAATTTGCATGGTTGTTTTTTTGGTTCGTGGCAGCCATTATATGAATTCGTAGTAAGTCTGTTTTTTAGTCCGTACAAGGTTTTAATTCGACTCATAAGGAGGTTGACCATGAACAAGATTCATGACAATGAAGCTGAATCCGTTATTTACGGACTGCTCCGTAATCCCTCCACCGGCCAACTTCTGACGGTTAAGCATGAGACAAGCGTAGGTTGGCGCTTACCTGCAATATCTGTTAAGGGGCAAGTAGAACTCTCACCTGGCTTAGTAACGCGAGAGATGTCCCAACTGCTCGGACGGCCCGTCATAGCGTGCCGTTACGTATGGATTCAACCATTCAGTCATAGCGATGGGAATGAAGCGTTCTTCGAGTTAGAAAGCGTGGAGTCCTCCTATGGGGCTCTTAAGCACAATGAACAATGGACAGGCCCTGAAGTAATATCAGTAATCCAGCCGCACCACAGCGGAATCATTCATGATTACTTGTTAGAGGCGCAAAGCGAGGATGTACCGGAACTCCGACAGCCTTGGGAGCGTACCCGGTGGTACGCGAAGGCAGCGTCTTGGATCGAGAGTTCTCTTCGAGCAATCGGATTCCAGCTCACTGAACGTCCAGAACAGATAAAGTGGTGGAGCCTCTCCTGTGTGCTGCGGCTCACGACCACACACGGAATCGTATATTTCAAAACAAACGCCCAGCAGCCGCTATTCGCTCAGGAACCGGCATTTCTGACTTACTTGGCGGGAATATTTCCAAGTCGTGTCCCGATTATTCTGGCTTCTGAGCCTGTTAATGGATGGATGCTCCTTGCTGATGCGGGAGACAAATTAAACCGGGACAACGTGGAGAATAAAATAGAACTACTGCGTGCGTTCGGTGACATTCAACTTGAAATGGTATCCCGCATAGAAGAGTTAATCGAGCTGGGATGTGCGGACCGAAGGCCCGAGAAGCTCCTGTCCTTTGTTGAACCACTTGTAGAGGATAAGCTTGCCGTTTCTGAACTTACACCTGAAGAGCTCAGAGATCTTCGCGGGCACGTGCCTTTGATTATAGAAATGTGTAAACGAATATCCACATATGCGTTGCCATCTACACTCGTCCACGGTGATCTGCATATGGGAAATGCCGTAATCAGTAGCAAGGGAATTACCTTAATTGATTGGACGGATGCGTGCATCGCCCATCCCTTCATGGACATGTTCCTTATCTTTGACGAAAGCGATGAAACGCTGCGGACTGAGCTGCGAGACGCCTATTTGGGACTGTGGAGCGATTACGAGCCGATGCATCGTCTGCTGGAGCTATGGTCGCTCTGCGAGGTCGTGCATGCCATCCACCACGCAGTAAGCTACCAATCCATCTTGCATCACACGGAGAAAAGGTCTCGGGGCGAGTTGGGACCACCCACATTCTATCTTCGCAAGGCATTGCGCTTTCTTCGAGATCTTGAATGAAAACTGAATTGGTTATATAAAATTTCCATATAAGTCTATTCCTTTTATGTTAAAGCATGTATGTTTGAGTAAGCGGCCGCGGCGCTAATACGGTTGGGGAGATTTGAACCATGGAGTCCTATTACTGGGATCAACAGGTGGAGTATCTAAAGCAGTCGACCTCCTTGTATTACAACGATGACTATATCGAGTTTCTGGTCGATCGTGTGTGGAAGATTCATCGGCCGGTGAAAATCGTAGATTTTGGCTGCGGCTTTGGTCACTTAGGCCTCCGCCTGCTGCCTCTGCTCCCGGCTGGCTCGGAATATCTGGGAATCGACGCAGGGACTAAACTCATTGAGCATGCGAAGGCGTTATTTCGGGATTTACCGTATCGGACAACTTTTATTGCAGGGGATTTTCATAGCTTCAATATGGAAGCGAAATACGATTTGGCGGTTTGCCATGGTGTGCTGCTTCATATGGAGGATCCGACCTCCGTGTTGAAGAAAATGATCGATTGCGTGAAGAAGGACGGGAAGGTGATTGCGTTCGAGCCGCATTGGATTAGCAATAATGCGAGTTTCCACTTTGAGGGCATGGATCAGTCTGCTGTCCTTCCGCTCGGACAGTTGCAGGAATTGTTTGAACGGGATGTCAGGCGCACCGGAAAAGACGGCAATATCGGACTGAAGCTCCCGCTTTATTTTAACCGTTTGGGCTTAAGCAATGTGCAGTGCCGCATGAGTGATCGCGTTAATATATACGATCCTGCAGCGGCGGGAGAAGCGAGTATCTACGAGGCTATGAAGTTCAGTTCGCCAGGAGATCGGACAGCATTCATCCGGAGTCTGTTGGAGCGAGGCATGTCGGAAGAGGAAGCTGCTAGACAATACGACTGCGAACAATCGCTGGCGGAACGATTTACTCCGTCGACGGCGGCTGTATATGCGGCGGGTATGAAGATCACTTACGGTACGGTATAGCCTGATGCAGAGATCATTCAAGGAGAGGGATGACATCGAATACGCAGCAATCGTACTTGACCTGGACGGCACGTTTCTCAGCAGCAGTAAAACAGTTTCGAAGCGTAATCTTGAAGCGGTATTGAGATGCAAGGCAAACGGTATGAGGGTTATTGTAGCAACAGCGAGACCGCCGCGATCGGTTCGTATGCTGCTCCCGGCTGAAATGTTGGTTACTTGCTCATTCGTGTACTATAACGGAGCATTAGTTGAAGACATGGAAACCGGTTTTGAAAGACACTTTCCCATCGAGAAATCTACGACAGCGGCCATTTTGGATTACTGCTCCGCACATTTGCCGAATTGTGGGATCAGCCTTGAAGTTAGGGATGAATGGTTTGCTATTTCCGGGCCAATCGACGAAGAGGTATTTATGACACGTCACTTTCAACCGAAGGTGCATTCGAACGATGAGTTGAAGGCACTTGATGCTACCAAAATTCTGATTACCTATGTTGAAGACCCGGAGGAATTACGTCGTCATTTTGGGGAGCGAGTTCATTTTGTGGTAACGGACAAGGGAACGCTTATTCAGATCATGAATCGCATGTTAAGCAAGGCCAGCGGAGCAGCACTGCTTCTTCAACAATTTGGGGTCCCCTTATCCAAGGTCATGGTGTTTGGCGATGATTATAACGACCTAGAGCTATTTGAAATGCCGGTTCACAAAGTCGCTATGCATAATGCGGTCGACAGACTTAAAGAGTTGGCTGACCAAATTACCGATTCCAATGATAATGACGGTGTGGCGAAGGTGCTGGAGCAAATCTCGTAAAGGGACGGCGAGCTCTCAGCCCTTGCTTACGAGGATGCGACCTCATCGGCAGTATGACGTATAAGATCGTGTTAGGTATTATTTGGAACCTTTAAGAGTTAGCGGGAGGAGTTTTGCGATGAATGCTTTATCGCTGGAAGGGGTTTTCAAGCAGTACGGCGACAAGACGGCCGTGAACGGCATCAGCTTCGACGTTGCGCCAGGTGAGATTTATGGGCTGCTCGGCGCGAACGGCGCAGGCAAAACAACGACGATGCGCATGGTGCTCGGCCTTATTTACCCCGATGCGGGACAGATTCGCTACGACGGCAAGGCGTACGGCAAAGAACTGTTGAAGGGGCTAGGCTACCTGCCCGAAGAGCGGGGGCTATACCCGAAAGTGAAGGTTAGCGAGCAGATTCTATACCTCGCACAGCTTCGCGGCATGTCCCGAAGAGAAGCCGACAGCAGCCTGAAGCGCTGGCTGGATCGCTTCGGCGTACCGGAATACTACGGGAAACGGGTCGAGGAGCTGTCCAAAGGCAATCAGCAGAAAATCCAGTTTATCGCGGCGGTCATTCACAATCCGCGCATCGTGATCATGGACGAAGCGTTCAGCGGGCTGGACCCCGTCAACGTCGAGCTGCTGAAATCGACCGTGAAGGAGCTTCGCGACGCCGGTTCGTGCATTCTGTTCTCGACGCACCGGATGGAGCATGTCGAGGAACTGTGCCGCAACATTACGATTCTGCATCGCTCGAATCCCGTGCTGCAGGGCAATCTCAAGGCGATCAAGAAGCAGTTTCCGCGGGAGCGGGTCATTCTCGCGACGGACGGCGACGTGTCAGGAATCGAAGCGGTGGACGGCGTGCTTCAGGTCGCGCGGCATGAATACGGTTACGAGGTATTGATCAGCAGCGAGGCGGCGGGACGACCGATTTTGGAGCTGGCGCTGGCGCAAACCGGGGTAACACGCTTCGAGATCATGGAACCGACGTTGAACGAAATCTTTATTAAAACGGTGGGTGAGAATCATGAATAGCGGCTTCTGGACGGTCGTCGGCTTCACGGCGAAGAACAAGCTGAGAGGCAAGGCATTTCTCATTACAACGATCATTATCGCGGTTATTATGAGCATCGGCATTAATCTGCCTTATCTCATCTCGAAGTTCAGCGGCGAGGGCAAGCCGACGGCGGTCGGCTATACCGACAGTGCCGCCGGCCATACAAGCTCGCAGCTGTTTACGTCAACGCGCCTCGCGAACAGTCTCAATGAAATTTACGCCAAGCAGGAGAAGCCGGAGCTAAAGCTTGTTCCAATTGCGGATGCGGGCTCGGCGGAGGCGAACGAGCAGGCGTTGAAGCACGCCGTATCGACCGGCAGCATCGATGGTTATCTTGAATTTGCGCCTGACAAGGCGGGAGGGTTCCCGTCCGTCACCTATAAGTCCGAAAGCCTTATGGAAACGAAGGTTTCGCGTTCGCTCACGACATCGCTGCAGGTAGTGAAGATGGATGCCATCCTGAACGGCGGAGGCCTGAGCGATGAGCTCAAAGCTCTATTGGTTGCGCCGATCAAGCTGGACACTGTCCAAATTTCGGCAGTAGAAGGAGCTGGCTCTATCGGCCAAGGGAAAACGAAGGAGCAGCAGGGCATGGACATGGCGACGGTATACGTAATTATTTTCATGCTGTTCATGGCGATTATCATCAGCGGCCAAATGATTGCAAGCGAGATTACGGCGGAGAAAAGCTCGCGCGTCATGGAAATTCTCATTACGAGCGTAGCGCCGCTGAAAGCGATGTTCGGCAAAATCCTCGGTATGTTCCTCGTCGTGCTGACGCAGCTGGCCGTCTACATCCTGGTCATCGTCATCAATATGACCTTGCCGCAGAACGCTGACAAACTAAGCGAAATCGGCATCTCGCTGAACGCGATTGACCCGGTTCTGCTCGTATATGCCATCCTGTTCTTCTTGACCGGCTTCTTCCTGTTTGCGACGCTGTTCGCCGCGGTCGGTTCCATCGTCAGCCGAACCGAGGATCTCGGGCAGGCGGTGCTTCCGATTACGATGCTGTCGCTCGCAGGCTTTTACATCTGCATGTTCGGCGGCTTGAACAATCCCGGCTCCATGCTGATCAAGGTGTCGTCGTTCATTCCATTCTTCGCGCCTTACGCGATGGTCGTTCGGCTCGGTCTGTCCGATCCGCCGCTATGGCAGGTGTGGCTGTCAATTCTCGTCCTTGCCGTTACGATTCTGATCTGCGGCTGGCTCTCCGCGCGGATCTACCGCGCCGGTGTGCTCATGTACGGTAAGAAGCCTTCGATGAAGGAGCTTGTGAAGGCGATGCGTGCGTATAAGGCGTAGCGTGTTCATATCTGAATGAATAGTAGTAGTCCGTCCAACCTTAATACAGGTTGGACTTTTTTTTCGTGCCGTGAAGCGGATTTCGTACGAAGGGCGTCTAATAGGGTGGGGGTGGTATTTGTGAAGCCGGCCGGCTCAACAAACAAGGAACCTTTTGCGAAAGAACCCGATCAGGTGCTTGAGCAGCTGATGGATCGTTTCGGCGCGATCGTCCTGCGTACGGCTTATTTCTATACGGGAGATCGGCACCTTGCCGAGGATATCAGCCAAGATGTCTTCCTGCGCGCATATCGAAAATGGACATCGTTTCGAGGTGACAGCTCCGTCCAGACGTGGCTTACAACAATCACAATCAATATATGCCGAGACAAAATGGGTGTACGAATGTTCACGGAACGGCCGACGGACCCGATTCACATGGATCGGGGGCGAACGGTCAGCGTCGAGGACGAGGCGATCGAACGCATGGAGAAGAGCGAAGTGCTGCGGCATTTGCTCAGCTTGCCGTTACCGTATCAGGAAGTGATCTACTTGTATTATTACCTGGAACTGAGCACACGGGAGATCGCGCAAGCGACGTCGTCTCCCGAGGGAACCGTGCGCAACCGGCTGCACCGTGCGCGCGAGGCGCTCGCTCGGGAAATGAAGAAGGAGGAATAGACAAATGTCGGACATGAATGATAGGCTGCAGGGTCGTCTGCGGCAAGAGTTGGATGAGGTATTGTTTGCCTCACTGGAACTGAGCGAACAGACGAAGGGGGAGATCAGAAAACGGGCGGCCACCGCGAATGCGAGCCGGCGTCGCATCTTCCCGAAATCGTGGATGACGGGAGCGGCGTCAGCGGCCGCAGTCATTCTGATAATCGCAGGCTGCTTGATTTTTGGGCAGCCGAACGTTCCGGCTCCTGGCGGCAATCCAAGCGGCAGCGTGACTCCGGGCGGCGTCTCCGGTACGGAGCTGTCCCAGTTAATTACGACTCCGCTTAGCACCGCGGAAGAAGCGAAAGCGGCATTTGGAGCGGGTCTGCTTATCCCGCGCGTCTTGCCGGAGGGCTACGCGCTTTCGGAGATCGCGTCGACGGGGATGAAGGATCAGCCCGTCAGGGACATGGTGTTCACGTACACGTCGGGGGAGAAAGCGATCACGTTCATGGCGAGCCGTGCTGCGGCCTCTTTCCCCGCGGACCTGTTCACGGCGACGAAGGTGAACGGCGAAGACGGCTTCGTGTTCGAGCAGGAGACGTTCACCGAGCTGTATTGGACGGAGAACGGCATCCAATTCGCCGTGACAGGGCCGATTTCGGCTGAAGAAGCGATGAGGGTCGCCGAATCGGTCAGTGATTGATTTCCCTTGTCGGATGGGAAGATCAACGAAACATGAAAAGCCGCATCATTTGCGGCTTTTTGTTCTTTTATCTGCTAATAGGGGAGCTATACGGAATTCAACGCAATGCGGTGTCATGTGATTATAATTACCGTTATTTGTATGTTAAAATTGAAGGAAGTAACCATATTCTCGGTAAAATTAGACGGAAACGGAGTGTTAAGAAATGAATAAGCATAACGCCTACTTAAGGCAAATTCAGCTTAAGAGAACGTTAATTCCCTCTTACAATTCCTATCCGTTTAATTTAGGGGTAATTAAAAGCCTCAATCAGCTTGATTTCCACCCGAAAGTAACGTACATCGTTGGCGAGAACGGGATGGGAAAATCGACGTTAATGGAATCCATTGCCGTAGCATGGGGGTTCAATCCTGAGGGCGGCACGATCAACTTTTCCTTTTCGACGAAAGCTACACATTCTGACTTATTTGAATACATCCAATTGATAAAAGGTCATCAACGTCCCAAGGATGGTTTCTTTTTTAGAGCCGAAAGTTATTATAATCTGGCTTCAAACATAGATGATCTCGATCGTCAATTTTCATTTGGTCCACCACTTAAAGATTCTTACGGCGGCAAATCCTTGCACGAACAATCGCACGGCGAGTCGTTTTTCTCCGCATTCGTACATCGTTTTGGAGGCAAAGGACTGTATATTCTGGATGAACCCGAAGCCGCATTGTCTCCTCTGCGCCAAATGGCGATGCTTACTCGAATCCATGAATTGGTTCAACAAAACTCCCAGTTTATTATTTCAACGCATTCCCCCATTCTTATGGCCTATCCGGAATCGATTATTTACAATCTGAAGCCAGAGGGTATCGAAATCTGTTCGCTTGAGGAAACCGATCATTACTTGATTACGAGAGAGTTTATCAATAATAAGGAAAAGATGCTTAACCAGTTATTTGAAGACTAAACGCTGCCAAGCAAGCAAAGTTAACCATGCTTGTTACGATTAGGATCGGGGGAATCGATATGTCAAAGGAACCGCTCAAGCCTGAGCTCGTCAGAGCGTTTGTTGCGTCTGCTCATGGGGATCTCGATAAAGTGAAAGAATTAGTGGTACTAGAGCCGGGTCTTCTTCACGCAGCGATGAACTGGGGATCGGGTGATTGGGAGACTGCACTCGGAGCCGCCTCTCATGTTGGCCGCCGGGATATTGCAGAATGGCTGCTGGAGCAAGGCGCGCGCATGGATATTTTTGCTGCTGCTATGTTGGGTGAAATCGATCTTGTACGAACGTATATTGATCGTTATCCTTTCATGCTTCAGGCGAAAGGGCCGCATGGCATCCCGCTGCTTCAGCATGCGATAATGGGTGGGGAACAAGCGAAGGAAGTCGTCGATTATTTGAAATCCTTTATCAAAGAAGAAGAGAAGGAGCTGAGCGGCATGATTCTTGTGGAAAATCGTATTGAGGTTAAAAAAGGGTTTGGCGAGGCTGTCTTGGAACGTTTCCGTAAACCGAAAACGGTTCATACATTTGATGGATTCGTTCGCATGGATGTTTTGCACAGCGTGAATGAAGCGGGCAACGATGAAATTCGGGTATGCACGACTTGGAGAGACGAGCCATCGTTCCAAGCTTGGGCGAGCAGCCAATCCTTCAGCAGTGCTCATGGCCGTCGTCCCGAGGAAACGGAACGTTCGGAGAGCGAGAAGTCTTCGGGACATCCTCATGGTGGATCGCAGCCATCGGAGTCGAATGAAGGAGGCACCATTATTGGCAATAAAGTGACGATCTATGAAGTGTTTGCCTCACACTTGCCTGAAACAGCAGCAGATGTCGCCGTTCATGCTGCAGCAAATAGTAAAGCAGACTCGGCAGTCAATTCTTAAACGAGCTGCAGTCTGGACTCCGATAATAAAAAAGCGACAAGAACCTTAACAACAGGTTTCTTGTCGCTTTTTTCATGCATTTTTTGGGTCGAATATAGATGAGTTCGCGCGGTCAACCTTTGTAGCTGCTGGCAAAAAACTCACGCGTATCTTGAAGCGATTGTGGGGTTAATACACGGCTAAGCTCTTCTTTCAACCATCTAAGCGACTTCTTACGCAAATTCGTCCGCATGCTTTCTTCGGCGTCAAGCATGGCTAAGTTGATCACGCACGGTGTGGCCATTGTGCATGTTTTAAAGTCTTCATCCCGGCAGAGATAGCTGTTATTTTTGATGTTTTTACATTGAAAAAGCGATGGAGCGCCTTCGACCGCATCAACGACATCCCAGAATGAAATATCTGCTGCGGGTCTGGCTAATTTATAGCCCCCGTTGACGCCGGGGACGGAATTTACGATGCCTGCTTTCGTTAGTTTTCTAAAAATCTTCGAAAGATAGGTTTCCGAGATTCCTTGAAAACTGGAAAGCTCCTTAATCCCGATGCTCGCATCAGGCGGAATATCGATTAAATATACTAAGCAATGCAGTGCATATTCGACACCAATACTATACTGCATGCAATCACCTGCTTTCTAGAGGTAAAGGTTGTTCTTAATCATCTTAGGTGGATTTAAAATCCTTGTCAAATTGGAGTGTCCGAATATACCGGAGCACATGACTCATGATTTGTGATTGACAGCTGCAAAATAAATGGCTATATTATAGACAAGATCAATCCTGGATATATGTTGTCGACGATTGATCAAAATTCGTTCACGGGGGAATCACGATGAAGGTCAGATTGAATTATGTCAGTGCAAGCCCAGAGGCGCTGCAAACGATGCTGAAGTTTGAAGGGTTTATCAAGAAAAGCGGGCTGGATGCGAATTTATATGAGCTCATTAAAATCAGAGCATCGCAAATTAACGGGTGTGCGTTCTGCATCAACATGCATACGCGGGACGCTCGGAAAATAGGCGAGACGGAGCAGCGGATTTATTTGCTTAATGCGTGGCGTGAAGCTCCTTTCTATACCGACAAAGAAAGAGCCGTGCTTGAACTTACGGAAGCCGTAACCCGAATTTCCGAAGGAGGCGTGCCGCAGGATTTGTACGAAAGAGTACGTGCACACGTGGATGAGGCCGAATATGTGGTCATCATTATGGCGATCAACACCATCAATGCATGGAACCGAATCGCTATTTCTACAGGGATGTTCCCGGAAGAGGAGTAAAGAGAAGCGTGCTAAGACATCTTAGAACGCACCAGGTCAAGGAGGTATCCAACATGGCAACCGTTCTATATGTAAACGCACACCCGCTTGATCGGAGCGTATCCCATAGCTTGTCTGTAGGTTACGAATTTCTACAGGCTTACCGGAGAGCAAATCCTGAGGATGAGATTGTTAATCTGGATCTCTGTTATATGGACATTCCTCAATTAGATGCCGATGTATTGACGGGCTGGAATCAATTGAAAAGCGGCAGCTCGCTCGATCAATTAAGCTCGGGTGCTCGGGCGAAAGTAGTCCGGTTGAGCGAACTGGTGGATCAGTTTCTCGCTGCGGACAAAATCGTCGTCGTCAATCCGGTATGGAACTTCTTATTCCCTCCCGTATTGAAAGCCTATATTGACGCCATATGCATACCGGGGAAAACAGTCGATTATACGCCAGCAGGCCCGATCGGTTTAGCTTCCGACAAAAAGCTGCTTCATATTCAGGCATCCGGCAGCGTGCTGTCGGAGGGCACTGCGGCTGCATTCGAGTTCAGCCACCGCTACTTGACGGCGGTAGCTCAGTACATGGGCATACCTTCCATCGAAGTGATTTATGTCGAGGGTACGGGAAGAGCGCCTAATCAAGTAGCAGCGATGAAAGAACAAGCCATCCGACAAGCGCACGAGCTTGCTGCGAGCTTCTAAGCCGGTTCGGTATGAAATACATGTTATTTGTTTTAGCCGGGGCATGCTGCTTTGGTTTATTAGGAACTTTCGTCAAGAAAGCTTATGAAACCGGCTTTAATGTTGGCGATGTTGTCGGCAGTCAAAACCTGTTCGGCGTGGCGATGTTATGGCTATTGGTACTTGTGACCGCGAAATCAGCGAAACGATCCGAGGCTTCGCAAACCGCCCACGTAACATGGCGTCAGGCGCTCGTGCTCATGACCGTAGGCACAACGACAGGCTTAACCGGTATGCTGTACTATTCAGCGCTCCAGTATATTCCGTCTTCATTCGCGATAATCTTATTATTCCAATTTACGTGGATGGGAATCCTGCTTGAAGCCGTGGTTGAACGCAAACGTCCTGGCACACGTACGGTGTTATCCATTATCGTCTTATTCGCTGGCATACTAATGGCAAGCGGCTATGTGGGCGGAAGTCATAAGGGAGTCTCCTTGATCGGCATTTCACTCGGTTTGTTGTCTGCAGTTACCTACACGCTCTTTATTTGGTTTAGCGGGCGAACAGCCAAACATGTCGCTCCGATCAACCGAAGCGCGATTATGTTGTCCGGCTCGTTTATTCTCGCCATGTTGGTGTTTCCGCCGCATTTTATTATAGATGGTTCTTTGTACAAAGGTTTGTTGCCTTGGGGGCTTCTGCTTGCGCTCTTCGGTATCGTGATTCCACCCTTGTTCTATGCCATTGGCGTGCCGCGCGTTGGCGGCGGACTCGCTTCAATCTTGAGCGCCGTTGAACTGCCGATGGCCGTCATGATGTCGTACGTCGTGCTGAATGAGAACGTCGGCTGGCTGCAATGGCTTGGCGTAGGCATCACAATGTGCGGAATCGCGCTGCCGCAAATCATGAAACGGAGCAGCTTCAAGGTCTCCGAATCATACAAGGCATAACAGGGGATACTTTGTCCCGAAGGAAGATGCTGAGGTACAGAACTTATAATCCAATAAAAACAAAACTGAAGGAGTGTTATCGATGAAGGAAAGACTGAATTATATGAAAGTACAGCCGGAGTCCCTGCAGACGCTATTGAAATTGGAAGGGTACGTGAAGAAGAGCGGTCTCGAAGAGAAGCTGGTCGAGCTGATTAAAATTCGCACCTCGCAAATCAATGGCTGTGCGTTC
Organism: Paenibacillus sp. R14(2021); assembly: GCF_019431355.1. Classification (NCBI taxonomy): domain Bacteria; kingdom Bacillati; phylum Bacillota; class Bacilli; order Caryophanales; family Paenibacillaceae; genus Paenibacillus; species Paenibacillus sp. R14(2021). The sequence continues at coordinate 5,113,045 of NZ_CP080269.1, forward strand.
TGCATAGATATGCATACGAAAGACGCGCGTGCCATGGGTGAGACGGAACAGCGCCTCTACCTGCTGAACGCATGGCGTGAAGCGCCATTCTACACGGATGCGGAGCGGGCTGCGCTTGCATTGACGGAAGCCGTGACCAAGATCTCGGATGCTGGCGTGCCGCAGCATTTGTACGAGCTGGTCCGGAATTATTACGACGAGAGCGAGTATGTCGATTTGATTATGGCGATTAATGCGATCAACTGCTGGAACCGCATGGCGATCTCCACAGGCATGGTGCCAGGCGAATATCAGCCGGCTGTTCGTAAATAACCAGACCATTAGACGAGTCCCTGTGCATCAACGATGTACGGGGACTCGTCTATACTTTAGGGGGACCTATGAGCTATCAAATTCTGCTATTTGATTTGGATGATACGTTGTTGGATTTTGGCGCATGTGAGGCGGAGGCGTTAAACCACCTGTTTCACGATCACGGCTATACGTTCTCGGATGAGTTATTCCATGTCTATAATGCCGTCAACAAACAGCTGTGGGCGGATTATGAGAGCGGAAGGATTGGTTTGGATGAGGTGCTAAACACGAGATTTTCAGAAACGATGTCGAGACTGGGAAAAGACGTGGATGGCATGGAATGGGAGAATCGGTACAGAGAGCTGCTGGGCAATGGAAGTCAGCTCCATATGGAAGGAGCATTGGAAGTTTGCCAGCACTTATCTGCCTCCCATCGACTGTTTATCGCTACTAATGGCATAACGGTTACCCAGATCAAGCGATTGAAGCAGTCGGGTTTATTTGACTTTTTTGAAGCTATATTTGATTCTCAGAGCATTGGCTTTCAGAAGCCGTCAACCGCGTTCTTCGACTACGTCATGCGTCATATCAAAGACTTTAATAAGAAGCAAGCGCTTATGATCGGCGATTCGTTAAATACGGATATCAAAGGCGGTAATCTGTCAGGCATTGATACCTGCTGGATTAATCGTAAGGCGCATGAAGGTTCTGCAGAAATTCGCAGCACGTATACAATCACGAGCTTGTTGCAATTATTCGATATCGTTTCGCCGAAGAAATAGCCGCTGCGGGTTTAATAGAAAGCCAGTCAAATCATGCGGTTGATTTGATTGGCTTTTTCGACGTGGGGAGCATCTAAGGGGGATTACATCTAAACGATTTGTGGGTGATGCATGGATATGATGCTGCTATAATTGGAAATTAGAGGAATGAAAAACAAGGAGGTCAAGCAATGAGTAGATTAGTTGAAGATTCAGTTATTCGGTTTGCTGAAAGGTTTCAGCTGCCTGAAAGAATCTTTCATATTGATGAAATACCGTGGATTCCATTTGATAGGGGCATAAGTAATTGCTTTTTCAAACCGTTGAGATTCGATTTAAATACAGGAACATGGATATATTTATTTAAGATAAAGAGTAATCAAACCTTAACACGTCATAGACATACCGGTGGAACAGTTATCGGATATAACATTCAAGGACAATGGAGATATCAGGGTAGAGAATGGATAGCAAGGCCGGGCACTTTTATTTTTGAACCACCTGGAGACATACATACATTAATTACTGAAGATGAAGAGGTTATAACATTATTCATATTAGGGGGATCATTACAATACTTTGATGAGGATAATCAAATCATAGGACAAGATGATATTTATACCGTTTTGAAGAAATATAAGGACTATTGCCAAGAAAACGATATTCCAATAAGGGATGATTTAATATATTAGAGCAATCTTGCGGATTGCTTCGATGTCCGGGACATCAGTCAAGAACGTCGAGGCGCAAATTTGCTCATCTGGACGAGAAATTCCAGAGCGTACAGTGGCAATAGAAGAAGGGGAAACACCGACGATCGGCGGAGGAGTGAGTTACTTGAAGCGTTTAATTCAATTACTGATATGGATTACATTCCTTCTAAGCGGGTGTACGTTACATGCTTCCCGTTATGCTGGCATTGAAGCAAAGGATATCTTATCGAATACAGAACGATCTCATGCAGACCTTCTCTATGAATTTAAGGGGTCAACCGAGCATTGGGCAGCTAATTATATAATTTACAGGGAAAAGGGCCAAGAAAAATACGTAGATCGATTTTTTCTCAAATACGTAGATAAGTCTTCACAACCAAAGGGAGAAATACACTACGCCTACAAATCAGAAGCAGGTGGAGGAGACGGCAATGTGCCAGCTAACTTCTCTAAAGAGGGAATATATAACTTAGGGCAATCAGGAGGGATCGGAATGATCCCCAGGCAAGAATCAACCGTAAAGATTCAGATCCAGTGGAATGGACATTCGGAAGAGATTGAACTGAAAGGAAAGTAGAAGCATTCGGCACGGTATTGCGATGAACTCATAAAAATAAAAACAGGGTTTGCCAGCTGTCCTCCCAATCTTCACGGATGCAATGACAGCCTGGCAAACCCTATGTTCGACTTCGTTAGCTATTAAGTCTGTTAGCGTTTCCTTACTTATCCATCATTTGAAGCAGATCCGCAAGCACTTTGGCTGTTTTGCCTCTTATCGTGTACTTGGCAGGCGCAAACTGATTGTTCGGCAGGCCGTGAGCTGTCAACGGTTGATTTAACCGCTTTCATCGTATATGTTTGACCTGCGTACTATTAATTGAAGCAATAGGATTGGATGGTGTTGAACGATGATGCACGAGGGCCGGAAGGTATTTTCGACTGAAGTACAAGCAGTTCTGAAAGCGGTTTCCGATCGAATGGTTCCGGAGGATGAATGGCCATCGGCGTCTCGTGCGGGTGCGCTGACCTACTTGGCGCGTCACGCCGGCGAGAACCCTGCGGTCTGGACGACGCTGATCGAGCCCGGATTGCTCGTGGTGGATGCCGAGGCGGCAGCTCGCTGCGGACGGTCCTTTGCCGAGCTGCCTGTAGAGGAGCAGGACCGTCTGCTGCAGGATGTACAGCAAGAGCGCGTTCGGGATTGGCCGGTAACGCCGAGGCTGTTTTTCGACACCTTGTTGACGCTCGTCATCGAAGGCTACTATGGCAATCCCGAAGCGGGCGGGAATGACGGCGGCAAGTCATGGGACATGATCGGCTTCCGCCCGGGCCCGGTTCCGGGAACAGCTGCGCCGGTCGAGGAAACTGACCTGGCGCAGCGCGCCTTCGACCAGCTACGGGACCGCTACGATGCGGTCGTGGTTGGCGCTGGTGCCGGAGGCTCGGTCGCCGCGGCCGTGCTCGCGGAAGCGGGACTCAGCGTGCTTGTCATCGAGCGCGGAAGCTGGCTGCGATACGGCGAGGTCGGCAGTGATCACCTTCGCAACCATCGGCAAAGCAAATACGGCCACAACACGGGCCCTTCGCTCCTAGGCAACCCCCGGACGATGCTCGTCGGTGGGGAAGAACGCATCACCGCACCGATCGAAGGCGATTATCATAATAACGCGATGACCGTGGGGGGCGGAACGAGGGTTTACGGCGCGCAGGCATGGCGGTTTCATCCGGAGGATTTTCGAATGGCGACGCGATATGGCGTTCCCGATGGCAGCTCGCTGAGCGATTGGCCGATCAGCTACCAGGACCTAGAACCCTATTACGAGCGCGCCGAGTGGGAAGTCGGCGTCTCTGGCGACGGGAATGCTCATTCCGGGCGCGGCAAGCGGGGACGCCCTTATCCGATGCCGGCATTGCCGGCAACGAAGGAGGCGGAACGTTTGGCCCTTGCGGCAGCAAAGCTGGGATGGGAGGCGGGTCCTGTGCCCTTGCTTATCAATTCCGTTGAACGCGACGGCCGTCCGGCCTGCGGACGCTGCGGCCAGTGTGTCGGGTTCGCGTGCCCCACCAATAGCAAGAACGGCGGCCATAACACGATGCTGGTAAGAGCGCTTGCTACCGGTAACTGCGACTTGATCTGCGAGACCATCGTGGAACGCGTCGATACGGAAGAAGGCAAGCGTGCCACCGGGGTTCGCCTTGTACAGGAAACGGCGGGCAAGGTCCAGCGCCGGCAGGTGCGGGCGGGGCATGTGATTGTCGCCGCCGGAGCCATTGAAAGCGCGCGTCTGCTGCTGGGCTCAGCGAGTGATGCGGAACCGGACGGGATCGGCAACCGGTACGGCCAAGTCGGACGAAATCTGCAGGGCCATGTCTACGCTGGCGCATACGGCATTTTCGATGAGCCGATTCAGGACGGCTTGGGGCCAGGAGTCAGCATCGCTACGTTCCGCTTCGACCACAGCGGCGAAGCCGGGATCATCGGCGGCGGATTGCTGGCCAACGAATTTACGCGGCTGCCGCTTATCCACTGGAATCGCGCGCTTGCGCCGGATGCGGCCCGCTGGGGAAGCGCAGGGAAGGAAACCATGCGGGATACCTTCCTGCGGACGAGTCAAATTCAAGGCCCGATTCAGGAAATCCCGACCGCTGCGTCGAGGGTGCGGCTATCCCCCAGCGTGAGAGACCGCTTCGGTATCCCCGTCGCGCAGCTGTCCGGCCAGGTTCATCCCGAATCGCTCCGCGCGTCGGCCATGCTGGGCGAGCAGGCCGAGAAGTGGCTTTGGGCTGCAGGAGCAGGCCGGGTATGGCGGACCTATGCAGGCGGCGGACTGAGCGGCGGGCAGCATCAGGCAGGTACGCTGCGCATGGGCAATGATCCGTCGACATCCGTCACCGACCCCGCGGGGCGCGTGCATGGTTACGACAATCTCTGGGTGAGCGACGGCTCCGTGCATGTCACGAACGGCGGCGTCAATCCGGTGCTGACGATTCTTGCCCTGGCTTTCCGCACGGCGGACAACGTGGTGAAGCAAGGGTAAAGCGGCTGCTTATCGAACGCGATGTGACTTAATGGAATAAGCAACGTAATAGATATAGAGGGAGGTTGTTATAGAAAGGATAGAGAGTTGAGGTGATCACCGCGCGGAAATCAATCATACAATTTCTGCATTTTGGCTATCAACAGGCAATGAGCTGTATATTCCCTGTCGCGATTTTTGGAACCTTAGCGTTATCTAACCTCATTGAGGTGCCAATCATTTACCGGTATGATGTCGTTCTTCTTATCCTGCTTGCCGTACAATATTTCATGTACCGCGGCGGATTGGAGACCTACGATGAGCTTAAAGTTATCGGCATGTTTCATGTCATCGGATTGCTGCTGGAAATCTACAAAGTCAGGATGGGATCGTGGGCGTACCCTGAACCTGGGCTGACGAAGCTGCTCGGCGTACCGCTCTACAGCGGATTTATGTACGCGAGCGTGGCCAGCTACATGTGCCAGGTCTGGCGCAGGCTGAGGATGGATATGACCGGATGGCCCGGGCTTCGTGCCGCGGGACTGCTGGGCGGCGCGATCTATCTGAACTTTTTCACGCATCATTTCATGCCTGATATACGTTGGTGGCTGACCGCGCTTGTGCTTATCGTCTTCTGGAAAACGTGGATTATTTACCGAGTGCGGGATAAGACGTACCGAATGCCGTTGACGCTGGCCTTCTTCCTTGTAGGTGTATTCATCTGGTTAGCCGAGAATATCGCGACGTACTTCCAGGCTTGGAAATATCCCGACCAGTACCATGCTTGGCGTCTGGTTAGCATGAGCAAGATCAGCTCGTGGTTTCTTCTCGTCATCATAAGCGTAATCATCGTCGCTCAGCTGAAGCATGTGAAGGCCAACCGGACCACGTTTCGATCGTCGTGACGGCTCCCGAGCAGACAGTGCTCGACATTCGCGTTTTGTCTTCGTGTAGTTCGCTGTTCGACGGTTGAGGGGGCTTCCTGAGTAGAGATGATTTATGTTCGTTGAACGCGGCATTCCTGACAATGAGTTCTAACCCGCCGGAGATTCGCATTTCGGCAGCCTTAGTTTTTTGGCATGAAGCGGACTGAAATGCCCGCGAGTTTATGCTGATGATGTACAACGTATACAGCCGCTTATAGCTGCAAACGAATAGCAGGGCGCAACGATGAAACATCGTTGCGCCCTGCTATTTAATTTGAAGCGTTTTCGTTCGCATGGTAGCGACCCCAATTGGCGCGGGAATCAGCCGTGAATCGCCTTGTTCTCGCAGATATGCTAAGCTTGTCTAAACGACCAACTTGAGAGGGGATTCTCATGAACGGTACTCAGACGTTAAGCAGGGCGCTTGATATCTTGTTTGCGCTCTCGGAGAGCAAGGACACGCTGACGGTCAGCGAAATTGCCGAGAAGGTATCGATACCAGAAAGCACGACCTACCGTTTCTTGCAAACGCTGGAGCAGAACGGCATCGTGGAGAGAAGGGGCAAAAGCCAGATTGGGCTTGGCCTGCGCATTCTGGATTTAGCCCGAAATTTGAGCCAGCAGGTGCATCGGAACTTATTGGCTACGGCGCTCCCCATTATGGAAGAATTGACGGCCAAGACGCAGGAAACCTCCGTCCTGCTCGTTCGGATGGGCTCGAATTGCGTCTGTATCCAGAATGTTCGCAGTCAGGGCCTGCTGCAGTTCGCGGCGGAGAACGGCCGCGTGCTGCCGCTCACGACCGGCGCTCCGGGCAAATGCCTGTTGGCATACGAAAACGAGCGGATCTTCGAACGCGTAACCGCTGAATTGCTGATGACTGCCGAAGAGAAGCAGCAGCTGCACGAGGAGTGTCTCACCATTAAGGACCAAGGCTTCAGCATTACGAACGGAGAGGTAGATTCTCATATCTACGCCATTGCGGCTCCCGTTCTCGATTCGCATGCCGTCATCGTAGCGAGCTTATCGATCGCGGGTCCGAACTTCAAAAACAATGCGGAGTATGACTCCCAAATGGCCGACTATGTCAAGGAAGCGGCGGAGCAGCTGTCGCATCGACTAGGGAACTAACCTGGGAGCGGCCGGGCATGGCGAACGATAGAAGGCTGAGCCCTGCATATTCGGACAGCCCTTATTAGGCAAGAGAACCGGGGCGCATGCCTCGGAGCATAGCAGCGGACATGAACTAAAAAACAGCCTTGGCGAGCGAGTCGCTAAGGCTGTTTCTTGTTGTTCAGCTGACCCTGTCCCAGCGGCGATTTGCGCCGGATCACACGGGTTACGCGCGCAATTCGGCCGTTTTTTTCGTTTTCGCTCACGCAGCGGCGATTTACAATACATTATTTTCAGATTAACGCAGCAGTAACACTACTTCTCTATTCTATGGATGTGGGAACGGTCTCAGTGTGGGAACGATCCCATGCGTACGAAAGGGAGTGCAGCGTTGGATAATCCGACCATCAAAGAAATCGCCCTGCGTGCCGGTATTTCCAAGTCCACCGTTTCGCGGATTATCTCCGGTAAAGGGTACTACAGCAGCGAAGCACGCGATAAGGTGCTGAGACTGATCGAAGAATTGCAGTACAAACCGAATGCGGTGGCGCGGGCGATGGTCTCGCAGCGAACGCACAACATCGGCGTGCTGCTGTACCGAAGACACCATCCCATCGCTTCGCATCCGTTTTACGGCAAAATTCTCGATGCCATTCTCATGGAGGCGGCAGGCTTGAACTACTCCGTATTCGTCACAACCGACCATGAGATGTCCTATCGCTCCGCCGATTTCATGATGGAGAAGCGGGTCGACGGACTTATTCTCATCAGCCGTCTCCAGCAGAATGTCATTGATTACATTAAGAACTTCGGCGTTCCCTACGTCATGGTGAACGGATCCACGGATGTCGACGGCGTCATCCACATCGTCAATCAGGATGAAGAAGGCGGACGGATGGTCGCCGAGCATCTCAAAGGGACGGGGCATGAACGAATCTTCATCATCGCCGGACCTCAGTCGCATCGCAGCCATTATTTGAGGCTGAGCGGCTTTAGGACCTACATGGAACAAGCAGGCCTTCCAATTCCGGAAGCTTCGGTGCAATATGCATCGACGTCAACCTTCGGTGAGGGCTATGCCATTATGAACCGGTTATGGGGCATGTTCCGAGCGGGGCGTTACACGTCGATCTTCGCTACCAACGATATGATCGCGCTCGGCGCCATGAAATTTCTGCTGGAGCAGTCGGTACGCATCCCGGAGCAAGTCTCGGTCATCGGCTTCGATGATATTGACTTCGGCGCCATGTTCTCGCCGTCGCTGACGACCATCCGGGTGGACACCGAGGAGATGGGAACGCAGTCCGTACGCCTCCTGGACAAGCTCATCCGGCAGGAGCCGGACATCGATCATCCGAAGCAGCTCATGCCAAGACTTATCATTCGCCAATCGACCAACTAACGAGCTTCGAAGGGAGTGGCACAAGCTATGCGCTGGTATTTCAAAGCGTTAGGTGCAAAGAAAATCATTGAATTCATTATTCTCGTGCTGTTCGTCGTCTTCTTCCTGGGGCCGCTGCTGAACTTGGCCATACTGGCCTTCACCGGCAACTGGTCTTACCCGGATGTGCTGCCGCATCAATGGTCGCTCAAATGGTGGACGTTCGTATTCAAGCAGGAGGATATCGCCAAATCGATCGGCTTGTCGTTCATTATCGCGTCGCTCGTAACGGCGCTTTCCATTGTCCTGTGCATTCCGGCGGCGTACGCGTTCGCGCGCATTCGCTTCCCGTTCAGCCGATTCTTCTTGTTCTCGTTCCTGCTCACGCATGCTTTTCCGAAAATGGGACTGTACGTATCGATCGCCGTTCTCTTCTACAAGCTGGGCTTGATGAATACGCTGCTTGGCGTCATCTTGATCCATATGATTAACGTGCTCATGTTCATGACTTGGATTCCTACCGCTGCCTTCCGCAACGTGCATAAGGCGCAGGAAGAATCGGCTAGAGACGTCGGGGCCAGCCCGTTTCGCGTGTTTCGCCGGATTACGCTGCCAATGGCGCTGCCGGGCATTCTGGTTGCTTCGATCTTCACCTTCCTGAACTCGCTTGACGAGGCGCAGGGAACCTTCCTGGTCGGTATTCCGAATTACAAAACGATGCCGATCGTCATGTACTCCATCATCAGCGATTACCCGGCCTATGCCGGCGCTGTATTCTCGATCATTCTGACGGCGCCGACGATCATTCTGCTGCTGGCCGCCAAGCGGTTCGTGAGCGCAGATGTCATGTCGAGCGGCTTTACGCTCAAATAAAGACGCATACAAAGCTTGATCTAGGAGGCCCATATGGACATTCAGCTATCGATCCGACAATTGTCAAAACGTTACCATACCGGTGAAGGCGTAACCGGCATCTCGCTTGATGTGCATAAAGGCGAGCTCATCACGCTGCTCGGGCCGTCCGGCTGCGGCAAAACGACGGTGCTTCGCAGCATCGGCGGGTTTCTCGATCCGGATTCCGGCGAAATTCTCATCGAAGGCGCAAGCGTGCTGAAGTCGCCTCCGGAGAAGCGCCCGACCTCCATGGTGTTTCAAGGCTACAATCTATGGCCGCATATGACGGTGTTCGAGAACCTGGCATTCGGTCTTAAAATACGCAAGATGAAGAAAGCCGACATGGAGAAAGCCGTTGCGGAAGTGCTGCAGCTGGTCCGCTTGCCCGGCTCGGAACGCAAGTATCCTGGCGAGCTCTCGGGCGGACAGCAGCAGCGCATCGCGCTTGCCAGATCCCTGCTGCTCAAGCCTGCCGTCCTGCTGCTTGACGAGCCCTTCTCCGCGCTCGACGCCAAGCTTCGTCACGAGATGAGGGAGGAATTGAGGGAGATTCAGGCGGAGACAGGCCTTACGATGGTATTCGTTACGCATGACCAGGAAGAGGCGCTGTCCATCTCGGACCGGATCGTCGTCATGAATCACGGCAATATCGAGCAAATCGCATCGCCGCAAGCGATTTACGATGAACCGAATACGCTGTTCGTTGCGCAGTTCATCGGCAAAATGAATTTCTTGAAAGGGGTGATTTCGGACAGCCAAGCTGCCGTAGGGAGTATGAGGTTTCCAAATTCGAAAAATCTGTCCGGCCCGGTTCGACTGGCCATTCGGCCTGAAGATGTCACGATCAGCGTTCAAGGCGATGACGGCTTGCCCGGCGTCATCAAACAGGTTATGGTCCTCGGCCATTATGCCGAAGTGACCGTTCAATTGCCGGACTATGGCACCATGCGTGCTTTCATGCCGAGGGATTTCGTTAAAGAACTGCATTCAGGTCAATCCGTTCACGTCCATTTCAAGAAAGTGCTCACTTATCCGGAAGTCTAAAACCCGATCTGCCAAGGAGGCAAAAACAATGTTCCGTAAAAAAACCGCTCTTACGTTAATGACTCTTACGACCGTTACCGCAGCTATGCTGACGGGATGCGGCAGCAGCAGCGACAGCAGCACCGCGAATACCGGCGCGGCGAACGGCAGCACGGCAAACGCCGGTACAGCAAGCGGCAACGCAGCCCAAACGGATGCCTCGGGCAAGCCGGTCGAGTTCAACTTCTACTTCACGGGCTCTGAGAACGTTAAGAATCTGTGGGACACGATCGTGCCGATGTTCGAGAAGGAGCACCCAGACGTGAAGGTTAACGAAGTGTACGTGCCATCGGGTACGGGCGCACAGCCGACCTATGACCGGATTCTCGCGGCGAAACAGGCGAACAAAGGCTCCGGCGGCATCGACCTGTACGAGGATGGCTTGTCCAACGTAACTCAGGGCCAGAAGGATGACCTGTGGGATACGCTGGATCCGGCCAAAATCACGAACCTCTCCTCCGTCGACGCCAATACGCTGAAGGATGTCTCCAGCTTGGCTGTTCCGTACCGTTCTTCCGCCGTCGTGCTTGCCTATAACAGCGAGAAGGTGAAGACGCCTCCGAAATCGCTCGACGAGCTGTTCGCATGGATCAAGGCGAACCCGGAGCGCTTCGCTTACAACGATCCGTCCACCGGCGGATCCGGCAGCTCTTTCGTCACAACGACGCTGTACGACAAGCTGTCCGAAGACGCGATCCACAACACCGATCCGAGCATCGAAAAGCAGTGGGACAAAGGCTTCGAGACGCTGAAAGACCTTGGCAAGTACGTCTACGGCAAAGGCATCTATCCGAAGAAGAACCAAGGCACGCTGGATCTGCTGATCAGCGGCGAGGTCGACATGATTCCGGCATGGTCGGACATGGCGCTTGAGCAAATCGGCAACGGCCAACTGCCGAGCACGACCAAAATTACGCAAATTTCGCCGGGCTTCAACGGCGGTCCGACGTATCTGATGGTGCCGAAGCTGTCCGACAAGAAGGATGCCGTTAACGAATTCCTGAACTTCGTGCTGTCGCCTGAGGCGCAAGCCGTCGTAGTGACCAAAATGCACGGCTTCCCGGGCATCAAGCTGTCGGATATGCCGCAGGACATTCAAGACTCCTTCAAGGGCGTAGCTGAAGGCTTCCGGACGTTCAATATCGGCGACCTGGACAAAGATATTAACAAACGCTGGCAAAGCGATGTAGCAGCGCAATGAGCAAGCCGGTAAAAATGGGGATACTGGGATTGATTCTGGTCATCCCCTCTTTTCTTCTGCTGTTCGTTACCGTGGTCATGCCGATTGCCCTCTCGTTCAAGGAAAGCTTGACAAACAAGGAAGGCGGCTACGATCTGTCGAATTATACATTTCTGTTCACGGATAAATTGATGCGCGCCAACATCGTCTTCTCGCTGGAGGTGACGCTGATTTCGGTCGTCATCGTACTGCTTATCAGCTATGCGCTGGCCGCGTACATGCGGTTCAACAGCGGCAAGCTGGCGGCATCGATCCGGAATATGTATATGATTCCGATCTTTATTCCGTCCGTTATCGCGACCTACGGCTTGATTCAGCTGCTGGGCAACCACGGCTGGGCAGCCAGATGGCTGCTGCTGCTGGGCGGCGGTTCGATGCCGCGCATTATTTTCGATATGAAAGGCATTATCATCGCGAACCTGTGGTTCAATATTCCGTTTACGACGATGCTGCTCGGTTCGGCGCTGTCGGCTGTCCCGAATTCGGTTATCGAAAGCGCGAGGGACGTCGGCGCGGGGAAATTACGTCTCTTCATTCGGTTCATTCTGCCGCTGACGTACAAGACGCTGCTTGTGGCGGTGACCTTCGTCTTCATGGGCGTCATCGGCTCCTTTACCGCACCGTTCCTGCTTGGACCTAATGCGCCGCAAATGCTGGGCGTGTCGATGGAGCAAATTTTCGGCGTCTTTCAAGATAAGCAATCGGCCGCGGCGCTTGCGTTCTTCACGTTCCTGCTCTGCTCGTTCATGGGCTACTTCTATATTCGCAGTATGATCAAGGAAGAAGGTGCGCGCTCCTGATGAAACGACTGCTGCTGGAAGCCGAAGGACAGATACAGCCCGTCTGCGCCAAGACGCATATTACGTACAGCTTTCATCTTGCCGAATCCGGCGGCAAGCTGTGGATCGAGTTCGCTTACGAGCCTAAGAATCTGGAGGACCGGGAACTCGCCAAGACGCTGATTGCAGCAGGCATCGGCAGCTATACGGAAGATAGTCAGCGCGACCGGCTTCTGGCCAATTGGGAATCCTTCCTGCCGCTCAAAAACTTAATCACCGTATCCGTGGACGATCCCGAGCGGCATCGCGGCGCCGGGCATCGGCATGATCCCGAGCAGCTGCTGTTTATCGGCGAGGGCGAGGCTTCGCCGGGCTTCGTGAGCGACAGATTGAATGAAGGTTTGTGGCGTGCCACGTTAAGCCTGCATGCGATCGTGACTCCGAGCTGCCGGTACCGGCTGCGAATTCATCATGAGGAGGCATAAGCATCATGACCTGGAAGGCTTGCGAGCTGCACAGCCATACGTTTCACAGCGACGGCAAACAATCCCTGCTTGAGCTCGCGAAGGGGGCGAAGGCGCTCGGCTTCGACTGCGTTGCCTTGACCGATCATAATACGATGACAGGCTTAGCGGGCAAGGAGCGCATTGAAGAAGAAACCGGCATGTCGATTATTTCGGGGATGGAATGGACGACCTTCTATGGTCATATGGTTACGATCGGGCTGACCGAATTCGTGGATTGGCGCCTGGCGGGACTCGGCGATATTCATCAAGGCATTGCCGAGGTTCACGCGCATGGCGGCATAGCCGGGATGGCGCATCCCTTCCGCATCGGCAGCCCGATGTGTACGGGCTGCTTCTGGGAATTCAACATCGAGGATTGGAACGATATCGATTATATCGAGGTATGGTCGGGCACGTTTCCTTCCATTAAGACGAATAATGCCCGCGCGTTTCGTCTATGGACGGAGAAGCTGAACGAAGGCTTCCGAATCGCGGCCACGTCCGGCAGAGACTGGCATACGCAGGAGCAGACGGATGAACCCGTCTCGGTTACGTATTTGAATATCGACGAAACGGAAGGCAGCCAGACGAGCAGAGCCGTACGCGCGCTTGCCGCGGGCAGGGCTTCGGTCACGATGGGTCCGCTGGTTACGTTGGAATTAAGGACGGCGTCCGCGGTTTATGGAATTGGAGACTGCGTGCCGAAGCAGGAGCGAAGCGGAAGCTATGAAGCCTTCGTAACGATCGATTTTCAGGCAAGGGCAGGCCTTTGGCATTATCCAGAGGCAGGTTATACGCTAGTGTTGACAGGCAATCATGGCCAGATGAGCGAGCAGCAGGTGCGATTGGATGAATCGGTATATAGGATTGAAATTTCTGGCGAGGAACTGATGTGGGTTCGGGCAGAGCTCAAGGGTACGGTTCGCGGCGTTCGGACGACGATCGCCTTCACCAATGCGATATATGCAGCAACTAGCGAAGGAGAGTGAATGGGATGACTTTTCAGTTTCCGCTCGTCACGGCTCACGCCGGCAGCATGGACATGGCTGCCCATACGCTTCACTCGGTGCAAGCCATGCTTGCGCTTGGCGTTGACGTCGTGGAGGAAGATATTCGCGTGACCCGGGATGGGATTCCGGTGCTCGCGCACGACGATGAAATGGTAACGGTTGACGGCGTAGGGGTAAGCCTCTCGGACATGACGTATGACCAATTAAGCGGGCTTCAGTTCCAAGCCGATCATGGCGATCGCGGCGAAACGGTTCGGATCTGCATGCTGGAGGCGCTGCTTCCAATCATCGGAGCCTCGGGCAAAACCATTAATTTGGACCTGAAGGTCGACGAGAGCATCGAGCCTGCAGCCGCGCTGGTCAGGAAATACGGGTTATCGGAGCAGGCGTTCTTCTCCGGCTGCGAACGGGACCGGGCCATGCTGGCACAGCAGCTTCATCCGGAGATGCGCAAGCTGCTGAATACGGATGTCAACCTATTCAAGACGATGACGTATACGGACGCCATGGTTCAAACCGTCGCGGATGCAAAGGAGGCAGGCTGCTTCGGCATTAATATCTATCACGGCATCCTGACGCAAACGTTCATGACGTATGCGGCTTCCGAAGGGCTGCCGGTATATGTATGGACCGTCAATGAGGCAGAGGCGATGGGCCAATTCGCGGCTTGGGACGTCGCTTCCATTACGACCCGCAATGTCGCGGAATTGATGAAGTTGAAGCAAACCTGGGTTTGATCCGGCGTAGAGCCGAGGCTCGCCTTATACAGGGCATAACCGGAACGCATGATTCTGGAGAAGCATCAGCGTTTGGAAGAACATGCGGGCCGCGCAGTGGATACGTTAAACACAGATATTGCAAGAGAAACGGGGGTGCCCAGCGTCATCTTTTGATGACTTTGGGACACCCCCTTGTGGTTTTACTGTGCAGAGCCGCCCCATGATCAGGGAAGTAGAAGCGATGATGCATGGAATTATTGCGGCTCATCCTGCGCGGTATCCAGAATAGCTTGAAGCCGTGAGCCGAGATCTCCTTCACATACGCCGCCGTGGTAAGCGATGGCTGTTTCGATATCGAGCGCCTGAAGTTTGGCGATGGACTGCAGCGCCGTGCGCTGATCGGACGTGTATGCCGGAACGAAGGAATGCAGGACGCCGTCTTGAGCCGTTAGCGCATCGCCCGTAATTAACGTTTTGCTCGGGATATGATAAAGCGATACATGATCCGGGGTATGGCCAGGCGTAAACACGACTTGAATGCCGCCGGCATAAGGGAGAATGTCTCCATCCTGCATAACGGCGTCGACCTTCACGGGCGCGGCATGTTTATTGCTCTTCACGAGCGGAAGTTCCCCGGCTAAGTATGGAACTCCAATTTCGTGGGCGAACACTTCAACCTTGTCGCCGAACAGCCGCACGAGCTCCGGCAGGCCTCCGATATGATCCATATCCTGATGGGTGATGATGATTTTGGTCAGCTTCTCGAAGGGAATGCCAGCCTGCAGAAATGCTTCGCGAATGTGCTCCACCTGGCCGGGGAGGCCGGTGTCGACGAGAATAACGTCTTTATCGTCCCACAGCAGCGCCGGGAAAACGATAAACGAATTACCTTGAACATTCATGTTGACTCGAATGGCCTGAATACCTGCGCTTGCTTGCGTCAAAGTGAACACCGCCTTATAAGAGTACGATACTAACTCATTATTTATCGAAGAGGGAAGGAAACGCAAGTTCTCTCCGGCTTTCAAGTGAAGTCATGACCCCCTGACTCCGAGCGAATCGCGAAGGCATTCTTGATTCGCGCGGCGTTAAATAGGCTCGCTTACGCGCTTGCCTTCTCTTCTTGCGCCATCTTTTTCTTCTGACGGGAGGCAGAGAGGGAGCCGCCGAAGTAACCGAAGGACGCGGCAGCGGTAAAAGCAGCAAGCGCAACGCCTGCAGCGCCAATCCAGCTGATGGAAGCGAGCGAAGCGTGTTCAACGACAAGGCCGCCTATACCGGCACCCGCAGCGATGGCAAATTGGATGACGGAACTGTTAAGGCTGAGCATGATGCTGGACGCCTCCGGGGCCAAGGTAATCAGATGATACTGCTGAGTTGGACCGGATGACCAGGCCGTGAAAGACCAGAACATGAGCAGCGGAAATACAAGAGCAGGCGAGTGGGCGGCTAAGGAAATCAGGATCAGCGCGATGGAATGGAGCACCATGCCGCTGACCAGGGTAGGGGAGAAGCCCCATTTATCCGTGCTGAAGCCGCCCAGCTTGGAGCCGATCAGGCTCGCGACGCCGAAGGCGAATAGGCCGATGCTCACGCCTTTCTCGCTCATCCCCGTGATATTCAGCAGGAACGGAGAGATGTAGGTGTAGGTGATGGAATAGCCGCCAATCCAGAAGAAGGAGATGAGCAGCGCAGCCGCGATTTTCTTATTCTTAAGGAGGCTAAGCTGATCACGCAGGGGCACCGGCTTCTCGCCGTCTGTTTGCGGGATGGTGAATGCGATCAGCAGCATTGCAAGCAGGCCGAGAACGCTGATGCCTCCGAAAACCAGCTTCCAATCGTATAGGGAAGCCGTAAGCCGGCCAAGCGGAACGCCGACGATAAGGGCCGTGCTGAACCCCATGACGAGCGTGGCGATCGCGCTGCCTTGTTTCTCGGGGGGAGCGAGCTTGGCGGCCACCGTTAATGCCGTCACGACGAATACGCCGCTGCTGAGCGCCAGAACGATACGGGAAGCAATCAAGAATCCGAATCCGGGCAGCACAAGGGCGGCCGCATTGCCGGCAACGAAGATTGCAAGCGAGTACAAGAGCAGCTTCTTGCGGTCCGTTTTGGCCGCGGTAGCGATTAAGAAAGGCGTCCCAAACCCATAAGCCAGGGAATAGACGGTAATGAGCTGACCGGCTGCAGCAACAGATACGCCAATATCCGCTGCGACTTTATCCAGAATGCCCGTAATAATAAATTCCGATGTCCCCACAAGGAAACTCACGACAGCCAACATATAGATTTTCCATGTATTTGACACAGGCTCCAGCTCCTCCATGAATCTTTCTCTGTTTATAATTTTATATCTCTAAAATCATAGAAATATGATTCGAAAAAATTACTGCTCCAGCAAATACGGCGCGTACTTTCGGGCCATTTCCCTGTTGACACTATAGTAAATATAGGTTCCGTCCTTGCGGAGCGTAAGTAAACCGCACTCTGTCAGCTGTTTTAAATGATGCGACAAGGTAGAGCCGGCTACGGATTCCAGCTTGCTGCCGATATCGGAGCAGCACAAATTCTTCTCCTCCGTGAGCAGCATCGCGATTTTAATCCGGGTCGGTTCGCCAAGAGCCTTGTAGATTTTAACTGCTTGTTTGACTTCCTCGTTGTTTTCGATCATGTTTTCCACCGCCCAATAAATTTCGTTATTTCTAAATCCATGGAATTATCCTAACATACGGAAGAAGAATTTGTATACACCATTATGCTGCGTCAGGCGGAACATATTCCGAAGCCGTATTTGCGGGGGATTCCAATGGGACGTCATACTTGACAAAAAGCGCAGTGAATGGTTGCGGGTTTATCCTTTAAATGATATTGTTGATATATCATTTCATTCCGGAGGGAAAACCTGCATGCAAGCGCCTCTATATGAGCAAATATACGGTTTTGTCCATGAACAAATTACTTCCGGGCAGCTGAAAGCGGGAGAGCGCGTTCCTTCGGAGAAGGAATTGGCCGAACAGTTTAACGTCAGCCGTATTACGACCAAGAAAGCGCTGGAAGGTCTGGCGCAGGAGGGGCTGATTACGAGGATGAGAGGGAAGGGTTCTTTCGTCAGCGATCACGCCGGTTCTGTCACGGCGATCCCTTCCTTGAAGCCGCCAACCGCAGATTCGGAGAAGCCTGACCTGCTTTTGCCCGTCTACCCGGCTAGAATGGTCGGCGTCTTGCTGCCGGATATTTCGGAATCGTACGGGCTGCGATTATTTCGTTCCATTGAAGAGAAGCTCTCTGAGCTCGGCTGCCATTTAGTCATCCGCTTGACGTACGATAAACAGGCAGAGGAAGAGAAAGCGATTCAATCGTTGATCAAATCCGGCGTTGACGGATTAATCGTATTTCCCGTCCACGGCGAGCATTACAGCACGGAACTTCTGCGCCTCGTTGTCGACGGCTTTCCGCTTGTACTGATAGACCGCTATATGAGAGGCATCCCAGCGTACTCGGTACATACGGATAACGAGAAGGCCTGCGAAGAGCTGACGGACTATTTAATCGACAAGGGGCACAGGGAGGTGGCCCTGCTGTCGACGCCGGCTGAGAATACGACGACGCTCGAAGACCGGCTGAAGGGTTTCTCCAATGCATTCATTAAGCGAGGGCTCAGCCTGAATCAGGATCATTTCGTCACGAATCTGTTCAGCTCGCTTCCCAAGTCCTTCGAGAACCACAATATTCAGATCGACCAGCAGCTGCTGCGCAAGTACATGCATGCGCACCCCACAACGACGGCTTTCGTGGCCTGCGAGTATAATTTGGCGCGGGTGCTGAAGCGGGAGATCGAGCTGATGGGCAAACGGGTGCCCGAGGACTACGAGATTGTTTGCTTTGATTATTTGAGCGATAATTTCGACGTGCCTCAATTCGTCCATATCCGCCAGAATGAAGATGCGATGGGAGCCAAGGCCGTCGAAATTCTGAGCAGCCTCTGGCGCGGGGAATTCCCGCTGCGGCAAAGCGTGATCGATTTTTCACTTGCTCAATAATGATCAAGTGCCATAGATTACTCGATCGACAGAGGGGCGCATCGTTGAAGCATTCACCTGATGAACAGTATAGATAACGAATGGACGGGATTTGCGCTGCTGCGCGCATCCCGTTTTTTTGTGTGCCGAGAAGAGGCTGTAAGCTAACGATTTGAAAAATATACCATTTAGTATATTGTTTCATTAATGATATAAAAGTAATGTTGACATACTAACATATGGTATAATATACTTCACTAGGGGAGTCATTCGAGGGTAAACGAAAGCGCTTTATGCGAGGAAGCTGCCCGCATGGAATGATTGCCGCCAAGATGACGAAGGAGGGCAACATGAATTCAACATTGACTACATTCATAAATGAAACCGCTGACAAACTGACGAAAATTCGTCCTGATCTGGTTCAATCCTTTAAACAATGCTACCCCAATACGCTGGAGACGACTGTGGAAGCCTTGGAGGATGGAACGACCTTTATTATAACCGGTGACATCCCGGCCATGTGGCTTCGCGATTCTTCCGCTCAAATCCGGCCGTATATGAAACTGGCCGCAAAGGATGCCGAGCTGGCTACCTTGTTTAAAGGGGCCGTTCATCGCCAAGCACTATACTTAACGATTGATCCTTACGCAAACGCTTTCAATAAAGAGTCGAACGGACACGGTCATCAAACTGACGCCACGCAGATGGGACCATGGATCTGGGAACGTAAGTACGAGCTGGATTCCCTGTGCTACCCGGTGCAATTATGCAAGGATTATTACGCGGCTACCGGAGATGCTTCTGTCTTCACGGAAACGGTGCACGCGATGCTCCGCAAGATTGTAGATACGATGCTGGTCGAGCAAAATCATGAAGCCCAATCACCATATACCTTCGAGCGCAAGGACATTCTGCTTCCGTCCGATACGCTGCCATTCAAGGGAAAAGGAACGAAGGTGAACTACACGGGGATGATCTGGTCCGCGTTCCGCCCGAGCGATGACGCCTGCAAGTACGGCTATCTCATTCCGGCGAACATGTTCGCAGCTGTCGTTCTGGGTTATATCGCCGAGTTCGCGGAGCAATTCTACGGAGACAGCGCGCTTGCTTTGAAAGCGCTTCAAATCAAGAAAGATGTTGAGTTCGGCATCGAAACGTACGGTATTGTGGATCATCCGCGGCATGGACGGATCTACGCCTACGAGACGGACGGCTACGGCAACTATAACCTGATGGACGATGCGAATGTGCCGAGCTTGCTGTCCATTCCGTACTTGGGCTACCGCTTGGCAGACGACGAGATCTACAAACGGACCCGGTCTTTTGTGCTTAGCGCCGACAATCCGCATTATCATGCCGGGCAATTTGCGCGCGGCATCGGCAGCCCCCACACGCCGCTCGGCTATGTGTGGCATATCGGCCTCATTATGCAGGGCTTGACCTCGACCGACTCGGCAGAGAAGGATGCCATCGTCGATATGCTCGCTCAGACGACCGCCGGCACGGGCTTCATGCACGAGAGCTTCGATCCCGATCAGCCTGAAACATTTACACGCCCTTGGTTTGCGTGGGCAAACAGCCTGTTTGGGCAATATCTAGCTGAATGGGTGAACGAGAAAGCGTAGAACAGGAGGGTGCAAGAATGAAGAAATCATTTTGGCAAAAGGACGGCGTCATCGGCTACATGTTTATTCTTCCGGGCGTCATCGGGTTCTTATTCTTCGTCGCTTATCCGCTGCTCTCTTCCATCTACTTCTCAATGACCAAGTGGAGCGGCTTCGATACGCCGAAGTTTATCGGACTGAAGAACTTCAAGTATATGTTCACGATGGACCCTACCTTCTGGCCCGGCTTAAGGGCAACGATATTGTACGCGGTCATCAGCGTTCCGCTCGGCTTGGTGCTGGGGCTGGCGCTTGCGATGCTGCTGAATCGAAGCTTGCCCGGCATCAAAATATTCCGTACGCTGTTCTATCTGCCGGTCGTTCTGCCAATCGTGGCGACCTCGACGCTTTGGCTGTTCGTTTACGAGCCGCAGTTCGGGCTGGCGAACAATGTGCTCAAGGCAATTGGACTGCACCCGGTCGAGTGGCTGACGGATTCGCGGACGGCGTTGATGTCCTTGATGGTCATCGCCTTGTGGGGCGTAGGCTCCAACATGATTATTTTCCTCGGGGGATTGCAGTCCGTTCCGAGTGATGTGTACGAAGCGGCTGAGATCGACGGGGCAAGCAAATTCCGCGCCTTCTTCAGCGTTACGATTCCGCTCATTACGCCGACATTGTTCCTGCAGCTCATTACCGGCATGATCGGTGCGTTCCAAACCTTCGTGCAGCCGTCGATATTGACCAAGGACGGCGGACCTGACTTCTCGACCATGCTGCTGAACTTCAGCATTTACAAGAACGCCTTCCAGGGCCAGGATTTCGGATATGCGATCGCGCAGGTCTGGGTGCTGTTCGTGCTCATCATCCTGTTTACGATTATCGCGTTCAAATCTTCGAGCAGCTTCGTCTACTATGAAAATGATTCCCGGTAAGGAGGAACGACATGACTGGAAATAATGCGGCTGTTACGAAGAGACAACCAATCCGAACGGGATCCGTCATTCGATTTCTGTTCCTGCTGGTGCTGTCCATCTCGATGATTTATCCCGTGCTTTGGATGCTGACGATTGCGCTGTCAGGGAGCGGCGGCATGTTCGAGGTGCCGCCGGAATGGATTCCGCACGAGTTTCATTTCAACAACTTTATCGAAGGCGCGAAGAAGGTGGAGTTTGGCCACGTATTCCTGAACAGCCTGATCATCTCCCTGATTGTTACGATTGGTCAGGTCGTCAGCTCCTTGTTCGTCGGCTACGGCATCGCGAGAATTCCGTTTCCGGGGCGTAAGCTGTGGTTTTACTTGTTCATCGGAAGCATGATGCTGCCTTCTATCGTCAGCTTGATCCCGGTCTTCTTCGTATTCGCGAAGATCGGTTTGTACAACACATGGTGGCCGATTCTGCTGCCCGCTTTCTTCGGTAATCCTTTCTTTATCTTCTTATGCCGCCAGTTCTACAGCGCGGTGCCTTACTCTTATGACGAAGCCGCCAAAATCGACGGCGCGAACCATCTTCAAATCATGACCAAGGTAATCGTGCCGATGAGCATCCCGCTAGTTGTTACGATGATCATTCTCAGCTTCCAGGGCTCGTGGAATGAATATTTGCAGCCGCTCGTTTATTTGCAGGACCAGAAGCTGTGGCCGTTATCCGTTGCAGTCGCTTCCTTCAGCGGCGCTTACGGGACGACTTGGAATCACTTTATGGCGGTCAATCTGCTTTACATGCTGCCGCTGCTCATTTTGTTCTTTGCCGCACAGAAGTATTTCATGCAAGGGCTTGGCTCGCTCAACAATTCAGGGTTGAAATAAGAGCGGAGACTTTCCAAGCGCAGCACACGTTTATTCTGCTAGGGGGTGAGCAGGCAGCAGCGAAGGATAGGAATGGTCATGCATGGGTGTTACCAAGGGGAGCTTGAAGAACTCATTTGTACGATTATGAGGAGGTTATATTCAAATGAAACAAACGACAAAAAAATGGTCGGCACTTCTATTAACAGTTGTATGTACGGCAGGCGTGCTTGCAGGCTGCGGCAGCAACAGTGACAACGCGAACACAGGCGGCAATGCCGGAACGAATGCCGGTACGGGGAATGGAAACGCAGGCGGAGATAAAGAAGTCAAGCTGACCATGATGACATGGGAAGGCAAAGAAATGACGGCCGCGATCCAAGAAGCAGTCAAGAAATTCGAATCCGACAATCCGGGCATTAAAGTCGAGGTGCTGCCGACGCCGCTGTCGGATTACACGACCAAGATCAACTCGCTGATCTCGATCGATCAAGCACCGGACGTCTTTATGAGTGGGAACGACACGGAGCTCATCTCCGGCAAGAACGGCCAGCTGTACGATTGGACGGGGAAAATGGATGAAGACAAAAACTTCTTCGATAATTTCTACCCAGGCATCATTCCGAACTGGCTCGTGGACGGCAAGTTGTACGGCATTCCGGGACTTATGAACAGTTACGGCGTATTCTACAATAAGAAAATGTTCGCGGACGCCGGCTTGAGCGAGCCGAAGGCGGGCTGGACATACGAAGAAATGATGACGGACGCGCAGAAGCTGGCTAAGAAAGGCGAGATGTTCGGCCTCTACATGCAGGCCACGAACGATCCGTTCGGTATGTCAAACTACGCGGCTTCCGCAGGCGATACGCCATTCGCGGATTCCATCACGAACGCGACTAAAGTGACGGTCAGCCCGAAATTCGAGGAAGCGGTAAACCTGTACCGGGACGGTGTGGCTGCCGGCAGCATCGCGCCATTCAGCCAAGTGGTCGACAATTACGCGAACCTGTTCAAGGAAGGCAAAGTGCCGATGCTTCAAGCGGGACAATGGTATGCGGATGATTTCATTCGCAACGCCAAGGATTTGCAGTGGGGATATGCGCCGAGCCCTATCGTCGAGAAGTCCGTCGCGACATATGATGCGATCGGATTCGCGAGTCCGGCCAAAGTTAAGAATCCGGAAGCGGTCTATAAGCTGATCAAGTTCGTCGCAACGGAAATGTACGAGCAGGTGCTGCCGCAATTCCCAGTTGCGCCGCCGACCTATCAGCCATCCGCGAAGCCTTACTACGACAAGCTGAAGGAAGCGGGTCATCCGGAGATGGCCGATGCGATCGACTATATGCTGAAGGCCGAAATCAAGACGCCGGTACGATTCATGGAGCCTTGGTCCGCTAAAGCACAGAAATTCATCGACAACACGTTCAAGAAAGTCATCGACGGCAAATCGCCGGTCGAAGATCTGAAGAAAATGGAAACGAATATTAACGCTGTTATCGCTGCGCCGTAATATCAAGTAGGGATCTCCCAAGCAGAACCGCTCATCTGGCGGTGCCGCTCGGGCAGATCCCTTTTTTTATCGGATGCCCGACCGGCTCGTCCAACGAGTAGAAGTGACAGATTTGACACTTGCATTCCTTTGCGCTATATATGTTGTATGTACAAAATAAGAATGGAGGAGGGATAGCCAATGGATGATTCATTCGATCATTCGGTTGCTCCTGTCGATCGCTCAATAGATGATGATTTCCTCCGCACGTGTTTGTTTTTTAATGCTAACCGGCTGAGCCGCATCGTTACGAAGTTGGCCGAAGAAGAATTCGCGGTCACCGGCCTTTCGCCGATGTACGGCTATTTGATTCGGATCGTTAACGGCAGACCTGGCATCACCCAGAAGCTGCTTGCGGAGATGCTATATATCACGCCGTCGACGCTTACGCGATTTATCGATAAATTGGAAGGAAAGAAGCTGGTTACGCGCAAAGTGCAGGGGAAGACGGTTCTGGTGTACCCGACCGAGAAAGGCATTGCGCTCGAGCCGACCATTCGTTCCGCATCCATTCAATTCAAAGCGAAATACGAGCAAATTCTCGGCAAGGAAGTTTCACGGCTGCTATCCATTGAAATCGAGCGAACGAGCGGGCTTATGGAAGAATAATGGAAAACAGTGCCGCGGTGAGCTGACAGATCTGCTAAATTGAGGCACATAATAAAGCACCGGCCGAGGGCCGGTGCTTTATTTGTATATTTAACCGGCAGCCCTATTTACTTCTGTGGTACGGAAGGAACCGCGGCCGGCGGGTAGTATCTGCGAAGGGCAAACAAGCGGATGGAAGCAATCGCGACGAGAAGCGTCAGTAAGAGAGACGCGGCAAGCACGACGGCGGTCACGGTCTGGAAGATAAAGGCATGCTGCTCACGCGCCATTATCAGAAGTCCCTGCGCAACGGTTGCGACACCGAACGTATACGCCCAGTAACCGGCCGCGAACGGCTGTTTGCGAAGCCAGCCCAGCGAAATCGCGAGCGATAAGGTTAAGAAAAGCGAATAACCGGCTAGCGCGTATGTGATCATCGACTGGGAGGCGCTATCACTCAGTACCTGATACGCAACGAGCACGATTGCACCCGGCGCCATATAGATGCCCATGAAATTCCGGGTCCTCTCCGCTAAGCCGCCGGTCATGAGCTGCTGCAGCAGAACGGAATCGAGAATGAGCCAGGAGATCGTGCCGACGCCGAATATCATCCAGCCGTATTCGCGGTAACCGAGCAGACCGGCGACGAGCGCATTGACGAGAACGCTCGCTGTATAGGTCAGGAACAGGGACGGCGTCGTTTGGTCCGGCGTCCGCTGCGACATCCACATATGCGCGAATCGGTACAGCGCGTAAGCAAGATTGGATATCGAACCGATCCAGAAGAGAACGGTCGTCACAACCGAGCTGTAGGGGTCAACGGCGATCGCCATGAGCAGTATCGATTCCGGCACAAGCGCCAGGAAGGAGGCTTGAACCGGATCTCGAAGCTCCGTTAGGGCGGCGGATCTGTTGGTTATCCATTTGTTCACGAGCAGCAACCCCCACCATAGGAAGGACAGGAGCGCGAGAAGCTCAAGCACTTCCCCGTACATGGCAGGGATGCTCCATGTATCGCGGGCGAAGCGAAGTGCATTGCCGGTCTCGGCAAGGCCAAGCGTCATCGCGAAGAACGATGCCGGCGCATTAGGAAGCTTTCGGGCTGCGGTAATGTTGGCCGGCGAATTGGCATTGGCGGCAGATGAAGTAGTTATCGCAATTTCCTCCTTTATAATTGATGTGAGTGTATTGTCCGAGGTGCTGCACTCATTATAGGTTTAGTATATCCATAGATCAATATCGCATATTCTATAAAAATGATAGATTTCACACATGATTAGAACATAAAAAAGCTGCCCTGAATCATGGAGTCATGACCAGGACAACCTTAGACATACGGCGGCTTTATGCCGGCATGGGCGCATGTAGTGCCTACATCACACGAACAGAGCTCGTTCTGTTCCCGACCTTGTTGCGGATAATAAACTGCTGGAGCATGTCGATATAGGCGTTTGCGGCACGGCTTAGAAACTTGCCTTGGCAGTAAATCACGCCGACTTCGCGCGTTACAGAC
The DNA here is from genome assembly GCF_019431355.1 of Paenibacillus sp. R14(2021). Classification (NCBI taxonomy): domain Bacteria; kingdom Bacillati; phylum Bacillota; class Bacilli; order Caryophanales; family Paenibacillaceae; genus Paenibacillus; species Paenibacillus sp. R14(2021). The sequence continues at coordinate 5,138,543 of NZ_CP080269.1, forward strand.
GGATTCACAACAGGAATCGCTTCTAGCGAGCCGTCATTATGCAAGTCGATGAGCGATTTGGACAAAATACTAATGCCGGCTCCGGATTTGACCAGATTGAATATGGAGTCAATCGTATTCGTTTCGATGGCCGGCTCCAGCGGAAAGCCCAGCGTGCAGCTTGTCGCTTCCAATAGCTGGCGGCATTTGTGACTCTCGGGAAACATGATGACGGGCAGCTTCTTCACTTCGTCAAAATCGATTTTTTTCCGTTTAGTCAGCATATGGCCCTTCGGCGCGATCAAATAAAACTGCTCCTCGTATAGCGGAACCTGCTCCAGCCGGTTATCGCCGGCCGGGAAGATCGTAAGGGCGGCATCCAGCTCGTTGCGTACCACTTTAGCGGCGACGTCCTCATCCGCGACGATGCGAATTTTGATATTCGGAAACTGTTTATTGAATTCCACGAGGGGCAGCGTAACCAGATGATTCAACTCTCCCGGCAGACAGCCGATCGTAAGCATACCTCGGTCTCCGTCGTGAAGCTCTTGAATTTGCTCCTTGGCGCTATGAAGCGTATTGAACATCACCCTCGTGTGGGATTTTAGTATGAAGCCGGCTTCCGTTAGGGCGATCTTCTTGCCGATCCGGTCGAATAGAGGCGTGCCGATCTCATCTTCTAACGCCTTGATCTGATGACTGAGCGTCGGTTGTGTGATGCCCAGCTTATCCGCGGCGCGAGTGAAGTGCATCTCCTCGCAAACGGCGGCAAAGTACTCCAATTGTCTCAGCTCCATCGGAACGTAACCCCTCTCTTATAAGTAAACAGCAGCGTTTGAGTTTGTGATGTGACTTATGTTACCCCTTTTCACTGCGAAAAGCCATGTCTAACTTGCTTTGCGGGAATGCGAAGTATTGACATTATGGCATCCATCGATTAATCTTTGTTGTACATACAAAATAAAAACATAACAAAAGGAGCTATAATCCGATGTCCAAGAAAACGCTTGTCATCGTCATCCATCCAAACCTGGAGAAATCCCGCATTAACAAACGGCTGGCCGAGGAGCTGTCGGAAGCCGAGAACGTCACGGTTCACCGTTTGCACGAAGCCTATCCGGACGAGGTGATCGACGTCGAGCACGAGCGCCGACTGGTCGAGGTACATGACCGAGTCGTGCTGCAGTTTCCGTTCTACTGGTACAGCTCGCCTTATCTATTGAAAAAATGGCTCGATCTTGTTCTTCAGATGGGCTGGGCATATGGACCAGGCGGTGATAAAATGGAAGGCAAAGAGCTTGCAATCGCGATTTCCACTGGCGGAGCGGCGGACGCCTATCAAGCCGGCGGTTTCCATCATTATTCCATCAGCGAGCTGCTTCGTCCCTTCCAAGCAACCGCGAATCGCGTGAAAATGATCTTCAAAGCGCCGTTTGTCGTGAATGGCATACGCGAAGTAAGCGACGAGGAGCTGGAAACGAAAGCTGCTCAATACGCGGCATTTGTTGTACAGCCCTGAACGTAAAGCAACTACAGGCGCGGTTCCAGCAAGGGGCATAGAAGATTGCTTCGCAGGGAGCGATTTGCGGCAGTTGATCGCCGCAATCATTGGTTGTACAAATAAACAGACGGAATAGACACAATCGTTATTCGGTCTGCAAATATGGAGGGATAAGAAGCATGAAGCCGCCTGCGGCAGTGTCTAAATTTTATTACGGTTGGGTGGTCGTCCTTCTTGCCTTTGTGTCCCTCCTCGTATCCGCCGGCATCCGGTCGATGCCAAGTATCTTCATGGTCCCGTTCGAGCACGAATTCGGCTGGAGCAGAGGCGGGATTTCCGGCGTCATCTCCATCGGTATTTTTCTCTATGGCCTGATCGGTCCCTTCTCGGCCGCGCTGCTTGCCAAATTCGGCATACGCCGAATGATGGTTATCGCGCTAGCCGTGCTTGCGGGCAGCCTTGCCATAACCCCTCTAATAACGGAGCTGTGGCAGTTCAAGCTGCTGTGGGGGCTGGTATCCGGACTTGCAACCGGCATGATGGCGAACGTGCTTGGCGTTACCGTCGCGAACCGCTGGTTCGTGGAGCGCAAAGGCTTGGTCGTCGGCATTCTGACGGCCAGCGCCGCCACCGGTCAGCTGCTGTTCCTCCCGCTGCTTGCGCACATTACGGTGAATGACGGCTGGCGGCATGCCGTATACACGTCGGTTGCAGTCGTGCTTGTGCTGCTTGTTGTCGTCGCCTTGTTCATGCGCAATCATCCGTATGACGTAGGCGCAGCCGCTTACGGAACGAGCGAAGTCGTGAAGCCTGCCGCCTTCCAGGGCAGTATCTTGCTGACGCCTTTGCTGACGCTGCGCGACGCCTTGAAGAACCGAACGTTCTGGCTGCTCGGCGGCACATTCTTCTTCTGCGGCTTCTCGACGAACGGCTTGATCGGCACGCACCTTATCGCGGCCTGCGGCGATCATGGCATCGAGGAAGTAATGGCAGCGGGTCTGCTTGCCTTCATGGGGATTTTCGACCTGGTTGGCACGACATTGTCCGGCTGGCTGTCGGACCGGTTCGACGCCCGGAAGCTGCTGTTCTGGTATTACGGGCTGCGCGGTCTGTCGCTCTTATTCCTTCCGTATGCACTCGATACGACGCCGACGATGCTTGTCGTGTTCTCCGTATTTTACGGGCTGGACTGGATTGCGACCGTGCCGCCGACGGTTAAATTGGCTGCCCAGGAATTCGGTAAAGAGAAAGCCGGCATGGTGTTCGGCTGGGTCGTCGTCGCCCATCAAATCGGCGCTTCGATGGCTGCTTATGGCGCCGGCATCGTGCGCGATATGACCGGCACGTACACGACCGTATTCGTCACGGCCGGATTTATCTGCCTGATCGCCGCGATCATGGCGCTTCGTATTGCGAAGAAAGCGGCGGCACTGCCTGTATCCGTGCAAGCTTAATCGGCGTTCAGACCGCGCCTGGATAGATAGGACGGTCGATCATTCAACAATTACGGCAAGGCGCCTTGGGAATAGGCGCCTTTTTGCTGCGCGGCATTTACTATGGGAGATGGCAGGCGAGAACCATACCTTCGAGGATATGGACGCGGTGGCGTTGAAGGACGTAAAATAAGAGCAAGACTAAGTACGAAAGCGATGGAATCGGATGAACCCTTTGCGAAGATACGAGAAAATCATGGAAACCTTGCTGGCGGCCCGAGAAGTGACGGTCGCGGAGCTGAGCGAACAGCTGGAAGTGACGGGCAAGACGGTGCGGGAGGATCTGGCCAAGCTGGAGGAGAAGGGACTGCTGCAGCGCATCCATGGCGGCGCCGTGCTGGCTCAAGCGAACCAGCTCGGCATTCTGTCGCCGAAGCGCGAGGAAGCGCCGAATGCGGCAGAGCGCCAGGAGATCGCCGCGCTTGCCGTATCGCTCATCGAACGCGGCGACGTCATTGCCCTGGACGGAGGACGAACGACGCTTGAAATCGCCAGGCAGCTGCCGGATCAGCCGCTGACCGTGGTGACGAACGACCTGTTTATCATCGCGGAGCTGGCCCGTAAGGAGGCGGTACGCTTGGTCGTGCCGGGCGGCTACCAGATGCGCAACATGCTGATCGGCGCGGAAGCGGAGGCGTATATCCGCAAGCTGAACATCTCGAAAGCGTTCCTGTCCGCGACGGGCGTACATCCGGCGTCCGGATTTACGATTTATGCCGGCGAGTCGGCGGAGATCAAGCGGGCGTGGCTGGAAACGGCGAAGACGGCCTACGTGCTGGCGGACCACGAGAAATTCGGGCAAGGGGCGCTGTTTACATTTGCTAAGCTGGATGAGGTTGAAGCGATACTAACGGATTCCGGCATGCCGCACGAAACGGCCGAGCAGTACCGCCTTGCAGGCATCCGGCTGATGATACGGGGGAATGGGAGCATTGAGCTTTGATAAACGGGGAAGTCGGCGCATGTGACCGACACTTCTGGCGGGCGGAGGGCTCATTAAAGACGGATGCCGAAGCATCGGCAGGCGTGCGGCCTTAGCGGCTTCAGCCGATCTGCTGATGGAGATAAACCGAGCAGCGAAGAAGAACCTGCCTTTCGAGGCAGGTTCTTTTTGCCGATTTACCCGGCTCGTACCCCGTGATAGAATGAATAACGCAGCTTACGGGAGACGGGGCGGAAAGGAGGACACAGCAATGAGAACACTGCGCTTCTATCGCAGCTGGAGCGTGACGGCGAAATTCGTCGCCATCTATGTGTCCATCCTGCTGGTGTCGCTCACGGTAACGGGTTTTATCTTGTACGTGCAGGCATCCCAATCGGCGGTTTCGCAGGCGCAGACCGTCATGGAGCAGAATGTGCTGCAGACGAAGAACAGCATTTCGGAGAAGGTGAACATGATTGAGAATATCTCGCAGATCATTTCCTTCGACTCCAGAATTCAGACCTTGCTTGGAAGCGCCTTCATTAATGAAAGCTTCCAGCTGGAGGATTACCGCTACAACGTTGTTCCGATTCTGGATAATATGATGCGTCAAAACCCCTATATCCATTCGATTCATGTGTATATGGACAACGAGACGATCCCGGAGCTGTACGAGCTGTACGACGGGTTCTACGGGATGAAGCGCATTCGCTCGGAGAGCGGGTACCGCGTGTTTCTGGACAATCGGAGCAAGCAAACCGTGTGGCGGGATCTGCACCTGGAGAAAGTGCTTTCGACGAAGCCCGGCAACATTCAGAAGGCGGACGTGTTCTCGTACAACCGCAAAATCTATTCGATTCAAAACTTCGACGTGGCAGGGCTGGTCGAGATCGAAGTGACGCAGAACGAGCTCTTCCAGTCGCTGAAGGACTCCATCTCGGGCAATCTGGGCAGCGTCTTCGTAATCGACGAGGCCGGCAAAGTCGTATCCGGCAATCTGCCTGGTGCGTACAAGAAGCAGACGGCGGAGCTTGGTCTTGCGCCGCTGCCGCCGAACGAGAAGGTGAACGAGATTCAGCGCGTGAACGGTGTCCGTTCGATCGTGATTTCAATTCCGCTCGTAGGCCCGGGCCTGCGGGTCGTCGGCGTCTTCCCGGTCAGCCATTTTAACGATAAAGTGACGCATTCGATTCGTATGATCCTGATCGTGCTTGCCTTTGCGCTGCTGCTGCTCAGCCTGCTCGTTTATTTCGTCACAGTGAAGCTGCTATCGCGAATGAAGCTGCTGCTGAAGGCGATGAAGCAGGTGCGCGAGGGCTCGCTCGACGTGTCCGTGCCCGTCGTGGGAAGCGACGAGTTCTCGCAGATGACGCTCAGCTTCAATCATATGACAAGCCGGATCCACGATTTGGTGGAAACGGTTTATAAATCGGAGCTGCTCGAGAAGGAGGCGGAGCTGAAGGCGCTGGAGTCGCAGATCAATCCGCATTTTCTATACAATACGCTGGCGACGATTTCCTGGGTGGCCCGCAAAGCCAAAGCGCCCGACGTGACGCAAATCGCCAATGCGCTGGCGAAGTTTTACCGGCTGGTGCTGAATAAAGGCAGCTCGGAGACGCTCCTTGCGAATGAAGTGGAGATGGTGAAGGCCTACCTGCATATTCAGAAGTTCCGCTTCGAGGACCGGTTCGATGCCGTCTTCGAGATCGAGGACGGCGTGATGGATTGTTATACGCCCAAAAACATTTTGCAGCCGATTATCGAGAACGCGCTTAATCACGGCATCGAGCCGAAGCGTTCGCACGGCACGATCATTATTCGGGCGGGCATTGAAGCGGACCGAGTCGTGCTGCGCATTATCGACGACGGCGTCGGCATGGCGAAGGACCGGATCGCGGACGTGCTGGCAGGTCAAGCCGTGAAGACAAGCGGGAGCGGCTACGCGGTCAAGAACATTATGGATCGGCTGCAGGCGTACTACGGGGAAACGCACAGCTTCGAGCTGTTCAGCAGGCCGGGCATCGGCACAGTCGTGACGATCACGTTTGCCGCAAGGAGGAGAATGGGCGATGTTTAAAATGCTTATCGTCGAGGATGAGCGCTGGGAACGGGAAGGACTCGTCGACTTTCTTGAATGGGAAGCGATGGGGATCGGAACGGTCGAGACGGCATGCGACGGCATCGAAGGGCTGGAGAAAGCCCTTGCGCTTCAGCCTGATATTATCGTGACCGATATTCAGATGCCCGGAATGACCGGCATTGAGATGGCCGGTCGGATTCGCGAGCAGCTGCCCCAAGTACGGATCGTCGTGCTGACCGGCTACGACGATTTCGAATTTGCCCGCGGCGCGCTTCGGCTGGGGGCCGTCGATTATGTGCTGAAGCCGGTCGAGGAAGAAGAAATGCGCAGCACGATGCTGAAGGTCGTGCGGGACTGCGAGCAGGAGCGGTTGAAGCAAGGCGAGGAGGCGCGCCTGCGGCAGGAGAACGGCCAGAGCAGGCGCGCCGCGCTGCGGCAGCTGTTCACGGAGCTGCTGACATCGGGGGGCGCCGCGGAATTCGCGGCCGATTCCATCCTGCAGCTTCAGGATCTCGGCGGCTTCGAGGCCGGTGCGTATTCGGTCTGGATCATTCAGCCCTCCAGCCTGCTGCAGACGCAGGAGATCGATGGCTTGGAGGAGACGGCGCAGTCGGTGCTGGAACGCTCCTGTCTGGTGCAGACAGTGCCGGGCTATGGCGGCGGCAGTGCATTTGCCGTGCTTGTGCCGCTCGATTCCGAGGAGACCGGCAGCCAGGAATTACTGGCTGAAGAGCTGCTCCGGGCGCTGGAGCTGCCGCCCGCGAGCCCTCACAGCCAGCAGGAGCATGCGGGACAGCCAGCCGAAGCCGTAAGCGGAGCCGCGCCTTACGCTGAAGCCGGGGCGGTGCTGCTCGCCCTCGGAGCGGTCACGGACAAGCTCGAGGAGGTAGGCGAATCGTACAGGCAGGCGCAGCACGCGCTCCGGTTCGCGGTGTTTACCGGCCGAAGCGGCATTGCCCAGGCCGGCGAATTCGAGCGGGCCAAGCAGCAATTTGCGCTCGTGTCGGAGACGTTCGCCGGCCGCTGCCAGGAGCTGACGAAGCAGATCCGCATCGGCGTCGCCGGTTTGGACGAGAGCGGCACGGCAGCATGCCTTGACGAGCTGTTCGCCTTGTTCGCTGCGCAGCCCGGCGCGGACAGAACGTATGTCGGCGCGGTGCTGAGCGGCTTGATCGGCGAGCTGTCGCCGCTTGCCGCCGTGCACGGCGCGGGAAGCGCCGGCGAAGAGGCGGAGCGGCTTCGCGAGCTGCTTGCTTGCGAACGGCTGGCGGATATGCGCAGCTGTGCCAGCGGGCTTGTAACCGAAATCGCGGCCCGCTTGGACGCGAAACGAAACCACAAAGACGACTATGTCGTGAGCCGCGTCATTCGGATTATCGAGGAACGATACGGCGAGGCCGACCTGAATGTAACGCTTGTCGCCGGCGAAGTATTCATGTCGCCGAATCACCTGGGCATGATTTTCAAGAAAGCGACAGGGAAGACGCTGAACGAATATGTGCTCGCGTACCGCCTGACGAGAGCGGAAGAGCTGCTGCGCACGACGAAGCAGCGGGTCGCTTCCGTCGCGGAGCAGGTCGGCATTCCGAACACGTCGTACTTCGGCACGCTGTTCAAGCAGGCCTACGGCATGACGCCGGGCGGCTACCAGGAAGTCATGCAGCGGCAGTGACGAGCGGAAGCCGCACGCCCTCAGCCGCGACATGCAAAAATGCCCCAAGCGCAATGTAAAACGGCGCTTGGGGCATTTTCGTTTAAGCCTGCCGGTGTTGGCGCAGGCCGGGGCGGTTCCGGCACTGGATGATCAGCGGCGTGCGGAGGGCAAAGCGGCTTCGACCGTTCTCAGCCACTGTCTCGCGATCAGCTCATGTCCCGCTGCCGTGGGGTGAAACCCGTCCCACAGCCAGTAGGCTGCAGCAGCAGTCTGTGCCGCATCGTCGAATAGCTGCTGGAGCGGCACATGGACTGCTCCGAAGGCGGACGCGATACGCTTGATCGCTTCCTGACGAAGCCCGATCTCTTCCCGCCAGCGTTCCCACTGCTCGCCCACCCGGCCGACAGGCAGAACAAACGGCTCGCACAGGACGAGGCTCAGCGCCGGATTGGCCTCTCTTGCTTCCTCCAGCAGCAGGCTGTAGACGCGCTCGAATTTCGGGGCGGGGGCACCGCTGGCGTCGTCGAACGCCTTCAGAATATCGTTAACGCCGACGAGGATGCTCAGCACATCCGGCTTCAGGTTGAGGGCGTCTTCCTGCCAGCGCGCATATAAATCCACCGCGCGGTTGCCGCTGATCCCTTTGTTAATGAACGTTAGATTGCGCGCCGGATAATCCGCGCCGAGCCGGCTCGCGATCAGATGGACGTAGCCGTGGCCGAAGATATGGTTGGGGTCGCTGTCGCGTCCCCGGTTGCCGTCCGTGATGGAATCGCCCTGGAACAGAATGGTCGTATTGGGTTGAAACATGCAGGCATTGCCCCTCTCCATGAGTATGTAACCCAAGGGTAGCAGGAAGGAGAAGCAGGCGTCAACGCGGCGAAAGACAGCGTTTACAAACACCGTTGGTTTCTGATACCCGCGTAGTTTTTTTGTATTTCGCCCCGTTTCGACCGATTTTATAATAAACGTAAGCGTTATCACTAGCAGCGAGAGCGAACAAAAGAGAAGACGAAAGGAAGACCTCTATGCGTACAATGCCCGCCAAACGCACATTTGCCAAACGGTTATGGGTGCAGCGTTACCTGATGATTCTGACGCTGCCCGCCGTGCTTTGGATCATCGTGTTCAATTACATTCCCATGTACGGCATCATTATTGCCTTTAAGGAATATACGCCGTTTCAAGGCTTCCTCCACAGCCAGTGGACGGGCCTTGCGAATTTCCGGGAGCTGTTCACGGACCCGACCTTCAAGGATTCGCTGTCCAATACGTTCAAAATCAGCATCTACAAGCTGGTGCTCGGCTTCCCGCCGCCGATCATTCTGGCGCTTCTGTTAAACGAGCTGGTCTTCAAGCGTTTCAAGCGAATCGTGCAATCGCTAACCTATTTGCCGTATTTCGTATCCTGGGTGCTTGTCGTAGGCTTCATGTACACGCTGTTCGATCCGGAAACAGGCGTGCTCAGCCGGCTGCTGATGAAGCTTGGCGTCATCGGAAGCGACACGATGCTGATGGGCGATACGCATTCGTTCCTGACGCTGGTCGTGGCGACGGAGATCTGGAAGAACATCGGATGGAACTCCATCATCTACCTGGCCGCGATTGCAGGAATCGATCCCCAGCTTTACGAAGCGGGCGTCGTTGACGGAGCGAATCGGTTCCAGCGCGTATGGTACATCACGCTGCCCGCGCTCAAGCCGACCATTATTATTTTGCTCATATTGTCGATCGGCGGGCTCGTGAACTCCAACTTCGACCAGATGTATTTGATGCAAAACTCGATGACGCAGGATGCCGCCAACGTGCTGGCTGTTTATTCCTACAAGATGGGTCTTGTCTCCGGCAGGTTCTCCTACGGTACGGCCGTTGGACTGTTCCAGTCGATCGTGGCCTTCGTGCTCATGTACGCGGCGAATTACTCCTCGCGGAAACTCACCAAAGAAAGCTTGTTCTAGGAGGGAGAACGTTATGGTTGCCAATTCGAAAAGCTGGTCAGGGCGAAGTTTCGACATCTTGAACGTGCTGCTTCTGGTCACGCTCTGCGTGATGACCCTGTACCCTTTTTACAATATTGTTATTACTTCGTTTAATGATCCGACCGACGCCGCCCGGGGAGGCATTACGTTCTGGCCGCGCGAATTCTCGGTCGAGAACTACAAGATGGTGTTCAAGGACGACAACATGATTCGCGCGTTCATCGTGACCATCGCAAGGACGCTCGTCGGTACGGCCGCCGCGGTGCTCTTCACCGGCGCTTTCGCCTACGGCGTGGCGAAGAACGAGCTGATCGGACGCAAATTTTTCCTGATGCTGGCGATCGTGACGATGTATTTTAGCGGCGGCATCATTCCTTACTATCTCGTCGTGGCCAAATATTTGCATATGAAGGGTCACTTTCTCGTCTATATCGTGCCGAATTTGTTCAACGTCTTCAACGCGATTCTGATGCTGACGTTCTTCAAGGGGCTGCCGAAGGAAATCGAGGAGTCGGCGAAGATCGACGGCGCCAATGATTTGCGCATCTTCTTCCAGCTGGTGCTGCCGGTGTCGAAGCCGGTGCTCGCCACCATCGCGCTGTACAACGCCGTCTCCCATTGGAACGCCTGGTACGATGCCATGCTGTTCGGCAACGAGAAGCTCGTCACGCTGCAGCAGATTCTCATGCAGATCATCAGCTCCAACAGTAACGTCAGCCTGCTGGCGAACAATCTTGGCTTCGGCACGGTGACGGCTGCGTCGCTAAAGTTGGCAACAATGGTGATCACGACGCTGCCGATCGTGTTTACGTACCCGTTCGTTCAGAAATACTTTGTCCAAGGCGTTATGATCGGCTCGGTCAAAGGGTAAGGCTGCTTCGGCTTTAAGGGCTCACGCCGTTTAAAGTATAGAGAGAAAGTCCGCATTCATCGGTTCAGATTATAACTTCAGGAGGTCATCAAATGGAAACGAAAGGTTTGAAAGTGCTTGCTGCTGCCGCGATTGCGGCAACGGTTCTAGCCGGCTGCGGATCTGGTGGAGGCAATGACGGCGGAAACGGCGCGGCAAATACGGCCAGCGACACAAAGACAACGAACAACGCCGGCAATGCAGCAGGAAACGCGGCGACGCAAGCGGACAGCGGTCCATCTTGGAAGAAGGATACGTCCCCGTTCACGTTCACGCAATATTTCTACGGCAACTGGGCGTCCAACTACCTGTGGAAGGATCAGTACGCCATGAAGCTGGCGACGGAGAAAACCGGCATTACGATCGACCGCAAGCTGGCGACCGGGAATGACGAGGATTACTTGAACACGATGATTGCCTCCGGCGATCTGCCGGACACGATCATGCTGGATTGGAACAACCCGGCCGTTACGAAATTGATCAAGAACGGCATGGTGTACTCCATGGACGAATTGATGGACAAATACGCGCCGGATCTGAAGAAAATGCTCGATCCCGATATGGTCAAATACCATTCCATCGACGGCAAGCTCTGGTACCTGCCGAACTTCTACGAGACGAAGGACAGATTGACGAGCGGCGTGCCGATTACGCCGATCCGCCCTTGGTTTATCCGTTCGGATATCTACAAGGCAATCGGAAGTCCGAAGATCGAGACGACGGACGATTTGACGAACGCGCTGAAGCAGGCGAAAGCGAAATTCCCGAAAATCAGCCCGGTCGGCGTGGAGTTCTTCGACGTGGCGAAGATTGGCTTCGAAGGCAGTCTGTCGATGGATTACTTGATCGATTCCTTCTCGCCGAAGCTGCTTGAGGACCGCGTGAAGGCCGACAAGCAGATTGTCGAATATCCGATGCGTAACAAAGGGTTTATCGACGCGTTCCGCTACATGAGCCAGCTGAGCCGCGACGGCCTGTTCGATCCGCAGCTGCTGATCTACAAGCAGGAGCAGTACGAAGAGAAGCTGTACGGCGCGCAGTATGCGGTCGCTTCGCAGTTCATGAACGGCATGTATACGCAGTACAATCCGAAGATCGAAAGCACGCTCGGCAAGGATCAGAAGTACCAGGCGCTCGGCGGCGTGAAAGCGAACGGTCAAGATCCGCGCTATCCGGCTTCCCGCCTGATGGGCTGGCAGGGCTTCTTCATTACGAAAGCAGCGAAAAACCCGGAGCGCATCATCCGTTTCCTGGAGTACGCATGGTCGGATGAAGGCCAGCTGGATTTCCGTTACGGCAAAGAAGGCGAAACGTATGACATGGTCGACGGCTTGCCGCAATACAAGCCGGAAGTGCAGGAGCTGATGCTGAAGGACAACAGCGCATGGTACGCCAAATACGGCTTTACCGCATCGACGCTCCTCTGGCGGGCAGGCAAGCTGTGGGATGATGCCTCGACGCGCGACTTCAAGAAAGACCAGCCGGATCAGTTCGCAGCGGCGAAGGAATTGGAGAAGTACAACTTCGACAACTACTCGCTCGGCATGGAGAACCTGGAGCCGGACGGCTCGTCGCCTGAAGGCGTCATCAACGCGAAGATCAAGGATCTGTGGAACAAAACGATTCCGAAGCTGATTCTGTCCAAAACGGACGCGGAGTTCGACGGCATCTACAACGACTTTATCGGCCAAATGGATCAAGTCGGCGCCGAGAAGGTCGAGAAAGTAATGTGGCAGCGCCATCTGCAGGATCTGGAGAAGAAAGGAATTCAATAAGACGAAGAACGGACCGCCGGGGCTACCCGGCGGTCCTTCGTATATTTAGGTCAACCAGCGATACGTGGTTGACCTCTTTGTTGTTCGCAGGCGGCAACTGGCGACTCGGGAACCGGGCATGGCCTATTGAATTCCGTCTTCATCGCACTTGCTCCCGCGGTTAATCCTGTTCTTGCCGTGGCGGTCGTCGTGCCGGACGGCGGGTTCGGCGCCTACGGCGCTGCCCCGATCGCGAGACAAATTTTCGATGCGTACGATGCCTATGTGGGGCTGGACGGGACTCCGCATCCTGAGCGGCTGGCCGGCGGACAGACGCGCGCTTGCGCAGCACACGAAGAAGGCGCTTGTTTCGGGGATTAGATCCCTGGAACAGGCGCCTTCTTGTCGCTAAAGCCTTATTTCTTCTCAGAACCCGGACTTGGGTTCGCCTTATCGAATTCCTTCAATCCTTTAACATAAGCCTCGACCTGCTCGCTGGTCAGCATATGCGCCTCGAAGAGGCTGCCTCCCCGCGCTTCCTCAATCACTTTCTTAATCCAATCAATCTCGGTTTCCCCAAACTGGATGAAGCCCTCGATCATGAGGGAGGAGCCGCGGGGGATCAAATGTCCCTTCAGCTCCATGATCGCTTTCATCCGCGCAACGCGTGCCTCGCAGTCCGCAAGCTGCTTCACGAGCAGCGCCTCGACCTGTTCGCGGTCGCCGTGGCGAACGAAGGGCATGGCGAGAAACAAAGGGTTCTGCGGATAGGACGTGAGCTTGAACTGTTCGTGCAGCAGACCGACGAACGCTTCGCGGCCGCTGTCCGTAATGCGGTAAATCGTTTTGTCGGGACGATGATCAGGTCCTTGGATGACCTCCACCGCTTCGATGAATCCGTCTTGGCGCAGCTGGTCCACTGCATAATAAAGTGATCCATCACGAAGCCGGAAGCTTTCGTTCCAATTGCGCAGCTTGATCGTCTGCCGAATTTCATAGGGATGCTGCTCGCGTTCCATTAACAGCCCTAAAATTAAGAGCCTCATTGACATGCTGTTATCCTCCGTGGAAGGTCGGTTCTACTTTGCCTGCATCGTGCTGTTGGCCAGGCTTGCCGGGAGCGTCTTGTGCGCCCGGCTTCTTGATTTCAAGACGTGCGCGGCCCATCAGCAATACGAAGGCCAACCCCACGACCGGCAGCAGGAGAGACCATTGAAAGATGTGGATGACGGAATGTGCGAACTGGTTCAGCAGGTTGTTCACGACGTCCTGCGGGAGGTTCATTTTCTTCTGCATCTCAGGATCAAGCAGCACTTGCCCGCCTTTGATCTGAGCAGCCATTGCCGGGCTGACGTCCGACGTGGTTTGAACGCCGGATTGGAACGAAGCCTTCTGAATGGCGCCGAATACGGCGATGCCAAGCGCGGAGCCGATCGTCCGGAAGAACGTTATGAGCGACGAAGCAGAGCCTTTGTACTGCGGCGCTACGGCATTGAGCGTCGAAATGTTCAGCAGCGAGAAGGAAACGCCGAGTCCAAGTCCGACGATGACCATGTATAAGCTGACGATGAAACGGCTTGTCGACGTGTCCATGCTGAATCCGAGCAGCGCGGTACCGAGAATCAGCACGAGCACGGACACGAGCATGATGTCGCGATAGCGGAATTTATTGACGACGCGGCCGCCGATTTGGCTGCTTGCGACAACGCCGAGCATCATTGGAATCATGACCGTACTCGTCTGCGTTGCCGTCTTATGGAATACGCCTTGAATGAAAAGCGGAATATAAGAAGAAGTTGCAATCAAAATGCCCCCGTAAAGCATGCTGATTACCATGCTGCTCGTGACGACGCGGCTGTTGAACAAGCTGGGTCTAATAATAGGGTCCTTCGCCGCGCGCTCGACGAGCAGGAACACGACGAAGAGAACTGCGGCAGCGACGAAGAGCGAGATTGTCTTGACCGAATCCCAGGCCCAGCCGTCTGACCCGCCAAGCTGCAGGCCGAACATTAGGAAGAGTACGCAGGCTGTAAGTGTAATGGCACCGGCCCAGTCGATAATCTGCTTGCGCGAAACCTTGGTCTCGTGGTAAGCCTGCACGATGAACAGCACGGCCAGAAGGCCGATCGGTACATTAATATAGAATATCCAGCGCCAGCTGATATTATCGGTGATGAGTCCGCCAATAATGGGCCCGAATACGCTGGAGATGCCGAATACGGCGCCGAAGAGACCCATCATTTTCCCGCGCTTCTCGGCAGGGAACAGGTCGAAAATAATCGTGAAGACGATCGGCATGAGCGCGCCGCCGCCAACCCCTTGAACCGCGCGGTAAATAATGAGCTGGTCTATGTTATTCGCGGTCCCGCACAGAATGGAGCCCACCATGAATAGAATCAGCCCGGTCAAGAAGAAGCGTTTGCGTCCGTACATGTCGGACAATTTGCCGAAGATCGGTGTGGATACGACCATGGCAATCATGTAAGCGGAGTAGACCCAGATGAATTTATCGAGTCCTCCGAGTTTCTTGATAATCGTGCCCATGGCGGTGGATACGATCGTCTGATCCAGCGCGGCCATGAACAAGCCGAGGAGCAGACCTGCGATAACGAGCTTCATATTGCTTCGTTTTGCATCCAAAAAGAATCATTCCTTTCAATCTAGACATACTCAAATTTGATTACTCTCATCAGTCATTATACTCAAATTTGAGTGATTGGCAAGAAAAAATAATGTAAATAATAAAGAGCCGCCCCTAGGGGCAGCTCGTCTCTAAATAAGGATAACGCTATGAAACTTTAAAGAGTCAATGCATTGCATACGTGGTTGTCTCTTCGCAGGATAGTGAATAAAAAGCTGACTGCTAGACTGCCATGTCTCCATGAATATAAACCTTTACTTGGTTCGCGCAATGCCGAATATATTTATTGTCATTATACAATTTACTCAACATAACTCCGCCTTCTATTAGAGCAATGATTACACTGCTCGCGGCCTCGACATCGATATCGCTTCGAAACTGCTGCCGCTTGATGCCATCCTTGATAATCTCGCCGAGCCCCGTCATTAGTTCATTCATTGCAGACTGTGCTTTTTGTTTTAACAGAGGATGGCCATCGTCGTTCTCAACAGCGGTATTCAATATGGGGCAGCCGCCTTCGCAGATATTCTGTTCAATCAAATTGATATAAACATCACAGATCGCTAGTATTTTTTCTGTTGGCTCGGACCACTCAGACATCGCCTCCGTCAAGACGTTTTTTAACTGAGCAAACATAAAGTCAAATGCGCCTAGCGCAATTTCGTCTTTACTTTCGAAATGGTTGTAGATGCCCCCCTTGCGAATATTGGCACGCTCCATAATCTCCGACAGAGATGTACCTCCATACCCTTTCGTATTAAATAACCCAGCGGATTGACGAATAATATGTTCTTTTGTATCTTGCCCTTTACCCATAGCAATCCCTCTTTCAAAAGTACCGAATGGTCTTAAATTATCACACTCTACTTTTGCACTCAATATGTAAATGGAAAATTGTGCTTGATCTGTCTAGTGGACTATGTTAATTTTAAAACAGACCGGTCGGTATTAAAATACAAGGAGTGATTGCGATGGGCATGTCGTTTCAACACATACGAAACGCTACATCGGTTTTAAACGTGAACGGTAAAAAAATATTGATCGATCCTATGTTAAGTGATACAGGCGAGCTTCCGCCGGTTCCGTTCACTCGTTCACTTCGCCGAAATCCGTTGACGCCTCTTCCTGTTCCGCTGCATTTTTTCAATCACATGGACGCAATACTTCTGACGCATCGCCATTTTGACCATTTGGATAAGAAAGCCCTGTCCGTACTGAATAAAAAAATGCCTGTTTTTTGTCAACCAGAGGATCAAGCCTTCTTACATAAAGCCGGATTTATCAATGTATATGCAATTCAACAGTCGTTTGAATGGTGCGGCATCCAGATGAAACGTATAAAAGGACGTCATGCTCCAGGCTTCGCGGCTAAGCTGCTCGGACCGGTATCCGGATATATCGTAAGCACACCAGTTGATGGCTCAGTTTATATCGTTGGCGACTGCATCTATACTCCTGCTATAGAAGAGGCCTTCCGCGAATATCAACCAGATACTGCCGTCTTGAATACACCCCGCGCACAGATGCTGTTAGGAACCATCATCACAATGACAGCTGAAGATATCGTTCGTATTGCAGAGTTATTTCCAACCACGAGACTTATAGCCGTACATATGGATGCAATCAGCCATTGCACATTCAAGCGCCAACACCTTCGATCTTTTCTAAAGGATAGGGGCCTGGAGCATGCTGCTGTAGTGCCAGATGACGGGGAAGTAATTGATCTCAATACAGCAGCAATCTAAAACTTTATTTTAGATTTAAATGGATTTTGGTGGTTTGCTTCATTAAATGGGGCAGCGCCGCGAAAACAGGCGGCCGCTTGCCCGGATCATACCGGACGAGCGGTCGCCTGTTTATTAGGCAAGATCTTATTCATTCTCGACGACGCGCGCAACCGGTCTGCCGCATGTCCGGCATTTGCCGGTCAGCAGAAGGGCATGCTTCTCTTCCCGAATGCTGTAATCGACGATTTCAACCGCGCCGCCGCATTTTCCGCAAAACACGTTCCGCACCAGCCTGTCCCGCAGCTGCTGCGGAATCGCCCGCCATAACTGCAGTGCTTTAAAGGAGGTCACATTCTCGGCTTGACTCATCTCCCATTTCACTCCCATTCAGCGAATTGTATAATGTAGGGCATACTTGTCCTTAGAACAATAGGGCCAGCCATTCTTCACGGTCCACCGGACCGAAATAGACGGTAAGATCCACATCGGCAAGCGCTTCGGCAACGGAGGCTGCGTCATACTTGACGCCGGCAAGCTTGTCCGTCACCTCGGACACCTCGCCGGTGCCGAAGAAGTCACCGTACACGGAAGCTTCTGCGATGACGCCGCCCTCCACTTGAAGCCGGACATCGTAGGTTCCGGCGGACAGCCGTTTCACCTGACGGACATTAAAGGCCGGCGAACGGCCGTAGTTCCAATCCCAGCTGCGGTATCGCTCATCGGCGAGCTTTTGGACGGCTTTCAGGTCAGCTTCGGTTAAGCGGTATTCCGGAATGTCCGTGCCGCTGCCGAATACGGATTCCAGAATGAAGCGGCGGAACTGCTCCATCGTGAGCGGCTCCTTCAGAAATTCCGAGATGTTGGCGACACGGCTGCGGACGGACTTGGTCGCTTTGGACTCGAATTTCAACGGGTTGACGTTGAGCGCGGATACGATGGCATCCACCTCGGAGTTGAAAAGCAGCGTTCCGTGGCTGAACATGACGCCTTTCGTCGCAAATTGGGCGTTTCCGGAAATTTTGCGTTCCCCGACCTGAAGGTCGTTGCGGCCTGTCAGCTCGGCTTCCACGCCAAGCTTGCGAAGCGCTTCTACGACCGGCTCGGTGAACTTGCGGAAATTATGAAAGGACTTGCCGTCGTCTCTCGTAATGAAGCTGAAGTTTAAGTTGCCGAGATCATGATAGACGGCGCCGCCGCCGGACAATCGCCGCACGACATGAATGCCGCTCGATTCCACGAAGGAAGCATTCACTTCTTCGGCGGTGTTTTGGTTTTTGCCGATAATGATGGATGGTTCGTTAATGTAGAACAGAAGAAAATCTTCATCGCCAGCCAGATGGCGCAGCGCATATTCTTCAAGCGCCAAATTCCAAGCGGGGTCATGGTTGTTGCCGTTATCGAGAAATCGCATGGTCGTTGCTGCCTCCTATTTCATCAGACGTCCTCCCAATGCCCGGGTTGGAAGGCGTGCTGCCTGGTAGTTCTTGCGCTTGAGCGGGGGCTTGTGCCCGAATTGGACGAAATGGTATAGCAAAACGGTCGATGCCGCGCAAATCTTCTGCGCCTTGCTTCTATTATAACGCTGCGGCGCAGACAGGAACAGCCCGGCGGAGCCGCCGGGCTTGTCATTTGCTTCTGACTTACAGGCATTACGTTACGGGGTAATCCACGACAACGACATTCTCAAGCACGCCGCCCAATGCTTGGACGAAATCTTGGTGTGCTGGATGAGGACCATATGCGCGAAGCGCATCCTGATTCTCGAACGTGACGCGAAGGCCGAGCGAATAACCGTGCCTGTTGTCGGTTTCTTCGGTGACGTTCATACCCGCCGATAAGTCGACGATGCCGGGAATGACGCCTTTAAGCGCGAGCAGCTTGTTCAGCAGCTCCTGTTCGTGCTCCGGCGTGATGGCGGCGTTGAATTTGAAGATAACAAGATGCTCGAACATGAATGGATCTCCTCCACAAGATAGATGATGGTATGGTGGTGCAGTTGGCCAAATTATACCATGCTGGAGCGTTCTGTGCGCGTGAAAAGGAAGGCGCCTAGGGTGGACAGCTCCTCTATAGCGTCGGAATGAACAGCCTATTGTTTGCGTTGCCGGAACGGCGGCGTACAATGAGACTAGATTGATAGTACCACGTACCTTCGCCTCTCGCGCCATGAGGTGCGAGAGGTGCCGAAGCTGGATTGATTTCTTGAAGAGGGGGACTGGAATCGATGAATCGAGAGGAAGCGGAGGCCTTATCGGCATGGCTGGAGCGAAGCAGCGCCGGCATCGTCAGTGCCTATGATATTACGCGGATCAGCATGGATGGCCTACCGCTGCAGGGCTTTCATCAATGGGCGAACGGCAAGCCGCTCGTGAACGCTTATCACGTGAAGCGATTGGAAGGCGGAGCGCTGTATCTGTTGTTTATCGATTGGCATCGCAACGACAGCTACTATGCCGTCCTATACGCCGGCGACAAATCCACGACGCATGCGGAGATTCGCCAGCTCGTCTATGATGACGGCGGACGGCCGTCCCATCTGAAGTGGACGTACAATCCGCTGAAGCGTGATGGGGGCAACGCGATAAGAAAAGCCTTTTACAAGCAGAAATGGGGCGGAACGGAGGTAACCTTCCCCGTACTCGGGGTGCTGAAGGAAGAAGAGACGGATCTGTTTCTGGCATCACTGTTTGAGGCGGTGGAGCGGAGGCTTCAGGCGGACCGGTCACCGGAGCTTTTCGACGAAATGTAATAAATCGGTCAACGATTTGCATGTAATGGAATAGGAATTCATGTCATTTACAGGTATAATAGCGGTTAGGGATTTATAAGGGCGGCGTCTTGCGGTCCGTGCACCCAAATACATGACGGGATAAGGAGTATTCAGATGTCAAAAACATTGATTTTCGGACACAAAAATCCAGACACAGACACGATCTGCTCGGCAATCGCTTATGCAGACCTCAAAACCAAGCTTGGACAAGAGGTTGAAGCTGTGCGTCTTGGCGAAGTGAACGGCGAAACGCAATACGCGCTTAACCAATTCAAAGCGGCTGCTCCGCGTTTGGTGGAAACGGTTTCGAACGAAACGGGCACCGTTATCCTGGTTGACCATAACGAGCGCCAACAAAGCGTAAGCGACATCGATAAGGTACGTGTGCTTGAAGTAATCGACCACCACCGGATCGCAAACTTCGAGACCAGCCACCCGTTGTACTACCGCTGCGAGCCGGTTGGCTGCACGGCTACGATTCTGTTGAAGCTCTACAAAGAGAACGGCGTTGCTGTCGAGAGCAGCATCGCAGGCTTGATGCTGTCCGCAATCATCTCCGACTCCCTGCTGTTCAAATCGCCGACTTGTACGCCGGAAGACGTTGCTGCGGCACGCGAACTTGCGGCGATCGCAGGCGTTGACGCCGATTCGTACGGCCTTGAAATGCTGAAAGCCGGCGCCGACTTGAGCCAAAAAACGGTTGCGCAGCTGATCTCCCTGGATGCGAAAGAATTCGCAATGGGCAGCTACAAAGTCGAAATCGCTCAAGTGAACGCGGTTGACGTGAACGATGTTCTGTCCCGCCAAGCTGAAGTTGAAGCGGCGCTGAATGCAATCATCGCGGACAAAGGTTTGGACCTGTTCGTCCTCGTTGTCACGGATATCCTGAACAACGATTCCGTTGCACTGGCACTGGGCAAAATGGCCGGCGCCGTCGAAACAGCTTACAACGTGAAGCTGGATGACAACAAAGCGGTGCTGAAAGGCGTCGTATCCCGCAAGTCGCAAATCGTTCCGGTATTGACGGAAACATTGGCGAAACTGTAAGAGATGCTATAAAGCAAATACCCCGTTCGGCCTTGTTATGGCTGACGGGGTATTTTTTGTTGGGCGGGTGAGGGAGGTGGCGCTGGAAATAGCGCAAAAGGGTGATGTAGTAGCCTTCTTGCGGTAGGAACCACCGAATTAGGCGCAAAAGGGTGATGTAGTAGCCCTTTTGAGGTGGAAACCGCCGAATTAGGCGCAAGAGGGTGATATAGTAGCCTTCTTGCGGTGGAAACCGCCGAATTAGGCACAAGAGGGTGATATAGTAGCCTTCTTGCGGTGGAAACCGCCGAATTAGGCGCAAAAGGGTGATATAGTAGCCTTCTTGCGGTGGAAACCGCCGAATTAGGCGCAAGAGGGGATGTAGTAGCCTTCTTGAGAGGAAAACCACCGAATTAGGCGCAAGAGGGTGATGTAGTAGCCTTCTTAAGAGGAAAACCGCCGAATTAGGCGCAAAAGGGTGATGACGTAGCCTTCTTAAGAGGAAAACCGCCGAATTAGGCGCAAGAGGGGATGTAGTAGCCTTCTTGAGAGGAAAACCGCCGAATTAGGCGCAAGAGGGTGATGTAGTAGCCTTCTTAAGAGGAAAACCGCCGAATTAGGCGCAAAAGGGTGATCCAGTAGCCCTCTTGAGAGGAAAACCGCCGAATTAGGCGCAAAAGGGTGATGTAGTAGCCCTCTTGAGAGGAAAACCGCCGAATTAGGCGCAAGAAGGTGATCCAGTAGCCTTCTTGTGGTGGGAACCGCGCCTGCCTCTCCCTCATATGCAAAAACCGGTAGGAGCAGATACATCATCTGCTCCTGCCGGCATAGGAAGAGCGCAAGTGTGCACCCGTGTCAAATCCGACGCTTATGATTATGGCCGGTTACTGGGAGGACCGGCGCCCCATGGGAGGGGAGCGCCGACCTCCTCCAGCACATTGCTTGCGTATGCGCTGCCATGAACAAACCCTTCCGCGCTCATGCTGAGCTCGGCCGACTCGCCGGATAAGTTGTACCAGCGGGCAATCCAGTCGCCGCGGTCCACGTTGACTTTCAGGTTCGACAGCGCCCCGTGCTGCTCCGATTCAGCAGGCTCTGCCGAGGCGCAAGCTTGCCGCCGTGCAGCCCGGTTTGGCTGATCTGCAGCGGAACTTGATAGCCGTACGCCGCCTGGCAAGCGCGGAATCGCTCCTCCTCACCGGCATGGGGAAGGAGGAGCGATTCCGCCTCGTTGGGCCATCGGATCGATGCGGGCATTCAGGTTTCTACTTAACTATGGTAATGCTTCGCTCTGAAGCGCTGCTTCGCGCTACTTCCCGCGCGTAGCGGCATACAGCCGGTTCCAATCGTCGCGCGAAAGTTGTACCTTCGTCGCGTCCTTACAGGCGCGGATGCGCGCGGGATTGATGGTGCCGATGACGGGCTGAATGCCGGCGGGGTGCTTCATCAGCCAGGCCAGCACGATGGCTTCAGCCGTCGTATCCTGCTGCTCGGCCAGCTCTGCTACGAGCTTCGCCGTCTTGACGACGGACTCGCTTTGACCTTCCAGCGAGCGCCCGGAATACATGCCCTGCGCGAGCGGGCCCCAGGATTGCAGCTGAATGTTTTCCAGACGGCAGTATTCCATCGTCCCTTCGGGAAACACGCTGTTTCGGGACGCTTCTTGGTTAACGGTAACGCCCGTGTCGACAAAGCTGGTCTTATGCAGGCTCATCTCCAGCTGATTCACGATGAACGGCTCGTCGCTATAAGCGGCAAGCAGGCGGATCTGCCCTTGGCTCATGTTGGATACGCCGAAGTGGCGAACCTTGCCGGATGCTTTCAGCTTGCTGATCGCGCTCGCCACTTCTTCTGGATCGACGAGCGGATCGGGCCGATGCAGCAGCAAAATATCGAGATATTCCGTACCCAGACGTTCCAATGTCCCGTCCACGCTGCGAAGGATGTGGGCTTCCGAGAAATCGAATTGATGCGGCAAATTCTCTTCCTCCAAGCGGATGCCGCATTTGGATTGCAGAATGATGTCCCCGCGAAGCGATGGACGCTCCTTCAGCAATTGGCCGAAGACGCGCTCGGCTTTGCCGCGCGTATAGATGTCAGCGTGGTCATACATGTTGATGCCGATTTCAAGCGCGGCATCCAGCGCTTCATGGCCTTCTTTATAATGCTCGGCAGTAATCGGCGACTTGGCGTTCCAATCGCCCCCGAGCCTCATACAGCCCAGCACGAGCTGGCTTGCTTGAATGTCCCGGCGTTGCAGCGGAATTAGTTTCGTCATCATTACCTCCAGATAGGGTATCGTTAATTTAAACCTCTGTTTCATTATGCTGGAACCGCTGTCAAATGAATAGTAGGGAAAAGGATGATATGAAATGAGACGAGGTATACCTAGTGAGCCGGAGTATAGCGGGTTCTTGTGACGGCAATCTTCCGCAAACGCGGTAGCAGGAGATGGCATTTAAATATGCGACGTTCGACTATTTCTCCGACAAAGGCTTGGAGTCGGTCGAAGCCAGCATCAAGCAGCGCAAGAAGGACAACAAATACTTCATTCCGCCAGTCATCCAATACTTCACGGACAACTCGGAGTAAGGACAGAAGGTGAAAGCCGTCTATGACAAGTACGACAACGTCTACCAATACAGCCCTGAAATCACGAGCCTCTTGGACGGGAAGCTGGAAGAGCAGTTCAACACGCAGGATTACTATGCGGAGATGACGAACAACGTGCAGGAGATCTTCTCGAAGAAAGACGTCGACGTGAAAGCCGTGCTTGACGCGTCCGCGAAGAAAATGCAAGAGAAGTTCTACAACAATATTAAAGTGCAATAGTCCCTGTACCCGCGGTTCGCGGCTTCGGAAAGAGCATCGGCGGTCGTTGTAGGGAGCGCCAAATTATCTGAGAACGGCGTTGCTTACTGCCATGCGGCAGCGGGGAACGCCGTTTTTGCATGGAACGAGATACCTGGGAAAGCAGGCGAAAATAAAGCGTGATTTAGCCAGACTTGAGGGATATACTGGGGATTGCGAATCAACAGATTCTCCGGTGGGCCGGAGAACGACGGGGAGGAAGAGAGCGATGAAACGCGCGGGATGGATGATAGTGGCAATGCTGCTTGTCCTGCTGCTGGCACAGCCGGTATCAGCAGCCGGGAAAACGACGAAGATCAAGGTCACCTTCGTCGGCGCTTCGCTGGACGAGAACAATCATGTCGGCAACGAATGGTGGAGCGGCGCGTATGTCAACGGCAAACCGATCGACGAGGGCGGCTCGGTGACGTTGAACGTCAAATCGACCGACACGATCAAGCTGAAAGCCGAAGCGCAGGAGCAGGACAAATACCCGGATGACGGCGAAGCCAGCACGACGGTTAAGGCCGCTTCCGTGACGAAGACGATCACGAAGGCGTTGCACGTTACCGTCGTCGAGAATCGGGGCCGCTACTCGGGAAACACGGCGCAGTGGACGTTTGCGTTTCAGATTCAGAAGGTTTAAATACGATGCTGGAGGTAATGAGCATTCAGCCAGGGCGCAAACAAAAGAGAGGCTTTTCCCACTCGGGGAGAGCCTCCTCTCTTTGCGCTGCTGCCAGCTCCGGCACGGCGTCACAACGTTGCATTCAATTGAAAATCATTCCGTCCGTTCCGTTTGACTTTGTACATCGCTTCGTCCGCGCTGTGCAGCAGGGCGTCGCTGTCATCGCCGTCCTGCGGAAAGAAGCTAACCCCGATACTCGTGCCGATCGGAATGACGTGGCCCTCGAACAGCAAGCGCTCGTCAGTGAACCGGCGCTGCAGCTGCTTTAGACGCTCGCCGACATCGGCCGCTGACGCGATTCCGCTTAGGAAGAACACAAATTCGTCTCCGCCGATACGGGCCGCCATGCCCTGATGCGCCGCGGTCTCGCCGATGAGCTTGGCCGCATGCTTCAGCACCTCGTCGCCTGCCTTGTGGCCGTAGGTATCGTTCGTCTCCTTGAAGAGATCGAGGTCGATGAGGATGAGGGCCAGCTGCTCGCGATGCGTCCGGGCGTCTTGGATGGCTTCTTCGAACTTCTCGTAGAAGTATCGGCGGTTCGGCAGCAGCGTCAGCGGGTCGTGATACGCCATGAACGTAATGACCTTCTGGTTCTCCTTCTGCGCGGTAATGTCTCGGATGATGAGAATGGTATGCGGTTCGTTGTCCACCAGCACGTAATCGCCATCCACGAGCACGTCCAGCCGCCGCTCCTCTGCGTGTACCGTTGTCTCGAAATCGACAATCGCTTGCCGGCTGAGAATGCGCGCTTTGACCGAATCCCCGACCAAATCATAGAATAGCCGTGCTTCCAAGGTGACGGGCCGGAACAGATGTCTGGCGCTGGGGTTGATTTCTTTGATCTTGCCCTGCAGGTCGATGAGCAGAATCGCCGCCGGGTTCAGATTGAATAATTTCTCGTATTTCTTGTCTTCGAAATTCAGAAAATCAAATTTGATCATGGCCAGCCGCAGCGTGAAGCCCCAGATCAAGCCTGCGTAGATATACGGATAAGGCGGCAGAAACGAGCTCATGTCAACGTAGCCCGTCAGCACCGTCCAGACGAGCACCAGGATGGATCCTGTGCTGAGCAAGGTGAAGATGGCTTTGTGCTCGGGGGTGGCAGCGTTCGATTTTCCTTTGGCGATGAACAGGAGGAAGAAGGCGCTGACGAACAAGCTGACGGTGATCGTAATGTAGTAGGGCAGGTTGAGGATCGGCATTTTCCAGATGCCGGCTTGTACGAACATGTCCGTGGAAATGATCCGTTTCGAACTGAAGAGGTTGGCTGCAACAACGATCAGCGGCACGTAGAACACGTACGGATAGAGATAACGCGGCATTCGCTTGTCGAAACGGGCGAATTTCATCAGCACATGTATGCCAATGCCTGGAATTAGGATGCCGACATTGCTGAACCATTTGGCCGCGAGGATGCCGCTGTAGGACATAGGCAGCTGGAAGCGCACGTATTCCTCCAGAAACAAGAGCAAATAACAACCGATCATGACGCTGACTAGACGATGCTCGGCGCTTCGGAGATTCCGCAGCAGCACGTCAATGCCCATATACATAAAAAATAAAATAGGCAGCAGGTAGGCAATTAGGGGGATCAGGGATTCCTTTAGGCTCATTTGACCACATCTCTTCTGTCGCAATTGGTAAAATCTTGTCTATTTAAATCATAGCGCAGATGTTAATCGTTGCCAACCGAATTGTCGTTTTCTGCTGGTGTCCAAGCCTCCTAATTGGTCACAAAAAACGCATGCTTTTACAGATGCGTTTCTTTAATTTCCTGCTATAATAAAAGATAGATGGATGACGGGTGGTAAAGGAGAATTGCGGTGAACGAGGCACAGTTAGTCATGTTATCAAGACAAGGCGACCAGATGGCCTTCAACAAACTGGTTGAGCTCTATAAGGATAAATTGTTTCACATGGCGCATCGGATTCTCCGCAGCAAGTCGGAGTGCGAGGATGTCGTTCAGGAAACGTTTCTGAAGGTGTATTTGAATTTGAACCGCTTCGATGAAAACAAACGCTTCTCGACGTGGATCTTCCATATCGGCAAGAACGTTTGTCTGGATTTGCTGCGCCGCCGCAAAGCACCGCCGCTTCCTCTTGATCAGCCTGTCACGGCTCACTCCGAACAGAATCTCTCGCTGCACGACGTTATCCCGCATACGGCTCTTTCTCCGGAAGGAGAAGTGATCGAACGCGAGCTTTCGACGAAAATGGCGGAGATGATCGACAAACTGCCTGACAAGTACAAGAGTGTTGTGTATCAGCGGTATGTGCTGGAGATGTCGATGGAAGACATCGGGCGCGCCAACAATATTCCCGTCAACACGGTCAAGTCGCGCATTCATCGCGGCAAAGACTTCATGAAGAAGCGCTGGGGCAAGACGTTTCTCATCTATTCCTTGTTATTATTCGGTTTCTTCTGATTCCTATAGCAAGCAGCTGACCAGGCTCCTGACTACATGTCGGGAGCTTTTTTTGCATGCATGCCCTATTTCGGCCTTGGCCGCGGCTTACGCTTTCCGTTATGGCGAACAACTGCGGAGAGGCACCGTTGATGCCTGCGGGACGGCATCAGCAGCATGCTGACGGTATCTAATGGCCAGCAACTATTCAGGCACCTGCTGCCGGCTGGCTTCCGCGGCGAATTGCTTGCGGTACTGCAAGGGCGATTGGCCGGTTGCGAGCTTGAAGCAGACGGAGAAGTAGGGCGTCCCGTGAAAGCCGACGTCTTCGGCAATAGCGGCCACGGCCCGTTCGGTCTTGATGAGCAGCAGCTTGGCCCGCTCGATGCGGTAGCGCAGCAAGTAATCCTGCGGCGTGCAGCCGTAAATCTCCTTCATGCATCGCACGATGTAGCCGGGGTGAAAATGAAGCGCCTCGCCAAGGACCGTGTTGGTGAGTGCTGACGCATAGTGCTGTTTGATGTAGGCTTCCGTTCGTTCGGCGACATGGAAGGAAGGCGACGCGTACGTCGCTCTCCGGCTCTCGTCCAGCGATTGAAGAATATCATGGAACAACTTTTGTTCGTTCCAGAACGCGGCCGACCGCTTCTCGGTGCCGAGCCTGATCAACGCCTCCATCTGGTCGTACGTCGTCCTCGGGGCCGGAATCGTCCAATGCTTGGGAATATGAATCGTATAGTGCAGCGATCCCCCTTCTTCCCCCTCCGGTCTTCGCAGCGGCTCATTATGCGCCGCGAACTCCTCCCAGCTTCCCTCGCATTTGAAATGCATCCAATAGAAAATCGTCTCCTCCCGGCAGGGCTGCACGGCGTAATGGTAACGGTCCGGCAGGAGCAGCAGCGTTTGTCCGCTCGTCAGCGCCCATTGCTTGTCGCCTTCGCCGATATAGAGCGTGCCCGATAACAGAATCAGCAAATCGAATACGCGCAGATTGCTGCGGCTGGGATGCTGCTCGCCGGGCTGGAAGACGGATTTGCCGCATTCCAGATAATAGGGCATCGGCGGGGGGGGGAACGAGACAACTGCAGGTTCATACATGGCGGGCGATCCCTCCTTGAGGCGATATTGGATAGGTTCATATTTTATAAAAATGGTGTCAAAATGCGTCTATTTCCTCTCCACTATACAAGATAGAATACGGATATGAAAGGTTCGATAAATGAAAAAATGTGGAGGTTGAATACGCTATGACAGCACACAGCAAGCCGATCCCGCTCAAGCTGGTAACGATAACGGACAGCTACTGGTCGGCGTACCAGAAGCTGATTCAAGATACGGTCATCCCTTACCAATGGGAAGCCTTGAATGACCGCATTCAGGGCGCCGAGCCGAGTCATGCGATCCGCAACTTCCGAATCGCGGCTGGACTGGAGCAGGGCGAGTTCGGCGGCATGGTGTTCCAGGACAGCGACCTGGCCAAGTGGCTGGAGGCCGTCGGCTTCAGTCTCGCGATCCGGCCGGACGCGAAGCTGGAACGTCTGGCGGATGAAGCGATTGCGCTGGTCGGCATGGCTCAGGGCGAGGATGGTTACTTCAACACGTATTTTACGGTGAAGGAGCCCGGAAACCGGTGGACGAATCTGCAGGATTGCCATGAGCTGTATGTGGCCGGCCACTTCATGGAAGCGGCAGTCGCGTACTACTACGGGACGGGCAAGCGCAGCCTTCTCGATATCATGTGCCGGTTCGCCGATTATATCGATTCCGTGTTCGGCCCGCTGCCGGGTCAGCTGCGCGGCTATGACGGTCACCAAGAGATCGAGCTTGCGCTGGTCAAGCTGTACGGCGCGACGGGCGAGGAGCGCTATTTGCGGCTCAGCCAGTTCTTCATCGACGAGCGGGGACAGGAACCGAATTTCCTGCTGAACGAATGGTCGGCCAGGGGCGGCGTCTCCCACTGGACAGGGCGCGTAACGCCGAAGCCGGATATGGCGTACAATCAAGCGCATGTACCGGTTCGGGAGCAGGCCGCGGCGGTCGGTCACGCGGTACGCGCGGTATACATGTACGCGGCTATGGCGGATTTGGCGCTGCATACCGGCGACGAGCCGCTGCTTGAGGCTTGCCGCAGACTGTGGACCAACACGGTGACGAAGCAAATGTATATCACCGGCGGCATCGGCACGACGCATCTCGGCGAAGCGTTTACGTTCGATTACGACCTGCCGAACAATTCCGTCTATGCGGAAACCTGCGCTTCGATCGGTCTCATTTTCTTCGCGCAGCGGATGCTGTCGCTGGAAGCGAACGGTGCGTATGCCGACGTACTGGAACGCGCCCTCTATAATAATGTCGTCGGCAGCATGTCCTGCGACGGCAAGCATTTCTTCTATGTGAATCCACTGGAGGTGTGGCCGGAGGCTTCGCAGCGCAATCCGGACCTGCATCATGTGAAAGCCGAGCGCCAAGCCTGGTTCGGCTGCTCCTGCTGCCCGCCGAATGTAGCGCGTCTGCTGGCGTCGCTAGGCGAGTACATCTATACCGCGGGAACGGATACCCTATATACACATCTCTATATCGGCAGCGAGGCAATTGTCGAGCTTGCGGGACAATCGGTATCGCTTCGGCAGGAGACGCGGTACCCGTGGGACGGAGAAGTGACGTTTACGCTGGAACTGGCAGAGGCAGCGGCATTCACGCTTGCGCTGCGTATTCCTGGCTGGTGCGATGGCGCGGTAATTTTCGTTAACGGACAGCCGGCAGAAGGCGTTCGCGTGAAGAAAGGCTATGCGTACGTGAGCCGGACATGGCGCAGCGGCGACAACGTGAGCTTGACGCTTCCGATGGCGGTTAAGCTCATGGAGGCGAACCCGAACGTACGCAGCAACGCGGGCAAAGGCGCACTGCAGCGCGGGCCGCTCGTGTACTGCCTGGAAGAGAAGGACAACGGAAGTCGGCTGGCCTCCATCAGCATCTCGCCGGAAGCCGTGTTCGACGCGAAGTTCGACTCCGAGCTGCCGGGCGGAGGGGGCATCGTCCTGGAAGGGGTAGGCGTCAAGGACGGCGAGGAAAGCTGGCGCGGCGAGCTCTATCGTCCGCTTCGCAGGGAGGCCGGGCGCATTCCGCTCAAAGCCATCCCGTACAGCTTATGGGGCAACCGAGGCAGCGGCGAGATGGCGGTGTGGCTAAGACTATCGAATTAATTCGAGGCTTATGCGTATCTGATTTATGATGTGACACAATATTCAATAGCAAATAGAACAGCTGAACATTCAGCTGTTCTATTTGCTATTGATTCACTATAGAAGGGGCTTCGGTGAATGGGCTCCGACCGCGACCATGCCTCGGTACGGCTCGCCCTTCGACTCGCTGTAGATGATGCGGGCCAGCAGGTTGAGGCGAATGTTTCCCTGGGTCAGTTCGGTTAACCGCCGGATCGTCAACGGATGCAACCGATTCGATGCACTGATGCGGAATTCTTCTGAAAGGATAGCAGGGCCGATTTTATCGAATTATTCCGATAGCCCAGTCCGCGCAAACGCTCCTTGATGTTCATTTTTTTCCTCCTTTCGCAGCGGCTCTGTAATCTCGTTTAATCTAAGTAAACGCAATAGTTTCCGCTTGTATGGGTGCCCGTGGTCTTTTTATGTTTTCAAAATCAAGAAGCTGCCAGCATATATGCATGGCAGCTTCTTTGCACTAACGGGCGTTGTGTAATTAATTCTTACATATAAGTATATAAAAGTGTAGTTGTCGTCTGACGGACCTGATTTTTCATGTATAATCTAGGATATTTATTGACATTATTCGCATCATCCCTTAAATTATGTTAAGTAATCTAACATATATATATGGGCTACAACAGGGAGGAGCAGCATCATTTATGAGAAACCTATTTAAAATTGTTTTAGCGCTGCTATTGGCAATTGCCGTCGTTCCTTGGCAGAACGCCGACGCGAAGGAACAGGGCTTCGACCCTTTCGAGAAAAGCATCGATCAAATCTACGAGGCGCTGGTCTCGGGCCAAACGACGTCCGAGCAATTGGTCGACTATTATTTGGCCCGCATCGCGGCGTACGACAAGACCGGTCCGCGCGTGAACGCCATTATTACGGTGAACGATAAGGCCGTCGAGCTCGCGAAGCAATTGGATGCGGAACGCAAGGCGACCGGGCCGCGAAGCAAGCTGCACGGTATACCGATCGTCGTGAAGGACAACTACGACGTGGTTGGCATGCCGACGACGGCGGGATCCGTGGCACTGAAATCGTCATATCCGGCCAAGAACGCCTTTGCCGTTCAGAAGCTGATCGATGCCGGCGCGATCGTGATCGCGAAGACGAATATGTCCGAATTTGCGGCCTCCTACGGCCGTTTGGGCTATAGCTCTCTTGGCGGATTGACGCTCAATCCGTACAACCTGAACCGCGATGCCTCCGGCTCAAGCAGCGGCTCCGCCGCCGCCGTCGCGTCCGATTTTGCGGTATTCGGCTTGGGCACCGATACGTCCGGCTCCATCCGGGGACCTGCCAACGTAACGGGGCTCGTCGGCGTCAGGCCTACGCTCGGCTTGACCAGCCGCAGCGGCGTCATCCCCGCCGCGCTATCGTTTGATACGGCAGGCCCGCTGGCCAGAAGCGTGACGGATGCGGCGATCGCGCTCGGTGCCATGGCCGGCACGGACAAGAACGACTACGCGACGAGAGCCGCGGATAAACACGCCGCGGACTACAGCGCCGGATTGAACGCCGCCTCGCTGAAGACGGCCCGAATCGGCGTTGCTGCCGAGTTCTTCGGCGACAATGCCGAGGTGGACGAGATCGTTAACAAGGCGATCGCCGGCATGAAGCGGATGGGGACGCAGTTCGTGCCCGTCACCTTCTCCAAGACGACGAGCTACTTGTGGACCCCGGTGCTCGGCCCGGTCGGAGACGCGGAATTCAAGGTACAGCTGGAGAAGTATCTTGGCCGCCTGCCGCAAGGTCAGCCGAAGACGCTTCAGGACATCATTGACATCAGCGAATCGCCGGAGGTGCTCGGCTCGGCTACGCCGGTCAACCCGGCACGCCTCGAGGGACTGAAGACCGCGCTGGGCGCGGCGGCGAACAAGAACTCGCCGTCGTACAACCGAATCATGCAGAAGATCATACCGGAGACGCGGGGCGAAATTCAGAAAATCATGAAAGAAAACCGGCTGGACGCGATCGTCTTCCCGACGATGTCCTGCCCCGCATCCCCGCGTTTCGACCGCGAAGATCCGACGTATAAGTGCGAAGCGTACGACACGTACGCGGCCAGCTACGTCGCGTCGGCTACCGGTTACCCGGAGGTGACGGTTCCGGCCGGCGGGACCAAGGACGGCTTGCCGGTCGGCATCTCGTTCTTCGGCCTGGCCTACAGCGAACAGAAGCTTCTGAGCCTGGCGTACTCGTTCGAGCAATCGGCGAAGGCCAGAACCGCGCCGATCCATACGCCCGAGTTGCCGATTCTGCTTCCGGCGCTGCAGCCTTAATGCAAGTCAGCATAGACCATCCCGAGGACTGCCCGACATATGTAGGGCAGTCTTTTCTATTAGGCGGCGACGAGTCCCGGCCGATACGGGACGCCACGACGGGCGGACACCTTCCTTAGTCGGTCGATCATGGGGGAGAAGTTACCTATTGAAGCGGGTTTTTAATCATGCGTTCGTGCATCATCCCGAAACCGGGCAGGCGTCGTTTTCATCAAGCTGCTGAACGTACGGGTAAAATAATGAACCGAGCCGAAGCCGGTCAGCTCCGATATTTCCTTGATGGTACGCTCGGAGTATCGCAGCAGCTCGGCTGCCCGGCGGATGCGCTGCTTGCGTACGTAATTGGTGTACGATTCGTTGACGTTGGAGGCGAACAGGCGGGACAGATGCCGCGCCGAGATATTAATCTGCGCCGCAACCTTGTCGAGCGACAGGTCGTCGTCGCTCAGGTTGTCGGTGATGAACAGCTTCGCCTGCTTCAGCAGCGCGATGGAGCTGCGCTTCGGCGCTGTCCACTGCCGCGGTAAGGGCTTGCCGAACACGGCCGGCAGCGACAGCAGCAGGGAGACGGCAATATGCAGGAGCACCGCCTCCGGCAGGGAAGCCTCATCGCCGCTGCGCCTTATTAAGGCGCGCCACAGCTGCGCGGCTGCCAGCTCGTCGCCGTCTTGGACGATGCAGGTGTCCGTCTCGGCGAGAGCTTGGAACGCGGTTCGCATCGCTTCCGAGCTGTCGCTCTCATCAAGCTCGAAGGCAACGTAGAGGATGGCGAGCTCGGGATGGCTTTCAATGTAGTGGGTAATGCCGGGACGAGAGCAGAACAGACTGCCTTTGGACAGCGGATAGAGCTTGCCGTCGTCCAGATACGTCCCTTGGCCGCCCAGCACGTAACAGATTTCGAGGAAAGAATGTTTATGCAGGAAGTTCGACATCATGCGGTCTTGGACGCCCCAATAATGGACGGTGAAGGCAGCTCCATCCGTCTTGAGCCGAAGGGCGTTTTGATTGAGCCAAGTGGCGGTTTCATTCCACAGAAACATAGGGTCAGTTCTCCTAGTTTGTCTATAATGTCCGAAAAAGACAAAAACATGACGTCATCGGCTAAAGATGTGAATCCCCGGGATCAGCTATAATAAAGCCATAAGAGCGCTATCATTCTAAGGAGGTCCGTACGATGATTAAACCACAGGATGTTGAATTTTACAATGAAGAAGGCTACCTGCTCGTTAAAGGCGTATTCAACCAAGATGAAGTGATACAGATGCGTACGGCGGTCGGCAATATTATTGACCGCGCGGCCAAAGCAAATAGGGACCACAATGCCCAGTGGCAGGGAGACTTCCTCCCGGCCGATGAATTGAAGAAGCTTGTGCTGAAAGGCTTCCACGACGTTCATTATCACGACGCTTCGTTCCTGCGTGCGCTGATGCATCCCAATATGACGGCGGTGCTTTCGCAAATCATCGGCCCGAACGTTCAGCTCCATCACTCCAAGATGCTCGTTAAGCCGCCGGAGAACGGCGCGGCATTCCCGATGCATCAGGATCACCCGTACTTCCCGCACGAACAGCATACGATGCTTGCGGCAAGCGTTCATCTGGACGATGCCAATGTGGAGAACGGCTGTCTTCACGTCATCCCCGGCTCCCATAAGCAAGGCTCGCTGCCGCATGTGGGCAGACATTATTTGAACGCCAAGGAATACCCGATCTCGGCAGGCATCCCATGCGTGGCGGAAGCGGGCGACGTGCTGTTCTTCAACTATTTAACCATTCACGGCTCGCCGCCAAACCGCAGCGAGCGCAACCGCCGCAACGTGCTGTTCCAGTATCGCAGCGCGACGGATTTCCCGACGACAAAGGAGCATTTTGACTGGGGCATGGGCCTCATGGTGTGCGGCGAAAATCCGCATTTCGATAAGGTTCACCCGGAGTTTAGAATCGTCTAAATGGAAATAGGATATAGAAGCGTAGGAAGACCGGCAGGAGTGAGCATGCTCCCGCCGGTCTTCTTTGCGCTTTTACGGGTATGCGGACGTTCTTCATATAGTCTTCATTTATGTTTGCTATTGTGGGAGAGCAATAGACGATATAGAGAGGTGGATACGAACATTATGGAACGCTCAAGTATAAAAATGATGGCAGCCGCAATGGTCATCACGGTCATGCTTACCGGCTGCGGCGACAAGAACGACGCGCAGCCTGCGAATAATGGACAAGCGGCGGATCGAAGCACGGGCGGCGCTGCCGCAAGCTCGGGGCTGCAGCAGCCGGACCGCACGGCGGATTATTTTGCCAAAGTGGTCAAGGTATCGGGGGACTCCATTATCGTGCAGAAATCCACGGTCTCTCCGGCGGATATGCCGGCGGGCGGCGGTTTCGGCGGCCGTCAGGGCGGCGGGCAGCGGCCGAATCGAAACGGCGGTAGCGGTGATGACGGTCAACAAGGGCAGCAAGTCGGCAACGCCGATTCCGCGCCGCAGAGCGGCGGCAATGGCGGTACCGGCGGCGAGCAGGGGAACGGCAATGGTACTGGCGATCAGAACGGTGGTAAAGGCGGCCGTCAAGGCGGGCGTTTCGGCGGCGGTTTCATGAATCAGATGAAATTCGCCGACGAGCAGACGACGGTTCCGATCAATGGCGATACCGAGATCGTGACGGTGAAGCGCAGCCAGGACGGCATCACGAACGAGACGCTGAAGGCGGCCGATTTGAAGGAAGGCGACGTGCTGTCGGTCTGGATGGGAGCAGATAATACGACGGCTGCGTACATCATGCTCCGGTTTAATCCGGCGAATATGGGGAATCAGGGGAAGGCGGGTAACGCAAAATGAGAAAATGGTGGCTCCTTGGAATCGGCGTGCTGTTTGTCGCAGCCGGTGTAGTCGTTTATATGCGAATGGGTTCGAAGGAGACGGCGGCGGCCCCGGTCGTGGCGACGACAAGGGTTATTAAAGGAACGATCGACGTCCACGTTAGCGGCACGGGCAGCCTGGCGCCGGTAGATAAGGAAACGATCAAGTCCTCCGAGCAGGGCACGGTGGAGAAGGTGAACGTCAAGGAAGGCGACGTCGTAAAGAAGGGCGACGTACTTCTGACGATTGAAGGCGAGGACAATAGCGACAAGATCAAATCCGAGGAGCTAAACCTTCAGAGCAAGCTGCTGGATCTGCAGGATACGCAGACGAAGCTGAAGACGGCGACCGACGACAGCAGCATCGACAGCTTGAAGCTGAATCTGAAGAAACAGCAGCTGTCCATCGATCAATCCCGGGATACGATCGCTGATCTGCAGGACAGCGGAGAAGGCGGGTCGATTACGGCGCCGTTCGACGGTACCGTGTCCGCGCTCGCCGCAGCGGCGGGCGATTCGCTGAACCCTTCGACAGAGCTGATGGTCATCGCGAACTATAACAAACTGCAAATGGTCGTCGGCATCGACGAGTTGGACATTGCCAAGGTGAAGATCGGCCAAACCGCGACGATCTCCGTCGAAGCGCTCGCCGACAAATCGTTTACCGGCAAAGTGACCAAAATCGCGGATGAAGGCACTTCAAGCAATGGCGTTGCATCCTTCGACGTAACGGTTGCACTGGATAAAGGCGTAGGCTTGAAGAGCGGGATGTCCGCTGAAGCCAGTGTTGAAATCGAGAAGAAGGAAAACACGCTCATGCTTCCGATCGATGCCGTGCAGTCGGTAGGCAATCGATATATCGTGCTTCTGCCCGCAGCTGCCAGCAGCACGGGAACACCGGCGGCCGGCGGAAACGGCGGCAGTCGCGGTGGATACGGAGCAGGAGCCGGCGGTCAATCAGGTTCCGGCGGAGCATCGGGCGCTGAAGGACAACAAGTCACTCAAGGCCGAGGACAAGGACAAAGTAGAGATGGTCAAGGCGGTTATGGAGGATTAGGCGGCCAAGGCGGTACGGGCGGTCAGGGCGGCTCCGGCTATCGGAATGCCGGCAGCGGAAGAACAGGTGGAAGCAGTCGGTTTGGCGGCGGAACGCCGCAAATGATTACGGTCGGCATCCATAACGAAGATTACATTGAAGTGCTCTCCGGCCTTACAGAAGGTCAAAGCGTCGTCGTGCCTACGATCGTCCCGACTACGACGAATGCCAATCAGCAGCAGGGCGGATTCGGCGGGGGCGGAGGCTTCGGCGCAGCATTCGGAGGCGGGGGCGGTCTTGGCGGCGGAGGCTTCGGAGGAGGAGGCTTCGGAGGCGGAACCGGCCGTACGACCACGCGAACAGGCGGAGGTACCGGCACTGGGAGCGGCGGCGGGGGTACACGATAATGGAAGCCAACCGTAAACCGCTCATTCAAATCGAGTCGCTGTCCAAGCTGTACAAGATGGGCGGCGAAACCGTGCATGCGCTGAGTGAAATTTCGCTGCGCGTGGATAACAGCGATTTTATCGCCATTATCGGACCTTCCGGTTCGGGCAAATCGACGCTCATGAATGTGATCGGCTGCTTGGATGCGCCAACGTCAGGTAAGTATTGGCTGGACGGCGAAGAAGTAAGCCGGCTGCGCGAGAATCGGCTCGCTGAAATTCGCAACCAGAAGATCGGATTCATCTTTCAAGGGTTTAACCTGCTCAATAAGCTGTCTGCGCTCGAGAACGTAGAGCTGCCGCTCATTTACCGAGGCGTTCCGGCGAAGCAGCGCAAGGAGCAGGCGACCGAGGCGCTTGCAAAGGTCGGGCTGGAAGGCCGTACGCGGCATAAGCCGAGCGAGTTATCCGGCGGGCAGCAGCAGCGCGTTGCCATTGCGCGGGCGTTGGCGGGCAATCCGCCGATTCTGCTTGCGGATGAACCGACGGGAGCGCTGGATACACGCACAGGCGCGGAAGTGATGGGGCTAATGAAAGAATTGAATGCGCAGGGACATACGATCGTCCTCATTACGCACGATACGGCCATATCCAAGCAGGCTAGACGCGTCGTCCGCATTCAGGACGGCCAAATCAGTGAAGAAGGCGGTGAGGGACGTGAACGTCAGTCAAGCCTTCAAAATGGCGGCTAAAAGCATTCTGGCGAACAAAATGCGTTCGCTGCTCACCATGCTCGGCATCATCATCGGCGTTGCCGCGGTAATCGCGCTGGTCGGCGTCGGCCAAGGCACGACGAAGCAGGTGACGGATCAGGTGCAGAGTCTCGGCACCAACTTGCTGACGGTCAGCATCACGGGCCGCGGATCCAAGACGACGCTGGATTATAAAGAAGCGGAAGATATCACGAATAAGGATGACATCGCATATGCCGCGCCGTTCAACCAGCAGAACGCCACGGTGAAGAACGGCAGTGCAAGCACGAGCGTCAGCGTCGTCGGCACGACGGCCGATTATCTGGACGTGAAGGATTATAACGTCGCCGAAGGCCGATTCGTCGCGCAGATCGACTTGGATTACGATCAGAAGATCGCCGTTCTGGGCTCGACGACGGCGACGGATCTGTTCGGTACCGCGAATGCGGTCGGCAAGACGTTTCTTATCAACGGCGTCCGGTATAAGGTCGTCGGCGTACTGGCAGCCAAGGGCAGTTCCTTGACGGGCTCCAATGACGAGATTGTCGTTATCCCGATTACGACGTCGGAACGGCTGTTCAAATCCAAGGGCGTCAAGACGATCAACGTGCAGGTCGCGGAATCGGACAAGATGGACACGGTTATGGCGGAATTGGAAACGGCGCTCAGCAAGAAATTCCGCAACGACACGAACAGCTATCGCGTGTTCAATCAGCAGGATTTGCTCGATTCCTTCAGCAGCATCTCCGATACGCTGTCGCTGGCGCTTGGCGGCGTTGCCGCGATATCCCTGCTCGTCGGCGGCATCGGGATCATGAACATCATGCTCGTGTCCGTGACGGAGCGGACGAGGGAGATCGGCATTCGCAAAGCGATCGGCGCGAAGAAACGGGATATTTTGACACAGTTTCTAATCGAGGCGGTCGCGCTCAGCGGTCTTGGCGGCATACTCGGCGTTGGCATTGGGCTCGGCACCTCGCAGCTCTTATCGAAATTCATGCATATTACCGTTGTTCTATCCGTGCCGATTATCGGCTTGGCGTTCGGATTCTCGGTCTTTATCGGCGTCGTCTTCGGGCTCTTCCCGGCGAACAAGGCTTCGAGCTTGAGACCGATCGAGGCGCTTCGTTACGAATAGGCTCGTGGGTCGGCGACAACTGCAGCCGGACGGGAAACTCCCGTCCGGCTCTTGGCGTTATAAGGCCCAACTACCGCTGTTATTAGCTATGATTTCACCCTTTTTTTATATTTACGCTTCAGACGGGCGTCATATAAAGTAGGGAAATGAGGTTAATTCCAACAAATGAGGTGCTCTTCTTGAAGCAGAAGTTGACGTATACACCGCCGGCTAACGGCTATCCAGAATGGAATAACAATCCGGAGATCTTCGAGCTGAACCGAATGAAAGCGCATGCGACGCTGATGCCGTTCGATACGGTGGAAGAGGCGCTTCGCGGCGACCGCTCCGCATCCCGCAGCTGCTTGTCCCTGAACGGCATGTGGAAATTCGCGTTCGCCGAGAATCCGTCTTCGCGGATCGCGAACTTCTATGAAGAAGGCTTCGATCACACGGACTGGAACGAAATCAAGGTACCGGCGCACTGGCAGCTGCAAGGCTACGATTATCCGCAGTACACGAACATCCGGTATCCGTGGGAAGCGACGGAGGAGCTCGCTCCGCCTTTCGCGCCGACGAAGTATAATCCCGTCGGTTCTTACGTGCGCAGCTTCACCGTTCCGGAGCATTGGAGCGGGCAGCCGGTGTTTATCAGCTTCCAAGGCGTCGAGTCCGCGTTCTATGTCTGGCTGAACGGCGAGCTGGTAGGCTACAGCGAGGATACGTTTACGCCGGCAGAGTTTGATCTGACGCCATACCTTCGTCCAGGCGACAACAAGCTGGCCGTCGAAGTGTACCGCTGGTGCGACGCAAGCTGGCTCGAGGATCAAGATTTCTGGCGCATGAGCGGCATCTTCCGCGACGTGTACCTGTATACGACGCCGAAGGCGCATGTGTACGATTTCTTCGCGACGACGGAGCTGGACGAGGCGTATCTTGATGCGGAGCTTAAGCTGCGCGCGACGCTGACGAATTACTACGAGCAGGAGCTCGGCGAGGTATCGCTGGAAGCCCAGCTGTACGATGCAGCCGGACAGCCGGTACTGGCGAAGCCGCTGAAGATCGGCGCGGCGCTCCGCCAAGGGAGCGCTGAGCTCGAAGTAGAGGCCTCCATGCCTGTCGCGAATCCGCTGAAATGGAGCACGGAACAGCCGAACCTCTACACGCTGGTCATCAGCTTGAAAGACGGCGGCACGCTGCTGGAGACAGTCAGCACGCGAATCGGCTTCCGGAAATTCGAAATCAAGGACAAGCTGATGCTGATCAACGGCAAGCGCATCGTCTTCAAGGGCGTCAACCGTCATGAATTTTCCTGCCACACCGGCCGTGCGCTCGGCTACGACGATATGCTGACGGACGTGAAGCTGATGAAGACGCATAATATTAACGCCGTGCGGACGTCTCATTACCCGAATCATCCGTTCTGGTATGAGCTTTGTAACGAATATGGGTTGTACGTCATCGACGAGACGAACCTGGAGACGCACGGAAGCTGGGATTACGGTCAGCCGGAGTTGCTGCCAAAGAACGTGCCCGCGAGCAACCCGGCGTGGACGGCGAACGTGCTGGACCGCGCCAACTCCATGCTGCAGCGAGATAAGAACCATCCGTCCATCGTCATCTGGTCGCTTGGAAACGAATCGTTCGGCGGCGACAACTTCATCCAGATGCATGACTTCTTGAGGGAAGCGGACCCGACGCGCGTCGTCCATTACGAGGGCGTCACGATGTGGCGGGCGTCCGATGCCGCGACGGATATCGAGAGCCAGATGTATTCCTCGCCGCAGAAGGTAGAGGAATACGGCTTAAATCCGAACAGCAAGAAGCCGTTCATCCTGTGCGAGTACAGCCACGCGATGGGCAATTCCTGCGGCGGCCTGCATCTATATACGGAGCTGTTCGACAAGCTGCCGCTGATACAGGGCGGATTCATCTGGGATTGGGTGGATCAGGCGATTTGGACGACGAACGAGGAAGGCCTCGCATATATGGCGTACGGCGGCGATTTTGGCGAGAATCCGCATGATGGCAACTTCTGCGGCAACGGGTTGATTTTTGCGGACCGGACGGTTTCTCCGAAGCTGTACGAAGTGAAGCAGTGCTACCAGAACGTGACGATCTCCGCCGCGGATGCGGCGTCCGGACGAATCAGCGTGCTTAACAAGTTCCTCTTTACGAATCTGGATGCGTACGCGCTGACATGGTCGCTTGCACTGGACGGCACGGTGACGGCGCAAGGAAGTCTGAGCGTATCGGCAGCTCCAGGAGAGACGGCGGAAGTCACGCTGCCGCTGCCGGATAGAACGATCGGGGGCGAAGCCGTGCTGACCGTCAGCCTGCTGACGAAGGAAGCGTCGCTGTGGTCGGATGCCGGACATGAAGTCGCGTTTCAGCAGTTCGTTCTGCCGGAGCCGAAGACGGGCGGTGCAGCGGTCGGACGTGCCGAGCATGCTGCCGGCGTCATCGAAGCCGTGGAAGCCGGCGGCCGGTTGGTCGTAAGCGGCGAGAGCTTCTCCGCAGCGATTGATCTTAATGCCGGCAGCCTGGTTTCGTACGCAGTAGGCGGCAAGGAGCTGCTCAAAGGCGCATTGGCGCCGAATTTCTGGCGTCCTTATACGGATAACGACCGGGGCAGCAAGCATCATGAACGCTGTGCAACCTGGCGTGCCGCAGGCGAAGAACGGGCACTGCGCAAGCTGAACTGGGAGACGCTCGCCGGCCGCGTCATCATCGAAGCCGAGTATGCGCTGCCGACGACGACGGAGTCCCGCTGTACCGTCATTTACCGCATCCTTGCCAGCGGAACGATCGAGATCACCCT
This sequence comes from Paenibacillus sp. R14(2021), assembly GCF_019431355.1. NCBI lineage: Bacteria > Bacillati > Bacillota > Bacilli > Caryophanales > Paenibacillaceae > Paenibacillus > Paenibacillus sp. R14(2021). The sequence goes on from NZ_CP080269.1 coordinate 5,179,399, forward strand.
GCAGCTGACGCCGGGCGAGGATCTGCCGGAGATTCCGGAAATCGGCATGATGCTGACGATGGACGGCGCCTTCGGCGAGCTGGAATGGTACGGCAAAGGCCCGCATGAGTCGTACTGGGACCGTCAGCACGGCGCGAAGCTCGGCCGCTACAGCGGCAAGGTCGCGGACCAGCTGGCGCCTTACCTGAAGCCCCAGGAGAGCGGCAACAAAGTGGGCGTTCGCCATGCATCCGTAAGCAACGGCCAAGGCGCATCGCTGTACATCGCGGCGGACGCTCCGATTGAACTCAGCGTCCTTCCTTACACGCCGTCTGAGCTGGAGGCAAGCGACCACGCTTATAAGCTTCCTGTAAGCGACAAGACCGTCGTTCGCATCAACCACAAGCAAATGGGCGTTGGCGGCGACGACAGCTGGGGCGCGCGGACACATCCGGAGTACGTGCTTCACGCGAACAGAAGCTATGCGTTCAGCTTTACGCTGAAGGGCCAATAAGACAAATAAGCGCCCCGGGTACCGGGTGCATGCCAAGCATGCACCGGCGTCCGGGGCGCTTCTATACCACTCATGAGGGAAGCTGAACGGTCTTAATTATCGATGACGACTTTCTGGCCCTCTTCGAGCCCTTTCAACACTTCGACCTGGCTGCCTGTGCGCAGTCCGGTATCCACATCCACCTGCTTGACCCGATTATTCTCGATGATTTCGACATAATTGCGGCCGAACATCGACTTCAGCCCTTCGCGGGGCACGATGAGCACATTGTCGCGCTTCTCGATGAACAGCTTAATATCCGCATAGGCACCGATCTTCAGGCCTGGATTCGGCTCGTCCAAGGCAATGACGAGCGACTTGGCATTGCGGCTGGTTACTTTGGGATCCTCGCTCTTTGGAGCGGTAGACGGCGTCTGGATGACGGTGCCATGAAGCGCCTGTTTATCCAAGGTGACGTCGACCTCGGTCCCCTTCTTGACGGCTGCGATTTTGGTTGCATCCGTGGCGTCGTAGACGAGATTGATTCTGTTCGGGTTAGAGATAACGGCCATCGACTGGTTCGCTTCCACGGCTTCACCCGGCTTCAAATCATTCACATACGTAACAACGCCGTCGGCCGGGGCGAACAGGAGCGCCTTGCTGTATGCCTTCTTCAAGGCGTCCAGCTGCAGCTGCTCGGCCTCCAAATCGATCTGTGCGAGGCGAACAGTGTCCTTGTCGCTGTTCTGCTTTACCGCATCCTGATAGCGGATTTTGCGCTGCTCCACCGTAAGCTCCTGCAGCTTCAATCGAATCGGGAGATCGCCGCTGTCGAGCTCCGCGATCGGGGCGCCTTTCTTGACGGGATCGCCTTCGTTCACGAACATTTTCTTCAATATGCCGCCGGATTCCGGGAACGCGACGGACTGATTCCTATCCGACACCGCAGTGGCAATGGACGATAGAAACAGCTCCATGTTGCCGCGCGTGACGGGTGAGGTCTCGTGAACGACTTCTTTCATGTTAAGCACCGGTGGATCCAGTGATTCTTCCTCGGCAGGAAGCATGGAGCAGGCACTCAGCAGCGAAAGGGCAAGGCAAGCTGCGCCTGCGCGGCGAATCAGGGCATGCCGATGTTTGCGTTTCGAAAAAATGTGCATAAGCAGGAAGGCTTCTCCCCTCATAATGGGATGGTCTTTAGCTGGGTTCGGACAGGCTGTCTATACAAAGAATAACGTCGACGTTAGGTCATGTCAACGTTTTCATTTCCAGATATTAGTTGTATGCACATAGGATTGCACGACTGAAAGATGAGGCTGCAGGCGGGTTTGCACGGGGAAATGCAGCGATTGAACGGACTGCGCGCGAAAGCGGAGCGGCAGAGCCGGAACGGGCCAAATGCTTAGAATTATACAATTGTCACTGCTATCCCTCTGTGCTATGGTTGCAGGTAGTGGTTTGGTTTGATGCAAATGTGTAAGCGAAAGGTGGCTGGCGGCATTGAATACTGCAGCGGCACGCACGGCCGTCCTGCGAACAGGCACGGTTTACGTTATTTTATTCATGATCAGCTCCGTTCATTTATTGAACGATACGATGCAGGCCGTCGTGACCGCATTGTTCCCGGTATTTGCGGATTCGCTTCATCTAAGCTACGGCCAGATGGGCTGGATTGCCTTTACCCTCAATATGACCTCGTCCATCATGCAGCCGGTCGTCGGCTATTTCTCCGATAAACGTCCCATGCCCTGGATGCTCCCCGTCGGGATGGGACTCAGCTTGATCGGCATGGCCGGGCTTGCGTACGCGCCGGGATTTGCCTACGTGCTCTTGTCGGTCGTATTCGTCGGACTCGGCTCCGCGATCTTCCATCCGGAAGGCTCGAGGGTCGTCTACTTCGCGGCAGGCGGGCGGCGCGGACTAGCGCAGTCCATCTATCAGGTCGGCGGAAACGCAGGCAGCTCGCTTGCGCCGCTGATGACGATTTTCGTCTTCCTGCCTCTCGGTCAGCCCGGCGCGATTTGGGGCACGCTGCTTGCGGCTGCCGCAATCGCGATCCTGCTTCGCGTCGTACCTTGGTACAAGGGCCAGCTCAATGAGCACGGCAAGCCGGCCAAGAAAGCAAAGTCTGCCGGAACGACGAACGGGGCAGCCGGCAAGAGCCGGTCAGTAATCGTGTTCGCGATGACGATTCTGGTGCTGCTCGTATTCGCGCGTTCGTGGTACATGAGCGGCATCTCCAGCTTTTATAATTTCTTCGCGGAGGAGAAATACGGGTTATCAGTCCGCGCGGCTCAGGTGCCGATCTTCCTGTTCATGGCCGCAGGCGTGCTGGGCACGTTCTTCGGCGGCGTGCTTGCGGATCGCTTCGGCCGCAAACGGATGATTATGTTCTCCGTCGGCGGCGCAGCGCCGTTCGCGCTGCTGCTGCCGCATTTGCCGCTCGGCTGGGTGTATCCGGTCAGCTTCATTCTTGGCTTCATCCTGCTGTCCGGCTTCTCGGTCAGCGTCGTCTATGCGCAGGAGCTCATTCCGAACAATGTCGGCATGGCTTCGGGACTTATAACGGGGCTTGCCTTCGGCATGGGGGCACTCGGCGCGATCGTACTCGGCAACGCCGCGGAAGCGTGGGGGCTGGACAAAGTGATGAACTGGTCCAGCGTGCTTCCACTGCTTGGGCTGCTGTCGATATTGCTTCCGCCGGACCGGCGCGAATCAGCTTAACCTGGTCTTACAGCAGCAGAGGGCTGTCTCTTGTGTCATGGACGATGACAGGGGAGACAGCCTTTTTTTTTGGAGATCGACTTCTTCGATTCAATAACTATTTCAATATCTATGCGAGCACTAAGTTTTCGGCTGTTCTTCCGATACTTGGCTTGAACGAAACAGCCGTAATCGCGTAGAATGGAAGCAGGGCCGCAGGCCGATTTTAGTTCCGAAGGAGTGTATGAAGCATGGCGAGAAGCAAGGCGCGGAAGCGCATGGAGAAGCAAGTGCAGCAGGGCGGACTGGATCCAAGGCAGCAGCGGGGACATTGGAACGGGATCAAGCCGATTACGAGGGTGAAGCCGGATAAACGGAAATATGCGTATCCTAAGAACGACGATGATCGAGGTTTTAAGCATGCGGCAGCGGCTTAAAGGTTGGATCATCGTCGTTCTTCTGTAGCAAGGTGCTGGTTATTGCACTTCGATGGCGAACACGACAGACGTATCCCCTTTGGCATACTTGCCGTCCTCCGATTTCCAGAACGCCGAGATGCCGTAATCATACACGCCAGGCTCCTCCGGTGCATGGAACTGCCCGCCTGTCATCGGAATGCTGCTGAATGCGTTGCCGTCAAGATACTGCGTGAGATCTACCTGCGCGGGGGCGGGCTGATAGGGAATCGAAATTTGAATAGCCGCGCCGGGCGTTACGACTGCCGGCTGCTTGCCTTGCAGCATGATTTTACCTCCGGCATAATCGGCGCAGCCTCTGTTGCCCCAGCAGTACGTGCTTTGCGTGACGGGAATGGGTTTACCGGCGGAAACCACTTGCGGCACCGGAATGGTATCCGGCTTCGTAAGGATGGCATGGGCCTTCTGCGAGACAAAGGACTTCAAGGCCGAGGCTTGCGAGCAGCCGGTCAAGGCGAGCATGCTTGCAGCGAGCAGCAGGAAGACGCTGGATCGGGCGATGAACGGAATTTTACGCATGGAATGCCGACCTCCTTGTTGCTGCTATAGACGAACGTTCGAAGGAAAAGGTTCCGCGGGCAGCAGCCGGAATGCGGCGAAGGCGGCATTGTTAATTGCGGAAAACATGATATATTGACTAGGGCAGCGCAGCCCGTCTCTAAGGCTGCCCGTATAGCTGGAAAGGAAAACGGAACGATGAACAGACGCAAAGAATTGCAAAACGAATTCGGCATGAAGCAGCGTGCCATGGGCATCTTTCAAATTACTAACGGGCGCAATGGCAAACGGTACGTCGCAGCTTCGCCGACCTTGGACTCGGCCTGGCAGCGGGAGAAGTTCATGCTCGACATGGGCAGCCATCTCAATTCATCGCTTCAAGCGGACTATAAAGAGCAAGCCGGCGTCGATTTTCATTATGAAGAGCTTGAGAGGTTAAGTCTTGCCGAAGAGTCGGGCAGCGTGAACAAGGATGCGCTCGAACCAAGAACGACCGCGCTCAATCGCGGGGCAGTGCAGGCCTATCGGGACGCGCTCAAGAGGCTGGAGCAGCAATGGCTGGACAAGCTGCAGCCCTTCGAGCCGGACGGCTACAATCGGACAACGAGGGAGCAGTAGCCCGCGCGCAGCAACAGAATGCATCTGATACTCGCCATTAGTAGGGCAGCGGGACGTATCGGATAGGATCGAATACTGGAGAGACCGTCATCATCACGATGAGCGCGTCTCTTTTTTTTGCTGTTCCTCTATCAGTTCGTCGCTATGTATAATAATGGCATACCAAGCAAGTCAGGGTTCCTTGCGAAAATCTTTTTGACAGTTAGGGAACTATTAGGCGGCTCCATCGTCTACTTTCCGAGGTGAATAGGTTGCAGTTTGAATATTTGAAGCATGTGACAGATGGCTTGGACCGTCACGCTGTGCTTAACGAGCTTATGGCGGCGTACGGCAAGGACGTCTGGAATTTCGCCTTCTTCTACACGCATTCGAGAGAGATGGCAGACGATATCGCTCAGGACGTATTCGTGAAGGTATTTCAGCAGCTTTACGATTTCCGGGGACAGTCGTCGATCAAAACATGGCTGCTTTCCATTACCCGCAACACGGCGCGCGACGTGCTGCGGTCGGCTTGGGTGAGGCGGGTCGTGCTATTCGATACGATTCGTACCCGCTCGCACCATTCGCCGTCGGCGGAGCGGGAGAGCCTGGACAAGCTGATGACCGAGGAGATTTGGGCGGTCGTCTTGAAGCTGCCGCGAAAGCTGCGGGAAGTGCTGCTGCTGAATAGCCATTATGACCTCTCCATGCAAGAGATGGCGGATTTGCTCCAAGTATCAATCGGCACCGTGAAGTCGCGTTTGCACCGCGCAAGAGCCGCGGTCAATCGAATGCTGACCGAGACATCACTGTTGACCGGGGAGGAAGAATGGACATGAAGGAGCCGGTAAACGACTGGGAGCGTCGTCTTGCAGGAAAGCCTCCCGTAAGGAATGGGTTCACCTCGGAGCTGGAACGTAAAGTGAGGGAGCGCATTTATATGAATACAACCAAACGGCGTGCGCTGTTTCGAGCGGCGGCTGCGATAATGAGCATGGTTATTTTGATAGGCTGCGGCTGGTGGTTTCGGGACGATGTCATAGCGCTGCTGAAGCCGAAGGGACAAGAAGAGGTGCCTGCCGCATTAAGCAAGGACCCGCTCGCGAATAAGGAATATGTGCTGAAGGTGCAGCAGTTCGAACAGATGAACAGCTTCGAATATCTCTATAAGAAACCGTTCATTATTCGGCATCCATCCGTGAAACTGAAGATGGCGAACGCCGCTTACAAGCTTGCGCAGGATCCCGAGAAATTCGAAGCCTGGTTCGATCAGGAACAGCCGGACATCGTACAACTGCCAATGAATCTCTATACGAAGCTTGCTGCGGACGGCAAGCTGAAGCCGCTGGATGCGCTGATGAAGGCAAGCAAATTCGACTTGGGGGCGCTGCATGCCCCGCTGATCGACTACCTGCGGCAGGCGGGCGGGAACGGCGAGCTATATGGACTTTCGCCGGATTTTGACACCATGGTGTTGTACATCAACGAGGATGTATTTGCTGCTCACGGGATTGCGGTGCCCGAAGGCGAGCAGTCGATGGAGCAGATTTTGCAGCTGGCTGCGCGGTTTCAAGGCACTGGTGTTACGGGGCTCAGCGCGACAGCCCAGGCGAACAAGTTCTCGCTGGTGGAGCTGATCGGGCAAACGAACGGCCTGCAAACGATGAAGAGCGTTGAAGGTCACTACGAGGCAACGGTCAATTCCGCGGCGTGGAAGAAGATATGGGATTCGGTCGCTGCCGGCTACCGGGACGGCTGGATCAAGCCGGAGAAGGCGAAAAACTACGGCAAGAATGGTTTGACAATGGCAGAGATGGCCAAACAGGATGCCTTTGCGCTCGGCCAGGTCGCCATGACGATCGCACCCAGCTATTACTACACAAATTATGAGCAGTATGCGCAAGAAGAGGCGATGAAGGCGAATTGGGCTGCGCTGCCGATTCACGTCGATCCGTCGGCAACCAATCCAGGCAGATATCTCAGTGCGAACACGATCTACGCATTGAATGCATCCTCGATCCAAAGCGAAGCGGCTTGGCAGCTGCTGCAGTTTATCGTCGGAAGCAAACTTACTGATAGTCCTAGTACTCGATATCAGCTCCTGAAGCCGCTGGCCGATCGGACAGGAATGAACCCGGCAACGAGCAAGCATTGGGATGCCTTTTATGCGACAGGGGTTGATCCGGTGAAGGCGGCGGAAAACACGATCTTCCTGTCGGACCCAGATGTTTCTGCGGCAAACGGGATCCTGTACAAGCTCGGCAGTGAAGAAATGGAATCCATTCTGAATGATTCGATTTCCGTCTCAGCGGCGCTTGAGTCGCTTCAGAGCAAACTGGAAACCCAGCTTCTTGGCATCGAACAAGGTAAGCGCCCATGAGAAAACGTCTAATTGCTTTTCTCGTTGCGGCGATCATGATGAGTTCGTTGCTCTACGGCTGCATGCTTCGCAGCGATGGTGATGCCAGCCAACAGGTGCTGCGCATCGCGCTTCCGGACAAGGATAGTTATCAATCGAGTCTAGGCGATTATTTGTCAGCCGCTTATCCGGATATGAAGGTTGAGTTGATCGAAATGGAGCCGGGCTTTAATCCGATTTCCATCGAGCAATACGAGCAGAAGCTGAAGGAAGAGAAGCCGGATCTCGTTCTGCTGGGCTATTCGGGCAAATACGCCAAACTGGCGTCAGACGGCATGCTGTCGGACTTATCGCTTCGCATGCAAGCAAGCGGCCTGCATGAAGACGATTTATACCCCGGCATGATCGAGAAGATCAAACGTGACGGAGGAGGCACTTTGTTTGCCATCGCCCCTACGTTTCAAGCCGAGGTGCTATACTACAACGCGGATCTGTTCCGCCAGTATAAGGTCGGCCTGCCGCAGAACGGGATGACGATCAAGGATGTGATGAAGCTGGCCAGTCAGTTTGCCAGAGCAGGCAGCTACAAGGCCGGCATCGCAGGCTACCACTTGCCGCTGAGCAGCATGCCGAAGGATCTGCTGCTCGATATGTCGAGCCGAGAGGGCATCAAGGCTGTCGACTTTCGTTCAGGGAAGGTCACGGTCAACACGCCCAGCTGGAGAGCGCTTATCACGATGGTCATCGAATTGTATCGGAACGGAACTTACAGGATGCAGAATGTGCAGGGCGTAGTGAAGGACGGGGAGACTTGGTACGGCCCCGAGGAGGTAAGCGAGGCGGATTTATTCGCCAAAGGGAAAGCGGCGATGACGATCGCCAGCTACAACAGCATTCAGAATGCAAAATTCGAGACGGGCTTCGTCACGCCGCCGGTCAGCTCGCTCGACACGAGCCGCTCTATGAATCTGGGCGTCTACAACTACATGGCGATCCCCGCGGGCGCCGCGAACGGGGATGCGGCATGGACGGTCATTCAGTTCATGTTAAGCGACTATATGGCGAAGGTAAGCGCAGGTCTTGAAGAAGCCTACGCCATGCCGGTACAGAAGTCATACATGAAATACGACCATAATCCTGTATTGCCTAAACTGTATGACTTGCTGCCTGGCGTCGATCAAGTGTACGACTCCACCGGTTACGACCCCAAGTTCATGACCCTATTCTACGAGCTGCAGGATCGTGAAATCAAAGCCGCCGTCAAAGGCGAGATAACCGCCGATGCCTGCATCGCGGCGATTCAGCAAGAAGGACAAGCGCTGCTTGACGCTGCGAAAGTGAAGAAGTAGCGAAGGGAGCCTCCGAGCCCGAGATCGGGACGATGAATAAGAAAGCTCCTGCAGCAGATGCTGCAGGAGCTTTCTTTGTCCTATAGGGTTTGCCGGAGACCAGCGCTAGCCAGCAGCATCGGTCCGTGTGTCGCATTCATATGCGGTAATGCTTAGCACCATCCTAGACGCCGCTTCCTTTCATTTTGGCCAGAAATGCGGAGATCGCATAGTAGGCGGCCCCGCGTACGGCGGAGCGGTCCCCCTGCTCCGCGAACAGAATGCGCAGCTTGCCGCGGTGATGCGACAAGGCGCGGCCTGCAACGGTGCGCTGAATCGCATCGCTGATCCAGGCTTCCGCCCGCCGCATCCGGTTTCCGATGATCACGACATCAGGATTAAACACGTTGACGATGTTCGCGATGCCGACGCCGATCCATTCCCCGATGTGATCGAGCAGCGCAATCACCTCCGCGTTACCGTGCGATGCGGCATCCAGCAAGTCTTCCAGGTCGTGATAGCCAAGCGGCACGGCTTGCTCCAGCAGCGCATTCTCGGAAGCGTACAGCTCCCAGCAGCCTTGATTGCCGCAGCGGCAGGGCTTACCGTCCGCTTCGATGGAGAGATGTCCAAGCTCGCCGGAGAACCCGCCGGCGCCGCGGTACAGCTCTTTATTCAAGATCATGCCGGTTCCGATCCCGATCCCGACACTGACATAAATCTGATTGGCGACACGGCGGCCTGCTCCGTACTTCTGCTCGCCCTGCGCGCCTGCGTTCGCCTCGTTATCGATCGTAACAGGCACGCCGAACCGAGCTTCGACCACCGCCCGCAGCGGCACTTCCGGCCAAGAGAGGTTCGGCGCGAACAGAATCGTGCCGGATTCGTTAACAAGGCCGGGCACGCCGATCCCGATGCCGACCAGGCCGTAAGGGCAGTCCGGGATATCAAGCCGCAGCGCATCGATGCAGGCAATCAGCTGCGCGATTACGCTATCCGAATCCTGCGTAGTCAGCGTCAGCGTACATTCGCTGATGACGGCGCCTTCCAGATCAGTCAGAATGCCGAGAATGTAGTTGACGCCAAGATCGATGCCAATTGCATAACCGGCGCTCGCATGAAACTGCAGCAGGTTCGGCTTGCGGCCGCCGCTGGATTTGCCTAGCCCTAGATCCAGCACGAGATGGCTGTCGATCAGATCCTGCACGAGACTCGATACCGTTGCCTTGTTCAGTCCCGTCCGCTCCGAGATTTGGGCACGCGAGAGAGGGGCATACCGGAGCACCGCATCCAGCACGATCGCGGTATTCATTTTTTTGACGAGCGCCAAATCTCCGGTTTTCTTCATAATCCGCTGACTTCCTCCGTTTGCCTTGCATGATATGGGAACGATTTTACCACGGGAAACGAAATGTTGCATCTATAGTTTATGGGCCGAGAGAGGAGAAGCGTCCTCGGCGCGAATGAACAGCTGACGATATCCGCATAATTCGGCTGGATTTAACAGAGGCTGATTCTGTTGAAACAACGTAATCCCCGGCAGGAGTTGAGAGGTAGGCTGTCCTGCTGCCGATATGCGGGCAAGACGTACAAGCTATTCAAAAAAACTTACTTTGTTTACTAGACAAACAAAGTTTAACGATGCTAAAATAACCATAAGAACGTTTTCATAATCATTAATCCGGGAGGGATTTCATTTCATGGCTTATTTCAAAAACATTGGTAAAATTGCATACGAAGGCAAAAACTCCGACAATCCGCTTGCGTTCAAACACTACAATCCGCAAGAAGTTGTACTTGGCAAAACGATGGAAGAACATTTGCGTTTCGCAGTCGCTTATTGGCATACATTCACAGGCACCGGCTCCGATCCGTTCGGTGCAGGCACGGCCGTTCGCGGCTGGGACAGCGCGGACGCGATGGATCAAGCGAAAGCCCGCGTCGAAGCAAACTTCGAATTCCTGAGCAAAATCGGCATTCCGTACTACTGCTTTCATGACCGCGACATCGCGCCTGAAGGCACTACGCTTGCCGAAACGAACAAGAACCTTGACGTTATCGTAGACCTGCTGGAAGCGAACATGAAGACCTCCGGCGCGAAGCTGCTCTGGAACACGGCGAACATGTTCACGAACCCGCGCTTCGTTCACGGCGCAGGCACAACTTCCAATGCCGACGTATTCGCTTATGCCGGCGCGCAGCTGAAGAAGAGCCTTGAAGTGGGCAAACGCCTCGGCGCGGAGAACTACGTCTTCTGGGGCGGCCGCGAAGGCTACGAAACGCTGCTTAACACGGATATGGCGCTTGAGCTCGATAACCTGGCACGCCTGTTCCACATGGCGATCGCGTACGCCAAAGAAATCGGCTTCGGTGCTCAATTCCTGATCGAGCCTAAACCGAAAGAGCCGTCCAAACACCAATACGACTTTGATGCGGCTACGACAATCGCGTTCCTGCAGAAATATGATCTCAAAGAGCACTTCAAGCTGAACCTGGAAGCGAACCATGCAACGCTCGCTGGCCACACGTTCGAGCACGAAATCCGCGTAGCGGCAATCAACGGCATGCTGGGCTCGCTCGATGCGAACCAAGGCGACCTGCTGCTCGGCTGGGATACGGATGAATTCCCGACCGACCTGTACTCCACGACGCTTACGATGTACGAAGTGCTCAAAGCCGGCGGCATCGGCAAGGGCGGCGTCAACTTCGACGCGAAAGTACGCCGCGGTTCCTTCGAGGACGAGGACTTGTTCCTCGCGCATATCGCAGGTATGGACACGTATGCTTGGGGCCTCAAAGCAGCTGCGAAGCTGATCGAAGAGAAGGTGCTCGACAACATTGTCGACAACCGCTACCGCAGCTTCAAGGACGGCATCGGCGCAGAGATCGTAGCCGGCCGCGCCACGCTGGCATCGCTTGAGCAGTATGCGCTGCAAAACAATGTGATCAAGAACGAATCCGGCCGCCAAGAGCGCATTAAATTGGTGCTGAACGAAATCATCTATAGCGTATAGGAGGCCGTCGTACCATGTCATACGTCATTGGGATCGACCTCGGCACAAGCGCGGTAAAGGTGCTGCTTCTGGACAGAAGCGGCGCCGTCGCGGCTGAGGCATCGCGCGACTATCCGCTGTTTCACGAGCATTCCGGCTGGAGCGAGCAGCGCCCAGACGATTGGGTGAAGGGCACGATCGAGGCGCTTCGCGAGCTGGCGGAGCGCTCCGGCGTTTCCCCGGATGCCATCGAAGGACTCAGCTTCTCGGGCCAAATGCACGGTCTCGTGCTGCTGGACGCGGAGGGCAATCCTGTCCGCAACGCGATTCTGTGGAACGATACACGCACGACCGCGGAATGCCGCGAGATCGAAGCGCTTCTCGGCCAAGAGAAGCTGCTCACGATTACGCGTAATCCCGCGCTGGAAGGCTTCACGCTGCCTAAGATTCTGTGGGTGCGCAAGCACGAGCCCGAAGTATTCGCAAGAGCCGTATCGTTCCTGCTGCCGAAGGATTATGTCCGTTACCGGCTGACAGGCGCGCTGCATATGGACTTCTCCGATGCAGCCGGCACGCTGCTGCTGGACGTGGCGAACAAGCGCTGGAGCGACGCGGTGCTGGCGGCGGTCGGCCTGCCGGCATCGTTCGCGCCTCCGCTCGTGGAGTCGCATGCGCTGACGGGCACGCTGCTTCCGGAGCAAGCGAACGCAGCAGGGCTGAACGCCTCGACGAAAGTGTTCGCGGGCGGCGCAGACAATGCATGCGGAGCGATCGGCTCAGGCATACTGCAAGAAGGACTGACGATGTGCAGCATCGGCACTTCCGGCGTTATCCTTTCCTATGAGGAAGGCAGCGCCAACGATTTCCGCGGCAAGGTTCATTTCTTCAACCATGGTCAAGAGAACGCATTCTACGCCATGGGCGTAACGCTTGCGGCGGGCTACAGCTTAAGCTGGTTCAAGCAAACCTTCGCCAAGGGCGAGTCGTTCGACGAGCTTCTGCAAGGCGTCGGCGATGTGAAGCCGGGCTCCAAAGGGCTGCTCTTCACGCCTTATCTCGTCGGCGAGCGCACGCCGCATGCGGATTCCGTTATTCGTGCCAGCTTCATCGGCATAGACGGCTCGCATGAACGGGTGCATTTTGCCCGTGCGGTGATGGAAGGCATTACCTTCTCGCTCAACGAGTCGGTGGCGATGTTCCGTCAAGCCGGCAAGACGGTCGATACGATCATCTCGATCGGCGGCGGCGCATCCAATCCGGTATGGCTGCAAATGCAGGCGGACATTTTCAACGCTGACGTCGTGTCGCTTGCCAACGAGCAGGGTCCTGGTCTTGGCGCTGCCATGCTGGCGGCATACGGCTGCGGATGGTTCGAGAGCCTTACGGCGTGCGCGGAGCTGTTCGTGAAGCGCGGGTCGGTCTATAAGCCGAATCCGGCTGCAGTAGATGCCTACAGCGGTTTGTTCCGTATTTATCAAGAGGTGTACGCAGCAACGCGCGCATTGAATGAAGGGCTTCAAGGGTATCGCAATTAAGCTATTTCATGTACGCACTGGCTATTTAACCGCTTCCTCTGTTATGGGGGAGCGGTTTTTGTTATATGAAGTAGTAATGTACAGGTAAATGCAGATAATTGGAGATAATTGGGGCTACCGTTCGAATTTTGGAGGATTAACAAGCAATTTCGGGGCTATGACAGCTTTTTCACTTATTCGCATTCAACGTATAATAAATTTTGTAAAGATAGCTTACGTGAAAGCTTACATTTAAATCATGGGCAACAGGAGCGGATTCGTATGGAGAAGAATAAGGTGAAGCTAAGGTGGACGGTAGGGGCGAAGCTGATGACAGCATTTTTGAGTGTGCTGCTGCTGCTTACCGTTACGGGCGGGCTCAGTTATACGATGATGTCCAAGATGAAAGAGAACAACGAAGCGTTGGCGGACAAATGGATCGTCGGCGTTGAAACGGTCAACGGCATTGCGTACATGGCCGAAAATGTCATGACGATTCAATACAAGCTGTTTTTCGACAAAAACGAGAACTTGAAAAAGCAGCGCATGGCGGATGCGGATATCTCCATAAAGAAGGTCGATGACAGCCTTGCGCTCTATCGCACGATTATGAACACCAATAACGACAACGAGAAAGCGTTGGTCGATCAGCTCGAGAAAGCCTGGAAAATCTATGAGGACAACTATAGGAAAATGGTCGCCGCCGCTTCCGGAAAATCGATTACATATGAGCAAATGACAGGTTTCATGAAGGATTCTGAGAGCTCGTTCGCGGCGGTTCAGAGCAATTTGGACTATCTGGTCCGCAATAATCACAGCGGCGCCGAAGAAGCGAAGAATGCGAGCTCATCTTTGAACGCCCAGGCAACGCTCGCCATCTTGATTGCCCTCTTCGCGGGCTTAGTTCTCGTTGGTCTGCTGACCTGGTACGTACGGCAGGCCATTGCGAAGCCGATTCGGCTGGCTGCGCATGTTGTCGACGAAGTAGCGGGCGGCTGCCTGCAGGTAACGGTTCCGCGCATCCGTAACCGGGATGAGATCGGAGGACTCTTCCTCTCGCTGCAAGCGATGGTGACGCAGCTGCGCAGTGCGATGCTCGGCGTACAGGAAGCATCCGCCGGGATCGCGCTCTCGTCGCAGCAGTTGCTGGCGGTGTCCGAGCAGAATGCCGGTTCGGCCCAGCAGGCCGCATCGGCTATGCAGCTGATGGCGGAAGGCTCGGAGGCTGCGCTGCAGCGGTTCGACGAAGTGAATAAGACAACGCAGGATTTTGGCGCAGGCATAAATCGCATCGCGGAATCGAGCGCCATCGTAGCCTCCTTGTCAGGCAATGCCAGCGGACAGGCTGTGCTTGGCCGGGATGCGGTAAGCCAGGCAGTCGCAAGCATGGATTCGGTGAATGAGAGCGTGCGAGTAACGGCGGGACAAGTTGCCAGGCTGGAGCAGCATGCGCAGAACATCGGCGGCATCTCGAAGCTGATCGGCCAAATTTCGCGTCAGACCAATTTGCTGGCGCTTAATGCGGGAATCGAGGCGGCTCGGGCAGGCGAGCATGGTCGGGGCTTTGCCGTTGTCGCGGGCGAGGTGCGCAAGCTGGCGCAGCAAACGTCGCAGGCCGTACTCGATATCGACGACGTTATTGCGCAGGTGACGGACGATACGTTCGAGACGGCCCGGCAGATGCGGACAAGCGCGGCCGAGGCAGAGACGGGGATGGTCGCCGTTCGCGAAGCCGGCTCGTCCTTTGCCCAAATCGCGGACGCCTCCGAGCGGGTATCGGGGCAGGTGCAGGAGGTGGCGGCCGCCTCCGAGGAGATGGCCGCAGGCTCGGATCAGCTCGTAGCGGCTATGCTGCGCCTGCGCGAGCTTGCCAAGCAAAGCGCGGAGACCGCCATGACGGTTGCCGCGACGACGGAAGCTCAGACAGCTTCCGCGGAGCAGATTGCCTCGTCTTCCCGGTCGCTGAGCTCCATTGCATCGCAAATGAACGAACTGGCCGCCAGGTTCAAGCTGTAAGAAAAAAGCGCGTTCCTCGTGTACGGGAACGCGCTTTCTCTATGATTGAAATGCATCCCAAATATCGGAGGGAGCAACGCCGAGCTCGTCGGCGATCAGCTTGGCGGTGAGCCGCTGCGGTTTTTTGATCTTGCCGTTGCGGATGTTGGAAATCGTAGTGAGCGAGATTTGCGTATTCTCTGCTAATTTGGTGACTGAGATTTGCTTTTCCATCATGAGCAGGCGCAGCTTGTAAGAAGCGTCGCGTTGGATAAGCTCATTTACGGGTGCAGCTAAGCTTACTTCTTCATCTTGGACCGGTACCATGGAATAAACAACGATTGCGTAGCATTTAAAGCTGCCGTTGGCATGATAGAAGGGTTTGACGACGATGCTTGTGAGGTACTGCTTCTCGTCAAGCTGCTGCGTAAAATACAGCTCCGACGTATTACCGCTGGCTTGAATATCCAAGAGCTGAGATCGTACGCGCTCCCGGTCCTGCTCGGCCAGAAACTGTCCGCTCTCCGCGCGCGTGAGTTCCAGCATGTCGTACATGATGGGGCCGCGGTAGCTCCGCAGCGAGGCGATCGTGAAGCTGTTCGTTAGCAGAAGGGATACGATCGGGGTCGACTCGCTGACTCTGTCATCGATCCAATGATGCTCCGATCTGTCACGGATTGTAATCATGATGAGAGGCTCGCCGGATTCCTGCAGCTTCTTGGCATAGAGTTCGCCGAAGAGCTGCGTGTCGCCCGTCAGCGAGAAATAGGATTCGGCGTAAACTTCAGGGGTGCCAGGAGAAATATCGCTGCACATCCGCCTGATAATCGGCCATAATGGATAGATACCAATGAGCGGCAGCTCGGATAGATCCTTGCCTATTAATTGCTCGCAGGAAGAATCTATTAAGCTGTAGAAGGCTGAGCTGCATGCGTATACTGTCCAATTGTCAGGATTCTTACGTATAATCATTACCGCATCTGAAGAATAAGCGAAGATATCTACCATCTTCTTCTACACCCCTGCTCTTGTTGTCCGTCCATTATATCACATTCGTCTAAATTGGAGGGAGATTGTTATGCTTCATGTTACAAATGGTGACAGCGCCGCGTCCTTGCTTGTCCGCGCCGGCATGCCAGGGAATGTGCTTCCTTGGCGGGAAAGCTGGATTGACGGTCCGCTGCAGCTTCGTTGGTGGGAGGCGGGCAGTCTGGCAGCGCGTTCCCGCTGGTTTGAACATGCCTTCGGCGTACCGCAGGACTTGTTTCGCCGGCAGGCTGAAGAGCAGCTCGTGCAGCTGACGGAGGTGGTGAGGCGCGGCGAAGAGATCGTGCTGTGGTTCGAATATGATTTGTATGATCAAGCGATACTGGCTGCACTGCTGCATTGGTTGGCAGAAGAACCCAGCAGGGGGGCTACGGTTCCCCATCTGCAGCTTTCTTGGGTCATTGTGGGGAAGGAAGCGGTGCCCGGCGTAACGGATTTTCGCGGCATTGGCGGGCTGACGCCGGAGCAGACAGCCGAATTGTGGCAGCTGCGTCGGGAAGTGAGCGCTGAAGAGCTGGCTGCTGGAGCGCGGGCTTGGGAAGCGTACGTATCGACGGAGACTGACGAATGTGCCTGTGCGCTTCAAGCATGGCTGACGGCGGAAGGCGCGGCACTGCCTGTCATGGCGGAGGCCATGGACTTTCATCTGCTGCGTTCGGGTGCTCACTCAGAAGGCGGGCTCGGCATCGTGGAAGCGACGACGCTTGCTAAACTCTCCGATATCGGTCCGGTTACGCCAGAGATTTTGTTCGGCGC
The DNA here is from genome assembly GCF_019431355.1 of Paenibacillus sp. R14(2021). Classification (NCBI taxonomy): domain Bacteria; kingdom Bacillati; phylum Bacillota; class Bacilli; order Caryophanales; family Paenibacillaceae; genus Paenibacillus; species Paenibacillus sp. R14(2021). The sequence goes on from NZ_CP080269.1 coordinate 5,196,137, forward strand.
GGTCTCATCCGAGCTTGCGATGCTCGGGATGGGCGATCTCTCGTATTGGCAGGTGCTGAAGGGGATGGCGCTGAACGACGGCATGCCGCTGCTCACAGTGCAGGGCGATGCGCCGCTGCCGGACTTTGCGGCTGTTCATCCCATCGATTGGCAGCAGTGGACGATCTCAATTACGGCGCACGGCAGATCTGTATGGACTGCGAGGCAAGCTGAGTCAGCGCCGTAGAAGGATGAAGCGGGAGAGAATGACGCGAAGCCGATCGGGGCAGGCTATATGGGAATGGAACATTTTAGCCGAAAAGGAAGTGCCTGCTATGCAGCAAAATGACACTGCGTTATTGTTTCAGTTCAGCGATTCCCGTACCGCCGCCATGGCCGGAAGCACCTTTCAGGAGCTTGGCTACGATCCCGTCGTCCAGCAGGGGAGCGACATCCACATCCACATGCACGGGGACGATCTTCCCTCGGCGCTGGAGATCGCGCAGTCGCACGGCGGACAGCTGGCGGTGCAATCCTCCATTCCGGATATCGAGCTGACGAACGAAGCCTACCATATGGAGAATCATATTGCGATTCCGGCGCATGTCGTCAACGAGGACTGGGTCTCGCAGGAAGAAGCGGGGGACCAAGCAGCCGGAGACGGCCTCAGCAATCGGGATGATGATGCTCCGGACGAGGATGAGTTTTTCCCCGATGACGGCTCTTACGGGTATTTCTCGGGAGACGTGCACAGCTGATCGGGCTCGTACGCTAAGAAGGCTGACCAGGCGGATATCCGCTCGGTCAGCCTTCTATTATAATAGGGCGGCGCTCGTGCCTGCCGTGTAGCCGGTGGAGAAGGCGGCTGTGATGTTATAGCCCCCCGTGTAGCCGTGAATATCAAGCACCTCGCCGCAGAAGTAGAGTCCCTTCGTCAGCTTGGATGCCATTGTTTTGGGATTGATCTCTTTGAGATTGACCCCGCCTCCGGTGACGAATGCGTCCTCAAGGCTGAGCGTGCCGTAAGCACGGATCGGAAAGGCCTTGACCAGCTTGGCAAGGTCCAGCCAGGCCTGCTTCGGAATATGATCGAAGGTCAGCTGCTCGTCCAGCCCTGCGCCCTTCAGCAAGAGCGGGATCATCCGTTCCGGCAGGCAGCTCTTCAGCACGTTTTTGACCGATTTCTTGGCTTCGGCTTGCGCCAGAAGGAGCGACTCCTTGTAGAATTCATCGCTGCTGAGGTCCGGCAGCAGGTCGATGGTCAGGAGTGCGTTCCGCGCATCGCCCTTCTTCAGCTCCTTGACGACAAACTGACTGCAGCGAAGCGCGATGGGACCGGATACGCCGAAGTGGGTGAAAATCATATCCCCCCGATGCTCGATCACGCGTTTACCCTTTGCATTCCAGACAGAGAGGCTGACATCGCGGAGCGACAGCCCTTGAAGCTCCTTGCTCTGAATGAACGGCTCGTTCGACGTGATCGGCACTTCCGTCGGGAACAGCTCCGTAATGGAGTGGCCTGCTTGTTCCGCCCATGGGTATCCGTCCCCGGTCGAGCCGGTATGGGGCACGGACTTGCCGCCGGTCGCAACGATGACGCTGCGGCAGGGGAAGGTTTCCCCCGACTTGAGCACAACGCCGCTTACTTGCCCGCCGGCATACACGACCCGGCTGACGGGCGTATTGACCCGAATGTCGACGCCCTGTCTTCGTACTTGATGAACGAGCGCGTCGACAACCGTCTTCGCTTTATCGGTTACCGGAAACATCCGTCCGTTATCTTCTTCCTTGAGCGCAATGCCAAGGCTCTCGAAGAAGGCGATAATATCTTTATTGCCGAAGCCGGACAAGGCGCTGTACAGAAACCGCCCGTTGCCCGGAATATTTTTGATCAGCTCATCCATGTCCTTATTGTTCGTCACATTGCAGCGTCCGCCCCCGGAAATGCCGAGCTTGCGTCCGAGCTTATCGCCCTTGTCGAGCAGCAGCGTCTTCGCGCCGTTCTTGCTGGCCGCAATGCCGGCCATCAGCCCGGCAGAACCGCCGCCTATTATAATGACATCGTAGTTCACGCGCAGTTTCTCCTCGAATCCGTATCCGTTTATGCGGCTGTGCAGCCGCCGATACCCTATCATACTATCCAGAAAGAAGCACGTCTACACGAAGGAACGGCTCGATTATTGACGGATATTTAGACATAATTGCCTGGAGAAGCATGTTCGGCATTAAATGACATCAAAAACTACCATTTACAGACATTGTAAAATAGATAAACCTATGATTTAATCGGAATAAAGGGAAAACATGCGAACCAATAACTGGGTTTCTTCTGAAGGGTGGGGCTCGTTTTTGTGTGGAAGCTTATTCTTTTGCAGACCATTGTAGCCTTAATGCCATTATTTGCTTTTCAAATTTGGTATGACTATTCCAAACCTCTCAAAAGAGTTCCTTTCATCGTGTTTCTGTTTTGCGGAACCTGCTTGTTCCTTGGCTTTGCAATCTCCATAGACATACACGGCTTCAAGCTGGATTATCATTACATACCCTTGATATTCGGTTCCTTGTACGGCGGAGGCTGGGTTCTGCTGGCTTTGACGGCTGTTTATTTGATCGTCGGCTGGCTGATGATGGACGGCAGCTGGAGTAATGTGGAGACGATTGGCACACTCCTCTTGATCATCCCGATCATTTATAAGTACAACAACGGTTTCATTCAACTCACGCAGCAGCGAAAACACGCCGTACTGTTCGGTTTGACAGGCCTCGTGTTCGCGATTCGCTCATGCGCCTTCCTTGATTTCTACTCCAAAACACAAGCAGCGGTAACGGTTTCCGACGTGTATTTGTTCGCAGGGCACAGCATCCTGTATCTTCCGATCGTCTGGATGATTACAAAACTGACGGACAATTTCATCCGGCGGGAAACGCTCTCCTTGCAAGTGAATACGATTTCAAACAGCTATCGCATCGAGGTCCAGAAGCTGCAGCAGTTCATAGACGAGACGCCGCTCGGCGTTATTATCGTCAATCAGCTTGGGACCATTACCCACATCAATGAAATGGCGATCCACTTATTGAAGGACAAGGTCGGCGGCAAACACCGCAATGAGCTCCTCGGGCAGCCGTTCACGATCATGTACGACCACATCGAGAAGGATGTTCTCGGTCGTCTGCTTTACCAGGCGCTGAACGGACATAAGCTGACGACCGAATACGTACAGGAGCAGGGAAAGATATATGTCAATTCCGGCATCTGCGTCCGCGATATGCAAAACAACGAAATTATCGGCGCGGCGCTGATCGCCCACGATATTACCGAGCTGAACCGGCTGCGCGACGAAGTCGGGCGGATGGAGAGGCTCAGCCTCGTCGGCCAGATGGCCGCGAGCATTACGCACGAAATCCGAAATCCGATGGCGGTTATCCGCGGCTTCGTGCAGTTGATGCGCGAACGCAGTCCGGATCACCAGAAAGAATATTATCGGATCGTGATGGACGAGCTCGACCGGGCGAACAGCATCATTAACGACTTTCTCTCCTTGGCGCAAAATCGGATCATCGAGAAGCAGAACTGCTCGCTGCATGATATTATCAACGATATTCTGCCCTTGCTCTGGGCGGATGCGAATATGCGCGGACAATCGCTCGAGCTGAATCTAGCCGAGCATCTCCCGAAGCTCATGCTGAACGAGAAGGAGATGAAGCAGCTCATCTTGAACCTGGCGCGAAACGGCATGGAAGCGATGGATCAGCACGGCGTGCTTTCCCTCGTGACCTCTTCGGTCGACCAGTATGTGGAGCTGCGGGTATCGGATACGGGCAGCGGCATTCCGCAAGAAAAGCTGGAGCATCTGTTCGAGCCGTTCTATACGACCAAGACCCGGGGCACCGGTCTTGGGCTGCCGCTCTGCCTTAGCATTATGGAGCGTCACGGAGGCAATATCCAGGTAGACAGCAAGGAAGGCGTCGGCACGACCTTCATCGTCAGGTTCGACCGCAGACGCAACTATCAAGAAGTCGCAGTGGCGCTAAGCCCGTCCTAGGCGGCGAATAACTCCGCTCGCTACGCGGATAAGCCTCATTTCAAGCGCGCATACTAGCTTTGGAAGGGGGTGCCAGCAGTGGAGAACAATTCGCAGCCGAGCAAAGCTTCCGGGCAGCAAGCCGCCGCGAGCAAGCAGAAGCGGTCAAGCAAAGCGCCGGAATCGGAAGGATTCGATAAGAAATTAGACGGCCCCAACCGCCCTTCTACATAAGGGAGGGTTATGGGAATGAACGAGGATGTCGATAAGGCAGGACAGGGACCGAGGATGGGCGGAGACAACCCGGAGCTGGACCCGTATGAAATCAATTTCCTTCCTCAGTTTCGGAGCGGGCGCGGAACAAGGGCGCCGTTCGTCAATAGCAGCGGCGTTGTGATCGGCGACCATCAATACGAGTCACCGGAATCGCCGCTCAGCCAGTGGTCGACGGAGACGGATCCGGCGGTCATGTCCGGGAGCGAGTGGGTGCATCCATTTAAGGACGTGGGATTCCTGACAAGCGAGAACAGGGATTATTTTGAGAAGGGCATATCGCCGCAGTCCGCTGTTTTCATGCATCCAGACGAGGATGCCGCCTATAAAGCTTCGAAGCGCACGGATGCCGAAGGGAAACCTTAACGAGATATGGAGCAATCGGGCTTAGGCCTGGTTGCTTTTTCTTTGCTTTCAATTTCACACGGCGGTATAATAGGGGAAATCGAAATCATAAAGGAGAGATATACATGTCGATGTCTTTTGAACGATACATGCTAGATATGGTACAGCCGATGCGTGATGATCTTACGCGTCTTGGAATCGAGGAGCTTCGCACGCCTGAGGCTGTTGTGGAGAAGCTTCCAGATGCGAAAGGAACGGCGCTGGTCGTCGTTAACTCCGTATGCGGATGCGCGGCAGGCCAATGCCGTCCTGGCGTAGCTGAGGCGCTGCAAAATGAAATTAAGCCGGATCACTTGTTTACCGTATTCGCCGGCCAAGATAAAGAAGCAACGGCTAAAGCGCGCGAATTTTTCGCTCCGTATCCGCCTTCTTCGCCGTCCATCGCGCTGATGAAAGACGGAGAGCTCGTGCATTTTATCGAACGCCATCAAATCGAGAACCGTTCGGCCGCTGAAATTGCAGCAGATTTGACTTCGGCATTCGAGCGTTTCTGCCGTTAAGAGGTGATTGAATGAGCCTGCAGCAACAGATCATTAAAGAATTGGGCGTACAGCCTGAGATCGATCCCGCGCAAGAAATTCGCAAGCGGGTTGATTTTCTGAAGGCGTACGTGAAGAAATCCGGTACGACGGGACTCTTGATCGCGATCAGCGGCGGCATTGACAGCGCGGTAGCGACTGGATTGTGCAAGCAAGCGACCGACGAGCTTTCCGAAGAAACAGGCAAAGCGTACATGACGCTCGGCGTATTCCAGCCGTACGGAGAGCAGGTTGATATCTCCGACAGCTATGCGGTTGCGGAAGCTTTCAAGCTGGAGCACCGCGTCGAAACCAACATTCAAGAGGCGGTTGACGAAATCGCGCTTGAAGTGGAGCACAGCCTGAAATCGATCGGCATTTCCCGTCATATAAGCCGCGGCGGCAAAGGCAACGTGAAGGCGCGCACCCGCATGGTGACACAGTATGCGCTTGCTTTCGAGCTTAATCTGCTCGTCGTCGGCACGGATCACGCTTCAGAAGCGATCACGGGCTTCTATACCAAGTGGGGCGACGGCGCAGTGGATATTACGCCGCTCAGCACGCTGAACAAGCGTCAGGTCCGCCAAATTGCGGCAGCACTCGGGGTTCCAGGGGCCGTCGTAACGAAAGCGCCGACTGCAGGCTTATGGGAAGGTCAGACCGACGAGGATGAGCTTGGCATCACGTATGATGAAAACAGCGACTACCTCGAAGGCAAGGATATTAATGAAACCGCCCGCGAGAAGCTGGAGAACCAATATCTTAAGACCGCGCATAAGCGGAATGCGATTCCGGGAATTTAAATGATTGCGCTGCTCAGCGTCCTTCGGCTCATGCCGAGGGGCGCTGATTTGCGTTCGAGGGGCCGACATGTTGCCGGCTGCGTTTTTTTTGGTATGATGAGAACAGAGCATTTTATGGAAGCATGCGAGATAAGGCGGTCGAAGCATAGTGATAATTGGAATCGGACATGATCTATCCTCGCTGGATCGGATGGATAAGACGCTGCATGGCAGCCTCGGCGATCGCTTTCGGGCGCGGATCCTAACCGAACGCGAGCAGCAATTGGCGTCGGCTTACAACGGTAAACGGCTTGTCGAATTCATCGCTGGTAGGTTTGCCGTTAAGGAGGCTGTCTCCAAAGCGTTCGGCTGCGGCATTGGGAGTCTGCTTGGCTTCCGTGACGTGGAAATCGATCGTGAGCCCGGCGGAAAGCCCATCTGCCGGCTGTCTACCGAAGCTTGGCATCGATTGAAGCTGCCATCAGAAGAGATCAAAATCCACGTCTCGATCACGCATGATCACGCAATAGCATCCGCATACGTTATCGTAGAGCACACTTGAATTGAAAACCGCATGCATAATGTCGTCACCTTTTCCCCATAATTGGAATACACAATAGGAAAACATAGGGACGGGGGGCGGCATGGATGGCGTTCAAGAGCGGTATGCTATCGAAACGTATATTCAGAAGCGGGCAGCTTGTGCTCGTTGAAGGGATGTACGGCGATTTGTGGGGGGACTGGCTGCCCTTGATGCAGGGCGATACATTCCCGCAGCATCCGGAGATGGGGGATACGAAGTGGACTTACAGCGGCCCACTCGGCACGAGACTGCCTCTTCCGAGATGGAGCGGCAGCGAGCGGGGGCGGGGATGGTAGGCAATGGAGATTACGGTAACAACGATGAAGAACAAAAGACCCTGCTTGCGGAGCCGAGAGCGTTACTTGCGCGGCCGCAGCAGGGTCCTTTTATTTTTTGGCGCTGAGCCAGCCGGCCAGCTTCTCGACTTCCGCATCCGATAATCTGCTTCCGAATGGGGGCATTACGCCTCCGCCTTGCTTGATTTGCTTCGTAATTTCGGCCTTGGTCATACGTTTGCCGACATGGGTCAGGTTCGTAGCGGCTCCCATCCGGCCCTGAAGATCGGTGCCGTGGCAGGAGACGCAGTTGGATCTAAACGTCTGCGGCGTATCGGCGGAGCCTGTCACGGCTTGAGATGACGAGCCGCAGCCTCCCAGCAAGAGCAGCGCAGCAGGCGCTAGGGCGAGCATTATTCTAGTTATTCGGGCAGGCGTGGCCCGAGAAACGGACGACATCGTGATACATCCTCCTTGCCTGTGGATTTATTACTCAGTATAGGCCGATGCTGGATTTAATTGCAACCAAGGTATGGTGGTTCCTTTCATTTTGGTGCGTTATAATAGAGGGTATTGTTGTTTTGAATTGAAAGATTTGCTTAATGAGCGATTAACCTTTTTTGATGATTGGGAGCCGCAATGAAACTTACCTACAAGACGATCATTCAAAATTATTTTCACCGATTTCAAGCTGAAGTATCCATGGCTGCTTATTCGCGCATGAATCCGGGCTGGCAGCCGCAGCAAATGCCTGAGTTTTATCGGCTGTGGTTCATTCAAGAAGGATCTGGCGGTCTTCGATTGAACGAGCGCAGCGTGGAGCTGAAGCCGGGTCAGCTTCTGCTCCTTCCCCCGGGTGCGGTGCAATCTTTCGGATCTAATTTCGCGGATGCGGTCGGCCTGCACTGGTGCCATTTTCGGGCATCGATCGGCGACATGGAACTGTTTGACCTGCTAAACCTGCCGATTTGCGTCATGCCGGAGGAGCAGGAGCACCTGACCTGGCTGTTCCAGCGGCTCATCGAAGCCTATCGTTCGACGTTGATTACGAGGGAACTGCGCATCCGTGCCGTGCTGTTCGCTATCCTCGCCTCTTATTTGGATTATGTGGAGATTAGTGAGGACTCGATTCGCCGAATCGAACCGATTGAGAAGATCGACCGCGTGCTGGAGTACATCGAGCAGCATTTGTCCGAAGCGATCAGCGTTGAGGATATGGCTCGGCTGGCGTTTCTGCATCCGAACTACTTTATCGGGTATTTCAAGAACATTGTCGGCTTTGCGCCGACGCAGTATGTGAATATTCGCAGGCTCGAACGCGCGAAGAAGCTGCTGGAGCAGGAGGAATACAGCATCTCGGAGATCGCGAGGCAGGTTGGCATGCAGAATTACTATCTGTCCCGCCAGTTCAAGCATTACACGGGGCTGACGCCGAGCCGCTACAAGCAAATTTATTATCAATCGGTGCAGGGCACATCATTCAGCGCCAGTGAAAGGTCGGAGGATGAATGACAACGGAAGCGGTCCGCTATTTCAGCACGGAGCTGCTGCTCTGGTATAAGGCCAACAAAAGGGATCTGCCATGGCGGATGAACCGCGACCCTTACCGGGTGTGGGTATCGGAAATTATGCTTCAGCAGACGAGAGTCGATACGGTTATCCCGTATTACGAGCGTTTCATGGCCCAATTCCCGACCGCCGCTGCTCTGGCGGAAGCGCCGGAGCCGGAGGTGCTCAAATGCTGGGAGGGGCTCGGCTACTACTCGCGCGCACGCAATTTGCAGGCGGGCGCCCGCGAAGTGTTGAGCCTGCATGGCGGCACTGTCCCGGATGACAAGGCGGCAGTTGCCGCGCTTCGCGGCGTGGGACCTTATACGACGGGCGCGATAATGAGCATTGCGTTCAATCGGCCGGAGCCAGCGGTGGACGGAAATGTGATGCGCGTGCTCTCCCGGTATTTCTGCCTGGAAGAGGACATTGCGAAGCCTGCTACGCGGGTGAATATCGAGAAACTGGCAGCGTCTCTGATTCCCGAAGGTGAAGCGGGGGACTTCAACCAAGCGCTCATGGAGCTTGGCGCGCTGGTCTGCACGCCGAAATCGCCGGGCTGCTTGACCTGCCCGGTGATGATGCACTGCGAGGGACGGATGGCCGGCAAAGCGCAGGTGCTTCCGATCAAGACGAAGGCGAAGCCGCCTCGTCCGGAGACGCGTATCGCTGCGCTTATTACGGGCAGCGGTTCGCATGCCGGCAAGCTGCTAGTTCGGCAGCGCCCGGAGAGCGGGCTGCTCGCGCAAATGTGGGAGCTGCCGCATGTGCTGTCGCCAACCCCGGCGGCGCCGAAGAGGCGCGGACGCGCCAAAGCGGCTGCCGGCGCGGATCAGGAGATCGCGGCGGGGCTGCTCGGATTAGACGCCGGGCCGATTGAGGGCGGCGAGACGAGTGCGGGGGTGACAGCGCGCGCTGCGGCCTTCGATTCGGCCGCTAGTCCGATGGATCGCCATGGGGCGATGGCTGATTATTTGTCACGTACGCTGTTTGCGGAGGACGGACTGCTGGTTAGGCCTTCTGCATGGTGGGGCGAAACGGAGCATGTGTTCAGCCATATCGTATGGGATATGCAGGTGTTTCAAGCGGAATTCGGGTTCTGGCAGAATTCCGGCGTATCCGATTCACACGTAGAGACAATAGCTGCGGCGGAATCCAAGAGTGGTTACGGTGACGACGGCGAGGCGTCTGCCCGCTACAGATGGATCGGGCCGGAAGAAATGCGTACGCTTGCGTTTCCGAACGTGTTTGTCCGCATTCTGCAGGATTATTGGCGCGATATGGATTGATTTGACGGAGTTCCCGTTCTACAATACTATCAGCAGGGCCGCGTTAGGCAGGAAGCACGCTAACGGCCGGTTCGTATGGAATGAGGAGGCTGTCTGCGTGAGTGACATGCTGGACAAGTTGAAGCAGGAGAAAATCGTTGCTATTTTTCGCGGGATTGAGGATCAATACGCGGATCGGGCGGCGGAAGCGTTGATCGACGGCGGCATTAAGCTAATGGAGATCACGATGAATACGGAAGGCGCTGTAGGCATGATCCACCGCTGGCGGAATCGATTCGGCGCGCAAGCGGGCATTGGCGCAGGGACGGTGCTTGACCTCGACATGGCGCAGGAAGCCGTGGCTGCCGGGGCCCAGTTTCTGATTTCGCCGAACCTCGACGAAGCAGTCGTCGATTACGGGGTGAAGAATGGCGTGCCGGTCTGGCCGGGCGTCATGACGCCGACGGAAATCGTCCGGGCTTGGAAAGCCGGCGCGGAAGCGGTGAAGATTTTCCCCATGGCTACGCTCGGCGTGAAATACTTGTCTGAGATTCGGGCGCCGCTCGATAAGATCCCGATGCTTGCAACAGGCGGTGTCGATCTGGATAATATCCGCGACTACTTCAAGGCCGGCGCTTGCGCTGTTGGCATGGGCAGTAAGCTAGTTCATATGGAGTGGGTGCGAAACGGCAGATTCGATCTGCTGACCGAGCGCGCTCGTCAGTTTACGGATGCGGCAAAATCTCTGTAAGCGGCGGATCGAAGAAGACTACTAGATTGGTTGATGGAAGCGCGGCTGAGGCTGCGCTTTTTTTGTTGGGCGGCTGTTGAAGCGTGGGTCTAGGCAAGGTATTCAAAACCTTACAAATTCATTCTGCTGTTAATGCTGCCGAATAAAGCCCCATAAAAACAAAGAGGCCTGCGGCATATCCGCAGGCGCAAGAGAGAAAATATATAATAAAGGGGGGTCATGTGTCTATTATAGATTCGAAAGATGAAAGGAACATGAAGGAAATATTACAATTACATTACAAAGTTAAATATAACCAAGTTGCAGGGGTGTTTATAAAACCATTTTAGGTGATTTGATCGTGAACAGAAGCGTTGCTGGCTGGAACCGGTGGGTGAATGGGGTAGTCAGGCTTTTAACCGAATATGACGGGCCAGGGCAAATTGAAGCGTTGTATATTTTTCTTGACCAATCGGAAAATTGATCATTGAATTCTATTCACCCCAAAAAGTTGCAAATGTCCGCGCGGGCTTTAGCCGAAATAGGCGCGCATCTCCGACGTGAAGGCGGATAAAGCCGGCGTGATTAGCGCATCCTTGCGTCTAACGAATACAGTCTTAACGATGGCCTTAGGGCGTTACCAGAACCACTTCCTCATCCACGACGTATTCCTGCACCAGCTCGGGATGCTCCACAGGGCCTACTACAAACACGCCGCTAAGATCGTAATGCAGAACGCTGTGAAGCAGTTGGTCGGTTGCGCCGGTATTCAATGAGATGTCGACCGCCGAATAGTCGGTATGAAATTTGGTAAGCAGCTTCGGCAGCTGACCGGCGGCTATCGTCTCCATGGCGCCGATTTGAAGCGGGCCGGAGGGCACGGCGGAGCTTCCGACAGCCGACCGAGCTTCCTGCACGACGTGCAAAATTTTTTCCGCATAGAAAACCAGAATTTGACCGGAAGAGGTGAGCGTTATTCCTCGGTTGTGGCGGTAAAACAGCTGCGTCTGCAGATCATCCTTCAATTCCGCGCATTCGTAACAGGCGAGATTATACACGTCGACGGCGGCCAAAACGCCGGTAAATGGTAAGCTGCAAGCAGCCAATCCCTTTAGCCTGCGGGCAGTGACGAAATAACGCGCAACGGCGAACTCCACGAGCGCATTATATGTGCAACGCTTGATTTTTTCCATAACGCGTAGCGCAGCTCCGCCGGGTCTCCTACCGGAATTGAAGACAACAGTGCCCGCATCAGCCTTCGTAAGGCGAATGCGGGCACTGTTTTTTTGCGTTTATTTGACTGTAATCGTGCCTTGATGCTGGCCGATTCGCCCTTCGCGAGCAGCGGGAGCTTGAAGATCCAGTCTGTCGAGACGGCAGCCCCCTAACACAGCGTCTTAACATGGTTGGGACAAAGTAAATGATTTCCATTACCCTAATTATAGGGTAAAATGGGATGTAGAAAGGCAGTATACTTCAAGAAATTCAGAGGCAGAGGAGCGTTTGGAATGAATATTTCCATGAATATTAAATCCGATCGAATGGCAGGAGCAATGGGAAGTGCAACTGCTGCTAGATCGAAGCATAATCATCAAACGGATGATAAGCAAACAAGCGATAAGCAGGACAAACTGACGATTAGCATGCAAGCGCATAGTCTGTTTAATCAAAATCACGGAAAAAAATCGATGATGGAACGATTAATGGAACAAAAACAAAATATGATGGATCGGCGTAATGACTACATCTCAAACGCGCTTGAAAAAGGAGCGGGTTCGGATGAAATTAAAGCTGGGCTGGAACAAATTGATCAACAAATTCAGGAGCTTGATAAGCAAATTCAAGCGCTTCAGCATAAGGATCTCCGCAGTGTAACAGGTGCCAATCCGGACGCAGAGGATAAGTCTGATGACAAGAAAAATGAAAGCAAGCATACTGTAGATCCCAATCAGGGGTACGGTTCTTCGCTTTCATTGGATACCATGAAGGCGCTGGTTTCTTCTCAAAATGAATTGAAACAAACCGGCAGCATGAAAATGGCGCAAATAACGCTAAAACGAGAAGCAAAGGATTGGGAAACCAACCCTGAGAAAGCAGCACAGCTAAAAAGCAGGGCAGAAGAATTGAATGGTAAAATGATTGATGCCAACTTGGATGCAAATCGTGAATGGGTACAAGCCGTAGCAAATAGCAATAACAACGAAGAGAGTATTCATCTACATATGAATGAAAACAAGGATGGCAATAACATCGTATCTGTTGACACGAGCAGAAGCGAGTTATCGCATGAGGACAAGATTTAACGAGCAACTGGTGAATCCAGCAAAACAACTGAGCGAGTTCGTCTGATAGTATCCGGAGCTACGCGGCATGAGAAGTGCCTATCAGATCGTCAAGGTATACTAATGCGACGGTATGGGCGCAATCGCCATGAAATAACGGAAGGGCGGCGCCGGCGATCCGCCCATTAGAAGGTGTCGGCGCCGAAAAATATTTCCTTTTGATCAATAGGACAAGAACTTGTATTTTCCTCCTCCGGCCAATCGACATGAACATGGCCATCGTAGGGAAGAACACCGTGGAGAGACTCATGCCTCTAACCTTATTCATTCTATACAAACTGTGATAAAATTCATTTGTCAACTTTCAACCGGTTAGGTGGATGCAGAGCTCGAGCAAAAGAATCATAAAGGGTGTGTCGAGATGTCGAAACTCCAAGAGATTATTACGATTTCCAGAAAAATTATTTATTATAAGGGCTACCAAGCCACGTCGATCAGCGATATTATGGACGAGGCTCACATCGGAAAAGGCCAGTTCTATCACTACTTTTCGTCCAAGCGCGACCTCGGCCTGGCCGTCGTCGATGATCTGGTAAAGGAATGGGAGAGGGATGTATTCGAGGGCATTTTCGCAGCCGATCTTGATCCTATCGTGAAATTAAATAAAATGCTTGACAGGATGTTGACCATCCATACAGACGAAGAAGGGAAATCGGGTTGTCCCGCGGGGAACCTCGCCATCGAGATGAGTGAACACGACGAGACGTTTCGGCTAAAGGTCCATTATATATTTGACCGGTGGATTTCGTCGATCGAAGGCGCGATCAACGAGCTGAAAGCACTGGGGCATCTCACGTCGGACATCGATGCCAAACAGCATGCACGAACCATCGTTTCTATGATCGAAGGCGCCATTTTATTAATGAAGAGTCAAAAAGAAGTCGGGTTTCTCACGAACGCCATCGCGACCATTCGCGCGCAATATCGGCTTTCTTGAACCCGTTTTTTTCTATTGCGCATGGGAAGCGATTTTGTTATGATCTCTCTGTACCAAATGGTAGGTACAATCTAAAGCAAAAAATACGCACTTAAAGGAAGGGGTACCCAGATGCTTGGCGATCATTTTTTTTGCTGATTCTGTACCGACAAGTAGGTACAAGATTAAGTTAGGAAACAAATGCATGGCAAGTGATGCCGCATATGGATCACATAAGAGGGGCATCGACTTTTAAATCGGAGAGGAGCATAAAGAAAATGAAGGAAACGTATAAAGCTCTTTTTGAGCCGTTTCGGCTGCGCAGCGGCAAGGAATTGAAGAATCGAATCGTCATGGCTCCAATGGGTAATTGGGGCTCTTTGCCCGGAGGCTTTATTTCCGAGGAAGAACTGACTTATTACGGTCCACGAGCGAAAGATGTCGGGATGGTCATCACTTCGGCTACAACGTTTACTGAAGGGGAACATTATCCCGGAGCGCCGACCACGTTGACGGATGAGCATATACCGGGGCTGAGAAAATTAAGTTCACTACTGAAATCTAATGGAGCCGTAGCCATCGTGCAATTGTTTCACGGTGGAGCTCTAAAAATGGAAAACCCGGAAGCACCGAGTGCCGTAGCGCCGGAAAATTCGGATGCTGCGCCGCCCCATGAACTGACAGATTCTGAAATCGAGGATTTGATTAAGAAATTCGGGGATGTAACCAAACGGATCATCGAGGCGGGCTTTGACGGTGTAGAGATTCATGGAGCGAATGGCTATCTGATGCAGCAGTTCATTTCGCCTCATTATAATCGCCGGCAGGACCGCTGGGGAGGCACATTCGAAAAACGGCTGGCGTTTCCGCTCGCTCTCATTGAGGAAGCGAAAAAAGCTAGAGCTGAAAGCGGAAAACCGTTTGCCATTGGTTATCGAATTTCGCCGGAGGAACCGTTTACCAATGGATTAACTATGGCCGACGCCATTCAAATTGTTGATGTTTTGGCCGATCAGGAGCTGGATTATATTCATGTCTCCCTGCATAATTTCTTCTCTAAGCCCCGCCGAGGCGTGGAAAGTAACAAATCCCGGATGGAAATCTTGAAGGAACTTGTAGGAAACCGTACGCCACTCATTGGCGTTGGCGAAATTACGACTCCGGAACAAGCTGCAGCCGCCCTATCGTCCGATGTGGAACTTATCGCACTGGGCAGAGCGCTTCTGCTCGACCCGAACTGGCTAAGCAAGGTTCGAGAAGGCCGAGAAGATCAAATCAAGAACAAGTTATTCCACAGAGACTTACCGGAACTTTTATTTCCAGAAAAAATGTGGGAACACCCTGACCTGATATTCTCAGATTAATCCGTGCTGCGGACAATTTGAAAGAACTTACGTAATATTTTTGGGGCCGTATTAACACTCTTAGGTATCCGTTTGGGTATAGGCCAAACGGATACCCGAATGGATTTAAAACTGCAGCACGACCATCTGATGGCATGACCATTTAGGGATCGTGTAGCGGACTACCCCGTTCTCCTGCGTGAAAGGAAGCGGGCTTTTTTGCGGTGCCAAATAAACTTCCCGGACAGGCTCGGATACGGCTATCGCCGCCTCCGTATCAAGGAGCGGGAGCAAATCCTCGATCACCTCGACACTTTGTCCTCTGCGCACCGGGGAAGCATAGAGCAAATGATGGACCCAGCGGTTGGATGCGGTCTGGACTTGCAGCGTCGTAACCCCTTGCGCCGGCAGGTTAGTGCGAAGGCGTTTGGTGCCAAGCAGGCGATCCAGCGCGTAAACGATGATTTCTTTGACAGGCAGGCTGCCTTTGACCGCGTAATCTTCGAACATATTCCAGGCCACATAGATGCCGTCGGGTCCCTCCGCCATGCCGGGACCTGCGTCGCGCTGGTTAGACGGCGTATGCTGGTGCGAGCAGAAAGTGAATATATCCCGGTTGAAATAAGCATTTTCCCGAATGCCAAGCGACGTGCCGTCCTGCGTCAGAACGACGTCATGGCCTTCAGCATAGATGACGTACGAAGCATTTTGAAGCGACGGCAGCTCGAAGGCTGGCTTGAAATAGGAAGGCTTCGTGGCGGCAATCCCCTGCCACTGCACGCCTAAGTTCAATTCGAATTTCGTCCCGTCGGGCGACAGACCTGAGCGTCCGGTTGCCAGCACTTTGCCTCCATGCGCAAGGAAAGCCGCTAGCTTGACCTTGATCTGCTCGGTCATCATGATCGCATCGGGCAAAATAACGACCTTATAGCTCGACAGATCAGCTTGGGTATCAATAACGTCGAATAGATAATGTCCTTCCAGCAATATTCTAACCGCACCGGTATCGGCATGATTCGTATGGTCGTCACCGGGGCTTTCTCCGGCTGCCGAGGACGCGGCTTCGGTGGAAAACAGCGCGATATCGGCTACGGCTGTCGTTCCCCTGCACCACTCCTCCTTCGCTTCCACCTCCCGGTATGCTTCGCCGATTAGTGTGTAGGTTGCCGGGTCCATGAATCCGCTCGGATGGAGCTGGTCGCCTATCGAGCAGCGCGCTCCGTTGGCGAGGCTTAAAGCCGCTTCATACCTGAGGGCGTTCGGATGCTTATATCCGCCAAACTCGCCCCATGAGGTATGAAATTTTCCGGTCATGCCAAGGTAGTCCACGCCTAGGGTTTGTGCGTATCGTGCAGAAAGAGGGAAGTGGTCGTAGCCCCAGCCGCCAGTCGGCAGCGATTCAAGCTCCAAGTGCGTGTTCAAATGCACGAGATCGCGGCGGCCCCGGGCGACATGGCTGCTGTTGTGAAATACAGGAAGACCGGGCTTAACGGCATGAACGGTCTCGTTCATTTTTACCGCATAGTTGAAGTACGTTTCCTCCCACATCTGCTTCATGGCTTCCGTATTGCGCGGATCGAAGCCGCGTTCGCGGATCGTAGTTATGCAATGCTGGCAATAGCACTCCCGAACGCCAACGATATCGAGGAAGATGCCGTCCGCGTCATAGCGTTCCACGACCTCACGCACTTGAGAGGCGAGGACGTCAACGTAAGGGGAATTCATGCAAAATTGATGATAGCCCGGCGTCAAGAAGTCATCGGTCCAATCGGTGGCTTCTTGCTTGGTGCGGATCAGCCAATCCGGGTGGCGGCGGGCAATCTTCTCATCCAGCCCGGCCGATAAATAGACCGGCGTATTGACGCCTATTTCGTGCGCAGCCTCAATTTGGGCTCCCAGCAAATCGAAGGAGAGATGGGGATGCATTTCATTGGCATCGCTTGGGTGATAAGCCCAGCCGTGATGGCATTTTGAGAAAACCGTGATGGAGTTTACATGACCGATTTTCAGCATGTCTTGAAATTGACGTTTGGAAAAAGCGTTACCAATGTCCGCGATCGCTTCGGATGTATGGAAATCGAGATGAACCTGACGGAAATTCATGCTTTCGTCCTCCTATTATTCAGCTATTGTGATAAGATGATATCTACCACTTTAATGGATATGATATATAGATACAGCTAACGATATCGACTTTCTATAGTACGATTTCTACATTTAGACAGGAGGCGCCGCAGATGCTCGTGCTCGAATTTCAGATTCCTCCGTTTCCTTTGCTGGCGGCTGTCGGATATGCGTATTGGCAGCCGGGCGTAGTGCATGCGAAGCGTCAATTCGAAGTGTTTGATCTGATCGTTTGCGCCAAGGGTGCGTTATATATGGAGGAGGACGGCATTAGCTACGAGGTCACGCAAGGGATGATGCTTGTGCTTGAGCCGGGAAAAAACCATCGCGGATATCGGCCGACGGATACGGAAACCGAGGTGTATTGGATCCATTTTGATTTTCCGCTGCCTTCACAGCCGATTCTGGTGGAGAAAAACAACTGGCAGCAGCCCCTTCTCCAGCGGACGGACCAGGATATCGTTCCCCATCCGGCTACGATCAATATTCCGAAATTCGCTGCCGTAGATTTGCGCACGGTCGTCCCGCTGCTGACACGGATGATTGAATTGCACAACGTGCTTACGCGAAAGCGCTCCTTTGAGCTGCATGTGCTACTCGGGGAGTTTTTCGTGCACTTGCAAAACGGGATCATTTCGAACAGTCTGCAAGCCCGTTCCTACTTTCTTGGCGAGAAGGTAGCGTCCTATTTGGAGAGTAATTTGGAGGAAAGGTTCGATTCCGGGAAGATGGAGCGGGAGTTGCATTATCATTTTGATTATTTGGCGCGTTGCTTGAAGCAATTTACGGGGATGAGCCCCATGCAGTACCGTCATCATTTGCAGGTCGAGCGGGCTAAACGACTGTTGGCTCATTCCGAGCTGCCGTTAAAGGAAGTCGGAGAGATGTGCGGCCTTTCGGACAATAACTACTTCATTCGCTTATTCAAGCGGCTAACGTCTCTGACGCCAGGCGAATACCGCAAACTGTATCAAGTCTTCCGTTTGGACTAAACTTGACGCCTTGGCCATTAAAAAAAGAGAACGCGCTTGGAAAGCTCCATATGATCCATTAGATTGAACAATGTTTTATAATATGAACACTAACAACATGAGTAATTCATAACTCTGAACTTAATGTGACACTGCTCGAAGGGCGGTGTTTTTCTTTATGTTTTGAACAATGAGTTTTATTCCAATTGAAATAAGGGCATTTAACAAACAATACAGTTAAGAATGTACATTTAGTGTGACGAGATGGGAGGAATTGTTGCAGGTTATTGTGATAAATGGTATTTGACATATCATTTAGTTTCGGAGGGAATATTCGCATGCAAGCTCCTCTTTATGAACAAAATTTATGAACTTTTATTTGAGCAAACAACAGGACAATTGAAAGTGGGAGAACGTGTGCCATCCGAGTAGGAATTGGCAAAGCAGTTCTATGTCAGCCGCATTACGACCAAGAAAGCGTTAGAGAACTTTCCAGAGGCTGGGCTGATTACAAGAATGAGAGGGAAAGGCTCATTTGTCAGCGAGATTGATTATCGTAGAGACCTTCAATATTCAAAGCCTGGAGGCGTTCTAACAAGATGGAAAGATAGTGGGGCTGCGAAATATTTTTCATATGTAATAATGTCACGTCAGTTTTTGTATATTTCCCGACTTGAACGTTATCGGTCGTGAGATTTACATCAGGAATTAATCGTGTTATCAGCTGAAGGTTTTGTTCCAGCGATTCCACGAAGGCATATTGAGGACCGAGAACTTGCGACTCGATTTCGGAAGTCGAAATCGTTCTCCCTCGGGATGCAACAGTGTTGTATAGGATCGCACAGTTGGTGAAATTATGGACAAGCATAGTATTCCCTTTAAGTATTGCATTGACCATCTCCTGTATATTCGACGTTTTCTTAAGTATGATCACTGGAACATTTGCTGTAATATCTGCCATTGAGGGCATGTTTTTTTTCGATTTCATTATTTTGTAAAGGTTTTAAAAGGTGCTCGTATATTATCTTTTTATCTACAACCTGTTCGTTAAAAAGTATCCAACACAGAATCCGTGGTAATTCGATGATTCGGATATTGTGATTGTGAGGAAGCAATTCCAGAACTTGATTAATGAATGGATGCTGTTCATTCTTCAATTAGAATTATCCCTCAGAAAGCATTTGATCCCTATATATTCTTCTGGCTGAAGTCAATTATATGCTCCTTTTATTTCCAGTGACTGTAACCAAACGCAATGCTCTAGGCATTGCGATGTTATATGCTCATGAAAACTTGGAGAAAGTTAGCCAAATTATACAAACAGAATAAAGTAGACATTTTGAGTACTTTTTGTATATAATATATTAGAAAGATGACGCTCATTGTTTAGATGACCGATCATGCATAAGCGTACTTCCATCCAACACAGGAAATAAATTAAGACATGGGGACAAACATTTGATTTGCTTCCGGACTATAAGGAGAGTGACCAGACATGGATTTAAATTAATCAGGCAAACGGCATTGTAACGGGTTCGAGTAGCGGCATTGGTATGGTATCGCGAAGAATTTTAGCAGCGGAAGGGGCCAACGTCATCTGCACGGCCGTGATGAAGAGCGGAGTTATGCGGTTGAGGATGCTATCATCGCTGACGTTGGTTTCGCCCAACGTAAACGTGGTTTCATGCGTTCGTTTGATTCAGCTGCTTCTACCTTAAATGCGTGAAAAAAACTGGGGGCGAATCATTACGATCGGAGGCGATCTTGCAAATCTAACCAATAAGCGTGAAACCGCAATGCTACCCTCACCGCTGCGCCACAATCTTGCCGTATCGCTAGCTCGCGAATTGAAAGGTACGCTATCACCTCCAAAGTTGTGAGTTGTAACACCAGATGCTATTTTGGTTTGATGCTATGCAGGATTTGGTCAAGAACCATGCTCCTTCTATTGGGTGGGGTGAGACATGCGAGGAGATGGAAAGGAATGCGGTTGGGGCTATGGTCTAAGGATCGACGATTTGGCTTGCCCGAAGAAATAGCCGGCGCCGTAGCGTATCTTTGCAAATAATATAACGGTGCCACGATCCGTGTAGAAAAATACTCAAGTGCAAGGAAGTGAATTGTCATGCAAGCCTCCAAGAATGTTGCGCTTATTGCAATAATCGCTTGTCAGCTTATGATTGTATTGGATGCCTCAATCATGATAACCGCGTTACCTGAAATTGGACGTTCTTTACATTTGTCAACGACCATTTTAACATGGGTTCAAAATGCATATATTTTGGCATTTGGGGGATTATTGCTTTTAGGAGCCAGAGCAGGGGATATATTTGGTCGCAAACAGGTGTTTATGTTCGGGATCGCTTTGTTTACGATCGCTTCACTACTTATTGGATTAGCGCAATCTTCTGAATTTTTGTTTATCACTCGTGCAATACAAGGTATCGCTGCTGCGTTAGCAACTCCTGCTACGCTAGCGTTGCTTTCGGTTATTTTCGTCGAGTCCAAAGAAAGGTCGAAGGCAATCGCTTTATATAGTGCTATATCCGGGATTGGAGGGAGCGTCGGGCTTGTCCTTGGCGGCATTCTAACCGACTTCATTTCTTGGCGAGTAGGCATGTTCATTAATGTTCCTATTGGCATTGCATTGCTTATTGTGGCCCCGCGGTATTTGCCTAATACAGAGAAGTCGGCTGGGCGTTTCGATTTTATCGGCGCACTGACTTCAGTAATCGGAATGACAGCGTTAGTCTTTGGATTTATTCGAGCTGCGGATAAAGGATGGGGTAATCAAGAAACTATTATCTCCCTGCTTGTCGGAGTAATTTTAATCATTGGTTTTATTATTAACGAATCACGAGCGAAACAGCCAATCACGCCTTTGCGTTTATTTACTGACAAGGAACGAACGGCTGGCTACTTGGGAAGATTCCTGTTCGTGGGAGGCATCTTTTCGATGATTTATTTTCTTTCTCAATTTCTTCAATACGTATTTGGATTTAATTCATTTGAAGCCGGTTTATCATTCGTTCCAATGACCGCGGTACAGTTCTGTATGATGTATATCGTACCTAAATTGCTTTCTAAATTCGGTACATCTAAATTATTGATTTTTGGAATCCTTATCGCAATAATCGGCATGGGTTGGTTGAGCAGAGTTACGATGGATACTAATTTCTATGTCGGGATTTTACTGCCGATGATTATTCTCGGAGTGGGAGCAGGCATCGTGTTCATCCCCTTTACAGCTTTAGGACTAACTAAAGTAGAATCACAAGATGCTGGTGCAGCATCGGGACTCGTCAATGTCGCGCATCAAATCGGGGGATCTGTAGGGTTAGCGATATTGGCGACTGTTTTTGGTACTACAAGTCCTTCAGTTGATCCGACGAAGCAAGAGTTTGCACATGCAATTTCTGCATCCATAACAGGATCTGCAATATTTCTCACTGCTTCATTGATTTCCGTTGCTTGTCTGTTACTTGCACGTAAACGTACGCGTGGGAACATACAAGCGCGTACCCCGCACTAATTGAAGGCAAGTTGTGTCATTCATACAATGCGGGATAGGCATGGTGCAGGTAATTAAAAGTGGAGGATGCGTCATTTAAGCGTGAGGATGACTATAATTAAGAAACAAAAAGGAGAAATAGAAACATGTCAAAAGTTTGGTTGATCACTGGTAGTTCGCGAGGTTTTGGCCGGGAACTTACAAAGGCAGTACTTGCAAAAGGCGATAAAGTTGTTGCGACCGCTCGGCGTCGTGAACAACTTGAATTTCTTGTATCCGAATACGGGGACCAAGTTCGGACCTTTTCTTTGGATGTTACCGATCGTGAGGCGGCCCTTTCATCGGTCCAATTGGCAGTTGACGAATTTGGATCGCTCGATATCGTTGTGAATAATGCTGGCTATGCGAATAGTGTTCCAATCGAGGAAATGACTGATGAAGATTTTCGAGCGCAAATTGAAACAAATCTGTTTGGTGTCGTGAACGTAACTAAGGCTGCATTACCTGTCTTCCGTAAACAGCGGAGCGGCCATTTTATTCAGTTCTCTTCGGTTGGAGGACGCGTCGGTGGAACCCCGGGAATGGGGGCCTATCAAACGGCGAAATATGCAGTTGAAGGTTTTTCTGAAGTTTTAAACAACGAGGTAAAGCCTTTCGGTGTTAAGGTTACTATTATAGAGCCCGGTGCATTCCGTACCGATTGGCAAGGTTCCTCTATGGTTAGACCGCAAGTAGGTTCGGATTACGAAGGAACGGTAGGTGCAATGAACAAATTACGGGAAGAAGCCGATGGTAAACAACCTGGGGATCCTGCTCGAGCAGCTCAGATTATTATTAATCTTGCGGACCAGGAACAGCCTCCGCTTCGCCTAATACTTGGGGCTGCTGCCTTAGAGAGTGTCAAGAAATCAGCTAAAGAACGTGCAACAGAAGCCGAAAAATGGGCAGATCTAACCAGGTCTGCTGATTTCCCAACCGATTAAAAAACCTTGGTTGCTGCATGCATACCGGTTTTCTAAGCTGTCGAGAGTCTCGACAGCTTATTCGACTTCAATTTTAGAGAAACTAATAAATCTCAAACGGATAGATACCTCCGTTCCCTACAAGGCTCGATTGAATTTGTCCACGAAATGATCAATTGCAGGTCCTATTTTGGCATCATCGACTATGGAAAGTTTATTCGCTTTAAACAGTTGAATCTTTTTTAGTTGATAATAGTCCCACAATACCTGTTGAATCGTCATTTGATTCACCACTAAATATTTGGTGGTTATAATTTCTCGAAGGACAAGGTTGTCCTGAACAAGAAGGAATTTAGCATTGATTGCGTTAAAGACACCTTTATTCTCTCCGTCTCTATAAAAATCCAATATTTGTTGTTCCCGTTTCGTTAACGTATCTTTTAGTTGATCATACAACGCCGGATAAACCGACTGTAATTCAGCAAGGAAAACATCGGTTATTCTTCCGACAAGCATAATGGACTGTTCAAACAGTTGTTGATACCAAATGCCAAACGATTCTTCCTCCTCTTCTGATACTCGCTCATCCAGTCGCTCTATATAATCTATAAAAACATGAACAACACCAGCAATGACTTCTTCTTTTGAAGAGAAGTTCTTGTACAATGTGGCTCGACTGACGCTCATTACCTTGGCAATATCATCCATTTTCAGCTGTTGAAAGCCGTCATTCATGACGGTGGAAATAAGTTTCTTGAGTAACTTTGTTTTTGGATCTGTCTCAACACTCATAGCGTTGCTCATTTTCTTTGTCCTCCTTCCGACACCTGTAATTCCAATTATACTCGAATAATTACAAACTATCCACAATGAATACTTTAGACAAGATTGGTATTCTTTGTATACAAATTCGAACAAATTTATGGTAGTATTGATTGAAGTCAATATCATAAAACAAGCGTAAATCGGCTATAAACACAAATTAAGCGAAGGAGTATGGCGGATATGGAAGGTTCTGCCTAAACGGGACGGCGCTGCGAGATCACGAAAATAACGGACTCAGCTATCGGCTGTGGTTGGTTTATTACGTCTCTGCAAGAAAGGTCTGCGCTCCCTATCCGGACAGTCATTCGGCCCATTGGAATGGGGCCGGATTTTCTCATATGGATTTGAGCCGCAAGAAAGCACCTTTCTTGCGGCTCTTTTTATTTCCATACGAAAGGATGATCACCATGCCCGCGATACAGGTATCCAATCTTACTTTTGCCTATCCAGGTAGCTATGATCTTATATTCGAAAATGTTCATTTTCAAATTGATATAGACTGGAAGCTGGGGTTTACAGGGCGTAACGGTCAGGGGAAGACGACGTTCTTTAACCTGCTGCAGGGGAAAGACGAATACAGCGGCACGATCTCCGTACCGGTCGCATTTGATTATTTTCCGTTCCCCGTCGAACATCCGGAATATTTGACCGTCGACGTCATTGAAGAGATCGTGCCAGGCTATGAGCGCTGGAAGTTGATGCGCGAACTGAACCTGCTTAAGGTTTCGGAAGACGTGTTGTACCGGCCATTCGAATCGCTGTCCCAAGGGGAGCAGACGAAGGTACTGCTGGCCGTGCTGTTCATCCAGGACAATCGATTTCTACTCATCGATGAGCCGACCAATCATCTCGACTTTCACGCACGAAAGCTTGTTGGCGATTATCTGAATACGAAACGCGGTTTTATTCTTGTTTCACACGATCGGGCATTTCTCGACCGCTGCGTCGACCATTTTCTATCCATCAACAAAACGAATATCGAAATCCAAAAAGGCAGTTTTTCCAGCTGGTGGACGAACAGAACTCGCCAGGACACGTTTGAATTGGCACAAAACGATAAGTTGTACAAAGACATACAGCGTTTATCGACTTCTGTCAAACGCACAAGCGGCTGGTCTCACGAGATCGAAAAATCAAAAAACGGCACACGAAACTCCGGCTCTAAACTGGACAAGGGATACGTCGGTCACAAAGCAGCAAAAATGATGAAACGCGCAAAATCCATCGAGCAGCGGCAAAACACAGCTGTAGAGGAAAAGTCGAAACTGCTCCGAAATATCGAACAGTCAGAAAGCCTCGTGATTTCTCAGCTCGCATATTCCAAATCCGAACTGGCCGTGCTGGATCACGTCACGATTTACTACGGGGTAATACAGGTTTGCGAGAATGTTCGTTTGACGATCGAACAAGGGGATCGGATCGCAATTTCAGGTCCAAACGGTTCGGGCAAGTCTAGCTTGCTCCGCCTGCTCAACGGCGAGGCGCTTCAATATACAGGCACGTTTCGGCTGGAGCCGCAGCTTCGGTTTCCTATGTATCCCAGAGTACCACTCATCTGCGAGGCTCGCTTTCCGATTATGCAGCAGAGCAGGAAATCGACGAAAGCTTATTTAAGGCCCTGTTGCGTAAGCTTGATTTCGCCCGCATCCAGTTTGAGAAGGATATGTCGGCGTTTAGCGGAGGGTAGAAGAAGAAGGTTCTGATCGCGAGAAGCCTACGCGAAGAGCTCATCTGCATATTTGGGACGAACCGCTCAACTTTGTCGACGTGATTTCCTGGATGCAGATTGAAGAGCTGCTGCTTGAGTACGCGCCGACCATTGTGTTCGTGGAGCATGATCGGGAATTTCACGACCGTGTCGCCACGAAAACGATTGAACTCGGTGGGGGTTAGATATATGCAAGGTGACTTGGAGTTAAACATGATGATTTCAACGGCAGAAAGCTTTACAAACAACTTTTTATGAACAAGGGGAGAATGAACTAACTGGGAACGATAGCTTAATACAAACCATAAATAGTTAGTTGCATAAACCGGCTGCCTATTCCAGCACTAAATTAGGCTACCGATCAATATAATTCGATTGTTATCTTGACATTATGTCAATGTGGCCATCACCAGAGCGGGATGCTGTCTAGTTTCTTCTCGATCGCGTGCAGCACGAAGCTGCGATATAAATTGAAATCTGCTTCTGATATCTCTAGTTCATCGTGGCGGCCAAATAACGAATTTCGGTAACGGCGATTGCGTATAGGATTTTAATCCACACCCATCAGCGTTAGGATGAAGGAATAGAGGAAGCTCGAGCGGATGGAGTGACCTTCGGGAGACTACGACAAGAAATTGAAATACCTGTCCAGCTGTACATATGTACAGCTAGCGTTTTGAATCGTCTGGTACTTAGGTCTTATATATTCCTCTTAGCGTGTAATCATCGTCACTATGCTGCGACTGAAGCTTTCATGTCAAATCCATCTACATTGGCGTCGCTCAAGAATACCATTATAGACAAGAGATGTATATTTTGTTTATGATGATCTTCGATTGGCGCGCTGATCCGGAATGCCTTCCGGCATACGGATCGGGCAGGAAGCGAGCCGGAGTAAATTCCCAAGCGCTTACTAATCCAAACCGGGGGAGGAAATCCACATAACCAAGCAATCCGATCTTGAAGCCGCGCGCGCCGAACTTCATGCGATCGCGAAGAAGCATTCCGGCAATCTGCAGCATGAAGACGTGCAAGCGGCTTCCCAGCGGCTCGACCAGCTAATCGCCGGCGAGCAGCATCGCAAGCAGCAGGCGGCCGTGAAACCAAAGAAGTCCCGCACGATCTATGACTATCCATATTAGGATCAGGAATGGATAAAGGACTATATATCTTCAAGGACAATTGACAAACAAGAGGAGCTAAATAAATATAAATTTAACTTAAATTCGAGCCTGTCTTCAAACTATAGAAATAGTATAAATAATGGTAGAATTGAAGCATGAGAAAAAGATTGAATCGCTAGGACCAGTGCGCCTTGGCGCGATTTACCGGATTATAACGGTTCCTGGAAAACCGTATACACCCGGTTCCGCCGATGGCAACTTTCCGGTGTATGGGAACAAATTCTTGAGCAGGTGTCCGCAGAACCCGACTTCGAAAACGTGATGATTGGTGCGACGATCGTTCGTGTCCATCAGCATGGAGCCGGGGCAAAAGGGGGCAGTATTTAGCTGCTAAAAACAATAGAACTCACTGGAGCGAACGTATTAGCAGATCGCGCTTTCGACACGAATGCGATCTTAAAACTTCTTGAAGATCAACAAGCCTATCCAGTGATCCCTAGTAAAAATCCCGCCTTGTTCAGCGTCCGTGTGACTGGTGGCTGTATAAAGAACGTCATGGGGTTGAATGCTTTTTCAACAAAATAAAACAGTACCGTCGTATTGCCACTCGTTATGAAAAATTAGCTCAAACATTCAAGGCGTTTTTGACGCTGGCTTCGATTATGGTGTGGTTAACTTAAATTTGAAGACAGGCTCTAGACAGCAAGCATATTGAAATGGGAGGGGAAATAGAGATAGTGCAACGAAAAACGGATAAGTTACTTCGGAGTCACCTTTTATGGAAGCTTTTTTTCGGGTTAAAGCTCATTTTTGGTTTAATCATAGCAGGTATTTTTTATTTTGAAAATTTGAATGCTGTATTTTGGGGCCTTAGTTTTGTTATCTTTTCGCTGGTAGCATTCTTTTGTGTTTATCTGTTTTATGTAAAGATGAAAAAGCGAAATTTGCTTTTTCACCTATTAATTTTAGATTTTTTGGTATCCGCATCTTATGGTTATATTTTCATTGGCGGGAAAATCCCCAATTACCTGTTTGTTGGAATAACGGCTTTAGCTTTATTAATGTTTATAAAAAAGACCCGCATACTCATTCTCGTATGTATCTTATTGATGTTACTACTAATTGTTGCGATGGGTAGTATTGACTGGTACTTGTATAAACGACTAGATGAAACCGGCTATTTTATAGCCTGCTCTTTTATTGGTTTTGCATGCATTGTGACAGTATTAATTAATTTCTACCAAAGGGCGCGCAGGGATACATTGCAGCTGTACGAGCAATTGAAGCAGTCCCATGAGCAATTGCAGGAAAATGCGCTCAAGGCTGAAGAGTGGGCGACAGCGAGAGAAAGAGTGCGAATCGCCAGAGAAATTCATGATACGGTAGGTCATAAACTGACGGCATTGTTGGTCCAAATGCAAGTCGCACGTAAGATAAGTACGATTGATCCAATACACGGCGAACAGTCCTATTTGGAGTGCGAGGGATTAATTCGCTCATCTTTACAAGAAGTACGATTATCGGTAAGGGCAATACGAGATGAACCTATTAAATCCACTTTTTTGAACGATAGCCTTGAGAAGCTGTCAGAGGAGTTTACCAAATATGCACAGGTCCAAACTGATTTTAAAGTGGTTGGGATTCCCGTTGCCATTCCTAGCAATCTACAATTGACTGCTTACCGAATCGTCCAGGAATCGCTAACAAATGCTCAGAAACATGGAGATGCGAATCATGCTGAAATCTCGTTATCCTATTCTGACAACGGCTTTTTTCTTTGCGTAAGCAATGACGGTAAAGTGCCGGAAGAACTTAAACCTGGGTTTGGGTTAATCAATTTACAAGAACGAGTGAAGGAGTG
This sequence comes from Paenibacillus sp. R14(2021), assembly GCF_019431355.1. Classification (NCBI taxonomy): domain Bacteria; kingdom Bacillati; phylum Bacillota; class Bacilli; order Caryophanales; family Paenibacillaceae; genus Paenibacillus; species Paenibacillus sp. R14(2021). The sequence continues at coordinate 5,224,207 of NZ_CP080269.1, forward strand.
GAATGGAGAGGTGTATTTTAGAATGGACCCCATTAATGGCTTCGCTGTTGAAGTTGCACTTCCTTATTCCTTGATGGATGCGGAGCGTGAAATAAATTGAGGATTCTAATCGTTGACGATCAAAGGATTTTGAGAGACGGGCTTGCGAAGATCATCGGAATGGAACCTGGTATGGAAGTGATTGGAACGGCTGTGGATGGAAGGGATGCCTATTCCAAAGTAGAGGAATGGCGGCCGGATGTGGTGTTAATGGACATTAGAATGCCGGGAATGGATGGTGTCGAAGGATCTGAATTGATCCTCAAGAATTTCCCAGAGACGAAGGTATTGATTCTAACCACTTTCGGTGATGCAGAATTAATCATGCAGGTTTTGGAAAACGGCGTCCATGGGTATTTATTGAAAGATATGCCTTCGGAGACGATCATAAGCGCTATTCAAACAATTTACAATGGTGGAACAGTACTGCAACACGATATGACTTCGATGCTGCTAAAAGAGTTAAAGAAAATGTCTGAGATGAATCCGGAGAAGACGCTTCCCTTAAGTCATGATAAACCGGAAGGGTTTGGGTCATTGACCGAACGGGAGAAAGAGGTACTGGCATTATTGGGGCAAGGATTAAATAATAAAGAAATCGCAGGCTCGCTGTATCTTACGGAAGGTACAGTGAAAAATCATGTTTCAAATCTCATCGCTAAGCTCGGGCTGCGCGACAGAACGCAAGCAGCTGTATTTTCGGTTCGGCATCTCCTTTAAACATCATAAGGCATGACTTTTGGCAAGTGGCATGAAATTTTTCATGCTTCAGTGATCAAAAGTCGTGCTTTTTCTTTTGTAAATACGTGACGTCTCACAGGTTTGTATTCTTTTGCTTCTTGTTAGAATCAATGTATAAGAAAGAGGAGGTGGCAAGCTGACTTTAAACAAGAAAAGCTCGTCGAGCACCGTCGGATAATGGATAATGCTATAAGAATTTCAATATTGAAACTTGTGTCAAAAGGATGGTAATTCGATGTCAGGAGTGTTGGATATACTTGGACCACGTATTCAGCACTTAACGGAGTTATAGGACGATCAAGCTTATTGATTTATGAAAGGCGAGGTGTGTCTAGGGGTCTTCGTGCCTATTCATAGTGACCAGGCTCGCGACACCGGGTCCTCCAGATCCAGCGGCTTTGTAACATCTTGTTGAAGTTTCCCTTTTATACGGCTATAGCGTGGTTCAACCGATGACAATGCCACTACCATCTTTCACTTGGCTAAAAACAGACGGCACAGAATGACCGTCAAAATGAAAGAAAATAGAACTGAACTAAACATTATTTAAATTCAGGAGGAAGAGAAATCATGAAATTCATCAAGAGTAAAACCCTTTTAACAGCATCATTAGCAGCAGCACTCATCGTAACCGGGGTCGGTATGTCAGGCAGCGTAACCAGTCCAAACATAGCGAATGCAACTACTCCTAATTATTCCAATGAAGTCACCGACATAGGAAGTGGACATTATGTCACCGTTGAAAAAAACGTGAGGTTGTACGTTGAGGACGTAGGCAAAGGCAAACCGGTCGTCTTTCTTCATGGCTGGCCGTTTAATCATGAAATGTTCGAATATCAACAAAACACATTGCCTGCCAAGGGAATTCGTTTCATCGGAATCGACCTCAGAGGATTCGGCAAATCAGACCATACTTACAACGGCAATAACATGCAAACCTACGCGGAAGATGTTCGCGCCGTCATAGAGAAACTTAATTTAAAAGACGCTACACTGTTAGGCTTCTCCATGGGATCAACCGTCGCAACCCAATATATGACCAAATATCAAGATAACAGGGTTTCCAAATTAATACTCACTGCTGCCCCCACACCTAAATGGGGACTTCCGAAGGAAGCGATCGATGGCCTCGTAGTTGGTCTGATCCAGGACCGCCCTAAAGCACTTGCAGTCGGGGCAGACACCTTCGTAACGAAGCCTTCTACGGAATATTTGACATGGCTCAGCCAGTTGGGACTCGAAGCGGATCCCCATGCATCCATCGAAAGCATTAAATCAGTGGCTGCCACGGATTTGACCGGAAAATTGAATAAAATCAAAGTGCCGACTCTTATTTTGCACGGCGTTCAAGATAAAACCGTTCCATTTGCAGTTGCGGAAGAATTGCATAAGGAAATCAAAAACTCCAAGTTGGTGCCTTTCGAAAACAGCGGTCACGGCCTCTTCTATGATGAAAAAGACAAGTACAACGAACAGATCATTAATTTTGTCCGTCCTTAAAGGCTTTATGTCGCATAGGGGCTGACTTAAAATTAAATTCTAGCTCTCTTTGAGAAACAGCTCTTGAGAAATCGGTTGAAAATGGCGGTGTGCTAGGGATGCTACTCTCGCTCCGCCATTTATATTCTTGGTACACTGATGCCTACTTGATGAGCGGAAGATATTGAATTAATAAACAACGTAGAAATCGACGTCTAGGGAGTCTATCAGGATTGCCCTTTTGCCAATATCGTAGTAGTAACGATTGTTATTGGTTAATTAGAGATAACGAAGAAGAGGGGATCTACGTAGATATAGTTTCGGGTGAGCCGTTGTTTAGCACTAAGGACCAATATGATGCAGGTACAGGATGGCCAAGTTTTACAAAGCCTTTGGATCCAAAAAACGTTGTATTAAAACGCGATTTTTTTGGGGAATCGAAGTCAGAAGCCGAGATGCTGATTCCTTTCTAGGCAACGTGTTCAAAGACGGGACTCAACCAATGGGACTGCGATTCTGTATGAACTCCGCAGCCATGGAATTTGTTCCGAAAGTTGATCTTATAAAAAGAGGTTATGGAGCTTATGTCACGCAATTTAACAAGCAGAAGCTTTGATCATCACTTTTTTAAGTTGATAATTTATGCAAATAATTATTCGATTAGGCGAAATCGCCGATCCGATGACAATGTCTTTCGTCCCCAAACGAGCTTGCTCGCGCTGAATGCGCCATCGAAGCGGCGAGGGCGTGAGAGCAGGGAGAAGATTTAAGGTTTTGCAAAAAGGGTCGGAAAGCTGGCGGAAAGATTCACAATATCCGTCCGCTCTCTTGATAGCATAAAGGTAAAAGAAAACGGAAAAGAAGGGGCAGTCAAAATGAAAAAAATTAAAATTATCAATTGGATTCTTGTGAGCATTGTCAGTTTATATTTCTTTATAAGCGGTTTTGTGGATTTGGCTCATACTCCTCAAACTGTTGAAATAGTCACCAAGTTGGGGTATCCGGAATACTTTTTGAATGTACTTGGAATTGCAAAAGTTCTGGGAATTATCGCGTTACTCGTTCCAAAATTTAATAGATTAAAAGAGTGGGCGTATGCCGGATTTACTATCGATGCCATTTCGGCTATCTGGTCAAACATTGCCAGTGGCTACCCTGCGGAAAGCGTTGCAGCTGTAGTAGCGATTGTGCTTATAATGGCCTCCTACATCGTGTTCCGCAAACTTCAGAACGAAATCCAATTGAAAACCGCTGTCAACTTATAATCGTCCATAAATCTGGGAAAACTAGAAGTAAATGTATCGTTATGCTCCCTCGAAATGATTCAGTTTCCTCACTCAGAGTCATGAATTCGCAGGATTTCACCCTTTGATGATGATGGAAGAAGAAGATATGCTGGAGCTTGCTGCTCGGATGAAGTGAAAAGGGCATGCGTAAATAAGGGTGAGGAATGCTTCACCCACATTGTTCCATTTACGCACGTCTCCACTTCGCCTTAGCGATTCTCGCTCCCATGTCTCAACGGGTCATAGCCCTTTCATTCCTTCGTCACATCTAACTAAGGGGTGGAGGTCGGTTTTTCTAACGAAACGGGTCCGAGCCCTTTTGCGTTACGTCTCCCGATACTCCGTGCTTCTTGTCATCCTGCGAATGCATGAGCTGGTAAGGGATCGTCCAATCTTAAGCTGCCTGTGGGACAACTCGAGTTGAATCATAGGTCTCGTAGCTCTTAGCCAAGCCGACTAGCAGACGAGCTACTTTACTGCATAATTTCATGATGGACTTCATTTTCTTTAACTTCTTTTCCTCCACATTGTGACGGTGCAAAGCCGGGATTTCCGGGTTAGTCATGACCATACACATCGTCTGAGATAGAGGAAATGACTTAGACGTGGCCGACCTCGTTTGCTAAGCACGATCTTTCCTCGCCACTTCCCAGAACTGGCCCAGCTAAATTCAACCCGGCATGTCGCAGCAACGCATTTCCGTGCGAATAGCCACTTAGATCACCGGCCTCACCTAGCACACCAGCTAGACTCGTTGTACTGACGCCTCGTATTTCAAGGAGCTTCTGCGCGTAAGGAATGCGATCAAGAATGAGATGGAGCTCGCGTTCGATCTGTTCAAGTTGGCGCTGGGCCAGGTCGTATTCTTCAAGCAATTGCTCAAGATGAAGCTTGTAAGCATGGAGTGCCTTGGTGGTTCCAACGCTAGATTTTGCAAGTGAAATGAGCATTTCAGCACGTTTGACTCCAGCATGATGCTTCACGTATTGCTTAACGGCGCGCGGCTCATGTAGAGCCGCCAACTCGTGAAGCCATGGAGAAGCTGATGTCAGTTTCCAAAAAGTATCATATTACTTATCCGGGTATTTATGACGGCCATAACCCGTGAATAACGAATCTACTCGGCTTGTAAGGCTATTTGTTCCTTTGTGGAACTCTTAGCCTCAGGCCGATATTTTTTCAACAGGCACTTGGAGGATAAGAAGAAGAAAACAGGTTTCAATGAAAGAGGGAATATGCATGACTACATCTCATTTTCAAGACTCCATGCGTGAACTGGCTATGCACGATGTCATCATTGATGGTATTCGACAAGTGTATCATATTGCGGGAGAAGGTCCTGTTTGTTTAGTTCATGCAGGAGGCCCCGGGTTTCATTGGGGCTATATGCGCATGCCACTGCTGGAAAAATCCATGACCGTTATTTATTTGGAGCCAGTTGGCACGGGGAATTCCGATCATCTTCCTGATGGAGATTACACTATGTCGAAGTACGCCTATTTCGCACGTCAAGTTGCCGTGCACGTAGGAGCACAACGGCCATTTTTTCTGGGTCACTCGCATGGCGGTTTCGTAGGACTGCAATATGCACTTGATTATCCGAATGAACTTGGCGGCCTCATCCTTTACAGCTCGGCTCCGTGTATGAATCAAGACCTTGGAATGGAGCAGGTTCAACAACTCGAGATTTTTACTCAGCGTTGGTCGGATCATCCTGAAGCTCAGGATGCGAAGCAGGCATGGATGGAGATGATTACGGGCAAAGCGCGGGATCGAGAAGCAATTCTACAAGTCTTAAGGCGATTGATGCCTGCTTTCTTCGGCAACTATTGGAAACTTCCGGAAGGATTCAACGAGTGGCAGGAGGGACTGGATTTCTCCGTCGATCCGAATCGAAAGCCGTATATGTGGGATGTTCGTGATGTGTTAGAAACCATTCAAACCACCACCTTGATCCTCGCCGGCGAGTACGATTTTAACTGCGGACCGCGTTGGGCAAAGGAGATAGGGGAGAAGATTCCGGCTTCGCGGCTCTTGCTGTTCGAACAAGGCGGACATATGAATCATGTGGAGACGCCGCAAGTGTTTGTAGAAGCATTGAATGATTTTGTTTCCCTTACCTTAAAATAACAACAACATTACGAGTACTCAAACCACATACGCTTATCGGCGATTCGGCAAAGTTGGTAAGACCCGGTTGTCTTCCTGCAGCATTACCGTGGAAATATGGATAAACTGGGACCCATCGCTTGTTGATGGGATCGCGGGCGAACGTGAAGTCATAGCAGGAGTCGGAAGTACTCGAGAAGGAACTGCTGCCGGCAAAGGCAGGGCGCATTGCAGGAACGTATGGGCGGCCGTTTCAAGAATTGAAAAGTATAAAGCTTTATGATAAAATGTATTTTAATTTAACGATTGGAGTTGAAAAGGATTATGTAATATTTCTTGCTTATGTGGTAAAGAATAAATCAGTACGCTTGTTTTATTCTTTATAAGCAAGGAAGTTACGTATTCTTTTCACTCAATCAAAATATTCATTCCAGCCCTTCTTACGGTTGGATTTGTTACATTTGTTTGAGCCACAAGAAGGTAACTTTCTTGTGGCTTTTTATTTTTTAACTGGAGGAATGCATTGAACATGTCTTTAATCAATGTAACCAACCTGACGTTTGCATATGACAATAGCTACGATGACATCTTCGAGAACGTAAGCTTTCAAATCGATACCAATTGGAAATTAGGATTTACGGGAAGAAACGGACGATTCCCATTTCATGTCGATCACACACATGGAACACAATACCATGGACGTCGTCCAAGACATTAATCCGGACCATGAGCAATGGCAGCTCATTCGTGAACTTTCACTGCTGAAGGTGTCAGAGGACGTTTTATATCGCCCCTTCGATACCTTGTCCAACGGCGAGTAAACGAAAGTGCTTCTGGCAGCCTTGTTTCTGAAGGAAAACAGCTTTCTGCTGATCGATGAACCGACTAATCATCTTGACCTGCATGCCCGAAAACTTGTCAGCGACTATCTGAACACAAAAAAAGGATTTATTTTGGTCTCTCACGACAGAGCATTTCTAAGACAACTGCGTGGACCATATTCTTTCGATCAACAAGACAGACATCGAAGTTCATAAAGGGAATTTTTCCGAATGATGGGATAATAAACAACTAGCCGAGAACGAAAAGCTGAGAAAAGACATTAAACGGCTCTCTGATGCGGCAAAACGAACGAAAACGAAAAATGGCACGCGCAATTCAGGCTCCAAGCTCGACAAAGGTTACGTCGGTCACAAAGCGGCCAAAATGATGAAACGATCGAAATCGATTCGAGCACAGAGAGCAATCCGCGATCGAGGGTAAATCCAAGCTTTTGAAAAATAATGAAAGCTCGGAAAGCCTGAAAACCTCGCAGCTTCCTTACCATCATTAACTTGATCATGTTTCGATTCATTACAGCGGAAGAACGGTTTGCAGCGAGATCAACTTTACCTTTGAGCAAGGAGAGCGCATAGCGCTTTTAGGGCCAAACGGATCCGGTAAATCAAGCATTCTCAAGCTGATTTGCGGTGAGGAGATATCCTTTTCCGGCACGGTTAGAAAGGGGAGCCAGCTTAAAATCTCCTTTGTTTCGCAGGACACCGCGTTTTTGCAGGGCAATTTAACGGAATATGCAAGAAATAACAGGATCGAAGAAAGCTTGTTCAAAGCTATTCTAAGAAAGCTTGACTTTTCCCGCCTCCAGTTCGATAAAGACATAGGCTCCTTCAGCAGAGGTCAGAAGAAAAAGGTACTCATTGCGAAATGCTTCGCGAAGATGTTCATTTGCATATCTGGGACGAACCGTTTAACTTTATTGACGTCATTTCCCGTATGCAAATTGAAGAACTATTTCTGGAACATTCTCCGACCATACTTTTGGTAGAGCACGATAGTGAATTCTGTAAAAATATCGCCACTAAGATCGTTGAACTGTAAGGCAATGTTTACTTATTTAAATTAGGAGGTTGAATTAAATGTTTGAAGTTGTGCATGTTCTTGTGAATCGTTCATTGCCCGTGGGTACGGTTCACGATCAAATAAAACGGATGTCGGAGCATTATCCAACGATCGATAGATGCACGTAGCGACTGGAGCTGCAAGCATCTTTACGTATAAATGTGTTTGGTTAATGTAGATGTTAAGTACCCAATATGGGTACTTAAGGCCTTTTCTCCGGCTCAAGAGGAGAAAAAATCATGAAATCAACTTCAAAATACGAAATGATTCAGCGCCTATTGTCTGAATGGAAACAACCCGCATATCGGTACCAACAAATTGCGGATGCGATCTTCAAGCAACGAATCGGTGAATATGACAGAATGACCATCGTACCCAAGGATATAAGAAATGAATTAATAAAGAACCTTGGCGAACGCGTTTTGAACGTAACCCCAGTTATGCAAAAGAGATCCAGTCAAGTGAATAAAGTGCTTTTTTCAATTGAGGGCGGTGAACACATAGAAGCCGTTCAACTAATCTATGAGCGCGGCTGGAAATCATACTGCATTTCCAGCCAGTGCGGATGCGGATATGGTTGCAGCTTCTGTGCTACAGGCACGATCGGACTGAAAAGAAATTTAACATCAGACGAAATCACCGATCAACTGTTGTACTTTCATTTAAACGGTCAAACTCTCGATAGCGTATCGTTTATGGGCATGGGTGAAGCGCTAGCCAATCCTCATATTTTCGAGACGCTTCAGATACTGACGGATCCACGAACCTTTGGCTTGGGGCATCGAAAAATTACGGTTTCCACCATCGGAATTTTGCCAGGAATCGATCGTCTGGCAAAGGAATTCCCGCAGGTTAACCTGACCTTTTCGCTGCACTCTCCGTTCGACGAACAGCGGAGCGCGCTAATGCCCATTAACCATCGGTATCCGCTAAATGATGTGTTGAGCAAGTTGGATCAGCATATTCGCGATACAGGCAGAAAAGTATATATTGCCTACATACTACTTCGAGGAGGAAACGATTCAACCGAACATGCGGAAGCCATTGCCGCTTTGTTAAAGCACAGAGGTTCTTGGGACCATTTATATCACGTCAATTTGATCCCTTACAATTCAACCGACGTGACGCCCGAAAGCTATTATCAATCAGACAAAGAACAAGTTCAAAAGTTTGTCCGGATCTTAAAGTCAAAGGGAATCAAAGTTACAGTACGAACTCAGTTCGGAACCGACATCGATGCAGCATGCGGTCAGCTATACGGGCACAACAATTAAAATATAAAAAGGAGAGGTAACATGAGCACAGACACGGTTATTACACATGATTTACTCCGTATAAGTCGTTAATATCCATTGAACTTATGCGGAGCGACTAAGAAGAGATGGGTATGAACCGACTTTTTATAAAAAGTAAATGCGTTATAAAAAGGAGGAGCTTACCATGTCAATGATTCATGTACAAAACCTGACATTTTCATATCCTAGCAGCTTTGATAATATTTTTGAAGATGTTAGCTTTCAAATCGATACGGATTGGAAGCTTGGATTTATTGGCCGCAATGGTCGAGGCAAGACAACTTTTTTCAATTTGTTATTAGAAAGATATGAATATAATGGAACTATTATTTCTTCCGTTGAATTTAATTATTTTCCATATCCTGTATCGGATAAAAGCAGATTAACGCATGAAATATTAGAAGAGATATGTCCTCAGGCAGAGGATTGGGAGTTGCTTCGGGAAATATCTTATTTAGATGTCGATGCCGAAGTGATGTACCGACCATTCGAAACCTTATCGAACGGGGAACAAACGAAGGTTTTGCTGGCTGCGCTTTTTTTGAATGAAGGGCAGTTTTTATTAATAGACGAGCCAACCAATCACCTGGACAGTCATGCACGAAAGATGGTTTCGAATTATTTAAGAAGGAAAAAAGGATTCATTCTCATTTCACATGATAGAAACTTTTTGGATGGCTGTGTTGACCACATCTTGTCGATAAATAGAGCCGATATAGAAGTTCAAAGTGGCAACTATTCTTCTTGGAAGCTGAATTTCGATAGACAGCAGGAACATGAAGAAAAAGCAAACGAGCGTTTACAAAAAGACATCGGAAGGCTGCAACAATCTTCAAAACGTTCTGCCAATTGGTCTAATCAAGTAGAGGCTTCCAAAAATGGCACAACGAATTCTGGTTCTAAATTGGACAAGGGGTACGTAGGACATAAAGCTGCAAAAATGATGAAACGTGCAAAGAACCTGGAATCAAGGCAAAATAAAGCGATTGAAGAAAAGTCAACGCTGCTTAAAAATGTGGAAAAAACGGAGTTATTACAATTAGCGCCTTTAGAATACAAATCTAAAGAATTGATTCAGTTAACGGACGTGGCTGTTCGGTATGATGGTGAATTGGTTAATGCGCCAATAAGTTTTAATGTTAAGGCGGGGGACCGGGTAGTGCTTGATGGAAAAAATGGTAGTGGAAAAAGCAGTATTTTAAAACTAATTTTAGGGAATCCGCTCCAGTATACAGGTACTTTGAACGTTAGTTCTGGCCTTGTCATATCTTATGTACAGCAAGATACCTCTCATTTAAAGGGAAAGTTATCTGACTTTATTGAAGAAAATCAGATTGATGAACCGATATTTAAATCCATTCTACGCAAGATGGATTTTGACCGTATCCAGTTTGAAAAAGATATCTCCTACTATTCTGGCGGACAAAAGAAAAAGTTGCTTATTGCTAAAAGTCTATGTGAAAAAGCTCATTTATATATTTGGGATGAACCACTAAACTTTATTGATGTTTATTCACGAATGCAAATTGAAGAGCTTATTAAAAGCTTTAATCCAACCATGGTTTTTGTTGAGCATGACCAGACATTCCAAGAAGAAGTTGCAACGAAAAGAGTTGCCTTATAGTTATGCTTTGCTTCGTCAAAGTAAGGCCTAAGCGGCAGTCTAAGACTTTTCAGGTCCTAGTCTCGGCCGCTTTTTCATTTTTGGTTTTATCTTTGCCATAGTGTAAAGTTGGGTGGGGTCTTTTCTAAGAGCATTTATCATAATGCTCGATTAAATTTTTCAACAATATGATCTATTACAGGCTGTATTTTGGAATCATCAACAATCGATAGCTTATCTGCTTTAAAAAGTTGAATTTTTTTGAATTGGTAATAGTCCAACAATACCTGTTGGATAGATACTTGATTGTACACCAGAAATTTTGTATTGATTATCTCCCGAAGTAGAAGGTTGTCTTGAATTAAAATAAATTTTTCATTGATTAAATTGAAGATACCTTTAGTTTTTCCATCTTGATAAAACTCCAAGGTCTGTTGCTCTCTTTTATTCAAAGTATCCTTAAGTTGAGCATACAATTCGGGGTAGGCCGATTGAAGATCTTTAAGAAATACGTCTGTTATCTTCCCTACAAGCGAAACTGACTGTTCAAATAACTGCTGAAACCAAATTCCGAACGATTCTTCATCATCATCAGAGGTGCGATCCTCCAACCTATCTATATAATCAATAAAAACACGTACAACGCCTTCAATGACTTCTTCTTTTGAAGAGAAGTTTTTATACATTGTAGCTCGACTGACATCCATCGCTTTCGCAATGTCATCCATTCTCAAATGTTGAAAGCCGTCTTTCATGATGGTGGAAATTAACTTTTTCAGTAATTTAGTTTTAGTGGGATCTAACTCAATATTCATTGTGTTGTTCATATCACGTCCTCCTTTCGACAGATGCTAATCATATTATACATAAAAAAGAAAAAAATATACAGCTTATTCATAATAGACAATATATATATTTTTTGTTTAAAATGAATTTAAATGATGATATCCTTAGTCAAGCAGTCAACAGGGAGTGAAAGAGAATGAACATCTAATCACACCAAGAAAAGATTTAAGTGATAATACTATCGACAAAAAAGGAGTGTGTTCCGTGTGAGATATATTGAACAAATTTATATTAATGGACAATTCGTTAAACCTCAGGGGACTAAAATTCAAGACCTTATTAGTCCTACGACGCAACAACTAATTGGACGAGTGACATTAGGCAATGAAGATGATGCAAGAATAGCGATTGCTGCAGCCAAAGAGGCTTTCAAAACATTTTCTAAGACAACGGTTGAAGAACGCATTCAGATGCTTCAAAGATTGCATGATGCCATTCTGGATAGATCCGATGACATGATCGAAGCCAATATCACTGAATATGGTGCTCCGAAATTGGCTGCGATTGGTCGTGTTAAATTGGCAGCAGAGAATTTTATGGATACAAAAGAAGCCTTGGAACAATTTGAATTTGTTAAGTACATTGGAACAGCTAAAGTGGTCTCAGAGCCAATTGGAGTTATTGGAATTATCACCCCTTGGAATGCAACATATTCGCAAATCACTGCGAAACTTGGTTCTGCAATAGCTGCTGGCTGTCCTGTTGTAATTAAGCCAAGCGAGCTCAGTGCGATCCAGGCACAGTTAATAACCGAATGCTTCCACGAGGCCGGGATTCCTTCCGGTGTTATTAACGTGGTCAACGGATTGGGTCAAACCGTTGGTACGGAATTGACTCGAAATCCCGATGTAGCCATGATTTCTTTTACAGGTTCTACACGCACAGGCAAAGATATTCGGAGAGGCGCAGTCGAAACGATGAAGCGAGTTACATTGGAGTTAGGCGGAAAATCACCAAATATCATTCTGGATGATGCTGATTTTAACACTGCAATTCCAACGTCGGTTCGTCAATGCTTCAATAACAACGGTCAGGCATGTGTAGCTGGGACTCGCTTGCTTATTCCTGAGCACCGTCTTGAGGAAGTTAAGGTCTTGGCAAAAAAAGCAGTGGAAGCTATTAAAGTCGGTAACCCCTGGGATGAAGATACAGTACTTGGGCCAATTATAACCGAGAAGCAGTACAATCAGGTTCAACGTTATATTAAATCTGGCATTGATGAAGGAGCCGAATTGATCATAGGTGGCCTGGGACGTCCTGAAGGTTTAGAACAAGGTTATTTTGTTAAACCGACGGTGTTTGCCAATGTAACGGAAGACATGACGATTGCAAAGGAAGAAATATTTGGTCCAGTTTTATCCATCTTGACGTATCAAACCGAAGAACAGGCGATTGAAATGGCGAATAACACGAATTATGGTTTAGGAGCTTATATTAGTTCTTCAAACATTGATAAAGCAAATGAGATTGCTTCACGTATTGCAGCAGGCTTGGTGCTAATAAATGGTGCGGGATTTGAAATGAAGGCTCCTTTTGGCGGGTTTAAACAATCAGGCATAGGTAGAGAATATGGCGCTTATGGCCTTGAGGAGTGCTTTGAATCAAAAACGATTACTGGGTATAAATCATAAGGTATTAGGTAGGGGAAGTTCACGCGGTTTTGGCAGAATTATGGCCGAGGCTGTACTGAACCGCTAGTAATCCCGAAATGATGGCGATTGACTTATAGACAGATATTCATAACCTGTAAGAAATTTTTTTACAGGTTATTTATGCTGGCTAATAAGTAAATATATTAATTATATTATAAAAATCATATAGACATTATTTATATTTTTTGTTTACTTTAGATAAACGGGATGATATGCTGTTATCAATTTGAAACGAAAGGAAGAAGAAAATTTATGAAATTAAGTTCAAGAATTGCTTTACTCTGTTTGGCGGTAACTGCATCATTCGCCCCAATGCTTGCCGCGCCCGCAATAAAATTACTTAAGGTTGACTTCCCAGACACCAGTTCGCTGCTCATTCAGTGGGTTGTTACCTTATCTTCATTATTTATTTTGCCGACATTATTGATGGCCAGTACGTTGGCTAAAAAATTCTCACGTAAAAGTATACTTATTTTTGGGCTTGTATTTTACGTCATCGGAGGAATAGGTCCTTCGTTTGTAAACACCATTCCTTTGATTCTTTTTTTCCGAGCCATACTTGGATTAAGTATCGGGTTGATCTCTCCAGCATTTAATGCAGTGATCGCAGAGAATTTTCAAGGTAATGAACGGACCAAAATGAATGGATGGATCACTGCAGTAAATGGAATCGGAGGGGCCATTTTTCTTTCGATTGGAGGTTTTGTAGCCTCATTTGGTTGGAAAAGTGTTTTCTTAAGCTACTCCTACGCAATTATCTTGTTGATCCTGGTCGTCTTTTTTGTACCAAAATTCCCTCCTATTAAAACTCAAGCCGTTAAAAATACGTCGTTGGCGAAGATACCTGCTGGCTTTTATTGGCTTGCCTTGTTGAGTGGGCTAAACGTGATGTTGTATTTCACAATCCCAACCAGCTTATCTTTATATCTTGCCGAAATTGGAATAGGGACGGCTTCTACAGTCGGTTATTTTTCTGCCATATCCCTTTTTAGTATATTTCTTGCCGGACTTGCCTTCCCTGCACTGACTCGAATGTTTAATCGTTTTATCGTTGCATTTGGTTTGATTCTTTACGGAGTGGGCTTTTTGCTCGAAAGTATAGCACAAAACGTATGGATGATTGCTATTGCAGTATTATTAATTGGCTTTTCACAAGGGCTGTTTTTCCCGATGTCTTTTAATAAGACGGCCCAAGTGGTACCTAAAGAGCGACTTACGACGGCGATTTCAATCTTATTGGCCGGTATTTATGCCTTCCAATTTATTTGTCCGCTCTTTATGCATGCAGTCCCTGCATTATTTAACTATTCCTCAACAAGAGAAACATTCTTGCTTTTGGCCATTGCGATGGGAGTATCCGTGATTGTATCGTTTTTATTAACAAGAAACGGACAAGTACAACACGCTGCAGAGCAAAAATAAATTCCATTTATGTTTCGTTTTATCCCCACCAGCACCCTTAATTATAAAAATTATGGGATCTGGTGGGGATTTATTTTACCCTATAGATTGGAGCAAATTAGGGGCAGCTCCAATTTAAGCATATCTGTAGTGTTGCTGTTTAAATGAAGGAGGAAAATCATTTCCGTTGGCGGACCTAAGCAGGGTGGACAATTTCCCATCATACGTTAAGACTTAGAAGCTGCCAATTTGGTTACGTTACTTCTTCATCTCATGTCTGTACTTGTTAGGTAACTTCTTTACTTCCATCCTTATCTCTGATTCCCAAAACAAGCAGCTATGCTCTCAGAATTACCCAATTTCTTGTCAGGGATGGTGCCACTTGGATAAGAAAACTGAAATTATCGTAGCTATTGTGCGTACAAGGGCGGAACTGCTTTCTATGGTGAAGAGGCATGAGGATTTAAAACATGAACATGTAATAAGAAAATCCCAAGAATTAGATGTACTATTAAATGAATACCACCAATTGTTAAAGGCTTCAATTAAATAGCGTATTTTTGTGAGATAACCCGATTTCAATTGGAGGATAACTTTATTCAATTTCACCATCACGGATCAGCTTTAAATGTATATTTACCTTAATGCTTGCCTTAGAATATTGATTTCGCCATATCTCATCAGAAACGTTTTTCCTCGGACAAATGCTCTGTATTTACTACCGAATCCAATCGGATCAACGGTTTCCTCTTGTAGTCGCTGTATTAATACCATCATTTCATTCTCAATTTTCTGCTCGATGATTAGACTTAGTCTGTTGCTTACGGCAGGCTCTGTGAGCGAGAGTTGTTCCGACATGTCAAGAACACTTGCTTTCAAACCTTCGTACAAATTAAATGGAGCAATGACAACATTTAAATTATTTACTTTTCGATGATCTAAAGTTATCACTGCTTCTGATAACGCAAGTTCAACATTTCCGCTTTTAACAGGAGCACTCATCAATTTTAAATAAAATAATTTATCCTGGTCCACTTTCATGACCATGCGGTCTTCTTTGAATACTGCGACCCCATTTAATTTTATGTCATCCTTCTTTTGTTCAATTATAGGTAAAGTCGGATCTTTCCCAACGATATAGTAATCATGTGTAAATGCTTGTAAGGTTGGCGGCAGCAAAAATCCAGTCGTTACATTGTGTTGGATCAATAAACTTAAATATTTCCCGATTTTGGAAACCTCAGGATTTTTTCGGGTGAGGATATTATTGGATTGACCTGAAGCTACGGACAGGTAAACACCACTTCCAATTTGAGGATCTCGTAACAAACATATCAACTTGTGAAAAAATCCCTTTCTTAGCCAATTGATTTCCAAATATCATCAGTCGGATCTGACCAGTAACTAATGGTTTTACGGATTATGCATTCATGGCTTCACGCAATCCTTGAGATGTCTTCGCTGTTGAGACGATTACATTGGTCTTTTCCTTTGCTTCCGGATCAATTCGATACAACACGGATGTTCCCATTAGACGCCCTTGTGGCAGTAAATCGATCCCTTCGGCTAAGATAATACCCACTTTTTCAATTATTTTTGTCTGTAAGCAGCCACCTATGAACACCGCCATGGTAGCGAGTATGATAAGTATCGTGCCGTTGCATTCCTTTCATGTTTCTGCTCCTTTTTCAGGCTTCAAAAAATTCCGCTTACATCGAGTGCAAACATATAAGAATAGTGGATAAACATACTCGATCCATACACCAATCGTTCTAATACTTTTACTAAAATTTTCCTCATCTGAGTGATATTGAATGATTTCAGATGACAGGATTAAAACAATGCAACCCATAAAAAGCGCATATTTTTGCTTCAACCTCCAGGCCTCCCGAAAACCACGTGTAGAGGACCACATCAGCACAAGACTTACCGAAAATACCGAAATGACCAAATAGGCCACAACGAATAAATCGAAGCGCTCCATAACCGGTAATTTCACGATTTTGAACGAGGTAAGATTCGGCCATGTTGTTTTCTCCAGCTGGTTACCGCCAAGGTAAGCAATTGCAACGATTAATGTGACAATTCCAAAAACTGCCGAATATAAAACGGCAAGTTGCGTATATCGATTTACTCGTCTCTTATCCTGAATAAAAGGATAGAGGAAATAAGCTGCAAAATACCTGAATAATATTTCAACATAAGCAGTGTGCAGTAAATGAGTTGTCCAAAGATGAAGTAAATGAGTACAAATCCTACAATGACTCGAATCCCTCCGAAAACGCCATAAATTAATAAAACACTCATTGCACTCATAAATAGCCAGCCAGGTAGATCCGGAAATAGTAACGTAATGACAACTTCTTGAATGTTCCGAAGCGAAAATGTCTTGATTGATCTGGTACAGATCACATTTTGGAAAATACCTGGCGGTACGATATATAATCCAAGCCACACTTAGGTTTAGAGCGCGACTCAATTAGCGAAACTAACATATTCTGCGGTAACAAGGAGTAATGGAACGTCACAATAGCTACATAAAGCGGCGTCACTGATAAAGAAAAAACAAACCACCCATGCGTAATATCCGTAGAAATGTGGCCATTAACCAGCTGATATAATAATCTTCCGGTGACTTGAAAAAATCGAATATATTGCATGGCGTCAAAATCGCCTGGGGACTACCGTTGACCAATATCACGAGTTTACCTTCCATTAAATTTGATACAACCCGGTCCGGACGCTCTGTAACGATCATTTGTGGAAATATGGTGTAGGTAGGTATTGTCGTTTATGTGCTGCAACAGCATTGAGGCATCATAGAGTCCATCTATTTTCAAATTTTGAAGTCTTCTTAGTAATGCGTGAACATTTTCAGGTTGAGCAATATTTTTCACATAAAGCAAAGCAATATCGGTTTTCGTGTAATGTCCTACCTGCACGTTCTCTAACATGAGATTAAGATCTGGAAGGAGCCGTGTAATCGTTTGTAAATTTTGCTCCATTGATTCAACGAATGCCAGTTGGGGACCGATAATTTGTGATTCGATTTCAGGAGCCGACATGGTTCTACCGCTGGTAGCAGCAGTTTTGAAAAGAATCGCCATATTGTAAGTGTTTTGGACGAGCATGGTATGACCTTGAATAACACCATTTGCCATTTCTTCGACATCGGAAGTTCTGGTGTGAACAACTACCTGAACATGAATCAGGACTTCATCGAGTGTGATTGGATTCTCAGAGGAATATTGTTGGAGTGGCTGTCAAATATGCTGAATAAAGCAATTTTGTATCAACCACATATTCCAAGTACAGTAACCAACACTGCAGCTCCGGCAACTGGATGATCCGAATTTTATTATTTTGGGGGAGCAACTGTTTTACTTGATCAATTAACTTATGCTGCTCAGTAATCATTTTCGAATTGGATATCCTTCCGTATGTTTTCATTTTTGTATGTAGGATTCACAATCCTTCAATCAAATATTCAATTGCATACATAAGTGGTTTGAATGTAGTCTCTTGTATCGATAACAAGAAACGAGAGAGGCATATGTTTCTAATGCAATTTAATTTTGTTATAAAAAGAAAAATAGACTAAATAATAAATTTATATAAAATAGACATTATATATTTATTTTGTTTACTTTGTAGTTCGATAGTGGTATGCTTTAACCAAGTTGAGGCGAAGGAGTGACCATGTATGTGATGACATCAGAATTGAACGGTTGGTAAGGGATAATATAATTTAATGAATTAAAACTAACCAGAAAGAAGGACAAACATCATGGAACTAAACTTAACTGGAAAACGTGCACTCATTACAGGATCGAGCAGTGGTCTGGGTATGGCAATGGGGAAGATGTTGGCTGCAGAAGGAGCAAGCGTAATTGTACACGGCCGTGATGAAGCGCGTAGTAGTGCAGTGGCTGAGTCAATCCGTGCAAATGGAGGTTCCGCTACTGTTGCTCTGGGAGAGCTGACGACAGACGCCGGCGCCGATGCAGTTGCAGCAGCGGCATTAGCAGACGGACCTGTAGATATTTTGGTTAATAACGCTGGATTCTATCGTCATCTATCTTGGATGGATGCTAAGGCAGATGAATGGACAGAAACCTATAACGTCAACGTGGTTTCTGGTGTTCGCATGATTCAACGACTTCTACCCCAAATGAAAGAGCGTAATTGGGGGCGAATCATTACAATTGGTGGAGGACTCGCGCTCCAACCCATGAACACCCATCCGCAGTACAATGCTACACTCGCAGCACGTCATAATCTGGCAGTTTCCCTGGCACGCGAACTAAAAGGTACCCGTATTACTTCAAACATCGTCTCTCCAGGGGCGATTTTAGTTGACGCTGTTAAAGAGTTGGTGGAAAACATTGGTCCTTCCCGAGGCTGGGGCGAAACATGGGAAGAGATTCAGCCGAATGCAGTTAACTCCTTGATTCCGAACGATCGTGGACGGTTTGGATATCCGGATGAAATTGCTGCTGCCGTTGCATATCTTTGCAGTGATTTTGCTGAATACTGCAGTGGTTCTACGATTCGTGTAGACGGCGGTTTGATCCGGGGAGCATTCTAAGCAAGCCCGTATTTTATTGAAAACAAATAAGAACAATTGAAGTCTGTAACTCATAGGATTTGGCCGATTTCACTCGGTTCTAAAGGTATAACCTTAACGCTAATTATTGCTTGTCGCAGTAATAAACAAGCCTCCGTATCAGAAGATGCGGAAGCTTGTTAGATTAATCAGAAAACTTTGGTTAGTGTGTTCGATTCAGTCTATCTGTTACTCAATTGCACGATGGGGATTTTTTGGTTAGCTAAGTCACTAACTTGGCTTATCCTTTATTTACAGCAGGACGAATGAAGCCGATTGCAATCAATGCGGCAATCGCTACGCCTAAGGAACCCATCCATACAACAGAACTTAGTGGCAAGCTCTTCACAACTACACCACCAAGACCGGCGCCGATAGCCATTGACAATTGTGATACTGATGTGTACAAACTGATCATGATACTCGTAGCTTCAGGAGCCTGACTGATCAAATGGACCTGCTGTGTTGGACCGGAGGACCATAGGGAAAGTGACCAACAGAACCAGAATAGGGAATACGATTACTGCATAGTGAGCATTCAATTTTTTTTTGCTGCTTGCGGGAATACTCTGATCGGTTCGTAAGATGTATTTTTCATAGCCAGCGCTATGAGCATTCGCGATACTTTGCCGCGGGCAGTTGTTTCTGCTTACCTCGTTTTAGTGGGGATTTGGATCGTTAACGAAGTACCTTCTTGCGGGACACTATCGATGGCTAGAAAAAATTCACTTCCGAATAGTAATTCTAAGCGTTTCTTTACATTGGTTAATCCAATATTTCTTATGCGTCCATCACTGGAAGAGGGTGTATTTCTATTTTGTTCCATTGATTCGATAGCTTCAAGTGTCATTCCTACACCATCATCGCTTATTATCACGACTAGTCGATCATTCTCTAGGTGGATGGATAAGGTAATCAAACCCTTCGTTTCTTTAGGGAGTATGCCGTGGAATAAGGCATTCTCAATAATAGGCTGTAAAATATTTTTTGGCATATTCATGTCAGATACGTGATCAGAGATGTCCAGGGACAATTCAAACTGATCACGATATCGATACTTTTGTATTTTTGTATAGTCCTGAATAATGCCGACTTCTTTCTCGACGGAAGAGAACACTTCGTTATTTCCGATTTGTACTGCATCTTGCAGAATATGAATAAACGCTGTCATCATCTCCGTAATATCATGATGCCGCTGTTTTCTTGCTAAGTAAATGACCGTATTTAATGTGTTATAGATAAAGTGCGGATTAATTTGTGAAAGCAATAGATCGATTTCCAACTGTTGCTTGATCTTCTCATTCTCCAACGACTCCTGTATGTGCTCCCGCAAATCTTCAAGCATTCGGTTAAAGCCAAGAGCTAGCACTTCAAGCTCATCCTTGCTTTGAACCGTTATATTCACATTCAAGTTCCCGGCAGACACTTGTTTCATTGCGCGTGTGAGTTTTAAAATCGGTTTTGTTATATTGTTAATTAGGGGGGTTAGAATGAGCAATATGGCCAATATGCTAGCCCCTATCATGAGTAAAATAAAGCTGAAAATATAGTTTATTTTATGGAATATTTTCTTTTTGGACGTGTAAGAAATAATATTCCATTGATCGGCTACGAGGCTTTTATAGATGAAGCCGCTTTTATTTTCCTCGAATGAACTGCTGGCATTGAAATGATCGTTAAGCAGCGGAGCATCCGCTTTTCGATATAAAATTTGCTTATCTTCGTTCACCCACCAGTATTGTTCGTAGGATGCCGCATTGGATTGCACAACACTTACAAAATGATCGAAGTAAAAGTTGATAATCAATTTTCCAATAAAATGGTCATAGTGATCAATGTCTAGTATATTCACCGCATAACTAATCACTTCGCTTTGTTTATCGAGAGAGGTATCGTTAAGAATAAAATGCGGGTCCGTAAACCCCCTGTCTTTGCGTGAATGAACGAAATCACGAAACCATGGCTCATCGAGCGATTCGCGCACGGACGCATCGAGCGGAGAAGTGCTTAACGTTACTTCTTGCTCTCCTTTAACGATATAAAAGCTTTGAACATCGTTTCTTAAAGCAAAATACTTATTAAGCTTGCGGACAATTTCGCTTCTCCCGTCTAGGATGTCGTATACATCATCCATGCGCGTATCTTTCTTGAGAAAGGCTTGCAGATTCTCATCTACCATTATGGTTTCCGTAAAGGTATGTATATTCGAAACCATATCGTTCAATTGGAAGGCTGTTTGATTTAATTTGACTTGGTCGTCTTGAATGACCTGTTGTTTTAATATTTTGGAGAAATATAAGTAAAAGATGGTGCCGCTGAACAGCAGACAAACCGTTACAATGGAAGCTGTGCTTATGATCATTTTGCGTTTAATGCTGCGGTTAATCAGGGTGATTAACCTCCTTTGCGATATTCTTGCGGCGTAAAGCCGGTCACCTTGTAGAATACCTGACTGAAGTAGGCGCTGCTGCGATAACCGATTTTTTCGGCAATCTCATAAATCTTCAGGTTGTTTTCCTGAAGCAATTTCTTAGCTATATCAACACGGTATGACGTAACATATTCAAGGAATGTTTGCTGCAATTCTTTTTTGAAGAGCTGATGCAAATAGGGAACGCTGATATTCACCGACGTGGAAACGCTCTCCACGCTTAAATCGGCATGATGGTAGTTCTTATGAATGAATAGAATGGCTTCGCGCGTTTTTCGAGAAAAATGAGAGAACCCATCCTTTTCGATTTCCTTGGCAAGCAGATCGAACTGTGAGATGAACCATTGCTTGATATCATCAACATGGAAGAGTTGCAGCACTTGATGCAGCATATCTTCATTAGCGAGCTTGGTAGGAAGCATGCCGTATTTGTTACGATGAAAATCCAGCTTCTTTAGTAATTCCGAAGCCAATAATTGCAGCGACAACGAATCATTTAACTTTTGAATATGATTAAAGTAACCTGGAATTCTCTCGTGAAGTACGATGAGGTCACGCTCTTCCTGTAGTTCTTGAAGTTTCGCTATAAAAATGGTATCCGGAGAAAGTTCAGGTTCAGGAGTATCCTCTAGTGTGAAGTACGCTTCTCTTCCAAAAAACCATCGTTTGAGAAACAACGCATGACTTCGATGAAAGAATGGGTTAAGTTCCCTTTTACCGGCAACTGCTACCGAACCTATAATAGAAACCGTTTCGTTGCTGAATTGACGCATTATTTTTTGAAGATGCTTCGCAACGTTGATCTGTTCTTGTTGGACTTTCCATAACTGATGCGTATTTGTAATCATATAAATAAGTACAATTTCCCTATCGTTTAAAGGAACGTTAATAAGAGGCTTCATACTCATCTCTATATCGAATGGATCATATTTAAATATTTGCGATAATGGAATTCCAAACTCAGAAATTAACTCCGGAAAAAGAGGATAGGGCGTGTCCTGCTTCAAATAGAACAGGGCCAAAGGAGAATCTAATTGTTTCAGCCAGTCTGCTTCAAGATGTTGAGGTGCTTCCGTATGCTTGCCTACGAATAACTTCCGCAAATATTCCTCTTGAATCATAGAAGCGCTGCTGATCAGTCTTTCCCACTGTAGACGTATGGACATAATCGTTTCCAGCAACGTTTGAGCATCAATTTCATGTTTGAGCAAGTAACTCGACACGCCGTAGCGAATCGCTTGTTTGGCATATTCGAAGTCTTGGTATGACGTTATCATAATGATCCGACACAGTTCATTCTCGGATCTGATTTGTGCAGCGAGTTCCAAACCATTTACGATAGGCATTCGAACATCGGTAATAACAAGATCGGGCTTATGAATTCGAAAGAGCTCCATGGCGCGTCTTCCGTTTCTGGCCGTTCCGATAATATGGAAATGAAAATCCTGCCATGAAATTAAAGATTCCAGATCTTCAATAGCAAGAGCTTCATCGTCAACGATCATGACTTTCATAGTTAATGGCTCCACGAATTACCCTCCGATTACGCGTTAATATCCATTATAACATGTGATCGTTTGCTAACTAGCCGAGTATAGGAAATTGAATAGTAGTATAGCATTCTGATATTTTTTCGCTCTAAGGTGCGTGGTATGCTTCAATGCATAACCAACCTTAGCAATTTAAAAGGGGGGTCAAGGAAGATGAATAAAGGGACTCGATTGGGTAAAAGGGGGTTGCCATTTTTATTCCTATTGCCGCTTATAGCTTGCGCCGATGGTGGAACAAAAGCTGAGGAAGCGAAAGGAAATCCATCCATTGGCAGCAGCGGAACGGTTACGATCTGGGGGTGGGACAAGCCGAAGGACAACGTGTTGCAAGGGTTTAAAAAAAGATATCCGGAGATCTCGATTAATTACGTAAACATATCATCGGCAGATATCATGAAAAAATTGCAGGTCTCGCTTGCGGCTGGCGGCAAATTGCCGGATATTCTCATGATTGAGCGTGATTTTCGGGGGCAGCTGAATCATATGAATTTGCTGGAAAACCTGGAGGCCGCTCCGTACGAATTCAATCGGCATTTAATCTTTGATTACGACTTTCCTCAAAATTCAAATGCGAATAGCAAGGTCGTTTCTATTCCGATGGACATGAGCATCGCGGGACTAGCCTACAAACGCGAATTAACGAAGCAATATTTTGGTACGGATGATCCGAAAGAGCTGCAAGCGCTTTTCCCGAATTGGGATCAATTTATTGCAAAGGGCAAGGACGTTTTAGAAGAAAGCGGCGGCAAGGTGTACATGTTTACTAGTCTCAGAGAAGCTTGGCAGATCATTGCAGGCCAGAATCCCGAACCGTATGCGGATGGCAACAGAATAAACGTAAAAAAATTAGCCAATTTGTTTGTTCTTATCCGAAAGCTGAGCGATGCAGGTATCATTGATAATCTCGATAAAAGCTCTCCGGCGAGTAACACTTCTTATGCACAAAATAACCACATTTTCTATCCGGCCGCGATTTGGTCGCCCCGCTATCAGATCGAACCCAATGATAAGCATGGCAGCAACGGGAGATGGGGGCTTATGGTGCCGCCTGGAGGAGGATTTATTTGGGGAGGAAGTTCCTTCGGAATTCCTCACAAAGCAAAGAACAAAGAGCAAGCATGGAAATTTATCCAGTGGGCATTTCTTTCGCAAGAAGGTGCCGAAGCGAATAAAAAGGATGGCATATTTACGCACTACAAAGCCGCCTATGATCATCCCGGCTTTATCAATTGGACAACGCCTTGGTTTGGCAAGCAAGATATCGGAATCACCTTCTTCCAAGACATTAATGCCGTCACGAAATACGTCCCGCTAAGTCAATACGACGATACCATTATCACCAATGGGGTTTTAATTGCTTTGAAGACACTGGCTTCCGAACCCGAAATCGGAAATGACGAATTAATTAAAAAAGTGATTCAAAGCATAAAAAACGTTGCCCCTGAGTTGAAGTAGCCGCTTAGGGACGGAGGGAAGACATGAGAAAATCTTCCCTTCCAATGAGGAAATGAGAGCTGCAATATCACTTGAATAATTGGGGGATTCTTTATGAGAAAAGCCGCATTATTGATGTTGAGTATAATTATTGCAAGCAGTATGGCAGCTTGTGAAAGCGGTACCAAAAGTGCGGGAGGAAATGCAGCAGCGGATGGCACGGCAGGTAACGATACCATTGTGGATGGGAAGATGAAAGATGAAGTGGTTATCAGCATTCCGAAAGTTGTAGACCCGAACGCGAAGCAAGGTGCTGGGAATTTGCCGCCAGGCGACTCCGACGATAACAATCAATTCACCAGATACGTGAAGGAAAAGCTGAATATTTCTTTTAAAGCAGCCTTCACCACGGCTCCGGAAGCTTACGATCAAAAGCTTAGTTTGGCCATGGCCAGTAACGAGCTGCCGGATGTTACGGTAGTAGCGGAAGACGACTTCAAAAAATTGGTTGAAAACGGTCAAGTTGAAGATTTGACCGCTGTTTATAACAAGTACGCCTCTCCAACCTTGAAAAAAATTTATGATTCAACCAACGGGAGGTCGCTGAAACAAGCGACGGTTGACGGTAAATTAATGGCAATTCCTAACGTTAACACGATGGCGGATTTTACGAACATGCTTTGGGTTCGCAAAGATTGGCTGGATAAATTGGGTTTGAAAGAACCTAGGACTTTGGACGACATAATTACGGTTGCAAAGGCTTTCATAGAAAAGGATCCCGACGGCAATGGCCAAGCCGACACGATGGGATTGCCGGGTCCTAGCAAAAATTCGCCTCTCGTTACGAACGATAAAAATCACTACTTTGGTTTTGAACAAATTTTCGCGCTCGATCATGCCTTCCCCGGCATGTGGGTGAAGAATGATAAAGGCGAAATCGAGTATGGTTCCATCCAGCCGCAAGCCAAGAAAGGTCTCGAATTGCTGCAGAAGATGTATAAAGACGGCGTGATCGACAATCAGTTCGTATTTCGCGACGATCCTTCCCAGTTTGTAAAGAGCGGCAAGGCCGGCATGTTCTTCGGGCCTTGGTGGATGCCGCTTGGCATGCTGCAGGATGCGGTGAAAAATGATCCGAAAGCGGAATGGATCTCGATTTTAGCCCCTTTCGGAGCTGACGGTACCTATACGACAAATCGTGGATCGGCAAGCGGCGACTTTGTCGTGCTGAAGAAAGGATTCCAACATCCGGAAGCTTTAATCCTGTATATGAACTTATATGGCGCCAATCTGGTCGGGGAAGATCCGGAAGGCGCGCAAAAGCTGGATCCGAATGTCGATCTGGGGTACTGGCCAATTCGGATGACGCTTGAATACGGCGATAAGGTAGAAAGAACGTCCATTGAAGTCCAAGGCGTAATCGACGGAAAGAATAAGCCGGAAAGCCTGGATCCGGTTAAAAAATCGATCTATGACGCCTATATGCGAGATCAAAAGAACCCGCGAAAAGTTGTGCCGGATTGGGCTTTAGCTTCCAGTTGGCTTGCGTCCGGCAAGGTGCTTAGCCAGCCGATGAACATTATGAACAACGAGTTTACGGGCACGACTGAAAGCATGATTCAAAAATGGGCGACTTTAAGCAAATTAGAAAACGAAACGTATCTGAAAATCGTTATGGGTCAGTTAGATATCGGCGCCTTTGATGATTTCGTGAAAAAATGGACGGAGCTCGGCGGCGAGCAGGTCACGCAAGAAGTTAGAGAGCTGGCTGGAAAATAAAAAAAATCCGCAAGCGAGCTGGTTCTCTTGTCGAAAGGGAGCCGGCTTGGCCTGCTGGATGATGAACGCAAGAGGTGAAGAACGTGAGGGAAAGATCAAATATTAAACACTACTGGATGATGTTGATTCCAGGCTTATTTCTTCTGTTCGTTTTTAATACCTATCCATTGTTCGGCTCCATTATCGCTTTTCAAAATTATAACCCGTTCAAAGGCATGCTTCATTCCAAGTGGGTGGGGCTGGAGAATTTTGAGTTTATGTTTCGGCTGCCGGATAGCCGCCAGATTTTGTGGAATACGGTCTATATCGCCTGTTTGAAAATTATAGCAGGAATAGTCTTTTCTCTAACCTTCGCTATTTTGTTGAATGAGTTAAGACTACGATTTTTCAAACGATCCATCCAGACGCTTGTTTATATCCCTCACTTTTTATCTTGGGTTATTTTATCGGGTATATTGATAGACCTTTTTTCGCTTGAAGGAATGGCCAACAAAGTCGTGCAGTGGTTCGGATTTCAACCGATTCAATTTTTAGGCAGTAATAGGCTATTTCCTTTTCTTTTAGTTGGAAGCGATGTTTGGAAAGAGTTCGGCTTCGGCGCGATTGTTTACTTAGCTGCTTTGGCAGGCATTAATCCCGGTTTATATGAGGCTGCAGCCATCGACGGAGCAAACCGATTTCAAAGAATTAGGTATATTACGCTTCCTGGCATCGTGCCTACGATTGTTTTGTTAGTTACTTTAAGCTTGGGAAATATACTCAACGCGGGTTTCGATCAAATATTCAATATGTATAATCCTGTTGTATATGAATCTTCGGATATTATTGATACTTACGTATATCGTGCGGGGCTTGTTTCCCAGCAATACAGTTTGGCGACTGCCGTTGGATTGATGAAATCGCTCATCAGTTTCTTTTTGATCGTTATTTCCAACATGCTTGCTAAAAAATTCGCTAATTACCGTATATTCTAAGGCAGGTGCGAAATCATGACAAATAATAGTTTTGCCTCTCGTATTTTTGATCATTTTAACGTGATTTTGCTGAGCTTGCTAGCGTTACTGTGTCTTGCTCCCATTTGGCATACACTTGCTCTGTCTTTTAGTTCCAAAAGTGCTGCAGAAGCGGGAATGGTGTTTTTTTGGCCGGTGCATTTCAATTTCACATCGTATACTCAAATTATTGAAGATCAACAGTTTTGGAGATCTTTTCTGATTAGCATCATAAGGGTCATTCTCGGTAGTTCGTTGAATTTTCTAATGACGCTGCTTCTTGCTTTCCCGATGTCGAGAACGGCCAAACAACTACCGTTTCGGAATGCCGTTATGTATTTTTTACTGTTTAATATGTTGTTTTCGCCCTCAATGATACCGATGTATTTCACGGTAAAAGACTTAGGACTGATGGATAGCATTTGGGCGCTGGTGCTACCTTCAGCCGTTCCGATCTTCAACGTCATGCTGCTGATGAATTATTTCCGCAACATACCGAAGGAAATGGAAGAAGCGGCGATGATAGACGGTGCCGGACCCTGGTATATGATGATTAGAATCTTCTTGCCCATTGCCGTTCCTACGGTGGCTGTTATTACGTTATTTAGTATTGTCGGCCATTGGAATGCTTTTTTTGACGGATTAATTTATATGAATAAAGTTGAACATTATCCGTTACAGACCTATATACAGCAGCTGATCGTCAAGATTGACCCAAGCAAACTGACTGTAGAACAGCTGGTAAAATTGCAAAATGTGTCTGCAAAAACGTTAAATGCGGCAAAAATATTTATTTCCATTCTGCCAATTCTCATTTTATATCCATTTTTACAGAAATATTTCATACATGGTATTATGCTTGGTTCAGTTAAGGAATAAGAGAGGGCTTTGCCCGTGTTCCCCGACTGGTTTCAGGTGATGAAGCTGAACCTGCGGAAGCACGCATAAAGGTATATCCGTATTTACTACGTAAATTAGCCATCACACAGCCTGAACAGGTCTGGAGTGTTGTCATTATGGCGAGGCGTAAACCTGGTATTATTAACAGTGGCAGCCGGCCATAATGATCGGCTGTCCTATTTGCTCTAACGGGTATATTTGTGTGGTGTTTATATGCTACGACGGAAAATAGGAGGAAACTTTGGGAGGGCCGGACCATGATGCAGAGGATTAGATTTATGTATAAAGAGTTCTTAAGAGAATCTCTATGGGGCGATCGGTCAAATACAACACTGCTCTTTTGTTCGTTTTTCCCGGGTGTTAGAATGCGCGTATGGATGATTGCTATTGCAGTATTATTAATTGGCTTTTCACAAGGGCTGTTTTTCCCGATGTCTTTTAATAAGATGGCCCAAGTGGTACCTAAAGAGCGACTTACGACGGCGATTTCAATCTTATTGGCCGGTATTTATGCCTTCCAATTTATTTGTCCGCTCTTTATGCATGCAGTCCCTGCATTATTTAGCTATTCCTCAACAAGAGAAACATTCTTGCTTTTGGCCATTGCGGAGAAGCATAGCTGTGTATTTTTGTGAGATAACCCGATTTCAATTGGAGGATAACTTTATTCAATTTCACCATCACGGATGAGCTTTAAATGTACATTCACCTTAATGCTTGCCTTAGAATATTGATTTCGCCATATCTCATCCGTTAACGTTTTTCCTCGGACAAATGCTCTGTATTTACTACCGAATCCAATCGGATCAACGGTTTCCTCTTGTAGTCGCTGTATTAATACCATCATTTCATTCTCAATTTTCTGCTCGATGATTAGGCTTGGTCTGCTGCTTACGGCAGGATCTGTAAGCGATTCGTTACATTGTGTTGGATCAATAAACTTAAATATTTCCCGATGTTGGAAACCTCAGGATTTTTTCGGGTGAGGATATCATTGGATTGACCTGAAGCTACGGACAGGTAAACACCACTTCCAATTTGAGGATCTCGTAATAACATATCAACTTGTGAAAAAATCCCTTTCTTAGCCAATTGATTTCCAAATATCATCAGTCGGATCTGACCAGTAACTAATGGTTTTACGGATTCTGCATTCATGGCTTCACGCAATCCTTGAGATGTCTTCGCTGTTGAGACGATTACATTGGTCTTTTCCTTTGCTTCCGGATCAATTCGATACAACACGGATGTTCCCAATAGACGCCCTTGTGGCAGTAAATCGATCCCTTCGGCTAAGATAATACCCACTTTTTCAATTATTTTTGTCTGTAAGCAGCCAACTATGAATACCGCCATGGCAGCGAGTATGACAAGTATCGTGCCGTTGCGCATTCCTTTCATGTTTCTGCTCCTTTATCAGGCTTCAAAAAATTCTTACATCGAGTGCAAACATATAAAAATAGTGGGTAAACATACTCGATCCATACACCAATCGTTCTAATACTTTTACTAAAATTTTCTACGATTCGTGTAGACGGCGGTTTGATCCAGGGAGCATTCTAAGCAAGCCTCCCAGTACGCTGTACAGTGTATTGGGATGTTTTGAGTGTGCAATGAAAAATTTATCACTGCGGAATTTTCATCATTATTGGGACTTCTGTGTTGGTTCTTATCTTGACATAGTATTTGTCCGCAAAGACGAGGCTGTGACCTCATTTAATCGAGAAATACAATAGGACGCAGTTATAAAACAGCCCGTTAGTATGGGCTGTTTTTTGTATACTTTCAAAGACTTCTTTCCATTCTAATGGATAATGTCTTGATAAAAACAAGATATATAGTCAAAATAGATCAACAGTAGCTACAATATATATTTCTTTTGGGTAATATTTGTATTGGCTGTCATGGCCAAAATACTAGTACCGAGGGGGACTGCAGGATGTTAAAGGTACTTCTTGTCGAGGATGAGATGTTTGTCCGGTTGGGTTTTAAAAACGCAGTACAATGGGAAAAGTTTGGCATGTTTGTCTGTAGTGATGTGTCAAATGGACAGGAAGCCTGGGATGAATACATTAGGTTGAAGCCGGATGTGATTATAACCGATTTAAACATGCCGATCATGAGCGGGATGGAATTGATCGAAAACGTACGCCGTATCGATATTAAAACCAGAATTGTTATTTTGACCTGTCTTGAGGAATTTGCACTGGTGAAGAAAGCGATACGCTTTGGGGTCTCCCATTACATTTTGAAATTAACGATGGAGCCTGAAGAAATTGATGAAGTGCTCATCAGAGTCGCTGAAGAGTGCAGAATTCAGCAGCGGCAACAGGATACCAAAGGAATTATTTATAACCCAGATCAACTGAAAGAGTCGATCATACGAAACTACCTGTTCTATCCGTTATATACGGAGGAGGAATTTTCTAATCTGGTGATTCAGCAAAAGCTCCGGTTATCTCCTGAAAATTTAATCGTAGCCATAATGGAGATTAATAATTTCAGACATGCTCAAGTGAAGTTCAAAGATAATAAAGGTGAGTTAATACGGTATACGTTGTTGAATGTCTTAAACGAGATACTGACTCAATGGGGGCGAGGAGAAGTAGTTTCCGACAAAGAAGATCGGTATCTATTCCTGCTTAACTATCGGGATGTCCACAGTCATAAAACTATTCGGGAGATGATCGTGGAAGGCTTCGATCAAATCCGAAGCGTGCTTAACCGGTACTTTAACGTCAGTGTTACGTTTGGCATTAGCCGGCTAGGCCAACGGTACGCGGACCTAAAATCATTGACCCATGAAGCGACCGAAGCAGTAAATTGGAGATTCTTTATAAACCAAAGTCAATGTCTGTTTAAGGAAGAGTCCCATTGGAATCAAATTCTGGCAACGTCTCAAGTAAAAATAGAAGATTTATTGCTTTATTGGGAATCGGTATTGCCGGATAAACACGCGGAGCGAAAACTCATTGTCTTGAAGTTTTTCGAAACAGACGTAAAAAATCCAAAACTGTGGAATCAATTGTTTGTTCGTTTACTGGATATCGATCAAAATCCATTAGGTGTCGATACAAATGACTTGCTTAATGCCGTTTCGGATGCCATATTCGCAATTTCGCAGTGTGAAACATTAACTGAATGTATTCAATTGATTCGTGATCTCCTCGCCTACATTGAACATTGGAAACAATCAAGCAGCCAATTGAGTAAAGAAGTCGGAAGAACGATTCAATATTTACAATCACATTACCAAGGGAACTGTTCTATCTCAGATATAGCACAGACACTTCAAGTATCTCCCAACTATTTGAGCACGCTATTTCGCAAAGAAACAAAATTTACTTTCACAGAATACCTCACGCAAATAAAAATGGAGAAAGCAAAGGAATTACTAAAGAATACTGCATTAAAGTCATATGAAATCGCTGAACTCACCGGGTTCTCCGACGATAGTTATTTTAGCCGTACGTTTAAGAACCATACAGGCGTCAGACCAAATGAGTTCCGTAAAATGTGGGTTAAATCAGAGAGGACTGGGGAAAATGCACCTATTGTGGCTAAAGATTAAAGGTCCAGGGAGTCTATGGCGTTCAATCCGCGTCAGGTTAGTCCTGACCGTATTGCTTGTTACCTGTTTTGTCATTTCCGTATTTTCTTACTACAGTTACTCCAAAACCGTGGATTTGATAAGGAATCGAACGCAAGATACGACCTTTAGGCAGTTTAAGCAAACAGAATATAATATCCAGAATTTTATGGCGGAAGTGGACCAGCTCTCAAAAACATTCTTATTGGATGATCGGGTTCAAAAAATACTGAACGTGAATGCGGAATATAAATCCGACTTCTTTTCATTGCAAAGAGATATTACGGATCGGGCGGCGGAATACTTTGCAAACTATGAATATTTGGACTCCCTCTATATATTTGGTGAAAACGGAATGGTGGTAGGAGGCACTGCTCAAAAAAACCAAAGTATCTTAGATCCTGAGAAGTCGTATCCGTTTTACCAATCTGATTTATATTCGTTGGCCAAGCAAAAGTTCCCGGCGTTATTTTGGACGGGTGGACTCGAGTCAAGCGATTTTCTACGCATTAATGATACCGTCGTATCTCCTGAAGCGGATAATGTAATCACTGCAGTTCGGGGCGTAAAGCCCATCGAAGCTTCAAAGATGAGTGCGACCATGGTTATCAACATTAAAGAAAGCAAAATGAGCTCTATTTATAATGCCTTACAAAATTCTGCGAACAGTAACATGTCAATCGTGAATGAGTCCGGTCAAATTATTTCCAGTACAGATTTATCGAACATCGGTAAACCACAAACCTATTTTAGTCAATATCAGGGAAAAGGAGACCTTGGCAGCTTTTCGGTTAAGAAAAACAAACATAAGGAATTGGTTATCTATTACCGAATGGAAACAACAGGTTGGTACTTATACAGTGAAGTGCCTGAAGCCGAATATTTACAGGATATTGGTGCCATGAGGCAGTTTTTTATTCTGATGTTCGTACTCTCCATCATTCTTATGACCATATTCACTTCCTTGTGGATTCACCGGATTATGAGACCATTAAACGAACTGGTAAAAGGAATGAAACTGGTGGGAAGAGGGCATCTTGGACTAAAGTTAAAACCCGTCGCAGATCAGGAAATTGGTTACGTCATAGATCAGTTCAATACGATGTCGGACAACATCCTTTTCTTTAAGAACAAGAGTGAACAGGATGAGTTGGAGAAGCGCCGCTTAGAACTTGAAATGCTGCGGGCGCAAATCAATCCACATTTTTTGTATAACACACTGAACACGATTAAATGGATGGCTGTTGTGATTCAAGCGGAGAATATTCGGCAATGTGTCACGAGCTTGGGCAAGCTTCTGCGACCCATTTATTCGGAAACAACACCGATTTGCACTATTGAAGAGGAGATTTCCTATGTACAGGACTATATCAACATTATGAATTACCGTTTTGGTGGAGAGATTAACTTTGTCCTTGACGTAAGTGAAGACTTTCTCGAATGCAAAATACCAAGGTTGATCCTTCAGCCTATCATTGAGAATGCTCTTATGCACGGAAAAATGAAACAAGGCGTGATTAGCGTTAACGCTGCCCAAGTGAACGGGATTATGCAATTGTCAATTCAGGACAACGGTATAGGCCTGGAAGAGTCAGAAGTAAAGAGAATTAACGCTGGTATTCGGACCGGATTTCGAACGGATGACGGTGAAAAACAGTCGGTAGGTTTGTTTAATGTAAACAAACGGGTCCAACTTCATTTCGGGGAAAGATACGGCTTACAGCTTAAAAGCGAACGGGGAAAAGGCACCGAAATTTTGGTGTCGCTGCCGTATGAACGAGTCCAAAAATCGTAGAATTGTTCATGTTAGGGGAACGTCGCTCCTTATAAGATAAATGTACAACCTTAAATCAAAGCGAAAGGTGGTGTTTGTTACATGATAAAAGTAAAAAAGCAATTTGCTCTAAGCTTCTTGGTAAAATATTCAGAATATTTGTGCAAACGGTTACAAGGCTACCGAATTTCGCAATAATTGTTTCTTATGCTCAGACCGATCAAAGGTTAAAGAAAGTCACGTTAGGTGTTGCACTCTCTAAAGAGTGTTCATCATAGATAAAAGTTTTATATAAGGGGGAATTGTTTTGCCAATCAAAAAGAGCTGGAAAACGATCAGTACTGGAGTCATAGCTCTCATGCTCCTTGCAGGCTGTTCGGGCAATAACGGGGGAGGAGCTTCCGGAGAAGCAACGGATGGGAATATATCCGGTACCAAGTCCGTGATGCTAGAAACCGTGTTGAAAGACGCCAATAAAACGTTCGAACAAACGGATGTGTACAAAGAAATCATAAAAGAAACCGGAATCAACTTCAGCATTGAAGCCTATGACCCCAATAAATTTAAAGTTCAAATGGCTGGCGGAGATTTGCCCGATATCATCCAAGTTGACAGCACTAATTACAAGCAAATGATCGATGGAAATTTGCTGCTGCCTCTGGATGAGCTGGTAAAGACCAACGGTAAAGATATATTGACCCCGACGTTTAAAGATGGACTAGACTTCAGTCGTAAATTCTGGAGTAATGGGACAGGCAAACTATATTTTATACCAAGTGGTCATGTGGGGCCGATTGGATTCAATCAAAGCTTGGATGTAGGTTGGTCCACGCGTTGGGACTACTACAAGGAGCTTGGTTATCCCAAAATCCGCAACGAAGACGACATGTTGAATGTTCTGGAACAAATGGTAAAAAAACATTCCACTACTTCCGACGGTAAACCGGTCTACGGTGTGAGTACCTGGAACGATTGGGGAGCTTGGGGAGTGACCATGCCTATGGCCATTCCTTATGGATACGTGAATATGTCATATTGGGGCGTCATACCTAATGTCTCTGGAGAGCTGATTGATAATTACGCGAACCCGGATAGCCCGCTGTGGAAAACTGCGGCCTTCTTCTTCAAAGCCAAACAGAAAGGGATTTTAGATCCGGATGCATTCACGAATAAGTCAAGTGACTTCCAAGCGAAAGGCAACAACGGACAAATCCTGTTTTCCCCTATGGGTGGGTTTGACAATACACAATTTAGAAAGGAAGGCCCGGATAAAGGATTTATGACGATCCCCCTAGATTTTGGGTATGTTTGGGAGGGTGCTGGGAATCCGACAGGTTGGGACGGAAGGGCCTATGCGATTTCGAAGAACTCCAAACATCCTAAGGAAGCTATGGATTTGATCAACTTCCTAAACTCGGAAAAGGGTTCGCGTTTACTGTCCAGCGGCATTGAGGGCATCCACTGGGATATGGTCAACGGAAAACCAAAACTTAAAGAAGAAACGTTAATATTAAAGACCCAGGGTGGAGATGTATGGACCAAAACCGGGATCGGAGGCTCCAATAACCAACAAGGGATTAGTGAATTCCTCCCTACCAAGGATGGGGGAGTGGTCAATCTATTTAATACGCCGGAAGTTTTCATTTCACAGATGACTCCTTTGCAAAAAGATTATTCAAGCCATTACGGTGTAACCTATCCGTCCGAAATCTTTAAAAAACAGGTAGCGGACGGTAGCGTGAAAGACCAAAGCAGCTTCAATAATGCGTGGTTGTCCGCAATCGCTCAACCGGATGATGATATGAAACGGTTGGATGCGCAGCTTGACGACATCATCGTCAAAGGGATTCCCCAAATAATATTGGAATCGAAAAACGATAGTGAATTTGAAGCGGCGAAACAGGAATTAATCGGCAAACTAAAAAAAGCGGGCGTGGATAAATCCTTTGCTTGGTGGCATCAAGCTTGGTTAGACTCAAAAGCCGCGGTAGGAAATTAGATAGATCGTTAACACGGAGAGGGGAAATCATTAGTGAGCGAGACTACACTAGCGACACCAACATTAGCACAGTTGAATTGGCAGGATATGGAGCTTGGGATGTTTTTCCACTTTGGCATCAACACCTTCTGCGATCAGGAGTGGGGGAAGGGTCAAGATTCACCGCAGTTGTTTAACCCTACAGAATTCAATGCGCGAGAGTGGGTTAGAACAGCAAAGCATGCGGGATTTGCCTATGTGATTTTAACAGCAAAACATCATGATGGATTTTGCTTATGGCCGACCAAAACTACCGACTATTCCGTAAAGTCGAGCCCTTGGAAGAACGGGCAAGGCGATGTAGTTCGTGAGGTGGCGGATGCTTGTGAGCAGGAGGGTATCCGGTTTGGAGTTTACTTATCGCCGTGGGATTTACATGAGCCGTGTTACCCGGACAAGGAAGCTTATGACAACTTTTATACGGAACAGCTTACAGAGCTGCTGACACAGTATGGACCATTAGTGGAAGTATGGTTCGACGGCGCAGGGTCTCATGGAAGAGAATATGACTGGAGGCGAATCATTGGCTTGGTGAAGCAATATCAACCGGATGCCATGGTCTTTAACATGGGCATTCCTACCATTCGATGGGTAGGTAACGAGGATGGCGTTGCACCGTATCCATGTTGGAACACGGCAGAGTCTGCCAAACTAAGCATGTACACCAATGATATGGCAACTTGGCTGCCAGAGACTCCGAAATGGGTGCCAGCCGAGTGCGATGTACCGATCCGCACAAATCGCTGGTTTTGGCATCCGAATGATGAGCATACCCTTCGAACGCTAGATAACCTCATTGATATTTACTACCGCTCTGTCGGACATGGGTGCAATTTACTTCTTAACTTGGCTCCAAATGATCGTGGGCGTCTGGATGACATAGATGTGAATCGTTTAAACGAGTTCATGAATGAAATAAAGAGGAGATTCTCGAATCCGATTGCTAGCACGAGCGGAGAAGGTGATGCAATACTCCTGACATTCGAAACGGCGATCGAGGTTAATCACGTCGTCCTCATGGAAGCGATCACAGAGGGAGAACGCGTTCGCAGTTATGTCCTTGAAGCGGAACAGGAGGGCCAGTGGATCGAGCTGGTTCAGGGTAGTGCGATTGATCACAAAAAAATCGATAAATTTGAAACGATTTGTACAAAACAAATTCGCCTACGGGTCACAACTAGCGTGGATACAGCGGTCATACGGAATTTCGAAGCATATTATTGCTAAAAGCTTGAGGTTATTTCTAATACGAAAATGCTAGGTTTAGAATAGATGAACAATCACGAATTCTGCGAGAAAACTGTCTTCACCTAGTAAGCGATAGTAAAGCGGCCCGGTTATTTCAACTGGGCCGCTTTATCATAAATATCCGGCAATTGGCAGATGCACAAGGGTATGGGAAGCCACAATACACGAATTTTGACTACCCGTTTCCTATGCACATGTACTGCATATTCAATATTTAAATCATAAAGATCTCATCGCATGCCTTCCTCTACTGGGTTGGCGGCTCTACCGTGTGCTCGGCACTAGAGTTGGCGTTCGCCCTTCAGCCTGGGTAATACGATCCGTCAGGTTGGGTTAGGCATTGCGATGCTTCGTTGAAGGCTACTTGCATCTCAATAGTACACGAGGAGAAGGAACTGAGGTCTTAATCGCTCACGTATAAAACAGTCCAAAAATCGTAGAATTGTTCATGTATCACTTCCTCATTTCCTTATAAGATAAATCTATAGAATGGAAGAAGGGGTACAGAAGGGGGCTAAGGGAATGTTCAATAACACAACCAAGGGAATTAATTGGAACCGTCTATCGTTATTGTTAATGATTTTACCATTTCTGATTTTACTTTTTATCTTTAGTTACATTCCGCTGTTTGGTTGGTCGTACGCATTTTTTGACTATAAACCAGGACTCGGACTGCTTCATTCACCCTTTGCAGGACTAAAATACTTTCATTTGATGGTTTTTGAACAAGGAAGCGAGTTGGTGAGGGTGCTTCGTAATACGTTTGCCTTGAGCTTCCTTGGCATCTTATTATCACCGCTTCCTGTCGTGTTCGCAATACTTCTTAATGAGCTTCGCAGCAAATCATTTCGAAAGTTAGTGCAAACGGTTACAACGCTGCCCAACTTCGTGAGCTGGATTATCGTCTACTCCATCGTCGTTGCTTTTTTTTCTACGGATGGTGTTGTAAATCAGCTATTGATGAAGCTGCATTGGATTAGTGAGCCTACCCAGATGTTGAGTAATTCTCAAGGAACATGGTTGTTCCAAACGGCGCTTGGTGTGTGGAAATCGCTTGGATGGAGTTCTATTATTTTCTTGGCTGCTATTGCAGGCATTGATGCAG
Organism: Paenibacillus sp. R14(2021); assembly: GCF_019431355.1. Lineage (NCBI taxonomy): Bacteria > Bacillati > Bacillota > Bacilli > Caryophanales > Paenibacillaceae > Paenibacillus > Paenibacillus sp. R14(2021). Next base: position 5,262,003 of record NZ_CP080269.1, read on the forward strand.
AACTATATGATGCCGCCAAAGTGGATGGGGCAGGGCGATATCGGTCGATTTTTCATATTACGCTTCCAGGAATAATCCCTACGTTTTTTGTACTGCTGATCCTGAGTATTTCGAACATCTTATCAGTCGGCTTTGAACAATATTTTGTTTTTTATAATCCGCTTATTGCCGACAGAATTGAAACGCTCGATTACTATGTATACCGGATCGGAATCGCAACGAATGATGTTTCCTTTGGTACGGCCATTAGCATCGCGAAATCGATCGTCAGCATTACCTTACTGTTTTCAGTAAACTATCTGTCCAAAAAAATGCGCGGCCAATCCATTATCTAAATTGTTTTTCATGTGAGGTGAGCAACGATGATTAAAGTAAACAATCCCTTCTTTGAAGTATTGAATTATTTGATTCAAATCGTTTTTGTACTCGTATGCTTATATCCGTTCTATTATATTTTCATTTATTCCATCAGTTCTCCCCAAGAAGCAATAAAAGGCGTTTACCTATTGCCAACTAATCTTACTATAAGCAACTATAGTCAAATTATGCAATTGAACAACATTTCGTGGTCATTTATGGTTTCAGTGCTGCGAACGATTATTGGAACGCTGGTCACCGTCTTTTGCTGCGCCTTATGTGCGTATATCGTCACCAAGCAAGAACTGTATTTTCGTAAAATCATTTATCGATACATCGTTATCACCATGTACTTTAACGCGGGCTTAATACCTTGGTACATTACGATGAAAATGTTTGGCTTACAGAACAATTTCTTGCTCTATATATTACCTTCTGCGGTGGGAGCCTTTTATATCGTTCTGCTTAAAACTTTTATCGAGCAACTTCCAGCTAGCTTGGAAGAGTCGGCTATGCTCGACGGTGCTAGTTACTTTACTATTTTCCGTAAGATCATATTCCCTTTATCGATGCCTATTATTGCAACTATTGCTGTGTTTTCAGCTGTGTCCCAGTGGAATTCTTGGACGGATAACTATTTCTTGGTCTCGGATGAGCGTCTGCAAACGTTACAAATGATTCTATATAATTACTTGAATGAAGCTCAGATCTTGGCAAGTAGCAACAATATTAACTTGAACGATGTGGGCTCAAGCATGAAAAGATTAACCCCAGAATCCATTAAGATGACCATTACAATGATTGTAACTGTGCCGATCATGCTGGTATATCCATTTTTACAAAGATATTTTGTAAAAGGCCTTATGCTTGGTGCTATAAAAGGTTAAATGAATCTGTAACGTTAGATGCTGCATCCTTACCATGGAAGGATGTTCATCATAGATCATTTGAAATCTTTTAAAGGGGGTAGTCATTTTGTCGTACAATAAGGGTTGGTATGGAGTAATTAGCATGGCACTGGCGACAACAATGCTGTTGAGTGGGTGTGCAAGCAATAACGAAGCACCAGGGAATGAGCAAAAGCCCGTAGGGGCGGACCAAACGAACAATGAAATTGACTCAGTTCCAAAACCAGTTACGATTAAAACAGTTTTAAAAGATGCAAATAAAGAATTCGAACAAACGGATGTGTATAAAGAAATCGTAAAGCAAACCGGTGTTACATTTAAAATCGAAGCCTATGACCCGAATAAATTTAAAGTGCAGTTGGCAGGGGGAGACTTGCCTGATGTCATTCAAGTGGATAGCAGCAATTACAAACAAATGATTGAGGGGAATCTGCTTCTTCCTTTGGATGAATTGGTCAAGACAAATGGGAAGGATCTTATGACGCCAACTTTCCAGCCGGGGCTTGATTTTAGCCGTAAATTCTGGAGCAACGGCACCGGCAAGCTTTATTTCATTCCTAGCGGCCATGTTGGTCCAGCCGGTTATGGAATGGAGCAATCAATTGGGTGGACCATACGTTGGGACTATTTTAAAGAACTGGGCTTTCCAGAAATCAAGAGCGAAGACGATATGTTGAATGTGCTCGAGCAAATGGTGAAAAAGCATCCGAAAACGGCTGATGGTAAACCTGTTTATGGTGTAACTACCTGGAATGATTGGGGGCCTTGGGGGCTGACGATGCCAATGGCGATTCCATACGGGTATATAAACTTGTCAACTTGGAGCGTTATTCCTAATGCATCGGGGGAATTGATCGATAACTACACAAACCCAGATAGCCCACTTTGGAAAACAGCTGCTTTCTTCTACAAGGCGAAACAAAAGGGATTCCTCGATCCTGACGCATTCACGAACAAAGTAAGCGACTTTGAGACCAAAATTACGAATGGCCAAATATTATTTAGTCCAATGGGTTCTGGTGATGCTAACACTCATTTGGCTAAGGAAGGACCGGATAAAGGCTTTATGGCGATTCCGTTGAATTTTGGTTATGTCTGGCAAGGAGCTAGCAATCCAACTGGATGGGATGGACGAGCGTACGCAATATCGAAGAATTCCAAAAATCCAGAACGTGCAATGGACTTAATTAATTTTCTAAACTCGGAAAAAGGTTCGCGCTTAATGGCTAGCGGCATTGAAGGTGTACATTGGGAAGTGACAAACGGCAAGCCGCAGTTAAAACAAGAAACTTTAGAACTATATAGTCAAGGTGGAGATGCATGGACAAAGATTGGAATCGGTGGATCTAACAACCAACAGGGACTTAGTAAATTTGCACCTACCAAAGATGGTGGAATCGTCGGTTTGTTTAATACACCGGAATTCTTTCAGTCGAGGTTGAATGCGTTGCAAAAAGATTATAGTAGTCACTATAAGGTTACCTATCCTGCAGAAATTTTTAAAAAGTCGGTTGAAGAAGGGAAATTGAAGGATCAAAGCAGTTTTAACAATGCTTGGTTGTCAGCGATTGCCCAACCGGATGATAATATGAAGCGTCTTAACGCGCAGTTGGATGATATCCTAATAAAAGGAATACCAAAGGTTGTATTAAACTCGAACAACGATAGTGAGTTTGCAGCTAAAAAGCAAGAGTTAATTGACAGTCTAAAAAAAGCAGGCGCTGATCAATCATTTGCATGGTGGCAACAAGCTTGGTTAGACGCAAAAGCAGCAGTTGAAAAGTAAATAGTAGATATAGCAATGAATCGAATAGGACTAGCGAAGCCACCGGAGCAGCTAACCCAACAGTGTTCGATGTGCTAATGGGTTCGGCAATAAGAAGTACGATCAATCCGCTCACTCATGGATTAATCGTGCTTTTTCTTTTGCTGAAGATTCAGGCCTTCGAATATACATCCTAGTGGAGAGGCGACGGAGCCGGGGCTGGTGCTTTGACTACGGCGATGCTTGGCGAAGTCGTTGACGTTGGTTATCAGTTTAATCATGTAAACGTCTGGGTTTATGATATACAGCTAACTTTCTACAATCGAGGAGGATCTATTATGAAAAACCCTATCTTTTATAGACTGTCCCTAGCTCCGAAAAACGGAGGATTTCGCATGGAGGATTATTACATTTGGTGTGGTTCTGTAATACAAGGCGAAGATAACAAGTATCACATGTTTGCCTCGAGGTGGCGTAAAGAACTTGGATTTGATCCGCATTGGTTATTTAATTGTGAAATTGTTAGAGCCGTGAGCGACTCACCGGAAGGTCCCTATCAATTTGAAGAGGTCGTGCTCGAACGACGTGATCGCTTTTACTTTGATGGACTTAACCAGCATAACCCTTCCATAAAATATTGGAATGGTACTTATTATCTTTATTATTTCGGAACCACATATGGTGGTCCCATTCCTTCAGTAGGTGATAAGGTATCCTCAGCTCGAGCGCTCGAGGTTTGGAATCGCAAAAGGATTGGTCTTGCCACTAGTAAGTCCATTTATGGACCTTGGAAACGGAGAGATACACCGCTTTTGGAGCCAAGGCAACCTGGGCATTGGGACTGTACCATTACGACGAATCCATCAGCAGCTATTTTGCCGGATGGAACAACCTACATGATTTACAAATCCCGCGAATACGCGAACGCGACTTTACAGCTTGGAATTGTTAAAGCACCTCAGCCCGACGGACCGTTTGAACGACTGAGTGATTCACCGATATTCCAGTTTGACAACGAGGATTTCCACGTTGAGGATCCTTATCTGTGGTTTGAGGATGGTTCGTTTCATGTTCTGATGAAAGACGATTATAAAAATGACAGCGGAGGACTTACCGGAGAATGGGGATCTGGGGTATACGCCACAAGCAAGGATTGTATCCATTGGGATGTGCACCCTGATCCATTGTCATATACGCGCAATGTTTCGTGGGATGATGGGACAATAGGCCAACAATGCAATTTGGAGAGACCTAATCTATTATTCCATGATGGGAAGCCAACACACCTGTTTCTCGCAACAGGAAATGGCAATAAACCATGGGAATTTGATGGTGTAACATGGAACATGGTTATTCCGTTAAAGTGAAAATAAAGCACAAAGCATGTAATTACAATAAAGTTATTTCCGCTTTTTGACTCTAATGTTGCCTGGCTTTATCTCTTTAGCCCCTTTGTACTTATTAATGTCTCGGGGCTTGCTTTTTGCAACTCCTCTTCCCTATAAATAAACGGTCGTTTGCTCCGAAGATGAAGAGAGTAGCTTTCTACTTCAAGACTAATAACATTTGAGGAGCTTACCATATGGCAGCTCCTCTTTTATTGGGCATTATCCTAGAGTGAAATTATAGAGGATAACAAATTATGGTGTTAAACTTCGTTTTCTCATCAGCAATGTTCACATAGACATGCGGCTGATCCGCGGAAAAATGGATGGCGTCCCCAGCCTTTAATGCGTATGCATCATCCTGGATACGGAGTTGAAGCTCACCGCTGATCATCAATATATATTCCTCGACGCCTTCATAATGGGCTTCTGAGGCATATGTACATCCGACATCAATCTCAACGGTATAAATCTCAAACTGCTTTTTCTGTTCAAAGGGAACGATGGGAAACGCCCGATAATTTCCATCTGCTTCTAAGAAGGGTTCAATCTCATCGAGACGGATATGGGTTACCTTTGGGACATTATCCTCAATTAGCGAAGTAAAGGAAATATGAAGTCCATTCACGATTTTCCAAAGAATCGAAATGGTGGGATTTGAGTCGCCGCGCTCTATTTGCCCGAGCATCGCTTTGCTGACGCCTGTCAGCTCTGCGACCTGATCCAGGCTGAGGGATCTGGCTTTACGAATATTTTGAAGGTTCTTTCCGATTTTTTTATGAATTTGTTCCTGAGCCATGGATTTTCTCCTCTTTTAAAGTACATCAAGTATAAAGCAAATTTAGCATAGCTTCAAAATATTTTCAAATACATATGTACAATATCAAATCCATATGTATAATATATTGTATACGTTATAACGCACAAAAGGGTATTATATAAACCGTCTTGCTGATAAGGAGGTATGTATAGATGAAAGGAACAATGATCGGTTTAGTTAAAGAGGTGCGGGCACCGGGAGCCGTTTTACGGGAAATACCGATTCCACTGTGTGGTCCAGACGAGGTGCTTGTAAAGGTAAAAGCAACCTCCATTTGTGGGACTGATGTCCATATCTACAAATGGGATAAATGGGCGGAAAGCGTCGTCGTTACGCCGAATGTATTTGGACATGAATTCGCTGGTGTGGTCGAAGAGATTGGCAATCAAGTGACCAATGTGAAAATTGGAGATCACGTATCCGCAGAAGGACATATGGTTTGTGGAGTTTGTAAGGCTTGTCGGACAGGTAACGCGCACGTATGCCCGAATACTGTAAGCTTCGGTATCACTGCGCCTGGCTGCTTTACGGAATATGCAGTCGTTAAGGCGTCGAATGTCATTATCAATAAACGAGACATGCCTTTTGAGCTCGCTTGTCTGCAGGATCCTCTCGGAAATGCTGTACAGACGGTTTTGGCAGGCGACATCGTGGGGAAATCCGTCGTGATTATCGGGACAGGGCCGATTGGTTTAATGGCAGTTGCCGTTGCCAAAGCGAGTGGGGCAGGGGGAGTGATAGCTGTGGATGTGAATGCGTATCGGTTGTCGCTTGCGAAGCAAATGGGCGCAGACTATACCATCAACAGCCGAGAAGAATCCATGGTCGATGCGATTCGCTCCTACACGAGAGGCGAAGGGGCTGAAGTCGTGCTAGAAATGTCAGGCTACCCCGATGCCATTCGCGACGGGTTTGAGGCTTCAGCTTCAGCTGCCCGCGTATCGTTACTTGGTATCCCTACGCAGGAGGTGGCTATTGATTTATCGCGGCATATAATTTTCAAAGGCTTACGAGTGGAAGGGATTACGGGACGACGTATGTATCAGACCTGGTATCAATTGAAAGGCTTATTAGATCAAGATCGTATCGATTTGAAACCGCTAATTACCCATACCTTCTCGCTAAAAGATTATGAAAAAGCATTTGAACTGATGATATCCGGGCAATGTGGAAAAATCGTTTTTTTACATGACACAGATGAGGCATTGTCAACATTAAAGGAGTGTGTGATCCATGGCTAATTGGAATACATTAGTGCAGGAATTGGAGCAATTGAAAAAGGAAGGGCGCTATCGTCCTCTAACCGTGTGGGAAAGCGGTTCAAATGCATGGATGACATTGAAGGGACGCTCTGTTCTGCAAATGTCGTCTAACAATTATTTGGGGCTCACGGATCATCCCGGAATGAAAAAAGCGGCCATCCAGGCTGTAGATAAATATGGAGTTGGTAGCGGTTCCGTTCGCACCATTACAGGGACGCTTGATATTCAGCATCAACTTGAGCTTGAGCTTGCGCAATTTAAGGGAACTGAAGCAGCCCTTGTGTTTCAATCAGGCTTTACTGCCAATCAAGGCATTCTAGGATCGCTGCTTGGACCTGAGGATGTCGTCATTAGTGACGAGTTGAATCACGCAAGTATAATTGACGGAATTCGATTGACGAAAGCGCAGCGGAAGGTTTTTGCTCATAAAAACATGGATCAGTTGGAAGCAGCCTTACAAGCTAGCGCTGGGTTTCAGAAGCGTATTGTTGTGACAGACGGTGTATTCAGCATGGATGGCGACATAGCACCGCTGCCGACCATAGTAGAGCTTGCTGAGAAATACGATGCGTTTGTGTACGTAGATGATGCCCATGCGAGCGGAGTGCTCGGTAAGAACGGGAAAGGTTCGACGGACCATTTCGGCCTGCATGGACGTGTACACATCCAGATCGGCACTCTTTCGAAGGCAATTGGCGCTGTCGGGGGCTACGTGGCTTGTGATCAAGTTCTTAAAGATTACCTTATCCATAAAGCGCGTCCTTTTTTGTTCAGCACCTCCCATACGCCTGCGGTAACAGCTACTTGCCTTGCGGCCATTCAAGTGCTGCAGCAAAGTGGAGACCTCATCGCAAAACTTTGGGAAAATGCAACGTACTTTCGTTCAAAAGTACAAGCGCTTGGGTTTGATACCGGTATGAGTGAGACACCGATAATACCAATTATCGTAGGGAATCCTGCGATGACGATGCAATTCTCTGATTTGCTGCTGCAGGAAGGCGTCTTTGCTCAAGGGATTGTCTATCCGACCGTGGCGATGGATAAAGGACGTGTACGCTTTATTATTACAGCTCAGCATACACGAGAGGATCTTGATTTTGCGCTGAATGCGTTACATCATGCTGGAAAACAACTCAATCTTATTTAGTAGTCCATGCTGCTCATTCTCATTCTATATCCATGCTTACAGAAATATTTCATGCTCGGCTCGTGAAAGAATTACAAATAGCTGATAGGGGATGGTTGAATTAATGAGTTGGGATTTAATCAGTATCTTTGTTTTTGAATTTCTATTTGTAACTGTAATGACATTTAGATGGATTATTCTCGTAAAGGGCAGTAAGTACCTGTCAGCGGCAATTTGTATTTTAGAGCAATCCTTAAATATCGTTGCTCTCAGCATGGTGGTAACTCAATTTGACGATCCTCTGAGGATCATTGTCTTCGCATTGGGGTATGCAATCGGATCCATAGCCGGTAGTGTGATTGAGGAACGACTCGCATTAGGATACACTCAACTTCAAATCATCACATCAATTTCTACAAATTTAGCTCAAAAACTTCGTGATCTTGGTGGTATCGGGGTTACTGAATGGACGGTTCTGGGCAAGGAACAAGAACGGTTAATGCTGATGATTGTCATTCGCCGTAAGTGGGCGGTGCGTCTGCTTGACAAGATTCAAGAAATAGACCCGGAAGCATTTATCGTGGAGATGGCGCCGCAAGCGTATCGTGGAGGGTATATGCCACAACAGCTAAAATCCAGATTTTTTTGAATACAAAACATTACAAAACACTTAAATGAATAGTTTTAGAAAACTTTAATCGCCTTGCGACACGACACCGTAAGGCGATTTTCCATTCAAAAAATAATTAAACTTTATGAAAATATGCAAAGAAAAGAAAACAGAGGTTAGACGCAATTAATAACGTGTTATCATATCTTGTAATTCCGATCACATGTTCAGCCGGCGAGGAGGAAAAAAATTATAGTAGGTCTATCTTCGAGACTGAATAGGACTATTGAAGTAATACTAGGCAGCGTTAGAGCTCCTCGGGATTTGTAGGACGCTGCACATTGCTGATACTGAGTATTTGTGAGCATTGTTGCGAATCACGCTGATTAATCTTCGGGGGTACGATTGGCTTTCTCGGAAAACGAACCAGACCGCTCGCTTTGTTGGATCCAGCGGTCAATAGCGGATGCAGTTAAGTCGTATTCCCGAACGATGTCGCCTCGTGCTTTATCGCCTTCGTAAAGTTGAACCATCTGACGCTTAAATTCAGCTGTAAACGTGCGTCTTGCTTGCTGCATGGTAGTTTTGCTCCTTGTCTGTTTTGCTCATTCTACTCGCCCTCAATTTATTTGTCCAACTTACTGTAGCCGATCCAAAGAACTTTATTTTACCTCACCAAATTGATGAGGAAAAATAAAGTTCTTTACATTTTTAGGGGATTTTACTCAGCAGCGCTGGTGGAAGGGGAAGCTGCCGGCAGATTCCAACTCGGACAGGAAGAATATGGACAGCAATACGGTCAACCGCTAAACTTATAATACAAGTTGCGCTCATCCCAGGAAGGGAGAGGTCGGTTTGATCAGACAGTTGGCACATGTTAAACCAGATAAGAGGCGGCCGTATTCCCTTCGAAACCGGCTGCTTGTCATTTTGCCCCTCACTGCACTTACTCCGCTTATTCTCATCGGCGGCATATCGTACTATTCCATGCAATCCATATTGGAAAACAAAACGAAAGCCGGCATTATTAGTCACCTTCACGAGGTAAAAGTATCGCTCGACAATACCTTGAATCAATTAAACCACGTCTCTCAGCAGCTGGCCTACGATGGTGTAGTCGGGCAGAACATGGAGAAATATTTAACCGCGGAATCATACAGGAAGAAGAAACTGGAGGAGGAGATCGAGAAGGAAATCAGCATGATCGGCTTCACGAATCCCGATCTGGGGCTTGTCTTTTATTATTCTGCCGTAGATGGGAGACGCTACTTTCAAAATTATTCCGTGAATGCGTCGGTTCCGGTTAACGACCTTCCCCGATTAATGAAAGCGAATCAGATTACCTATTACGGTCCTCACAAATCGCTAAATTTGCTTGACGGACGGCTTGTCTTCTCTGCGATCCGGCAGGTGAAGCTTGATGAAAGAGACGACATCTATGTATACATGGAGACAAGCTATAAGCGGATCGACAGCATACTTAGGAGCGACGACGTTCACACGGGATTTATCCATCTGATCGTGGACGACCACGGGAGAATCGCTTACAGCGAGCAGACGGATGCTTTTTCCGTCGGGGATGAATTCCCTGCGCTTGATCCCGGAGAGGATAACGTGCTGAAGGGGTACTACGCTTTTGAAGAGACGGGCAATCAGTCTTGGAAAGTCGTCACGTTGATCGATAAGAGAACCTATAAGTTCGAAATTAACCGCTGGATTGGGCAGTATTCCTTCATTGGCTTTGTGTCCATTGCCCTCAGCTGCTTGTTAGCTGGCTTGCTCTGGCGTACTCTCTATCGTCCGCTGCGAAATTTAATGTTGGATATCCGAGACGTGAACGATCGTAAGCTAACCGCCCCGGTCAGAAGGTCGAATAACCTGGAATTTGATCTCATACACAGCGAGCTGGATCATATGCGGGGGCGCATCGTGAGGCTGATTGATGAAGTCGCCAGCAATGAGAAGCAGAAAGCAGAGCTTGAAGTCGAGAAGCTGATGAATCAGATCAACCCCCATTTCCTCCTAAATACGCTCGATACGATCCGGTGGATGGCCAGAAGCGAAGGTCAGCTTGAAATCGACAGGCTGATCTCGATGTTGAACAAGCTGCTTCATTACAATTTGGGCAAAGACGGTGAGGCCAGCATCAATGATGAGCTGGAGGCCGTCCGCAACTATGTGCAGCTGCAGGAGGTTCGTTACCATGTCCGCTTCCAGGTGAATGTACAGGTGGATTCCCGTGTCCTCGATGTCAGTATCCCGAGGTTTATTTTGCAGCCGCTTGTGGAGAACGCCTTGCACCATGGGCTGGACAGCGATGGCGTAATCGAGGTGGAAATCATCCAGCATGGGACGGCCAATCTGCTCATAGCGGTGCGGGATAACGGGCGCGGGATGAGCGAGGAACAAATAGAGCGTCTCATGCAAGGGAAACCTGACGGACACGGAAAGCTCGGCATGGGGATTGGTCTGCAGTATGTCGTCCGTATGTTGAAGGCGAAATATGAAGAGCAGGCTTCATTCCGGATAGCCAGTCAGCTTGGACAACATACGACCGTAACACTGGAGCTTCCGCTCCGGATCATAGGAGATGCTGCCGATGAGAAAAGTGCTAGTGGTGGATGACGATCATCTAGTGAGAAGAGGGTTTATCGGCATGATGCCGTGGAGCAGGCACGGGTTTGAGGTCATAGCGGAGTCGAACAATGGGGAGAAGGCGCTGAGCAGTCTTGAGCTTGCACCTGTTGATCTGATCATTACGGATCTGGCGATGCCGGTCATGTCCGGGATCGAGCTGATGAAAAAGGTGACGGAGCTTTACCCGCGTACAGCGATGGTCGTTCTAACGTTTCACCATGATTTTGAGCTGATCCAAGAGGCGCTCCGGCTAGGTGCGATTGATTACATTACGAAGGTTGAGCTGGAGCATGAGCAGATGGACGGCATCCTGAAGCGAATTGCGGCCCGGATGGATCAACAGGCCCAGCAGTCTCAACCGGCCCCGGAAGCAGCGTCCGAACCGAAGCTCGCAGCTGCAGGGGAGGACGATGCTCCTTACTCCAAGGAGGTGCTGACATGCATCCGCAATGCTATATCGTTCATCCGGAGCGAGTTTCAAAACGAAATTTATTTGACCGACGTCGCCCGCCGCGTGAACATGAGCCGCAGCTACTTCAGCCGTTGCTTTCGCGATGTCGCGGGGAAGACATTTAACGATTTCGTAAGAGAGACCCGCATCGAGCACTCGAAGGAGCTGCTGGTTCGTACGAACAAGCCGGTACAGTGGATTGCTGTACAATCTGGATTTCCGAATGAAAAATATTTTTTTAAAGTTTTTCGCATGCTGACGGGCATGCTGCCGCGCGAATTCCGCAACTCGCACAGCTCCCAGAGCGCTCCGGCTTCTCTGTTTCAAGTGAATATTATGGAAATCAACGAATAGCAAACAGCCTGGCGCGTCCATTGATGCGCCAGGCTGTATTGTTATCGGGGTGTAAGTTGCGCGTGCATGGACGAACGCCTCTATCTGAAAAGTCTCCAATTGTCTACTAAAGTGAAATTTAGTCTATTAACGAGGAGCAACTGGAGACGTTCGTATACGATTTGCAGGTCTATCTGTGACTTTGCATGATGCATGATGCTTTATGATGAAGCTACGAAATATTTCGAATTCGTAAATAGATAGGGAGGGCTTTGAATGAAGAAACGGAAGAGCCTGCTGTTTCTGCTTGCATGCGCACTCATTTTGTCCGCATGTTCGAACAGTAACGAGACGGCAAACGGCAGCAACGGGAATGAAGGTAAGGGAAACGTACAGACGAGCAACAAGGACGCGGCGGCGGTTACCGACAAAGATGCGGCGACGGATACCGACAAAGGCGCAGCGGCGGATACCGATCCGTACAAAATGCCGGAAGCGACGGATGTATCCTTCGTGCTGAGGGTAAATCCGGATTTGAAGCTGCCGGAGGGGGATACGGTCGAGAATAACGTATTTACCCGCTACATTGCCGAGCAGACCAACATTCATTTCAAGCTGCTCTGGTATGCCTCCAATACGGATTATGACCAGAAGTCGAAGCTGTCGATCGCGAGCAACGACCTGCCCGATGCGATGGTTGTCGACGAGAAGCAGTACCGGGCAATGGCCGAAGGGGGACAGCTTGAGGACTTGAGTGAGGTATACAGCAAATTCGGGTCCGACCAGCTCAAAGCGTACTATAATTCGACGGACGGACGTGCGCTGCAGCAAGCTACGATCGGCGGTAAACTCATGGCGCTTCCGAACATCGTTCCGCAAGCCGATACTTACGTCCTGACATGGATGCGCAAGGATTGGCTCGATAAGCTCGGTCTCCCCGAGCCGAAGACGCTTGAGGACGTAGAAGCGATCACCAAAGCATTTATCGAACGGGATCCTGATGGAAACGGCAAACCCGATACGATCGGATTGACGGGCAATAATACCTCGATCACGCAATGGTACGGCAATGATTTCAGGGCCATCTTCAACTATTACAATGCCCATCCGGGCACTTGGTACAAGAACGACTCCGGCAAGCTCGTATATGGCTCGACGACGCCGGAAGCGAAGAAGGCGCTATTGAAGGCGCAGGAGCTTTATAAGAACGGTCTCGTCGACAAGGAGTTCGCGGTGCGTAAAGATCCGATGGAACCGGTCAAGGACGGGAAAGTCGGCGTATTCTTCCAAGCGTGGTGGGTGCCGTTCTCCCTGGCAGATATGATGAAGTCCCATCCGGAAGCAGACTGGAAAGCTTATGCGATTCCTGGCGTTAACGGTAAGGTCAATGTAACGCACATCGCAACGAGCAACGGATTTCTCGTCGTGAAGAAAGGCTTCAAGCATCCGGAAGCGCTTGTGAAATATTTGAACTTCCAGACGCGCTTTGGCAAATCGCCAACCGAGGAGGACAAGAAAATCGACCATACGCTTTATGTCTCCGTCCTTCCACTATCGCTCAACATCGATTACATCGATACCGTGTCGCAGAAGCATGACATGATCACGAAAGCGTTGAAAGGCGAAATTTCCCAAGACAAGCTGACGCCGGAGATGAAGGGTCATTACGAACGATGGCAGCGGGTGCTTGCATCGAAAGGTCATCCCGATCCAGCCGATTGGGGCGCTCCATACTCGTATATTTACGGAGCGGGGGCCATTCCGCAGAAAGCAGATGAGAACGCTGTCGATCCTGCTTTTACTGCAACGACTCCGGCGATGGATAAAAAATGGTCCAACCTGCAGAAGCTCGAGGACGAAACGTTTTTCCAGATTGTCCTTGGAGAGAAGCCGATCGAGGCGTTCGACCAATACGTTGCCGATTGGAAGGCGCAGGGCGGCGATGAAATCACGCAAGAAATCGAAGCGGAATTAAGCAAATAACCGTGGTGCCGAACGTCAAAGCGGCGCCTCCTAAATGCAAGGAGCGCTGCTTTGACGCATTTTAAGGGGAAAGGAGGGGGGCTAGCTTGCGCTATCGTTCCATCCAGAAACACTATCACGTCATGCTCATTCCAGGCATTGCGCTGCTCATCCTATTTAGTATCATCCCGATGTTCGGGGCGCTCATTGCCTTCCAGGATTTCAAGATCGGCCTTGGCATATGGAAGTCTCCATGGGTTGGACTCGACAACTTCAAGTACATGTTCGAGCTCCCGGACAGCAAACGCATATTCATCAATACGCTCATTCTGGCGACTTCCAAGATCGCGGCGAACCTTGTTATACCGCTCGTGTTTGCCATTATGCTGAACGAGCTGCGCAAGCAGAAGTTCAAACGGATCATACAGACCATCGTCTATTTGCCGCACTTTTTGTCCTGGGTCATTCTAGCCGGTGTCATCAGCGATTTACTGCTGCTGGATGGTCCTGTCAACCGATTAGCCACGGCGCTCGGATACGAGCCGGTCATGTTCTTGGTAAGCAACAAGTGGTTTCCTTCTATCATTATTTCAACTGATGTATGGAAGGAATTCGGTTTTAACGCGATTATTTATTTGGCTGCGCTTGCCGGAGTCAATCCATCGCTGTTCGAAGCGGCCGAGATGGATGGCGCAACGCGGATTCAGCAAATCTGGCATGTGACGCTCCCGTCGCTTCGCCCTACGATCGTTCTGCTCGCGACGCTTGCCATCGGCAACGTGCTGAATGCGGGCTTCGATCAGATTCTGAACATGTATAGTCCGCTCGTCTATGAATCGGGCGACGTTATCGACACGTACGTTTACAGGGCCGGCATTCTGGACGGCCAATACGGTCTCGCCACGGCGGTCGGCTTGTTGAAATCGGCAATCGCCTTCGTGCTGATCATGATGTCGTATCATCTTGCCAGCCGCTTCGCGAACTATCGCATTTTTTGATTTTGATTAGGGGAAGTGGTTATTTATGATTCGCAGCAGAACGGTCGGAAGTACCGTTTCAACCGGGGTGTTATATACGGTGATGGCCTGCATTGCGCTCCTGTCGCTCGCTCCGATCTGGTATACGGTCGCCGTATCGTTCAGCGACAAGGCAGCGGCATCCGCCGGAAGGATTACGTTCTGGCCGATCGATTTCACCATCATTTCATACAAAACGATATTGGGCGACCCGACATTTCTGGGTGCATTCTGGATTTCCATCAAGCGGGTGCTCTTCGGAGGCGCGATCAATTTCGCCGTGACGGTGCTGATGGCATACCCGTTGTCGAAGGAAAATCGGGAGTTCCGGTTCCGCTCTGTCTATATGTGGTTTCTCGTGTTTACGATGCTCTTCAGCGGGGGGACGATTCCGCTCTATATCGTCGTCAAGGAGCTGGGGCTGTTTAACTCGATCTGGTCGCTTGTCCTGCCGACGGCGGTGCCGGTGTTCAACGTGCTGCTGCTGCTCAATTTTTTCCGCAGCATCCCGAAGGAGCTCGGTGAAGCGGGCGAGATCGATGGGGCCGGTCCGTGGTACATGCTGGTTAAGGTGTTCCTGCCGCTCTCGATGCCGGCGATCGCTACCGTGACCTTGTTCAGCGTCGTGAGCCATTGGAACGCGTTTTTCGATGGGATGATCTACATGCGCAGCGTCGATAAGTACCCGCTGCAGACGTATATTCAGCAGCTGGTCGTACAGGTCAATATGCAGGACTTAACCGGCGATCCGAACAAGCTCGAAATGATCAGCAAGCTGTCCAACAAGACGCTGAATGCGTCGAAGATCGTCATTTCCATGCTGCCGATTCTGGTTGTCTATCCTTTTCTGCAAAAATATTTTATCCACGGCATTATGCTCGGCTCTGTAAAAGAGTGAAAGTGAATAGGCATCGCATTCTGATCTTGTGGAGGGGAAACCATGTGGAATTCGTTCAGAAGCAGCATTGTCAGTCCGATCGATAGGAAAAGTAAGGCGCTTGCGCGCAAGAGCTTCATCTCCCTGTTCGCTTTATCGCTATGCCTGATACCGGTTCCGACTCGGTCTCAAGCTTCTGCGGTGGAAGGAGGACTGGAAAGTGCGGAGATTTCATCAACCGGTATAAATCCGGCTCCGAGCGTCGTGCCTTCGATGCGGGAATGGATGGGGGGGACGGGCGCGTTCTCGTTAGGGGCGAAATCCATGATCATCGTCGATCCTAACGCAGCAGGCGAGCTGAAGGACGATGCGGAAGTTTTCGCTGAGGACTATGCAACGCTGTCAGGAACAAGGCTTGCGGTGGACGTCTCGGGTAAGCCGAAAAAAGGCGACGTATTCCTAACGCTGGACGCCTCGCTGACGAAGGAAGAAGGCTACACGCTTGAAATTGCCGACACGGTGACGATCCGGGGCAAAACCGACACGGGCATCTTCTACGGGCTGCAAACGATACTCCAAATTCTGAAGCAAGACCCAGCACACGGGGTTCTGCCTCGAGGCACTGCTTCCGATTATCCGGATGCATCGTTCCGTTCGTTCATGATCGATTCGGGGCATACGTTTGCGACACAGGAATATATTGAAGACATGATTCGCCAGATCGCATGGCACAAGATGAATACGCTTCACTTGCATTTAACGGACGGCTGGCCAACTGACGGCGGCGGCTTCCGCCTGAACAGCGACAAATATCCGGGGCTGGCGGATAATGACGCCTCCTACACCAAGGAGCAGATCCGCCACATGGAGGATCTGGCCAAGAAATACCACATCAACATTATTCCGGAGATCGATGTACCGGCCCATGCGCCCGTGATGACCGAATTTAACAAGAATTTGCGCTTTACGTGCGCTGGATTGAAGAACGCTTACGGGTTGATCGACATTACGAAAGAACAAAACCGCCAGTGGGTCAAAGACATGCTGGCCGAGTTTATCCAGTGGTTTGACGGTCCGATCTTCCATATCGGCACGGATGAGTATGCGACTCAAACATCCCAGGAAAGCTGCTCGGATATCGTGCAATACAGAGACGATCATGGATTCGGATCGACGGCAGATGTCTTTGTCGATTTTACGAACGAGATGAACGAGTGGGTCAAATCCTTCGGCAAACGAACGATGATTTGGAACTGGTGGGATATCGACCAAACGCCGACGATTTCGCCTTCGAAAGACATCATTGTCGAGGCATGGCGCGGAGATCCTCTTAAATACACGGCCCAAGGATATGACGTGGTCAACTCCGATGAGGTCGTGCTCTATACCGGGCCTACGGACCCGCCTGGCTATCCGATGGACTCGAACCGCGTGTATAAAACGTGGACCGTTCCGCAGGATCCGAAGCTGCTCGGCTTCAGCATGTCGAACTGGACAGGGGGCTTTGCGAGTGCAGCCCGGCCGCAGCCGGCAGACGATTACTTCGAATGGTTCAACCGCAGAACGAGGGAGGCAATGGCCGAACGGATCTGGGGAGGACCGTTGTCCGAGACGACAGCCGAATTCGAATCTCGCGTGGACCGGATCGGTACGGCGCCGGGCGTGCCGGAATACGCGCCGCACGGCGGCGAGAAATTGACGGGTACGCCGTATGGAACGTCACCCTCCTACGATGACGCCAGCGGTTACGCCAGCATGTTCGATGGCAGCTCTTCCACCTATTTCGATTACAACCTTCCAAACGGCGGCTACGCGGGGATCGATATGGGCGCCGGCAACGCCAAGAAGGTGAACAAAATTCGCTTTCTGCCAAGGCTCAACTATACGGCCCGCGTGACATACGGC
Source organism: Paenibacillus sp. R14(2021) (assembly GCF_019431355.1). Classification (NCBI taxonomy): domain Bacteria; kingdom Bacillati; phylum Bacillota; class Bacilli; order Caryophanales; family Paenibacillaceae; genus Paenibacillus; species Paenibacillus sp. R14(2021). Next base: position 5,279,417 of record NZ_CP080269.1, read on the forward strand.
AAGTTCCAAGGCTCGAATGAAGGGCCGGACAAAGGCTTCGTCGATCTGTTTACCATCAAGTGGACGGCAGATAACGGCTGGACGGAGGTGCCGGTAACCGATGAAACGCCATACCGGTGGCTGAGGTATGTCGGACCGGACAACGGCTACACCAATATGGCGGAGGTGGAGTTCTATACGGCAGAACCGAATGACTTCGCTTCCGCGAATGACGCGATTCAGGCACATTTGTTCAGCAAGAAGAAAGGCAGCATGAAAGTCTCTAAAGATCTTGCTCCCGACAATTCGTCAATTGGGGGCATGAAGGCAGGAAATTGGCTGAAATATGATCACATCGATTTCGGCGGCGGCGTCTACGATACGTTTATGGCCATGGCCGCGCTTGACAATGCTGCGTCAGAAGGTCAGCCTGTTGAAATCCGGCTCGATGCGGAGGATGGCCGCCGGATCGGCGTTCTTAAGCCGAATCCGACCGGCAGTGATCATCTATTCAAGGAGCAATATGCGGCTATTTCGTACGTATCCGGTGTTCATGACGTCTATCTGGTGTTCCCGTCCGCTACCAGGCTGCAGTTGAACTGGTTTACCTTTGGCACGAACCCGGACAACGAGTCGGCAGAGGCGAAGGAGCTGCGTACGCAATGGTTTACGAATGCCCGGTTCGGCGGCATGTACCGTTTCGGAGCGTTCACGCAGCTGGCTGGCTCGTATAACGGACAGACCCCGGCACAGGGGCCGGGAGAGCTGATCATGAACTGGGCGAATATCCCGAAGGAAGATTATTTGAAGCAGGCAGCGAAGCCGTTCAACCCGTCCGGGTTCAACGCGAAAGCTTGGGTTGCTGCAGCCAAAGAAGCAGGTGAGAAGTATATCGTCGTCACCGCGAAGGATCGCGACGGCTTCAGCATGTACGATACGACGGTCAACGATTTCCGGGATTTCAGCATGATGAAGACGAGTGAATACGGCCGCAAGAAGAACAATGAAGATCCGGTTGCCGCACTTGCGGCTGCAGCAAAGGAGCAGGGGGTGAAATTCGGCATCTATTACTCGATCTCCGACTGGTTCCATCCTGCGCAAACGCGTAATGCCGACGGTACGACGACGATGGAAGAAGGCGCGAAGGCATTATACGTGTCGGAAATGAAAGAGCAGCTGCGCGAATTGATCGAAGGTGCGAATCCCGACCTGATTTGGTTCGACGGCTCGGACAGCGAGTGGTGGACAGCGGAGGACGCCAAGGCGCTGTACACCTATGTGCGCACCTTGAAATCGGGCATTATCGTAAGCAGTGGAATTGGCAGCAGCTACGGTGACTTCCATACTTTCGAGGAAGAGGAAGGTAATAACGAAGCCGGGGAATTGCCGAATGAGTTCCGTATTCCGCTAGGCAGCAGCTTCGGTTATGTGGAGCAGAACGGTGAGTGGAAAACGGCGGATACTGCTGTAAGTGTCCTATCCAAAGCCGTATCTAAAGGCGGCAACCTGCTGCTTGGCGTTGGTCCCAAGCCGGACGGGACGCTGCCGGAGGAAAGTACACCGATTCTGAGTCAGATCGGCGAGTGGATGGGTGCAAGCGGAGATAGTATTTATGACGCCGAGGCAAGCATCTATAAGGAAGAGACGGCATGGGGCGCTGTGACGTCGAAGCCAGGCAAGCTTTTCTTGCATGTACAGCAATGGCCGGATGACGGCAAGCTGGTCATCCCGTCTCTGTTGAACGGCATCAACGGCGTCCATCCGATCGCGGATTCGTCTTCCCCCTACGCTTACCGGGTGAATGGCAAAGAGACGGTAATCGAAATCCCGCTGGAAGCGCCGGACGCATTCGATTCCGTTATCGTGGTCGAAGTGGACGGTATTCCGCAGGAGATTCCGGGAACGCCTCTTCTCGGAGAAGCATACGGGCTGGAACCCGTCTATGATCCGAACAGCACGTTTGATAAAGTGTTCGACGGTGATGTCAGCACGTATTACGACTACCTGGGAGCCAGCGATGGCTACGTCGGGCTTGACCTCGGCGAGGGGAACGAGCACCGCGTAACGTATATCCGGTTCCATCCGCGAATGTATTATGAAGGCCGCATGCTTGGGGGTAAGTTCCAGGGCTCGAACGAGGGGCCGGATAAGGGTTTTGTCGATCTGGCAACCGTCGACAAGGTACCATTGTCAACATGGAACGATATCAAAGTCGATCAGCCAGGAACATATCGCTGGATCCGTTATGTAAGCCCGGCAAACGGCTATACGAACATAGCGGAAATTCAATTTTACGGAGAATAAGGGGAAGGGAGATTGACATGAATCAGGTAACGGTCGCTTTAATCGGAGCGGGTCTCCGCGGTGGCGTGTATACGGGTTACGGGCTGAAGAACAGTCATGAGATGAAGGTGGTCGCAGTTGCCGATCCGAATATGGACCGGGTAGACGGATTCAGGCGGCTGCACGGATTGACGGAAGAGCAGTGCTTCGGCGACTGGCGGGATTTGCTATCCCGCCCGAAGCTCGCCGATGCGGTCATCATTTGCACGCAAGACCATATGCATTACGAGCCGACGATGCGCGCGCTGGAGGCTGGGTATCACGTGCTGCTCGAAAAGCCGATGTCCCCGAGCCTTGAAGAATGCTTCCAGATGAAAGCGCAAGCGGACAAGTACGGCCGTGTGCTGACGATCTGCCACGTGCTGCGGTATACGCCGTTCTTCAGCACGCTTAAGCATCTGCTTGACATCGGAGCAATTGGCCGTCTGATGTCGATCCAGCATAACGAGAATGTGGGGTACTGGCATCAAGCGCACAGCTTCGTAAGAGGGAATTGGCGCAGCTCCAAAACGTCCAGCCCGATGATACTGGCAAAATCGTGTCACGATATGGATGTACTGCTCTGGCTCGCAGGCGACGATTGCGTAAGCATTTCCTCCTTCGGCGGGCTGTCCCACTTTCGAGCCGACCAAGCCCCGAAGGGCGCACCCGAGCGTTGCCTTGACGGCTGCCCGGTTGCCGACGAATGCCCCTATTATGCGCCAAAATGGTATTTGACTTCAGAACCGGGCTGGCTCGCCCAAGCGATGAGCGATGACTTGAGCTACGAAGCCAGGTATAAGGCGTTACAGGAAGGGCCTTACGGCCGATGCGTCTATCATTGCGACAATGACGTCGTCGACCATCAAGTCGTGAATTTCGAATTCGCGAACGAAGTGACGGCCATGTTTTCGATGAGTGCTTTTACGGAAGAGTGCACCCGGACGATCAAATTGATGGGGACGACGGGAGAAATTCGCGGGGCGATGGAGAAGAACGAAATTGAAATTCTCCATTTCGGCACGGGCAAACGCGAAGTGATAACGCTCGGAGATCCGGGAGGGCATGTCGGTCATGGTGGCGGAGATTACGGACTGATGAAGGATTTTCTGAACGTCATCCGCAGCAACGGGCATACCGAAATATTGACCTCGGCCTCCACATCGGTTCAAAGTCATATGATGGCGTTCGCCGCGGAGCAATCGCGTCTTGAGAAGAGAGTCATCCATATGAAGGACATGATGCCAACTCTATCGGTTGTCGAGGAGACTATGCCCGATATAACCGCGTAAAGGCAGGGATAAGCGATACCGTAGCGAGTTCAGGACATTCTCAATCCTATTTATCGAGCCGAAGACGCAAAGCTAACCCTATTAGGGGATCGTTTTGCGTCTATTCCAACCATAAGTCCCAAGAACATAGAGAGGCACTGCTGCGAGCAGTGCCTCTCTTCTTATTTAATATCGAATAAAGCAGCGATTCTCTGCGCATAATAGGCGATGAAAATTATGGAAAGGAGTGGAAACAGCGTGGAGCCAAGCATTCCTGTGGATGTGAGCGAAAGCATGAACATTAATCATGACGCGCTGCAAGCCATTTTTCATAATTGCGCCGATGTCGTATTTAGACCGTTAAAGCTATCTGATCACGCGAACATTCTTCTCGTTTATATTGAAGAATTAACGGATTCGAACAAATTGGAACAGATTATATCGGCATGTATGATAAGTCGTGATTTCGATCGACTGGCGCAATATAAAATCGCCATTCACTTTTCGGAAATCGTGGCGAAAGTCCTGAAAGGAAGTACGGCCATCTTTCTAGATGGTAAGCCGTTTGCTTATGTAGCGGAGCTGGCCGCTTTCAAACAGCGCGCAATCAATGAACCTTCGAACGAGGCATCTATTCGCGGTCCGCGCGAGGGATTCACCGAAGACCTAAAAACAAATTTAAGCTTGATTCGAAGAATAATAAGCAATTCGAAACTCAAGTTCGAAAATCATCAAGCAGGAGAATTAACCAATACTTCGTTTGTCGTTGCGTACATCGAAGATAAAGTCAAACCGGAATTGCTTCAAGAAGTCAGGGCAAGACTTCAATCGTTCCACACGAATCAACTGCTCGATTCAGGTTATATTGAAGAATTTATTGAGGACAAGTCCTTATCCCTTTTCCCGCAAATCCAAAATACAGAACGTCCAGATACCGTTTCCGCAGGTTTGTTGGCAGGAAGAGTAGCCATTATCGTTGACGGCTCGCCGAACGCACTGGTGCTGCCAATGACATTCTGGGCAGGCTTTCAAGCAGCAGAAGACCATTATGAACGCTTCTTATACGTCTCGGCAGTCAGACTTATACGGTTCCTGCTGGCCCTCATGTCTTGTCTGCTTCCATCCATCTATGTTGCGCTTACGACGTTCCATCCACAGATGATCCCACTTGCGCTGATGCTTAGTATTTCAGCATCTAGAGAAGGAATTCCGTTTCCGACCGTTATTGAAACGCTGCTCATGGAGCTTATGTTCGAAGGATTACGGGAAGCCGGTCTTCGACTGCCTAAAGCCATCGGATCTGCTGTGAGCATCGTAGGTGCGCTTGTTATTGGGGAAGCAGCCGTCCAAGCTGGATTTATCTCTGCTCCCATCGTAATGATCGTCGCTGGTACCGGAATTGCTTCGTTCGCTTTTCCTAGCTATAGTTTGGCCTTGCCTTTTCGAATTCTACGCTTTCCGCTGCTGGTAGCAGGCGGAGTCCTTGGCCTGTACGGCGTTGCGATCGGGATTATGTTCATTATGATTCATCTTGTGACACTCAAGTCATTCGGTATGCCTTACTTAAAACCGGCAGCGCCTATTGGGCGGAATTTCTGGAAGGATACGCTGATGCGAATGAATAAACGATACATCTCGGCAGCTCAGCGAAAACAATGAAGAAAATCGGATGTCTATTCCTTCTATTGACACAGGCATTGATGCTCTCCGGATGCTGGGACAGAAATGAGATTAATGATTACGCATTCTGGATTGGAACTGCCTTGGACTTATCGGAGAACGGCAAACTTCAAAAAAGCGCCCAAATCGCGGTTCCCGCCGATTACAAGAGTGTCAAGGGCGGCGGGGGAAACAATCAAAGGGCGAACATTGTATTAACGGCGACCGGATCGTCCATCGGAGATTTGACGCAGCAGATTCAAGACAAGCTGCCTCGCAGAGTCTTTCTTGGGCATCGCAGATCCATTTTTATCGGAGAGAAGCTGGCACGGAAAGGATTAATCGACGTAATGGATCAATTTACGCGAAATACCGATACGCGTCTGCGGACGGATATTTTCGTTGTGAATAACGGAGAAGGAAAGGAACTATTGAATATTAACAGTCCGTTCAACCAATTCTCTGCGATCGTGGCTGTTGAACAAGACCGGTTTTGCCGCTTAGGAGACACGGCCTTACGAGATGTCTTAATCGATGCAGGGCGGGATGGCATTCGCCCTTCCATGCCGATGGTCGAGATTTCGCCGAAGAATCAGCAGGAGAAAAGCAAAATATTCGATGTCAGATCCGTTGCCATCTTTAATAAACATTTGCAGATGGTCGGGGAGGTGAGCGGGAGAGAATCGTTGGATTTATTCTGGGCCAAAGGTGTATTGAAAAATCAATTCGTTACGGAAGAGTTGGAAGAAGGGAGCATAGCTTTATATGAATCCAATCTAAAACAATCGATCCGAACTGCATTTGATGGCAATAAGCTGAAGGCGCATATAATACTAGCGGGAACCGGAAGGGTGCTTGAAAACAATATGGACATTGATCTTTCTGTATCCAGCGAACGCAATCGGGTCGAACGCAGGTTAAACGCAATAAAAGCAAAGCAAGTGGAAGAAACCATAAAGAAGCTGCAGCTTAAGTATGGACAGGATGTAATCGGAATCGGTGAGGAGTTTCACCGAGAGCATCCTTATCGCTGGAAAGAACTTCGGAATAGATGGGATCAATTATTTCCGACGGTTGAAGTGTCGGTTAGCGTCAAAATGAATATTCAGAGTACGGGAGATATACGCAGGCGGATCATAGGAAAAGGAGAACGAGAATGAAAATTTCAACTTGGCAGTTGTTTTGGATATTTACAACGTTAGAGATCTCGATGTCGATCTGGCTAACGATATCACCAACGGTTGAAAACGCCAACCAAGACGCGTGGATCTCTTTTGCCGTGGCAGGTTTAATTGGTCTGGTCGAAACGTTGATTTTAGTTCGAGTCAGCCAGCGGCATTCTTCCCATACGCTGGTAGAGTTTACTCAAAAGCTGTTTGGGAAGTGGGCCGGAAAGTTAATTAGTCTGATGTATATTGCGGTATGGTATTCCGTTTGTTCCGATATATTACGAATATTTTCATTATTTATTAAGCAGGTTCTATTCCACGATACGCCGGTATGGGTGATCTCAGCTTTGATGGTATCGGCAATGGTTTATATCAACATCGCCGGCAGTGTCGAGGCTATTGCACGTTTCAGTGAAATAGCAGGGCCCTTAATTCTCATCGGCATTGTCATTACATTTGCATTAAATATACCCAATTTGCACCTATCGCTTCTGCTGCCGATGTACGCGGATTCTGGAGTCGTACCCATTATCAAGGGGTCGTTCGTGAATGCGTCCTTCCTTGGAGAATCCATGATGATTATGATGTTAACGCCTTTTATCGCGAAGCCTGAAAAGCTGCTTAAGCCGATTCTATTGGCCATTTGTATTCCATCCCTAATCGCAATTGTAGCGACAATTATGGTCATTGCAACATTCGGAACATCAATCGGATCGACCATGTATTTTCCGTATTTTGCTATGGTTCGCTTTATTAATTATCTGGAGTTCGTTCAAAATATGGATGTCTGGATTGTGTTCATCTGGATTTTCAGCGTATTAGTAAAGCTGTCCATTTACTTGTTCATCAACAGTTATGGAACAGCACAATTGTTTGGTAGCAAGAAATGGCGGGGAATGATTGGATTCACTGCACCCGTCATATTCGCTATTTCCTTACTGCCTACAAACATCTATGGTGTGATGGATTATGCGAACTTTGTTTGGATTCCATACATTTTCCCTATTTTCATCGTCGGTTTACCGGTTATTTTTCTTCTTGTTAGTCTTATTAGAGGCCGGTCATTCGCAGCTTCATAGTGCAAGAAGCTTGCGTGATTTTCCGCACGTCAAATTTATGACCATTTTCGGTTTTTATTAGGTGTAATAAGCATGATCGAGACAAACAATAGGACTCGATAGTCGGTTTCACTGCCAAAATCGTTGTGTATACGGAATAGGCTTCTAAAATAAAAAAATATTCGAACTGGAGGACATGAGACATGGATAACTTTCAATTTCAAAATCCGACGAAGCTTATTTTTGGAAAAGGTACGCTGAAAAATTTACAGTCCGAAATCCCGGCATACGGCAAGCGCGTACTTCTTCTATATGGCGGAGGGAGCATCAAACGAAGCGGTTTATACGATCAAGTGATGGATCAACTAAAAGAACTTGATGCATTTGTCGTTGAGCTAGGCGGGGTTGAGCCAAATCCCCGGCTTACTACGGTTAATAAAGGGATCAGCCTGATTAGAGAAAACAAGCTGGATTTCATTCTGGCTGTAGGAGGAGGCAGCGTTATCGACTGCGCGAAATCCATTGCAGCAGGAACGCACTATGAAGGCGATGTGTGGGATATCGTAATCAATAAGGCCGTGCCGGTAGCTGCTACGCCGATCGGCGTTGTCTTGACATTGGCAGCTACCGGCAGCGAAATGAACGGCAACTCGGTCATTACGAATTGGGAATTAAAAAGCAAGCGTTACTTTGGTTCAATCCTTGTTTATCCCAAATTCAGCATTCTGGATCCGGAATTAACGTATTCCGTTCCGCTTGATCAAACGATCTACGGAATTGTGGACATCATGTCGCATGTGTTTGAACAATATTTCCATGCCACCGAAAGCGCACCCATACAGGAACAAATTGGCGAAGCTATCCTGCGAACGGTTATTGAGACAGCGCCGAAGCTGGTGAAAGAGCTGAACAATTACGATTACCGTGCAATTATGATGCTAAACGGTACGCTTGCATTAAACGGACTATTGGCGATGGGTGTACGTACCGATTGGGCGACGCACAATATCGAACACGCCGTTTCGGCCGTTCACGATATTCCGCATGGCGGCGGATTGGCGATTCTATTCCCGCATTGGATGGAACACGTCGCGAAGACTAGACCTGAGAAAATTGCGCAGTTAGGCGAACGGGTATTCAATCTTGCGAAGGAAGGCAAGTCCGATGCACAGTTGGCCGCAGAAACAATCGCAAGTCTGAGGGCATTTTGGACTTCAATTGGCGCGCCGGCAACGCTTTCGTATTACGACATTGATGAGACGGAAATCGAGAAAATGGTGGAAAGCGCCATGATCACTCCGACGATTGGTAGTTATGTGCCGTTAAAGGCTGAGGATGTTCGTAACCTATTACGAAAATCACTTTAACTTAGAGCCGTCCTTCCCGGCACGCGTGAAAGAAAGCAAGGCACGATTGTTAATGTCTCTTCTCTCAACGGAGTAATTGGGATGCCATCGCTTGGCTATTACAGTGCAAGTAAATTCGCTCTTGTAGGCCTGACAGAAGCATTCTGGCAAGAAGTAGAGCCGCTTGGCATTAAGGTTCTACTCTTAGAACCGGGCGGCATGAAAACTGGAATCATGCAAAAAATCGTCAATAGCACCGGTCATAATCAAGATGATTGAGCAGGAGGACAAGCCTTAAACAGAGTTCAGCGCATGGGAAAGTACATCTCGCAGTACAAATTTCCCAGCAAGCTAACAGATAAATAGGATAACTGGCCGCCGGTAATCGGCGGCCTTTTTGAGTTTTCTGCAGCTATAATCCATACATGGCAATTTACCCCTTTAAAGCTCTGTTTGTGTGTACTTATTTTTTTATCTATAAACTCGAGGCGCATGACTTTATTTTTCTAAAGCATATTAAAAAAATAGCCTCCTTATGAAGAAAATGAATACCTGCTATACCTTCAACGAGATGGTGATTTTGAACTAGAGATTCCCATTCGGTTTTCCAACGATTTATTTCAGTAAACACGCTCGAAAAGGCTGCTCCCTTTTCCGTAATTGAATATTCAACTGACACATCTGCATATCATTCCTTTCTATTACGAGTACCGGACAAAGACTTTCATTTTCCAGACGGCTGGGCATTTTCGGCGGCGAAGGATGAAATTGACTTCGTAGAGCGAATTGTTAATAGGACTCATCCTGTTCTCGCAAACGGTTCTATCATTCTGGTTAAGGAGGTAAACATAGTGGAAGAGAAAGAGTTGTACCGAGAGAACGTTCGCCCGCAGTTTCATTTTACGACGGAGAAGGGCTGGATCGGCGGAGTGATCGGCCTGGATTGGCAAGCGGGACAGTGGCATCTCAGGTATGAACATCGGGAGTTGGGCAGCGGCGAGCCGGCTAAAAGGGCAGGATACGCGACCAGCAAGGATCTCATCCACTGGCATGAGGCCGAAGCGAATTCCGATGGTCGGCATATGGCGTACACGAATGCTAAGCGCCCATTGGAATCCCAGCTCATTGAGCTGCCGGTGGACGGCAATCGGCATCAGCTGAAATGGCTTCGACTCTATGACAACCAGACCTATGAGCTTGGTCAATTCATCGAGCAGCGATTCATCGCTGAAACGGCCCGAATGCCGTTCGGTACAGGGTGGTTGGCTAATGCATGGACGTTGAAGGAAGCCGATAAACGTTGTATCTTGGTCGGCACCGGTCATGGGAACCCGGCTTCGGAATCACCGTCTGAACAGCTGCTGCTTATTCCGACTGAGCTGAAGCTGCGTACGACGGAGCAGGGAATCCGGCTGCAAGCGATGCCTGTTCATGAACTAGAGCGTCTGCGCATCTGGCATAGAAGATGGTCAGGCGTTGACGTGCATCATGAGCAGCGATTTGCGCAGGAATTGCAATTTCGAATCGCTCCGGGTGAATGGCCGGATATACGAATCTTACCAGCCGACAATTATCCGGATGCGATCACTTCGGATCTGCTTGATGTCGAGCTGGCGCTTGAAGCCGAGGCGGATACGCTGCTCGACATTGAGCTGTACGGGATCGGTATTACGGTGGATATGAGTCGGCAGCAGCTTCAATGCCAGGGCGTAACCGTGCCGTTGCCGGCCGTAAGAGGGACCTTAACGCTTCGCATGCTGCTGGATACGGCATCGCTTGAGCTATTCGCCTGCGAGGGCGAGGCTATCATGTCCGTTGCGGCTAGGCCGGACTATGCCAAACGTACGATTCAGCTGCAATGTCCTAGAGGAAGGGTAAGCGCGGCAGCTATTGAAGTATTCGGGCTTCGCGGCATTTGGCCGAAGCCGGAAGCAAGGCAGCTCATTCAGGACGCAGCCGAGGACGATACGGTGGTCTACCGGTCGAACAGCTACACGATCTTCAATCATCGCATCGAAGACGCCGTTTACGGAGAACCGCCGGCTTACGTGCCTGACCGTAATACCATCGTTTCGCCGACGCGCGTTATTGAAGATTTTGTGTGGCGCGATACGGAATGGAATGATATGACCCGGGTCATCGACCGCGATTCGGTATGGCATCCCCGCGCAGAGATAGCGAGCCTCCCGGACCTTCATACCGGACATGCGACGATCGATGCGGCGTATCGCTTAGCCTCTGACATCTTCTATCGGTGCGGTTCGGCCGAATTTGCGCTTCAGGGTGAGGTGGGCATGTGGACGGCGGGGCAGTTCCAAGGACCGGGCGAAGGCTTCGGCGTGTGGGTGCGGGATACGATGCACGTGGCCCTGCGTTCGGGTAATATATTGGACCCGGAAGGCGCGAGAAGATCGCTGCTCCGAACGACAACGGGCGGCTTCGATAATGGCGTCGACGGCACGGCTATGCCTATTGTCGGCATCTGGGATTATTATTTGGCGACTGGCGACCTGTCTTTGGTACAAGAAACCTGGTTCAATCTCAAGCGTCGTATCGCCAAGCTGGAAGAGAGCTTCGATACGGACCAAGGACTGGTTCGTGCCGAGCAATCCACATCCAATGATGCTTTCCCCGAGCCTGAATGCGGCGGCTTCAGCCTTGCCACTGAAATTTATTTCATGGAGGCCTTCCGGGCTATGGCGCGAATGGGCGCATACATGGAAGAACCAGAGCATCAAGTGAAGGCTTGGACGGACATGGGAGAGCTTCTGTTGCGCAATATTCAAAGTCAATATTGGAACGAAGAAGCGGGTTATTATACAAGCGGCCCGATTGGCAGCGATAGCTATGTTCACGGCTATTGGGAATCCTCCGGACAAGAGATGGCCATGTGGCCGCGTTACGGAATTGCCACGAAGGCGCAGCGGAAAAGCATATTGGACCGGCTTCCGGAAGTTGCGATGAATGAGTTCGGCGTCAATGTGTTCCCTTACCGCCAAGAAACGAACCACTTCTGCAACTCGGCTTGGGTTGTCTGGACAAGCGGGATGGCGGCTGCCGCGGGAAGGGAAGGACGCTTGGATCTCTTAACGACTTTCATTGCGCAGCAGGTGCGTAACGGCGTCATGAATAAGACGTTCTATGAAGTCATTGATTTTGAGACCGGTAAAGCATGGCGCTGGCCGGGCCAGCTGTGGCATGCCGCAGGCTTCATCTCTTACTTTTACTTGGGCGTTTTGGGGATGGAATATGAGGAGCAGGGTCTTATTTTTGCCCCGGCAGTGCCCGAAATGCTGCGTGATCTTCACGTAGAGAACCTTCGCTACCGGGCTGCGCAGCTGGAAATCGTCGTCCATGGCTGGGGGACGGCATTCATCATGAAATGTAACGGAGAAACGGTAACGCATATGCCAGCCGATATAAGCGGCAAGCACATGATCGAATTTTGGGCTGTAGAGCCAGGAGAGGCGGAATTCAAGTGAATCAAAATTTGTACAGACCGACCTATCATTTTATGCCAGAGCAGAACTGGATGAATGATCCGAACGGCACGATCTTTTTCGAGGGGTATTATCATTTGTTCTACCAATATAACCCGTATGGCGACAAGTGGGGAACCATTCATTGGGGGCATGCACGCAGCTTGGATCTCGTGCACTGGGAGCATCTTCCGATCGCCCTTTACCCGTCCGGAGAGCTTGGCGAAGTGCATTGTTTCTCCGGCTGTGCCGTGCATGACGGGACGGAAGCTAGAATCTTCTACACGAGCATCGGCGATGGCGAGCGTAATCCGGCGACGGGCGCCGAGCAGTGGATGGCGGCAAGCACCGACGGCCTGCTGACCTGGCAGAAGCATCCGGGCAATCCTGTCATCACGTCCGCGGTTCACGGCGATGCGGATGTCAGGGATTGGAGGGATCCATTCGTATGGCGGGAAGGCGAGGACTGGTTTATGGTCATCGGTGGATCGTCTGAAGGCAAGGGCTGCGTCACGATTTACAAATCGGAGGATCTCACAAGCTGGACATTCCTGAACTTTCTCTATAAGGATGAAGGTGAATTCTCGTGCGAATGTCCGCTGATCTACCGTGAAGGTGACCGGTATGTGCTCATCTACTCGCCGGGTGGCGTCGTGCAATATATAACGGGGACGCTATCGGATTCGTATCAATTGGTTCCTGAAGCGAGAGGCGTCGTCGACCCTGGGAGCTGGGAAGGCTACTATGCGCCGAACCTGCTTATCGATGACCGAAACAGATGTATTCTGTTCGGCTGGATGCCTGATGAGGCGAGAGGGAAGTTCGAAGGCATCTCCGGCTGGTCCGGCGTTCAGGCGCTGCCGCGGGAGCTTACGCTGACCGATTCGGGCAAGCTTGCCATAAAACCTGTCCCCGAGCTGCAGAAGCTGCGCGGGCGTCACTCCGGACAGGAAGAGCTCGTTCCAGCTGGTGCTGACCGAATTGCAGGTATCGAAGGCAGAGCGCTTGAGCTGAGCCTTGAGCTCGATCTTGCCGGTGCCGAATCGCCGTTTCGTATCAGTGTCCTGCGCTCTGCGGACGGCCAAGAAGAGACGTGCATCGTGATCGATCGGGCCGCGCAGCAAATTACGATCGACCGAAGCCGGTCGAGCTTGTCGCCTTTGCCGCACAGCACGCCGATATCCGGCAATTACGAGACGACGGACGGACGGCTGAAGCTTAACATATTCGTCGACCATTCGACAGTCGAAGCGTTCTGCAACGAGACCATGTGCCTATCTGCTAGAGTCTATCCTACGCTTGCGCATAGTACGGGCGTCCTGCTGTATGGGGAACCGGCACATTCGCCGCTCATTCAATTCGATCTATGGGAACTGTCGCAGTAAGCGACCGCCTCGAATTGTACCGATCTCCATTCCTGCATAGATGGAGGCGGAGATGCTGCCGGTTACGGTCATTTCCTGAATACGGATCCGTTTTACGCGGCGCTCATGGCGAATCCTTGGATGCTTACCGGCCCGGAGGTGCTGCTGACGAAGCCGGAATATAAGGGGGAGAAGCAGGGTGGTATGGCCATGAACGAAGGTCCCTGCTTCCTCATTCGACACGGACGCGTTTGCCTAGTCTATTCCGCCAGCACGACGTGGCCCCGACGACTATGCGCTCGGCATGCTAGCGGCGAATGCGTACAGTGATCTTGGAGACATTAAGCCTCATAAGCTGGAACATAGAGGGAATACACGATTGACGTATCGCTTCATCTTGGTTTATACCGGAATTTCGGAAGCGTTTACAAGATGTTATGTTTTATGACAAATAAATATTGACAGTTTTTATGAATTGGTAGTAAATTAGAGCTAGGTTCGATTAGTTTTTAGTAGGCGGAAGATGCTTTGAAGAAAAGGGATTTCATCTCGTTTTTTCAGGCTTTTTTTATAGCCATTGTTCTGACTGCTTCAGCAATTTACAAGAAGATGCCGGCACCAAGTCAAGTCAGGAGACGAGATTGAGATGATGCAAAACTTTTCAGAGGACGCAGCCTTTCCGATCGGCAAGCTATCGATTCTACTGGCCGTTCTTCAGAATCATGAATGGAAGCAAACGGTCGAACAAATGCTGATTTCGCAAGGCTTTAAGTATACGATCGGTCGTGTTGGCGCGATGGATATGATTAAAGTGGTGGCAGCCATCGAAACCGCGGGCAAGAATAACCGCATCATTGACAGCGAGAATTACCGCGAGGTCCATGCTTTATATCATGCGATCATCGAAGCTATCCAGAGCATCGGCAGAGGCGTCGTACAGTTTGGCGATATTTTGCGGACGGTAGGGTTGACCTTTACGATTGTGAGGGGCGAGATGACTGGAGCGATCGCGCATGAGGGAGAATGGATTGCGGTTTGCGTATACGGCACCATAGGTGCTCCTAAGAAAGGCTTCGAGCATGAGGCCATTGGATTTGGTTTTAATCATATCTAGTCTTGCATGAACGTTATGATTAAAGCTAAAACAGTTTTTAAAGATAAATAGGCTATTTAGTCGATAGTGAATTTAGAAGCCGATACCTTTTATTTTGGTATGGGCTTTTTGTGCTTCCAAACCAGCTGCGGTCGAGATTTTGCAGCTTGTATAGAAGTTGGATTACAGAAATTGCCGTGTAACTATCATGTTACATAGATCAACAAATTTCGTCAAAAACAGCGCATAATTCTCTAATTATATATTTTTTTAAATAAAAATTACAAATTCCTATTTACAATCTCGAAATTTAAAGGTTAGAATGTAATAGTCTTGTTAGTTTTAATTACATATAAGATTTAATTTTTTGGCAAGACGATGCATGAGGAGAACTGTGATTTTGTTAAATAATGACGGGGATGTGGGAAAATGAGGAAAATAAAAAAAGCTACTGTACTGTTGTCCACGCTTACTTTGACGGCATCTTTACTTGCTGCTTGTAACGATTCCAACACAGAATCGAACAACCAAGCGGCCGCCAATAACACCACCAAAAATGAAACGCCAGCAGCAACGAATGAAACGCCAGCGGCAAATGAAAGCACTACACCAGCTCCGGATGCCCCTGTTGACGGCGGAAGCCTCGTAGTCGGCACGTTCTCGGACATCAACACCGTCAATCCGATCTATATTGGAGATACTTCCTCAGGTGATTTGGGAACATTCGTCAACGCGAATGTGTACGACATCGACCGTTCCAACAATTTGGTTGTCGAGCCATGGTCCCTTGCATCGGAGCTCCCAGTAATCAGCGCGGACGGCTTGACCTACACGATCAAGCTGAAGCCTGAAGCAAAATGGAGCGACGGTCAGCCGGTTACGGCAGACGACGTTAAATATACGTATGATACGATCAGAAATCCTGATGCCGGCGCGCCTGGCATCAGCACAGTCGACAAGATCGATAAGATTACGAAAATCGACGAGCACACGGTTGAAATCAAACTGAAGCAGATCTACGCACCGTTCCTGTACACGCTGGCTTCCTCGATCGTGCCTTACCATATTCTGAAGGACGTACCGGTGAAAGAGCTGGAAAAAAACCCATACGGAAAAGATCCAGCTAAAACGATCACGAACGGACCTTGGAAATGGACGAAATGGGAAGCAGGCCAATACAATACGGTTGAAGCCGACCCGAACTACTGGGGCAGCGTGAAACCGCATATTAAAACGGTTACGATCAAAATCTACGCCGACCAAAACACGCAAACCCAAGCGCTGATCAAGGGCGATATCGACCTTGTGTCGTCGGTGCCTCTGACGATCTTGGATACGGTCAAAGCGAAAGACAATATCAATGTCGTATCTCAGCCTGGCCCTCAATACGAATTTATTCAGTTCAACTTCAAAGGGGATAACTTCCCTGACAAATACGTGCTGTTCCAAAGCCAGAAGACACGCCAAGCGATCGCAACAGCGGTTAACCGCCAAGGTATGGTCGACAACATCCTGAAGGGCACGGGCACGCTCTTGAACGCACCGTTCCTTTCGACTTCGTGGGCTTATGACGCGAGCGCAGCGACCAACTACGCTTACGATACGGAGCAAGCGAAGAAGCTGCTGGCGGACGATGGCTGGAAACCGGGCAAAGACGGCATCCTCGAGAAGGACGGCCACCGCTTCTCCTTCGAACTGCAATACAACGCAGGTAACGCCCGCCGCGAGCAAGTCGCAGCCGTCGTTCAACAAAACCTGAAGGACGTTGGCATCGAAGTTGTTCCGAAAGCGATTGAATTCTCGGCTTGGATCGATCAGAACGTCACGCCGGGCAAATTCGAGGCGCTGCTGCTTGCTTGGTCGCTCAGCAACCCGGATCCGGACGGAGAGAGCATCTTCTCCTCGAAGTACTTCCCGCCTGCCGGCCAAAACTCCGGTTGGTACAAAAACACGAAGCTCGACGAGCTGTGGGTGAAAGGCTACTCCACCGTCGATCAGAATGCGCGCAAAGCGGCTTATGCCGAAGCCGCCAAAGAAATTTCGACCGACCTGCCTTACGTATTCCTGTATCAATACGGCGCGCCGGAAGCGTTCGACAAAAACAAAGTTAAATTTGACGAAGCAGATAAGCCGGAAGCGACGCTCGGCTATGGATACTTCTACCACGCCATCAAATGGTGGACCGTGAAATAACGCGGAACGCCAAGCCTGTACAACTTTAGAAACGACATTCTATGGATAAGAAGGGAAGGTCCATCCGGTCCTTCTCTTCTTCCTTATTAAGGGGGTATGTGACGTGACGGAATATTTCATAAAGCGCGTTCTGCAATCGGCGCTCGTGCTGCTGCTTATCGCCATTTTAAGCTTTTTGCTGATTCACGCGGCCCCGGGCGGTCCGAAGACGATTTATTTGTCGCCGGGTCTGTCCAACGAAGCAGCTAAGATTCAAGCGCATAATCTCGGACTTGACCGTCCGCTTCCAGTCCAATTCTTTAGTTGGCTCGGAAATTTGCTGAAGGGCGACCTCGGCTATACGTTCAAGAACCATGTTCCTGTAGGCAAGATCGTGTGGCCGACAATCGGTCATACCATGATTCTGATGGGCACCGCCTGGGTGCTGTCGCTCCTGATTGCTATTCCTTGGGGCATCTACAACAGTACGGTCGAGTACAGCTTATCCGATCAGACGGCGTCCTTCGTCGCCTACATCGGCTTCGCGATGCCGACGTTCTGGTTCGGCATTATACTTCAGGAACTATTCTCGCTTAAGTGGGATCTGTTGCCCTTATCCGATATGTATACAATGGGCAAGGAAGGCAATTTGCCCAACTTGCTGCTTCATCTCGTCCTGCCGGTCAGCGTGCTGACGCTCGGTTTCCTTGCGGGTTATTCCAAGTATGCGCGCTCGAGTATGATTGAGGTCATGGACCGAGATTATATCCGGACGGCTCGGGCGAAAGGGTTGCCGGAGCGGCGCGTCATCTTCCGCCACGGCCTGCGCAATGCGCTTATTCCGATCGTGACGCTGCTTGGCCTTGATCTGCCGATTCTGGTGGCAGGGGCTGCGCTGACGGAGAGTGTGTTCAACTGGCCGGGCATGGGCCGGCTGTTCGTGCAGATGGCTATCTCGCGGGAATATTCCGTGCTGATGGCGATCACGCTGATTGTCGCGGTATTCGTCATCATCGGCAATTTGTTCGCGGACATTCTGTACGCGCTTGTCGATCCGCGAGTTCGGCTGGACCGGAAAGGAGGCTCGGCATGAGTGAAGCAAGCGTAACCTTGAACGAAACCCCCGCAATTTCGAAGCCGGGCCGCCCGGCGAGCGCATGGCGTACGGGTTGGAAGAAGTTTTCAGCGAACCGCTTCGCGCTGGTTGGCCTTTACGTGATGATTTTTTTCCTGATTGTCGCCTTCGCGGCGCCGCTCATCGCGCCGTTCAGTCCAACGAAAATTGATATGATGTTCCCGAACCTTCCGGCGGGCTCGGGCAATCACCTGCTCGGCACGGATGTACTGGGACGCGACATCTTCTCGCGCTTGGTCTACAGCAGCCAGGTTTCGCTGCTCGTCGGTTTCGCCGTCGCGTTCGCGGCAGTGCTTATCGGGACGTTGATCGGGGCTATCTCCGGCTACTTCGGCGGGTTCGTCGATACGTGCTTCATGCGTCTCGTTGACGTGATGAACTCCATTCCGCTGTTGTTCTTGAACATTCTAGTATTGGCAATCTTCGGAAATAAGTTCTACTATATGATTCTCGTGCTGTCGCTTACAAGCTGGATGGGCGTGGCGCGGCTCGTGCGCGGCTCGTTCCTGCAGCTGCGGGAGATGCAGTACGTCGAAGCAGCGAAGGCGATCGGCGTGTCGGATTGGGGCATTATTTTCCGCCATTTGCTTCGCAATGCGTCCGCGCCGATTATCGTTAACGCGACCTTGATGGTCGGCGGCGCCATTCTGACCGAGTCGGCGTTGTCCTACCTCGGCCTCGGCATTCAAATTCCGCAGACGAGCTGGGGGCAAATGCTGTCAAACTCGCAGGAATACATGCTGGTTGACCCGATGCAGGCGGTATACCCGGGCTTCTGCATCCTGATCGTCGTGCTGGCGGTCAATTTTATCGGAGACGGGCTGCGCGACGTGCTTGATCCGCGGCAGCGCGCGATGCTCTCCCCAAGGAGGTTAGACCGGTGGCGAAAAAGATTCTTGAAGTAAACAACTTGACGGTCGGCTTCCCAAGGGAGGACGGGCTGCTGAAGGCGACCGACCGCGTTTCCTTCTCGATCGAGGAGGGGCAGACGCTGTGCGTCGTCGGGGAGTCGGGCAGCGGCAAGAGCGTGACGTCGCTCGCGATCATGCGGCTGATCGATTACGCCGGCGGTATCGTCGCTGGCGGCGAGATCCGCTTCGACGGCGAGGAGCTGACGAAGAAGCGCCAAAGCGAGATGAACCGAATTCGCGGCGAACGGATGGCGATGATTTTCCAAGATCCGATGTCTGCGCTCAATCCCGTCTTCTCGGTCGGCGAGCAAATCGCCGAAAGCCTGCGGACGCACAAAGGCATGAACAAGAAGGACGCATGGAAAAGAGCCGTAGAGCTTCTTAAGCTGGTAGGAATCCCGGAAGCGGAAATCCGCGCGAAGCAATATCCGTTCGAAATGTCGGGCGGCATGTGCCAGCGGGTTGTGATCTCGATGGCGCTGGCGTGCGAGCCTGAGCTGATTATCGCCGATGAGCCGACGACTGCGCTCGATGTAACCATTCAAGCTCAAATTCTCGACTTGCTCCGCCGCTTGAAGCGCGAGCACAAAACCGCCACGCTGCTCATTACGCACGATATGGGCGTAGCTGCGGAGATGGCTGACCGAATTGCCGTTATGTACGCAGGCGCAATCGTTGAAGAGGGAACGGTTGATGATATTTTCAATACGCCTCGTCATCCCTATACTGTTGGGCTGCTTCGTTCTATTCCCCGGATTGAGGAAGAGCCGGGAAAAGAACTCTATACGATTCAGGGCAGCATACCGGGAATCGGTGAAATTCCTAAGGGCTGCAGGTTCAATAACCGTTGTCCCCACACGACGGAACGCTGTTTGAACGAAGAGCCGCCGCTGCTTGCGGCGAAAGCGAATGAAGGCCATCGGGCGGCTTGCTGGTTAGACGGAATTCCGGAGGTGGCGGCACGATGACGAATGAGTATTTGGTAGAGGCCAAGCAGTTAAAAAAATATTTTCCGATCAAGAAAGGGCTGCTTGGACGCGTTGCGGGCCACGTAAAGGCAGTCGATAACGTCAATTTTGGCGTTCGCCCCGGCGAAACGTTTGGTCTTGTAGGCGAATCGGGCTGCGGCAAGTCGACGCTCGGCCGTGTCATGCTGCACCTGCAGAAGGCGACAGGAGGCGAAGTGCTGTTCGAAGGGCGGGATATTCAACAGGCCGGCCCGAAAGAACTGCGAGCACTCCGTGAGGAAATGCAAATTATTTTCCAGGATCCGATGGGCTCGTTAAACCCGCGTTTCCTGATTCGGGATCTCATTGGCGAGCCGCTTCGTCTTCACCGCCGCATGTCGGCGCTCGACATCGACGACCGGGTCGTCGAGCTGATGGATATGGTTGGTCTGGATACGAGCCGGCGCAATCGGTACCCGCATGAGTTCTCCGGCGGTCAGCGTCAGCGGATCGGCATTGCGCGCGCTATTGCATTGAACCCGAAATTCATCGTTGCGGACGAATCGGTATCCGCGCTTGACGTATCCGTTCAATCTCAAGTATTAAATCTCATGATGAAGCTGCAGAAGGACCTCGGTCTGACGTATCTGTTCATCGCGCATGGTCTTAATGTCGTAAGGCATATCTCGAATCGGGTCGGCGTCATGTACTTGGGTAAGCTCGTGGAGGTTGCGCCTGCGGACGAGCTGTTCGCCCGTCCGGGCCATCCGTATACGAAAGCGCTGATGTCGGCTATCCCGCAGCCGTCACCAGGTCAGAAGCGAGACCGCATCATGCTGCAAGGCGAAGTGCCTTCTCCGGTCAATCCCCCTTCGGGCTGCAGGTTTCATCCGCGCTGTCCGTACGCGCAGGATCGCTGCCGGACCGAAGAGCCGCTCCCGCAGTCGATCGGGTTTGACAGAGAGGTTGCTTGTCATTTCCCGCTTTCCGTTTAGCTAGTAATTGAGTCCGGCCGTAAACAGCCTGCGTCCTGCATTTTGCCGGATGCAGGCTGTTTGCTTTGGACGGCGCATGGTTTCCCTGGGGGGCGGCAGCTGCCCAGCACGCCGGAACGGTTGCCTCAATAAGATGAGGTGGGACCATTGTATCCCGGGGAGGGGCAAACCAAGTGAAGAAGAAGCAAGCAGCCATCAAGAAGATAACGGGAAGCGCTTATGGTAATTCAAGAAAACAACGGCATGTTCATGAATTCGCAGGCAGCACCCGGTTGGCCGAAGAAGGCAACGATCGGCATAATCACCGGTTTGCGGGCGTCACGGGGCAAGCGAAGAGAAAAGGAAAGAGTCATGTCCATGAAATTGACTTGACCCACACCGATTTCTTTGGTCATTTTCATAATTTGAAGAAGATCACATCCGGTCCTGCGGTCCGAGTAGGAAAGGGCAAACATGTTCATTTTGTTCATGGACGAACGACGTTAGAAGACGGTCACGTGCATCCATTCAAGTTTGCAACGTTGATAGAATCCCCTCTTACCAAGTGAGCATGCTCAAGTAATTGAGTAAACTGCCCTAACAAATACAGGCCGGAACACCACGATGCGGGTGTGCCGGCCTGTCCTGATTGATTAGGTTCTAGCGTCCTTCGACGTGAAGCTCGTCGCCGGGAGCCACTGCTTGTCCTTTCAGGCCAAGCTCTTCCAGCTGCCGTACGAACTGCTCGGCATCCTGCTTGATCGCAGGGAAGGTGCTGTGATGAACCGGAACGGTCAGCTTCGCGTTGTACCATTGCGCCGCTTGGAGCGCGTCCTCGGGTCCCATCGTATAATAGTCGCCGATCGGCAGGAAAACGACGTCGATCGGATGGCGTTCGCCAATCAGCTTCATATCGCTGAACAACGACGTATCGCCTGCATGCAGAATCGTTAAGCCTTCGGCGAAGATGAGGAAGCCGGCAGGCATGCCCGCGTACAGAATCTGCTTCGTTTCTTCAATGACGATGCCCGAGCTGTGGAAGGCTTGGACCATTTTGGCTTTGGCGAAGCCGAGATCGACTGTTCCGCCGATGTTCATTCCGATCGTATTGGATACGCCCTGCCAGGACATGTAGGCTGCGAGCTCGGCGATCGATACGACCGGAGCACCGCTGGCCTTCGCGATCGGCGCCGCATCGAGGATATGATCCTGATGGGCATGGGTCAGCAGCACGGCATCTGCCTGTACATCTTCCGGCTTGATCTTGGCAGCGGGGTTGCCGCTTAGAAAGGGATCGATGATGAGCGATTTGCCTCCGGTATGGATTTGAATACAGGCATGGCCATGGTAATTGATTTTCACAGCGAACACACTCCTCATTGGTTAAGAATACTGACTAAGCCGCGTCTCTAGCTCATCTTGTCAGAAAATTCGCTGTAATTCAAGTTCGCGTCTGACTGCTCCTTGAATAGAAGAGCTATTGTCACCTGAACATAGTTGCCTCTATGATAGGAGAATATATTTGGAAGGGGCATCTTCGCGACCGTGAATCGCGGGAGTGCTTCTGTTCGGCGCCAGCGGAGGTATAGGATGCGTTATAGTATTCGCACTAAAATTTTTATCAGCTTCTCGGTTCTGTTGATTGCGTCCCTCAGCGTGGTCACGCTGCTGTGGTACAGGCAATACTCGTCCAGCCTGCGGGAATCGTCGGAGGATTTCATGTACCGTTCCATTACGGAAGCGAACAAGACGTTCGAATTGACGATGAAGGACATCGACTTCATCAGCACGACGATTGCGCTGAACCGACCGAACGTCATCGATGTCCTAATTGGCGATGCGGGCGATTCCGTATACGACCGGCTCCAGAAGGACCGCAAGCTGGACAACTACATTGCCAGCTTCTACGGCTACAAATACTATATTTCCGGCATCAGTGTCGTCAGCGAGAACGGGAGGTCGTATTCGCAGGGCAGCACGCTGACCGCAGAGCAGTTTAGGGCGTCCCCTTGGTATAAGCGAATGGTGGAGCGCAAGGGCAAGCCCGTATTCGTGACGACGCACGCGGGCTCCGATTTGAACAAAGTGTCCGCGATTCCGAATCAGAACGTGGTTTCGATCGCAAGGTCGATTATGGACGGCGGTCGCCCAGTCGGCTATGTGCAGATCGATTTCAACTACGAGGTCGTGCAGAAGATGTTCAGCTCGCCCATCACCGAGGACGGACGGCTGTTCCTGATGGACGACAAGGGCAGCTTCGTATTTGCGGCACATAACCTGGACATTAACCGGAACATTGGACAGACCGAATACGCGGCTATCATGCCGAAGCTGTCCGGCTCGTCGGGACGCCTCATGATGACGGTCGCCGGGGAGCCGATGTATATCGTTTATTACAAATCCGACTATACGAACTGGACGACGGCTGCACTCGTATCGAAGTCGGCGCTGCTCGCGAGCAGCAAGAAGACGGCCAATGCCTCCATGCTTGTACCGTTGCTCACCATGGTTGCGGCCCTGCTCGTCGCGACGATACTGGCGAGGACGATTACGCGCGGAATCGGCAGACTGCATACGGCCATGAAACGGGTCGGCACCGGCAACTTGAGCGAGACGATTGCCATCCGCTCGGGCGACGAGGTAGAAGAGCTCAGCCGCGGGTTCAACCAGATGGTCGAGAGCATCAAGCTGCTCGTGGAAGATGTGAAGCGCACGGAGAAGAACCGGCACGATATGGAATTCAAGGCGCTTCAGGCGCAGATCAATCCGCATTTTCTGTTCAACACGCTGAATCAGGTTAAGCGGTTGGCCGACATTCAGAAGGCCGATAATATTAAGGATCTCGTCTCCTCGCTGCTCGTTCTCCTGCACAACAGCATGGGCAAGGGCGGTGAAATTCAGACGCTTCACGAAGAAACGCTCTATTTGAGGCATTATTTGAACATTCAAGAGTTCCGGTATTACGATAAATTCGAAGCGGTGTTCGATATCGATGAAAGCATTGCGGCGAGCACGATTCTAAAGTTCACGCTTCAGCCCATTATCGAGAACGCGCTGATCCACGGCATCGAGCCGCTGAGGGGCAGAGGCATGATTACGGTGAAGGCAGCGCGGGACGGCGATGATATCCTGATCCAAGTGTCCGACAACGGTGTCGGCATGCCGCAGGACAAGCTCGAATCGCTGTTCGAAGCGGGCTCGCCGTTCGAGAAGAACAAGCTGCGCTTCAGCGGCATCGGTCTGCGCAACGTACAGGAGCGAATCAAGCTGCATTACGGCCCCAAATATGGGCTCTCGGTAACGAGCGTACCTGATTTATATACGACGGTGACGGTTCGCATTCCGCATCGAGAGGAGGAATAGCCATGCTTAACGTATTATTGGTCGACGACGACCTGCCGATGCTGAGTGCCTTAAAGCATCTGATGGATTGGACGAGCTTCGGCTTCGCGATCTGCGGCGAAGCGACGAACGGCAAAGCCGCCATCGAAATCGCTATGGCAAGGAGACCCGAGATCGTCGTCACCGATATGAGCATGCCGGGCATGGACGGCACGGCGCTGATCGCTTATTTGGCGGAACATTTGCCGGATGCCAAGGTGATTGCTTTGAGCGGCTACAGCGATGTCCACTATATCCGGGGCAGTATGAAGAGCGGCGCTGTCGATTATATTCTGAAGCATGAATTGACGGCCGAGGTCATGCTGCAATCGCTGCGAGCGGCCTCCGAGCAGCTGGCTGCCCGCAAGCAGGAGCAGCAGCGTACGATGGACATTGAGCGTCAGCTTGCGCTCGGCCAATCGGTGCTGCAGCGCAGCGCCGTGCGCAAGCTCGTGCAAGGCGCTTACGCATCCGAGGAAGAAATGAATGCAGAGCTCGAGCGGATGCATATGGACGTGTACGATAGCATTCTGACCGTTGTGGTGATGGAATGCGATCATATTCTTATGCTTCGGGATACCCGGAGCAAGGCCGAGCTCGCGCAGCTGGCGAGCGCGCTGGAGGATATCGTCGTCAATATTGCGTCGGACGCGGATCGCGCTTATGTCACCCAGCTGGAGGAAGGCCGCTTCGCGGTGCTCTTCTGCCTCAGCACCAACAGCCAGCTGGCCTGGCATGCGCTCATTCATGAGACGCTGAGCCGCATGCGCACCAGCATCAAGCGACAGCTGAACTTGACGGTCAGCTGCAGCGTCAGCTCGTCGTTCAACGGCATCGGTCGTGTGAAGGAAGCCTATTCGGCTGCGGAGAAAGCGCTCAGCGAACGGTTCTATGCCGGCAACGATACGGTGATTTGGCCGGACATTCCGAAGCGAGGGCAGAACGGCTCCGCGATAACGGTCGACGTCAAGCTGTCGCAGCAGCTGTCGCAGCAGGTGCTCAAGCTGAACGAGAGCGGGTGCATGGCGCTGCTGGGCGAGCTGTTCGAGCGTATGGTCGCGGTGCGAGCCGCTTCCAAAACCGCGCAGATGGCGTGCGTGGAGCTGCTTCATATCGTGCACAAAATCGCCAAGGAAGCGGGCCTCTCGAGCGGCGTTATTTTCGGCGGAGATCATAATCCATATGAGACCATTCTTCGGTTCGATACGATCGGGGCGATGCGGGAGTGGATGACAGGTGTGTTCGACAGCCTAATCCGCGGACTGAAGGCCAACCAGATTGGTGCCGGTTACTCGGAACCTGTGCGCCGCGCCTTGGATTGGATCCGCAGACATTATGCCGAAGCCGTGACGATGCAGCAGGCAGCCGACGAAATCGGCGTCAATGCCTCGTACCTGAGCCGGCTGTTCAAGGAAGAGGTCAAGCAGGGCTTCGCCGACTACGTCAGCCGTTACCGCGTCGGTCAGGCGAAGGAGCTGATCCGCTCAGGCGAAGCCGATTTGAAGGAGATCGTGCCGCAGACCGGCTTCAGCAGCTACAATTATTTCTTCACGGTGTTCAAGAAGATTACAGGTATGACGCCGCTCGAATACGAGAAGCATGTCAAAAAGATAGAGTAAAAGTAAAAATAATGGAGTCCGCGCGCGGGCTTCTTTTTTCTATGATGAGTACAGATACAAACAGCTTGGCACACACATAGGGAGGTTTCAAACAAATGGCAGCAAAATGGAAAATGGCAGTGACCGGGGCGCTTGCAGGCGCGCTGATTATATCGGCAACGGCATGCGGCAGCTCGGACAACAGTTCAAACGGCGGCAACAACACGGCGGGCAATGCATCCGGCGGCGGAGCGAATAACGGCGGACAGCAGCAAGAGACCGTCACGTTCTGGTCGTGGGTGCCGACGGACATTCAATCCAAGAAAGTCATCGAGGAGTTCGAGAAACAGAATCCGAACATCAAGGTTGACTACTGGCGCGGCGAGCAGTCCGACTTCCAGAAGAAGCTGCAGGTGGCGATTGCGGCCGGCGAAGGTCCCGATTTGATGGGGATGCAGGTCGGAGGGATGCTGAACCAATACGCGAACACGCTCGAACCGATCAAGCCAATGGCTGACGATAAATGGGGCGCGGGATGGGAAGACCAATTCGTGTCGTCTGCGATCGATCAAGTGAAAGCCACTGACGGCACGATGGTAGCACTGCCGCTCAACTTGACGGGACAAGAGTTCGTGCTCTACAACAAAGCGATCTTCGACAAGCTTGGCATCAAGGACGTACCGAAAACGTACGATGAGTGGACGAAAGTCAATGCGACAATCAAAGCGGCCGGCATCGTGCCAGTGGCGATGGGTGCCAAGGATACATGGCATGACGTCGACATGTTCGTCGCGCTGAGCAACCAGTTCGCGCCTGGCAAAATCTACGAAGCTGAGCAAGGTAAAGCGAAATTCACGGATCAAGCGTTCGTGGACACGATGAAAGCTTGGAAGAAGATGTTCGATGAAGTGTTCCAAGACGGTGCGCTTGGCTTGTCGACATATCCGGATGC
This sequence comes from Paenibacillus sp. R14(2021), assembly GCF_019431355.1. NCBI lineage: Bacteria > Bacillati > Bacillota > Bacilli > Caryophanales > Paenibacillaceae > Paenibacillus > Paenibacillus sp. R14(2021). Next base: position 5,306,227 of record NZ_CP080269.1, read on the forward strand.
GCGCGACCAATACTTCTACTCCGGCAAAGCCGCGATGTTCCTGACCGGCTCTTGGCATGTCGGCTATGCGCTGCCAGGCGGCGAGAAAGCCGGCTCGAAGATCGAGAACGACGCAACGGGCATGTTCCTGCTGCCGCAAATCGGTCCAAACCCGTCGAGAGCGGCGGCGAGCGTAGATACGGCGCTTGCGATCAGCAAAGAATCGAAGCACAAGGATGCGGCTTGGAAGCTGCTTGAGTTCATGACGAAGGGCGACGGTCAGCAAATCATGGCCGACTTCATTCAAGGCTCCCCGGCGAAGAAAGGCATCGAAGTGAAGACGCTGGATCAATTCAAATTCGATTCCGAGAAGGAAGCGGTCAAAACGGTCAACGAAGCGATCGCGAACGCAGTCGGCAAACGCCTCTTGAACTACCCGGAGCTGAACAACGCCCTCGGCGTAGCGCTGCAAAACGTGGCTGCAGGCCAGAAAATCGAAGACGCGCTCGCAGAAGTTCAGAAGGCTTCTGAAGGCATAACGAGATAACGAATAACGGAACGAAGGCGGGGCAGTAATCCATTATTGCCCTGCCGTTTATTACCGGCTCGTACAGAAACGACCGGATAGGAACAGGGATAACAAGGAGTGATGAGCATGTCCGGTAAACGATCCGTGCTTTCCGGAGGCAAGGCCTATCTGTACATTTTACCGATTCTGCTGCTGTCAGGCTTGTTCTTGTACTACAGCATCGGCTTTACGTTCTACACGAGCTTCCATCAGTGGAACGGCATCGATTCGCATATGAAATACATCGGCTTCGATAATTACAAGAAGCTGTTCGCGGACAAAGCGTATCTGACTGCACTCCGCAACAATTTGCTTTTCTTTGTGTTCACGGTCACGATTCAAGCGGCGCTTGGTTTGCTGCTTGCCGTGCTGCTTCGCGCGAAATTAGCAGGCAGCAACATATTCAAATCGATTTACTTTATTCCGGTCATTATGGCTCCGATCATTATCGCGGCGATTTTCCGCATCATCATGGACACGAATTTCGGCGATTTGAACGCAACGCTGCGTGCGCTGCATCTGGATTTCCTGGCCGTATCCTGGCTCGGCGACCCCAAATACGCGCTTATGTCCATCATTATCGTGAATATATTCGAATGGATGGGCTTCAGCATGACGCTCTATTACAGCGGCCTGCTTGCCATCCCGGATGAAATATACGAATCGGCCAAAATGGACGGCTCCGGCTTCTGGCGGACGCTGTTCCAAATTACGATTCCGCTTGTCGGCGGCACCACCTCGACGCTTGCCGTGCTCGGTATCGTCGGCTCATTGAAAACCTTCGACATCGTATCGCTTATGACGGGCGGCGGTCCGGGACGATCGACGGAATTTCTAACGACGTACGTGTACAAGAAAGCGATCGACGAATTCAACGGCGGCATGTCTGCCGCTGCCGGAGTTACGATACTGGTGATCGCGCTCGTCATGGCACTCGTCCAGCTGCAGCTCGGCAACCGGCAGCAGCGCGATTTATAGGGAGGAACGGGCATGTTTACCAATCTAAGCAAAACGCATAAAATAATCATACAAGCCGTTCTCGTGGTGTTTGCAGTCTGCTGGTTGTATCCGCTTGTCGTTGCCGTCGTGCAGTCGCTCAAAATCCACGGCTTCGGCAACTACGCGGCGGTCATGCATCATCCGAAGGTAAATTATTTCCGGGTCGTATTCAACAGCCTGCTCGTTGCATTCGCAACGATGATCATCGTCGGCCTGTTCGCGACGCTCGGCGCCTACGCGTTCTCGAAGATGCAGTTTAAGCTCAAGAACGTACTGTTCTATTCGCTCGTGGCCTGCCTCGCCATCCCGGCTACGGCGGTCATGTCGCCGCTCTTCTTTACGATGAAATCGATTCACCTGATGAACACCTATTGGTCGCTGATTCTGCCGCTTGCGGCATTCAACGCGCCATTCATGCTGCTCATTCTCAAGAATTATTTCGACGGCATTCCGAACGCCATTCTGGAAGCAGGGATGATCGATGGCAGCTCGTCCTTCCGGATGTACCGCCAGATCATGCTTCCGCTTGGCATGCCGGCTATTATTAACATCATGGTGCTGACCTTCATTTATTCATGGAACGATTACATTATTCCGCTCTTGTTCGTCCGCAAGGAAGCCATGTATACGGTCACGCTGGCCACGCAGTACTTCACGGGGACGACGAGCCAGACGCCGGAGATGGTTGCGCAATTATATGCCGCACTGATTCTGATGACAATTCCGTCGGTGGCCATCTATATGTTCGGCCAGCGCTTCATGCAGGCCGGACTGACGGCCGGCGCGGTCAAAAGCTAGGAGGAGAAACAATCGATGCCAGAACAGCGTTCATCCGCATCACTGCCTGTCATGGGCGAGAAAACCTATAAGAATCCGCTTCCGGTCAAGGGGCCGAACGGCTCAGCGCCGACCGCGGGCGTCCTTCCGGATCCCTACGTGCTGAAGCATAAGGGCGTCTATTACGCGTATGCGACAGGCCAGCGGGGCGTCTCCGTGCTGTTCTCGAGGGACGGAATCGACTGGGAGCATCGCGGGTATGCCTACAGCCGCGAAGGCAGCAAGGAATACTGGGCGCCTGCTGTCATCTACGATAACGGTATGTTCTACATGTACGTGTCCGCGATGCCGGAAGGCGAAGACGATGTGCACGAAGAGCGGCTGCTCGTTGCTTCTTCGCCGGCTGCGGAGGGCCCGTTCTTGTACGTCAAGACGTTCTTCGACACCTTCTCGCTCGATGCGCATGTCGTCAAGGACGAGCAGGGCGACTATTTCATGTACTACTCCAATAATGAGTATATGGGCGTAGACGGCGAGCGGCCGGGGACGGTTATTCTGGTCGACCGCATGACAGATCCGCTGACGCTGGAAGGGAATCCGCAGCTTGTCGTCGCCCCGACGATCGACGAAGAGATCTACGAAGAGAATCGGTTCGGCGACGGCCGCAATTGGCATACGATCGAAGGTGCCTTCTATTTGCGGCGCGGAAGCAAGCATTACATGATGTACAGCGGTAATGCTTACGTACGTCCGAACTATTTTCTCGGTTATTCCGTCGCTGACGCTTCGGAAGGCAAGCCGCAATCCGAGCTCAGCTGGCGCAAATATCCGTCCGACGATACGTTCGAGCCGCTGCTCAGCAAGAATGAGGGCGTGGAGGGCGTAGGCCATAATTCCGTCGTCCGCGGCCCGAACAATGTGGACGAGTGGGTCTACTACCACGGCCGCAATGCCGAGGACGAGCTGGACTTTAACCGCGAGCAGCGCACGATGCGCACTGATCCGCTGCTATGGAGCGGAGACGACATGTATGTGGCGGGCCCAAGCTATGCCCTGCAGGACGCGCCCGCGCTGCCGGCGTTCCGCGATTTGTTCGAAAGCCCCGGCGGGGAGCAGGCGTTGTCCACGGCGTGGGAAGTGCTGTCCGGTACTTGGCAGGCAGCAAACGGCGAAGCGCTGCAGACGGAGCGATCGGCCGTGCGCGCGGCTGTCACGAAGGAAACCTTCGGCAGCATCGTCATGGAAGTGAGCCTCAACTGGCAGCATGACCATCGCGGCGGCCTCTATGGTCTCTATCCGTGCTACGCGAGTGCTGACGATTACGTCATTACCCTGCTTGACGTCGGCCAGCGGCTGCTTGTCACCTACGCGGTCAGCGGCGGCGTGAAGCACGCGGTGAAGGAAGTCCGGCTGCCGCGGGACTTCCGGTTCGATGTCTTCCACCTGCTCCGCGTCGAGCGGACAGGGACGCGTTACGTCATTCAATTGGACGGCGTAACACGGGTTGAAGCCGACTTTCCGCTCTCGGAAGGCCGCGCCGGACTCGTGACGCTGCAGACGTCGGCCGCCTTCGCGGGCGTCGAGATTACGCGTCATATCGCGCTTGAGGAGCGCATGCCCGAGGGCTTCGCGAGCCGCGTGAAGCGAATCGAAGGGCAGGGCGCGGCCGAAGTTCGCGGCGGTGCGGTGACGGTCCGCTCGGCGCGGGAACGCTCGGCATGGCTTATTGACGAGCCGATTGGCTGGTCCGGCGGCTACCGCTTCGCTTTCGATTTCAACCTGGATGCCGGCGGCACCGGTATTGGCGGCTATGCCGTTCATGGCGGCGCGACGGGCGCGGTCGAGATGCTTGCAGACCGAGCTTCGGCCCTCTTGAAGCTGACCTTGATCCGCGAAGGCGCTGCTAGCCTGCTCGGCAAGGTGCCGGTTCCGGCAGACTTCAATTGGAGCCGCAGTCACACGGTCGACGTGACGTTCCGTCCCGGTAAGCTAACGGTCCGCTTGGACCGGATCATGCTGTTTGCCGGGGAAGTTCCGGTAATGGCAGGAGCGCCGGGGCTGATCGCGCAGGGCAACGCGGCGTTCCGGAACATAAGGGTGACAGGGGTTTAGGGTAAGAATGCAGCTGCGGCCGCTTTCCGGTGAATATCGCCGGGAAGCGGCCGTTTTTGCGTTGTTTGAATACTGCTTCATTGCATGGCGCAAGCGAATAATGGTGAATTGTTCGTTTGTATAATTATGAGGAAGCGCTATAATGAACCTATTCTGTCTATGGAGGGCATCCCGTGATCGCAAGATGGTGGCAGCGGTTGATTGGACGCATACTATTCCATGACCAAGTGGAACGGCGTAGGCAAGCATAATAAATTTATCGGACTCAAAAATTTCAAAGAACTTCTGACTTCGGACACGAATGCGTTGAAGGCGCTCGTCTTTACGCTTGAATACTGGGGACTTAGCGCGCCGCTTGCCGTGTTTATGTTTCACGGATTCGTCAAATCGCTTCCGCTGGAGCTTGAGGAAAGCGGCGCCATTGACGGCGCATCGCCTTACGGCATCTTCGTGCGCATCGTATTCCCGGTCATGGTGCCGGTCATCAGCACGGTAATTATCCTGAACGTCATGTGGATATGGAACGACTTCCTGCTGCCGCTGCTTATGCTGAACGGCGAGCAGTCGACGCTGCAGCTGGCATCGTACAAATTCTTCGGCCAGTACAAGAGCGAATGGCAGTATGCGCTCACGGCCGTCGTCTACACGTCGATTCCGCCGATTGCGGTGTTCCTGTTCCTGCAGAAGTACATTATTAAAGGCATGGTTGCAGGCGCCGTGAAAGGATAAGCTTCGCGCAAATAGCCCGCTTTGGCCGAACATCGGCCGGAGCGGGCTTGTTTGTCGTTTATGCCGCATGAACGTTCAAGCAGCGACTTGATGTTGCTCAAAGTCCTTGTTACTGGCTCTTCTCTCGCAGCCTTTCGAACGGTTATGCCAACAGCTTCTCGATAGGCACCCAGTAGTTCTCGTGCCATCCGCTGGCGAGATGCTCGCCTTGATCCTCCGGAAAACCGGTGTGATCGAAGTGGAGGACCGTCTCGGAACCCTGCGCCTCAAGCTCGATTTTGACGATGGAGTAAACGCCTTCCTCCCAATTCGCGACGCGCCAAGCCTGTACGATGCGTTTGTTCGGCACGAGCTCGATGTTGCGTCCCGCGATCATGCCTCCAAAACAAGAGAAGCTCCCGCCTTCCTCCGCATGGATCTCGGTTGGTGCTCCGCCGACGGCTTTGCTGAATTGATCGCTGCTGAGAAGGACGCCATAAACGCGATCCGGGCTGGCTTTAAACGATACTTCTTGGCGAATGCCTGCGCTCATCGTTACGCACCTGCCTTTAACTGCTTATCCTTGTTGACGAGCCACTGTTCGAGCATGTCGACCGTCATGCTTTTCAGCATATCCGCATGATCCTGAATGGCGTGATGCCACATGGCTGCCTCTACTTGATAAGGACTGTCGCCCTTTGCTTCAAATCCGCATGCGCAAGTTAATACAGTCATCGTATTCGACTCCTTTATTGATGGTTTCATTTCATGGTCATTTCTTGGTCATTCATGCATGGCTTGCTCGGACCACGGATCGATGCCGGGATCTTGGCCCTGCGCTGCCGCTTGTACGCGCGGCATGTAGTGCGTCCAGCCTTGTACATGCGAGGCAATGTCCGTTGCCGGCAGCCCGTAATGCGTCAAAACCAAGAGCGTGCCGTTATCTTGGGGAGTGAGCCTGAACTCGACGGTACTAGAGCCGGGAGGCACCGTCTTCGATTTCTCCCAACCCCACGACATGACGATTTTCTCGTTTGGAACAATCTCCTTGTATTCGCCCATCGCAACGTCGCTTCCGTTCACGTCGATGCGGTATTTGCCGCCGATGCTTGGATCGAGCAACACGTGACGTCCCATCCAGCGGACCAATTTGTCCGGCTGGGTAAAAAACGAGAATAAGGTTTCGGGCGAGCATGCGATAAATAGTTCTTTTCGGATCGTGTCACTGCTTGTTGAATTCATGTTTTCTCCTTTCTTCCTCTTCGGCGGCTTCCTTCAGACGCAGCAAGCTGTCATCCCAGAAGCTCTCGATATACTGCATCAATTCGGCGAAACCTTCCCTCCTAATGCCATAAAATCGTTTGGTCCCGGATCGTCTTACGGTAACGAGGCCGGCTTCCTCCAAAATTTTAAGATGCTGCGATATAGCTGGCGCTGAAACGTCGAAATGCGACGCGATGACGCTGGAGGTCAGCTCCCCCGTACGGACGAGATGTAAAATATCTCTGCGCCTTGGCTCCGTTATGGCTTGGATGGCTTTATCGATCATGGTGGTAATGTACCATGTACTTAATTAAGTGTCAACTTAATAATGGTGGAATGCCATGATTTCATGCTCTTTGGCGGGGGAGGAATGAAAACAGGACGCTGCAGATCGAATCTGCGGCGTCCTGTTTTGTCATGTCATGAACGAAGTAGGGTGCGTTTCAGTGCGTATTTTACAGCTGAATTACCAATTGGGCTGCGCCGGCAGCCGGGATGATCCGTACGCCTTCAGCGCCTGCATCGGCTGTGCCGCCTTGAACGGAAGCGGCGGCGTTTACGCCGCGAAGGAGCACGTTCCAGCCTTCGGCAGTGCCTTCCGTATCCACCGTGATCGTCGATCCGCTGCGGCTTGCTGCCGCGGTGAAGGCTGTCTCGCCCGTTACCGTCGGCACGACCGCGGAAGCGGAGGCGCCGTCTTGGAGCGCGTACAGCTCAAGCGTCACGTTCGCCGCATAGTCATAGTCCGGACGGCTGTCTTCTGCGCCGACAGGAATCAGCGAGTTCTCGCGAACGAACAGCGGCAGGCTGAAGTAATCGTAGCTTTCCGTGCGCCATACGCCGCCTTCGATTTGCTCGCCGGTCAGGTAATGCGTCCATGTGCCTTTCGGCAAGTAGTAGGTCGATTCGCCTTCGGCATTAAAGATCGGCGCGACGAGGAGGGATTCGCCGAGCATGTACTGGCGGTCCACGTAATCGCAGGTTGGATCTTCATTGAATTCGAGCACCATCGCGCGCATGACCGGCAGGCCGATCTGCACGGATTGCACGGACTGACCGAACAGGTAAGGCATCAGGCGCAGCTTAAGCTTCGTGTAGTGGCGAAGCACGTCGACTGCTTCCTCGTCGAACAGCCAAGGCACGCGGTACGACGTGCTGCCGTGCAGACGGCTGTGGCTCGACAAGAGGCCGAACGCCACCCAGCGCTTGTACAGATCCGGCGGAGCGCTTTGCTCGAAGCCGCCAATGTCGTGGCTCCAGAAGCTGAAGCCGGACAAGCCGAGCGACAAGCCGCCGCGAAGACTCTCCGCCATCGACTCGTACGTTGCTTCGCAGTCACCGCCCCAGTGAACTGGGAATTGCTGCCCGCCGGCCGTTGCTGAACGTGCGAACAGGGCTGCCTCGCCTTTGCCGCGTTTCTCTTCCAGCAGCTCGAACACGACTTTGTTGTACAGCTGTGTGTAGTAGTTGTGCATTTGGTGCGGATCGGAACCGTCGAACCAGACGACATCCGTCGGAATGCGCTCGCCGAAATCGGTTTTGAAGCTGTCCACGCCCATGTCGATCAGCGCCGCAAGCTTGCTCTTGAACCAATCGCAGGCTGCAGGGTTCGTGAAATCGACAAGGCCCATGCCATATTGCCACAGATCCCACTGCCATACGCTGCCGTCCGCGCGTTTCACGAGGTAGCCGAGCTCCATCGCTTCATCGAAGAGCGGAGATTTCTGAGCGATGTAGCTGTTGATCCAGACGCAGATGTGCAGTCCTTTCGCTTTCAAGCGATCCAGCATGCCCTTCGGATCCGGGAATACGCGCTCGTCCCATTCGAAGTTGCACCACTCGTACTCCTTCATCCAGAAACAGTCGAAGTGGAATACCGCAAGCGGAAGATCGCGTTCAGCCATGCCGTTAACGAAGCTCGTTACGGTTGCTTCGTCGTAGTTCGTCGTGAAAGACGTCGTCAGCCACAGGCCGAAGGACCAAGCCGGAGGAAGCGCAGGCTTGCCGGTCAAGGACGTGTAGTTCGAGAGCACATCCTTCAGCGTTTCGCCGCCGACGATGTAATATTCCAGCGATTCGCCCGGAACGCTGAACTGCGCCTTGGATACTTTCTCCGACGCGACCTCGTAAGAAACAAGCTCAGGGTGATTAACGAAGACGCCATAGCCGCGGTTGGTCACGTAGAACGGAATGTTCTTATAGGATTGCTCGGTAGCCGTTCCGCCGTCTTGGTTCCAGATATCGACGGATTGGCCGTTCTTGACGAAAGGCGTGAAGCGTTCGCCGAGGCCGTAGACGGTCTCGCCGATTGCGAGATCAAGCTGTTCGCGGAAGTGGTGATTGCCGTTGTCGGCTTTCACGTAGCCGGTCGAGCGAGATCCGCTTTGCGTCAGCTTTCTGCCTTTATAGGTATAGCGGATGGCGATCGGATGCACTTTCGTGATCGTTACGGCCGTATCTCCGCTTGTCAGCTTCACGTACTCATCCGTATTCTCGATATCAACAGAAGCGCGGCCTGCGGCCAGAAGCGGGAACGAAGAAGGGCCCAGACGACGCGTTCCTTTATGGTGAAAGAATTTCGCGCGGATGACGTCCTTCATCGGAGAAGAAAACTCCATCGTCATCAATGGCTCGTTCAGTGTATTCCCGCGGTTCTCCAAATGGCGATGCGTCGCGTAGACCGTAATGCCGTTCTCGCCGACTCTAACGTCATGTACCTCGTAAGGCGTGAGCACTTGGTACCCTTCGCGGGTCATCCAATAGCCGTCGCTGAATTTCATCGGGGGTTCATCCTCTCATCATAACGAATGCTTTCAATAACAGTATACTGATTGAAAAATTTATTTTCTTGCATTATCATGCTGTATATTAACACAATCATGATAATTGAGGTGTGAAAGTGGATATTCGTCATTTGCGCGAGAACCGTAGGCACGGCAGTCCTGATTTTCCCGTCGGCATTTATCGCATGGTGCAGGCGGCTGGGGAGCCGATTCTGGATAATCACTGGCATGAGGAGGCCGAATTTCTGGCGGTCGAAAGCGGGGAAGCCATCTTCCAAATCGGCTTGTCGACTTATCATGTGCAAGCAGGCGAGGTGTTGTATATACCGGGAGGAGAGCTGCACGGCGGATATGCAGTTAACGACTCGGCTTGCACCTATGCCGCGCTGGTGTTTAATTTAGACTGGCTGACAGGGCCGGGTGACGGCGCGACGCTTCGATATTTCGAGCCCATGCAGCGCGGCCAGCTGTCGCTGCAGCCCCATGCGGATGCGGGAGGAAACCTCGCCCAGGCGTTATTCCGCCATTTGAGCCCGCTGATCGAGCTCGAGCACGCGCAGGATCCGGCAAAGCCGCTGCGGCTGAAGGCCGGCTTGTTTCAACTGTTCGCCGAGTATGTCTCGCATGATTCGTTCGTGCGCAGAGAGCCGCGTTCGCCGATCGACACGCATACGCAGGAGCGGCTGAAGTCGGTCCTTACGTATATCGATCTGCACTATTCCCGTAAGCTGACGATCAAGGAGCTCGCAGCCGAAGCGGGGATGAGCGAAGGCCATTTTACGCGGGTATTCAAATCGTTCATGCGCAAGACGCCTGTTGAATATATCAATCTGCTGCGGATTCGAATCGCGGCAGCGCTCCTTTCGGATCAGAAGACGACGGTCGGAGAAGCAGCCCTGGAATCCGGCTTCGACAACTTTAGTTATTTTTGCAAATTATTCCGCACCGTATACCAGTGCACCCCTTCCGAGTATCGAAATCGCGACGGCGCAGCGAATGTCTGAACGTATGCGATCGTCCTCGTTCGTCTCGTGAAACATCGGCTGGCGGGGACAGGGAGGAAATAAGGATTGGCAGGGGTAAAACACCGCAAAAACAGCCAATGAGGCCCTGCGGGGGACGATTTGTACCCCTGTAATCGGACAATTCGTACGGTTTCGGACGGAAGTGTACCTATCTCCGGCCTAAACCGTTCTTATATAATCGGTCGTGTGGAAAGCGCTATCATACAATTCGCGCCGATAGTCATCTGCTGCTGGAAGCTTGGCAGCGATTTTTTTATCGCGTCAATAAAAGCGCTTTCAGGAATGGATCGTTGTTTAAGGTTGTCGTCGTTCATGCAGGGTGTCAATACGGAAGAAAGGGGGAATGGCAGCGTCCGCTCGCCGTACATAACCGCGGATGAATGCCGTCGGTGCAGCAAGAGGCTATTTTCTAAATGACAAAGGGGACTGAAGGAAATGAAAAACAAATCGCAGCGCCGAAGAAAAATCTGGCTGGGCCTTCTCTTAGCCGTTATCGCAATGGCGCAGATCGGCTATGTACCTCCGCACACTAACGTAGCGGAAGCGGCCGACAACGGATTGGCGTTGAAGCCATATATGGGCTGGAGCAGCTACAGCATGCAGGTATATGACGGTCCGTCGGGAAAGTGGGTTTCCGAGGCCAAGATCAAGCAAATGTCCGATGCGATGCACGAGAAGCTGCAGTCGCACGGTTATAACTATATTAATATCGATGCCGGCTGGAACGGCGACAATGACGAATACGGGCGTCCGATTCCGAGCACGACGAACTATCCGGGCGGATTCGAGAATCTCACCAAATATATCCATGCCAATGGGCAGAAAGTCGGGATTTACATGATCCCGGGTATCTCGCCTGGCGTCATTGATTCGCCGACGCGGATTCCGGTATACGGCACGACGGACTGTTTTGTTAACGATATTGCCGTAACGCCGCACAAGACGGCGGATTATTGGAACATCGGCTATAAAATCGATTTCAGCAATCCGTGCGCGCAGAAATACGTCGATTCCGTAGCGGACCAGCTCGTTGCGTGGGGCGTGGACTTCGTCAAGTTCGACAGCGTTACGCCGGGCTCCGGCCATAACGACACGTCGATTGACGCGCGGGACGACGTCAAAGCGTGGTCCGAAGCGCTTAGCAAACGTCATATTTGGTTCGAGCTTTCTTGGGCGCTGGATCATAACTACGTCGATTTCTGGAAGAAATACGCGAACGGCTGGCGGGTAGACTGGGATGTTGAATCCTACGACCGTGAAGTCGGTATGACGCAATGGGCCAACATTGCCCGCTTGTTCCCGGATGCCGCGCTATGGTGGCGGGATGCAGGCCCGGGCGGCTGGAACGATTTTGACTCACTGAATGTCGGCAACGGCATGACCTCCGGATTGACGAAGGATGAGCGGCAAACAGCTACGACGTTATGGGCGTCCTCTTCCGCGCAGCTGTATACCGGCGACGACCTCAGCAATCTGGATGATTACGGCCTTGAATTATTGACGAACGACGAAGTCATCGCCGTCAATCAGGCGGGCCATCCGGCGCATCCGGTATCCATGTCTACCAATCAGCAGGTATGGTATGCCAATAACGGCGACGGCACATATACGGTCGCCTTGTACAATCTCGGCAATAAGGCAGCCACTGTGAATGCGAACTGGAAGGATATCGGCATCAGCGGCTCTGCTTCCGTCCGCGATCTGTGGTCGCACAAGGATTTGGGCGATTTTGCAACGGGCTTCGGTCCGGTTACGCTCGAACCGCATGCTTCGCGATTGCTTAAGGTAACGGCGCAAGCCGGAACGTCGCTCGTCAACGATGACGACACGGGCATGCGTTATACAGGCGCATGGACCCGCAATGGCGGCAAAGAGCTGGCAGGCGATGCTGAGGATCTGTCCATCGCGGTGACGGATTCGACTGTCGCTCCGACTCCGAACGTTACGCAAAGTGCGGATAACGGCGACAACTCGCAGCCATCCGGTTCGGATCCTGGCATCGCAGCCGTCTCGCATACGGTCTTGATCAACGATAATGATGCAGCGATTACCTACGCCAACAAGTGGGGCTACAGCAGCGGCAGGAATGGTCGGTCCGACTACATGGACGACGTCCATTACGGCGAGTCCAATAACGGAACGGAGCCAGAATTCACGTATAACTTCAACGGCACTGGCATTGAGCTGTGGTCCGAGGAGGGCGATGACAACGGCAAGCTGGACGTATATATCGACAATAATTTTGTGAAAACCGTCGATAGCCAAGGCCCAGATCGGGTCGGCCAATACTCCGTCTTCAGTAAGACCGACCTGGCACCGGGCGCTCATACGATTCACGTCGTGCGCAACAGCGGCGGTCAAAATTACTTTATCCTCGATGCGCTGAAGGTCACGACGGACTCGCTCCTTGACCAGCCTTCCGCGTCCAGCTTCAGCAAGGACGTGCCGGCGGATATTAAGGTTACTCTGCCGTATGGAGCAAGCTCACTGACGGGCATCAAGAACGGAGCAGCTTCGCTTGCGGCAAATACCGATTATTCGATTAGCGGCAGCGACGTGACGATCAAGCAAAGCTACCTCATGCAGCAGCCTTCCGGTCAATCGACCGTGCTGAATTTCGGCTTTGCCGGCGGCGATACGCAGTCGATATCGATTGCGGTTACAGGTACCTCGCTTAGCACGTTATCCGCGACCTTCGATCTGAAAACATCGGCTCAAGCCGACGTCACGACAACGCTGACGCTTGGCGGCGGGAACAGTCTGACCGCGATCAAGAACGGGTCGGCAGCATTGACGGCGAATACGGATTACACGATCGCGAACGGTCTCGTCACGATCAAAAAATCGTATTTGCAGCAGCAGCCGGTCGGCATGACGAACCTGACCTTCGAATTCAGCGTAAGCAGTCCGCAGACGCTGGCCATCAACGTCATCAATTCATCTTCGCCGGGACGCTATGCGATGATTAACGACGACAACCCGGATATTAAATTTACGGGCTCTTGGAACCGCAGCACCGGTCGTCCGTTTGACGATTACAACAAAGACGTACATTATCTCGAAACGAACGGCGGCTTCTTCACCTATACGTTCAACGGCACGGGCATTTCGTACATTACCGAGGTTGATAAAGGCCAAGGCGATGTGGATATTTACATCGATGGCGCTTTCGACAAAACGGTCAGCACGTATGAAGCCAATGCGAGCAACAAGCCGCAGCAGGCCGTCTATAAAGTCTCGGATTTGACGCCTGGCATTCATACGCTGAAGGCGGTCAAGAAGTCCGGCCAGTTCATGCTGCTGGATGCACTGAAAGTGCGTTTGACCGATCTGATCGATGTATCCGCAGCTGATTTCGACAAGAACGCTTCCGCGCAAGCCGACGTGAGCGTGAATGTGCTTGGCAGCATCGGCAGCCTCAAGGAAATTTCGAACGGTGCTTACACGCTCGTTAACGGCACCGATTATAGTATTGCAGGCAATGCAGTCACGATTAATAAGGCGTACCTGGCGGCTCAGCCGGTCGGTACGACGAAGCTGACGTTCGCATTCAATGGAGACAACGCCAATGATGTGCACGCGACAGCTGCAAACGACGATTACTTCCAATATCAGTTCAAGGGCACGGGAGTCGAGCTGTTATCGCCGACCGGACCGGAGCAAGGCGATATGGATATCTATATAGACGGCGAACTGAAGGAAACGGTGAGCGCGAATTCCGCAACCCGGAACGCGATGATCAGCTTGTTCAGCATCTCGTCGCTGACAGACGGCGCGCACACGCTTAAAGTCGTCAAGAAATCAGGCCCGCTCATGCTGGTCGATGCGCTCAAATTCAATGTGTCCGCGAATACAGGTTCTCCCGGTCCGGTCATTATCGGGGGCGGCGGCGGATACACAGATCCAGGCGCAATCAACATCGTGCATACGAAGCAGCCTGACGGTACGATGAAGGACGAGGTGAAATTAACAAGCGACAGCGTGAAAGCGTTGATCGACAAATCCAAAGCCGCAGGTGACAAATCGGTCATCGTCTCGGTTCCGGATTCGAAGGACGAAGTATCCTACACTAGTGTCTCGCTGCCGAAAGAAACGCTTGGCCTGCTCGCGGAGAGCGGACTCGACGTGAAGCTGCAGGCGAATGGCGTAACGGTTCAAATTCCGAACGCGTCGCTGAAGGACTTCAAAGAAGATGCTTACTTTAACCTCGTTCCCGTGAAGGCAGCGGATAAGGGCAAGGAGCTCGAGAAACGCGCGAACGGCGCTAAGGTCGTGCTCGCTGCGGCCGGCGGCGACCAAGTGACGCTGATTGGTCATCCAGTTGAAATCGAGACGAATTTACAAAATCGCGAGGTCACGCTTGTCCTTCCGATCGAGGACGCAGCCATTAGCGAAGCAGATCTGGAGCGGCTTGGTGTGTACATTGAACACAGCGACGGCACCACCGAGTTCAAGAAAGGCACGCTGACGACGATTAACGGCGTACGCAGCATCCAATTTACGACGAACAAATTCAGCACGTTTGCGCTGATGAAGATCGCAGGCGATTCAGCTGTCTTCGCACACGCACCTTACGTGAAGGGCTACGACGGCGGTTTGTTCAAGCCGAACGGCAGCATCACCCGTGCCGAGATGGCGACGATTCTGTCCCGTGTCTCCACGCGCTCCGAGACGGAAAGCAGCCACGTCTATAAAGACGTCAAGTCGGGCTACTGGGCTTCCGATGCCATTGCCAAAGTTACCCGTATGGGCTTGATGCACGGCTATACGGACGGCAGCTTCAAGCCGGAGCAGCCGGTAACTCGTGCTGAGATGGCTGCGCTCGCGGCGAGCTTCGCTCCGAAAGACCAGCTTGCAGGAGCAGGTTATTCCGATACGGTCGGCCACTGGGCCGAAGCGGCCATCAAGACCGCCCAAAGCGCAGGCTATTTGAAAGGCTATGCGGACGGTACGTTCCATCCGGGCAGCACGCTCACGCGCGCCGAAGCGGTAACGGTCATGAACCGCGTGCTGGGCAGAGGCCCGCTCTACGGTCTCGAGCATTCCCCATGGAAGGACGTGGCGGACAATCATTGGGCGGCAGCGGATATCGAGGAAGCTTCGGTCAGCCATAAGTACGAACCGAAGGCTGCCGGAGGCGAGCAAGTGCTGCAATAGGCGCTTGTAACAAACCGATTTGAGCCGGTTGCGGCCTCGCGCATCGCGACGCTGCAATCGTGAGCAGCATCAACAATAGGACCGACCCGGATGGCAGCAGCCTCCCGGGTCGGTCTTTTTGCCGTTGCCGGACCGCCGTTCGCTAAGCGAACGCGGCGCGCGCGAACGGGCCCTGCAGCACGAAAAGGAGGTTAGCCGGACAGAACCGGCTAACCTCCGCTTCATTTCATTAGCTTCTTCAAAATAGCGCCGTGTCCCTCGCCAATTCAGGCCTCCTCGCCGTAATGCGCTTGAACGATGTTAAGCAGCTTGGCTTTCTTGAGATAATGCTTCGGCGCTTGGAAGGTGACGGTGACGACGCCCGGATGGCGGGCGATCTCGATCGAGCCGGAAATCGTGGCGCGGTTCATGATTTCGGGCACCGTCACGTCGAACAGCTTCGCGGCGCGTGCGAGCCCGTTATCCGTCGCCGTGTTTAAGTTCGCGCCGGATCCGACAACGGACAGCGGCAGCGTCGTTTCGATTTCAGGCAAGCCCCATTCCGCCGCAAGCGCCTTAGCCGTGCGCTTCTCCGCCGCGGAGAGCGGTTTGGCCGTGTATGGCAGATCATCCACGTTCGGCAGCAGAATCGGCCCTTCAAGCTGCGCATTCTTCAGTACCTGCACCTGCAGGTGAACGATCGCGGATACGTCAGCCGTATGGCCCGCGATTTCGCCGTCGCCCTGCATCGCATGGACGTCACCCAAGTAGACGCCGCCGCCGGGCACTTTGACCGGGCAAATTATCGTTGCGCCCGCGCGAACGCGGCTGTTATCCAGATGACCGTCCGTACGGTGCTCGTCGAGCTCCTCTTGGGTGACGGCATACGCATGCGGCGCTCCGATCAGGAACGAGCCGAAATCGCCGGCATTATGCGAATCGGGAATAGCTTTGGAAGGCGTCGTGCCCAGTTGGCCGATAAACGGCCGCATGCGAGCGACGACGCCGACCAGGTCGTGCGGCGCGAACGTCACGATCGGATTTTGGACCGAGCTGTCCGGGATTTGCATGTAGTGATGCCCGTCGCGCGCGATGCGTTCCGCGGCTTCCTTCGGCACGGTGACACCGACTTGGCTATCGCCGTCGAACGTCATCGTATAGGCGTTCGTAAAGTGAAACGGCGTCATGTCGGCGCCGCATTGCGCGCAGCGGACCGCTTCTTGGCCGATGCCTTCCAGTACCGTAGCGGGGTTCAACGTCCCGCAAGACGCGCATTTGCCGGCTACGAACGGATCACCGAGGAAACGGCCTTCGACAGGCTTGTCATTTCCCGAAGCAGTCGCGATTGAGGTGACTTGGATCGATTTGATTTTGATGACGATCGCATCGCCCACTTCCGCGCCTTCCACGAATATCGGCGTCGTAACCTCGTGTCCGCCTTTAAGTCCGGGTGTAATCATCGGCCCCCAGCAGCCTGGCGCGGTATTGGCGACGATATATCCGCCGTCTCTCACGGGACCGAGCATCGGTTTGGCAGGATCCAATACGCCATCTGTGAAGGTATTGACGAATAAAGTGTCTACGGCTTTCTTCATTTGCTTCACATCTCCTCTATCTATTAAAAGATTGGTTTAGCTTATTCATATTGTATGGCTGGCAAAAGACGATAAGAAGAAAAGGATGCGCTTTCATAGTTCATCCGTGAGGTCATTTTAATCGGATCGGCGGCAGAACACAATGCACATTTTTTGGAGACTAAAGGTCACTTCAAACTGCTTCACGGAACGGAATTAACAAGGTGTTTCTTCATAGATAGTATTCCTTAAACCGGGTTGCCTATTCCTCTTCGGTCCGCCTATTAAGCCGAAACACTGCGGAATTCCCGCATAAATGCGCTTGAAATATAGAACAATAAAACCTGTCAACAGCCATCATGACGAAAGCTGTTTTTCCTTTGATTGAACATGAAAGCGCTTCGCCATTATAGTAGAGCCAGAAACAAAAACACTCACAGTCATGTGAACCAAATAAAGGGAGGAAGTTACACATGAGTCAAAGCGTACGCGCTCAAGCTGGATCGGGCTCAGCCGAAGGCGGCACGAAAGTCGCGGTACAACGGTTCGGCCGATTCCTCAGCGGTATGGTCATGCCGAATATCGGCGCATTTATCGCATGGGGTCTTATTACGGCTTTATTCATTCCGACGGGGTGGATTCCTAACGCACATCTGGCTACGCTGGTAGGCCCGATGATTACCTATTTATTGCCCCTCTTGATCGGTTATACGGGCGGCACAATGATTCACGGCACGCGGGGCGGCGTAATCGGCGCCATCGCAACGATGGGCGTTATCGTCGGCACGGACATTCCAATGTTCCTGGGCGCGATGATTATGGGGCCGCTGGCGGCCTGGATTCTTAGAAGCTTCGATCGTTCAATCGAAGGCAGGATCCGCTCTGGCTTTGAAATGCTTGTCAACAACTTCTCGGCCGGTATCATCGGCGGCTTGCTCGCGATCGGCGCATTCGCCGGCGTCGGCCCGGTCGTGGAATGGTTCAGCAAAATCCTTGCAAGCGGCGTGGATTACCTCGTTAATCATCACTTGATTCTGCTTGCGAACATTTTGATCGAACCCGCCAAAATTTTGTTCCTGAACAACGCGATCAACCACGGGGTGCTCAGCCCGATTGCCCTTGAGCAGGCAGCGCAAACCGGTAAATCGCTCCTGTTCATGCTGGAATCGAACCCAGGCCCAGGTCTTGGCGTTCTGCTTGCGTACTGGGCATTCAGCCGCGGCACGACGAAGCAATCGGCTCCCGGAGCAATTATCATTCACTTCTTGGGTGGGATTCATGAAATCTACTTCCCGTACATCCTGATGAACCCGCGTCTTCTGCTTGCGGTTATCGGCGGCGGCATGACAGGTACGCTGACCTTCTCGGCCCTGGGAGCCGGCTTGGTATCCGCACCTTCGCCAGGCAGTATTTTCGCCTTCATCACCTTTGCGCCGAAAGGCGGATTGATGCCGGTTCTTGCCGGCGTTCTGACGGCGACAATCGTATCGTTCGTTATCGCGGCGCTGCTGCTGAAAACATCCCGTAAAGCAGCGAATGGCGATCTGGATGCAGCAACGGAGAAAATGCAAGCAATGAAAGCTCAATCCAAAGGCCAAGCCGCTGCGGCTTCTGCGGTTGTAGATGTTCCAGCCGCGAACGCGGTTGTGAAAGCGAACGCCGACGTGAACAAAATCGTCTTTGCCTGCGACGCCGGCATGGGCTCGAGCGCGATGGGCGCATCGATTATGCGGAAGAAGCTGACGAAAGCCGAGATTCCGGTGAAAGTCACGAATACGGCGATCAGCGACATTCCGTCCGACGCCGACATCGTTATTACTCATAAATCGCTGACCGATCGCGCAAAATTAAAAGCGCCGGGCGCGGAACATATCTCTATCGACGACTTCCTTAAAGCAGCCGAGTATGACGTCCTCGTCAAGCGGCTCGGAAGCGATTAATAAGAATCCATTGGCTGTGGCGCAGCGCTGACGATTGATACGTCGGCGTTTCGTCTATTTCTCGGAAGGGAGCGATAGCGGTCTTGATCGTCTCCAATCGACAACGACGTTTGCTGGAAGTGCTGCTCAAGAAGCAGGAAGAAGTGACTGCGGGCGAGCTTGCGGAAGAGCTCCAAATCAGTGCGCGCACGGTCCACCGGGAAATTCAGGAGCTGGAAAACGTGCTGGCCGGCAGCGGCTTGCAGCTGATCCGCAAGTCGGGCATCGGCATCACGCTGCAAGGCAGCGATGCGGATATCGCCGGGTTCAAGGAGAGGCTCGGCACCTCGGTCAGCGACACGTTCGCCTCTGAAGAACGCAAGGTGCTGATCTTATGCCAGCTGCTGGAGGAAGAAGAGCCCGTGAAACTGTATGCGCTCGCGCATGCGTACCATGCGGCCATCCCGACTGTGACCCGTGATCTGGATGAGCTCGAGCCCCTGCTGCGCAGGCTGGAGCTTGAGCTAATCCGGCGCAGAGGCTACGGCGTGGAGATTGCCGGTAAAGAAGCGGCGAAGCGCAGTCTGATCGCGCTGCTGGCACAGAAATACCTCGACGATTCCGAGCTGTTCGGCTCGTTGCCCGACGCGGTGCCGCCGAATCCGGTCATCCGAGAATTGCACCGCATGACAGGGAAGTCGGAGTTTCTAGTCATCGAGCAGCAGCTGTGGAAGCTGGAGGAGAGCTGGCCCCGGCGGCTGTCGGAGATGGCGTATACGCGTCTATTGATCCGTCTCTCCGTCGCGATCGCTCGCATGAGGGAGAAGCATGAAATCGAAGAAAGCACGATGCCGGACATGGCAGATGCAGTGAATTCGGGGCATCAGAAGCTTGACCGGTTCCTCGAAGGCTTCGATTTAGCATGGCCGGCGGCAGAGAAGGCTTATATCGGCCAGCTGCTTGACGATGCGGCAGCAGCGGCGGAAGCGGATTCCGCATCGGTGCTCGATCGATACGGGCTGACCGTAGCGGAAGCGGCCGTTGGCTTGATTCGAACCGTAGGCAAGAAGCTGGACGTGCCTTTCGACAAGGACCGCTCGCTGCTGGATGGCTTGGTGAAGCATCTCGGCCCTGCGCTTGAGCATATCCGGGCAAGCGAGACGATTCGCAATCCGCTGCTGCAGCAGATCAAGAAGGATTACGCGCCGCTGTTCGCCGCTGTCCGATCGGGAGTGGAAGAAGCGCTTCAGGGGATCAGCGTGCCGGATGAGGAGATCGGCTATCTGGTCATGCATTTCGGCGCTTCGATCGAACGGTGGAAGATGTTCCCGCGCAGCCTTCGGGCGCTGCTGGTCTGCACGAGCGGCATCGGCTCCTCCAAGCTGCTGGCTGTTCGGATCAGCAAGGAGATTCCGCAGATCGAGCTGATCGGGCACTATTCCTGGTACGAGGCGGCGCGCATTCCGCCGGACCGGTACGATTTCATCGTGTCGACGGTCGATCTGCCGATGGAGCAGGACCGTTACGTCAAGCTCAGTCCGCTGCTGACCCGCGAGGAATTGGAGAAGCTGCGCGGTTATATTTGGAAGCTGACGACAGATCCGATTTCGACATCGCCGGCAGCGGCCGATACGAGAAAGGATGAGGAGGGTGCGCTGGACCGGCTGAAGCGGGTTAACGCCTACACGTCCGAAATCGTTGGGGTGCTGGATCAGTTTGACGTGCATGTGCTGGAGACGGGCGCGCACGGAATGGAGCTGCGCGGCGTGCTGTCGGCGGCAGTCGCAATTGTCGCGCCGGCGGGCTGCGTTAAGCAGCCGGAGGCCATCGTGCAGCAGCTGATCGACCGGGAAAACAGCGGCACGCAGCTCATTGCCGACACGCATCTCGCGTTGTTCCATACGCGAAGCGAGTGGGTGTCGAAGCCGGTCTTATCGCTGTTCCGATTGACCGTCCCGCTGCAGCTCGGGGCGGACGACACGGGCATTGTTCGTCAGTTTCTGCTGATGCTGGCGCCGCATGATCTCAGCCGGCCGGGACTAGAAGTGCTGAGCGAGATCAGCGCCATGCTGCTGCTGCCCGAAATGGTGCGTTTGCTGGAAGAAGACGGCGTGGACGCGATTAAAGCGTTCATGTCGCAGGAGCTGGAAGATTATATGAGACAAAATGGGAATGGGGAGAATCCGTATGAGTATCTTATCTAAAGACAAAGTGAAATTAAACGTAACGCTTAGCGACAAATTCGAGGCGATCCGCATGGCTGGCCAGCTGCTCGTCGATGCGGGTCATGTTCCATCCGAGTACGTGGATAAAATGATCGAGCGCGAGGGCGTATCGTCTACCTACGTTGGAGGCGGACTTGCGATGCCGCACGGCACGAATGATTCCAAGCCGCTCATCCGCTCGACGGGCATGTCCGTGCTCGTCGTCCCGGAAGGCGTCGACTTCGGCGAAGAGAAAGCTTACCTCGTAATTGGTCTAGCGGCAGTCGGCGAGGAGCATCTGGAGGTGCTGTCGAGCGTCGCGGTGCTGGTATCGGACGAGGACGACATGCAGCGCATTCTGAAGTCGTCGGCGGAGGAAGAGCTGATCGCGATTTTCGAAGAGGGGATGGGCGAATGAAGGCGGTCCATTTCGGCGCGGGGAACATTGGGCTCGGCTTCATCGGGCTGCTGCTCTCCCGTTCCGGCTACGAGATACAATTCGTCGATGTCAATGAAGAGCGGGTATCGCTGATGAACGAGCGCGGCGCCTATAAAGTAACGCTGGCGAACGACGCATCGGAAACGACTGAGGTCCGGGGTGTCGCGGCCATTAACGGCAAAGACAAAGCGGCTGTTGCCAAGGCCGTCTCCGAGGCGGATCTGGTTACGACGGCTGTCGGACTGACGATTCTGCCTTATATCGCTGAAGATATCGCGAAGGGCATAGCGCTGCGCCTGCAGGCATCCGCGGATTCCGCCAAAGCGAAGCCGCTTGCCGTCATTGCCTGCGAGAACGCGATCGGAGGCAGCGACGAGCTGAAGAAGCATGTTGCCCGCTTCTTATCCGAAGAGACGCAGTCGCTTGCGGCAGGCGTCATCGCGTTCCCGAACGCGGCCGTCGATCGGATCGTGCCGCTTCAACAGCATGAGGATAAATTGCAGGTGACGGTGGAGCCGTTCTATGAATGGGTCGTCGACCGTTCCGCCCTGCCGGCAGGCTGCCCGTTCATCGAAGGCGTTCATTACGTCGATCAGCTCGGGCCTTACATCGAGCGGAAGCTGTTTACGGTGAATACCGGCCACTGCGTCGCGGCGTATTACGGCTTTCTCAAGGGCTATGCTACCATTCAGGAAGCGATGCAAGACGAGGAGATCGTCGCCCGGGTGCGCGGCGTGCTTGGCGAGACAGGCGCCGTATTGGTCACGCGATACGGCTTCGATGAGACAGAGCATCGCAGCTATATCGAGAAGATTATCGGGCGCTTCCTCAATCCGTTTCTGACAGATGAAGTCGTACGCGTCGGCCGCTCGCCGATCCGCAAGCTGGCGCCGAACGACAGGCTCGTGCGTCCCGCTATGATGGCTTTCGAGCTTGGCATGGATACGGCCAACTTATCGGGCGCGATGGCCGCGGCTTTGCGTTTCGACCATGAAGGCGATCCCGAGGCAGTCGAATTACAGCAAGCAATCCGGGAATCGGGGCCAAGCTGGGCGCTGACGAAGTATACGGGATTGTCGGCCGACCACCCCGTTCATATGGCGGCGCTGTCTGCATACGAATCGCTGGCAGACCTGCCTAAGGCGGATGGCCGGCAAGGAGGGACATCGAAATGACAAAGCAATTGCAAGGCATTGCGGCTTCGCCGGGGATCGCCATTGCCCGCGCATTCGTGCTGAACGCGGAAGCCTACGTGCCGGAACGCGTCACCATTGCGAAGCCGGAGCTTGAGGTTGAAAGGTTTCGCGGCGCGCTGAAGCAGGCGCAGGCAGAAATCGAGCAGATTCGGGACACCGCTGAAGCCAAGCTCGGCGCGGAGAAGGCCGCGATTTTCGAAGGCCACCTGCTCATTCTGGAGGATCCGGATCTGATTGAATCGGTCGAGGCCCAAATAACGGATGAAGCTGTCAATGCCGAATATGCGCTTCACGGGGTAGCGAATACGTTCGTCGAAGCCTTGCAGCAGCTGGATGACGAGACGCTGCGGGCCCGGGCGGCGGATGTCCGCGATGTCAGCGGACGCGTCATTAACGCGCTGCGCGGCGTGCAGGGCGGCGATCTGTCGCAGCTCGCCGAGGCATGCGTCATCGTCGCGACGGATCTGACGCCGTCCGATACAGCCCAGCTGAACTTGGACGTCGTCCGCGGCTTCGTGACGGAAATCGGCAGCCGAACCTCTCATTCGGCGATCATGGCTCGTTCGCTGGACGTGCCTGCGATCGTAGGAGCAGGAACAGGCGTGCGCAGCATTCCTGCAGGCACGATGGTGGTCATGGATGCGATCGAGGGCGTGCTGCTGATCGATCCGAGTCCGGAAGAGCTGGCCGCTTACGAAGCGAAGAAGCAGGCGTACGACAAGCGCCGCGCGGAGCTTCGGCAGTGGGCGAAGCGGCCGTCGGTATCGGCTGACGGGCACCGCGTGGAGATCGCGGCGAACATCGGCAAGCTGGAAGACGTGCAGAAGGCGCTCGACAACGGCGCTGAAGCGGTCGGCCTATTCCGCACGGAGTTTCTGTACATGGGCCGTAGCGAGCTTCCGACCGAAGAAGAGCAGTTCCAGAGCTATAAATATGTACTCGAGAAAATGGCCGGCAGGCCGGTTGTCATCCGCACCCTGGACATCGGCGGAGACAAGGAGCTTCCATATATGAATCTGCCGAAGGAGAGTAATCCTTTCCTCGGCCAACGGGCGATTCGCCTCTGCCTGGAGCAGCAGGATGTGTTCCGCACCCAGCTTCGCGCGCTGCTGCGGGCAAGCCGGTACGGTAATTTGAAGATTATGTTCCCGATGATTGCCGTATTGGAGGAGTTGACGGAAGCGAAGTCGATTCTTGCCGAAGAGCGGGCAAAGCTTGCAGCAGCCGGCGTGGAGATGGCGGATACCATCGAAGTCGGCATGATGATCGAAATTCCCTCAGCCGCCGTGTCGGCGGATTTGTTCGCGAAGGAAGCGGACTTCTTCAGCATCGGCACGAACGATCTGATTCAATATACCATGGCGGCGGACCGCATGAACGAGACAGTGTCCTATCTGTACCAGCCGTATCATCCGTCCATTCTGCGCTTGATTCGCCTCGTCATCGATGCGGCCCGCGCGGAGGGCAAATGGGTCGGAGTTTGCGGCGAAATGGCAGGCGATCTGACTGCTGTTCCGCTGCTGCTCGGCCTCGGCTTACATGAATTCAGCATGAGCGCAGGCTCCATACTTCCAGCGCGCGAGCGAATCGGCGCCTTGTCGCACGGCGAGTGGCAGTCGCTGTCCAAGCAGGCGCTGGCGCTGCGCGGCCATAAGGAAGTACAGAACTTCGTTCAAGACCAATTAGAAAGGAGCGTTACCCGATGATCACGCAATCATTCACGGTAGCCAACCCGGCGGGCTTCCATGTCCGTCCGATTAAAACCTTCGTTCAGGCAGCAAGCCAATTCCCATGCAAGGTGAGCGTGCTGGCCAAGGGCAAGAAAGTAAACGGCAAGAGCTCCCTCAGCATGCTGACCCTCGGCATTGCCGCCCAGGATGAAGTGACGCTGGAAATCGACGGCGAGCAGGAAGAGCAAGCGATGCAGGCGCTGGGCGCGCTGCTCGTTCAGATTCACGAATAAACAAAGGATGACGTGGTACCTTAGCCCGGCAGCGATGCCGGGCTTTTTGGTTTGCTGTTATGGCGGTTCCTTTGTTTGAGGGCAAGGCCTTATCAGTTTTCATTTATGCCTGTTTCAATTTGATTCCTACAAAAAGAGCTCCAGCAATTGCAGCAATTAGCAGTACGATTGTAAACAAAGTCGTGCCAAGCGCCAAGCCGGTGAAATCGATGAGGTACCCAGTTCCTACCGGAAGTAAAGCCGCTGGAATGTACCCTCCCATGTTAAGGACCGCGTTTGCCTCCGCTCGTCGTTCTTCAGGAACATGCAAGCTGATGAGCGTAAGGCCTCCTAATTGTCCGAGTCCCTGTCCTGCGCCTGCCAGAACAGCTGCAACGATCAGCAGAATTGCAATTGAATAATTTACGGCAACCGCCGTGCCGATCATAGCTAAGAAGATCGCAAGGATGCCAAGCAGGAGGATCGTTCGAATCGAACGTTTTTTGGCTGCAAATTGTACGCCGGTTGCCGTTATAAACATGATAAAGGTCATCACGCCGGCAACAAGCGGGCTTGTGATATGAAAAAGATTTGAAAGCAGCGACGGACCAAGAGACAGAACAAAGGAAGTCGAGGTTATGCCCGGCGCGAATGCGACAATTCCCAACGCCAAATGGATGCGATTATCGACGGGGACGCCCGGAAACCGCAGTCTCCAGCCCATTTGAGCGGAACGACGCTTCTGCGGAAGCGTGCGAATAACAAGGAAGACGGAAGCCAAAACAATCAATTCAACGATAAAAATCGGCAAAACAGGCTGCTCAAGTGCTTGAGCCAGTATGCCAGCGAATAATGGGCCAATTCCGGCTCCGAGCACCATGGCAACGGAGGCTGCCAGTGAGGATAATGGTTTGTTTGACGTCCCGCCCGCATCGACAACCGCAGCCATTCCCGCGGAGACAATAACGCCGACGGCAATGCCCGACAAGAAACGCGCAAGGACCAACATGATAACGGAAGCAGCCGAAGCAAATAAGATGCAAGCGATCACAGCGGCGATTAGTCCTGGATATAACACAGGTTTACGTCCGTAGTGATCCGATAACTGACCGGCAACCAATAGGGTTCCCAGCAGACCTATAATGTAAGCTGCAAAGATAACAGTAAGCATGCCATTACTAAAGCCCATATTTGCTTGCCAATGGACGTAGAGCGGTGTAGGGGAATTGGATAAAATAAATACCGCGGTAATCATCCACGCGGTCGTCCAAATCCGACGTATGGAAGAAGAAGCGGCGGGTTTGGCATATGCTAACGGAATTTTGTCGACATGATTGCTCATGATATATTCCCTCTCTTTCAACATTATTTTAGAATCTGTTTTATGCTTGCCTTTTATGATAAGTTAATTTACCCTATAACTGAAATACATATTCGGAATAAGAGGAATAACCAAATGGTTATGATAACAGTATGAGATTAAACATGAACAATTTAAATGTCTTCATGATGGTTTCTGAGAAAATGAATATCACCGAAGCTGCGAAGGCGTTATTTATTTCCCAGCCGGCAGTAAGCAAGGCCGTTAAAAGTCTGGAAGAGTCTCTTCATGTTAAGCTGTTCCTGCGGGACAAACATCAAGGGCTCATTCTAACCGACGTGGGCAAAGAAATTCTCATTTTGGCTAGACAGATGAAATCTATCGAAAATAAAATTCATCAAGCTGCCTCCCGTGAAAGCCAAATGCTGACCGGGAAAGTAAGGATCGGCTCCTTTCCGGCCGCCTCGACCGTATTGCTGCCTAAGACGATCGCGAAGTTCCGAGTCCAGTATCCGCATGTAACCATAGAGCTCATTGAGGGAGTATCCAGCCAGATTAAGGAGTGGGTAAGGGATCGGACGATCGAGATCGGCCTGGTGTCGTCCCCCTTTGAGGATTTTGAATATGAAAGTCTGCTATCCGACCATATGGTTGTCATTCTTCCCGAGCATCATGCATTGAGAGATGAAGAGACCATTCATTTCAGGGAATATCATCATGAGTTCATTTATTGCACAGGCGGGCATGAAGCTGCTATCTCCAATGTGCTTCAAACGTACAACCTCTCTCTTCAAGCGAATCTTACGGTGCAAAGTACCGAAACGTTAATCCACATGGTGAATAATAATCTTGGCATTGGTCTTGTTTCTGAATTCTCGCTTTCTTCAGTCGACCACCATCTTATTGTGAAAAATATTGAACCCCAGATGACTCGCAATATTGGGGTTATCGCTCTTTCTTTCGAGGAGATATCGATGGCATCTACGGCATTTATCCGGTTTTTGAGGGAACAATAATAGCTCCGAGCGAATAACGAAACCAATAAAAAAGACAGAGTCCGCGGTGTACGCGGACTCTGTCTGTTATTCCAGAGGCTTGGCGAGCTGCTTCGAGAGCTCAAAGGAGCTGCGCTCGACCCAGTTGTGGGCGAGCTTTCCGTCGCGCACCTCCCAAATCGCGATGCCGGAAAATTGGACCGGACGGTCGTCGGGCGGGGACCCCATTATACCTTGGTTGAAGCCTGTTACCACCCAGCGCGAAACGGTACGTGTGCCGTCCGCGCTGCTGAACATGTCAAGGCTAGTCAGTTTTATATCGCGGATTTTCGAGGCAAATGAGCGTGCCCACTCTTTGAAAGCCGCTCGACCTACGATGTCGCCGTCAGGGTTCGAGAGGATAACATCTTCCGTGCAAAGTCGATCAATGGCGTCGAAGTCCTGCGCAGCGTTATAGACTTTGTTCCAAAGCTCCGTGAGGAGTTCTTCGCCAATCGTAACGTTTGAAGCCATCTATCCTGTTCACCTCATTCATAGATTTGGTTCATACTATTCAACCGCGATTCATACTCGTTCTTCCTGGCAAAGTTGGGTTCGTTCGAGCGAAATGGAGTTGATGCGGTCAATCAAGTTCCTTCGGATTCCGCTAAGTAACTGAATTTGTTCGTCGATTTCCTTAAGCTTCTGCTGGTAGATTGGCAGCACTTCCTCACAGAAGGCTTCCTTGTTCTTAAGGACGCAATGTAGAATCCCCTTAATCTCTTCCGTAGAAAGGCCGAGATTCAAGTACAGTTGGATGGTCCGCACTTGGTCTTCTGCACATTGCGAATAGGTTCGGTAACCGTTGTCCTGCCGCATGGGTGTAATCAGTCCCTGTTGTTCGTAATAACGAAGCGAGCGCATGCTGACCCCCGTGCGTTCCGCTAATTCCCCGATTCTCAACCGTTATCTCCTCCCTTTTAGCCGACATGATTCCATTCTAAACCCTGACATTAATGCTAGGGTCAAGCAAAAAAATGCTTACCCACGCATAATCTCCCCCGTTTGTCGTTCTCTAGCTGCACGTATCCAATTTACGCCAACCAATACTGCCGGCAGAATAACACCATACAGCGTGTAATATGGAAATAGATAGTTCTGAACCCATTCCACATTTTCAGTGATGTTCTTAAATAAGAGCGAATAGGCAGAGATCAACCAGATCGTCGGATATGCGATGCAGGTCCGATTTTTTATTTGAAACAGCTGACAAATACCAAGTACGGCACAGTAAAAGAGAATACTTAGCTTCAAAAATACGAGGAGCAGCATATTGATTGACAGGACAGCCTCTACGTGTTGAATGAATTTCGAGAGCTGCATTTCCCGAAAAATCACGTAAATCGGGTATGTCAGGTGAGCGCTTCGGTATACACCTAGAATGCCTATGGTGAAAAAAATCGAAATCGCGAACATTAGTCCAGCAGCGGCAATACCGATGATGAAGCCCTTTTTAGCTTTGTTCCCGGCATAAGGTAGTATCATGAGCAGCGAAATGGTTTCCATATAAGGAAATCCTAGCGAATACTTGGTCTCCAGCAGGGCATGCCAGAAATCAATTTTCGAAGACATATGGAAGCGGAGCCAGTCCCATTCTTTGAGAAAGAGTGTAAATGGAACCCAGAGATATAAAGTGCAGGTACGAAAATCGCCAATAAGAAGGCGAACATGCGGAGCCAGCGGAGGAGCGTTGCAATATCCGCCCGTTGATAGTAATCCTCTGGCGAAATAAACAGCTGAAACAAGGTAATCGGGCCCAAGATGACAACCGGCGTTCCGTCCGTCATTATGGCTATACTGCCTTCTAGCAGCTTCGCTGCCGTAACGTCTGGACGCTCCGTGCTAAGCAGCTGAGGGAACGGAGTATAGGTTCGATCCTGGATCCATTCTTCAATGTACGCGCTCTCCAAAATGCTGTCAGCACGAATCGCATGAAGCCGCCGCCTGAATTCGTCGACGACTGACGCAGAGGCGATCTGCTTCATATATACCAGATAGATCTTCGTTTTTGTAACCGTACCGAGCGTCCAGCTTTCAAACACGAGTTGATCGCTTTTCAATCTTTTTCGGATCAAAGCGACATTGCTGTTGATATCTTCAATAAAACCCTCTCGCGAGCCCCGGATGACCGATTCGGAATTGGGTTCTGAAATCGTTCGCGATTGCGCGTTATATACGTCGTAGGCCAAAGCGATCCCGCTACCCGGCAGAATTAACAGGCAGTGACCTTCCAATAGCGAGTCAATGCATTCGTTAAGCTCAGTCAAATCGCTTTTACGAATATAAGGAATGTTCTGCTTCAGCCAGTCCAGCGGGTCCTTCGGTTCGGTAACGGCCGCATGATTGGTCTCAACAATCGGCTTAATTAGGAGTTCGTTTACCCGATTGGCGGTAATCAGGGATTCAAGATAGAGGCAGTAGACTTCGAAATGGTTGTACATCTTGAGTCTTTGGCAAATCATATCCGACGAATGGCCAAGCCGCTGCGTTATCTCCTGCACCACATTCATTTCGAGACTGGCTACAGACATGGGATCTATCATCCTCCAATCGTATTCATGAGAATCCCCAAATTATGGTGATCGTATGCATAAACCAATGAATCGCCGCGTTGTGATGTATGAAAGACCCGGTACGCGAGGTACAGCATCATACTGTGACTGCTCGGCGTTTTTCACAAATTCAACTGCGCCCCTCTTTCGAATAGTGCGTATTTGATATAAAATGAACCTGAATATACGAACATGAACACAAAGGGAGAAATGTATAATGAAAAAATACAAATTGCTTCAGCTTATCCAGCAATCCGGCGTCGTTGCCGTTATCCGCGGCGCTTCCCCCGAGGAAGCAGTCCGCTTGTCCCGCAAAGCAATCGAAGGCGGCATCCGTGTCATTGAAATTACGCTGACGGTGCCAGGCGCGCTGCGTGCAATCGAGACGCTTGCGGCTGAATACCAATGGGAAAATCCGCAGGGAGACAACTATGCGCTCATTGGCGCGGGCACGGTGCTTGATCCCGAAACGGCGCGTGCCGCCATTCTGGCGGGCGCCGAGTTTATCGTGTCCCCGTCGCTGCAGCCGGCTACCGTGACGCTGTGCAACCGTTACCGGATTCCTGTTATGCCTGGGGTGATGACCATTCAGGAAATGACGACTGCACTGGAGCTCGGCGTTGATGTCATGAAGCTCTTCCCGGGTAATCTGTACGCGCCTTCGATGATCCCCACGGTCAAAGGTCCGCTGCCGCAGGCCAATCTAATGCCGACGGGAGGCGTTAACCTCGACAATCTGAAGGATTGGGTGAAAGCCGGCGCTTTCGCGGTCGGCATCGGATCGGACCTGACGAAGGATGCGGTCAGCCAAGGAAACGATGACCTCGTAACCGAGAAAGCGCGGCAGTACGTCCGTGCGTTCGAGAGTGCCAGATCGGGCGGTTAAGGAAAGGCCGATTGATCGCTTCCCGCCGAATTCCCATCCTCTATATGCCTGATGCCAAGCCGCGGCCAACGCGGCTTTTTTCATTGCTGCCGTTCGCTCCACGATCCCTCCGGGCCAACATGCGGATGCAAAAAAAATCCCGTTCGGCCTCTCGGCCAAACGGGATTCCGCTTGCTGCATACTTCCATCGTTATTTCTTCTCAAGCTCGGCGATCTGCGCCTTGTACACCTTCAACAAGTCGGCCAGCGCGGCTTTGATCGCATCGGCATCCTCTGCTTTCACGGCTTCATTCAGTGCCACAATGCTTGTAATAAACTTGTCGCCGCCCGGCGCGACGGTCAGGATCGGGCCAGTATCGCCCGGATTCGAAAATGCGGTCACCATCATCGAACCATCTTCCGGCGTTCCGGCAGGAGCGGCGATGTTGACGTCCACAGGCTTCGCTTCGCCCGCGATGAAGACGGTGTCTGCTAGCGGGCCGCTCGTACCGCTTAGGGTCGTAACCGTCGTGCCGCTGATGCTCACGGGCGTGCCTTTCGTCTCCAGTTTCACGGCTTCACCCGGCTTGACCTCTTCGGCATTCAGCGGCTTCGCGCTCCAGAAGAGAACCGGCTTGCCGCCGGCTGCTTGTTCCGCCGGGACGGCTTTGCCATCAACGATCTTGAATGGTCCGGGCAATACGCCGGCTGCGGCGATCTTGACGGTTTTGCCGTCCGCCGTCTTCGTGATCGTGACGTTCGCCGGAACGAGCTGCTTCAGCTTGTCCAGCGTCTGCATCCAGTCGTTAACGGTATCCGGCGCGTACTTCCCGGCAAGGGCCAGCGGGTCGGGAAGCTTCACGGCTGCCATCGGGGCGGCGGACAAAGCGGGCAAGGGGGGCAGTTCTTCCGCTTGTCTTGCGGTTACGATCTTGGCTGCCGCAGGTTCAGTGGCGGCGTTTGCGGCGTAAGCCGGCACCGCGACGGAGGACAACAGCAGCGTAGACATGGCGATTCGTTTGAAGCCGAGCATTTTGTTCAAGGTGAACATCTCCTTATTTCGGTTAATTTTGGCTTGCAGAACCCACTTTACCGGACAATCATGGCATAACGTTGGCCCAATCATGGAAAAACGATGGCAGAAGCCCGTTCGCGGCGTAACCTTGTTATAATGCGGAGGAAGAGCAAACGGGAGGACGAACGATGAAAGAGTATATAATCGCCGTTGTCGACGATGATCAGCATATCCGCGAGCTGGTGGAAGCTTATTTGAAGAAGGACAGCTTTCGAACGGTCGGGGTCGCAAGCGCCGAGGAGGCACTGGCGTTGTGGCAATCCGCGCCGCCGGACATGTGGGTGCTGGACGTGATGCTGCCCGGCATGGACGGCTATGAATTTTGCAGAAGGATTCGCATGGAGGCGGAAGTACCGATCATCATGATCTCCGCGCGGGATAATGAGGTCGACAAAATAATGGGCCTTGAGCTTGGCAGCGACGATTATATGGTGAAGCCGTTCAGCCCGCGGGAGCTGGTCGCCCGGGTCAAGCGGCTGCTGAAGCGCTGGTACAGCGCGAACCGGATCGAAGAGCAAGCGGCACAGCCGAGGCTGGAAGCCGCGCGGCTTGCCGTTGGAAGACTGCAGCTGCTGCTGGAGGAGCGGCGCGTGCTGTGGCGGGGCGAAGAGGTGGATGTGACGATGAAGGAGTTCGCGCTGCTTCAAGTGTTCGCGGAGCATCCGAACCGTGCCTTCACCCGCGACGAGGTGCTGACGCTCGTATGGGGCGAGGACTATTACGGCAGCGACCGCGCCGTCGATCATCTCGTGAAGCGGCTGCGCAAGAAGATGGACATGCTGCCGATCGAGGCCGTATGGGGGCATGGCTATCGGATGAGAACCGAGGGAGGCGAATAGGTATGAAAATGATGCATCAGCTCAATTTGGCGTTCGGCGTGCTGATCGTACTTGTCATTACGGTGACGGCGGTCATGAATCACTACGTGCTCATGGAGCATTTTATCGGGACGCAGAAGGACGGCATGCAGTCGCTCGGAGCCAGCTTGTCCGACAAGCTTCAGGTCGTGCCCGGGGCGGGAATCGGGTTTGGGCCGTCCCCAGAGGCGGTCCCCCTGACGATTACCGAATCGGTGCTGCCGAATGTCGAAGCCGTCATCACGAATACGGAGGGCAAAGTGGTCTCCAGCTTGGTGCCGAGCTTGACTACGGCTGGCTCTGCGTTCTTCACCCAGCCGGCGGCGCCGGCAAGCGTAAGTCAATTAACGACGATGCAGGCCATCGCGGACGGCAAGGACAGCCGTTTCGTCGTCTCGGCTATGGCGATTCCTCAGGGAACGCTGACGCTGTACACGCCGCTCAGCAAAATCAAAGCCGTCGAGCAGGCGCTGCTTGGGCGGCTGCTGCTGGTCTTGTGCGTCTCCGGCGCGGTCGTTTATTTGCTCAGCCTGTTGCTGACGCGGCGGTTAATTCATCCGCTGGCGAAGCTGCGCGCGGAGCTGAAGAAGGTAGAGAGCAGACGCTTCTCGGAGGTGCGGCTTGTGCAGGCCGGAGGTGAAATCGGCGCGGTGGCGCAGACCGTGTATGAGCTGGCCGGCGAGCTGGAACGGTACAACCAGGCGCAGAAGCAGTTTTTCCAGAATGCTTCGCATGAGCTGAAGACGCCGCTGATGTCGATCTCCGGGTATGCGGAGGGCATTCGGGACGGGGTCTTCGAAGGGGAAAGCGCAAGCAAGGGGCTTGCTATCATCATGAGCGAAAGCGCGCGGCTGACGAACATCGTCACCGAGATGACGCTGCTTGCGAAGCTGGACAGCGAGGAGGACGTCTTCCGAATGAAGGAGGTCGACGTGCGGGAACTGCTGACGGAGACGAAGGAACGGCTGAATCCGCAGCTAGCGCGCAGTGGCGTATCGCTGGAGATTGACTTCGGAGCGGGTATACCTGAACGGTTGATAATCCGCGCGGACCGGGACAAGCTGGCGCAGGCGCTGCTGAACGTCGCGTCGAACGCAATCCGGTATGCGAGGAAACAAATCGTCATCACGGTTCAGGTCCGCCGGGAGCGGCTGTCGATCGCCGTGCAGGACGACGGAGCAGGCTTCCCGCAGGAGCTGCTGCCGCATCTGTTCCATCGCTTCGTGAAAGGCAAGGACGGGGAGACCGGGCTTGGCCTCGCGATATCCCGCGCGATCGTCGAGCGCTGCAAGGGCGAGATCGGAGCCGGCAACCGCCAAGGCGGCGGCGCGGTCATTTCGATCGGATTTCCGCTTGCGGCGTAGAGAGGACCAAGGCAGCGGGCAAAGCGCCGAGCTGCGCAAAAAAGAGAGCTGTCTCCAAGCCGGATCGGCTGATGAGCTCTCTTGATGTTATGCGCCGCATCGGCGGATAAGGATGACAGCGAGCGGAAGCGCTTAGAACGGCTAGCCCTGCGTCAGGCTGCTTAATTCCCCCCGATACGCGCAAGCTCCTTGTGCACGATCGGGGCGACCTTCGTGCCCAGCAGCTCGATGGCACGCAGCACGTCGCGGTGCGGCATCGTGCCGACATTGACGTGCAGGAAGAAGCGGGTCAAGCCCAGGTTCTTGCGCAGCAGGACGATCTTCTCCGCGACGTATTCGGGATCGCCGACGTAGAGGGCCCCGCGTAAAGAGCGCGCGGCGTCGAATGTAGCACGATTGTAGTTCTGACCCCAGCCCCGCTCGCTTCCGATAACATTCATCTGCGCCTGCGTCGGCGCGAAGAACATGTCCGCGGCCTGCTCCGTCGTATCGGCGATGAAGCCGTGCGAATGCGTCGCAATCTGCAGCTTGCTCGGATCATGACCGGCCTTGGCCGCAGCCTGCCTGTACAGGTTGACGAGCGGCGCGAAGCTCTCGGGCATGCCCCCGATAATGGCGAAGGCGACGGGCAGGCCCAGAATTCCGGCCCGCACGGCGGACTCCGGATTCCCGCCGGTTGCGATCCACACAGGCAGCGGATGCTGCTCGGAGCGGGGATATACCGGCAAATCGTTGATTGCCGGGCGGTGTTTGCCTGTCCATGTAACCCGCTCG
Source organism: Paenibacillus sp. R14(2021) (assembly GCF_019431355.1). Lineage (NCBI taxonomy): Bacteria > Bacillati > Bacillota > Bacilli > Caryophanales > Paenibacillaceae > Paenibacillus > Paenibacillus sp. R14(2021). Next base: position 5,340,693 of record NZ_CP080269.1, read on the forward strand.
GAGGCCGTGATTTGGAGCAGCAGATCGAGCTTCTCCTCGAAGAGCTCGTCGTAATCGTCGAGGCTGTAGCCGAACAGCGGGAACGATTCGATGAACGATCCGCGTCCGGCCATGATCTCCGCCCGGCCGTTCGAGAGGCCGTCCAGCGTGGAGAACTGCTGGTAGACGCGAACGGGATCGTCCGAGGAAAGCACCGTAACGGCGCTTGTCAGTCGGATTCGCTTGGTCTTCGAGGCGGCTGCGGCGAGTACGACCGCAGGCGCAGTGCCTGCATAATCGGCGCGGTGATGCTCCCCGATCCCGTATACGTCAAGCCCGACCTCATCGGCCAGGACGATTTCCTCAACGGCGCGGCGCAGCCGCTCGGCATGGCTGACGACGGCGCCTGTCGCCGGGTCCGGCGTCGTTTCCAAAAACGTGCTGATGCCTAATTCCATTTTGAACGCTGAATCGACCATTGTGCTGAACCTCCTTTAATAGCTTCAGTGTAATCAATTCATCTCGGTTTCTCAAATAATCGCCGATCAACGAATCGTATATCCGCCGATATATAATTATGGTAGTATTTCCAAGTGCCAATCTTATTCATAGAGGTGATCACGATGCTAACCAATCAACAACTACAAGCCATTGAACGGCTGCAGCAGAAGTGTGAAGCGCAGGATCACGTACAGCTGAAGCTGAATTGGGACATGCTGAGAACGCGGGAATTCGAGCAAACGGACTTTTTTCACTATGAAAACGGCGAACTCGTATCGTTCTTGGCTTTATATGCCTTCGGCTCCACAGTCGAAGTATGCGGGTTGACGGCGCCAAGCGAGCGGCGGAAGGGGCATTTCCAGCGCTTGTTTCAGCAAGGCATGGAAGCCGTGCGGCGCATTGGATTTCATAAAATTCTATTGAATGCACCCGCAGGCTCGGCATCGGCGAAAGCTTTTCTGAAGAAGCAAGGTGCTGTATATGCCTTCTCTGAGCATCAAATGGCGTGGCAAGAAGGACCGCTTGAAGAGGTCGCTGACGACGTTGCGGTGAGGCCGGCAGAGCCTGGAGACTTTGCCATGCGCGTGCGGCTGGATCGGGAAGGATTCGGCGTAAGCGAAGCGGATGCGACGGAGATGGAACGCAAGCACGACGAGAAGAAGGACCCGGACACCGCGATCCTTATGGTCGTTTCGAATGGAGAAACGGTGGGCAAAGTTCGCGTGAATCGGGAAAAAGGGCAATCATGGATCTACGGCTTTGCTGTTTTGCCGGAATATCGAGGCAAAGGAATCGGCAGAAACGTGCTTCGCCGTATCATTCGAGGCGAGCATGCAGCCGGTCATTCCATCCACTTAGAGGTCGAAACGAAAAACGATCATGCCTTGGGTTTATACGAGTCTGTCGGATTCAAAGCGGTGCATGCGCAGGATTACTATTTGTACGATGCTAACATCGAAGGAGGGGTCTAACTGACTCTGCAGCAATTACGATATGTAATCGAGGTGGCGAACCGGAACTCCATCAACGAGGCCGCCAAACGGTTGTTCATCTCGCAGCCGAGCTTGTCCAATGCGATCAAGGAACTGGAAGCGGAGCTCGGGATTACGATCTTCGAACGGACGAACAAGGGCATCCTGCTCTCCAAGGAAGGCGCGGAGTTTCTCGGCTATGCGCGCCAGGTCGTCGAACAGGCAGAGCTGCTGGAGAGCCGGTACATGAACACGAAGCCCGCCCCGCAGCATTTTTCGGTATCGACGCAGCATTACGCGTTCGCGGTGAATGCATTCGTCAAGCTGGTGCAGCAGTTCGGGCAGGAGGAATACGAGTTCGCGCTGCGGGAGACGAAGACGCACGAAATTATCGAGGACGTCAAAAACCAGCGCAGCGAGATCGGCATCCTGTATGTGAACGAGTTCAACAAGCAGGTGATTAACCGGCTGCTGAATAACGCGAATCTTATGTTCACGAGCCTGTTCACGGCGAAGGCGCATGTCTTCGTCAGTATCCGCAATCCGCTCGCCAAGCAGGACATGGTGACGCTTGACGAGCTGCAGCAATATCCGTACCTGCATTTCGAGCAGGGGGAATTTAACTCGTTTCATTTTGCCGAGGAAATCTTGAGCACCTTGTCGCATCAGAAGAGCATCCGAGTGAATGACCGCGCCACCTTGTTCAACCTGCTCATCGGCTTGAACGGCTATACGATCTCGACCGGCGTGCTGAGCGCAGATCTGAACGGCAACGAGATCATACCCGTTCCGCTGGCCAGCGACGAGACGATTCACGTCGGCTGGATCTGCCACCGCAACGCGGCTCTCTCCAAGCTGGCGCTTGAATACGTGGAGGCTTTGCGGCTGACGATCGCCGAATAATATCAATTGCTATAGCTTGAAACTATATCCGGTAATAGAAAATGGGAGTTACGTTATATCGCCGGGGCCGTGGTATCTTTTCCTTATCACCTACAGGGTAGGAAGAGGAGAGAGACACGATGAAGAGCGCGAACCTGGGTTATCCCCGCATCGGACGGGATCGGGAATGGAAGAAAGCGTTGGAGCAGCACTGGGCGGGAAAGCTGCCCGAAGAGCAGCTGCACGAGGAATTGAAGGCGATTCGCCTTGATCGCTTGAAGGTGCAGCAAACGCTCGGAGTCGACATCATCCCGGTTGGCGATTTCACGTATTACGATCATGTCCTGGATACGGCCTGCATGTTCGGCCTTATTCCGGAGCGGTTCGCCTATGAGGGCGGCACGCCGGATCTCGGCCTTTACTATGCGATGGCCCGAGGCAATAAGGACGCCACGGCGCTGGAGATGACGAAATGGTTCAATACGAACTATCATTATATCGTTCCTGAGCTGAACGGACTGACGCCGAAGCTGACCCGCAACCGGCTGGTCGATACATACCGGGAAGCGAAGCAGGAGCTCGGCATTGACGGAAGGCCCGTGCTGCTTGGCTTGTTCACCTTCCTAAAGCTGTCCAAGGGATACCGGCAAGAGGAGCTCGGCGGCTGGATCGACGCGCTGCTGCCGCTCTACGGACAGGTGCTTCGCGAGCTCGCCGAAGCAGGAGCGGCGTGGGTTCAGATCGACGAGCCGATTCTCGCAACGACGCTCGGCGAAAGCGATCTTGCCCTTATCGCCCGTATCTACGCGGAGCTGCGGCAGTCGGCGCCGGGCATTCGCATCCTGCTGCAGACGTATTTCGAAGCCGTAGATGCGTATAAAGCCGTCACCGAGCTGCCGGTTCACGGTATCGGACTGGACTTCGTCCATGACGGCGGCAAGAACCTGCGGGCCGTTCTCGATCAAGGCTTCCCGGCGGACAAAGTGCTGGGCGCCGGTCTGATCGACGGACGCGGCATATGGCGCGCCGACCTGCAGGGCAAGCTGGATAAGCTGAACGCGATTCGCGGCGCCGTATCCGAGAACCGCATTCTCGTCCAGCCTTCAAGCAGCCTGCTGCATGTGCCGGTCAGCGCCAAGCAGGAGACCGGTCTCGATGCCGTGCTGCGCGGCGCGCTGGCTTTCGCGGACGAGAAGCTCGAAGAGATCGTGCTCCTCGTGAAAGCAAACCAGCTTGGCCTGCAGGCAGTTAAGGACGAGCTTGCGCTGGCGATTCAGAACCGTGCCGCGCTGCAGCAGTCGCCTTCCCGCGCCCGCAGCGACGTGCACCGGCAGATCGCGGGGCTGGCGTCGGAACCGTTCGAGCGGCCAAGCCGTTTCGCGGCGCGCCGCGAAACGCAGCGGCAGCGCTGGCAGCTGCCCCTGATGCCGACGACGACGATCGGCAGCTTCCCGCAGACGCCGGAGGTCCGGAGCGCCCGTTCCAAATGGCGCAAGGGCGAGTGGAGCGCGGAACGGTACGAATCGTTCGTGCAGGAGCAGATCAAGATCTGGATCGACGTGCAAACGGAGCTCGGGCTGGACGTCTTCGTGCACGGCGAGTTCGAGCGCAACGACATGGTCGAGTTCTTCGGCGAGAAGCTGGCCGGCTTCGCGTTCACGGCGAACGGCTGGGTGCAATCGTACGGCTCCCGCTGCGTGAAGCCGCCGATCATCTACGGCGACGTGGCGCTTGAGGCGCCGATGACCGTCGCGGAAACCGTCTATGCGCAGTCGCTGACGGACGTACCGGTCAAGGGCATGCTGACGGGACCGATTACGATTCTCAACTGGTCGTTCGTCCGGGACGATCTCTCCCGCGAGGAGGTTGCGTACCAGATCGCGCTTGCGCTGCGCAAGGAAGTGGAGGCGCTGGAGTCATCCGGCATCGGCATGATCCAGGTCGACGAGCCTGCCATCCGCGAAGGCCTTCCGCTCAAGCGCGAGCAGTGGCCGCATTACCTGAACTGGGCCGTGCGCGCCTTCCGCCTGTCCACGGCGACCGTGCAGGACGAGACGCAAATCCATACGCATATGTGCTACAGCGAATTTAACGAAATCATCGACGCGATCAGTGATTTGGACGCCGACGTCATCTCGATCGAGACGTCCCGCAGCCACGGCGAGCTGATTGCGAGCTTCGAAGACAAAACCTACGACAAGGGCATTGGCCTCGGCGTCTACGACATCCATAGTCCGCGTGTGCCGCTCGTCTCGGAGATGACCGCCATGATCGACCGCGCCCTTCGGGTGCTGGCTCCCGATCAATTCTGGATCAACCCCGACTGCGGCTTGAAGACGCGTAAGTACGAGGAGACCATCGCCGCGCTTCGCAACATGGTCGAGGCGACCGAACTGGCCCGGGCGAAATACGCCGAAGCGGCAAGCAGCGTATAATAATCCTTGTTCGTGTAGACAAACCTCCATTGCGATGGCATTCGACGACATGCCGCAATGGAGGTTTTTTGCGCTTCGCGGCTCGTTAGGGCGAAGTGCCGTCCGCGTTGACTTGGAGAGAAAGACGCATGTCTACGTTATGAGTTTCCAATAACGGGGTATCCTGTAAACGGAAAGCTGCCGCTGCCGCTGACGCAGCACCCAAAACTAGAACGTCGGAGTGAAGGTCATGGATTTATTTCGCGTCGTACTTGTCCTATTATTGCTGCTCGCGGTTTCGCAGATCGGCCAGCGGCTCTTGCCGTTTATTCCGCTGCCGATTATCCAAATCGCGCTGGGGAGCGCCATCGTATACTTGCCTTGGCATGTCCATATCTCCTTGGAGCCGGATCTGTTCTTCATGCTGTTCATCGCGCCGCTGCTGTTCAACGACGGCAAACGAACGCCGCGGGACGAGCTGTGGAAGCTGAGAACGCCGATCCTGCTCATGGCGGTCGGACTCGTGTTCTTAACCGTTCTCGTAGGCGGCTTGTTCATACACAACTTGATTCCGTCGATCCCGCTTGCGGCGGCATTCGCGCTCGCCGCGATTCTATCGCCTACCGATGCGGTGGCCGTATCGGCGATTGCATCCAGGGTGCTGCTGCCGGCGAATATTCATCGCCTGCTGGAAGGCGAGTCGCTCATGAATGATGCTTCCGGCCTCGTCGCCTTCAAGTTCGCGGTTGCAGCGGCTGTGACAGGCACGTTCTCGTTCTGGCACGCGTCGTGGAGCTTCGTCGTCATTTCACTAGGGGGCCTGCTTGTCGGCGGCGTTATTTCGCTTGGGGTCATCTGGGCAAGGATGGCCATGCGCCGATTCGGTATCGAAGACGTCTCGGTCCATGTGCTCATTCGGATAGTGACGCCGTTCATTCTGTTCTATACGGCGGAGCATCTCGGGTTGTCCGGCATTCTCGCCGCAGTCGCCGGGGGCATTCTTCATGCGATCGAGCAGGATCGCTCCGGGTTCACGACGATCGAGCAGAAATTCGTGTCGGAGATTACATGGAACGTCATTCTGTTCATCATGAACGGGCTTGTGTTCGTGCTGCTTGGTCTTCAGCTTCCCGATATTGCGGCAGACATCTTCAATAACGCGGCCTACAGTAATTTCAAAGCCGTCGGGTATGTGCTGCTGATCTACATGCTGCTCATCGCGCTGCGATTCATATGGCTGATCGTTTACGGGCGTCTCTCCGGCTTTCTTGGCCGGCACGGGACCGAATGGCGGGTGCTGGTGCTTACCGCGCTGTCCGGCATCCGCGGTGCTGTCACGCTGGCGGGCGCGTTCACGATTCCGCTCTTTATTGGGAACGGGAGTCCGTTCCCGGAGCGGGATTTGATGCTCTTCTTGTCCGGCGGTGTCATCCTGTTCTCGATGGTGCTGGCGAGCATCGCGCTGCCGCTGCTCGCCGACCGGGCCGAAGGCACGGCAGGTGATTCGCATAATCGGAAGGCGGAGGTTAAAGCGCAGCTGGAATCCATCAAAGCGGCGAATCAAGCCGTGCGATTGGCGACGGACGAGACGAACCATTTCGCTGCGGCGATCGTCATCTCGGACAATGACCAGCGGCTGTCGGACCTGAGACGAACCAATTACGAGATCCTGCCCAGGAAAGCAAGGGAAGAGGAAATGTTTCTTCGGCAGCTCGGCATCGCGGAGGAGAAGAAGTGCATGATGCTGCTCGCGAGGAAAGGAGAGATCAAACCGCAGGAGGCGGTTGTGCTCCAGAACATATTCCGGCGCATTGAGATGGCCGTCTCCAACCGGTTTCATATTGTGTACCTGCTGCTCTATTCGCTTGTCTATAAAGTGTTCTCGGCGTTTATGCCGGACAGGCGCAAAGCGCACGCCGGTTTGAAGCTGAAAGACCGTAAAACGTTCATTCGGCTGCGCATTGCAACGGCCACTTACGCACTCGAGGAGCTGAAGGCGAACGAAACCTGCTCCAATTCTTCTGTCAGCCGGGTATGCGGACATTATAGGCACATCATTAGTGTGCTTAATCATCAGCTGGAAGCGCCGGATGCCGAAGAAGTTGTAGAAGAAAAGGTGCACGTGCTGAAGCTGCTCTCCATCCAGGCAGAACGAGAAGCGCTTCAGCAGCAGTACCGGCAGGGCGTCATCGGACGGCAGCAGCTCAGCAAGCTGCAGTTCCAAGTAAGCATGCACGAGGCCGAGGCGCTCGACAACAATTGGGAGAGCCTCCTTCAGGCTTGACTTCAGGAGGACAAGCAAGAAGGGCATGCAGGCTTATCGCCGGCATGCCCTTTTCTTGCTGTACGGATTCAGTTACGTATTACGAGTTCAGTAACACATGAACGGCATAAGGCTCCAAGGATAGCTCTCCCTCAACGGCTTCCCCGCTTAAAGCATCTGTGTACACGCCGTTCAGCTCGACCTCGACCGGCTCGCTGTTATGGTTGAGCAGCATGAGGTAGGCACGGCCGTCTTCGGCGATGCGTTCGATGGCTTCAACGCCTTCGTATGCCTTGGGCAGACTGGCGGCAATGCCTTCTCGCTCCAAGATAATTCCGGCGAGCCGCGCCAGCGCGTCGGCATCCAGATCGCAGCCGACGTAGTATACGCGGCCTTTGCCGTACGTATTGACCGTTACGGCAGGCGTTCCATTGTAGTAATGGCTGCTGTATTCCGCGAGCGTTTCCGCGCCGTTGCTCTTCAAGACGTCGCACCAGATAGAGGCGGTCCCTTCGCCGAACGAGCCGTTCACGCCGACGGTGCGGCCGAAATTAACGGAATCGAATTCTTCAAGCTCGACGCCCGCAAGTTCCCGGAATAGACCCGGGAAGGTCAGCGTCGTCATTTGGTTGTTCCAAGTGCGCGTTCCCGAGCGGAACGTAACCAGCAGGGCGCCGCCGCTCGCAACGTAAGCTTCGCATTTCGCGGCGATGACTTCGGTCATCAGGTTGAACGCCGGCATGAGCACGAGTTTGTAGGGGGAGAAATCGGTCTCCGCGCTCGTGACGTCTACGCCGACATGATGGCCTGCGACAGCGGTGTAATAGCCTTTAAGCAAGGTATCGTAGCTGAATTTCAGATTATGCGGCTGCGCGCGATGGCTCCACACGTTATCGTAGCTTTTGACGAGCGCGACGGCATTGTCGTTCTTCGCATGGAGATAGAGCGGCGACAGCTTGGCAATCTCGCTGCCGATGGCCGTAATTTCCCGGTAGCGCCGGCGTCCGATGCCGTCATGATCCAAGATGCCGTGCCAATACTGCTCGATGCCGACGGTACAGGCGCGCCAGCGGAAATAGACCATGCCCTCCGCGCCGTGCGCGATCGCTTGGTATGTCCAGAGCCGGATTTGTCCCGGTTCGGGCGTGTCGCCCATGGAGTGCCAGCCGCAAGGGCCGCTCTGCTGCTCCATCATCCAGAAGTTTTGGTTCTTGATCCCGCGCATGAGATCATGCGCCATGGAGACGCTGGCCGGCGAGGATTTGCCCCACATCGTGTTCGGGTAGTTATCCCAGCAGACGAAATCCAGATCCTTGCCCAGATCGAAATAATCCAGCTCGCTGAAATGCCCCATTAGATTATGGGTGATCGGCAGCTCGCTGCAGGCGCGGATCTCTTCGATTTGCAAGCGCTGGTACTCCGCCGTAGCGTCGGAGAAGAACCGCTGATAATCCAGCAGCAGGCCCGGATTGTGGTTGTAAGGCGTGGACAGCAGGCTGCTGGCGCCGCCGTTCTGACTGAAGCCGTCGCTTGCCGAATAGACGGGCAGTATGATTTCTTCCCAGCTCCGGTACGTCTGGCTCCAGAAAACCGTGCCCCACTCCGCGTTAAGCCGGTCGATCGTTCCATACTTCTTGCGAAGCCAGATGCGGAAGGCATGCAGGTCGCTTTGGCAGTAGCAGGCGCCGCCGAATTCATTGTCGATTTGCCATGCGACGACATGCGGATGATCCCGGTAATGCTCGGCCATGACGCGGGCGATTTGCTTGGAGTAATCACGGTATACGGGGTGGTTGACGCAGTAATGTCTTCGGGTGCCGAAGCCCTTGCTTAGGCCGTATACGTCCACGGGATACATATCCGGATATTTATCCATCAGCCACTTGGGGGCCGTCGCGGTCGGGGTGCCGAGGACGATCTTAATGCCTGCGCCAGCGAGAACCTCGATGGCTCTGTCCAGCCATGCGAAGTCGTACACGCCTTCTTCCGGTTCCATCTTCGCCCAGGCGAACTCCGCCAGTCTGACGATATTGATATTCGCCTGCTTCATCATTTCCGCATCGATTGGCCATCGTTCCTCCGGCCAGTGCTCTGGATAATAATCGACTCCGAAATACATCGGACTGCCTCCTCTACAAGTCAAAGTGTATAATTATTTTGCTGTAAATATCGCTTTGAGTTCAGTATAGTTATTGTCATGTAAGCGGTAAATGAGATTATTTTGAGCCTTATATTAAAATTATGCTATTTTAGCAAGGGTGGATGGAATGAGAATCAACCATTTTCTGGCGGCGCCTCGCTTCGACCGATTCGTTTGCTATCCGGAATCGTTCGGCCACTATTATGAGGACCCTGCGCATCGGGAGAACCGTGCCGCCGGGCAGCTGACGGCCTACAATTGGCATATCGTTCGAAGCGGCAAGGGCTGCGTGAGAATCGGCGGCGAGAACGTAGAGCTGCAGGCGGGGTCCGGGTTTCTTTACGGTCCGGGCACGAAACAGTCCTATTACGCCGACGACAAGGATCCGTGGGATGTGCGGTGGGTGCATTTCAACGGACCGGGCATCGGCGGGCTGCTGCAGGACAGGGGAATGGGAGAGCCCTGGCTGTTCTCGTGGGTCGGCTGCGAACGGCTGGATAAGCTCTGGGGGAAGCTGCTGACGTTCGGCATTCCTTCGCTGCAAGGCGGCGAGGCGCGGCTGTCGGCTGTACTGTATGAAATGCTGGCCGAGCTCGTCCAGAACGCGGAGGGGCTGGAGGGCATAACCGCCTTGGAGCAGCGCGGCAAAATCATCGAGGCTGCCGAATGGATCCGCTCGCACAGCAGCCAGCCGCTGACGCTTGAGGAGATGGCTGCAGCAGCGGACTACAGCGTGTCGCATTTCAGCAGGCAGTTCCACGGCCTCATCGGGAAAACACCGGTGCAATTCCTGACGGAATGCCGGATCGTGCAGGCTAAGTATTTGCTCGTGACGACGAAGCTGCCCGTTAAGGAAGTAGCCGAGCAAGTCGGCTTTGCGAGCAGCGCGTATTTCATCCAGCGCTTCCGGCTTGCGGAGAAGATCACGCCGGAGCAGTTCAGACGGCTAAGATATGGTTAATCGCGAGAGGAATAGGAAGGCAAGAATCGAATAGAGTTGTTATCCATGCTTCACTTGTCACGCACCTCAAATCTATATTCGCGGGAGGCACTTATGAATACGATTAAAGAAGCAGGCAAGCCGGAAACAAGGAATGTCATCAGTATCCTAGAGACGGTCGACACAGCGACCGGCGAACGCAGAACGCTGGCCGAGTTCGATCGGCTGATCGAAGCGCCGAATTGGACAAGCGACGGCAAACGGCTGATCTATAACAGCGGCGGACGCCTCTATGCCTTCGATCTCGCCGCGTGCGAGTCAACCGTGATCGATTCGGGCTATGCCGATCACTGTAATAACGACCATGTGCTGTCGCCGGACAATTCGCTTGTCGCGGTCAGTCATCATACGAGAGAGGATGCACAGTCCCGTATCTATATCTTCCCGCTTGCAGGCGGCGCGCCGACGCTCATTACGGCCATGGCTCCAAGCTATCTCCACGGCTGGTCGCCGGACGGGCTGACGCTGGCTTATTGCGCAGAACGGAACGGTCAATATGACATCTATACGATACCGGTAGCCGGCGGAATCGAAGCGCAGCTGACCGATACGCCGGGGCTTGACGACGGACCAGAATATTCGCCGGACGGCCGTCATATCTGGTTCAATTCGACGCGGAGCGGGCTGATGCAGGTTTGGCGCATGAACGCGGACGGCAGCGAGCAGCAGCAGATGACGTTCGACGGCAGCAATAATTGGTTTCCGCATGTATCGCCCGACGGGAGCGCAGTCGCGTTTCTTGCGTACCGCAAGGAGGATGTGGCGCCGGAAGATCACCCGGCAAACAAGCATGTCGAAATTCGGCTGATGGCAAGCGAAGGCGGGGAGGCGCGGACGCTGGTACAGCTTTTCGGCGGTCAAGGCACGATTAACGTCAATTCGTGGTCGCCGGACAGCCGTCAGCTGGCTTTTGTCAGCTATCGGCTGAAGGAACATCACGAGCCGCAATCCACCGGAAATGGTTCTGATACGTGACGGATACAGACCGAATACGAAGAAAAAGACGCCATCTGAACGGCGTCTTTTTCTTGTTTCTATTTCGCTAAGCTTCTTTATTTCTTGCCGTTTGCTTTCAGCCACTCGTCGAGCTGCTTCTGCATTTCCGCCGTTTGCTTGTCAACGCCGGCTTTCTTAAGCGCCGATTGGTATTTCGGCAGCACCTTGGCGGGATCGACCGCGCCATTATTCAGCGCCTTGGCGTACTGCTCGCCGACGGCCGCGATGTTGACGGATTCTGTTTTGTAAGGCTCCGTGTTGAAGTTGAAGCCGGACACTTCCGGACGTTTGGCTGTTTCGTTCAGCTGCTTTGTGCGTTCCCACGTATCCGGCGCTTGGCCTTCCTTCAAGTAGCCGATGAGCACGTTTCCAAAGACCCAGCCTTGGTCGGTTTTATAGCCGCCGTCTTGGTTAATCTTGATTGTGTTGTCACCGATCACCGTGTAGTGTTTATCTTTGATACCGAATGTCAGCAGGTTGAAGAGGGTTGGGTCTGTCGAAGTAAGCTGCAGGAATTCCAGCGCTTTCTCCGGGTGCTTGGAGGTGTGGCTGACGGAGTTCATCGTCGGGCGGACACCCGTGAATTCAGGCTCGGATACGCGGACGTAGACGACATCGTTGTTGCCAAAGCGTTTCTTGTCGTCGGCTTCGCCGCCCGGTTTCATCGTCGTGTTCCACTCAACAGCCACTTTACCTGTATTGAGCAGGGCAACGAGCTGGTCGTCCTTCATGGTCGCTGCATCTTTGTAAATGTAACCGGACGTGTACCATCTACGCATCGTATCGAGGAACGTTTTGTATTCCGGTTTGTCGATCGTATCGACGATTTTGAAGTTCGGATCGCCGAGCTTGTAGCCTTGCGCCGCATAGCCGTATTGGCGGCCGAAGTCGAACAAGTTGCTCGTGGAAGCAATCGGAATGATGTCGGGCTCGTTCTCATGAATGGTTTTCAGGACAGGCTCGATATCCAATTGCGTTTTAATGGAATTGACGTCGATGCCGTATTTGTCGATAAAACGTTTTTGAATCGCGAAGCCTTCGGCTTTCGCCGCGATTTGCATGTTCGGCACACCGTAGATTTTGCCGTCTACACGCGTGTCGTCCCAAGCAACATCCGGGATTGCTGCTTTCAGATCAGGCGTTTTGGCCAGCAGGTCGTCAAGCGGCAGAAGCGCGCCTTTCGCAACTTTATTGTCGTAGTCCCCGCCGCCCCAGTTGGATGTCCACAAGAGGTCGAAGCTCTCGTTCGCTGCCAGCATCGTATTGATTTTGTCTTTGTAGCCGGCTTCCATAACAGGCTTCAGCTTAATCGTGGCGTTGATTTTCGGCTTGATGTACGCATTGATCGCATCTTCGACTTCCTGTTGGTCTGCAGGCATATCATAGACGATGTAATAGTAGGTCAGCTCGACGGGCTCTTCGGCAGGCGCCGGCTCGTTCTTCGTCGTATCGTCTGTCGTCGCTGCATTCGCCGTCTTGTCGTTCGCCGCTTTATTGTTCGTCGCTGCGGGCGTATCCGTGTTTTTGTCGGCATTTGAACTCGTGTTATTGTTGCTGCTGCAAGCGCTTAACATGAGAACAAGAATCAGGCTGGCGAGCGCGAGATGGGCCATAGAACGTTTCCAGACTTTCATAGGTAGACCTCCTTGGTATAATGGTTATCTATTATTTCAACGCTGCTGCCGGCCTCGTAATCCTTCCGATTACCCCCCCCTTTATTCTATCAGCCGGCATTAGGTATGAAAACGGTTTGATTCGCTGATAATCAGCCTTTCAATGAACCGACGGTCAGCCCTTTGACGAAATATTTCTGGAAGAACGGGAAGATGCAGACCATAGGCCCGCCGGCCAGAATCGCCATCGCCATACGAGCGGACAGCGTCGGGAACTTGCTCGTATCCACCCCGAACTGGTTGATGAAGTCGCTGTTGCTCGTCAGGAATTCGAGCTTCTGCATCATGCGGACAAGCAGCAGCTGAATAGGAATGAGCTTCTCGTTATCGATATAGAGCAAGGCCGAGAACCAGGAGTTCCAGAAGCCGAAGGAGAGAAACAAGCCCAAGGTGGCCAGCGCGGGCGTCGACAGCGGGATGACGATGGTGAAGAAGATGCGCAGCTCCCGTGCACCGTCGATTTTGGCGGATTCGATAATTTCAAACGGCATTTTGGACAGGAAGCCCTTCATGACCATGATGTAGAAGGGGGACACGAGCGAAGGCAGGATCAGCGCCCAGATCGTGTTGTCCAAATGCAGGTATTGTTTGATCAGAATATAGGAAGGGACGAGTCCGCCGCCGAACAGCATCGTGAAATAAATGAAGAACGAGGCCGGCGTCCGGTACCGGAAATCCCTGCGCGAGGTGACATAGCCCAGCATGGCCGTGATCAGCAAGGACAAGGCAGTTCCGATGACCGTCGTCAGAATGGTTATGCCGTACGCGCGGAACAGGACGAGCGGCGCCTCGAAGATGTACCGGTACGCTTTGGCCGTAAAGTCGCTAGGAATAAATTGGTATCCGTGCTCCACAATCGCCGTCTCCTCGGTGAAGGAGATGGAAATCACGAGGATGAACGGGACGATCATCGCAAGCGTAATGGCAATGAAGAGCAGATGCGACAACAGAATTACGATAGAGAAGGGTTCCTTACGGGCGCCGGTTTCCCGGACGGTCACGGATTTGGCTGCGACCGCTTGCGGCGACGTATTCATGAGGCAGACGGCTCCTTTCTAGAAAAGCGAATTCTCATCATTGATCTTGCGTACAACGAAATTCGCCGTAACGACGAGCACGAGACCAACGATGGATTGATATAGGCCGATGGCGGTGGACATGCCGATGTCGCCATTCACTCGCAGTGCCCGGTAGACGTACGTGTCGATGATGTCGGTCGTTGGATAGGTCATGCCGGCATCGTTCGGGATGAAGTAATGCAGCCCGAAGTCTCCGACGAAAATATGGCCGATGGAGAGGATGAGCAGCACCGTAATCAGGGTGGAGAGCATAGGAAGCGTAATGCGGGTCGCCGTCTGCCAGCGCGATGCGCCGTCGATTTTGGCCGCTTCGTAATATTCCTGGTTAATGCCCATGATGCCGGCGAAGTAGACGAGGGTGGAGAAGCCGACGTTCTTCCATAAGTAGGCCGAGATGAGAATGTACGGCCAAGGCGCCGTCTCGAGGTACCACATGTGCGTGGGCAGCCCCAGCGTTTCAAGCACTTTGTTCAGGTAGCCGTTCTGGGTATCCAGCAGCGCGAGCGCCAAGTAGCTGACGACGACCCAGGAGAGGCAGTAAGGGATGAACATGGCTGTTTGATGAATGCGCAGCCAGCGTTTGCCCATCTCGTTCATGAGGATGGCGAGGCCGAGCGAGATCACCGTCGTCAGAATCATGTACGTGAGTCCGTAGCCGACCGTATTGCGCGTAATTAAGGCGGCGGTGTCCGAGACGAAGAAGAACTTGAAGTTCTGAAGGCCGACCCAAGGGCTCTTCCAGAATCCCAGGTCGTAATGAAAGTCCTTGAACGCCAGGACGACCCCGAACATCGGCAGGTATGCGAAGACGAGGATGAGCAGCGCGCCGGGCAGCAGCAGGAGGAGCAGCTCCGAGTTCTTCTTCAAGTAGTGCCATTCCGATCGTTTGCTTGATTTGATCATGCCGTTACCTCCGGGAAAATGATGAACTGATCCGCTTCCCCATCATGGCATTCGAACCAGGGGAGCGAAACTGTGCAATCGTTCATTTCATTTGCCGAGGACTATGTTTTTTGCGATTGACTGCTGTGCATAAGGGGAAAAGGCCGTAAATTGCGGGATGTCATCGGAAATGTATGGGATAGAGCGGGGGAAGGCGAGGGTATATCGAGGCGTTCGGAGATGTTTTCTCTATGAAACGGGCAAGGGCCGGAAATTGGCAGATGCAGTTTGGTTTGTTAACAAGCCATGATACCAAAAACGGAGCAGGGCGAATGATTCTGGAGAAGCGTCAGCGTTCGCCTTTGTTTCCAGATGCCAACCTTAACCCATTGTTCAAGGCATCTGGAAACAACAGCGATCGGAAGAACATTCGCCTGCGCAGTGACTATGAGGACATGAGCGTGGTTTCAAATAGGGTTTAAAACATGAAAAGGGGCTGCCTGCAAGTCATTAAGATGACCGGAGGGCAGCCCCTATTATCTTGATTCGACTTGTCCGCGTTATTCGCTTCAGCCGATGTTGCTCTTCAAGCGGTATTCCTTCGGCGTTACGCCGTACTTCTTCTTGAACAGCTTGAAGAAGGTGCTTTCGTTGACGTAGCCGACCAATTCCATAATTTCCTTGATGCTGAAGTTCTTCGTCTCCAGGTACTCGCGTGCGCGTGTCAGCCTGATTTCATTGATGTATTCGCCGACGGAGACCAGCTCGCTTTGCTTGAAGATCCGGCCTACATACGCGGAGGTCATCCGGAGCATGGAGGAGATGCCCTGCAGGCTGAGGTTCATGTCGGCATAATGATTGGCGACAACATCCTTGATGGCTTCGATGAGCGCGGCATTCGTATCCTGCTCCGACCCACGGCGCTTCTCGTGAATGTCGTGCAAAGTAAGCCGAAGCAGGTCGGTAATGTCGGATAATGTTTCTTTCTCCAATACTTGTCGACTTAGGGCACTGAGATCGATCGGCAGCGAGGATATCCGGTTTCCGTTGATTTCCCGAATGGTCGTCTTGATGACGTCGACGATATGAAGCACGCCGTGGACGATATGATCGTAATGGTAGCCGTGCAGCGGGCTGAGAAGCTGTATGACAGCTGCTTCCATGCCGGCAAGGTCGTTTGTTTTGACTGCTTCGGCGAGCTTCTTCTCCTGGTCGGCGGACATGGCGTACTCGGTGCGGGATACATTAGCCCTCACAAGATCCGGCGCAATTAAGGAACGTCTGCCGAATAGCAGCTTATACATCGAGAAGTGAAGCGCCTCGGCGTACAGATCGGTAATGGATTCATGGGAACGGGAGATGTCGCTGTAAGCAGCCGACAGAGACAGCTTGTAGTAGTCCATGACAATCTCCTGCAGGCGGGCCAGCAGCTCCGGCAAATCCGGCAGCTCCGAGCCCAGCGCTCCGCCGCTCAGCAGCAGAACGAGGTGGTCGCTTCGCGCATCGACCATTTCGCAGGCAATCCGAAGGGGCGCCATTATTTCCCCGGCAATATTCGCGATGGCGAAAGCGTACAGCTGCCGCTCGGTTTCGGTCGTGCGGGCGAGCACGGCCGTATAATCGTCGATCTTCAGGACGACCACGACGAACGGCCCGGCTGGATCCAGATTAAGGCCGTATTTGTCGATGCAGGACTCCAATTGATGGCGACTGAACGAGGCGCTTCCGGTTAGGATGCTGCGCAAATACGAGTGGCGCACGATCGTCTTCTGCTTCTCCTTCTCATCGGTGACGACAAGGAGCTTCTCTGCCATTTCCCCGTAAACATTGCCGACGTAGGCAAGCTCGTCGCGAATCGGCTGAGGTGAAGTTTCAGTAACGCCGCCGTGTCTGGTGACGCGGGAGAGCAGCGCTTCAATCGGACGGTAGAGCTTATGGGCGAGCGCGAAGGATACGATGATCGCAAGCAGCAGGAAGCTGATAATGACGATGACGAAGGTTTCCCGCATTTGGGACACGCCGCCAAGCACGGCATTGTAAGGCTGCACGCTGATCACCTTCCATCCGGCCACGCCCATCTGCAGATAGCTGACGATCGATTTGCCTTGCTCCTGAAAGTTATGCGAGAAGAAGCCGAAGGTTTCTGCCCGGTTCGTCTGGTCTTTACCGAGCGCATAACGCAGATCGTTCAATTCCGGCAGATTCTGCTCTTCGCCGGAGAGGATGAAGCTGCCGTCTTTATCCATGAGGAAGACGCTGGATTCGTCGGGGGCCGAGAAGCCGTTGACGACCTTCAGGTTATCGAACACCCACTCCGGCTTGACGTTAAGCACGAGCGCGCTTTCGCGGTTGTTCATGCTCGTGAACGATTCATAGATAATGACGGAGAAGAAGTCGACGGCATTCGGTCGTCCGCTGAAATTCATCGGTATGAGCTGCAGCTGCGGCAGCTTCTCCGGACGCTTGATTCGTTCGGCGAGCCGGTCCGCCATATAGTGAGCTTCCATCTGGTCCGCAAGCGGTCCAAGCGCGTAGCTCTTATTGTTATGTCCGTTGTATACGAATATGGAGTGCAGGAAGGACTGCGAATCCATTGCTTTATTCAATTGATTAACGGAATAGATGATATCGATATCTTCCTGCTCGGAGTTTGACATCAGCGGGAAATAAAACCGCTCGTCATTATAGAGCGACAGGGCAATATTGTTGACGATCTCCTGCATGAAGGTAAGGTTGTGGTTGATCTGGTTCATGACCTTTCGGTTTGCTTCCTCCTGCATCTGCAGGACGCGGCGCTCCGCGCTGTAATGAAGCACCGCCGACGACAGCGACAGCAGAATCACCAGCAGGATCGTGATGGAGAGCAGCATGCGCAGCAGGTAGCGCTTGGACTTATAAGATTGGAGCATTCGCATCCGGAAATGACCTCCTTTGACGGCAAGCCTCATATGCTTTCAGCATTGCATACGCGGAGGCGTATTGCCACTATGAATTTTGCGAATCGCTCCGCGCAGCGAATGATTAAATTCACAGCCGCACGCGCAGCAGCGAGCAAAAAGCGCAGTTGGCGCGAAACACCGCGTTTGTCATGCTTAGCCTATGTGAAAGGGGATGGATGTAGGATGGGACAAACGACGAATGCGCTTGATTATTATGTAGACGCTGTCCATCGACATGAACAAGGTGACGGCTCAGTGCAGCGGCCATGGCTTGAATTGACACAGGCGCAAGAAGCCGTCCGCGAGAAACTGGCAGCGGGTTTCACCGGGCCTGTGAATGTCTGGATCGGAGCGGGCACGTACCGGCTGGAGAAGCCGCTGCGCTTCGATGCGGGAGATTCCGGCACTGGGACATCCTGCAAGGTTAGCTACCGGGCAGCGCCCGGCGCTCGTCCCGTCATTTCCGGTGGACGCGCGCTTACCGGCTGGGAAGATGCCGGCGACGGCGTCTACCGCTGTTTGATCGGCTGCGATGCACTGCGGCAATTCGGGCATACGTTGTTCGAGAACGGCGTAAGAGCGGTAGAAGCCCGCAGTCCCAAGCAGGGCTACCATGTCGTCGAGGGAAAGCGGGACGGCGGCAGCGGCCTGGGGTTTCGTTTCAAGCGGGGCGATGTGCCTCCTATTGCGGATGGCGATCAGGACGGACTCAAGGTGTTTATCTGGCCGGGCGAGGGTGAGTGGAACTGGTTTTCGGAGACGAAGCCCGTCGCCTCCGTGGATTGGGAGCAGGACATCATTACCTTCCGGGATCCGGCGCCGTGGGGAATTGATAAGGGCTCGCGCTATCGGCTGCAAGGTGCGCGGGAGCTGCTCACGGAGCCAGGTGAATTTTACCGGGACGAGCGGGAGGGTTATCTGTACTATATCCCGAGGGCGCTTCCTATTGAAGCGCAGGATATCGTGCTTCCGCAGATGATGCGGGTGATCGACATTGCGGGAGCCGGGCCGGCTGTCGGCGGGCGCGATGCATCGGACGGCATCGTGCGTCATCTCGAATTTCGCGGGCTCACCGTGGAAATGTCGGATATGCTGCCGTCTTACCGGATGCCGGTTTCCAATCGGGAACGCGACGAGGCGCGCGAAGGCTTGGTCAGGATCGAAAATGCGGAAGAGATCACGATCGCGGATTGCACTCTGCGCCATGCCGGGCTGAGCGGCATCGTCTTGAACGGCTGCTGCAAGGAAATACGGATCGAGAATAACGTCATTGAGCACGTTGGCTATAACGGTATTTACGCCATCGGCTATGCACCGGGAGAGGGGCCGTTCGGCAGCGCGGCAGAATCGGATGTCAATTGCGGCCAAGTTATCGCGGGCAATACCGTGCGTTCGGGGGGAGAGCTCATTGGTCATGGCACAGGTATCCAACTCTATCAGAGCGGGGTGTGCACCGTCTCGCGCAACGTCATCAGCGGCATGCCGCGCTACGGCATTTCGCTCAAGGGCTTGCGTTCCAAGGCGATGGAGCCGTCCTATTACGGGACGGAGGTAACGTGGGACAATCATTGGACGTTTCTGCACGCTCGCAATAATACCATCATCGGCAATGATATATCGGATGTCATGAAGGACAGCCAGGACGGCGGCATGTTCGAAGCTTGGGGGGCTGGACTCGGCAATCGGATCGTGGGCAATCGCTTCCACGACAGCGGGATCTATTTCTCGGTGGGCTACTGCGTTTACTTGGACGACGCCGCGGACGGTTTTCTCGTCGCGCGCAACGTCATTCATGATTTGTACAGCGCCGGCTCGGGCTCCTTGTGGTTTGTGATCTTTGCGAAAGGAATCGACAACGTCATCGAAAACAATCTGCTTGTGCGCAACGCAGCCAAAGCGGCGATCGGCACGCAGGAGATGGCCGGCGAGCCGAATCATAATCTGACGGTGCTGCGCAATGTCGTGATCGATTCGGGCGAACAGCTCTATCATTTCATCAATTGGAGTGACGCCCGGCTGGCGGAGGCGGACTACAATCTGTTTTATCGTTCGGACGGCGGTGTACCCACGGTCAGCGGCTTTTACGGCGGGGACACCTACGGGAAAATTCCGATTCCGTGGGAGGCGTGGCGCGCATTTCTCGGAGGACGGTTCGATGCCCATACCTTATCCGCGCCGCCGCTCATGGAAGAAAGGGAGCGCGGGCAATTCCGGTTTGGGCCGGAATCGCCGGTGTGGCTGCTTGGTTGGCAGCCGCTTGGGGCGCCCGGGCAGTCTGATTAAGGAAACGCAGGACAAAGCTCCGCTTTCTCGGCCGGCAAGCCCGTCCGCGAGGGCGGATTTTTGCGTCTCTGGCGATAGAAAGCTTGTGAACGGAGCACTGGACTTGCGTAGGACTTGCAGACGCCATCCGAACGGAGTAATCTAGAGGCA
This sequence comes from Paenibacillus sp. R14(2021), assembly GCF_019431355.1. Classification (NCBI taxonomy): domain Bacteria; kingdom Bacillati; phylum Bacillota; class Bacilli; order Caryophanales; family Paenibacillaceae; genus Paenibacillus; species Paenibacillus sp. R14(2021). The sequence goes on from NZ_CP080269.1 coordinate 5,360,845, forward strand.
CATTGGGAATGCGGCTGAACAGCCGGCATCCATAAAGGAGCGTGCGGGCGTGGCTGTTCGAACGGAGAAGCTGGCTAAAGTGCCGAATGATCTAATTCATGCGCCTTATCATCACGGCATTTTACAAATGAACGGCATAAATGTGGTGGAATCCTGCTCGCATGCGGATACGCTTCGCGGCTCGATGTATTTGGAGGACCATATGCTGCTGTTTGTCCTTGAGGGCAACTATACGGTGCGTTTCGGCGCCGAGGAGCATGTCATTCATAAGAACGAGATGGTGCTGCTGCAGAAAGCCATCGTCGTCGATTACGAGAAATCGGGCGAGCCCGCTGCCGGCAATTTACTCGATTATATGATGTTCTTCTTGAAGGACGAGCTGCTTGCCGCATTTATTCAGATGGCGGACCTGAAGTCATCCCGGCCTGCCGCGCTTGTGCCGATTTCGGTGAATGCGGTGAACGACCGGCTGATCAGCTTTATCGAATCGCTTAAGCCGTATTTCAAGGAATCGGACCGGATTGGCGACAACTTGATGAAGATGAAGCTGCTGGAGCTATTATTTGACGTGGCGGATGCGAACGAGTAATTCCTGCTTCAGTTTTTCCAGCTTAAGCATAAGGAGCGCCGAAGCATCGCGGAAGTGATGGAGGAGAACGTGACGAGCCCGGTGACGCTGCAGGATTTGGCTTATCTCTCGGGAAGAAGCTTGTCCACGTTCAAACGGGAATTTCAAGCGCTCTACAACACCTCGCCCTTGCAGTGGATTCGCGGCAAACGACTGGACATGGCAAGGGATATGCTGACGCATACGTCCATGTCAGTCACGGATGTATGCTTTACCACGGGCTTCGAGAACGTCGCACATTTCTCCAAGGTGTTCAAGGAGCGCTTCGGCGTCTCGCCTTCAGCGGTCAAGAAGTGACAGTCATCACGCAGGAAGAAGCCGGCAGCCAAGAGGCTTGCCGGCTTCTTCTATAGCGGGAGCGCAGGTGCAGCGGATTAACGTTTCGTTGGCTTTACCGGGACGAGCGGGAGGGTTATCTGTACTATATCCCGAGGTCGCTGCCCGTCGAAGCGCAGACCATCGTTCTGCCGCATATGCTGCGGGTGATTGACATCGCAGGCTCGGAGCCGGGGGCCGACGGGCACGAGGCGGCGGAAGGCATCGTACGTCATCTCGAGTTTCGCGGACTAACCGTAGAGATGTCGGATATGCTGCCGTCTTACCGGATGCCGGTCTCCAATCGGGAATGCGACGAGGCGCGCGAAGGCTTGATCAGGATCGAAAATGCGGAAGGGATCACGATCGCGGATTGCACCCTGCGCCATTCCGGACTGAGCGGCATCGTCTTGAACGGCCGCTGCAAGGAGATTCGTATCGAGAACAATGTCATCGAGCAGCTCGGCTTTAACGGCATCTACGCCATCGGCTATGTGCCGGGAGAGGGGCCAATCGGCAGCACGGCGGAATCCGACGTCAATTGCGGCCATGTTATCGCGGGCAATACCGTGCGCTTAGGGGGAGAGCTCATCGGCCATGGCACGGGTATCCAGCTCTATCAGAGCGGGGTGTGCACCGTCTCGCGCAACGTCATCAGCGGCATGCCGCGCTACGGCATTTCGCTCAAGGGCTTGCGTTCCAAGGCGATGGAGCCGTCCTATTACGGGACGGAGGTAACGTGGGACGATCATTGGACGTTTCTGCTCGCTCGCAATAATTCCATCATCGGTAATGATATATCGGATGTCATGAAGGACAGCCAGGACGGCGGCATGTTATACTCACGGGTATTAAGGAGCAGAGACAGCCTTGCTCGCCTATGCTTCATAAAAGGGTGGACGCGATGTTCAGAACTTTTTTGTTTAGCTTTCGCAACAAAATTCTGCTGATTATCTTATTCATTGGAGTTGTGCCCATCTCGGTAACCGGACTATTGGCAAGCATCAAATTTAATCATCTTCTGGAAAACCAAGCGCATGAAATTACACGCAAGGCCTTGCAGCAAAGCGAGGGCTATCTGAGCATGTACTTCTCGGAAATCGAGCAAATCGGCATCTTCGCTTCGACGAACGACCAAATCGTGAGCATATTAAAAAAGGACAAGTTTGCTTCCACCTACGAAAAGGTTGCAGACGCGAATGAAGTAAGCAACGAAATGAAGCAATACTTAAAAACGCGGTCGGATATAGAAAGAATGGAAATCCTGGGCTTCAACGGTTTCAGCTATGCAGGCGGGTATTCCAATAAGCGCCTCGATCTGTCGGAGACCTGGGTGAAGGAAGTGACCAAACGAAACGGGAAGCCCTACTGGTATGCAATCAACGATGGTGAGTTTATGGTCTATTCCAGGCTGATCACAAGCAATAAATTCAACGAAACGTTGGGCTTTGTCCGTATTATCGTACCCAGTTACCGGCTGGAGTCCGTATTGAATAAGTTTCAAGCGATGGACAAGGGCTTCTTGTTATTAATCGACCATCACCTGAACCCGATCATCGGGAGAAGCCAAGATGCGAAGGAGCTGACGCGTTCGCTGACTTTCGAGGATTCGGAGAAGAATGGGTATCTCGCATTCCGCGGCAATCGGATGCTTATTACGCGATATGAGGTGGATAAAACCGATTGGATGTTCGTATCCGCCGTTCCCATGAACGATATTTTGCAGGGCACAGCGCAAATACGCCAGTATTTTCTCAATACGGTCATTATCATTTTACTAGTTACGATCACGATCGCAATATGGACAACCCAGCGATTTACCAGACCGTTCAAGCAATTTATCCGGTTAATGAAGGACGTAGAGAAAAACAATTTCAAGTCGAGGATGGAAGTCACGACAAAAGATGAAATCGGTCAGCTGGCTGTCAGCTACAATAGGATGGCGCAGCGCGTAGACAGCTTGATCAAAGAGGTCTACGAGCAGCAAATCCTAAAGAACGAAGCGGAATGGAACGCGCTGCAGACGCAGATTAATCCCCATTTTCTATATAATACGCTCGACTCTATCAATTGGATTGCAAGATCGCATAAAATAACCGAAATCGTGAAGATGGTTACCGCTTTATCCAAGCTCTTCAAACTTTCGCTGTCGAAAACGGATAAACTGATTACGGTGGCGGAGGAGCTGTCGTACATCAGGTATTACTCTCAAATTCAAGAGACCCGGTTCTCGGACAGAATCAGCATCATCGTGGATGTGCCCGACTCGGTCATGCAGTATCGGATTCCCCGGTTTATTTTGCAGCCTTTGGTCGAGAATTCGATCGTCCATGGGCTGGAACGCAAAGAAGGACAAGGGCAGGTGCATATTAAAGGCGCGGAAAATGGGGATAAACTCTTTTTCATTATCCAGGATAACGGCGTAGGCATCCCCGAACCGAAATTGAAAACGCTTCTATCGATGAACGGGAAGGACCATAACCATTTGGGCTTATCGAACGTGGATGAAAGAATAAAGCTCCTTTACGGCCAACAATGGGGCCTGAAGATCGACAGTATAGAAGGAGAAGGCACCATCGTGGAAGTGTGGCTGAAGAAACATATGCTAAGGGAGGCACCTACGGATGACGTATCATATCCTAATCGTAGATGATGAACCGATCGTTCGGAACGGCTTGGTCAACTTCGCTTGGGAAACCTTTGGATTCGAGTGCGTCGGCGCATGCGGCAACGGCAGAGAAGCGCTGGAGTGGTTGAACTGCAATGCGGTAGATGTCGTGCTGACGGATATCAAGATGCCGGGAATCGACGGGGTTGAGCTGAGCGGTCATATTCAGGAAAGATACCCCGATATTCTTGTCGTCTTATTAACCGGCTATAACGAATTCTCGTATGCCCAGCGTGCGATTAAATCGGGCGTGTTCGATTATTTACTGAAGCCGGCGGAAGACTCCGAATTCGAGAACGTGCTGGCCAAGTGCACTGAAGCGCTGCGGGAAAGGGAAAGAAGCAAGGAGCTTCTCCATGTCCTTTCCCATCATTTCTTATTAAGCCGTCAACAGGACGAAACGCATTTGTCCGATGAAACCTGGCAGCTTGTTCAGCGGCAGCTTTCGCTGCGGCAAGAGCAGCCTTTCCGGCTCCTCTTAGCTTGCCTGGTAGAGGAGAGCTCCAGCTTGAGCGCTCATGAATGGTTCGGTCATTGGAATTTCGTACGAATCAGCAAGAGAGAATGGGTGTCCTTAAGCCCGCAGGAAGCCATCGAATCCATCTTGCAAACGTTGACCGAACGCGAGCACTCGATCAGCATCGGGATCAGTTCGCTCAAAACCAATAACGGCGAGATTTCCGGTGCCTTCATAGAAGCGAATAAAGCCTTACAGCACAAATTCCTGTCGCCCGACGAACGGATATTTCATTATGACGAGCATTCCGGGGAAGGAAACGAATGGCAGGTACTATCCGATATTCTCAAGAAAATCATCCTCTTGTCCAATCGCCTGAACGCGCTGAATCCCGGCAGAGTGGAGGAACAGCTGTCGGAAATCATGAATGAACTCGAGTCGAAGGAGATTTCGGAGAAACAGATTAAGCAATTCACCGTATATTATTTGCCATCCATCATCGGCGGCAGCGTAGCCGTAGCGATCATGTGGATGCAAATATTCGGGCGGGAAGGATTGATTAACGTATTCCTTCAGTTATTCGGTATTAAGGGAAAAGACTGGATATTCAATCCGGATTCTGCATTGTATACGATTGTTATCTTAATGGTCTGGCAGTTCGGTTCTTCTATGCTTATTTTCTTGGCCGGATTGAAACAGGTGCCCAAAGAAATGTATGAGGCCGTCTCGATCGATGGGGCGGGACGATGGAAAACCTTTTTGCGCATTACCCTGCCGTTAATCTCACCCGTCATTTTCTTCAACCTGGTCATGCAGACGATTCAAACCTTCCAAACGTTCACGCAGGGTTATGTGATTACTAAGGGCGGTCCGGTGGATGAAACGCTGTTCATGGTGATCTACATTTATCAGCAAGCCTTCAGTTCGCTGAACATGGGCTACGCGCAGGCCATATCGTGGGTGCTGCTCGGCATTATCGGAGTTGCGACGATCATTAATTTCGCTGCTTCCCGTTATTGGGTGCACTACGAAGATTCCGGCGGAAAGAAAGGATAACGCTATGATTTCACGAGTAAAGCAAATACCCAAGCATATTCTGCTCTCCGTATTCGGCCTGATGATGGTATATCCGATCTTATGGCTCTTCTTCGGAAGCTTCAAAAATAACGACGAGATCTTCGGGAATGTATCTCTATTTCCCAAAGGGCTGCAATGGTCGAATTATCATGACGGTTGGTTTGCCATCAATGAAACGCCCTTTCATGTATTCTTCGCCAATTCGTTCATCCTCTCGTTTACGATTTTGTTCGGCTCTATCTTTTCCTGTTCGTTCGCGGCATACGGATTTGCCAGAATCAGCTTTCCGCTCAAGAAAGTATGGTTCGGCGTTCTGATGATTACGATCATGTTTCCGAAACAAATCATTATCATTCCGCAATTTCTTATGTTCGCTAATCTGGGCTGGCTCAATTCTTATTTGCCGATGACGATTCCGGCTTGGCTAGGCGAATTTAACGGCGCGTTTTTTATTTTCCTGTTAATCCAATTCATTCGCGGGATTCCGCTGGAGCTCGATGAGGCGGCCATCGTTGACGGTTCCGGGAGAGTCAGGTTTTTCTTTCTTATTCTACTGCCGCTGCTTAAACCGGCGCTGTTTACGATCTCGATCTTTGCCTTTATGTGGTCCTGGGACGATTTCTTCTCCCACCTGCTGTATATCAATTCCGTGAGTAAATATCCGGTAACACTTGCTTTGAACATGTTTTTGGACAATACGGGCAAAACGAACTGGGGTGCGATGTTCTCCATGTCCTTCCTCTCCATTCTGCCGCTTTTGCTTATTTTCTTCTTCGCCCAAAAGCATTTCGTAGAAGGGATATCGACTACGGGGTTAAAAGGGTAGCGGAGGAGGACAGCCATCATGACAACGACCATGAACTTCGCGATCGTCGGGTACGGCATGATCTCCGCTATTCACGCGAGGAGTATTCAAGAGCTGCCTGGAGCCAATTTAATCGCGGTCTATGGGCATAACAGGGAAAGAGCGCAGGCCTTCGCCGCTAATTATGGAGCGGCCGCTTACGACGATTATGAGCGGATGCTGGAAAACGCGGATATCGATATCGTCTGCATCCTTACGCCTAGCGGGAGCCATGCGGAACTCGGTATCGCGGCGGCCAAGGCCGGCAAACACGTCATCGTCGAGAAACCGATCGCGATTACCCTGGAAAGCGCCGACCGGTTGATCGAGAGCTGTAAGGTTAACAACGTAAAGCTGTGCTGCATTTCCCAGCATCGTTACGATCATGCCATTATCGCATTAAAGAATGCGGTAGATTCGGGACAGCTAGGGCAATTGAACTTCGGCGCGTCGCATACGAAGTGGTACCGCACCCAAGCGTATTATGACAATAACGAATGGCGCGGCACATGGGCATTGGACGGCGGCGGCGCATTAATGAACCAGTCGGTTCATTATATTGACTTGCTTCAATATATCATGGGTCCCGTGGACGAAGTTTTTGCGTACTGCGCAACAAGAGCGCATGCGGGAATTGAAGTGGAAGATGTCGGAGCGGCCACGGTTAAATTCAAATCCGGCGCCATCGGGCTGATAGAAGGGAACACGTCAGCCTACCCAGGGTTCTCAACGCGGTTGGATATTTACGGCAGCGACGGCGGTGTCATTATTGAGAACGATGAAGTAAAAGAGTGGAAGCTGCGAAACGAAGGCTTGTACGAGCCTCCGAAGACGAAGGTGGAATCGATAGTCGGGGCATCCCGCGCGGACATCTCGCATCATTCCCATAAGCTGCAGATCGCCGACTTTATGAAGGCCATCAGAACCCGTCAAGAGCCATTGGTGAACGGATTGGAAGGCAGGAAGACGCTGCAAATCGTATTATCCCTCTATGAGTCGGCTAGAACGGGTAAGCCGATTCAAATCAAATAAGGACAGGTGAAGGCTGATGAAATATCATGTGCTGACGAGTGAAGAACCAGGAGCGATCGCACTTAAGGAGCTCGAACTTGCGGAGCCCGGAGATAGTGAAATACAAGTGAAAATTCATGCCTCCTTAATCAGCCCCGGAACGGAAAGAGCCTTCGTGCTGAATATGGAGAATACGTCGGGGGAGTACCCGATGTATCCCGGCTACAGCTCGGCAGGCGTCGTTACAAAAATCGGAAAAGCGGTCACCGATTTCAAGATCGGCGACCGTATCGCTTGTCACGGAATTACCCATCGCTCTTACGGCAACATCCGTCAAGCGCGCGCAGCGAGAATACCGGACGGGGTATCGTTCGAGATGGCTGCCTTTACTTCGCTTGGCGTTATTGCAACGCAAGGCATTCGCAAAGCGAGAATCGAGCTGGGAGAATCAGCGATGGTTATCGGACTCGGAATTATCGGACAGCTGGCGGTTCAATTGGCGAAGCTTAACGGAGCCATACCGGTAATCGGCGTTGACCGCGCGGACAACCGAATCGAGCTTGCCAAGCGCTCCGGCGCAGATCTGACCCTTAACAATGCCGAAGCCGATTGGAGGGAGCGGCTGCTTAAGGAAACCGAAGGCAAAGGCCCCCATGTCGTCATTGAAGGGACGGGAGTCCCTGAAGTCATCAGCACCGCTTTCGAGACAGCCAGGGATTTCGGACGCGTTGTTATTCTAAGCAGCACCCGCGGCAACAGCACGATTAACTTCTACCGGGACGTTCACAAGAAGGCGTTAACGGTCATAGGAGCTCATATTTCGGGCAATCCGATCGCGGATTCCAGACCGGGCTTCTGGTCGTGGCGGGATGATGCGGCCGCGTTTCTGAATCTCTTGAAATACGGAAGATTGTCGCTTGAGCATCTGATTACGGATCGGGTTCACTGGCAGGAAGCTGAGAAACTCTACCGTGAAATGCTGACCTCGAACGCAGCTATGATTGGAACGCTTATCCAGTGGGATTAGAGATTAAGGAGCTGAATCTTGTTTATGTATACATTCGGTTGGTGTAGAGGCATCGAAGAAGCCGAGATTCTGCGGTCTGCCGGCTTCGATTATATCGAATGCGCCCTGACGGCATTAAAGCTAGAAGATGATCTAGCTTATCGGGAATTGCTGCCCCGTTATCTGGACAGCCCGCTGCCGGCAAGCGCGTTTAATTTGTTTTTTCCTTCCGACCTGAAGGTGGTCGGTCCGGACGTCGATGAGCAACGCATTCACCGTTATGTAGCCAAAGCCGCAGAGGCGCTTCACCTTGTCGGCGCCAGGATCTCCGTTCTCGGAAGCGGCCGTTCCAGGAGAGTTCCGGAAGAGTGGGAGAAGGCGAGGGCAGAAGAGCAGTTCGCTAGATTGCTAGAGCGGATAGCGGACGAGTTCACGGGTACGGGAGTCGTTCTGGCTCTGGAGCCGTTAAATCGCAGAGAATGCAATTTAGTCAACAGCGTCGAAGATGCATGCCGGTTCGTCCAATCGATTAATCGCGCCCCGATTCGGGCGCTGGCGGATTTCTACCATATGGACGAAGAAAACGAGCCCTTCCAGACGTTAATTGATCATAAAGCGTGGCTCGCCCATATTCATCTAGCGGATACGGGACGCCTGTCGCCGGGAACCGGCCGGTACCCCTACGCGGAATTCGCTGCCGATTTGCGCAAAACCGGATATGACGGCATGATCTCGGCCGAGTGTACGGTCAACGAAATCGGCGAGTTCGCACCGAGTCTAGCATTCATGAAACGTCATTTTGTAGAGAAGGGACTTGCATGATGAATACGATGCCGATGATCCCGCAAGCCGCGAAGGGCAGCCTGTTAGATAAACTCCATGTATTATACGGAACCCAAAGCGCGGCAACGCTGGCGGAAATCGAAAGCCTGCTTCATGAGTTCGGCCGGTTGCCGGCTAAACCATGGGTGTCCGAAAATGACGTGTTACTCATTACTTATGGCGATTCCATTAAAGAAGACGGGCTTGCGCCGCTTGCTACCTTGAAGGAATTTTTACGGCAATATGCGAAAGATACGATTACGGGCGTGCACATCTTACCTTTCTATCCTTATACATCCGACGACGGTTTCTCGGTGGTCGATTATGCGAAGGTCAATCCGGAGCTTGGGGATTGGGAAGACGTTCAGCGCTTGTCCGAAGATTTCGATCTCATGTTCGATGGGGTCATAAACCATATTTCCAAGAGCAGCGAATGGTTTCAAGGCTACTTAAACGGGGATGCCAGGTACGCCGATTATTTCACGGAGGCGGATCCGAGCTTGGATTACAGCAAGGTGACCCGTCCAAGGAATTTGCCGCTGCTGACCCGCTTTACGACCAAGAACGGGGAGAAATATATTTGGACGACGTTCAGCGAGGATCAGATTGACATCAACTTTCAGAATCCGAAGGTGCTGCTGGATATTCTGAAGGTGCTGCTTCTCTATGTTAACAACGGGGCACGCTTCATTCGCCTGGATGCCATCGGGTTCTCATGGAAAAGGCTGGGCACCACATGCATGCATCTTGACGAATTGCACACGTTGGTCAAGCTGATTCGGGAAGTCCTGGATATCACGGCTCCGGGTACAATCCTTATTACCGAGACGAATGTGCCTCATAAAGATAATATCAGTTATTTCGGCAACGGCTTTGACGAAGCGCAGATGGTTTACCAGTTTCCCTTGCCGCCGTTGACCTTGTTTTCCTTTCATACGAAGAGCGCCGTCAAGCTTATGCAGTGGGCGGAGCAGCTAGAGCCGACGTCGGCAGGTACGACTTTCTTTAACTTCTTATCTTCACATGACGGGATCGGCATGAGGCCGGTCGAGGATCGACTGACTTCCGCCGAGAAGCAATTAATGGTCGATAAGGCCGTAGAGCACGGCGGCCGAGTCTCCTATAAGGATAACGGGGACGGCACGACCAGCGCATACGAATTGAATGTGAATTACCTGGATGCCCTATCCCATCCGAATGATCCCGACGATGTCCGGATTAAGAAGTTTCTAGCGGCGCATGCCATCCTGCTATCCATGGCCGGCGTACCCGGAATCTACATCCACAGCTTGTTCGGTTCGAGGAACGACTACGCGGGACTGGAACAAAGCGGCATCAACCGGCGTATCAATCGCGAGAAGCTGAGTAAGGCGGACGTATGCGAGGAGCTGGAATCCGAATCGTTACGAAGCGCAGTGTTCGCCCGTTTCTCGGCATTAATTCAACTGCGACGCCGTCAGAATGCTTTCAGTCCGCAAGCAGCTCAGAAGGTGGTAACGTTCGATGAACGCATATTCTCGGTGGTAAGGGAAAATGCGGAGTCCGGAGATTCGATTCTGGCGCTTGTCAACGTATCTGACGAGAACGTGCAGCTCCGCATCGATTACGCGGGACAAGAGCTCATTACAGGCAAGGCGGTCGGCCAATCGATCGAGCTGCTTCCGTATCAGTTCATGTGGATCAAACGATAAGACGGGAATGGCCAGGGACGAACATCACGCAGGAAGAAGCCGGCAGCCAAGAGGCTTGCCGGCTTCTTCTATAGCGGGAGCGCAGGTGCAGCGGATTAACGTTTCGTTGTGCGTTTTTTGGAAGTGGATTTTTTAGCGGATGTTTTAGCTCTTTGTTTGCTGGAGACGCGGCACATAACGTCTTTCTCGCTATACACATAAGAGTGCTGGTATACAGGGCAGCAGTGATGTTGTTTAACGACTTCGACTTGTTGGATGACGTTGACCAGCTGCGGATGATAGTAGTTTTCATAGAGGGTGATCGGAGGATCATAGACGTTTTGTGTAGGGCAGTCAGGACAGAAATAGGAGTCGCTCATTTGTGTTCACTCCTTTCTCTCATTCAGTTCTCTACAGTTTATGTAGCAGAGGAGGAAGTTGTCTGTATGACTGTCTCGGATGGACAATGGCCCTCGGGTATGGATGACAGGTATGGACAATGGCCGTGTTTTGGCCGTTCTGAACCGCTCCAGCGTCGTAGGCTTCGTCAGTGCGGCTGCGTCTTCCATATCTTTCATCGTAATCTGTTCATCTTCAATCGGAAAATGAGATCGCGTGCTTCTTCATCGGGCGGAGCAACAAATACGAGACGGTCAAACCTGCCGGGACGTTTAACCGACTGCATGCGCGACTGAGCGAACTGTTACGTTTATCGGTCAATTGCAGCTGCCGCATGATGCATGCAGGGTCGGTTCCTCCAAGGCGCGGAATCCGTTTAGAAAAATTCGCTGCCGTGAACAAATTAACTTTTTCTTCCTTTCTTTCTTTATCCTCTTGCCCGCAATGGGTATACTATGGATAGTGAGCACGTCCGGGACTTGGGACTGAGCCGGTGAAGGAGGGGAAGAAATTGCTGCTGCGTATGCTGACGAGATTAGGATTCATAGCTTTGCTTCTCTTCATTGGTTTAGGTTCCGATTTTGACCGTGGAGCTGTTCATGCAGCACATACGGAGAGCAATCTTTCGGCGTTGAAAACAGCCATCGTGCGGCAAGTGGGGCTTCAGCAAACGGAAATCGATATGGCCTACAGCGGGGACCGTAAGCAATTGTCCGCAAAGATCGGCGAGCTGCTGCAGGAGGTTTTTGCTTCGGATGAGTACATCGCTTATATTGTCGACTCCTATTTGTATACCATCAGAACCTGGGGCCCTACGGTCAAAATCAAGCTGACGGTGACCTACAGGGAATCCGCCGAGCAGACGAAGCTTGTCAATCGGCGCGTCGAGCAGTTGCTGCCTTCCATCGTTTCTTCTAGCATGACCGATACGCAGAAGGTACGGGCAATCCATGATTGGATCGTTTCCCACGTCTCCTTCGACACGACGTTTCAGCGGTATACCGCCTTTGAAGCCTTGAATGCCGGCAAGGCCGTCTGCCAGGGCTATTCGCTGCTTGCCTATAAAATGCTTGCGTCCGCGGGGATTGAAGCCAGAATTATCGAAGGCAAGGTGGAATCTGGCAGCCATGTGTGGAACCTCGTTCATCTGGGGAGCCATTGGTACCACATGGATGTGACGTGGGATGATCCCCTGCCGGACCGACCAGGCATGGTGAGCGAGAACTACTTCCTGAAATCCGATGCGGAGATAAGAAAAGATCATACGTGGACGAAATCTTATCCTTCGGCTGGTTGAGTCCCGGCCTTGAGTGTCGGATGGATGAGCGTTCTCAGCAAAATCTTAACGCAAGGACAATACGGTGGCATCAGCCGTATTGTCCTTTTTGTTGTGGGCGAAGTCTAGGTATTTAACGATTCGATCGTTCGATAGAAAATGCCGATTAGACGTCGATGCCGGTTGCGAGTATCATATCCATAATAGTAGATGAGAATACTTGGTTTAATGACCATGAAGAGGTGGAACCGATGACCGAACGATACAGACTGGCCGTGGAAGCGGACGCGGAGCGGCTGTTTACGATTACTTACGATGCTTACGCGACAATTCGCGAGCTGGAACTGCACTGGCCTGCGGCCAATGCGGACTTGAAGCTGATTCAAGACAACTTGAGCGGGCACGATTGCTACGTGCTTGAACTGGATGGCGATATCAAAGCGACGGTAACGCTGTCTAAGGGGAACGAACTGAAGGGTTTGACCGATCTTCCGTTTCTCAGATGGTTTGCGGTCGATCCAGCCTATCAGGGCCGAGGCTTGGGAGGAAAGCTGCTCGACTGGGTGGAACGGACGGTCGCAGAGCAAACGGGAGCTCCCGCGGTTACGCTTGCGACGGCGGAGAAGCATCCGTGGCTGCTGACAATGTACAAGCGGAGAGGCTACGAGAGTTTCTATGCCTTCGATCCCGGGAACGGCGATGGTACGATGCATTTGATGCGTAAGCCGATTGCCCTGGATTCGCTAGCGAATGAGCAGGATCGCGTGGAACGGAGCCTAGCGGATAACCTGGCGATCCCGGCCGAAAGGCGGCTGGGCGAATGAAAATTGCCGTGTTCAGCCTGCTCATGAATGTGCCTAACGCGGTAACAGGGGAGTCACTGACCCCGCAGGCGAAATTCAACAACGTTATTCGCCAGGCGGTATTGGCCGAATCGCTGGGATTCGATGCCTACGGCATCGGTGAACGCCACGGCTCTCCGTTCCTGTCCTCATCGCCCCCGGTCATACTCGCGGCAATCGCCGCTCGAACGTCGGAAATTCGGCTGCTGACGACGGTCACCGTGCTGAGCGTGCTTGATCCCGTTCGAGTGGCGGAGGATTACGCGACGCTGGACCACCTATGCGGCGGGAGGCTCGAGCTGATTATCGGCAAAGGAAACGACCCCCGGCACTATCCGCTCTTCGGGATTACGGAAGAAGAACAGTGGGATTCGCTGGCGGAGCGCTACGAGCTGCTTCGCCGGTTATGGGACGAGGAGGGAGTTACTTGGGAAGGGCGTTTCCGCCCGAAGCTCGATCATGTCACGACGCAGCCGAGGCCACTGCAGCAGCCCATTCCGATTTGGCACGGCAGCGCGTCGAGCACGCTGTCAACCGAACTCGCCGCCAGGTACGGCGAACCGATATTCTCGTCGAACTCGTTCCATCCGATGGAGAAGTACAAAGCACTGATCGATCATTACCGGGAACGCTGGGCGTATTACGGACGGGATCCCAAGGATGCCGTCGTCGGCGCGGGGGCAGGCAGCTTGTTCATCGCGGGAACGCGCGAGGAGGCGCTGCGACGCTATCGTCCCTATTACGAAGCGCTTCAGGCCACCGCGGCTGCGCAGCACAACAAGTCGCCGTTCACCGATTTGGAGGATACGGTGGCGAACGGGCCGGCCCTGATTGGCAGCGCCGACAACGTCATCGAGAAAATCCTGACTTACCGCGAGGCGTTCGGGCACGAGGTGCTCAGTATCAGCGTGGACGGCCTGACGGAAGACGAGCAGCAGGAACAGCTGCACCGGTTCGCCGAAGAAGTAGTGCCTGTGCTTCGCCGCGAGATTCCAACTAAGGTCTGGGGCGATAGGAAGCTAATCGGCAGCTCGTCTATGTAATAGCAACGACTTGTTACATGTGCCACCGGCAGTCCAATCATACGTAAACGTCAAAGAGGGCTTTCCCGAAACGGCAGCACGGCTGCCGTCGGGAAAGCCCTCTTTGATTGGGGATGGCGCATCCGTTGCCGCGCAAGGCGATTGCTCAGCGGAAGCATAATTCTGCCGAGCCGTCGCGGCGTTATTGCCCGCCTTCACGGGTTCTGGCAGCCGTGATTTGCTGCCAGACCGAACCGGCGGCTTCTTCGCCGCGCTCGATGCGCTCGAGCGCGATGCGGGCCTGCAGGCTGACCTCGAATTCCGGGTCGGCCGCAGCAGCTTGCAGCGCCTCTACGGCGGTGTCGTCTCCGACCTCGTAGAGGAAGCGCGCCGCGCGCCAGCGGACCAGCTTGTTGCGGTCGCGCAGCGCTTCAATCATCGGTCCGATCGCGGCGGGGTCGCCCAGATCGGACAGCGTGTCGCCGGCGGTGCGCCGGACGGATGCCGATGCGTCCCGCAGCGCAGCGATGAGCAGCGGCATCGCCTCCGGCAGGCGCAGCTCGCCGAGGTAGACGACGGCGAGTCTCCGGATGGAGACGTTGTCGTCCGTGATCGCCGCGGCGAGCTGCGGCAGCATCGCCGGCTGCGGCGCGGTGCGGTTCAGCGCCTCGTAGCGGACGGACCAGTCCGGATCCGCGAGCCGCTCAGCGAGCTCCTCGGCGCTGAGCGGCGCGGGCCGAACGGCAGGCGCCGCGGCGACCTCGGCTTCGCCTGCCGATCCGAGCGCGAGCGCCGCCTCGACAAGCGCGTCCAGCCGCTCTTGCGGATAGGCGGCTTCGAGCTCCTTCACGAGCTCGGCTGCGATTTCCTCCGGCTCGCCATAGCGTACGCCGAGCTCCTCCAGCTTGCGCTCGCGGATCATCGAGGCCGCGGCAGCGCGAGTGACCGCGTCGGTGAACGCAGCGGTCATCGCGGCGCGCGCTTCGCCGCCCGGCGTGCGTACGCGCACCTGCATCGGAATACCCCGATACAGCTGCACGAACGCATGCGCCTCGCCGAAGGATTCCCCTGCGCCGGCAGCGCCTCCGCTGCCGTCACCGGCTTCTTCGCTGTGCAGCACGGCCCGCGCCGCAGCTAGGATGCGCTCCCAGTCCGCCCCTGGCTTCCGGTCGAGCGCGATGAAATCCGTCGTGCGGAACAGCCCCCGCACGCCATCTATAGCAAGCAGGCTGCGCAGCGGCTCAGGCGCTTTGCCGGCATCCTCGAGCGAATAGCTGAAGCGCTGGCCGGCGGGCAGCTTTTCATCCACGTTCAGTTTCATTGAATTGGGACTTGGCGTCGGTTCTATGCCGATCAGTTTCATGGCGGTTACCTCCGTATAGATGCATTCTTCCTCTTAGTGTAAACGATTCGGTGCGCGAATCACAATTCGCCCGCTTAAGACGACCCCGTCGTTTGATTATGAGAGGCAACATTGGTATCTTTGAGATAGAGAGACCCTGTCATCGGAGTCATAGAGATCTACGAAATGGGAGATGTAAGAAATGCGATATCATAATTCCAATCCGACGGCCGTCCCGAGGACCCTCAAGGAAGTCAGGCAATGGCGGAGAGAACGCGCCGGCAAAATGAAACAGAAGGATTATTCCTACCGAGTACCGGTCGCCGATCCAGATCTGATCTACCTGCACAGCAATAACGAAGAACCGTCACTCACTTGGATCGGCCACTCCACGTTTCTCATTCAGCGGGCAGGCCTCAACATGATTACCGACCCGATCTGGGCGGATAAGCTCGCTTTCCATAGACGACTGTCTCCCCCGGGTCTGGCTATTACGGACGTGCCGCCGATCGACGTCATTCTGATATCGCACTCTCATTACGATCATTTGAATATCGCAACGTTGAGGCGGCTGACCGGCAGCAAAATGCTCATCGTTCCGCTCGGCCTTGCCGACAAGCTGCGCCGCAAGGGCTTCTCTTCCGTCATCGAGCTGGATTGGTGGGAGAAGGCGACCTTCCGGGGCGTGGACATCACGTTCGTTCCTGCGCAGCACTGGACCAGGCGCACGCTGACCGATACGAACGCTTCCAGATGGGGCGGATTCGTCATCGAGAACAGCGGCTCGCCGACCGTTTACTTTGCCGGAGACAGCGGTTATTTTGACGGTTTCAAGGAAATCGGCAGCAAATTCCGGGACATCGAGGTAGCGCTGATGCCGATCGGCGCGTATGATCCCGAATGGTTCATGGGACCGCAGCATGTGACGCCGGAGGAGGCGCTGCAAGCATTCCTCGATGTAGGCGCGCGCAAGTTCGTGCCTATGCACTACGGCTCGTATAAGCTTGCGGACGATACACCGCGCGAAGCGCTGGACCGGCTGGAGGCGGAGGTGCTGAGGCTTGGCATTGACCGCGAAAGCGTACGAATGATGCCCCATGGCGAAACCTGGCGGTTAAACAATTAAGCAACCGAGGCCCTTTTTATGCTATAATGGAGTGATGATTACGAGATTTATTAGTGAAGGACGGGATACCTGAACATGATCAGTACAAGCGGCATAACGCTTCGCTATGGCAAGCGGGCGCTATTTGAAGATGTTAATATTAAATTCAATCCAGGCAACTGTTACGGTCTGATTGGCGCGAACGGTGCGGGCAAATCGACGTTCCTGAAAATTTTATCCGGCGAAGTGGAGCAAACGCACGGCGAGGTTCACATCACGCCAGGCGAGCGTCTGGCCGTATTGAAACAGAACCATTACGAGTACGACGATTTCCTCGTGCTCGAGACGGTTATCATGGGCCATAAGAAGCTCTACGAAGTCATGAAAGAGAAGGACGCCATCTACGCCAAAGCGGAATTTACCGATGAAGACGGCATGCGCGCAGGCGAGCTCGAAGCCGAGTTCGCGGACATGAACGGCTGGGAAGCGGAGTCCGAAGCGGCAGGCATGCTGAACGGTCTTGGCATTCCTCCCGAGCTGCATGACAAACGGATGGCGGAGCTGTCCGGTAATGAGAAGGTACGCGTATTGCTGGCACAGGCTTTGTTCGGCAATCCGCAGATCCTGCTGCTCGATGAGCCTACCAACCATCTTGACATGCTGTCGATCGAATGGCTGGAGAACTTCCTTGGCGGGTACGAAGGCACTGTTATCGTCGTATCCCATGACCGGCACTTCCTGAACCAAGTATGTACGCATATCGCAGACATCGACTTCGGCAAAATCCAGATGTATGTCGGTAACTACGACTTCTGGTACGAGTCGAGCCAGCTGGCGCTTACGCTCATGCGCGACGCCAACAAGAAGAAAGAAGACAAGATCAAGGAGCTGCAGGCGTTCATTCAGCGCTTCAGCGCCAACAAATCCAAATCCAAGCAGGCGACCTCCCGTAAGAAGCTGCTTGATAAAATTTCGCTCGACGACATTCGTCCGTCGAACCGTAAATATCCGTTCATCAACTTCAAGCCTGAGCGCGAGGCAGGCAAGCAGCTGCTTCTGACGGACAGCTTGACGAAATCAATCGACGGCGCGAAGCTAATCGACAACCTGACGATTGCGATCAACAAAGGCGACAAGATCGCGCTCGTGGGACCGAACACGCTGCCGAAGACAATTCTGTTCCAATTGCTGACGGGCGAGCTGGAAGCGGACGCGGGCACGTACCAATGGGGCATCACGACGACGCAGGCGTATTTCCCGAAAGACAACTCGCAGTACTTCGACGGCGTCGAGCTGAACCTGGTCGACTGGCTGCGCCAGTACTCCAAGGATCAGGACGAGAGCTTCATCCGCGGCTTCCTGGGCCGCATGCTCTTCTCCGGCGACGAAGCGCTGAAGAAGGCAAGCGTACTGTCCGGAGGCGAGAAAGTGCGCTGCATGCTCTCCAAGATGATGCTTTCCGGCTCGAACGTGCTGCTGATGGACGAACCGACCAACCATTTGGACTTGGAATCGATTACAGCGCTCAACAACGGCTTGATCGATTTCGACGGCACGCTCATCTTCACGTCGCATGACCATCAGTTCGTGCAAACGATCGCTAACCGCATCATTGAAATTACGCCGAACGGCATTATCGACCGCATCATGACGTATGACGAGTACCTGGAAAGCGCCGAAGTCAAAGCACTTCGCGAACGCATGTATCCAGCAGAATAAGCACAAGCGGACCGCGCTCCTTGGGAGTGCGGTCTTTTTTTGTTGTTCTTGCTGCTGAGAGGCGCTCATACCATAGCAGTAGAGGGACTTCAGCGAGCCTTGCCATCTTGGTTTGGGTCTATTGAAGGATGTGACCCATAGGTGAGGTTTGTGTTAATATGATAGATAATGACAAAGCTAGACGAAATTATGAAGGAGTCGATTCATCATGTCCTTTTTCGATAAAGTCAAACAAGGCGCATCGGACGCAGCCAAGAAGGCCCAGCAGACGGTTGAAATTACGAAATTGAAAGCGCAAATCTCCGGCAAGGAGAAAGATATCGAACGCATTTATACGCAGATCGGCACTGCGATTTATCGCGGCCATCAGGCAGGAGATATCGCGGGCACGGAGGAGCTTGTAGCTGAAAGCTGCCGCCAGGCGGATGAGCTGAACAATGAGATTCATCTCATCGAAGAGCGGATCAAAGCGATTCGTTTCGAGAAGACGTGCACCTGCGGCAAGGTGGTCGCGCTTGATGCGAAATTTTGCCCGGACTGCGGCTCCGCTCTGGCGGAGGAACCGAAGGTGGAGACCACAGTGGGTGAGATCGTGGTCATCTGCAATCAATGCCAGACGGAGAACGAGCTGAATGCGAAATTCTGCGTTTCCTGCGGATCGGGCATGAGTGCAGCCAGCGGAGAACACACCTATTAGCTAGCGGCGGCCATCATCAAATTAAGGCAAGGGATGGTATTCTGTCTGCACGCATCCTTCCTTGCGATGGGTATTATTCGTAAACTAAGGCTCTATGGCACTCGCTTGCCGTAGAGCCTTTTTGTGCTGTAATCAGGCGTGCCTAGCCGCGGCGCTTATCGGTGTAAGAGAAGAAGACTCAATCCGGAAAGTTTTTACGTACATCTGCCGTTACCCTGCTTGGCTGTGCTCATATTATAGGAGTAAAGTGATTCGGCAATAAAACGGAGGGGATACCCATGGCTCAAGAAACGGATGAACTTCAATTTCTCCCTCTAATCAGGCAGAAGCTTACGGGCATCGAGAGCCTGCTGGATGTTGGCAGCGGTCCCTGCTTTATGCTGGAAAATTTACCGTGCAAAAGCATTCTTGCGCTGGAAATTCATCGCCCTTATTTAATCAACCGCGTCACGCAAGCGCCTCATATTATACCCATCAACGTCGATGCGCTTTATATAGGCAGGCTGTTCGTTCCTGGTTCCGTTGAAGCCGTCAGCTTCATTGACTCCTTGGAGCATTTTACGAAGCAGGATGCGTTGCTCATCCTGAAGGAAGCCGAGCAGGCGGCGAAGAAACGGGTAATCGTGTTCACGCCCCGCGGCTACTTCCCTCAGCATAATATCGACCATTACGGGATGAATGGCGAGATTTATCAAACGCATCGCAGCGGCTGGGAGCCGGAGGAGTTCGAAGCGATGAGCTTCCAAGTCACGGTGATGAAAGGGCTCCACGACAATCGGAATCAGGCGTTCACGCATGCATTCGGAGACCGGCATGAACCTGTGGATGCATTGCTTGCGGTAAAAGAGCTGTAGGTTGATAAGCATTTCAAAAAAAAAATACGAAAAATTAAAGAACCAGACAAAAAGTCTGGTTCATTTGTGTGCTGTAACGGTTAATTATGGGATATATATATAGTAATGTCCTTGGTCATTCATATCACGTTGGAGGCGATTACTATGCTGGTGCCCGTGGAGTCCAAACAAATTGCATTCTGCTCGTACAATGAGGACGAATTGTCATTGTATCTGTATTACCATACAGGCGATGTAGCAATTTTCTCTTCGATCGGCAAGCAGGAATACCAAACCTTTATCGATTCTCCGAACCGTTACGACACCTTGATGAACCTAATGAAGAAAGGCCACACCGAAGAGCATATGCATGACTGGCTTCCCGAATATGAGAAGAGATAACGCGTGATCGAGGAGCGAATTGGCATTATTTACATGAGTCATCCCCATGCGATTTGCAACTAGTACTTAAGACAGCGCTATAGGTCCTTTAGGATGGTATTCACAAGACAAGCAACTTCAACAGATACGCGCACTTCAGATCAAGACGTCCCTTCGGGTGACGTCTTTTTTACTGGGTACAATTGGCGGCGGTGGTTCTTAATAACTAAGCTTCCATTCGACAAATGAGACATGCGGACGATATATGGCTTGTGAATATACACCGTAAAATGAAATAAGAACCAAGATGCCAACTGATTACCATATCACAAGAAGGAAAGGGAGAACATCATGAAAAAGTGTACAGCATCGTTGTTGGCTCTAATTCTGACAGCTTTGCTCCTGCTGCCGGCGGTAGGATCAGCCTCTGCTGCAACTGCACCGATTGTCGGGGAAATTCAGTCCAGTGTAAGCTTCCGCAGTCTTCCGTCCACATCGTCTACCGTCTACAAGTATTTGAAAAAGGGCGAGCAGGTTATCGTTCTGAATGAAGTAAACGATTACTGGTACAAGGTGCAGGATGTCACAGGTTCCATTGGCTACATCTCCACATCGGACAAGTACGTAGAAATTATCGCGAATGCAACGATTGTCTCCTCGGTATCCTTCCGCAAGGGGCCTTCGACGGATTATGCACGTATCCGTTACATGGTCAAAGGAGAGTCCGTTCTTGTTACTGGCCAGCCGAGCAGCGCATGGTTTGCCGTGACGGATACGAACGGAGTTAAAGGAT
The DNA here is from genome assembly GCF_019431355.1 of Paenibacillus sp. R14(2021). Taxonomy (NCBI): domain Bacteria; kingdom Bacillati; phylum Bacillota; class Bacilli; order Caryophanales; family Paenibacillaceae; genus Paenibacillus; species Paenibacillus sp. R14(2021). The sequence continues at coordinate 5,381,752 of NZ_CP080269.1, forward strand.
ATGTAAGCTCCAGCGATCAATACATATTGACGAGTGCAGGCGTTACGCAGCCTGGCGGCAATCCGTCCAACGGTTCAGGTCCGGATACTCCGAATCAGGCTGCACTTATTGAAAGCATCATTGCAACCGGCATGAAATATTGGGGAACGCCTTACGAGTACGGCTCTGACCGCGATACGACGACAACCTTCGACTGCTCGGATTTTGTCCGCCAAGCATTTCGTGAAGGCGCTGGCGTGTCGCTTCCGGCCGATTCGCGCAAGCAGGGGGATTATGTGAAGGCTCTCGGCGGCGTGAAGACGGATTGGCATCAGCTGAAACGCGGCGATCTCATGTTCTTCATGGATTATAAAGGGTCGAAGGCATCTTCCTACGACGGCATCAACAAAGCAGCAGAACCGATTACGCATGTTGGCATCTACTTGGGCAACGGCCAAATTCTGCATACCTATTCCATCGAATCCGGCGGCGTGCGTACAAGCGTTATCGCCGGCAGCCACTGGGAGTACCGCTTCTTGTTCGGCGGCAGCGCGCTCTAAGCGAGGCTGACGAAACGAAGCAAATAAATAGGGTAAGACCGGCCGCGTTCAGGCAAGCTGAGCGCAGTCGGTCTTTTTTCCATTGGACGGCAGATTAGAGGGAGCAGCAATTAGAAAAAAAAGCCGTTACTGCATCAGCTGCAGAACGGCGCGCGAGCATTCCATCGGATTGTATTGCTGGTTGCGTTTGATCATGAGATCCATGCGGTACTGAACGGCCCCGGGCTTTTGGATCATGTCGAACCATTTGTCGATGGTTCCGGTAGATTCCAATACTTCTCCAAAGCCGCTGGCAACAAAATATTCACTGTTCACTTCTTCCTGGCCGGGGATGGGCTCGTAGAAGAGCATCGGAATGCCCTTGCTGAGTCCCTCTGTGCAGGTCATGCCGCCAGGCTTCGTAATGAGCAGATCGGACAAATCCATTAATTTGTTGATTTCCTTCGTAAATCCGAGCACCTTGATGTTGGGATGCTGGAAATTCGGGTCAGCGAGCATGCGTTCCCGAACCTTCTCGTTGTTGCCGACGCAATAAATGAGCTGCACGCGGTCGCGCCAGCGCGTCATATAGGAGAGCAGGTCATCGCTGTACATGATCCCCCAGCCGCCGCCCATAATAAGCACGGTTGGCAGCGGCTTGAGATCGAAATGGGCCTGCAGCTCGGATTTGTCGTGGGTCTTCCAGAAGTTCGGATGAACCGGAATGCCCGTTACTTGAATCCGGCTTGAAGAGATGCCGCGTTCCGTTAATTTCTTCTTTACTTCCACGGTGGAGACCAAGTACTTGGTCACTTCCGAACTCGTCCACGTACCGTGCGCATCGTAATCCGTGATGAGCGTGTAGAGCGGTACGCGAAGACCGAGCCGCTTCAGTCGCGAGACGACTGCATTCGGTACGGGATGTGTGCATACGATCAGATCAGGCTTGAGCTGATGGATGACTTGCGACGTATGCGTATAGAAAAGGCGATGAAGCGCCAGCTGTGTGAATCGATTGAGCGATTTCTTATATTGCCTGCGATAAACGATACCGAGAAGCTTCGGCTGCTTCGTGACGGTTTTGCGATAAGCAGACACGATCAGCGGACCGATGACAGGGTTCAGGAAGTTACCCAGCTCGATGACGCGGGTTTGAATCGAAGGATCGAGCGAACGAAGACCGACAGCCAGCGCGTAGGCAGCTTGGGTATGTCCGGAGCCAAAGCCTTCAGAAAGCAGCAATACCCGTTTTTTATGCATATACTCACCTGCTTCTCTTCCGGATAATCAGGTATCCATATTACTCTCTTTACCATATTACGACGAGCGGCAGGAGAAGCACAAGATTGGAATTAAGACTTACGCATGATTGTATGTGTAACTTATGTTAAAATTAGGTGTTTGGTGGCAGGCAGGCGATCTTAAAGGCGTTCCGGCTGCAGCCATACAGGTATACAATTATTCGAAGATGGGAGTGCTTGTGCATGCATAACGATCAAAGGACGATGCCAGACTTAGGCACTATTTCAGCGTTTACTTATAAAACGGGCCAATACGTAGGGGAAGTTGTGGAAAATACAGGCCCACGGGCCGTCATGAAGGTGCTTGCGGTATTGAAGCATCCGGAGCAGGGGGATCTTCATCATCCATACAATCCGGACGTGCCGATGTTTCACGAGCGCAGAGCGCTCAGCTACACCGAGAAGGCCAATGTCCCTCTCGGCGATATCAAAGCTTTCCATGGCGAGGTGCCTGCGTACAAAGCATCGCTTGAGCATGCGCTCGCTAAGGAGATCGATGCATTAGACAAGCTCAAGCGCTGGTCGGAACGCGGGCTTGAACAATTAGAACAGCTCGCCAAGGAGTACAAATAGATGAAAGATCATGCAGAGGACTCGGGAATGACGAAGCAGCTGCTGGCAGGCGAGATTTACAGCACGTCGCATTTGACGGGCCAATTTCAACTTCGTTCAGGACAAGTATCCGATACGTATTTTGACAAGTATTTGTTTGAATCAAAGCCAAGCTTGCTTCGCGCAATCGCGTATGAGCTCTCCACCCACATTCCGATCGGCATCGACGTGCTGGCCGGCCTCGAGATGGGCGGCATACCGATCGCGACGGCGATCTCGCTGCAAACTGGCATTCCGGCTGCGTACGTAAGAAAGCAAGCCAAACCATATGGGACCTGCAAGCAGGCAGAAGGAGCCGAGGTGCGCGGACAGCGGCTGTGCGTCGTCGAGGACGTCGTTAACACAGGCGGCCAAATTCTGCTCAGCGTTCATGCGCTGCGCGAAGCGGGAGCGATCGTCGAAGACGTTGTCTGCGTCATCGAGCGCAATCCGGAGGGCAGACGCAAGCTGGAAGAAGCAGGCTTGAAGCTGTGTGCGCTCTTTACGATGGAAGAGTTAGCGGAAGCGGGAAACACGGTATCGGAGCATTAATGCGAACAAATGAAGCGAGAACCGATTGGCAATGCTGCAGTTGGAATTTCGCTATATGCATCTAGTATGACTAAATGACCGTATTGTATTTATAGTCATGCGATGGTAAGATGGCTCTACCGAATAACGCAAGGAGGCAGCAGGAGTTGGAGCACAAGAAACCGGTGGACCGCAAGGCTCAAATTATTGAAGCAGCGGCAAAGTCATTTGCCATGTTCGGCTATAAAGCGACCACGATGGAACTGGTATCCAAAATGGCTGCAGTCGGCAAAGGGACGATCTATACGTTCTTCGCTACGAAGGAAGAACTTTTCAGCGAGAACATCAGTCAGCTGACGATAGAGCTTCGCGGCTTGGCGGAGCGGTCGATTGACCGGGAGCGCTCGTTCTTCGACAACTTATCGGCCGTGCTTCACGAGCTGCTCTTGTTCCGCGAGAAGCATGAGCTGATCGTGAAGCTGTCCCAAGAGGTGCGCGATATCGGTACGCCGATGGCCAAGGACGGCATTGCGAAGCTGGAGCAGGCGATAACGGCTTTCATTCAGCAGGAAGTGGCGCTTGCCATTGAGAAGGGCGAGCTGCGCAGCGCGGATCCGGCATTGACGGCATACATCATGTTGAAGCTATATGTCGCGCTAAGCGCCGAGTGGAGCAAACATCATGAACCGCTTACGCGCGGGGAAATCGCCGATTATTTCAGTGCGCTGCTGAAGGATGGTATGGCGGCTAGGTAAGGCATGCGGAGGCTGCGTCGATTGGCGGAGCGGATGCGCAGAAAAAAGGCGGCAGAAGCTGCTTCTTTTTTTGACTGGAAATGACCGATTGGTTAATTTGGTCAATTGTTCAAACAAGTAAATCATGGAGGCGGTATGCGCGATGGGATTATCATTATTTGGCAGGGAAATGAAACGGATTGTGCGCCAGCCGAAGCTGCTCATTCCGATCATCGGAATCTTATTTATCCCTATTATGTACAGCGGTATGCTGATAGGTGCATTCTGGGATCCATACGGCAAGCTGGATGAAATGCCGGTAGCTGTTGTTAATGAGGATGCCGGTGCATCCTTCAACGGTCAGCCGCTCGCGGTCGGCAAGGATCTCGTTGCCGAGCTGAAGGCCGACAAACAGTTCAAGTGGGCCTTCGTCGATCAAAAGGAAGCGCAGGCAGGGCTGAAGAACGGTGATTATTATTATGTCATTGAAATCCCGTCCTCATTCTCGAAGCAGGCGACGACGCTGCTTGATAAAGAGCCGCATCCCGCATCGCTTCGGTACGTATCGAACGACAGCGAGAATTATTTGGCCGCGAAGATCGGCCATACGGCCGTCGACCAGCTGCAAACGCAAATTTCGCAGCAGGTGACGAAAGCTTATGCGAAAGCCGTGTTCAGCAGCATCGGGGAAGCGGCTGACGGCATTGCACAAGCGAGCGACGGCGCAAGCAAGCTCAGCGAGGGTGCAGCAAGCGCGGAGCAGGGAGCGGTGCAGCTGCGCGATAATATTGCGAAGCTGGCAAGCGGTTCGCAGCAATTGGCCGGCGGCGTTAAGGCACTTGACAGCGGCGCCGGGAAATTAACAGCGGGCACGGCTGCCGTCAGCGACGGCGCGGCGCAGCTGGCCGCTGGCCTCGCGAAGCTGGAAGCCGCCGGCGGACAGCTCGGCGGCGGCGCTTCCGAAGCCGCGAAGGCCGGCGCGCAGCTGGCCGAGGGGCTTGCATCGGCGAAGCAGGGCAGCGCCGATCTCGCCGGCGCAGCCGCGAAGCTGTCGGCGGCGCTGGACGCATACGCCGCCGCGCAACCGAATGCAGCGCAGGACAGCGCGCTGCAGGGGCTGATCAGCGCAGCCCGCGCGGTATCCGCGGGCGCAGCCGAGCTCTCCGGCGGCAGCGCGAAGCTGGCCGCCGGCGGCACGGAGCTGCAGCAGGGGCAAAGCCGCCTGCAGCAAGGGCTTGACGCGCTGCACGCACAGCTGGCAGCGGCAGCGAAGAGCGGCGCCGACCTGGCCGCCGGCGCCAAGAGCGCCGCGGCGGGCGCCGCGAAGCTGGCGGACGGCGCAGCCGCCGCAGGCCGCGGTGCGGCGCAGCTGGCCGGGGGCTCCGGCCAGCTGGCAAGCGGCTCCGCCGCGCTGGCGAGCGGCACGGCCCAGCTCGCCGGCGGCTCAGCCGAGCTGTCGGGCAAGCTCGGCGACGCCTCCCGCCAAACCGGGGGCGTCGCCGGAACCGACGCCCTCTACGACATGTTCGCGAATCCCGTCCATGTCGAAGAGCAGAAGCTAACTGATGTGCCGAATTACGGCACGGGCTTCACGCCTTACTTCCTGTCGCTCGGCCTGTTCGTTGGGGCACTGCTCTCGACGATGGTCATTCCGATGCGGGAAACCGGCACGAAGCCGGCATCGGCTTGGAGCTGGTTCCTCAGCAAGTCGCTGCTTTTCGTGACCGTCGGCATCGTGCAGGCGCTCATCGCGGATGCGATTCTACTCTACGGTATCGGCCTGCATGTGAACCATCTCGGCGCATTTATCGGGATGTCGGTCCTGGCGAGCATTACCTTCATGATGATCGTGCAGTTCCTCGTGACCTTGCTGGATCAGCCGGGTCGATTCGTAGCCGTTATGCTGCTCATTCTGCAGCTGACCGGCAGCGCCGGCACCTATCCGTCGGAGCTCGTGCCTTCTTGGCTGCGCAGCATTGGCCACTGGCTGCCGATGACGTATTCCATCGCGGCGTTCCGCGAAATCGTAACCGGCAACGAGCTGCTGACAACCGGCAGCAAGGCAGCGGTGCTGGCCGTCTTCGCGCTCGTATTCGCGGCACTGTCGATGCTGGTGTTCGAGCTGCATTACCGCAAAACGAACCACGGCGCTTCATCGGCACCGGCGGAAGCAGCAATCTAATGTAGTGTCTTAATTGCAGTGCTCTTAACGCAGCGCTTCAATTGCAGTGCTCTACGTGCAGCGCACTACATGAATACGAAAGGCCGGATCTTCCGGGCAGCTGAGAGCTGTCCGGGTGATCCGGCCTTTTTTTGACTTCACATAATTAGGAAGTCTTCACGTCTTCACGTCTTCACGTCTTCACGTCTTCACGTCTTCACGTCTTCACGTCTTCACGTCTTCACGTCTTCACGTTTTCATGTTCATATCTTTCCGTTTTTTCGGCGCAACCGCTCACTCGTCTTAATTGCCGGCGCGCTAAGAATTAATAAATACCGTCACTATCGGCTTCCGGTATTCGACTTGAAAGCCGAGTCCCTTGGACAATGCGGCGAGCGGGAGATACGTGACGGAATTACTGCCGACCTGCTGGAGATAGGCCGGTGTCTCAAGCGGCACGGACTGTCCGTTGACTTTCATCGTATTTGCGCCGATTGTAAACGCAACCTGCTTATCGCCGGACTTGATCGTGGCCGTTCTTGTTTTGTTATCCCAAGCCAGCGAGGCATGCAGCGCCGTCGCAATATCGCGCATCGGGAGGAAGGTCGTGTTGTTCTTCAGCACGGGCTTATTGGCGCCTTTCAAGCTGCTTCCGTTGACCACGACACGAAGCGGCGTGCCGATCGCAAGTGCGCCCGGATCGCGATAGCTGCCCCAGATGCCCTTGGCGAAGGCTCTGCCCATGGCGTCATAGCCGTCTTGCTTGGGATGGATGTCGCCTTTGAGAATGTACGTATAGAAAAGTTCCTTGTCCTTGAACGGAGCGGATACGTCCACGGCGCGCACGTCATAGCCTTCCTGCGTTAGCTTGGCTGCGAGCGCTTCATCCTGTCCCTTGAGCTGGGATACGGCGGCGGTGAGCACGTCATATTGCTCCTGCGTGATCGCTTTGTTCAGCGTCGACGGCTTTGGCGCAGGCAGGTATTGATCCGCGAATACGACGGTTGCCTTCGGATTCAGACTCAGAATCGTCCGGAGCGAAGCCTCCAGCTGCGGGTTGTAGTCCGCCAGCATAGCATCGAGCTTCGTCTTCAGCTCATCCGCCGGCAGGTTCTTCGATTTGATCTCCTCGAAGATCGGCGTAAAATCATTGCCGCCGATCGTCAAGGTAACGAGATCGGCAGTCTTCAAGTCCGCAGCCATTTGGGCGGATTTCGCGACTACGCCTGCATTAAAGCGATTAGCGTCATCGGTAAGATCATTCACTTGAATCTCTTCCGCCGTTACGCTCTTGCCTTCTGCCGCCGCCTTAAGAAATCCGCTCAGCCCAGGCGATTTCAAGCCCAGGACACCGTAATTCTTGAGATCGGCGCGTCCGTGATAGAGCGCCTGTTCGTACACGCGGTCCACATAGCCGTAAGGAACGGAAGTAACACCCATCCCGTATTCGTAACCGACGGTCAGCGAATCGCCGACCGCAACAATATGAAGTGGATCGCTTCCTTTTGCCGCGGGAGCTTGTGGTGCAGCTGTTGCTGCGTACGAGGCAACGGCTTTGACATAGCCTCCTGCCGAAGTGCCGAAGGCATTAGCGCTTCCTGCGCTAATCGTGAAGATCATGAGTGCGGCAGCGGTCAGAGCGGCTGCTTGTTTAGGTGATTTCCTGAATTTACTAGTCAACAATTCCACATCCTTTTGAATAATTATGCGTCTGAATAAATATACACCCATTTTGTCGTGATTACGGGGCCGCGTTGCTCCGTTAAAGAACTCTTATCACTTTCATAAAAATATTAAATTGATATCGTTATGTGGTGATGTTAAAATAATATAATAACGAAAATCGAGCATGTGCTGTTTTACCGAAAGGATGCTGACGAATACGGCATGCTGCAGAGCCGCCGTCAGTGTCTTTTTTTCAAAACAACATGTAAGCCGTCGCGAGTATTTTCACAAGCTCATTGCCTCCTGCTTCTATATTAAGCGATGCAGCTCAGGAAATGAAGCCGGATTCGATGCATAAGAATCCATTCCTTCCGTTTATTCAAAAATTCCTCATAGAAAGGTTGCATCCAAGTGAAAGAGAAGCTTTTAGGGTTGCCGCCGAAGCAAGGTCTGTATGACCCGCAATACGAGAAAGATGCTTGCGGAATGGGCTTTGTGGCTAACATCAAGGGATTGAAATCGCACACGATTATTCAGCAGGCCCTGACGGTGCTCGAGAACATGGAGCATCGCGGCGGTCAAGGCAGTGAACCGAACACGGGTGACGGAGCAGGTATTCTGCTTCAGATTCCGCATGCGTTCTTCGCTCGCGAACTGAAGAGCAGCGGCGTTGAACTGCCGGCCAGCGGAGATTATGCCGTAGGCATGCTCTTCCTGTCGCAGGACGAGAGCGTGCGCAGCAAGCATGAGCGTGAATTGGAAGCCATCATTCGCGAAGAAGGCCAGACGCTCCTCGGCTGGCGTACCGTTCCGACGAATGACGAGAAGCTCGGCTTCTCCGCGAAATCGGTTAAACCGTTTGTTCGTCAAGTGTTTATCGGCAGAAATGACGCGCTTAAGGATGAGCTTGCTTTTGAACGCAAGATCTACGTCATCCGCAAACGCGCTGAGCTGGCGATCCGTTACTCCGGTATGGAAGGCGCGGACAGCTTCTATTTCTCCAGCTTTTCGAGCAAAAAAATCGTGTACAAAGGCATGCTGACGACAGAGCAGGTTCGTTCTTTCTATGTAGAGTTGAACGACGAAGCAATGGAAACGGCAATTGCCCTTGTCCACTCCCGTTTCTCCACGAATACGTTCCCGAGCTGGGAACGCGCGCATCCTTACCGTTACCTGATTCACAACGGCGAGATCAATACGCTTCGCGGCAACGTCAACTGGATGCACGCCCGTCAAACGATGGTAGCTACGGAATTGTTCGGATCGGATTTGGACAAAATCAAACCAATTATTAACCCGGACGGCTCCGATACGGCGATGTTTGATAACACACTCGAGTTCCTGTATCTCTCCGGACGCTCCTTGCCGCACGCGGCAATGATGATGGTTCCTGAGCCGTGGTCCAACCACGAGGGCATGAGCGATGAGAAGAAAGCTTTCTATGAGTATCACAGCTGTTTGATGGAGCCGTGGGACGGTCCTGCCGCAATGGCATTTACCGACGGTACACAAATCGGCGCCATCCTTGACCGGAACGGTCTTCGTCCTGCACGTTATTATGTAACGAAGGATGATGTCATCATTCTCGGCTCCGAGGCTGGTACAGTGCCGGTACCTCCGGAGAACATTCTATATAAAGACCGTCTTCGTCCGGGCCGCATGCTGCTCGTTGACACCAAGTCGGGCCGTATCGTTTCCGACGAAGAAGTGAAAGCCCAAATCGCTGCTGAGCATCCTTACCGCGACTGGCTCGATGAGCATCTCGTCGGCTTGGATGATCTGCCGGATGCGCCTGAGCTTCCGGAGCCGGATCACGATACGGTCGAGCAGCGCCAGCAGGCGTTCGGCTACACGTTCGAGGATCTGCGCAAGGTGCTTGAGCCGATGGCGGGCACAGGCGTTGAGCCGATGGCTTCCATGGGCTATGACGCGCCGCTGGCGATTCTGTCGGAACGCCCGCAGCGTCTGTTCAACTACTTTAAGCAGCTGTTCGCGCAGGTTACCAACCCGCCGATCGATGCGATCCGTGAAGAAATTATTACGGCTACAGGCACGACGCTCGGTCCTGAGCGCAACCTGCTGAATCCGGAGCCTGAGAGCTGCCGCCATATCCGCCTGGCATCGCCGGTGCTGTCGAATGAAGAGTTCGCGAAGCTGCGTCATGTACGCCGTCCGGGCTTCAAGTCGATCACGTTGCCGACTTTGTTCAAAGCGGCTGACGGCGAAGCCGGCTTGCGCTTTGCGATCAAGCAAATGTGCGAAGCGGCTGACCGCGTCATGCGCAAAGGCCATAACGTTCTCATCTTGTCCGACCGCGGCGTCGACCGCGAGAACGCGGCGATTCCATCGCTGCTGGCTGTATCCGCCCTGCATCACCATCTTATTCGCGAAGGCACCCGCACGAAGGTCAGCATTCTGCTGGAATCCGGCGAGCCGCGCGAAGTGCACCATTTTGCCCTGCTGCTCGGCTACGGCGTGAGTGCAGTCAACCCGTACCTGGCATTTGAGACGCTCGACGACATGATCCGTCAAGGCATGCTCAAAGGCATTACGCATGACAAAGCGGTGAAGAACTTCATTAAAGCAGCGACTAAGGGCGTCGTGAAGATTCTGTCCAAAATGGGTATCTCGACGATTCAATCCTACCGCGGCGCGCAAATTTTCGAAGCGGTCGGCTTGAACAGCGAATTGGTCGACGAGTACTTCACATGGACGGAGACCCGTATCGGCGGTATCGGTCTTGACACCATTACCGAAGAAACGCTGAAGCATCATAACCGTGCTTTCGCCGACCAGGAAGGCCGCGTGAAGGAATTGGAATCCGGCGGCGAATACCAATGGCGCAAAGACGGCGAAGAGCATTTGTTCAGCCCGCAGACGATCCACACGCTGCAGATGGCGTCGCGCAATAACGACTACAAGCTGTACAAGAAATTCTCGGAGCTTGTTCAAGGCGAAGACAAGAAGTATATGACGCTCCGTTCGTTGCTGGAGTTCAACTATAATGCGGAGCCTGTGCCTCTCGATGAAGTCGAATCGGTGGAATCCATCGTGAAACGCTTCAAGACAGGCGCAATGTCCTACGGCTCCATCAGTAAAGAAGCGCATGAATCGCTGGCGATTGCGATGAACCGCATCGGCGGACGTTCGAATACCGGCGAAGGCGGCGAAGATCCGGCGCGTTTCATCCCGGATGCTAATGGAGATTCTCGCCGCAGCGCGATCAAACAGGTTGCCTCGGGCCGTTTCGGCGTAACGAGCAACTACCTGGTGAACGCCGACGAAATTCAAATCAAGATGGCGCAGGGCGCGAAGCCGGGCGAAGGCGGACAGCTGCCTGGACGTAAGGTTTACCCTTGGGTTGCCGAGGTTCGCGGCTCTACGCCAGGCGTAGGTCTTATCTCGCCTCCGCCGCATCACGATATTTATTCCATCGAGGATTTGGCTGAGCTGATTCACGATCTCAAGAATGCTAACCCTCGTGCGCGCATCAACGTGAAGCTCGTATCCGAAGTGGGTGTTGGCACCATCGCCGCAGGCGTAGCCAAAGGCCGCGCGGATGTCATCCTCGTCAGCGGTTACGACGGCGGTACGGGTGCATCTCCGCTGGCATCGATCCGCCATGCGGGTATGCCATGGGAGATCGGCCTTGCCGAAACGCACCAAACGCTGATGCTGAACAACCTTCGCGACCGCGTCGTCGTGGAAACGGACGGCAAAATCATGAACGGCCGCGACCTTGCGATCGCAGCGCTGCTCGGCGCCGAAGAATATGGCTTCTCGACAGCTCCGCTTATCGTGCTTGGCTGTATCATGATGCGCGTCTGCCACCTGGATACATGCCCGGTCGGCGTAGCTACGCAGAACCCGGATCTACGCAAGAAGTTCATGGGCGACCCGGGTCATATGGTAAACTACATGCTGTTCGTGGCGCAGGAGCTTCGCGAAATCATGGCTGAGCTTGGCTTCCGTACGATCAATGAAATGGTTGGCCGCGTAGACCGCCTGCAAACCAAGGATCTGATCGACCACTACAAGCTCAAAGGCATCGATCTTCGTCCGCTGCTGCATCAAATGGAGGTTCCGCAGGATGCGGCTCGCATTAATACGCAGCAGCAGGATCACAAGCTGCATGAATCGCTGGATATGCAGCAATTGCTGCCGCTTGCGCTTCCGGCGATCGAAACCGGCGAGCAAGTCCGCGCAACGCTGCCGATTACGAACATCAACCGCGTAGTCGGTACTATCGTGGGCAGCGAGGTTACGCGTAAGTACGGCGCCAAGGGGCTGCCAGAAGACACAATTTCGTTCCACTTCGTCGGCTCGGCTGGCCAAAGCTTCGGCGCTTTCGTTCCGAAGGGCATAACGCTTTCCTTGGAGGGTGACTCCAATGACTACGTCGGTAAAGGTCTCTCCGGCGGTAAAATCATTGTAGCTCCGTCTCCGAAGGCGACCTTCAAAGCGGAAGAGAACGTCATTATCGGCAACACGGCCTTCTACGGCGGCACGAACGGCGAAGCGTATATCCGCGGAATCGCGGGCGAGCGTTTCGCGGTGCGTAACTCCGGCGTTAAAGTCGTCGTCGAAGGAACAGGCGACCACGGCTGCGAGTACATGACCGGCGGGCGCGTCGTCATCCTCGGCCCAACAGGACGCAACTTCGCAGCAGGTATGTCCGGCGGCGTGGCGTACGTCCTGGATGAAGCAGGCGATTTCTACAAGCACTGCAACATCGAGATGGTGCTCCTAGAGCGCGTCGAAGACGAGCGAGATTCCGAAGAGCTGCAGGCGATGATTCAGCGCCACGTTGCCTATACGGGCAGTGCGGTCGGCGACCGTCTCCTGTCGGATTGGGAAGCGTCCAAGGCGAAGTTCGTTAAGATCATTCCGAAGGACTACAAGCGGATGCTGCAGCAAATCGAGAAGATGGAGCAGACCGGCTTGGTCGGCGACGATGCGCTTCTCGCGGCATTCGAAGCCAACATGAAAGAATTGGCCCGCGTAGGCGGGAATTAATCCCTCATGTTAGACAGTGAAAAAAGAGTTTATATTATGGTGAATTCACCACTGTTGACCGGAGGAAGAGGCAAGCCATTTAAACTTGTCATATCCCTGACAATAGAAAGTCAATAAAGTTTAAATTAAGCGGCGATCGCTTCTCTGAATTCAATTGGAGAACGGTCGCCTGATTTTTTTGGAATGGCTTATGGTGCTAGTTTGCGTTTCCGCTGACTTTCCTTCCACAGTTTTCATACGGCGGATGCACGAACCGAAAAGCGTATTCGGACTATGAAGAACAACAGGGGGATTCCGAGAATTCCTGCTTCGCGGCTTGTCCAATAGTGAGCCTAGAGGCCGGGGCGCTATCGTTTACCTTGATCTGTTGATGAGCAGCATTAGATCGAAACGGCAAATAGCGCTACAGGGATAAAACCCTGTGGCGCTATTTTTAGTCATATTTGAGGTACTGACAAGGTTCTTTTTATTTACCTTCTTCGATTGAGACACCACATTGTTTTGTTCAAACTTTGGTACGGGGTTTCTTGCCGGGGTTCAAATATGTCTAAGGAGCCTACTCCTGCTATTATTTTGTTGCTATTATTACCATTCGTCTCCGAACTCAAAAGCTCCAAGATCAGGTGCATAACCGACATAAGGCAGACCGGTCAAACGGCCGGCATCAATGCTTGGGCTGTCTTCTTTGAGATATAGAAAATTTGACGAATTGGCGTCCGTGCTTTGAAACAACGGATCAATTTTTAAGTTCCATGAGTTGTTCATTTGCGTCACATTGGCACCGATAAGAATTCTGCCTTTTGAAGAAATAGCATTCACGATCATATCCGAGCCTCTAAAATCATAGTTGTACGCATAGGACAATCCCCCTCTGTTATTATTATAGGCCGTTGTGTTATACAGCTTGTTCGGTAGGACAGCGCCATTGTATGTAAAACCGCTTGCATAGTTTCCAAAAGCTATAGATTCTCTAACTTGGTTATTGCCGCTCTTATAAGGATTACTGCTGTCGTATTCGCCACCTAGTTTAAAACCGTTTCCATTTCCATAGATAAAATGTTTGCCATGTTCATCGAAGCCGTTGTTGAATGCGAGGGATTTATTGATGTTCGAAGAACTCCCTTCCCATGTATCCCAGCCATCATCGGAGTTGTTCCAGGCACTACAGCGATTGAATGTATTGTTGTAGGCACCATTCTTAATAGCGAAGCCATCAGCATTTGTGCCGCCAGTTTCCTCATCGTAATTTAGATAAGAATTTACCCGATCAATATAATTGTCGTGCGCACTGTTTTCCAAATGCAAACCGGTGCCGTGATTGCGATATGTGGAAAGGGACTCGATCCGGTTATGATGAGCGTAATTCTGGATGCTAATACCAATGCCTCGTGCTTCCGTCACGTTAATTTTGGAAATAATCCAATAGGAGACGTTGTCCATACGGATAACTTTATCAGAATCCAGCAGAAGCTTGGTTCCCTTCACCATGACGTTCTCATTACCATAGGGCTTTAATGTAATGGGCATTGTGCTCGTTCCACTGGATGTAGGGTTGATCGCCCTAATGGGATAGTAGGTACCGCCTCGTACATAAATCGTGTCTCCTGCTCTAGCGACAGAGACTGATTTATTAATGGTTTTGAAAGGCGCGGAAAGTGAAGTTCCTCTGTTCAAATCGTTACCATCTACAGAAACGTAATAGATAGTTCCTGCTGCAAATACCTTGTTCATTGGATAATTAAGCCACGAACCAAAGCAAACGACCAGCACCAATAGAATTGCTAATTTGCGTTTCATTCCATACCTCCAGTACGCGTGATTAATAATGGGTGAAATAACCACTAATGAATGATCCTACCATTCTACTCTACTTATCAGAAATAGACATTGCAAGGGTAAATAGTAATGTATTATTTAAATGAATAGTTTAAAAACCTGTTTATTAACCTCTGTCAAACTCGTAACGATCACATCGATTATCCGTATAAGTTCTTGTTATCCTTATGTTTGATTTACAACTTTGACCTCGATGCAAATGACTAAATAATGGATGATATCCGACAAGAAACGACATTATTTAATCAAAAATGTGGGTTCTGACGCACACCAAACGACACCTTCCTCTTGAGTTCTTAGGTATAATAACACTGAAATTTGTTTACGAGGTCATGAAGGAACGGGAGAGCGGTCATGAAAAATAGAGACGATATGATGATGGATAGCAAGCAGGCACCGACGCAAATTGAAATTAAGGTTCTTCTCGAACAACTAGGCATACCTCTCGAGAAGTGGCAGCAGTTTCTAACTGCAGAACGCAAATATACATAACGGACGGACAGAGCATTTAAGTTTCAATTTTGTGAGGATGTAGTGGTCACAAGGCGACACGCATCGGCAAACGGTCGGGATGGTTGGCTTTTTTATTGGCCGTGAAAAATGAATAAACCTAAAAGAAATCTTTGGAGAGAGAAGAACTGCTCTTTTGCTTCAAAGATTTCTTTGCGTCCGGATGTTACTATTTGTATCGTAATTGGGTGAAAAACAAAAAATACACTTGACAATGTTACACTTTGTATCTTAAATTAAGAATGTAATTCGATACAAGTTGTATCTGCGACGAGGCTGGAAATAGGCTTTTAATTGCATCGTGCAGATCTACAGAGGATTTATATTTTAAAAGGACGGGAAATTTGAATGGAGACTGCTACTGAAGCATGTTTGGCTAAGGGAATTATCGATACGCATTGTCATATATTGCCCGGTCTTGATGACGGAGCGGGCTCGGTTGAAGAAGCCTTACACATGGGGAGGATTGCATTAGATCAAGGCATAAAAACCGTATTTGTCACTCCGCACCACGGAAAAAAGCACTATTATAATCCACCGCCGTTAATTGCCTTGAAAATCAAGGAACTTCAAGGGCGATTAATTGAAGCAAACATTCCGCTAACCTTGCTTCCAGGGCAGGAATTTCATCTGAATCGAGATTACCGAACAGAACTTCTGGAACAAAATTACCAAACGCTTGGAAACAGCAGCTATTTGTTGATCGAACTTCCGGATGACCATATCCCCCAATATTTTGATGATTTTCTGGAAGAGCTGCGAGTTAGAAACGTCATACCGGTGTTAGCACACCCCGAACGTAATCATAGCTTCATAAAAAAACCGTCACTGCTTGCTGAATGGGGGCGCAAAGGAGTCTTTGCTCAGGTGACGTCTCAATCGATCGTTGGTCTTTTTGGTCTCAAAGTGCAGCGGATTGCAATTCAAATGTGCAGTAACGGCTGGGTCCAATTGCTTGCATCTGATGCCCATAACACTCGAACAAGGCAGTTTTGGCTGAAGGATGCATACGAGCGGCTTGTCTCGGAAAAATGCGAGATGGCCGCCGCTATTTTTCAAGACAACGCTGAACTATTGCTTCGGGGAGAACGCCTCATTGCGCAGCCGGTGGAGGGACGCAGCAATTTCAGAAAGCTTTGGAAATGGGGAGGAGCATAAAGGTATGGAACTGGACTTCAAGGGATTGTTATTAATATTGCGGAAGCGGTTATGGACAATTGCAATCATCACCATCGTGGCTGGCGTTGTAACAGGGGTTTATTCTTATCAGTATATCGATACCAAATATGAAGCATCGACGAAAATAATGGTCAATAAAACAAAGCTCGTAAACGGAGAAGAGGATTTGAATCTTAACGACCTGAATGCTCAAATCCGGCTTATCGCAACCTATAAAGAGATTGTCCGGACAAGATGGATCATGGACGATGTCGTAAAGGAACATCCGGAGTTGCATTTAACCGCCAACCAGCTGGCTTCTAAGATCAAAGTGAGCTCCGTGAACGATACGCAGGTCATGACGTTTTCCGCCACAGATACCAGCTATCAGCGTGCTTCGTCGATTATTGACGCAGTAACCTCCGAGTTCGTTAAGAAGATTCCCGTCTTAATGAAAGTCGACAACGTAACGGTACTGAACTGGGCAAGCGCGGAAGACGCATCCAGCCCCATCTCGCCAAAGCCCGTGCTCAATATTATGATCGCCCTCATCCTGGCGTTCTTGCTCAGCGCGGCCGCCACCTTGATCGTGAACAATTTTGACGATTCGCTTAAATCAGAAGAAATGATTAACGATTATCTCGATCTTCCCGTTTTGGCCGCGATCGTCGACATGGACAAATCCTATTTCCGTAATTCCAAAGCGAGCCAAACCCAGAATAGCGAGAAGGCAGGTGAGTCCGCTTATGTTGCGACTAATTAATAGAAAGGCTCTCATTACGGATACGAATCCCAAATTGCATGTGTCTGAGTCGTTTCGGGCATTGCGCACGCAGCTGCAGTTCTTGGACATAGAAGAACCGTTGCAAGTCATATCCGCCGTTTCGAGCATGCCGGGCGAAGGGAAAACGACGATGCTCGTCAACCTAGGAATTGCTTTCGCGCAAGCAGGAAGGCGTGTCGTCATCCTGGATGGTGATATGCGGCGCCCGGCCATTCACCAAATCTTTAATATGGACAATAGGGCGGGATTATCGTCGTACTTAAGACATTCGCTAGAGCTTGAAGATATCGTGATAGATACGCATATTGAGAATTTGCGTGTTATCCCGTCGGGACAAATTCCTCATAATCCGTCGGAATTACTCTCTTCAAAACGTATGCTGCAGTTGATTGCCGCTTTGCGGGAGCAGACGGACATCCTGTTAATCGATTCACCTCCCGTTCTGGCAGTCGCAGATTCCAAAATCGTCGCGGCGCGTTGCGACGGCGTCATTCTTGTCGTGCATGCTAAACGGTCCAAGCGCGAATATGTCAAAAAAGCAAAAGACCAGTTGGATAGCGTGAAAGCGAACGTGCTCGGCGTTGTAATAAACGGCATGAAAGCGTCGAGTTTCAAAGGTATGGATTACTATTAAGTTTCGTCATCAAACTGCTGAAGCGGCAGCCGATGTGCAAAGGTGATACCTACTTACCTTTATCAATGTAGGTACTCGGCTATGCTGTGGGCGGAATTCCGCCTTAGACGTTGATCGTCAAGGGTGTAGCGTGAGGGAGGGTTGAATGCCCCCTATTTTTTACTCATGAATTGCCCACCATTAAAAGTTTAAGGCATGCAGTTAAACGTTAACTGTATTCCTTAAACTTTTATTTCGAAATGGAGTGTATCCAGTCATGCGCACAGCCCGATCGGTTACGATGTCTGTTCGGCGGTCATCGAGAGTCAATACCTTCGGCAAGCAGCTAACAGTGCTTATAACCGGCTCGGTGGCCTCGCAAATCATTTTGTTTTTATCGGCGCCAGTCATCGCGCGAATGTTCTCGCCGACTGATTACGGCGTATTTACGTTCTATAGTTCGATGATCAGCATTCTCTCTATGATTACCGGGGGGAAATACGAAATTGCGATCGTTCTGCCGGATAGCGACGAAGAGGCAGCTAACGTCATGGGTTTGTCCATGCTTTCCGTTCTTGCCGTAACGGGATTCGCTGCCGTGCTTTTTGCATTCTTTGGAGAATGGTTCATGGGGATGTTCGGGGCAGATTCGGATCCGCTATGGCTGATTTGGATTCCGATCGGGATGCTGGCCGTCGGCTGGTACCAAAGCTGCAATTATTGGAGCACGCGGAAGAAAACATTCAAAAGGCAATCCATCTCCCAAATTCTCCGCTCCACGACGGTAAGCGGCATACAATTGTCGACTGGCTTTTCCGGAATACACGCGGTCGGGTTAATTCTCGGCCAGCTAGGGGGACAAGTCATCGCGACTTCGGCGCTTATGTACCAGACATGGAAGGAAGACGGCAAAATGATTTTGTCGCAGCTTCGATGGGCCAAAATCAAAGCCGCCTCCATCCGGTACAAGCAATTCCCGCTATTCAACATGCCGCAGACGTTTTTGAACGCGCTCAGCAACCAGATGGCGCCATTTCTATTGGCCATGTATTACGGCTCGGCCGTCGTCGGGTTCTACGGAGTTTCGCTCCGTCTGCTCCAACAACCGATCACGATTATCAGTCAATCGGTCCGTCAAGTGTATCTCAAGCGTGCATCGGAGGTTCATAACAAGGGTCAACGATTATTTCCCGTGTTTATGAAAACGACTGCCGCCCTTTTCGCAATAGGCATCGTGCCCACCCTCATCATCATGATCTGGGGGCCGGAATTATTTAAGCTGCTCCTCGGCGAAAAATGGGGGTTGGCCGGCGAATATGCGCGCTGGATGGTTTTATGGCTGTTCTTCGCTTATCTGAATCCGCCCGCGTCGGTTACAGCGCAAGTGTTGGAACGGCAGAAATCGATGCTTGTTTTTGAAGTGTTTCTCTTCTCTGCCAGATGGCTCTCGCTTTGGTTAGGCTATGAATTAGGAGACAACATGACCAGCATCATTTGTTTCAGCTTGACAGGGGCCTTGTTCCAATTGATCTACATCGCCGGAATCGGCGCTATGTGTTTCCGTTCGAGAATGCCGCAGGTAGAGATAGCAGATCAATACCCGGAGAGTAGGAGCTGAGTCCATGCTTACATTGGAATTAAAACGGAAAATGCTGAACCTGAAGCATCGCCACCATCGTCAAATCGCGGATAAACTCGAATATCTGCGAGCGATGCAATGGGCAGACCCTGAGAGGTTCTGGAAGGAACGCGACGGAAGACTTGCCCATTTGCTGCAGTTTGCGCAGCGCAACGTGCCCTATTACAGCGATATGCGCCAAATGAATGACATCGTCGTAGCGAATGGACGCATCGACTACGAACGTTTCGCCCAGATTCCGTTGATGGATAAGTCGATTCTCCAGCAGCAATATAAACAGCTGTTATCGGATGATTTGGATACGCGCGACTGGACGGTAAACACCTCGGGCGGTTCAACGGGAGTACCTGCACGTTTCGCGCAGGATCAAATCTATAAAGACTGGTCGCAGGGGAATAAAATGTTGTTCGACGAATGGAGCGGAAGGGCCGTCGGCGATAAGCAAATTCGTCTATGGGGGTCCGTCAGGGACTTGCTCGTCGGCAAAGAAACATGGCGAACGTACACGGGCAGATGGTTGCGCGGGGAAGTCTGGCTGAATGCCTATGAAATGTCAGAAAAACTAATGTCCGACTATGTCCAGATCATAAACCGCTTCAAGCCCAAGCAAATCTTGAGTTACGTCGAAAGCATATATGAGTTGGCCCGCTTCATTCAGAAGAAAGGATTAAAAGTCCACGCTCCCGGCGGCATTATGACAACAGCGGGGGTATTGCGCGCCGAAATGCGAGAAACGATCGAATCTACCTTCCGTACGAAAGTATTCAATCGGTATGGTTCGAGAGAGGTCGGCGACATGGCGTGCGAGTGCGATCGCCATGAAGGACTTCACGTTTCCGAATTAATGCATTACGTGGAGCTCGTCGACGACGAAGGCAAGCCGGTTGCGCCAGGCGAAGCGGGGCACATCGTCGTAACCTCCCTTTCCAACTACGCGATGCCGCTCATTCGATACCGGATCGGCGACATGGCGGTTTGGTCGGAGCAGCCTTGCTCTTGCGGAAGACCGCACCGGTTGCTGAAGGAAATTTTCGGCCGCGAGAGCGATTCCTTCATCACTTCCAACGGGACGCGGATTCATGGTTCCCTTTTCACGCAGCTGCTCTTTTCGCTTGACTGGGTCGAACGCTACCAGGTCGTTCAGGAGGACGTCGATCGGATCGTGATCACGATCGTAAGCGAGGGCGGAGAGCGGGATCTCGCGGCAAACAGGAAGATGCTTGATCAAGTCGTAAACGACATTCGCAAATCAATGGGCGAGGAGTGTGACGTGGACTTCAAAACCGTCGCGCACATCGATACGTCCGCTTCCGGCAAATATCGGTACACGATTTCGAAGGTGGCGTTATAGTATCCAAGCCAGTAGAGCTGAATCGGGGGTGCAGGGGAATGAAAAGCGTACTGTTCATTGCGCCTTCGCTTCGGGGAGGCGGTGCTGAAAGGGTCATTATCAATCTGCTAAAGCATATGAGCCGAAGCGGCGTCGAGCTTTCCTTCATCGCGCTTAAGCTGGAGGGACCCTATGTCAGTCAACTGCCGGATGACGTCGAGGCGATCGATTTGAACACGAGAAGAGTGCGACACAGCATCTTTAAATTGACCAGGGAGATAAACCGGATCCAGCCAGATGTCGTTTTGTCCACGCTCGGTCACTTAAATCTCTTGCTGCTCCTCATTCGGCCGTTCTTGCGGAAGAAGCCGAAGCTCGTTTTGCGGGAAGCGAACGCGCCAAGCTTCGCGATTCCGGCTAATTCGAAAGGGCGTTTCATGAAGTGGTTGTACAGAATTCTGTATCCGAGAGCGGATCGGATCATTGCTTTGTCTTCGGGGATGGCCGAAGATTTAATCCGCTTTTCCCGCCTTCCTGCCGGTAAAGTAACGATTATCCACAATCCGGTCGTGACGGAAGAAGTAAACAAGCGGGCGAGCCAACAAGCGGAGCACGCCTGGATCACGGATAAACAGCTACCGGTTTGCATTAGCGTCGGTCGACTCGTGGAGCAAAAAAACTACGACGTGCTCTTGCGGGCATTCGCGCTCGTGCAGCAACAGCTGCCGTGCCGTTTGATCGTGCTCGGAGAAGGCAAAGAGCGTGCAAAACTCGAAGGGCTCAGAGACCGGCTGGGATTAACGGACAAAGTCGATTTTCACGGCTTCGCATCCAATCCGTTCGCGTATGTGGCCAAAGCCGATTTATTCGTCCTGTCGTCACGATGGGAGGGTATGCCTAACGTACTGCTTGAAGCTCTGGCCGTTGGGATACAAATTGTATCAACCGATTGTATCGGCGTCGACGATGTTCTGGACGGCGGCAAATACGGCGCGATCGTTCCGGTCGGGGGCGAGGCTGAATTGGCGTCGGCTATAGCGCGCTCCTTATCCCGGCAGGACGCGGCTGCTTGCGCCGATAGGCAGAAGAGCCGGGCTGCGCATTTCAATATCGAGCGTATCTCCAACGAGTACCGGCGGTTGCTGCTCGAAGTGTAAGGAGATCGAACCGCCGAATGAGTAAGGAGATGACCGCACATGGGGTATTATTCAATCCCGATCGCGCTGCTGATCGGGGGCATCATCAGCATCGTCGAAACGTGCCGGAAGCGCAAGCACGGACCGGTCGACTTTTTGCTTGGTTTTCATATCATTTATTTTTTGTCTTTTTGTGTTTCTCCGATCTTCTTGATCTCGTTCGATATTCAGAGTTTGCCCAACTGGGCATGGCTCGGCAAATACGACTTCGACTCGGGCGTCTACTTTTGGGCGTCGCTGCTCAGTCTTGGCTGCTATTTTTGCGTGTTGTTCGGCTATGGTTTCACGCAAAAGCTGTCCTTAAAGCGCGAGTCGCGCGCAATGAAACCGGCCGCGAAACTGACGTTTAAACTTCCGGATAAGCAGTTGTTCCTGATTGCGGCGATGACCGGCGCCGTGGGCACGTTCAGCTTTCTCGTCTATACGCAGTCCATCGGCGGTTTCGGGAGTCTGTTCCAAAACGCCATCCTGCTTAGGGGGGGAGGGAACGTCTTCAACTCGCCATTTGCGTTCCTGAAGAACGTTAGTCCCTTCCTGCTCATCGCCTCGTATATGTTCTACGCGTTGATGAAACAAGGCAGAAGCGTATCGATCCGCCGCGTGGCTGCCTTGTGTTTCGCGGCTATGTTCGTCTTATCGATGATGCTGTTGTTTCATAAAGCCGGCCGGATGGGCTTGATCTCCTATCTGATTACATTCCCGGTCGCGCAAATGCTCTACAAAGGGAAGATCAAGATTCGGACAATCGTCGGCTTCGGGGCCTTTTTTATTCTCATGGTGCTGTTCGGCAAGCAGTTGTTCAACTATTTCCTCTATCCGGAGGGACTGACGCAACGCGTATCGACGGTTTCCGAGAATACGACGAACGTGTTCGCAATGGTTTTCGCGGAGTTTGCTTTCCCGATCGCATCGCTTGCGAACGTTATCTCCGTCTATCCCGAACTAGCGGGCTTCCATTGGTTCAGCGACATCGCGTACAGCTGGATGTACCTGATGCCAGACAACTTGTTTCCGATGAAGCTGCCCGAAACGATCTCGTTTATCAACACGCAACAGTTCGGCGCTTCCGGTACGGTTCCGATCGACCTGGTATCGTTCGGGTTCCTCAGCATGGGCATTGCCGGGGTCATGGTTGCCGGGACGGCCTTCGGCGCAGTGTTGGCTTTGTTCGACCGGTTGTTCAGCGACATGAAGGAAATGATCAGCATCGTATTCCGGGTTGCCTGGATCAACTTCTTCGCGTTCAGGGTGATGTACGCGGATCCTGAAATGGCGTTCTCCGCCTCATTCACGCTGATGGCGGGTACGCTGGCCATCCTTTACGGCGTTCATTCCTATCAGAAGAAAACAAACAAGGGGCGGGTGAAGTCAGATGCAAGCCGACAAAATAAAGCTGTTCAAGGTCATATCCGGACTGCATACCGGAGGGGCGGAAATGATGCTCTTCCAGACGGCAACGAGCTTAAGCCGGGAACGGTTTGAAACGGTTGTCATTTCGCTCCAGAAAGGGGGCCAACTCGCCGCGAGACTGCGGGACAACGGAATTAAAGTCATCGAGATCGGTATCGAAGGCCAGCTGTCATGGGTGAAACTATTCTCGCTTTTCCGGCTGATGAGGAAGGAAAAGCCGCACATCGTGCATGCTTATATGTTCCATGCCGATTTCTCCAGCCGCATCTTCGGAAGATTGGCTCGCGTTCCGATCATCATCTCGTCCATCCGAAACGAAAATATCGGCGGACGTTTGCGGGAACGGCTGCTTGGCGTAACCAAGCACATGGCAGATTGCGTAACGGCGGTTTGCAAAGCGGCGGGTGAGCGACAGGTCAAACAGGGGGCTGTTTCGAAACAGCAGCTGCAGATTTTGTACAATGGCGTCGAAATGGGCAGATTCGCGCCGCCGCCTTCGGAGACGCTGTCGCACCTCCGCGGAGAGCTAGGCATTCCGGCACGGCATTTCGTTTACATAACAGTGGGGAGAATGGTCGAACAGAAAAACCATCTAGGCTTGCTGGAAAGCTTCGCGAGCGTCGTGCGGGACTATCCCGACAGCACGCTCGTGATCGCAGGCGACGGCAAGCTCAGACCCCGAATCGAAGCTCGGGTCACCGAGCTGGGACTTCAAGGGCATGTCCGATGCTTGGGTGTTCGTCAAGATATACCGCAGTTGTTGCACATGTCAGACGCTTTCGTGCTTTCCTCGAATTGGGAGGGGTTTCCGAACGTGGTTCTGGAAGCGATGGCTTCCGGCAAGCCGGTCGTGGCGACACAAACAGGTGGCGTCGCCGAGCTCGTCGATGACGGGGAGACGGGGTACGTGGTAGCGCCGGACAATCCTGCGGCAATGACAGCGGGGCTGCTGAAATTGGCCGCGCTTAGTTCGCTGGACCGCAGTCAGATGGGGAACCGCGCATTGGTTACGGTCAAGGAAAGATTCACCCTGGAGCGCACGTTGGAGCAAACCGTAGAACTGTATGATTCGTTATTGAGGCGCAAAGGAGTATTGATAAACCTTGGGGAAGCGCGAACTGGATGAAAGCCCGAAACGGATGAACAGAAGAGCTTTTCTAGCTGCGACCGGCTCGCTGGTAGCCGGTTACTTGCTCGCGAACGCTACCGGCGTTAAATGGCTGAACCGAATGTTCGGTACTTCGGCCGAGGAGAGCTCGGCGCTGGCTCCCGTACCGACGGAGCCGATGGCAAGAGCCATTCCCGCCGCAGAGGTGGCCGACTGGATTAATGTCAAAAACTACGGAGCCGAGGGAGACAACAAAAAAGACGACACGAATGCGATCAAAGCCGCGATTCAAGCCGCTTCGAAACGAAAGGGGGCCGTCTATTTTCCGGAAGGCACCTATGTGGTGACACAAACATTGAAAATTTCGAGTCCGCTTTCATTGATCGGCGCGGGCATGAACGCTTCGATCATTCGTATGAAGGCCGTCAACGTCGACGGCATTCTGGTAACCGAAACGTCCGATGTCTTTATTTCCCAGCTCCAAGTTCGGGACGTCAAAAATACGAAAGGCGGAGAAAATACGGGCATCCATCTTCGCGATGCCAAGAATGCCGTCGTCGAGCATTGCCGCATTTATAATAGCGATGATTCTGGCATTCGGGTCGGATACGGTCGGAATTCGGTGTCCAAGGGCTGTAAGCTGCTCTACTGCGATGTGGAGAAGACGAATCGCGGATCTGGAATTGAAGTGATTAGGGCGGCGGATACCTTAGTCCAAGGCTGCTCGGTTAGAGATAGCTTCCAGCACGGCATCCGCTTATGCGGCGCGTCCGGCCCGGTGGTCGTTGCCAACCGAACGTATGCCAGCAAATTTTCGGAGATTTCGATTCAAGGCTTCGGTGCCAACGAGGTTGTCACTCACCCGGTTACGAACTTCATGGTCAATAATAATTACTGCCGCGGGGACGGCAAGAATTCGGGGTTGACCGTGTTTAACTCGGCGGAGAACGGGACCGTATCGGACAATGTTTTCGATAACAACCTCATTGGACTGAAAATTTACGATTCGAACGGCTATGGCAACCGGGATATCGTCTTTCTCGGCAACACCGTGACGAACAACGGTACGGGCGTCTACATTCGCGGAAGCGAGCGGAGGCTTGCGTTCCGGCAAAATACGATTTCCGATTTTCAAAAAAGCCCGGATTCGACGCAGTATGCTTACGCGTTCCAGATCGAAGGTTACGGCAAAACGCTGGATTTAACGATCGAGAACAACGACATCACGAACAAACTGGACGCAAACGGCAGGTTTCAGGTAGCGATCGGCATGACGAAGCTTGCGGACAAAGCACGCGTGTTTTTTCGAAACAATACGATGCGGCTAAGCCGCTCGCAAGATGACCGGTACTTCCTGTTCGACGGAAGCGGGACGTTCTCGAATCAAATGAACGGAACCGATACGAATACGCTACTACCTTACGAATGACGTTACGGCTTCATGATCGTGTTCGTTTCGAGCGTACCGAGCTTCGTGAAGACGACGCCATTGTGATCGTCAATGATGATCGGTCCGTCCTTTGGGGGGGTTCCGATTCCTATCGAATTGTATTTGAAGTAAATGCTGCTGTCGTCCGTCAGGTTCTTAAACCGGGCTGCCGCTTGATTCTTGGAGCCATCGGCCAGTGTGCCCGTAACGACGTTGTTTTCCATTACGATGTCCGCGATTTTCTTGTTCTTGGCGTCGACGAAAAAGCCGTATGAAGTCGGAGACGCGATCGTGTCCGTCACCATGTTCGACAGCACGTTACCGCGGAAGACCAGGTTCGAATTTCTGCCCCGGATATCGACGCCGGTCTCGCAGTTGATGATCCGGTTGTCAGTGAACTGGGTATCGGAGTTGCCGTTATCGTCGGGGTCGTAGACGTAAATGCCGCGAATGTTGTTCTGGATCAGGTTGCCGTTCACCAAGCAGTCGCGCACCGAGTTGAATACGGTAATGCCGTTCGCTTGGCCGCCGCCGGCGCATTGGTTGCCCTGCACGACGCAGTCTTCCGTCAGCTTGGTGACATTGCCTTTGCCGTCGCTGAAGCTTTGCAGCGAAATATCGCTGAAGCCGTTGTTGGAGAGGATGTTGCCGATCGCCGTGGCGCGTAAGGCACCGTCGAGCCGGATGCCGTGCTGGAAGCTGTTGTTGACGCGATTGCCCATAATGATCGTGTCGTCGGCTTTGATGATTTCGATGCCTGAACCGCCCGTTGTATTCTC
Organism: Paenibacillus sp. R14(2021); assembly: GCF_019431355.1. Lineage (NCBI taxonomy): Bacteria > Bacillati > Bacillota > Bacilli > Caryophanales > Paenibacillaceae > Paenibacillus > Paenibacillus sp. R14(2021). The sequence continues at coordinate 5,408,061 of NZ_CP080269.1, forward strand.
GATGTCGTTGAACAACACTCTGCAGGAGGTGCTAACGCCTTTATCGTTATAGCCTACTCGAATGCTCGTGTCGTCCGAGTTCTGAAAGCGGCAGTGTTCGATCGTCGCGTTGGTCGCATTGCTCAGAATGATGGCATGGCTCTCGGCGTCGCCGGGATTGACGATGTCGCGCACCTGCAGCGAGGTAACGGTTACATTCGCGGCATTCGTGATCTTGATCCCGTCTTTCGCTTGCGCCTTCATGCTGATGACGGTCGCGATTTTTCCGTCGCCCATCAGCGTTAGCGGGTTGTTGATGCGAATAGAATCGGTAATCGCGTACGTACCTGCCGGCATGTATACGACGGCGTTCGTGCCGTTGTCGATGGCTTTTTGGATGGCTTTGATGTCATCCGTGACGCCATCGCCGACAGCGCCGTAATCTTTGACATTGACCCAAGAAACAGTGCTCATGCTTATGACCTCCAGTAATAATAGAGTAATAGTCTTACTTGATACAATATGTAAACAACCAAGTATTGGTATGGATAGATATACATTTGGAGCGGAGGGGAAATATGAAAGTCATCGTTACCGGCGCTGCCGGATTTATCGGATTCCATGTCTCCAAGCGGCTGCTTGACGAAGGGCATGAGGTGGTAGGCTTCGATAATCTGAATGCCTATTATGACGTAAAGCTGAAGTTAGCAAGACTTTCAATGCTAGAAACGTACGAGAAATTCCGTTTCGTTGAAGGCCAGCTTGAAGATGCCGTGGCCGTATTAAAACTCTTTAGGTTCGAAGAGTTCGAACGGGTGATTCATTTGGCGGCACAAGCCGGCGTCCGCTACAGTTTGGAGAATCCGCATGCTTACGTGCAGTCGAATCTCGCGGGATTCACTTCCGTACTCGAAGGCTGCCGCCAAACGGAAGTGCCCCACTTGCTCTATGCTTCCTCAAGCTCGGTGTACGGGGCGAATGTGAAGATGCCGTTCTCGGAATCCGACGCCGTCGACCATCCCGTCAGTCTCTACGCGGCAACGAAGAAAGCGAATGAATTGATGGCTCATACTTACAGCCATCTGTATAACTTGCCGACGACGGGACTGCGGTTCTTTACCGTTTACGGCCCTTGGGGACGGCCGGATATGGCGTATTACTCGTTCACGGAGAAGATAGTTCGCGGCGAACCGATCAAATTGTTTAACCATGGACGCATGCGCCGCGACTTTACGTATATAGACGACATCGTGGAAGGCATCGTCAGGCTGATGGACCAGCCAGCATCGCCGGATGACTCGTGGCGTCCGGAATTTCCTAACTCTTCGAGCAGCTACGCCCCGTACAAGGTTTACAATATCGGCAACAACCAGCCAGTCGAGTTGCTCCGTTTCGTCGAAACGCTAGAGAACTTGCTGGGCGTGGACGCGATGAAAGAGCTGCTTCCGATGCAGGACGGCGACGTCGTTGAAACGTTCGCCGATACGAGGGCGATCGAGCAGGCCGTGGGGTTCAAGCCCGTTACATCCATTGAGGAGGGGCTCGGGAGATTCATCTCGTGGTATCGGACGTATAATGCTGATTTAGTTCTGGGAGGGGTATGATATGAAAGTAGGGCATGTTTGCACAACCGCGCTCAGTCATAAGATCATGGTTGATAAGTTGGCGTTGATGCAGGCAATGGGTTATAACATTCATCTCATATCCGACAAGGAAGGCTATAATCCCGAACTGCTGAAAGGCAAGAACCTGGAGGTTCGCTTCCTGCACATGAAACGGGAAATCGCTCCGATCGCCGATCTGCTCTCCATAATCCGGTACGCGATGCTGTTCAGGCGGGAGCGTTACGACATCATACATACCCATAACGCAAAGGCCGGCGTCGTCGGGCGCATTGCGGGATGGCTCAGCCGGACGCCAGTGGTCGTCCATACGACGCACGGCCTTCCGTTCTTCGAGGGGCAGAGCGCCAAGAAAAACAAGCTGTACAGATGGATGGAACGCGTGGGAGCGCTGTTTTGCCATGCGATCGCTTCGCAAAATTTCGAGGACATCGATAAAGTGAAGGCGATCGCCAGACGAAAAAATGTGTATTACGAAGGAAACGGCGTGGACCTGGAAGCGCTGGACCAACATCGCCAAACGATCACGCTATCTCGTCTTCAAGCGCTGCGAGACCAATGGGGAATCAAGCCGTCCGTTCCGGTCATGCTAGTGGGGGCACGATTCGAGAAGGTCAAGAACCACGATTTGCTTCTTGACGGGCTGCATCGCTTGAAGCAGGCTGGCGAATCGTTCGTGTGCCTGCTTGCCGGCAGGGGCGAGTTGGAGCAGAGCGTCAGAGAAAAAATAAAGGCTTACAGCTTGGAAGAACAGGTCATCATTATCGGTCATCAATTGGACATTTATGCTTATATCGAGCTTTGCGACATCGTGGTGCTGACCTCTGAGAAGGAAGGCATTCCGCGAATTCTGATGGAAGCGATGGCCTACGGCAAACCGGTCGTGGCGACGGACGTGCTCGGAACGCGCGAGCTGGTCAAGCACGAGGTGACGGGGCTGTTGACGCCTTATCCGGACGGGGGCACAATTGCTCAGTCCCTGCAGCGCCTTCTTCGCGATGAATTTCTACGACATCGGTTCGGGCGCGAAGGACGTTACGTCATCGAGCGTTCGTTTACGGAAGAATTGGTCGTTCGCCGTATTCATTCCTACTACAGGGAACTTATGACGGTTGGACGGAAGCCGATTTTGACGAAAATGCCGGGATTGGGGCTGCATGCCGACAATCGCCAGGTCGAAAGCATTGGGCAGAACGAGCAATGATTGCGCAATCAAGAAGGGGAGGCTCTTAACATGAAAGTCAAAAAAGCGATTATACCGGCAGCCGGGCTAGGGACACGATTTTTACCCGCTACGAAAGCCCAACCCAAGGAAATGCTTCCAATTGTCGATAAGCCTACCATTCAGTACATCATTGAGGAAGCAGCCGCCTCGGGCATAGAAGACATCATAATCGTAAGCGGCCGCGGCAAGAGAGCGATAGAAGATCACTTCGATAAATCCAGCGAGCTTGAAGAAACCCTTGCGGCAAAGCATAAGCATGCCGAGCTTGATACAATTCGTCGCATTAGTCAGCTCGCACATATCCATTACGTCCGTCAAGGCGAAACGAAGGGACTTGGCCATGCGATCTGGTGCGCGCGTAAATTCATTGGCAACGAACCGTTCGCCGTCCTGCTCGGCGACGATATCGTCCAATCGGAAGTTCCTTGCCTCAAACAGTTGATTCAAATTTATAACCATTTCGATTCTTCGGTCGTAGGCGTGCAGTCGGTACCGGACGAGGATTTGCCGAAGTACGGCGTCATTGATCCTAACGGTTTGGAGATTGCCCCTAACGTCATCCGCGTCGCGAATTTAATCGAGAAGCCGAATAAGCAATCGGCTCCTTCCAATTACGCCATTATGGGTAGATACGTGCTCCGGCCCGAAATCTTCGATATCTTGGGAGAGTTGGAGCCCTCGACCGGCGGCGAGATCCAATTGACCGACGGCATCCAGAAGATAAACGAGCGCCAACAGGTTCTCGCGTATAATTTCCAGGGGAAGCGTTACGATGTGGGCGACAAGCTCGGCTTTATTAAAGCCACCATCGATTTCGCCCTTCAACGCAACGAGCTTCGCCAAGACGTTTTAGATTACTTATGCGGGAAGTACGAGACCGAAATGAGTATCCAAGGGGGCAGGCATCAATGAATAAGGTAGCGGTAATTGGAACTGGTTACGTTGGACTTGTATCGGGCACTTGCTTTGCCGAAATCGGCAATGAAGTCGTCTGCTGCGACATCGATCCAATCAAGATCGAAAAGCTGAACAAAGGTATCATTCCGATTTATGAGCCCGGCCTTGGCGAGCTCATTGCTTCGAACCGGGAAGCAAACCGCCTTGTCTTCACGACCGATATTAACGGTGCCATTCAAGCCTCCGACATCGTTTTCATCGCGGTCGGCACGCCGATGTCGTCCACAGGAGAGGCCGACCTGACATACGTAAAAGCAGTTGCCCAAACGATTGGGCAAAACCTGAACAACTATAAAGTCGTCGTAACCAAGAGTACGGTTCCGGTCGGAACAGGCCGCATGATCGCGGAGATTATCGAAGGCAACCGTCCGGATCCATCGATCGCATTCGACGTCGTTTCGAATCCCGAGTTTCTGCGCGAAGGAACGGCGATTGCGGATTGCATGAATATGGAACGCGCGATCATTGGCTCGACTTCGCAAAAAGCCAGCGACATCATCGCGGAATTGCACAAACCGTTCAATACGACCGTGTTCCAAACGGATCTGGAAAGCGCCGAAATGATCAAATACGCGGCGAACGCCTTCTTGGCCACGAAAATTTCGTTTATCAACGAAATCGCGAATCTTTGCGAACGATTGGGAGCGGATGTTTCGCAGGTGTCCATCGGTGTAGGGCTCGACAGTCGGATCGGTTCCAAATTCCTACAAGCGGGCATCGGCTACGGGGGTTCTTGCTTTCCGAAGGACACGGAGGCACTGCGTTATCTGGCGTCCGCTTGCAATTACGATTTTCGCATCATCAATTCCGTCATCGGGGTCAATAATAGCCAGCGTCTCGTGATCATGGACAAATTACAAGCGGCATTGAAGGATCTGGAAGGGAAGAATATCGCGGTTCTGGGGCTCAGCTTCAAGCCCGCGACGGATGATTTGCGGTATGCGCCGTCGCTCGATCTCATTCCGCTGCTTATCGGAAACGGAGCATCCGTAAGGGCTTACGACCCGGTTTCGATGCTGGAAGCCAGCCGGCATTTGCCGGAGCAGGTAGAGTTCGGCACGGACCTTTACGATACGGTCAAGCATGCGGATGCCTGCGTCATTTTGACCGATTGGGATGAGATCAAGCAAATGGATTTCAAGCGCGTCCATCAGCTTCTCGGCCAACCGATCATCGTGGATGGTAGAAACTGTTTCACGAACGAAACGATGCAGCAGAACGGCTTCAATTATTTCAGCATCGGCCGTGCGCCCGTGCTGATAAGGCAGCAGGAAGTCGCGTATTCGTAAATTTCATAAGCGAAAAAACGACATACGCATCGGAACCGTACGGCTCTTGATGCGCATGTTAATGGACGGTCAGGACTATTCCTGACCGTCCTATTTTTATTTAATATGTTTATTTGATCATTTTGCGTATACAAACGGAGGCCTTGATTAAGCTTAATGCTGCGTTGAATACGATGGAAAGAGAATGCTTGCGTCCGATGAGGAGGCAGGTCAAGAGCGCGATGGCTTGCAAAATGTTCAAATAACCATATTAGCTCTTTAATTCATCAAGCGTTCCGCCCGGACGAAGGCAATGAATCGGCGGGCTTCCTCAGGCGTCAGCTTCCGGCCGTCGATCATCAAATCGAACTTGTTCAGCAACTCGTCGTCCGCCAGCTCCAGCTGATCGACAAACTCGCGTTCTGGCGTGCTCAGCTTGTTGTCCTGCACGGCCGTTCTGCCGACCAGATAATCCACGGAGACGTTAAACAAATCGGCGAATTTGGATAGCGTGTCGGTATCGGGCTCCCTGCGGTTTTTCTCGTAATGAGATAAAGCTGCTCTGGAAATGCCGAGCATGACGGCGGTTTGTTCTTGCGTCCATCCTCGTCTATCTCTCAAATTAGCTATGCGGTTGCCTATGTTCATACTACTCCTCCTAACCAGATCTATCAACATATTAATACGAAACGCTTACAAATGCATTCAAAGTTACAAAACGTATCGAATATAACCATTATTTACCGAAATACCGTATTGCATTCAAAAAATGAGGCGTTTCTATCGTATTTCTCTTAATTCTCATCCATAATCGCCCTAAAGTTAAGAACATGCAAAAGATCGCCCTAATCTTGCCTGTGCGCAAGATTGGAGCGATCTTCTTGAACGTGAATAAGATCACATATCTCTTACTCCTCAATCAATGCTGCGAAGACTAGAAAGCGATGGAGCATCACAGCTGCCTCGGCGCGAGTCGCGCTGCCTTTCGGATTGAACGTGCCGTTCACGTTGCCCTTTAGTATACCGGCAAGCAGCACCTGACACGTGGCATTTTCCGCTATTTTCGGAATGGAAGCGCGATCGCTGAACCGGTTCAACATAGCGGCTTCTTTACCGGTGATGTCGAGCGATTTTTCTGTGAGACCGAACGCGTTTGCAATAATGGTGACCATTTGCAATCTTGTTATCGGCGCATTCGGTTTAAACGTACTATCTTCGAAACCTTTGATTAATCCCGCCCGCACAGCAGTGCCGATAGCATCCGAATACCAATTATCGGCTGTAACGTCCGAGAACGAGGCGTCGGTTGGGCCGGGTGATAGCCCTAGGGCTCGAACGAGCATCACGACGAATTCGGCCCGCGTAATTTCCGCGTTAGGCTCAAATTTATCGATCGACACTCCCTTGAGCAGCAGCTTCGATGCAAGAAGCTCGATATCCGTTTTTGCCCAATGTTGTTCGAGATCCGCAAAACTCTTTTTGGATGCCACGACGGCATAGATACTGTTGCCTGCGCGTTTCATTTGAAATCTTATTTGGTCTTGGCCGTCTTTCCGGAAACCGGGTACAAAGACGAAAGCACCGGTTTTGGGATCATAAACGGTGGTAGAAGCGCTGCCGTTGAGCGGCGCGTTAACGACGATTGATTTGGTCACATAAGTAGTGCCGAAATCGTTGAAAGGAGCGGATTTGTCTAAATCTTCTACCGTGATTTCGAATTCATAAGCATCGCCAAGCAAGGAAATTCCTTGAGCTTCTGCTTTCTGCAACAGTTCTTCCTTTATGGCGCCGTTGACTTTCTTAATGGTAATCGTAATGTAGGTTGACTTCAGATCCATCCCGAGGTCGCCGACGATTTTCGCGATATCGAGCGAACCGAGAGGCAAATCGTAGCCCGATGTGTTCGTTACGATGGAGATAACTGCGTTGTGGTTTGTGTTGGCAGCAAGAACGTCGGCCGGAAGGCGAACCCGAACGATGTCGTCGTCACCTTCGAAGGGGAGGACGACCGTTTGGGCGGAATCACTATTCCCGGCAAGCAAACTGAATGCCTGAGTCAGCTTTTCTTTGTCGAGCGTTAGGGTCGCGACTTTGTTTCCTCCCGCGTCAGTGGAATTATGAAGCAAATAGGCTTCCTCGCCCAGTGTTACCCCGCTGTCGGTTCTATCAACGCCTTCCGAATTGAAATTCGACGCAGACGGTGACGAAGTTGGGGTAGATGAAACCTGCGGAGTAGTCACTTCCAAATTGTTTGAGAACAGATTTTGGCATGTGTCGCATCTGCCCCGTAGCTCGAACTGATAAGTCGTCGCAGCATCAAGTCCTTGGACCGTTGCTTTGGCGGCGGTAGCGTCCAGATTAATCGTTTGCTCAGAGCCGCCCGCTTTTTTGTAGTGCAGCGTGACCGTCACGGCATTGGGATTCGGCGTCCATTCAAGGTTGACGGAGTGCGAGGTCAAACTGGATGCTTCGTACCTCAAGTCGGAGACGTACGCGTCTTCTTTGGCCGCGGCAAGACCGGTCGAGGCGAACGGAAGGATGAAAATGAAAGCGAGCAAGAACAGGATCAAGTTTTTTTTCACGGGTGTGTACACCTTTCTGGATAAAGTATGTTGCTATGACGGACCGGGCTTTGCCGGCATTCACCCTCCTTCGGCAATCTCGTCCGAGTTAAAGGCTTTCGATGCAGTGATAGTCATAACTCATATTTAGTATAATATTAGATACAAAATGTATCAACATTTTTTTTGAGTTATCTCAAATAAATCCTTTAAATTTCAGGTTTTAGCGTATTGACGACAAAATGATAGCTTGAAAATCCATGGTGGTTACGTGATATGGTGAAACAAATAGTATCATTCCTCAATCAACAGTCTTTCATTCGGTAAGGGGAATGACTCTTGAAACCAAGAACCAAGTTGAAAAAGATTTTGCTAGGGGTGGGGGCTTTTTTCATACTTGCATATTTGATTGCAGGTGGATTCATTTGGTATAAGTATCATTCCGTTAAGCAAACGGCTACTACGATGTTCGAGCCAATCATCCGTCCGGTTTATGCAAGCACCTATCCTGAAGTAAAGCTCAAGTCAGCGCCGGTGAAACTGTCAGATAAAGAGCCGTTCACCGTGCCGCTGGTAGGGATAGACCATCGCGCGAATGACCATGGCCGATCCGACACCATGATCGTGCTTTCTGTTAATCCAGCCAAAAAAACGATTTTGATGTTTTAACGTTCCGTGGGACTCAAGAACGGAAATTGTCGGGCATGCCACGGTGGACAAGATCAATCATGCGTATGCTTTCGGAAATATCGAGATGGCAACTCAGACCGTGGAGCAATTCTTGGATTATTAATTACAGTATTAGTGTATTTATGGAATAATTTTGTAAAATTATCCATACGCTTGGAAGCGTTGAGGGCGACAACCTGACTGTGTTTGAATTTCGGGGCATGCATTAAAGAAAGCGCATTTGAAAATGAGCGGTTCTGAAGTGCTTCAATTCTCGAGCATTCGGCATGAGGATCCGCGGGGGGATTTGGGAAGGAACGCGAGACAGCCGGAAATCGTTATAAGGATTATCCATCATTCGTTGAATATTTCGAATATTGCCCGTATGCAGATACTTCTAGGCGAGGTCGGAGACAGCGTCAGAACAAATATGAGTTTCAGCGAGATGAAAAGCTTTGTCAGCAAATACAGACGGATTTGGTAAGATTTATTTCGTCGAGATAAAAGGCAAAGGCCAAACCATCTACGGCGTCTTGTATTACATCGTGGACGATTCCGAGCGACAGCGGATTCAAAGCTTTATCAAGGAGCATCAACAACCGTTGAAGCCTTAATGCGAATAGCTTTGTCTGTTAGTTTACGCTGCATAAAAAGAAAACCTTCGTTCGCGTCTGGACTGTGACCCGAAAAATGGACACTTACAAAAGTGACCTAATTCGGGTCATTTTGCAGAGATTTAACGTTCTGCATGTTTCAGAGCGTTCCTTTACTTATGTACAAGCGTTTAAGTTAGTTGCATAAGGGTATCAGGCTGGGATAACACCTGCAGAAAACTTGCGAAAGCCATTCCTGCAAGGGCATAAAACCCTGTCTAATCATCTTGAATTCTACAACCTTGACTAGTCGACATCAATGGACATTAAAAGAGATGACTCCTAATTAGAACAGGAGCCATCTTATTCTAAATTCTTTCTTTTACGTGGTTACAAATGGGGTAAGTTATTTCGATCGCGACTGTCGGTTCGAAGCAGCAAGCGCTGCAGGAAACTGATGAGCGGCCGACGGGACTTATCGACAATTCCAATAAGCTCGGCGCCAATTTGAAGGAAGAATGCGACCACCAGAATGAAGCCGAATGAAATCCAGTTCGCTGCTTCCGACTGTACGATCGTTGACTGTAGAATCGCGCATATCCCGAAGAATGACGCAATCGCATAAATGATCAGCACCGTTCGGCGGTGGCTAAAGCCAAGCTCACGCAGACAGTGGTGGAGATGGCCCTTATCCGGAGCAAAGATTGGTTTCTTGTGGATCCAACGGCGGACGATCGCGAAGAACGTATCCGAGAGCGGGACTCCGATAATCAAGAGTGGCGTAACGAACGAAACCATTGTGACTTGTTTAAAGCCGAGCATTGACAGGGTAGCCAGTCCGAATCCTAAGAACAACGACCCCGTATCGCCCATGAATATCTTGGCCGGATGGAAGTTGTATACCAGAAAGCCGATAACGCCGCCCAGAAGCAACAAACTCAGCAAAATAACCGGTGCGAAGCCCATCACGGCAGCCATAACCAATATCGTGCCGATCGCAATTGCCGATACGCCTGCAGCCAAACCGTCCAAGCCGTCGATTAGGTTGATTGCATTGGTTACACCGACGATCCATAAGATTGTAATCGGAATACTGAGCCACGAAGCGACCGGATGGATGGCGTCGCCGAACGGGATGTTCAGCAGTTCGATTTTGACGCCGAAGCCGAATACGACGACGCATGCGGCGACGATCTGACCGAGCAGTTTGAACTTAGCCGACAATTCGAAGCGGTCATCCAACACGCCGATTAATACGATCATAGAACCGCCTGTAAGCATGGCGTTGATTAGGTTTTTATCGTAGCTTCGAAATAGACCTTCCGGAATAAACGGCTGCATGGCGGAATAAGCGCCGATAAATGCACCATATATACCCAAACCGCCAAGACGCGGCATGATTTTCGTATGAACTTTCCGGTGATTCGGCTTATCGATCGCGCCGACTTTGTAGGCAAGCTTGATAACCAGCGGGGTAAGCGTCAGCGCAAGGCATAACGAAATCATGAATGCAACTGTGTAGAGAACGACGTGACTCATTTCCAACTCCTTTCCATTACTATCTTCAGATACAAGCTGCAAGTTGGTTTGTTAATCTCCATCGCTTTCATTCAAGGTATAGCCACCCTTCTCATTATGTACCTGTGTAAAATTGATCGGAGCTGCAGCTTGCGAATGATACAATTCGTATCAATAATACCATAATCAACCTATTAGTCAATTGGTTATTTGGGGTGGCAAGCAACTGATTAAGGAGAGCAAACCAATTCGATTTAAACGATAATCTTCCTTGTTAGCGAAGCACGATCGTCATTTCTTTGTTATCTGCTATTTTGTTGTAATTTGGATCATTCACATATTTCGTCAGCAGACGAAAGCTTGTAATATCGTCAAACTTACTCGTTACCGGGAACACGATTTTGCCTTTCTTAACTACTTTCCCATTGAATTGGTCGCTAATCCGTTGCTTAGAATAAAGCGTATCTTCAGTTTGCTCTTTTGTGTTCAATACGAGTTGGGATTCGTCTACGTACCAAATCAACTTATCGTCCGAAGTATTTTCTACGGTAACATCGAGGATAATGGCAGCAATAGTTTCGGGCGACAACGAAAATTCTTTGTATGCCGGGTCGAATGTAACTTTGGAAACATTAAGTTTCATCGGGCCGTTATCCAAACTAGCATCCACTTTGAATGATTGCAGATTTTGCAAGGTCCCTGCACTTGAAAGAGTAACAGTTCGGGACGAAGCGTCATACTTAACATCCACGTCTAGAAGCGTCGCAGCGGCGCGAATGGGGATATATGTCGTACCGTTGATTAATTTGGTTTCTACGCTCGAGAGTTTTCCGTTGACGATCAACTTGATAGAGGCGGATGCCGCATACGCTCCGACCCCTATTGAAAACCCAAGGATTGATGTCAGGATTCCAGCCACGATTATCTTATTCTTCACATAAATCCGCTCCCCGAATATTTTTACTTTCTTTTTAATCTTACCCACTAGCGTTGAGTTAAATTTTCGAGAGACGAGCAGCCATTAGAGGTAACTCAGTACATTTGGTGGTTTTATGTATTTATGTTCACGGATGTAAAAACAACGACTGACCGTTCGCGCTTATGAGGATGCTTGCAGTCTACGTCCTGTAGAAGTTCTGCTTGGTTTTCGTTTCATCCGTGCGAGCCACTGCGCATACGGTTGCCAGAGCAACTAGTGCAGCCAACGTGAATTCTCAAGTATGCTATGTTCGACCTTTGTATCCATCTTGACGAGCACATCATGCAAAAGGCAATGAGTGCAATCCAGATTTGGTTGAGCACTGCTCCCTCACTCGTGCCGTAGAAACCGTTTTTATCCGAAGATGCTACTTCATCCATTTGCAGAAGGTCTCAATTGCCCAGCGGTTTCGGTACATTTCATCGTTTTCATCGCCTATCAGATCAAATCGATAGGTTATTAGAAAGAGTAGGTTGCCTTCCGAATCGTTTGAATCATGCGAAGTACATTGGTCGAGGTCGGCTCGGCAAAGCGGCTCGCCCAATGAAAGACGATCGCGTTTGCGAAGCCGATCTCGAATGTGTATGAGATGTCCGTGAAACAGTCGTCTCAATCGCCATACGGTGATTTCGATATCCATCAGACTTGCTTTGCGGCTTTTGTGGACGGGAAGTTGAGGCTGCTTTGGTCAATACCAAGCAGAATCGACACTAATGTGACATTTTGTATACATTCCACTTGACACGTTACAATTTGTATCATAAATTGGATGTAAAGTCAAATTATGATTGTGTAGACCTATACAGCGCCAAAAATTTTCATGCACTTTTCTGTTGAGTTCGGTAAGACGTTGGCAGTAAACCGAGAGAATTCGTAGAATGATGCAAAAAGCACTACTTACTTCCATTAATTTGTTGGGATGAAGTACTATGACCGCGCCAAGTATCGCAATATATTGGGCGTATCAACAACAATACCGAGGAACTGAAGGGATTCTAGACGGAAGGTATGGTGCTGCTTTCGCAGGTGATGAACGTGGCGATAGACTCATAATTATCCTATCCTCCTTATAAAATGATGAAGCAATATATAAATTTGATCTTGAGCGCTATAGGGTGGCGAAGCTCGGCAATAACGCCTACATTGTAAAGGGCGAACTAACATACGATATTCTGTCCGGATGGTGGACGGACGCAGGGACGCACGAGTCGAGGGAGCTGGCGAATGAGCTGGTCCGCCATAAGCCGTTCGATCTGACGTTCGGCAGAATCGCCGCAGCCGCGAAATAGACGGAAGCAAAGGAGCGCATAACGTGAAACTCACAACAACGAAGCTGGACGGCGTATGGATCGTGGAGACGGACGTCTTCGGGGACCATCGGGGATTTTTTACGGAGAGCTACAATAAGCAGAAATTTGAAGAGGCCGGCATTGCGTGCGAATTTATCCAAGACAATCACTCCTATTCGGCGGAAGCGGGTACGCTGCGGGGCTTGCATTACCAGCTGGCGCCGTATGCGCAGACGAAGCTGATCCGGGCGACGGCTGGCGCTATCTACGATGTCGCGGTCGATATTCGTCAGGGCTCGCCCACGTACGGGGAATGGGTTGGCGTCGTCTTAAGCGAGAGCAACAAGCGCCAGCTGCTCGTGCCTAAGGGCTTCGCCCACGGTTTCTGTACGTTGACGCCGCATGTGCAGGTCATGTACAAAGTCGACCAGCTCTATTCCAAGGCGCATGACCGTGGCATTCTCTGGTCCGACCCGGACCTTGGCATCGACTGGCCGAGCAGTCAAGTCGTGCTATCGGATAAGGATAAGGTTCACCCGCCCCTGCGCGAAGCGGACAACAATTTCAACCTATAGGAGAAGATAGAGATGAAACTACTGGTGACCGGCGGTGCCGGCTTTATTGGAAGCAATTTTATCCGGTATATGATTGAACGCTATCCGGACTATTTAATTGTCAATATGGATGCATTGACGTATGCCGGTAATTTGGAGAACTTGGTCTCCATTGAGGGCTGCCCGAATTATGAGTTCGTGCGGGGAGATATCTGCGACGCGCAGCTCGTTCGCCATACGATCGAGGGATTCGGTATCGATACGATCGTTAATTTTGCCGCGGAATCCCATGTGGACCGCAGCATCACGGATCCGGATATTTTCATCAAGACCAATGTGCTGGGCACGCAGGTGCTGCTAGGCGCGGCAAGGGAGCTCGGCATCGCGAAGTACGTGCAGATCTCGACGGATGAAGTGTACGGCTCGCTGGGCGACACCGGGTATTTCACCGAGGAGACGCCGCTTGCGCCGAATAGTCCGTATTCCGCCAGCAAGGCGGCAGGTGACCTGCTTGTACGCGCCTACCACGAGACGTACGGGATGAACGTGAACATTACGCGCTGCTCGAACAATTACGGTCCGTATCATTTTCCAGAGAAGCTGATTCCGCTTATGGTGACGAACGCGCTGGAAGGCAAGCAGCTTCCCGTCTACGGCGACGGCAAGAACGTTCGTGACTGGCTCCATGTCATGGATCACGCCTCGGCGGTCGATCTCGTGCTGCACGAGGGGAAAGCGGGAGAGGTCTACAATATCGGCGGGCATAACGAGCGCCGCAACATCGATATCGTGCAGACGATACTCGCGCTGCTCGGCAAATCGGAGGAGCTGATTCAATACGTGGAAGACCGCAAGGGGCATGACCGCCGTTATGCGATCGATCCTTCCAAAATCGCCTCCGAGCTCGGCTGGCGTCCGGTCTATACGTTCGAATCCGGCATTCAAGAGACGGTAGCGTGGTATCAGAATAATGAAGCATGGTGGCAGCGCATCAAGAACGGCGAGTACCTGGACTACTACACTCAACAGTACAGCGAGAAACGCTATGGATAAGCGCACGATCGTCGTAACCGGTGCACAGGGCCAGCTCGGCCATGATATGGTCGAGCTGCTGCAGGCGCTTGGATTTGAGGTATTCGGCTTGGGCCGGCAGGAGCTCGATATTACGGATCTGGAGCGATGCGCCGCCGTCTTGACCGCGATCAATCCAGAGGCTATCGTGCATACGGCGGCGTATACCCAAGTGGATGCGGCAGAGACCGACAGCGAGGAAGCCTTCCGGGTCAATGCATTCGGGACGCGCAATCTCGCCATTGTGGCGGAGCGCCTCGGAGCGAAGCTGGTGTACGTTAGCACGGATTATGTATTCGGCGGGCAGGGCACGCTGCCGTATGCCGAGGATCAAGCGACGCAGCCCATTAACGTCTACGGCAGCTCGAAGCTGGCTGGTGAGACTTATGTGCAGGAGCATTGCTCCCGGTTCTTCATCGCGCGGACCTCTTGGGTGTACGGCATGCACGGGAACAATTTCGTGAAGACGATGCTAAAGCTGGCGCAAGAACGTCCTGTGCTCAGCGTCGTGAGCGACCAGATCGGCTGCCCGACGTATTCGCGGGATCTTGCGGCCTGCATTGCGGAAATGCTCGATACGGAGAAGTACGGGATCTACCACGTATCGAACGCGGGCAGCTGCTCCTGGTATGAATTTGCGCAAGCGATCTTCGAATCGGCGGGGGTCTCCGTCCAAGTGGTCCCGGTCACGACGGAGCAATTCCCGCGTCCAGCCAAACGCCCGGCGTACTCGGTGTTCACTCATCGCGCTCTGGCGCGAAACGGATTTGAGCCGATGCGCCACTGGCGCTTAGCTTTGGATGTATTCATGCTGGAAATGGCTGCCGTGAAGGAAAGGTCTTAACCGTAATTCATAGGGACGAAACGGCCTAATTTTCTCAACCGACAGGGTGACGATGATGCAGTTGATCACAAGTATGGAACTGCATTCAACACTGCGGAAGTCGCACGCAGCAAAAGTAAACCGATAAGGAGTCCTGCACCATGAAGCGTTCATTGAAGCGCACGTTGATCTGGACCGCGTCCGCTGTGGTCGTCCTGCTGCTGGCAGGCGGCTCGTATGTCTGGTACCTATACCATTCGGCGGAGCAGACCGCAGCCAAAATGTACGAGGAGATCGCACCCAGCAAGCCGGTCTACGTCAGTAAGGACCCCGGCATCGCCAAGCAGCTAGAGCCTGTCCAAATGAGCAAGCTAGACTCTTTCACAGTATTGGTTCTTGGCGTTGACGAGCGGCAGAACGACCGTGGACGTTCTGATACAATGATCGTCCTGACGGTAAATCCGGCCAAGCGTTCGATGCTGATGTTCAACATTCCCCGGGATTCGAGAACGGAGATCATCGGTCATGGTACCGTGGACAAAATCAATCACGCATACGCCTTCGGCGGTGTTCAGATGTCCCTGCAGACGGTTGAGAATTTCATCGATTACCCGATCGACTATTTCGTCAAGGTTAACATGGAGGGCTTCGCACACCTCATCGACATGGTGGGCGGTGTTGAAGTGGATAATCCATTCGCGTTCGATTACGAAGGCGATCATTTCGACAAAGGGCATCTGCAGCTGGATGGGACACAGGCGTTAAAGTATTCCCGCATGCGCTACGACGATCCGCGAGGCGATTTTGGCCGTAATACGAGGCAAAGGGACATTCTTCAGGAAATCATGAAGAACGCGCTGAGTATGTCTTCCGTAACGCATGTGCAGGCGATGCTGAGCGAGCTAGGCGACAGCGTCAAGACGAATATCACCTTCTCGGAGATGAAGACCTTCGCGAAGGATTATCGGCAGAGCATCGATAAAGTGGACACGGTCGAAATCCAGGGAAAAGGGCAAACAATCAACAAAGTCTGGTATTACATAGTCAACGATCAGGAACGTCTGCGTATCCATAATCAGATGAAGGCGCATCTAGACAAGGGAAACTAAGTCATCCCTTCGCGTGAACGGCATAAATCACTTCCCCAATTCATAAAGTGAAGTAGCTTTTATGGACAAGGGGGATTGAGATGGGAAGAGGCAGAAGCAACCGGAACGGAGCGGCGCTCAAGCTGCTGCTTGCCGTATTTGCGGTGCTAGTCATTTGGATGACGTGGAACAACTTGGAAGGGAAGATCGGCCGAAGCGACGCGGAGCAAGCGCTTGAAGCCGTTGAAAAATTCTATCACTATGAGCAGACCGGCGACTTCGGGAGCTCTTGGGAACTGTTTCACCCCGTGATGCAGCAGCGCTTCGACAAGGCGGCGTATATTCAGAAGCGCGCCCATATCCTCCTGCAGGATTTTGGCGTGACGACATTCCAATTACATGTGAGTGCGGCTAAACGACTGACAGATTGGCGAATGAGCGCGGAAGCGCAGCCAATTCCGACCGTGTACGAAGTGGAAGTAACGCAAACCTTCCAAAGTCCCTATGGCAATTTCAGCCTCCAGCAACCCTGCTTCGCCGCGCTGGCGGACGGGCATTGGAAACTTCTCTGGTCATATGAAACAGAAAACGAGCACGTGTGACGAAGTGTATACTTCTTGCTTTATATGATACAAATTGTATCATAAATTAAAAGAAAGTTAGATGCTAGGAGAATGGCTCGTCTTTGAACAAGACAATGACCGAATAGTTCAAGATGCTTGCACGCTGCTTGGCGATTATCAAGGAAGTGCCAGTTAACCAACTCTATTTTCAAAGAATTAATATGTTCAGGGAGATGATATCATGAAGCCACTAGTCGATGAGTATCTGAAATTGATGCGCTGTAACACCAATATCGAGACCACGGAGCTTGACGGAGAATGGATACTCATGAATGTCGAGACGCATGCCGTCACGAAGCTGAATGAGATAGGCGGTTTGATCTGGTCAAATGTCGACGAGTGCAGGACGGTCGAAGCGCTGGCGGTGCGCATTGCGAACGAAGGCGATGCGCCGCTTCACGCGGTGCTTGCGGATGTTGATCGGGTTGTCGGTGAGATGCTGGTAAAGGGACTGTTGACGCTTGGATGATATGCTCTGCATACTGACGGACGTGCGGATAAGCGATGCAAACGCATCGGATCTGCAGTCCCGCCGGTATGTGATTGCGAATGTCAGCGGGATGGATGCAGCAAGCAGGCGCTGGTGGAAGCAGGTCTATTAAATAAGAAAAAAATTTTAGACGATGTGCTACAAATTGTAACAACGAATAGGAGGAAGCTGACGATGAATATCAAGTCCCATTCGAGTGCGGTCAAGAGACAGCAGGTCCGCATCAGACTTCGCGGAATCGTGCTCGCTTCAATCACGATTGACAGCGTCGCGGATCGTGCTGTGCAGACCGGAGGCATGCCTGTCCTCGTTGACAATTTAAGCATGAACGGCTTGGAGTTCATGACGCATCTGCGGCTTCCGGTCAGCAGGGATTATCAGATTCGCATCTCGCTGAAGATGAACGAGTGGGAGTTCTCTCTGCTGGCTAATGTTGCGTGGCGCAGGGTGCAGGAAAACATGTACGCATACGGCTGCTCGTTCATACCGGATGTTCAGATGAAGCAGGCGCTTGCCGCCGCGCTTGAGCATCAGCTGACCTATATGAATCCGAAGTACCGCCGAATTCATGAATTGTATGTCCGTATGTCCAGGGAAACGGCCAACGCGGCCGCCAATCGGCTCGATTACAAGGGCTGAGTTTTTCCATTCACCGCAAGCGCGAAGTGTTATCAACTTTTGTAAACGCTTACAGATATCGAAATAGATGAAGTCCTATTCTATCGACAAAACTCTGCGCCGATCCTATTGACAATTAGCGAATAATGTCATAATCTAGAATTGTTGATACGTAATGTAACATAAATAAATATATTGATACATATAGTATATTCAAATGGGTCAAGGGAGGTTGTAATGATGTCGAATGCGAATCAATTTTGCTGTGTGGATTGCGGTAAATTACTGGTTAGGGACGAAGCTGAGCTGGTGTTTCGTACAGGTTTTTTCCGCGTGATCTACCCTCTGGGATACTGTAAAGCATGCAGCGCGTTCCCTAAGCAGGGGCGTCAAGAATTACTAGCGAACGAACCGTCTCATCGTTCGGCTGCCGTCAAGCCGTCCTTCGAGGCTGCATTACTGGAGCCGGTTTATGCCGAGAACAGGTTTCTGATCTTCAGTTAATCTTCATAAAGCGTTAACTGCCTTCTAACTTCCAATGGCTTCCTTTCTTCTGTATACTGGCTATGTATGCATAAAAGGAACAAAAGGACTTGCAGCAATCTGCAAGAGGGGGGCAGGCTAGATGGTACATTCAGCCGCATCGGACAAGCAGCCGATTGTCAGGCTTCAGCAACTAACGAAGGTGATCGGAAGACGGACCATCATAGACGGACTGACGCTCGACATACCGCGCGCCGAAGTCGTAGGATTCTTGGGACCGAACGGAGCGGGCAAGACGACGACCATTCGAATGATGGTAGGACTCATGTCCATGACCAAGGGCGACGTGCTGATCGAAGGGCACAGCGTTCGCGACGATTTCGAGAATGCGATCCGCCATGTAGGGGCGATCGTAGAGAATCCGGAGATGTACAAGTATTTGACGGGGTTTCAGAATCTGCTGCATTTCTCCCGGATGATTCCGGGCATTACGAAGCAGCGGATCGATGAAGTCGTGGAATTGGTAGGTCTGAAGGGCCGCATTAACGACAAAGTGAAAACCTATTCGCTCGGGATGCGCCAGCGTCTCGGGATTGCACAAGCCATCATGCATAAGCCTTCGCTTCTGATTTTGGATGAGCCGACGAACGGGGTCGACCCGGCGGGGATTCGCGAGCTTCGCGATTATTTGCGAAAGCTGGCGAAGGAAGAGGGCATTGCCGTCCTGGTGTCCAGCCATCTCTTGAGCGAGATGGAGCTGATGTGTGACCGGGTCGCCATCATTCAAGGCGGCAAGCTGATCGACGTGCGCACCATTCAGAACGGCGTGCATCTGGAAGGAACGACGAGCCAAATTCTATTCGAGGTGGATCGGCCGGATGATGCAGTAAAGCTCTTGGCTGCGTATGATGCGGCGCTCATGGACGACGGGGCGCTCGTTCGCGCAGATCGGGACACGGTCGCGGCTATCAATTCCGTTCTCGTCGGCGCAGGCGTTAAAGTATACGGCATTCGCGTGCTGAACAAGTCGCTGGAAGATCAATTCCTCGAGATGACGGGAGGCGAGCCGATTGTATAATTTCCTGCAGCTTGTGCGTAACGAGAATATGAAGATTTACCGCCGTATCGGAACATGGATCATGTTCGGTATTATTCTGCTGATTGTCCTCGTCGTGAACATTCTGTCCAAGGCATTCTCGGACACGTCGACAACCTGGCAAGTCATGAGCAATATTGAAACCTTCTGCTACCTGCTGATCACGATCTTCACCGTCGTCGTATCCGCCGAAAGCGTAGCGGGCGAATTCTCCTCTGGAACGATCAAGCTGCTGCTGATCCGCCCGTGGAGCCGTTCCAAAATCCTGCTATCCAAATACATAGCGCTGCTGCAGTTTGCCCTGCTGATGTCGATCTTCATGTTCGTCTGCTCCTATGTACTGGGTCTGATTCTGTTCGGCGCCGGCGGCGGCGCGACGGCAAGTGAGGCGCTCGGTGCCGCAAACGATTCAGGTCCGTTCAGCTATATGATTCAAGTCTATCTGCTGGATTACATCGGACTTATTATGATCGTGACGTTCAGCTTCATGCTCTCGACGCTGTTCCGCAGCGGCGGGCTGGCAATCGGCTTGTCGATGTTCATCTATTTCTTCGGGCTGATCGCGAGCGGTCTGCTCAGCATGCTGAATTATAAATGGGTGGAATACCTGCTGTTTCTGCATTTGAACCTGAAGCAGTACTTAGCGAGCAAGGAAATCGCGCACGGGATGACGATCGGCTTCTCGCTCGGCGTGCTGGCCGGCTATTATATCGTGTTCGTCGCCATCACGTGGTTCGTCTTCAACAAACGTGACGTTGCAACCTAAATAAAGGAATGAAGGGAGTGCCTGCCGTCTAACCAGACCGGCGGGCTCTCCCTTTTTTGCGTCCATTACCCGGCTTGCCGGGCTTTCTCCTTGGCGGCGTTTTCTTTCGCCTGCTGTTGTTGATGAAGCATCGGGTCACTATCCGGATGAAGACGCGATTTGGGCTCCGCCGAGCGTTCCATGCGACAGTTGCCGTTATACATTCCTCCGTCCTGAATGAGCATCGTATGCGCGAGCACGTTGCCGAACAGCTGGCCGGAAGCGGTAATGGTCAGCCGGCCCTTCACGACGATATCACCGAACACCTTGCCTGCAATCGTCAAGTCGCGGGCGGTAATGCCGGATCTTGCGATGCCGCATTCGCCGACGATGACATCGCCCTTGCACTCGATATCTCCCCGATATTCCCCTTCGATTCGAATGCCGTTCTCGCTGATCAGCTTGCCTTCCACATGCGTGCCTTGTCCGATTAACGTTTCGGTGCCGTCGCTTCGTTTGGGTTCCTTAAACATCGTGTCGATTCATCCTCCCTCGCAGGTGGTAACTTGCTATTAGCTATTTATTCTTCGAAGTCTAGAAACATGCCTTGAAAGATGTATAGGCACAAGAGGGAGCGTCAAAGCTAGATAGAACGGACAGAGCCGCGAGGAGGACCACGATGATCTGGGCGTTAGCTGTATGTATCATCTTTATTTTTCAAATCGCGACCATTCTAGTGTTGGAATTTAGGCATCCGTCGAAAACCGTTGCTTGGCTGCTTATCATGTTCGTGCTGCCGATCGTCGGCTTCGTCATGTATTATTTTCTAGCCCAGGAGTACAGACGCCGCCGGACGATGCGCCGCCGCGGCGTCATTACGCAGGAGGAGAAGCTGCAGGCGCTGCTGCGCTGCAAGCTGGTCAACCGGCCCGAGGATATGCACGGCCATCAATTCGACCACCAGGAGCGGCTCTATCATTTGCTGCAGAGCATCACGCTCTCTCCGATTACGAGCGGCAACGAGACGCAGGTGCTGACGAACGGACCGGATACATACGATGCGATTCTAGCGGCGATCGCAGAAGCGAAGCATCACATCCATATCGAATTCTACACGATTCGCGACGACGGCATCGGCAGGAAGCTGAAAGCGCTGCTCATCCAGAAAGCGCGTGAAGGCGTTGAGATCCGGATCATCTACGACGGCATCGGCAGTCTAGAGCTCAGCAGCAGCTATATTCGCGAGCTGGAGAAGGCAGGCGTGGAAACGCAGTGCTTCCTCCAAGTGAAGGTGGCCTTCTTCAATAAAAGGATGAATTTCCGCAATCACCGCAAAATCGTTGTCGTCGACGGTCTCGTCGGGTTTGTGGGCGGCATCAATATCGGAGACGAATATCTTGGCGGCAACACGAAGCTTGGCTTCTGGCGGGATACGCATCTGCAGATTCGGGGAGACGCGGTGTACTTCCTACAGGAAGTGTTCCAGCAGGATTGGTGGTTCACGGCGAAGAAGCGGTTGACGGATGCGGCTTATACGCCGATGCATACCTGTAAGGGGCAGGAGCAGGTGCAGATCATTTCGAGCGGCCCCAACACCCGCGATGCGGCGATTCTGGAATGCGTATTTGCAGCGGTATCCGCGGCCAAGTCGCGCATCTACATCACGACGCCGTATTTTATTCCGGACCCCAGCGTGCTGATGGCACTGCGAATAGCGGCCTTAAGCGGGGTTGACGTCCGCATCATTATTCCTTACGTGGCGGATACGAAGCTGGTCTTGTTTGCCTCGCTCTCTTATGTAGAGGAAATGCTGGTGGCTGGCGTTCGCATTTACCGGTACCATAACGGCTTCGTTCATGCCAAGGTGCTGATCGTGGACGAATTGCTGGCATCCGTGGGGAC
The DNA here is from genome assembly GCF_019431355.1 of Paenibacillus sp. R14(2021). Taxonomy (NCBI): domain Bacteria; kingdom Bacillati; phylum Bacillota; class Bacilli; order Caryophanales; family Paenibacillaceae; genus Paenibacillus; species Paenibacillus sp. R14(2021). Next base: position 5,430,214 of record NZ_CP080269.1, read on the forward strand.
GGCGAACATGGACATGCGAAGCTTCTTCAGCAACTTCGAGATCAATGCGATGCTCTTCGACGGCAAAGCGATCAAGCGGCTGGAATCGGATTTCATGAGGGATCTGGAAGCCTGCGAGGAGGTAAACCGGTCTCAATTTCAGAAGCGGCCGGTTTGGCAGAAGGCGAGTGAGGTGGCGGCCCGGATGCTCTCGCCGCTCTTGTAACGGATAAGCTCATGCATTCAAGCCGCGGTCTGACAGGCGATAGAGGGGGGGCAGAGAGGAACATATGTGTTCCACTCTGGCTCCCCTTATGTCTCTAAGCAGGGAATGGTCCAGCTAGTTAGACGTTTTGAAGGGTTGGACGATCGAGCGCGACGATCGGGGCCAATTCGTTGCTGCGCCCTTGTATGAGGTCGCTCAGGATGTTCGCACCCATCATGCTGTAAACCGTGCCGTTGCCGCCATAGCCCAGGCAGTAATAGATGCCGGGACGCTTGGGATCTTCGCCGATGAACGGCAGGTAATCGCGGGACTGGCAGAAGGTTGCATTCCACTCATAGTCGGCATGTACCCGAAAGGAAGGGAACAGCTCCTTGACGCGTCCAGACAGCTTGTCTGCGATCTTGGCTCTCGAAACTTCCCCGGTCAGGGGCTTGAGCGCTTCTTCATCGTACCCGCCGGCCACGACGCGGCCGTCTGCCGTCAGCCTTGCATAGAAATAAGGGCGGGCGGTTTCCCAGATCAGAACCTGTTCATACCAAGGCGACAGATCTGCCTGAGGCTCCGTGACGATGACGCTCGTCCGGTTCATAACGGCTTTCACGAGCTGCCCGCGGAGCTCCTCCGGCTCGTAGCCGACTGCGTAGATGACATACTTGGCATGAACCGAAGCACCTGCAGCGGTATGAAGAACATGCGTCTTCGCGTTCGTTTGCTCATGTGCGGTGATATCGGTTTTCTCATGCACCAAGAGACCGAATTTGGATGCAGCGTCGTCAATAACGCCGTGTACGAATCGGTACGGATTTACTAGGGCGTCCCCTTGGGTCAGCATCGCGCCGGGTTTCTTGAAGGGGAAACGGGCTTGAATCTGCTCCGGCTCCCAGTAAGCCACATCGAAGCCGTTCTTCCTTAGCGCAGCGTACTCCGCCTTCAGCTTAGGGACATCCTGCTCGGAGCTTGCATAATAGAGACTGCTCCTCGGTTGAAACTGGGCATCCAAGGACAACGAGCCAGCGACGGCACCCAGCTCCTGAACGGCAGCCGCGCAGCCCTTATAGAAGGCGGCCGCACTGTGCTCGCCGATCTGCTCCGTCAGCTCCGTGAGCATGAGGTCGTTGCAGAACTGCAGCAGGCCCGTATTCGCAAGGGAACTGCCGCCGGCCGCGCTTCCTCGTTCGAGCAGAACCGTCTTCAGGCCGCTTCGCGCCAGGATGAACGCGCAGATTGCGCCGGACATGCCGCCGCCGACGATCGCCGCATCGACGAGAAGGCTGCCTTGAAGCGGGGGATAAGTGCTGCATTGCGGTAAGGTGTCAGGCCAGAATAATCGCCCTTCATGTAAATCCTTCATCTAATGATCATACCTCCCTTAGCTAGGATGCCCAATTGTGTAATCTTGTTTCGCGAATTTTCGGATGATGCACAAAAAAGGGAAGCTGCCGAGGCGGGCTGCTTCCCTTCTAGAAACACAAGTCGCTATTCTTGTATAGGATCCGGAACCAAGCCTTCTTCCTGCAGCTGGCTGTTCGTTTTCATCTGCTTCATATCATGGCCAAGACGCTTCATATCCTGCAAATCCTGCACCATGGAGCCGTTCTTCGCTTCCGCGATTGGAGCGGATTTACGACCGGCTTGACCTGCTGACGCCGATGGCAGCTGTTCATGCTGCTGCGGGTTCAAACTCGTCATACTCGTCAACTCCTTTAAGATTGGCTTATGTTTATTTACACCGAATCGGAAGTCTTGAATCAGCGGCGGCCTTAAGATAGGCGGCTAACTAGGCGTGAACGTTGGCGGCGGTTAGATGAGCGGGGGCAGGGCAGTCTTGCCCATAGGAAGCGATTGTTCATTGATGCAACTAGGTGCAAAGCACTTCGACATGGTAAACTAGGTTCTTGAGATCATACATCGCTACCGTACAGAAATGGCAGGGGATTTAGGAATGGTGAACAATAACCCGACAGCGGCAGACGTGCTGGGGGTGCCGCTCGTTCAGACGACAAGGGGCGGTACGGTTGAAAATGTGCACAGCGGTCATGCCGTGGTCGTGCGTGCGGACGGTGCGATTCTGGGACAGGCGGGGGACGCATCGATCTGGACCTATATGCGTTCCACCGCTAAGCCGGTGCAGGCTTTGCCTGCCTTGCTCGGCGGCGTGCCGGAAGCCTACGGACTGGATGAAGCGATGCTTGCACTGATGTGCGCCTCGCATCAAGGGACGGAGCCGCACATCGCCGTGCTGGAGCAGATGCTTGCGCTGACAGGCGTACGCGAGGAGCAGCTGGTGTTCGGCCCGCAGCTGCCGGCGAACCTTGAAGCCCGCGACGAGCTGCAGCGGCGCGGCGGACAGCCGCGTAAGCTGTACCATGTGTGCGCGGGCAAGCATATCGGCATGCTCGCGCTGTGCAAGCTGCGCGGATGGCCGATGGACACGTACGCGGAGCGGGAGCACCCGCTGCAGCAGGAGCTGCTGCGGACGGTCGCCGCGCTCGCGGAGCTGGAGCCGGAGGCCGTCGGGTGTGCTGTCGACGGCTGCGGCCTGCCTGTTTTTGCGCTGCCGTTATGGCGGCTGGCGCTGATTTACGCGCGGCTCGCCGCGCATGACGGCGCCGCAGCGGGAGGCGCCCCGGGCGCCAAGCCCGCCGGCGAAGCGGCGGCGGGCAGCGCCATGGCTGCAGCGGCGGCGCGTCTCGCCGCTGCGATGCGCAGCCACCCGGCCCTTGTGGAGGGGCCGGGCCGGCTGGCAAGCGTGATGCTTGGCGATGGGAACGTGGTCGCCAAGAGCGGGGCGCAGGGCGTCTTCGTCTTCGCCCTGCAGCGGGAAGGGATTGCCGTCGCCGTCAAGCTGGCTGACGGCGGAGAGTCCGCTTGGCCGGAGGCCGTCTGCGGCATCCTGGAGCAGCTGGACCTCGGCGCGGAGCTGATCGCGCGCATCCGGCAGCATATCTCTCCAGAGATGCGCAATGATGCCGGCCAAGTCGTCGGGCAGCGCGAAGCCTGTTTGACGCTTCAGCGCTTCGACCGCGAATAGCATGGATTAGCTGAACCTGTAACCCTCCAAAGCTCATGGCCGTCACGGCTGAGCGTGGAGGGTCATTTGCGCTGCGCCGATTTTCGCATGCAGAGGAGCTGGAGGAAGGTGGACGGGGGGATTTTACGGCTTGCCGAGCCGTGGTTCTTACATAAGCATGGGCTCCTTTTCCAGAAGTCCCCGTTTCAATGCGTCCTGTCTGGTGTAAATGCAAAGTAAGCACGTGCAGTACCAGCAAACACGATGTAACCGAAAGGGTGAGAGGTATGTTAGGCTACGCTGTTATTTTCTTTATCATCGCATTGGTGGCAGGGATATTGGGATTTTTCACGTTGGCCTCGGCAGCCGCCGCGATCGCGAAGCTCTTGTTTGTTGTCTTCCTGATCTTGTTTATCTTATCGTTTATTTTCGGAAAAAGACGCATTTAACGTCATGCATCCCTTGCAGTCAATCAGCTAAGACGAACGGAAGAGGCCTCCGCGGAGGCCTCTTCCGTTTGGGCTGGAGGGGCGTGGCGCTCCAAACCGGGCCCCGTCTTCGAAGCAGAGCAAGCCGCCCCCTGCTTACAGCGACATTGTAGCCTCGCCCACAGCGATCGTCGCCTCACTCACAGCGACTTCGTCGCGCCGCCCACGCCTCGCTCATGCCACGCTCATGCCTCGCTCACAGCATTTGCATCGCCTCGCTCACAGCGACTTCATCGCCTCTCGATACGCCGTCGGCGACTGCCCGTAGAACCGGCGGAACTGCTTGGAGAAATAGAGCGGATCCTGGAAGCCGACGGATGCCGCGATCTGCTCAATTGTGAGCTCAAGCCGCTCCCGAAGGAGCAAATGCGCCTTGTCGATCCGCAGCTTGAGCAAGAAGGTAACCGGCGTGAGGCCCGTCTGCTGCTTGAATATGCGTGACAGGTACGCCCGGTTGTAACCGAGCGTCTCCGCCATGTTTCCGATAGAGATCGGTTCCGCGTATTGGGTGGACAAGTAGCGCAGCACTTGACTGGTCAGCGCTTCGCCGTCATCACTGCGATGCAGGGCATCTTCGCCTTCATCCAGGAGCGTTGCCCCGAATTCGGCGAACAACAAGTGCAGGTAGCCTGCAGACCGCAGATGAGCCGTCTGGCCGCCGTGGCGGAAGGTGCGCTGCATGTTGTGAAACAGCACGCCGATTCGCGGATTACGTCCAGTATCGATTACCGGCATATGAGGATTGAAGCCGGCTTCCGCCGCGAGTCCGGCAGCTTGCTTGCCCTCGAAGGCGATCCATCGGTAACGCCAAGGGTCTCTGTGGCTTGATTCATAGCTGATCAGCTGGTCCGGGTGTATGAGGAAGGTTTGGCCGGCATGCAGCTCATGACGATTGCCGGCACATGAGAAGATACCAGATCCGGATAAGATATAATGAATCAAAAAGAAGTCGTAGACCTTGGGTCCCACCAGATGACTCGGCTTCGTCTGGCTTTCGCCGGAAAATAGGACATATAAATCACCATGTGCATTGGGCACGGGATTAGAGAGGACCGTGTAGGTTGTTTTCGGCTCCATGGGAGGGAAACACCTCCGTTTCTTAGTCGCACAGTTACAGCAATTGTAGCATACCCCGCTGCCCAGGTTCGACATGACGTCACATAATTCCATGTGAAGTTCACATGATGCCATTTCGTTCACTGCCGCATTCGGCTATACTGAACCTAGCACAAACAACTACAATAAGACGAAAGTGGTGTGGCATAATGGCTAACCTCCATGAATTGACGCAACGATTTCTGAGTGTATATGGCGAATCGCATGAACAAATTTCTATTTTTCACGCACCTGGCCGGGTCAACCTGATCGGCGAGCATACGGATTACAATGGCGGCTACGTGTTTCCCGCTGCGCTGACATTCGGTACGACGCTGCTGATACGCAAGCGCGACGACAATCAGCTCGGTCTCGCATCGACGAACTTCGACGAGCATAAGCATCTGCCGATTTCCCCGATCGTCTACGATGAGGCGGATGACTGGATGAACTATCCGAAGGGGATCGTGAACGAGCTGCAGCAGCGCGGCACGGTGTTCGAGAACGGCTATGATCTGCTTTTCCACGGTGAAATCCCGAATGGCGCGGGCCTGTCTTCCTCGGCTTCTATCGAAGTCGTTACCGCATACGGTCTGCTCACGATGGCGGGTTACCCGATTGACACGGTGCAAATCGCGCTGCTGTCCCAGAAATCCGAGAATGAATTCAACGGTGTGCAGTGCGGTATCATGGATCAATTCGCGGTGGCGAACGGCAAGAAGGACCACGCGATTCTGCTGATGTGCGACACGCTGGAATACGACCTGGTGCCGTTCAACTCCGGCGACTATCAGCTGGTAATCGGCAACACGAACAAACGCCGCGGCTTGGTGGATTCCAAGTACAACGAGCGCCGCAGCCAATGCGAGCAGGCGGTACAGGATCTGAAAGCGGCTTTCCCGGAGCTTACGCTCCTCGGCCAGTTATCGCTTGAGGATTTCAATGCGAACAAGCACCTCATCAAGGACGAAATCGTTCGCAAACGCGCCGAGCATGTCGTCGAAGAAATCGACCGCGTGCTGCAATCCATGAAGGTACTCCAAACGAACGATCTTGCAGCATTCGGGCAGCTGATGAACGCATCGCATGACTCGCTCCGCGATTTGTATGAAGTAACGGGAGATGAGCTTGATGCCATGGTAGCCGCGGCGCGTCAGGTTAAAGGCGTACTGGGCTCCCGGATGACAGGCGCCGGCTTCGGCGGCTGCACGGTGTCGCTCGTTCATAAAGACAGCATCGAGACGTTCAAGTCCGAGGTTGGACGCAATTATACGGCAGCTACAGGCTTAACCCCGGATTTCTACGTCTGCACGATCGGCAACGGCGTAGAGCGATTGGTTTAAATAGTTTCATAACTAAAGGAGGAGAACAACCATGGCAGTACTCGTAACCGGAGGAGCGGGCTATATCGGCTCGCACGCAGTAGCGGCGCTCATCGAGCGCGGCGAAGAGATCGTCATCGTCGATAACCTGCAGCAGGGACATAAGGATGCGGTGCTTGGCGGCAAATTGTACGTCGGCGATCTGCGCGACGCCGAGTTTCTTGATACGGTGTTCGGCGAGAACAGCATTGACGCGGTCATCCATTTCGCGGCGAATTCGCTTGTCGGTGAAAGCATGAAGGATCCCGGCAAATATTATCACAACAATGTCTACGGCACGCTTTGCCTGCTCGAGAAGATGAACCAGTACGGCGTGAAGCGGATTGTCTTCTCGTCGACGGCAGCCACGTACGGCGAACCGGAATCGATTCCGATTCGTGAGGATGACCGTACGCTGCCAACGAACACGTACGGCGAGACGAAGCTTGCGATGGAGAAAATGATGAAATGGTTCGACGTCGCCTATGAGCTTAAATACGTGTCGCTGCGGTATTTCAACGCGGCTGGCGCGCATGCAAGCGGCCGGATCGGCGAAGATCACAATCCGGAGACGCATCTGGTGCCGCTTGTGCTCCAAACCGCGCTCGGCCAGCGCAAGCACATTTCGATCTTCGGCGATGATTATGCGACAGAAGACGGCACATGCATCCGCGATTACATTCATGTAAGCGATCTGGCGGACGCACATGTGCTGGCAGTAGACCGGCTGCGTAAGGGCGGCGAGAGCGCCGTGTATAATTTGGGCAACGGAACCGGCTTCTCCGTGAAGCAGGTCATCGATATTGCCCGCCAAGTGACGGGCCGCGAAATTCCGGCCGTGATGGAAGCGCGCCGCGCCGGAGACCCGGCCGTGCTTGTCGCTTCTTCCGACCGTGCCCGCACGGAGCTCGGCTGGAACCCGACCCGCAACAAGCTGGAAGACATCATCGGCAGCGCGTGGGCGTGGCATCAGAGCAACCCAAGCGGATACAACAAGCAATAGGGCTGCAGCCACGCCGCAGCAGAAGGAGCATTGACCTACATGACAAACCAACATACGCCCGGCTCGGAAGACGTGCTGCTGCTAATCGAACGGCTTGTTCAGTTTGCCGCGCAGCGCGGGATGATCGAGCCTCCGCTGGATATGTACGCATCTCGTAATGCGCTGATCGATCTGTTCGGCTTCACCGAAGCCTACGCCGGAGAAGTGCCGGAAGAACGGCTCGACAGCCCGGCTGCGCTGCTGGAGCCGCTGCTTGATTACGGCGCGTCCATCGGCCTTATCACGGATAATACGACGACCTTCCGCGATCTGCTGGACGCCCGCATCATGGGACTGCTCATGCCGCGCCCGTCGGAGGCGGCGGCGCAGTTCCGTCGTACGGCGGAAAGCGAAGGAATCGCGAAGGCGACCGATGCGTTCTACCGGCTCAGCATCGATTCCAACTACATCCGCATGGACCGCATCGCGAAGAATCAATACTGGCAGCAGCCGACGGATTACGGCAAGCTTGAAATCACCGTCAACCTCTCTAAGCCGGAGAAGGATCCGAAGGAAATCGCCCTGCTCAAGACGATGGCGCCGAGCAATTATCCGAAATGCCTGCTCTGCGCGGACAATGTCGGCTACGCTGGCCGCGCGGACCATCCGGGACGCCAAAACCTGCGCGTTGTGCCGCTGGAGCTGCAGGGCGAAACCTGGTACTTCCAGTACTCGCCTTACGTGTATTACAACGAGCACAGCATTGTCTTTCACGGCAAGCATGTACCGATGCGGATTACGCACGCCACCTTCGCTCGCCTGCTTGATTTCGTAGACGCCTTCCCGCACTATTTCATCGGCTCCAATGCGGATCTGCCGATTGTCGGCGGCTCGATTCTGAACCATGATCACTTTCAAGCCGGCCGCCATGTGTTTCCCATGGAGACGGCTGCTGCCGAGCAGACCTTCGTTCATCCATCGTCCAGCGGCCTGACGTACAGCATCGTCGCATGGCCGATGAGCGTCGTGCGCGTGAACGGCAGCGACAAGGCGGAGGTGCTGAAGGCAGCAGGTGCAATCTTGGATGCTTGGCGCGCTTACAGCGATCCGGAAGCGGACGTCTATGCTTTTACGGAGAAAGACGGCGAACAGGTGCCGCATAACACGATTACGCCGATTGCCCGGCTACGCGAAGGCGGCGGATATGAGCTGGATCTCGTTCTCCGCAACAACCGGACAAGCGAAGAGCATCCGGATGGCATCTTCCATCCGCATCAGCATCTGCATCACATCAAGAAAGAAAATATCGGCTTGATCGAGGTTATGGGACTGGCGGTTCTCCCGGGCCGGCTCAAAACCGAGCTGGAAGAGATCGCTTCGCTCCTTACAGGTGGGACGGCGCTTGACCAGGCTTCGCTTCTTAACGGTCCGCTGGGCAAACATGCCGAGTGGATCGGCGGGCTGGCTGAGGAACACGGCACGTCATTGACGCGCGATCAGGCGGAGTCGCTGCTGCGCGATGAAGTCGGACGCAAGTTTCTGGACGTGCTGGGGGATGCCGGCGTATACAAGCGTACGGCAGCCGGCCAAGAAGCGTTCGCGCGTTTCTTGACATCGCTCGGCCTCGTTCCGCTCAAATAATTGCGTTTAAAACAGGCTGTTCGAAAGTCATTATGGCTTTCGAACAGCTTTTTATTGTTGTCAGCCGAATAAATGTGATATCCAACAAAATAATTGGAATATTTTTATATTAAAAAAAGGAAAAATGAATGTTATGGCGAAAATAATTTAGATAAGTTATTTCCAGATCCGGGGGGACGATGAAATGCCGCAGCCTATAATACCAATTGATGAATTTCTTGCATTATCGACCGACGAGCAGGTCGAGAAGCTGAAGCAGTGGAAGATGGATTACACCTTGAAAGATATCCGCGATGCCTGGGGCTTCAAGCATTCCGCGCAGTACTACATGCTGCTTAAGAAGCTCCGCATTTACGAGCGCGTCGTGAACAAATCCGACAAATTCTCGCCGGAGCAGCTGCTCTCCTCGCGCCATGGCGCGGAAGTGTATACGTCGGCCGCAAATGCGGTCATTGACCGCGCTGCGCCCGCGGATCAGTTCGGCTATGAGCTTAATGTCACGCTGAGCGGTCCGGAGCTTGCTGAGAAGCTGGATCGTCTTGCGCATTTTCTCCGCGGCGAGCATAAGGCTGTAACAGTGAAATTATCCATCTTTGCGTCCAAAGGGGTTATGGCTCCGACTGAAGCAGAAGAGGAAGACAACTAACAAAGTACACCGGTTACATCCAATTAGTCTTGTCATATTATTCAAAAATGTGGAAAAAAAATAAACCCGAACGTATCGAGCGTTCGGGTTTTTATGATCATTTATTGTCATAACTTGTTATTAAATGGAAGACTCAATGAGCATAAATGATTATACCCGCAGTTGGCCAAGCTCCGATACGATGGCTTCTACTTCGCTGATGCTGAATTTATCCTTGCCGGCCACGATTTCGTAGACATCTCTCAAATCCTCGTATTTGTCCAGGCTGAAATTGGATGCCTGCATGGCAGCGCCGGAAGCCATGCGCAGCTTCGTCTTAATTTCCTCGATCATATAGGCAATATTCTCTTGATTCGGTTCCTCTAAATTTCTCATTGCGAACGCTCCTTCTTTACCCGTTTGATTGTTCGTATTGTAACATGACAAGCGGCAGACCGCTACTTTCAGGACGCAGTCTATTTGAAGCGGGACTTCGATTTGGGTACAATGAGGACAGTAATACAGGGGAGGCAGTTCGAAGCATGGGCAACCGGGCAAAGGCGCGCAGGGCGCGAACCGCGGATACGGTGTCCCGGCAGCGGGTGGAAGCGGAAGGGCTGGCTGTTTTTCTGAAGCAGTTAGCTGCGCTCGAACCTGATCCCGCACGAATCGGATTTATTTGCATCGGCACCGATTGTTCGACCGGTGATTCCTATGGACCGCTGGTCGGAAGCTTGCTTGCGCAGGCCGGCTGGCGGGTTGTTATCGGTACACTGGAGCAGCCCTGCGACTCGGATCGTTACGAAGCTATGAAGGCGGGGATTCCGGAGGGGCTGACGACAATAGCAATAGATGCATGCTTGGGTAAGAAAGAAGAGAAGCCGGGCTATATCGTCGGCGAAGGCCCGCTCTATCCGGGACATGCGCTCGGCAAGAGATTGGGGCCGGCCGGTGATTACAGCATTGCCGGTATTGTAGGCCGGGCGGGCGTGAAGCCCTACTGGACGATTCAGCACGCCTCGTTATATGAAGCGATGGGCATGGCCCGCGATACGGCGGCTGCCATTCAAGCCGCGTGGCATATGCCGGCCGTTCATGCGATTTATTTACGCTAAAACAGAAGGGAAGTGGTATGCATGACATTGAACAATCGTTCCATTGCCGACCAGACCTATACGCTGCCGGATGGTCAAGTAATCGCCTATTATGATTCAGGTTCTGCTTCCGTTTCGGCGGATACGACCCAGCATGTTATCGTACTGCTTCATGGGTTTTGCGGAAGCTCGGCGTACTGGGGGGAGCTTATTCCACTCCTATCTGGTGAAGGACGGGTAATCGCGCCGGATCTCCGCGGTCACGGCCTCAGCACCGCTCCGGATCAAGAGGCATACGAGATGGGCGATTTCGCCCGGGATCTGAAGCTTCTGCTCGGTCATTTGAATGTGTCCACTGTGCATCTGTTTGGACATTCGCTTGGGGGATATGTATCGCTGGCGTTCGCAGAGAGCTATTCCGAGCAGCTCGACGCCCTTGGTCTTATTCATTCCACGGCTAAGGCGGACAGTGCAGCAGCGCAAGCTAACCGCGACAAGGCGGCACATGCGCTCAAGGAGGGCGGCATTCAGCCGTTCGTTGAAGGCTTGGTGCCCAAATTGTTTGCTCCCAATCACAAATCATCCATGGCGGATCGCGTGCAAGCCATGATCGAAGCCGGTTATGAGACTTCGGCAGCCGGTGCGGCAGCCACAGCGCTTGGCATGAAGGCTCGCCCTGACCGGACCGCTGTTCTTGACGGGCTGACGGTTCCGCTGCTGCTTATTGCAGGATCGGAAGACGGCATCATTCTGCCCGCGAACACATTCACGTCGGACGGTCCGCAGGTCAAGCAGGTGCTGCTTGAAGGCTGCGGACATATGAGCATGGTCGAGGATCCGAATAAGCTGGCCGGAGAGCTGGCGGCGTTTCTCCATTTTCATCGCGTATAATCGAGCAGCTGGTCAGCATGGCCCGGGAGGAGAGGAAGTCACATGTTTCAACGTGATTTTTTTATGAGAATGATTGAACAGATGGGGGAAGCTGCGGGCGTGGTCATGGGGCTTCGCCAGCAGAAGAAGAATGAAGAGGCGCTGCAGGTAATCGACGACTTGCTGGATCGGCAGTTCCGGATGAACGGGAAGCTGATTCGCCAGCTGTCGGATGCGGACCTTGTCCGGATGATGACGACGAACGGGGTCGTGGAAACGACCAATTTGCATGCAGTTGCGCTGCTTCTTAAGCAAGAGGCGGACATTCTGGATGATCTTAGCCGTCAGGACCAGGCTTATCCGCTGCATTTGAAGGCCTTCCATCTATTCATGCGCCTCGCGCTGCTGGATGCGCCGGCGATGCTGCGGACGCCATCGGAGGAAGCGGCTGATATGGCCTCGAAGCTGCACGAATACGAGCTGCCCCAGGCGACGAAGCTGCTGATGTGGGAATGGTATGAGGGCGACCGGCGCTATGACGAAGCCGAGAATATGCTGCACGAGCTGCTGGAGGACGGAGCGATCCCTGCCGAAGAGGCGGTTGAATTCTACCGCAGATTGCTGCTGCTTCCCGATGAATCGCTGCAGGCAGGCGGACTTCCGAGGGAGGAAGTCACGGAAGGTCTAGATCGAATCAAGCAGAATATCGAAATGATGTAGGAGATGAACGAGAATAGATGGACAGCAAGGAGCAATGGCAGACGGATCTTATGCAATGGGTATCGGAAGGGGAATTAAGAGGCGCGACGTTCAGCCAGCTTCGCCGCAAGGATGGTCAAATTCCGTCCAAAACGGTCATTCGCCCGATCGCGCTCAAGGGCGCGCTGCATTATCAGTTTCAATACTATATCGATAACAAAGTAACGCACGAGAATATTCCGCAGGGCGAAGCGGGAGCGCGAATGGTCGCATGGCTCACGGAAAACTACCGTCAGGCGCTGCTGAAGACAGACGCAGAGGACGTTCAGCTGCTGTTCTCGAAGAAGGGGAAGGCGACCGTATTGAGCAAGCCTTCTTCCTTGCCGTCAGGAACGCGGAAGGACGAGCTGTCGCATAACCGCCAGAAGCAGCGCGTCGTACAGGAAGGCGAGGCCGCGCCGTTCATGGTGGAGCTTGGCATCATGACAAAGGACGGCCAGGTGATTGCGAAGAAACAGGATAAGTTCCGCCAAATCAACCGCTTTCTTGAAATGGTTACGGACGTGCTTCCCTATTTGCCGGCTGACCGCGAAATCACGATCGTCGATTTCGGCTGCGGCAAGTCGTATTTGACCTTCGCGCTCTATCATTTGCTTGCCGTTAAGCAGCAGCGCCCGATATCCGTCGTCGGCTTGGATTTGAAGGCGGACGTCATCGCGTTCTGCTCGGAGCTGGCGCAGAAGCTCGGCTACGACCGTCTTCGTTTTCAAGTCGGCGATATTGCCGAGTACAAGGAGCAGACGGAAGTCGATATGGTCGTGACGCTTCATGCCTGCGATACGGCTACGGACGCCGCGCTGGTGAAGGCCGTGGAGTGGGGGGCTTCCGTCATCCTGTCGGTGCCTTGCTGCCAGCATGAGCTGTTCAAACAGATCGAGAACGACGCCATGAAACCGCTGCTAACGCATGGCTTGCTCAAAGAGCGGTTCACTGCGCTTGCCACGGACGCGATTCGTTCCCAGCTTCTGGAGGTGCTTGGCTATCGGACGCAGCTGCTGGAGTTTATCGACCCGGAGCATACGCCGAAGAATATGCTGATTCGGGCTGTCAAGTCGATCGGGGGAAATACAGAAGCATCCAGAAAATGGAGCGAGTATGAGGCGTTTCGGAATATGCTGCAGGTTTCGCCATACTTGGAACGGGCATTGGAAGAACGGCTCCAGCTCGCGATAAAATGATGTTAAATAAGGTTACAACTGTTGTTGTCGAATATTAAATCTGTGTGATAGAATAGAGTGGAAATATGCAGATTGTCCCAGGCCTTTTTTCATAGAAAACTATAGATTGATTTGGGTGGAGCACATGGGACTTACGACAGGGCTGGATCTAGGCCTTCTACTTTTTTTGTTCACCTTATTCATTTATGTTTTTGCAAGAAACGTCATTACTGCGCAGTATAAAGTGTATCTGCTCTTTCACTTCTTCATGATGGTTTGGCCTTTTGGCCAGATCGGTGTCCACACCATAGATAATCCTCACCTTCAGATTGTCTTCATCACCATTTCCTTTGTTGGTTTATCGATGCTCGGGTTTGGCTGGCTGCTGTTTACGAATTTTTTAGTAGATACGTCCTACAAGCCGAGACGAAACGTAGTTTTGAGCATGCTTACACCTTCGTTGCTCTTGTCGATCGGGATGATCTGGAACCCTGCCAATTTGTTCGTCGCGCCTGTTAAAGGCGGCTATCTTGAGCGGGAATACGGGCCTATTTTTTGGGCGATGGTCATTTTGTTATTATCTTATTACGTATACTCGCTGCACCATCTGTGGACTGCTTATCTTGCCAAAAAGCCGGTGTATGAGAAGGCGCGGATCGCGAATGCGCTTGTCGGCCTGATTATCATGAGCACGATGCCGCTTCTGGATCTGCTGCTGAACGTAATCTTGGATCGCTGGCTGCCTGTTATACCGGGACTGACCTCGCTTGGGATTGTGCTGTCAGACCTGTATTTCGTACTCTCGCTGCAGAAGCATCGCTCGCTGGATATTGTTAAAGTCGCGCAGCAGGATGTCTTCAATACGCTCTCTGTGGGCATTATCGTTCTGGATGAGCATGAGATGGTCATTGAACTGAACAGCAATGTCAGTCCGAATCTGCATATCGCTGTCGGAGACTCCTTCAATATGGAGAAGCTGCTTCTTGGGTACTCGCTCGAGAAGGGCAGGGAGGAAGAGCTGCTGCTGAAATATCGAACGGAGCCTTCAGAGCGCATCACGACGGAGCTGATTATTGATCAGGGCGATTCGGTCTATCAATATCTGTCGATGAAAGCGGCGCCAGTGATGATGAGCGGGAACCGGATCGGTAAAGTTATCACGCTTCAGGACATCTCGGAATTGAAAACGCATATTCTCAAATCGCAAGAGCATAATACATCGCTACAAGAGCGTAACCGCGCTTTGATTTATATGCAGGACGAGCTATTTCAAGCCAACCGTAAGCTGGAACAAATGGCGATTACGGACAGCTTGACCGGTTGCTTCAACCGTAGATTTCTCATGCAGCAGCTGGAGCATGAGGTACTGACTAATTTAAGGTACAAAATTCCATTTGCTTTGTTTTTGTTTGACATTGATTTGTTCAAACTTGTCAATGATACGTATGGGCATATCATCGGAGATGAGGTCATCCGCCAAACAGCCGAGGTGGTCAAGGCCGCGTTGCGGCGCACGGACATCCTGGCACGGTACGGCGGCGAGGAATTTTCCGTTTACTTACCGCATACGAACCGGGAACAGGCTGAGGTACTGGCGCAGCGGATTCGCGAGGTTGTAGAATCCAACGAAATCGCCACTGGCTTAGGTCTGCCTTCGGTGTCAGTAACGATCAGTATGGGCATGCATGTCATTGATGAACAGAGCGAAATGAGAATGGAAGATGTAAAGAGTTATTTGCGAGACCTATTTGCTAAAGTGGATACCGCCTTGTACAGAGCCAAGGATAACGGACGAAACCGTGTGGTCAATCTATAGTAGAAGGGGGACAGCGATATGTCAGTCAACGGACGCCTGGTGGCAGGCGCTGCAGCATTGATAACGACAGCAGCGACAGCAGGGTTATGCTACATGACGGCTATTGGACATTCGCTGTTTTCTGTTCAGCTCGGCGTAGTTGTTTTCGCGTCGAGCATGCTTACCGGGGGATGGATGCTCGGACGCAAATATGACCGGTTGAAGGAAGAGTCGACGATTGACTGCTTGACTAACGTGTATAACCGCAGATTCATTGAAGTGAATTTCAATAAACTGCTGAAGCAAGCGGAACGTAAACGCAAGAAAATGACCATTATACTGCTTGACGTGAATGACTTTAAGGAAGTAAATGATCGATTCGGGCATCTGCAAGGCGATAAGGCGCTTGCCTTGATTGCGGAGACGCTGCGAAATTGTTCGGAACGCGGCGAAATTGCAGGCAGATGGGGCGGAGACGAATTCATTTTGATCTGTCCGTATGCCGACGACAAAGGAATCGAACGAATAACGAAACGAATTCATGAGCAGCTGCTGAGTGTTTCAAGACGATCCGGACTTCGCTTGTCAGTCTCGGTGGGCTCCGCGTCTTTCCCTGAACATGGCGGGAATCTAGCTCAGCTGACCTTGGCTGCAGACACGAGAATGTACGCGGATAAGTATGTACGCAAAGTGCAAGAAACCGAACCGGCAGCGCTGCAAGCATGAAGCAAGCGATAAAGGCGGGATACACCAATGAGAAAAGTTCACATCAATTCCGTTGCCCCTGGAGATAAGCTGGCCCGCCCTATTCTGCAAGAAAATGGAAACGTACTGCTTGGCGCCGGCGTGGAATTGAGCCAGCGATTCATTGACAGGCTGGCTGGTCTGGGCATAGATAACGTATACATTGATGATCCTCTCTCTGAGGGACTGGAGCCGACGGAAGCCATTCAGGATGACACGCGAAAATCGGCTTCCGCGAACATTTTCAAGACGATGAATACATTGATGGATCAGCCTCAAATCAAGGGAAGGACGATAGCGCCGGAGCTTGGCCGAACATTTCGGAAGGTGTTTGGCGATATCGTGCAGGATCTCGTCAGGCGCGAGGATATGATGGTCAGCCTTACCAATATCCATGTGGCCGACAGCTACCTGTTCAACCACTCTTTGAATGTTGCGATATTCGCGGGTATTATGGGCCTAGCTAAAGGCTATAACCGCAATCAGCTTGAAGAGCTCGGGATGGGCGCACTGCTCTTCGATATCGGCATGACGAAGCTCCCGAAGGAGCTGCTCGCGAAGAACAGCGTATACACGCCGGCCGAACGGAACCAGATGGAGAAGCATACGGAAGAAGGCTTCAACATCATCCGGGCGCAGCATGACATTTCATTGCTCTCAGCCCATTGCGCGTTTCAGCATCATGAACGCTATGATGGCTCGGGCTATCCGCGTAAGCTGAAGCGAGACGAGATACATGAATATGCGCAAATTATCGGAATTGCGGACGTGTTTGACGCCCTGACTTCCAACAGACCGTACCGTAAACGGTTTACGCCTTCGGAAGCGATTGAGTTTTTGTTTGCTGCCGGCAATACGTATTTTGATCTGGACCTCATAAAGATGTTCTGCAAGCATATTTCGATCTACCCCGTGGCGACTACGGTGCTGCTCAGCACAGGTCAAATTGGTGTTGTAGCGCTGAATAACCAGCTCGCCGTTCATCGTCCTGTCGTACGCATTATTAGGGAGCCTGACGGAGCACCGCCGAAGGCTGCGTATCAAATTGATTTGAAGGACGAGCACAGCCTTATGATTGTCAAGGAAGTGTAGATCATCTGGACCAACGTCATCCACAACTTCATAGTCATCGATACTAGCAAACTTGCCGAAAGGCAGGGACGCAAAGCCATAGGGTCTAATGTTCGCTTGAAACGAACGAATGACAGCCTGGCTGCCGAAATGCAAGCCTGGAGTCATCCAGGTCTACAGGAAGCGGATCCATGTTACAGAGGGAGCGCTTTTTTCATGTGAAGGAGGGGAATGCCGCATGTCTGCCATGTATGCACGGAAGGACAATTATGGGGCGGACAAGCCCGCGTTTCAAACGAAGGCGCTGCTCCACAGCCGAACAGTTGTCGAACGAGAAGGCTATGTATCAACGGGTATTTTGACCTATATCGAAGGCGACATGATGGAAATTGAAATGTCGGAATTCAAGAGCTTCGAACTGGGTGATCCCGTGAAGCTGACCTTGTATACGTCGGTCGGCATTCACCGGCTGCAATCTACGGTCATTGCGAAAGCAGAAGGAGCCATCGCCCTTCTCTTCCCGTCTCGCGCCTTCGCGGGACATGAAGAGAAGCGGGAGTCGCAGCGGCTTCAGGTCGCCCTCTCGGGCAAGCTGAGGCGTACGATTTCCCGCAAGGTCGAGACGTCCGATCTGGAACAAGTCATGATCGCGGCGCAGGATCAGTTCGAGCTGAGCGCGAGCAACTTGAGCGAATCCGGTATCGGCTTTCGCATCTCGGCGGGTCCGTATATGAATGCGGGAGAAGTTGTGGGTGTCACGCTTGATTTAGGAGCGCCTTTCGAAGCTAAACTGGAGATCATTCGAAAGGACGAGAGCGGCATTGTAAAGTTCTACGGAGCCCGTTTCCTGGAGCTGGATGAACAGCATCGGAGGACGCTTCGTGCGTACCTGCTTCGTCAACAAGTGGAAGCTTACTTTAAGCTAAAGCAGCAGGGCGGGAAGGAGCAGCGCAAGTAGTACGATAATCATTGAAGAAGGCGTGCATCGGAAAACCCGGGCATCGCCTTCTTTTTTACTGCCAATCGGGCAATAATGGCAATAGAGCTTACGTTAGGAAAGCAGGGGACGGCATGCGTAGAGGCTGGCTTGGGGCAGGTACAATCGTATTCGCGGCTGTGCTTTCCGGTGCGGCATACCGGTATGGGATGTTTTTTGATGAAGTGTTCTACCGTTGGGAGTGGCTGCTGTGCTTGGCAGGGATGTGCGGAGCGTTCACGATCGGGGCTGCTCTCATTAGGAACCGGATGAGAGCGGGAATTGCTCCGTTCAGTGAGCAGACTGCGAGCATCCCTGCAGCTGTGTATGGCCTGCTGCTCATTGCGGCGTTCTACGGCTTGGCTGCTTTACATGAGCCGGCATCCCTGCTAGGAAGTTTGCAGCAGATGCTGCGCTGGAGTGCTTATGCAGCGTTCCTGTTTATTCTTTATGCGGCGTTCGGGCAGACTTCGCATCGCGTTTGGCTGTCAGCGGGCATATACGTCTCCGGCTTATTTGTTATGGGCTGCGCGTTGGCAGGCTGGTTGGGGGCGCTGTCGTTTCCGGACATGATCATGACGACGGGAGATCCCCGTTTATCGGTCGTTGGTGCTCGGTTAGCCGGCTTTCTTCAATACCCGAACGTTCTGGGAGCGGCGGCATGCGCTTATGTCGTCTGGAGTGGGTCGCTGCTTCTGCGCGCGAAGACGAAGGCGTCTTTTCTGCTCCATGCCATCGGTATTGTTCCCTTCATGCTTACCGCTCTGCTTACGGAATCTCGGGGAGCCTGGCTTGCTGCCGCTGCAGCCTGGCTGGCCGGCCTTCTTCTGCTCGGCCGGCTGGAGCGCAGCGCCTGGCTGCTGTACACCGGTTGGGCCTTGCTATGCGGCGGAGCGGCATACCGCTTCGTTGTGCATGCGGGCGTACGCGCCTCGGCTGCAGAGGGGAGGGCGGGAGCGACCGTAACCGAGGAGCTGCTCCTGATTCTCATCTGCGCTGCAGCACCTGTTGGTTTCCTGGGACTGCGGCGTCTGCTTGCCGGCCCGAAGGTTCGGCTGGTTCAAGCCGTCGCCTGGGGCGGCTGTTCTGCTGCCGTGCTGCTCAGTCTGCTTGTGGTGCTGCCTTCGTCCATACATGGCCGCCTATATGGCTTTAGCGGTGTTTACGATACCTTCGCAGCCCGCGGTCTGTTCTACGCTGATGCCGGCAAGCTTATTCAAGAGGCGCTTTTCTTCGGGCGAGGCGGCGACACATGGCGCGTGCTCTTTACCGGTATTCAGTCTCAGCCCTATGTGGGCAATGAAGTACATAGCGGCCTCATGGAGCTCGTTCTTGATCTAGGCGTTATGGGCCTGCTTGTCGCGGCTGCGGTTCTCTTCATTCTCCTAAGCGCGGTGTGGCGCGGGAACCGGCTTGGACTGCTCCCCATCGGCATCCTGCTGCTTCATGCCGCCATCGACTTTGATATGGAGTACGGCTATTATTGGCTGCTGCTGCTCGGCTGGGCTGTCGTTTCCTCCAGCGGGGAGGAGCGCGGCGGGGTTCGCGGCCGCGCGAGGGTTCGAGCTTGGCGGGCCGCGGGGGCTGGCGCGGCCGCCGTTTGCTTCGCCGCCGCCGCGCTGCTCGGCTGGCGCTTCGATGCCGCCGTGCGGCACCGCGAGGCGGCAGCTGCCGCCTCCGGCGCGGCACGGACGGCCGCGCTGCGCGCGGCGCTCGATGCGAATCCGTATTGGACGCCGATTCGCATCGAGCTCGCAGACCATGCACCGCCTTCGGAACGGGCGGTGCTGCTGACGTCCGGACTGCGCTATGAGCCGCAGTCCGTGCCGCTGCTGCGGGCGCTCGGCCGTGAGTGCGCCGAGCGGAGCGACGTGATCGGCGCCGCGGATTACTGGCGCCGCGCACTGGCCTACGACCGCTTCGACTGGGGCAGTCAGTCGGAAGCAGTCGTCACAATGGCGCAGCTCGCGCAGAACCTGCGAGCCGCTTCGCGCCTGGCGGAGGCGAACCTGGCGGCTGAAACAGCCGCCTTGTTCTTCGAGCGCTACGAGGCGCTGAAGAAGCCATACACGGCCAACGACCGCAAGTTCGCCGTGACCGATGCGGCGCAAAAGGCAGCTGCGCAGAACCGTCAACTGCTGGCGCAGCTTGGTACCTATCCGCTCGCTGAGAAGAGGTAGCGAGCTATCGGAGGCCGGTCGCAGCTGCGAAGAACATAGCTGCTGGCGCTGTTCCCATCGTTCAACACGACAGGCTTTTTCGCACGCTTGATCCACAATAATCGAATCGTGTCGACCGCTTTCTTCGACCGGTTCGGTGTTGTACGTTTCGGCAACATCGGCACGCTGACCAACGTGTCGTATACGCTTCGCGTCTTCAACGCAAACGGCGTCCAGTTCCGTACCCGCACGATTCCGGCCGGCGTCGAAACCTTTGCTATTATCGGGTAACGCTAATCCCTCATTTACGACAACAGCAGCACGGCTCTCTCGCTTTAGAGCTGTGCTGCTGTTCTATTTTTCGGGCTCGGTCAGCCGCCGAAGGCGCTGCGAAACGCCGCGCACAGCTTGCTTTGATCCACTTCCCACAATGCGGCAATGTCCGCGCTGACGTTCTCGTCCCACCAGTCGGAGAGCAGCTTGCGGTTGCTGGCATGCTCGTGAATCCACTGCACGTTCAGAAAAACCTTCTGTATATAAAGCTTCTCGGCAAGCTCCAGCTTTTCTTTCGGAATATAAACACCGAGTCTTTTTACGGTGCGGTACAGCTCGTTCTCGCAGGCACGTTTGATTTTGCGGGCGCTGGGATAGGCGGAGGTGTGCTTCTGGGCAGTGGAAGGTTTCATCGTAACCGACTCCTCTCTTCCCCTATATATGCGCAAGCCGGGCGCTGTGCCACACGCTCTTGGCTATTCCACGGTCAGGTAGCCGACCATCGGTCCGCCGTTTGAAATCGACGTGTGGACGAGGCATTCAATCGCGAAGGTCCCCCGTTGATCCGCGGTAAAATGAACGACTGTCGTTTGTCCTTTATTGACTTCCCCTTTAACGCCGAGCTCCTGAATGACGAAGGGATGCGATTTGCCGTTTACGCCCGTGATGCGCAGCTCGACGGCATCTCCCTTGTGGACGACGATGGAGCCTGGATCCCAGCGATAGACCTCGAGCTCCTTCCCGTCATCGGTCTTTGTTTTAAATTCGCCGGTTACGAGCTGAAAAACCTTCATTTCCTTCGGTGCAGCCAGGGCGGCGCGGGATTGGTTCCACCGCAGGCATACGGCCGCAAATACGACAATGAGCAGCAGGAGCGCGAACAGAGCGAGCTGTTTGCGATTGATGACAAAGATATTCGACATCTTTCTCTTCACCTGACCTTTCGATAGATTCGCTTCATATTAAGGCTAGTCTATGCGGGGGCTTGGGCCGCAATGCCAAGTGCTGGAGGCATGTCTCCAAGTATGCTAGAATACCGTAAGAGAGAAGCAGTTTACTCGAAAAAAGAAGACTGATAGGAGATGACGGATGAGCTGGTTTCATGATCTGGTTAATACGCTGCTTCAATGGATTGAGGGCCTTGGCTATTTCGGTATTCTGATCGGCCTGGCCATCGAGGTTATTCCGAGCGAAATCGTGCTGGGCTATGCGGGTTATCTCGTTTACCAAGGCGAAATAACGTACCTCGGGGCCGTTCTGTTCGGTACGCTCGGCGCGATCGTTCAGCAATGGATTCTATACGGCATCGGACGCGGGGCGGGCCGCCCTTTCTTCGAGAAATACGGGAAGTTTATCAAAATCAAGCCGAAGCATCTCGATCTCGCAGACCAGTGGTTCAAACGCTACGGCGACGGCATCGTCTTCACGGCGCGCTTTGTTCCCGTCATGCGCCAAGTGATATCCATCCCTGCCGGAATCGCAAAAATGCCCTTCTGGCGGTTTACGATGCTGACGGGGCTTGCTTCTATTCCATGGGTGCTTCTATTTGTCTATTTGGGCCGTACGCTGGGCGAGAATTGGGAAGACATCGGAGCCAAAGCGGCGCCATACGTGCAGCCGGCCATTCTGATTGCGATTGCCGTACTTATCGTCTATGTCCTTTATACAGTGTTGAAGCGTAAAGGCAAATCGATCTGATCTGTTTGAATCGTGCGGGAGCACTTTGTTACAATTAAGCTGCTTGTCATGGTTGTTTCATTAATATCCACTCGCAAGGGTGAACGAGGAGGCTTTTTCGATGGGGAAGAACGTAGCGGGCAAGCTGGGCAAAGGCATCAGCCCGAAGCAATTTTACGATGCCATGCAGAAGAACCAGGAGGCATTTCAAGGCTGGTCGAGCCGCTTTGAATGGGTGAACGGAGAAGACCGCGAGTTTTTCGAATCCATTAACAACCGCGATGATCTGCGCTGCGTGATTATCGCCTCCGACTGGTGCGGCGACGTCGTGCGCAACGTGCCGGTCGTATTCCAAGCCATGGAGCTTACCGGCATGTCGGTCGAGGTACTGATCATGGAAGAGCATCTGGATACGATAGATGAATTTCTGACGATGGGCGGCCGCTCCATTCCCATCGTCATTATTGCGGATACAGGCGGTCATGTGCTGGGACAATGGGGACCGCGCCCTTCCTACGTGCAGGAGCCGATGGTCGCGTTTAAGCAGGCTAACCCGGACCGTGAAGCGTCGGACTATCAAGAGAAGCTGGCGCTTGCCCGCCAGGAACTGATCCGCCGTTACGGTGATGACACGGCGTACCAGCAGGATATTATTACTGAGCTTCGCACGCTTCTGGCGTCTGTCTAGCATGCTGAAGATTGAAACCTTTACCCTCGGGCCGCTGCAAACGAACTGCTACCTCATCACCGAGGAAACAGGCACCCGCGCATTCGTGGTCGATCCCGGCATGGGGCCGAAGCGGCTGATCGAACGCATCCGCGAACGCGGCTTGCAGCTCGAAGCGATTGTACTGACCCATGCGCATTTTGATCATATGGCCGGCGTGGAGGAGGTCCGCCAAGCGTTCGGCTGCCCCGTTTATTTGCATGACGAGGAGGCGGACTGGCTGGGCGATGCGCGCAAGAACGGCTCCGCTCGCTGGTCGGACGTCACGGCGCCGCTCACGACGGCTCCGGCCGAATATGCGCTCTCGGAAGGACAGAAGCTGGAGCTGATCGGCGAGACGTTCCGCATCCTGCATACGCCGGGTCATTCGCCCGGCAGTGTCAGCTTGCTGTGCGGCGGGCATCTGATCAGCGGCGACGTCCTGTTCAAGATGTCGGTTGGACGCACCGACCTTCCGGGCGGCAAGGAGCGGGATTTGTTCGATTCGATCCGCACGAAGCTGTATAAGCTCGATCCGGCGGTTCGGGTATACCCCGGCCATGGTCCGCAAACGACAATTGGTTTTGAAATGGCTAACAACCCTTACGTGCCGGCTTAATCAGCCGGTTCGAAGGGTTTCATTCATCTTATTGGGGGCATTCCATAGTGGCTGAGACGAATCAACGGTTGAAGGACGAAGAATTGGACGGCGGAACCTCCGTCAAAATCCAGCTTACGCCAGCTGAGCTGGCAGCGGAGCAGGAGGCGATCGTCAAGCGCGTATCGGCAGAGCTGAGCCTGCCGGTCAGCAAGGTGAAGTCGGCGGTGTCCCTGCTCGACGAAGGCAATACGATTCCGTTCATTGCCCGGTATCGGAAGGAAATGACCGGCGAGCTGGATGAGAACGAACTGCGCGCGATTGAAGAGAAGCTGCAGTACATGCGCAATCTGGAGAACCGCAAGCGCGAAGTCATCCGCTTGATTGACGAGCAGGGCAAGCTGACGGACGAGCTGCGGCAGTCGGTTCAGAGCGCCGTCAAGCTGCAGGAAATCGAAGATTTGTACCGTCCATACCGGCAAAAACGCAAGACAAGGGCGAGCGTGGCCAAGGAAAAAGGCCTGGAGCCGCTTGCGCAATGGCTGCTCTCCCAACCGCGTCAAGGCGATCCGCTGCAGGAAGCTGCGCGTTACGTCGATGCACAGAAGGGCGTAGAGACCGCCGAGGATGCACTGCAGGGCGCGAAGGACATTATTGCCGAGCAGCTTGCGGATGACGCGAAGATCCGCGCATGGGTGCGCCGGTACACCTTTGACCAAGGCATTATACGGACAGAAGCGAAGGATAGTTCCCAAGAGACGGTCTATGAAATGTATTACGCTTATCAGGAGCCGCTCAAGAAGCTGCCTCCGCATCGTACGCTTGCCATCAACCGCGGGGAGCGGGAAGATGTGCTTCGTGTAGGGATGGATGTGCAAACGGATAAAATCCACGACTACATAGACCGGCAGCTGCTTCGGATGGGAACGGCAGCTGGCGTTCGTTCCGTGCTGCTCGCGACGATCGAGGATGCCTATAAACGGTTGATCGCGCCGTCGATTGAACGCGAGGTTCGCGGGGAGCTGACGGAGAAAGCCGAAGAGCATGCGATCAGCATCTTCTCGACCAATCTGCGCAACCTGCTGCTTCAACCTCCCGTGCGCGGCAATGTCGTGCTCGGGGTTGACCCTGCTTTCCGTACGGGCTGCAAGCTTGCGGTTATCGACGAGACCGGCAAGCTGCTGGAGGTCGCTGTCTCTTACCCGACGCCGCCGAACAACAAGGTGGCAGAAGCCGAGAAGCTGATCAACGGCCTTATCGATCGCTATCGCGTCCAGCTCATCGTCATCGGCAACGGAACCGCCTCCCGCGAGACGGAGCAGTTCATTGCGGATCTGATCGGCAAGCGAAAATTCGCCAAGCTGACGGGAGCAGGCGAGTTGAAATATATTATTGTCAACGAAGCCGGAGCGAGCGTATACTCCGCTTCCAAGCTGGCGGCGGAGGAATTTCCGAAGCTGGACGTTGCGGAGCGAAGCGCGGTATCCATTGCAAGAAGGCTGCAGGACCCGCTTGCCGAGCTTGTCAAGATCGAGCCCAAAGCAATCGGCGTCGGCCAATACCAGCACGATGTCAGTCAGAAGCGGCTCGAAGAGACGCTTGGCGGCGTCGTTGAATCGGCCGTTAACCATGTCGGCGTTGACGTCAATACGGCTTCGCCTTCGCTGCTGTCGTACGTAGCCGGCATTAATGCGGCAACGGCCAAGAATATCGTGAAATTCCGCGAGGAGAACGGCATCTTCCTGGACCGGAAAATGCTGCAGAAGGTGCCCCGTCTCGGCGCGAAAACCTACGAGCAGTGCATCGGCTTTATCCGTATTCCGGAGAGCCGTAATCCGCTGGACCGGACGCCGATTCATCCGGAATCGTACGCCGTTGTAGACAAGCTGTGCGGCGTGCTGGGGCTGCAGCTGGAGGGAATCGGCTCGGAAGCGTTCAGGGCGGCGCTGACGACGATCGAGACGTCTCAAGTCGCAGAACAAATTGGCGTGGGCGTACCGACGCTTCGGGACATCATCGACAGCCTGCTGCGTCCCGGCCGGGATCCGCGCGAAGAGCTGCCTGCGCCGATCTTCCACACGGACGTGCTCAGCATCGAGGATTTGAAGCCTGGCATGGAGCTGCATGGCACGGTCCGCAACGTGATTGATTTCGGCGCGTTCGTCGATATCGGCATCAAGAACGACGGGCTCGTCCATATCTCGCAGCTGAGCGGCAAATTCGTGAAGCATCCCATGGATGTTGTTTCGGTGGGAGATACAGTTACGGTATGGGTGCTGAGCGTGGATGAGAAGAAAGGCCGGGTCAGCCTGACGATGCGCAAGCCGGGATGATGACAGTTATCTAATAATTGAAACGGCAAAAGGGTGTTATCTCTAATCAGTCACGTCAATCGTCACTGTATGGAGATAGCACCCTTTCTCATGGGGCGGCTATAAGCTTGCGGAATCTTCGTCAGCATGTTGACTTGTACGATAGAAATACCAGCAGTCATTCAATAGACGAATTTGCCGGCGGTCTTTCTTCAAGAAAGCACGCATCAATTGATTGCACAGCCACTGCGGCAAGGCATTCGCCCTCCTTCCCGTCATCGCTTGTTGTAGTAACAGCATATGGGAATAGGCGGATGTCCGTGCAGGTCCAACTGACATTCCTTGCAGCAGATCAGTCGAATTTTCGCCGATTACGACTCGTACTCTTCTTCATACCACTGCTCGAGCTGGGCTTGAAGCGCCCGAATTTCGGTTAGCAGCGAGATCAGCGGATAAGTTTTCTCTTCGATGGAGGCGAAGTCGTTCTCCAGCTGGTTCACGTAATCGAGGCCCGAGTGGATGGCAATGGACTTGTCATGCAGGTCAACCTCGCTGCATTCCGCAATCGCATAGGGCAGCACCGGTATGTGACTTGCCGTCAGTTTATCGATTTCCTTATGCAGGCGCAGATTAAGCGCGCTTAATTGATACGCATGCGAGGCAGGCATTTCGACGAAAGATACCTCTTGCATGCTTTTCATGACGATATAACGCATAAGTGCCATAGTTTTACATTTCCCCCTTCACAATCAGCTGATGCTGATGGCGATGAATTCTACTTGACAGTGTAGCGTATTCGTCCTTTAAAATTCAAGTATAACTGTCGAAACAAATCGAGGAGATCGAATCATGCAGGATCATGTTTTACAGGAATGGGTGGAGCGCGTATCGATGCAGTATTTCGGGCTTCCCTTCCGGCATCAGGCGACGTATAACGGCAGGCTGAAATCGACTGGCGGCCGGTATTTCACGAAGACGCATAACATCGAGATCAGCCCTCACCAGCTTCGCAACTACGGCGAAGAAGAGACGGAGAAAATCATTAAGCACGAGCTGTGCCACTATCATTTGCATCTAATGAAACGAGGCTATCAGCACCGCGACGATGATTTCAAGCAGCTGCTGGCCAAGGTCGGAGGCACGCGTTTCTGCAAGGCGCTGCCCGCAGGGGAGAAGCGCAAGGCTGAACCCTATCGGTTCAAGCTGGTTTGCCGCAGCTGCGGGACAGAATATTTGCGCAAACGCAAGACGGATCCGCGCCGATTTGCATGCGGCAAATGCCGCGGGCAATTATTACTAACGAAGCTTGACTTCATTTCTAAGACGTGATACATTATTTCTTGTCACTAAATCCTATTCCCTGATAGCTCAGTTGGTAGAGCACTCGACTGTTAATCGAGTTGTCACAGGTTCGAGTCCTGTTCGGGGAGCCATTTCTTTTGGAGAAGTACCCAAGTGGCTCAAGGGGACCCTCTGCTAAGGGGTTAGACTGCGTAAGTGGTGCGAGGGTTCGAATCCCTCCTTCTCCGCCATATTTCTTAAGATGGCACTTGGACTGATTAGCAAGTCCAGTCTCGATTACAAGTGTATGATCCGATCTCTATGAAGAGCGGCGCTAGGCCCGTTGGTCAAGTGGTTAAGACACCTCCCTTTCACGGAGGTAACAGGGGTTCGAGTCCCCTACGGGTCACCAACTATTATTGATATGATATAATCGCATATCACTCCGCGGTCGTGGTGGAACGGCAGACACACCATCTTGAGGGGGTGGCGCTCACAAGGCGTGCGGGTTCAAATCCCGCCGACCGCACCAACCTTACATGAACAAGTCCTTGAAATGAAGGGCTTTTTTTGTGTCTTCTAAGGCATATCAGGCATCAGTTGCTCGCTTCAATAGAGCATGGTGAATAAACCGCGTATGTTGTGGTTAAAGTAGGTGGACACGAAATAATCATCGGCCGCAATCGGCTTGCTCTGAAGTATTAAAATAAGTCTTGCCATGGCTCCGCGGTTCTGCTATATTATTATTTGTCGTTTAAAAGGCATGTCGAAAAACGGCGAATATATGGCCCGTTGGTCAAGTGGTTAAGACACCTCCCTTTCACGGAGGTAACAGGGGTTCGAGTCCCCTACGGGTCACCAGAATAAGAGCCATTAGCTCAGTTGGTAGAGCACCTGACTTTTAATCAGGGTGTCGTAGGTTCGAGTCCTACATGGCTCATTTTTACCTCATTGATATGGTTCATTGCATATCACTCCGCGGTCGTGGTGGAACGGCAGACACACCATCTTGAGGGGGTGGCGCTCACAAGGCGTGAGGGTTCAAATCCCTCCGACCGCACCAACCTTACCCTTTCGAAATCCCTTGTTGATCAAGGGATTTTTTTGCGTTATTCGGCGAATTGTGCTAGTAGAGCCGAGGGATCGGTAAGGCCGATGCCGACGAATGGGAACGAACGATTGCGTCTCTTGTCGATTGGCCGGGAAGCGCAGATTATGTTATATATAGAGTACATAGATAGGAATGAAATGGAAGCCAGGGCGGGTGACCGCTTAAGCATCGGCTATCAAATTGGTTGAGAGGAACGAGGTACAAAGCCATCATGCTAAGGAAAATCATGACGATCCTATCTCCGGCGCAGCTTATGGTTGCGGCCTATTTCATCGGTATGCTGCTGATTGCGCTTCTTCTCATGCTTCCAATCAGCTGGAAGGAAGGCACGTCGCTCTCCCCGCTGGACGCCTTGTTTACCTCCGTCAGCGCCGTCAGCGTAACGGGACTGACAACGGTTGCCACGAACGCTGCGTTTAGCGTGTTCGGTATAACGGTGCTGCTCGTTGCCTTTCAATTCGGCGGAATCGGAATTATGACGCTGGGAAGCTTCTTCTGGATCCTTATGGGCCAGAATATCGGTCTGTTCGAACGCAAACTCATTATGATTGACCAGAACCGGTATCAGCTATCGGGGCTTGTAAAGCTGATGCGTCTCGTGCTTCTCATGACGCTGGCGATTGAAATGATGGGGACGCTGCTGTTCGCCGCCTATTTCTATTTGACCGGATATACGGCCTCGCCGGCGAAGGCGCTCTATTTTGGCTTGTTTCACGCGGTTTCTGCGTTTACGAATGCAGGCTTCGATTTGTTTGGTGATTCCTTGATGCGGTATGCCAATGATTATTTCGTGCAGGGCGTGTCAATGGTGCTGATCGTGCTCGGTGCGGTCGGTTTCCCTGTGCTGGCAGAGCTGTGGCAGTATCTGCGCCGGGAGAAGGGAACCCGGTTCCGATTCTCCTTGTTCACGAAGCTGACGATCGCGACCCATGCCGTCTTATTGACGGGCGGCGCAGCGATCCTATGGATGACGGAGGCGAGCCGTTCCTTCGACGGCATGGGGATTGGGCAGCAGCTCATGAATGCCGCCTTTCTATCGGTCTCTTCCCGCAGCGCCGGGCTGACGACGATTGATATTTCTACGCTTCATCAGGCATCGCTTCTGCTCATCTCCATGCTGATGTTCATCGGGGCCAGCCCGTCGAGCGTCGGGGGAGGCCTTCGGACAACGACGGTTGCCGTCATCGTGCTGACGATCGTGATGTTTGCCAAGGGCAAGAAGGAAGCCCGCTTGTGGGGACGCGCGATCGGCAAAGATGACATACAGAAAAGCTTCGTGTATTTCGCGATCTCCATCGTGCTGGTTATGGCAGGGTGCTTCGCGGTATTGATGCAGGATTCGCATGCTTACGATTTGTCCGCCGTGCTGTTCGAGGTGACCTCTGCTTTCGGGACATGCGGGTTATCGACCGGCATAACGAGTTCCTTGAACAGCTCAGGCAAGATCACGCTAATCATTCTGATGTTTATCGGAAGAATCGGGATGTTCTTGTTCCTGGCGATGTTCACCTCGAAGAAGAAACGGCCGGACCTTAAATATCCGGAAGAAAAGCTAATAATTGGGTGAACGGCGTTTGTTTGTATGTCTTGTCTTTTATATAATCAGATGGAGTGGAAGCCGATTAGGACAGGAAGGGATTGAGCGGGATTGACGACATTGTATCATGTGCTGGGTGCCAAGCAGTTCGACCGGGAACTGCTGGACAAACTCTTCGGATCAGCGAAGGAAATGGAGCAGGTGGCCGCGCGCGGCGGCGCTCAGCGATTCCCGAACAAAATCATGAGCACGCTGTTTTTCGAGGCGAGCACGCGGACGCGGTTCTCGTTTGAATCCGCCATGCATCGTTTGGGCGGACGAGTCATCGGCACGGAGAATGCGAGCCAGTTCTCCTCGACGATCAAGGGGGAGACGCTGGAGGATACGATTCGCATCATAGCCGGCTACAGCGATCTCATCGTCATGCGGCATACGGATATCGGCGCAGCGAAACGCGCGGCGGCCGTATCGGGCGTTCCGGTCATCAATGCCGGTGACGGCTCCGGGGAGCATCCGACGCAGGCGCTGCTTGATCTCTATACGATTCAGAAGGAGTTCGGCGGCATAGAAGGTCTGCATATCGCCATGATCGGGGATCTAACCTATGGGCGTACGGTCCATTCGCTCAGCTATTTATTAGCCAATTATCGCGATGTGCATATCTCCTTCATCTCACCAGACAATGTGCGCATTCCGAGCTACGTGAAGCAGTATTTGGACGAGAAGGGCGTATCGTACGAGGAAACGACAGATTTGACCGGTCTTGCGGGGACGGCAGACGTGTTCTATCAGACGCGGATCCAGAAGGAACGTTTTCCTTCGCCGGAGGAATACAGCAAGGCGGAGGGGCAATATATTATCGACCGCAAGCTGCTGGAGCTCATGAAACGACAAGCTCTCATTCTTCATCCGCTGCCGCGCGCCGGCGAGATTCATCCAGAGGTGGACGATGATCCGCGTGCGGCATACTTCAGGCAAGCCCAGAACGGCTTGTATATCCGAATGGCGCTTATCGAGAAATGTTTGACGGAGCAAGCCTGAATTCCGATCGAACAATAGCAGCAAAAACGGCCTTTCCTGCAGCAGCTGCGGGAAAGGCCGTTTCGTTGTTAACGCCGCGTGAGCGGTTATTGCCGTGTTAGAACAATCGGACCGTCTTCAGTAATCGCAATCGTATGCTCGTACTGCGCGGATAGTCCGCCGTCGATCGTGCGCGCGGTCCAGCCGTCGCTGTCGATCTTGCTCTGCCATGCGCCCGTGTTCAGCATCGGTTCAATCGTCATGACCATGCCGGCCTTCAAGCGAATGCCGCGTCCTGGAGGTCCGTAATGAGGAACTTGCGGTTCTTCGTGCATATCTTGGCCGATGCCGTGACCGATGAATTCCCGCACGACGGAGAAGCCCTGCGCCTCGGCATGTTTCTGAATTGCGTTCGACACATCGCCCATCCGGTTGCCGACAACCGCCTGCTCAATACCTTTGTACATGGCTTCTTCCGTAACGGTAAGCAGCCGCTGCGCCTGTTCGGACACTTGGCCGACTGCATACGACCATGCCGAATCCGCCAGCCATCCGTTCAAGTTGACGACCATATCGATTGTGACGATATCGCCTTCCTTTAGCACTGCAGCGGAGGGAAAGCCGTGGCAGATCACATCATTAATGGAAGCGCAAGTTGCGAAGGCATAGCCTTTATAGCCTTTCTGTTCCGGCGTCGCACCGTGCTGCTTGAGAAATTTTTCGACGAATTGGTCGATCTCGATGGTGGTGATGCCCGGTTTGATCATGGTCTTGATTTCGCGATGGCAGGCTGCCAGAATCTCGCCTGCTTTGCGCATTTGCTCAATCTCGTCTTTTGTTTTTATAATAATCATGCTACACCTCTTTAATCGCTTATTATAGAGAAAAATAAGGCGGACGTAAAGAAACGAGCCGCCCTTGGAAGACGTTGTAATTCGATGCAAAGAGGCAGTGACATGCCCTTGAATCCGGTAGAAGCAAAAGTGGAGGCTGTTCTGTTCGCGGATGTCGGACAGCGGGATTTTGAGACCAAACGGATACAGGAAGCGGAGCTGAATTATGGCGGAATTCGGGGCAACCGTGCGTATCGGCACGATTTGACCCGTCGCAAGCCAGTCTGCTACGATGAGGCTTGAACGCGTGTTTATAAGAGATGAGGATCGCCTCCTATGAGAAATATAACGATGAACAGCACGGAGATCGCCAAGCGTGCAGGCGTTTCGCGCAGTACGGTCAGCCGGGTGATTAACAATTACAGCAACGTGCCGGACGAGACGCGCGAGAAGGTTATGAAAGTCATCCGGAAGTACAACTATGTGCCGAATGTATCCGCTCAGGTGCTTGCCGGCAAGGCAGCCAAGACGATCGGCTTGTTTCTGATCGAGAAAGGCGAGGTGGGCGACGCGCTGACGAACCTGCTGCTTGCCAGCGTTATCGACGCGGCTTCGACAGCTGGCTACTATGTACTTACAAGCATCCTTCGGGATATGGAGGATGCTGAGGCCGTACAAAACGTGAGAGATATTTTCTATCAGCGGCGCATTGACGGCGGTGTCTTCATCGGAGCGCGCAGCAGGGAGCCGCTGATCGAAGCGCTGGCGGCGGAAGGCTTCATGGTCGCGGTCATGGATCAGAAGCGGGAAGCTTCGACGGAGCCGAACCGGATCGCGGCCAGCTTCGATAATACAACCGGCATGAAGCTCGCCGTCAATTACCTGGCGTCGCTTGGACACCGCGATATCGCCGTCATAAACGGTGATATGAACCGGCCGTCAGGGCCGTCCAAGCATGCCGGCTTTGTCTCGGCGATGCAGGCGATTGGGCTGCCGCTGCGTTCCGACTGGGTACTAGCCGGCAGCTTTCACGAGAACAGCGGCTATGAAGCCGTTCAAGGATTGCTCGCGCGTTCCGGCAAATTGCCGACGGCGCTCATTGCCGTTAACGACAGCGCGGCCTTCGGCGCGATGAAAGCGTTCAAGGAGAACGGGCTCCGCATTCCCGAGGATATTTCCATTATCGGCTTCGACGACCATCCGCTGAGCGCGATGGTTCACCCTGCGCTGACGACCGTGCGGGTGAACTTCAAGGAGATGATGCAGCGTTTGACGAATGCGCTCATTCATGGCATCGAGCAAGC
Source organism: Paenibacillus sp. R14(2021) (assembly GCF_019431355.1). Classification (NCBI taxonomy): domain Bacteria; kingdom Bacillati; phylum Bacillota; class Bacilli; order Caryophanales; family Paenibacillaceae; genus Paenibacillus; species Paenibacillus sp. R14(2021). The sequence goes on from NZ_CP080269.1 coordinate 5,462,898, forward strand.
TCCGGGGGCGATTCATGATTTTGAAGTCGGCTGCGAGCTTGTGATACGTGATTCTTGTATGATGATAATTCGAAAAGAATCCATAACTTCTCTTACTAAAGGTACTTAAATGATTAAAGTCACAGGCGTATAATTAAAGTGGAACTTTTTGAAGATGGAGGAATGGCTATGATCCCAGCTGGTCCGTCATGGGACTTGGAGATGGTCGTTACATGGGGAGACTGCGATGCGGCGGGGATTTCCTACTACGCCAGAAGCTTCGATTGGTTCACGAACGGGCGGTTCGGCTTGCTTGCCGCCTATGGTTTCCCTTATATGGAAACATTTCATGCCGCAGGGATATCCATGGTGTGCTTAACGGCGGACTGCCAATATAAGCGAATGCTGAGGCCGGAGGAAAGCATCGTCCTGCAAACGGCGCTGACAGTCTTTACGCGCAGCCGAGTGGCATTTGCTTACCGGATATATAAGATTAACGGCGAGCTCGCTGCCGAAGGAGCAACAACACATGCCTACATAGGGGGCAATGGAAAGCCTGTTAATTTGGAGCGGAAATATCCGAACCTGTGGGAGCGTTTGACCAAACAATGGTCTCCTACGGATCAACGGGCGAGAATGCCCGCGGACGGGAGAGACGGTATGCATGAATAATCAACGAATAGGCATAACGGGCATGGGTGCGGTCACTCCGATCGGAATCGGGGTGTCCTCTTATTGGTTTCACCTCCTTGCGGGTACAAGCGGCATCTCGGAAATAAGCCGGTTCGATGCCAGTGGACTGCCTGTAAGAATTGCGGCAGAGGTGAAGGATTTCGCGGCTGCGGACTTCATGCCGCGGAAAATAGCGGGGCAGACGGACATATTCATGCAGTTTGCGATCGCGGCCGCGAAGGAAGCCCTGGAACAAAGCAAGCCGGCCGCAGCGCCGGAACGCATCGGCATTGTGCTTGGCACCGCGCTGGGCGGGATTTCCACCGTCGTCGATACGCAGCACCAAATAACCCGGAGCGGGAGCTACCGGGTTACTCCGCATCTGGTGCCTAAGCTGCTTGGGAACATAGCGGCTGCGCATATCGGCATCATTCACGGCTTTAGAGGTCCGAGCTATACGATCAATACCGCCTGCTCTTCTGGAGCGGATGCCATTGGAATGGGCGCTATGCTGCTGCGGTCCGGGCAAGCGGACGTCGTTGTCGCGGTTGGAGCGGAGTCCATTCTGAGCGGCTTGATGGGTGCCGGCCTGGCCTCTGCCCGGGCGTTATCACAACGCAACGACGAGCCGTCCAAGGCAAGCCGGCCGTTCGAATTGAACCGCGACGGCTTCGTGATGGGCGAAGGAGCGGGAGCTGTTGTGTTGGAACTGCTGGAGGATGCCGAGGCACGCGGAGCAGATATCCAGGCAGAGCTTCTCGGTTATGCGAATTGTACGGATGCTTATCATGTAACCTCCCCCGAGCCGGAAGGACGGGGAGAGGTTCTTTGCATGCAGCAGGCGTTGCGGCAGGCGGGACTGGCTCCCGAGGATATCGACTACGTGAACGCCCACGGGACATCGACGCCGCTTGGCGACGAGATTGAAACGAAAGCGCTCCAAACCGTTTTCGGCGAGCGGTCGCGGCATTTGCCGGTGAGCTCGACGAAAGGAGCAACAGGACATCTAATGGGTGCTGGCGGCGTGACGGAATTGATCGCCTGCATCCAAGCCATCCGCGAGGGCTGGCTGCCTCCGACCTTGAACTACGAGGAGAAGGACCCTCGCTGCGATCTGGATTTCGTTCCGAACCGTGCCAGACAAGCCTCGGTACGAACGGCAATGTCGAATTCCTTCGGATTCGGCGGACAGAATACGTCATTGATTGTTGGAAGATACGACGGTTCCAGCAAACGATAACTGGAAGAGAAGGGTGATTATGTTGGACGATTATACGTATGACGTTCGTATGTTCAAAGAAACGTTTGAACATGAATTCACTTATATCCATGGTTTTTTGCGCAATGTGCATCGTTTTGCCCATCGTCCGGCATTGACTTGCCCTTTGCGGGGCAGAACTTGGACCTACGAGCAATTAAATGAGGAAGTCAACCGGCTTGCCCATGCGCTGCTTGAGGATGATGTAGAGAAGAACGAGGTTGTCATGTACCAGCTGCTGAATTCAGCTGAATTCGTTTTCGCCTATCTCGCACCGCAGAAGATCGGAGCCATTAATTGTCCGATCAACTTCAGACTTTCTCCGGGTGAGACGGCAGCTATTATAGACGACAGCAAGCCGGCGGTATTTATCTATGATGCCGAGAACCGCGAGACCGCGGAGCAAGCGCTGGCGATGGCCAGCCATAAGCCGCGCCGCATCGTCATGGCCGATTTAACCGGCGAGAACAAGGCGCCCGAAGGACATACGGCTTACGCCGACTATATCTGGAACAGACCGGAGGGCGAGCCGGTTACGGGCAGGATCCGTCATATTTATGACGAGACGACCCGGTTGTACACCTCCGGGACGACGGGCAGACCTAAAGGCGTGCCGTTAAATAACATCAACGACGTGCTGTCTGCGCATGACGTAGCTATGCATTTTCCGCTCAGTCCAATGGACAAGACGATGAACATGAGTCCGTGGTTTCACCGCGGCGGCCTTCACTCCGGCGGTCCTACCCCGACGCTTTATATGGGGGGCGAGATCGTCATACTGAGGTATTTCAATCCCAAGACCGTACTGGAATATACCGAGAAGTATGCGCTGACGTTCTTAATCGGTGCGCCTCCAATGCTCAAAATGCTGTATGACGCGCAGAAGAAGCAGCCGGTCGACTTATCGGGACTGAAGGGGATCGTTACGATGGGTGCACCCCTGGAACGAGAGGACGCCATCAAGTTCCAGGAAGGGTTGACGCCGAATATCTTCAACGGATACGGTACTTCGGAAGCATTCTGGAATACGTTCCTGCGGCCATACGACTTGCCGGGAATGGCAGGCACAGCCGGCAGAGCCTGCACCGATGACGAGGTTGCCGTGGTGAAGGTATATCCGGGCCGCAGAGCGGAGCCGGGCGACCTGGTGGCCAAGGACGGATCCGAGGTCGGCGAAATTATCGTGCGAGCGCCGGCCAAAACGACGTATTCCTATATTAACAATGCCGAGGAAAGCGAGAAGGTCTTCTACAAAGGCTGGATCTACATCGGCGACATGGGAACATGGGACGCGGATGAGTTCGTTACCGTTGTCGGCCGCAAGAATGATATGATCGTCTCGTCCGGAGAGAATATTCACCCCGTTCAAATCGAAGAGGTGCTGAATTTGCACCCGGGGGTTAAGGAATCGCTCGTGGTCGGCGTGCCCGACGAGCTCCGCGGGGAGGTCGTGGTTGCTTATATCGTGAAATCCGCCGAAACGCTGACGGCCAAGGAATTGAACAAATACTGCAGTGAACACCCGATGCTCGCGACTTACAAGAAGCCCAGGTACTATCGGTTCATCGATAGTCTGCCCTACACGGCGACGGGGAAGAAGCGGCATTTTATCGTGAAGGAAATGGCTGCCTCCGATCAGAAGCAGGGGCTCTTCGAGCGGATGTAGAATGAGCGTGATCGCATAGAGGAAGGGGACTGTCTAAATGACAGTTCCCTTCTTTACTTCTATCTCCTTCTTTACTTCTATCTCCTTCTTTACTTCTATCTCTCTTCCTTCGCGTCAATTAATTGACGCGATAGGCTGCCGGAGATACGCCGTACTTCTGGCGGAATACCCGGTAGAAATACGAATAGCTGCCGAAGCCGCAGGTTTCTGCAATTTGCTCGAGCGTCAGGTTGCTGTATTTGATCCGTTCGATCGCCATGGATAAGCGGACGTTCTGGGTATACTGAATGATGGTCAAGCCGAAGCATTCCTTGAATAGATGGACGGTGCGCGATACGCTGAGGCCGACATGCGCCGCGACGTCCGCCACCGTGAAGGTGACAGCGGCTTGTTCGTCAATAAAGTTCTTCATCCGGGTTGCTATGAACGATTTGCCCTGCAGCACGGACTGCGTCGCAACCGCGCGGTCGAGTCCCAAGCAAAGTGCCCGCAGCAGGTAATCGGCGAGCTCCGGATCTTCCGCCTCGAAGCGGCGTTTCTCTAGAATAAGCGCCTGCCAGATCGACAGCCAGCGTTCATCCGGCACGACCTTGACCTTCTGTCTGCGTTCTCTGCGATTCCACCATTCGTCGAGCCACTCTCCGCGGCAGATGACGTAATAGTCGCCGCTCGAGATGCCTGATGATCCTGCAGCCGCATCCCCCCGATGAGGTGCGAGCACGTTGAGCTGATAGGAATCGCCGGGCTTGAAGAGCAGCAGGTCGCCGGCTTCGATGCGCTGCATGCGGCCGTCGACGAGCGCTTCGCAGGAGCCTTCGGTCTGCAGGCGGAACAGGTAAGCGTTCAGGCCTTCAGGATCGGTATTTTGGAAGGGCTGCGTATGGTAGGAATAACCGCAGCTCATGATTTCGGCAAAGGTAGAAACGGACATTCGGACAAACCTCACTTTGCAGCAATATTGTACATGTCATGGCTATATAATACATCCCGTTAACACTCATTTTCCACTATAATGATTGTCAGATTGGTAAACTACAATGCGGCGGCTGCATGCCAGCGTCAGTCCGCTATCTGAGAGGAAGATTCGCAAATGAAAATCGGTTTGCAATTGTATACCCTTCGCGATGAAACAGCTAAAGATTTCAAAGGCGTACTTCGCCAAGTTGCAGCTATGGGCTACGAGGGCGTTGAATTCGCAGGCTACGGCGATGTGCCGGCTGAAGAGATGCGCGATTTGCTTCAAGAGCTTCGCTTAGAAGCATTCGGCAGCCATGTCAGCTTGGTCAACCTGGAGACGAAGCTGGAAGAAGAAATTGCCTATCTCAAAACAATCGGAGCCACGTATGTCGTCTGTCCATGGATTCCTGCGGATCAAGTGGCAGAGGGCGAATCGTTCTGGCGCGGCCTGATCGATAAATTTAACGGCATCGGCGAGCGTCTTCGCCAAGAAGGCCTGCAGTTCGCGTACCACAACCATGATTTTGAATTCGCTTCCAAAATCGACGGCGAATTCGTATTCGACGCCATGTATACGAAAGTACCGGCTGACCTGCTTAAAGTTGAAATGGACATGGGCTGGGTCCAGTATTCCGGTCAAGATCCGCTTGCTTATATCGCGAAATATGCCGGCCGTCTGCCGCTGCTTCACTTGAAAGACTTCCGCAAAGGCAAGCCGGGCGAGCAAATCGATACCGTCGAGCTGGGCCGCGGCGATCTGCCGCTGAACGACATTATTGCAGCAGGCAACCAAGCGAACGTGGAATGGCTCATTGTCGAGCAGGATCGCTGCGAGAATCCGCCGCTCGAAGCCGTGCAAACGAGCATCGAATGGCTTAAAGCGAACGGACACAAGGCTTAATAGACAGCGCCTGTCGAAGCAGGAAATTAAAGGAGCGATCATCTTCTCATGACAATTATTAATGTAGCCGTTGTTGGCTGCGGCGCGATCGCGCAGCGCCGTCATATCCCTGAATACGCCGTAAACCCGAACGTCAATTTCGTGGCTTTCGTCGATCCGATATTCGAACGTGCGCAAGAGCTGGCTGACCAATACGGAGCAAAGGCCTACGCATCGTACAAGGAAATGCTGCGTGAAGTGAAGCCGGATGCGGTAAGTGTATGTACGCCGAATTACCTGCACGCGGAAGTGACGATCGCAGCTGCGAATGCAGGCGCGCATGTGCTTGTAGAGAAGCCGATGGCTTCCACTGACGAAGAAGCTGCAGCGATGATCGCTGCAGCGAAGAAGAACGGCGTGTACCTCATGGTCGGCCATAACCAGCGTCTGATGCCTCCGCATGTGAAGGCGAAAGCCATTCTCAGCTCGGGCATCCTCGGTCGCGTGCTTACGTTCCGTACGTCGTTCGGCCACCCCGGCCCTGAGCGCTGGAGCGTAGACGGCAAGGGCAGCTGGTTCTTCCGCAAGCCGGAAGCGATCATGGGCGCGATGGGCGATCTTGGCGTTCACAAGTCCGACCTGATCCGTTATTTGCTGAACGACGAAGTTGCGCAAGTAACAGGTTTTATTGGAACGCTAGACAAAGAAGGCACGGACGTTGACGACAATGCAACCTGCCTGCTTCGCATGAAGAGCGGCGCGATCGGCACGCTTGTTGCCAGCTGGACGTACTACAAAGGCGAAGACAACAGTACGGTGCTCTGGTGCGAGAACGGCGTAATGAAGATTGGTACAGATCCTACCGATCAAATCATCGTCGAGCTGCGCGACGGCTCTGTTGAGCGCCACAACGTCGGTGCGATCAGCACGAATGAAAAACAAGAAAGCAGCGGCGTCATCGATGCTTTCATCGGAAGCCTCGTGACGAACACGCCGCCTAGCATTTCCGGCGAAGAAGGCCGCAAATCACTTGCCGTTATTCTGGCAGCATTCGAATCGCAAGCTACTGGCAAAGTAATTAGCCTGTAGGATAGCAGGAATGGGCGCAAGCGCAAGTCAAGGTGCATATGAGCTTGCTTGTGGACCGGAGCACTTCCAATACAATGCATAATGGCGTCACAAGGTCATAACCTTGTGACGCCATTTGTTGTTTCGGGTTCCGAGCAAGGTACATCCATCCTTCTGCGTGGTTAATCCGATCAGGCTTTGTACACGAGCGGATTAAGCGCAGATGCGGCAAGATCGCCGGGGGCAAGCCCGGGAAACCAGCCCTTCAAGTCGTTTTCTCTAGCACGGCTGTCGGGCTCGATGATGCGGACGCCGTTCGCAATATAAATAATCGTCATGACCTCGCGCATGGCGGTTGTCGGATTGCCCGGAGCGGAATGAAGCGTCCAGCCGGCATGGAACGTTGCATCACCGGCGGCCATGGCGCCGTAGTTCGTCGTCGGCAGACCTTTGCCTTCAATATAGGAGCCCAGCGTTCGATGCGATTCATCCGAAATCGCTTGGCGGCTCATATAGCCAAGCTGCTGAGAGCCGTCAACAAAGGTCATAGAGCCGACGGCTTCGCTGACAGGGACCAGCGGCATCCACATCGTGATGGTATTCGGCGTATCCAGCGGCCAATACACCTGATCCTGATGCCAAGGCGTATAACCGCCGCCCGGTTCCTTGAAGAGCGCCTGGTCATGGTAAATGCGCACGCCGTCCACGCCCATCAGCTCCGCGGCGACCTTGGCGAACCGTCTAGCCAAGACGAAGCGCCTAGCGCCTTCGTTAAGCTGCCACAGATTCCCGATTTGGATAAATGCTTTGCCGTACGTATCCCGTTCTTCGACCGGTTTCGTGTTGTAGTCATGCTCGCGGACAACGCCGGCAATGACCGGTTCATACGCGTTCATTTCTTCAGGAGTAACTAGCCCTTTCAGTAAGATATGACCATTTCTCCGGTAGGCAGCGGTCTCATCTTCGGTAAGGGCATAATCGGATTGAAGCTCGGGCAGCTTGGCATAATCGGCTATGGTTGTCATGGTCAATTCAGCTCTCCTTTGTTTGTCCCCTGAAGGACAGGAATCGTTCTTTCTCTTATGCCTTCATTGTAGGCCTGTGCAAGGAATATGGCTTTGTACCAAACCGCTGATTGTTTTGTCAAAACCAACTGGACTTGATGTATAATAATGCTGCAGAATGCCGAGTAAATCGTAGGGGGAAAGTCTATGTATTTGTCTGAAATGATGGCAAAGCAGCCGATTGTTCCCTATATTCGAGAGGGAGACTTTGCGGTTCGCAAGCCATGGAGCATGGCAGCGCGGCGGCTTCTGGACTATTTGCTGGTCTATGTGCAGGAGGGGGAGTGCCTGTTTCATGTGGATGGGGAGCCGTATGCATTTCGAAGCGGCGAATTTTGTCTTATTCAACCGGGAAGCCTGAACGAATTGGAAGGCAGAACGAATACGATTACGCCCTTCACACACTTGGATGTGTTCTACGATTCCCTAAGGGAGGAACGCTTCCCGACACGAAGCGGGCAAGTCGACTTAACTTCCTACCGTCACCTTATCCAGCCGCGCTTGAATGATTTGCAGGGCATCGACATACCGGTGAGACTGCGTCCGAAGCAGCCGATTCCATTCAGAGACCTGTTTATCGAAATGGTGGAATGCTGGCAGCACCGCGATCCCTTGATGCAGCTGCGCGCGCAATCGCTGGCGACGGAAGTGGTGCTGACAATTCTAGAGGATCACACGGCGGACCTGAAGCAGGCGGAACGATCCGCCCCCCAGCCGCTGAACTGGATTACCTCGTTCCTGTCCTTCCATCTATCGGAGCATCTGTCCGTGCAAGAAATGGCGCAGCGCGCGAATTTGTCGCCTTCCCGCTTCAGCGCCAAATTCAAAGAACAATTCGGCTTACCCCCTCATCAATACTTGATGCAGCTGCGTATCCGTCATGCACGCGAGCTGTTGAGCGGCTCCAATCACGCGATGGAAGAAATCGCTGCGTATTGCGGGTTTGCAGACATTCATCACTTCTCCAAATCGTTCAAGAAAGAAACCGGAACGACGCCTGGTGCCTTTCGCAAAAACGGAACCGCCGGGGCAGCAGCCCAAACAAAAAGCACGGAACCTTCTCCGTAGGAAGGGATCCGTGCTTGCTAACAGTTACGGGCGCGTAAATTCTTGCGTCCAATACGGGCTCATATTTCCGCCTTTGGCATAGCCGACCCCAAGCTGGGTATAATTCGAGCTGAGGATGTTTTGGCGGTGTCCGGGGCTGTTCATCCAAGCCGTCATGACGGCCTGCACGGATTGTTGGCCCGCTGCGATGTTTTCACCGGCATAGGAATAGCTAATGCCGAACGATTTCATCATATCGAACGGACTGCCATAGGTTGGCGAATTATGATCAAAATAGTTTTTGTCGCGCATGTCGTTGGATTTCACCTGCGCCACTTTGTTTAATTGTGTGCTGAGCGTAAGCGGCTGGACGCCTGCTTTGGCGCGCTCAGCATTCACCTGCTGCAAAATTTGGCTGGCTACCGTAGAATCGACGGGAGTACCCGACTCGTTCTGTGCGCCGTTGCCGGCGTTTCCGGTGCTGCCATTGTTAGCGCCAGTATTGCCTCCGTTGTAGGGAGTGTTCCCTGTATTGCCGTTGTAGCCGCCGGAGGGACTGCCGCCATAATTACCGGCATTGCCTCCCCCATAATTACCGGCATTGCCGCCATAGTTGCCGTTGTAGCCGATGCCGCCGAAGTAAACGCCGTTGTTGCCTGCTCCGATTTGATTCAACCAATCATTCAACGAATTTCCATTGTTGCTGGTGTTGAGCGTGTTAAACCGTCTCTCGCGCATCGTTCCGTCATCCAGCCGGGTATAGCCCTGTCCCTGCGTGCGATCCACGTTTTCCATCTTGATCCGTCGTCCAAGGTTGTCCTTGCTGGCGGAATGGTACTGGTCGTTCGGCGTAACCCGCACGGAATTGTAGATGAGTGCACCAACGCCAAAAGCCAATACAAGGCCGAGCAGCGTTCCGAAAAATCTTTTCATAAAAGCATCAAGCTCCTTTCTAACCACTAATATGTTCAGCGGCGAAAGGAGCTATGCGATACGGGTGTCAAGCAATATTAAGCAAAGTGCTCAATAATAAGGACATCATAAGAGGGGAGGTTCACCTGTCCAGCCTTGGTTTGACCGCTGATCAAGTCCGTGCCGGTGAGCTCGCCAAGGTCGATTGTCGTCTCCTGCGCGTTATGGTTCAAGACGAACAAATAACGGCGTCCATCGATTTCGCGGCGGGTGACTTCTACGCCGCTCGCTTTGCCCGGCAGCGGCTGAATGCCCTTCGCGTCGCAGAGCGATTTCATCAGCCCTTGCAGGAAGGCTTGATCCGGCTTGGTAGCGACGTACCATGCTTCGCCTTTGCCGAAGCGGTTGCGGGTAAGGGCAGGCATGCCTTTGTAGAAATCCTCGCCGTATTCCGCAAGCACGTCCGCACCTTCGGAGTGGATGAGGTCGCAGAGCAGGGAGCAGCTGTATGTGCCTTGGAGTGTGCCCAGCGTTTCCTTCATTTGGATCGAATTGCGCTGATCCGGGAACAAGGCGTCGATTTCTTCGGCCCAAATGCCGAGCAGCTTGCGCAATTCACCTGGATATCCGCCAAGCGTCACAAGGTCATGCTCGTCGACGATACCGCTGAAGAATGTCGTCAAGAATGTGCCGCCGTCCTGTACATATTGCTCGATCCGCGCCGTCATGCCTGGTTTAACCATGTACATGACCGGCGAGAGCACGATGTCGTACGGGGTCAGATCGTCTTCATAGGAGATGATGTCGACCTGGTAGCCCTGCTCGTACAGCGCGGTGTAGTAATGCTGGATTTCATTCACGTATTTCAAATCGACGGTCGGGCCGCTCGAGAGCTCGACTGCCCAGCGATTCTCCCAATCGTACATGATGGCGATCCGGCTCGGCAATCTGGAGCCGAGCAGCTTGGTATCCAGGCGATTCAGCTCTTCGCCCAGCTGCGCACATTCGCGGAAGACGCGCGTATGCTCGTGGCCGACATGCTCGATGAGCGCGCCGTGATATTTCTCGCAGGCGCCGGCGGAGCGGCGCAGCTGGAAGAACATGACGCTGTCGGAACCATGCGCAATCGCTTGGTAGCTCCACAGCCGCATGATGCCAGGACGCTTCAAGGTATTGTAGGCCTGCCAGTTCTGCTGGCTTGGCGTCTGCTCCATAAGCAGGAAAGGGGCGCCGCCCTTCAAGCCGCGCATGAGATCATGCGACATCGACGTAAAGCTTGGAGGGGTATCCATGCCCGGGTAGTTGTCCCAAGAGATGATGTCCATGTGCTTGGCCCATTTGAAATAATCGAGCGTCTTGTAGGTACCCATCAGATTTGTCGTAACCGGAATGTCCGGCGTATGCGCCTTGAGTGCTTCATACTCCAGCTTGTAGCAGTCCAGGATGCCATCCGAATTGAAGCGGTTGTAATCCAGCGAGATGCCTTGGAAACAAGTTCTGTCCTCGGACCATTGTTCGGAGAGCGCGTTCGGCAGAACGATCTCGTCCCAGTCGTAGAAGGTGTGGCCCCAGAAGCGCGTATTCCACTTCTCGTTCAGCTTGTCCAGCGTACCGTATTTCTGCTGCAGCCAGACGCGAAACGCCGCTTCGCAGTTGTCGCAATAGCAATGGTCGCTGTATTCGTTACTGACGTGCCAGAGCAGGAGGGCGGGATGATCCTTGTAGCGCTCGGCCAATTTCGATGCGAGCCGTGTAGAATGGGTCCGGTACACGGGACTGTTCGGGCAGGAATTGTGACGGCCGCCGAATTTGCGCTTCTTGCCTTGGAAATCCACGCGAGTCACTTCCGGATATTTGCGCGCCATCCATGCCGGATGCGCGCCGGTGCTTGTAGCCAAGCAGGCATATATGCCGTTCTGCTGGAGCATGTCCATAATCCGATCAAGCGTTTCGAAATTATAGGTATCTTCATTGGGCTGAAGCATCGCCCAAGAGAAAACATTCACGGTTGCGATATTCATGCCGGCCAGCTCGATCAGGCGCATATCCTCCGGCCATATGGACGCATCCCACTGCTCAGGATTGTAGTCTCCTCCATATAACATTTTGGGCAGTCTTCTTGTATCCAACCCCATCGTCTCCTTCGGCGTAAATGATGATAACAGCTCTATTTTATGGTAAGATCCCGTTAAGGGATATATAAAATACGATTGGCAGGATATGATAATATGGAACAGATAAAGGGTCTGAAGGATATCGTGCTGAACGCGCATTCCACGCATTTGACCCATTACATGTTTACGCTAAGCGAGTACGATCTGCCGCTTTACATGGACAGTATCGGTTATAACCCGGACCAAGAGTCCATCGACCGCACCAAGGGCTATCCTAACTTTCATTGGCTGCAGACGCTGGAAGGCGAAGGCGAATTTCAGCTGAACGGCCGTCTATACTCGCTTCCGCCCGGCAGCGGCTCCCTTCTATTTCCAGGTGTACCTCATTCCTATTCAGCTAAGGGCGGGAAGAGATGGTCCACGCTGTATGTAACCTTCGGGGGCTCTCTGGCAGCTTCATTGCTTGGTTCACTAGGCATTCGCCATACGGAATGGCTTCATTGGAACGAGGATGCGCCGATTACGTCGCAGCTGCTCAGCATGATCGAACAAGTCAAGCAGGATGACGACCGCACGGGTCTCAATGCATCGGCATTGCTGTACCGGTTTCTGACGATGGTAAAGATTTACGGGCAGAAGGGCGGCCGTTCTTCCGTCTATCAGCATCTGGAGAAGCTTGATCCGCTTCTTCACTGGCTGGATGTGAATTACGGCGATCCGGAGATCGGGCTGACTGATATGGCGGCGCAGCTGGACATCAGTCCCCGCTATTTGAATTCGCTGTTCCGACAAGCGTTCGGCATTACGGCGTATGCCTACCTGATTCGGCTGCGCATCATTAAGTCCAAAGAGATGATGAGCTTTGGCGACAACAAACGTTCGATTAAAGAAATAGCCCAGCTGTCGGGTTATCGGGACCCCAGCCATTACATATCGGCCTTCGGCAAGGCTGAGGGCATGACGCCGGAGCAGTTTCGGAAGCTGCACGGACTTACACCTTGATCGATCGGAACGGACTACTTAGCCGTGAATGAGCCGGCTGAACGGAGCGAAATAAATGACGACGGAGTCGAAAGTATGCACGGCTTGCGGCAAGGAGAAGCCCTTGTCCGCATTCGCGAAACGTGCAGGAAGCAGCAGCCGGCGCGGAACTTGCCGCACGTGCATCCGCAGGCGCAAGCAGCAGCCGGATGACGGCGGATTAAAGGCTGCCGAAGTGAATGGCAGCGAAGATGAGGCTGCGGGCGAGAGAACGGAACTGGGAGTGGAGCAGGAGACAGTTGAAATCGCTGCCATGCCTCCGAAACGGCGCAAACGCAAACGTAAGCGTAAGCGCGGCGGTAGCAAAGCTTCAGCAGGGCAGCATTCCGCTGAAGAACAAGCGGATGGTGCAGAATCGATCGAAGACGCAGCTGAAACCGCCGTGACGAGTACGGCGGCTGTAAATGAGCAGCCATCCCGCGTGCGTAAGCGCAAGCAGCGGCGCCGCAAACGCAGCCATGCGAACGCGAAGCAGGAGAAGGCTGAAGCGGGCGAAGCACCCGCGGCCGTCAGACCACCTGACCGGAAGATCGTCCCAATCAAAGGGAAATTTACGTACAAAACATCCATTCTAAACGACCGGGGCCGCGGGGTAATTCGGCTGCGCGGCCATCGCGAAACCGGCAAGCGCTGGTCGACGGACATTCCCACGGAAATGGCTGTCCGCATGGTCGAAGAAGGAGCCGCGGGCATCATCCACCCCGGGCTTATCCACAAGCTTTATACGAAAACGGATTTCCGGCTGCTCGTGCTGCAGCGAGACAATTATATTTGCCGGTATTGCGGCCAGTTCGGCGATACGATCGACCATGTTATGCCGAAATCAAAGGGCGGATTATCCTCGCCGATGAACTGCGTCTGCGCCTGCGCGGACTGCAATTTGAAGAAGGCAGACAGCCTGGATTTTGTATACGATGAAATCACCTAAATGCGGCAATCACCGCGACGTGGAAGATTTTATGCGATGAAATGCGTATTCTTCCGTGATAACATGGGTGGCGTCGGAAAAACGTCACACACTTTTACTCACGAGGAGGATTTTTCATGAAGATGCAAACCGTTCGAACAGGTGTCGCTGGCTTACTCGCAGTTGGTATCATTGCGTTTGGTGGTGGAGCAGCACTGCAGAAGGCCGAAGCAGCCTCCGTGAACACCACCGTTACGTACAAAGTGATTGCGAACGATACGCTGTACCAAATTGCCAAGAAATATGGCATCAACCTGAACACGCTGCTCGCAGCCAATCCGGCGATCGCCAACCCGAATTTCATCTGGCCGGGCATGACGCTGCATGCTCCCGTAAGCGGTAACAATGGCGGCGGCTCGCCTACCGGCGGAGGCAGTGTTCCGGCCGGCGGTTCCTCGAACACGGGGACAAGCGTGACGGACAAGAGTACATTCGCTTCGCAAGTCGTGTCCTTAGTCAACAAGGAACGGGCAAATGCCGGACTGTCTGCGCTGAAGCCCAATTCGCTGCTGAATAAAGTTGCGCTCGACAAGGCCAAAGACATGTATGCCAACAACTATTTCGACCATAATTCGCCGACCTACGGTTCTCCGTTTGATATGATGCGTGCTTATGGCGTCACTTATTCCTATGCGGGCGAGAATATCGCCAAGGGACAGCGCACCCCGCAGGAGGTCATGAAAGCCTGGATGAACAGCCCCGGTCACAAAGCGAACATCCTGAACAGCCATTATGGCAAAATCGGCGTCGCTTATTATAACGGGGAATGGGTGCAGGAATTCACTTCCTAACTAATAAGCATTTTGAATGAGACGGCCGTCCTGCGGTCGTCTTTTTGTTTGCTTGACGGTCATATTACGGTCGTTTAACATGTAACCATTGGTTATTAAGTTGGAGGCTGATGATTCATGACATCGCGCAGAAAACAATTAACGGAAGATATGAAGGCCGCTATACGGCAGGCGGCAGCGGAGCTTTTTGCGGAAAGAGGCTATCCTTCTGTTACGATGCGGGAAATTGCCAAGCAGGCCGGCTGCTCCCACACGGCTATCTATTTGTATTTCAAGAATAAAGAGGAGCTGCTTCAGCAAATCGCGATTCCGTCGCTGCTCGAGCTTGAGAACGGCTTCTTGGCGGAGATGGAGAATCCGGCACTCTCGCCTATGGACAAGCTGCTGGCTGTCTGCAGACGTTATGTCGTCTTCTGTCTCAGCAACGGAAGCCTGCATACGGTCTTATTCATGTCCGGGTCCGTGCGCGTGGACGATCCTGCGCCTGCGCTTGAAATCAATGTCATCCGCAACCGATTGTTTGCGCATATGAAGGCAGCGCTGGAGCAGGCTATGCCGGGGGCTGCGACTAAGGATGCGGAAACGGCGATTAATGAAGCGCGGGTCTTGTTCTATTACATTCAGGGGTATGTCAGCACCTACACCAGCCATGAAGAACCAACGGCTTTATTATTGGAACGAATTTTGCCGATTTTTGATTTCGGCATCGTCACGCTGCTGCGCGGTATAAAATCACATTAATTGTTTCTCATACCGAAGGGATTGACGAACGGAGAGCGAAGTAAGTACCGTAGCTTGTTCTACTACCTACGGAGGTTGGACATGAGGCGGAGAGCCGTTTATAATAATCAGTCCCTTGCTGTGCGCGTAAAACGTCAATTGCAGCTTTCGTCGATCACGAAGGAGCCTATTTCGGAATCGGTTCCAGATACAACGAGTTACAAACGATTAATTCAATATTTACCTGAACCGATCTTCGTTCATGATGGAAATACGATCTTTTTTACGAATCAAGCCGGTTTGAAGCTTCTCGGCACGACGGAGGCTGACATGCAGCGTGACCCGTCAATCAGTCGTTTCCTGCACCCGGATTACATTGAATTTTCCGTTGACCGCATCAAGAAGGTCATGAATACGGACGAGCCCAATGAATTTGCGCACTTCAAGGTCATCGACGTATCGGGAGAAATCATTGATGTGGAGGCTTCGAGCACCCGGATCCGCAACTATCTGGGAAAAGGAACCGTCGCTCAAAGCGTTTTTCGCGATATTCGGGAACGCAAGAAGGAAGAAGAAGCGCTGATTCAATCCGAGAAGCTGTCGGTCGTCGGTCAAATGGCGGCAGGCATCGCGCATGAAATTCGAAACCCGTTGACGTCGCTGATCGGATTTTCTAAATTTCTAAAGACCCGAATCAATAATTACCATGAATATTTTGACATTATGCTGGTGGAGCTGGATCGGATCAATACAATCGTTCAAGAGTTCATGGCACTCGCGAAGCCGCAGGCTAACCAGTTCCGCAGACATGATCTGATCAAAACCATCCAAAGCGTGCTGACGCTGCTCGAAACGCAGGCCATCATGAACAACGTCCAGCTGGTCGCCAATTACGACACGGCCGCAGCCGAGCTTCTCTGCGAGGAGAACCAGCTGAAGCAGGTTTTCGTGAATGTTATCAAGAATGCGATTGAATCCATGCCGCAGGGCGGGATCGTATCCATTGATTTGACATCGGGCGAGCTGGATGAAATCACGGTCTCCATTGCGGATCAAGGAATCGGCATCCCCGAGAATCAGCTGTCCATGCTTGGCGGTCCGTTCTTCACGACCAAGGCGAGCGGAACCGGTCTTGGCCTCATGATTTGCTATCGGATTATCGAGGGCCATCAAGGCCGTATGGACATCAGCAGCGAGCCCGGCCAAGGTACGACGGTTACGATCGGACTGCGTAAAATGGATGTTATACATAGCGCTGAAGGGTGATGGTGGCATTTACCGCTAGGATGAGTACGATCCCTGTGCTATTCTATTAGGCGAGCCGAAACGTTTTACGTACGGGGGATCTTTTTGGGGCAGGTCATGCTGCTCCGGCCCAGTCATTTGATGACCATCACATGGCGGGTTGATTGCGCTCTGGCGCTGGGGTGAATCGCATTTATATGCGTAGGGTTGAACTCCTCAATCCGAATCCGACAACTAACCTCGTAGGCCGCATGCGAAGAACGACAGTCAGCTGATTTTCTATGGCGGTTGTCATTCTAGCGATGACGGAATATTCCTGATTATTTGGGTGTAGTCCGTAAATCTTAAGGAGGCTACTTAGAACATGATGAAACACTGGAAGAAAGGCGTTGTTACTGCAGCGCTTAGCATTGCTATTTTGTCCCAAGGCGTTACGGCACATGCCTCGTCGCTGTATAAAGCGAAGGATTCCGATACGTTCTGGAAATTGTCCGCTCAGTTCGGCGTTTCCGTTGCGCAGCTGAAGGCAGCGAATCCCGGCGTCAACGCGAACAATATCTACCAGGGCTTAAGCATTGTTATTCCATCCTCCGTAACGCCGAAAGCTGCCCCGGCGGCGGTTAAAGCGTCCAAGGTGCATGCAGCTTCGATCGGCAGCGAAGTAAGTTTGAACGCGGTCGACCGCGTTCAGGAGAAAATTACGATTAGCGGCAGAACGTACGATTTCTCGGACGTGGTGCAGGTGAAAGCCAGCGCTTATACGGCAGCGGCCGAAGAGAACGGCAATTGGGGCGCAGTGGATTATTTTGGAAATCCGCTTAAGCTTGGCACAATCGCAGTAGATCCGAAAGTCATTCCGATGGGGAGTAAAGTGTTTGTTACAGGCTATGACCATGACGGATTGCCTGTAGGCGGGATGCTTGCGATTGCATCAGACCAAGGCGGGGCGATAAAAGGGGACCGAATCGATATTTTCCTTCCGCAATCTCGAGCAAAGGCTAGTTCGTTCGGATTTCAATACGTGAAGGTTTTTGTTCTTGAATAGAATTATCGTATCGTCTTTTGAAACGGCAGCCCGCATGGGCTGCCGTTTTCGCGATTGCGGTCTGTGCCGCCTAGCGGCTGGCGCTCTGTCCGAGGAGCTCCGGCAGCGTTACGATCTGATAGCCTTTACTTTGCAGCAATTTAATAAGGCGGGG
This sequence comes from Paenibacillus sp. R14(2021), assembly GCF_019431355.1. Taxonomy (NCBI): domain Bacteria; kingdom Bacillati; phylum Bacillota; class Bacilli; order Caryophanales; family Paenibacillaceae; genus Paenibacillus; species Paenibacillus sp. R14(2021). Next base: position 5,480,478 of record NZ_CP080269.1, read on the forward strand.
CAGCGCTGCAAGCGTGCCCGAGAGATCTTGTCCTTCCCCGCCGCCGGCATGCTGGAGAATGATGGAGCCGGGCTGGAGCGTTTTTTTGATGTTAATTAGAATCTTATTACTGTCCAGGCTGCGCCAATCCTGAGAGTCGACGTCCCAGTTCACGACAATATAGCCTTTGCTTCTCAGCCATTCCACCTGCTCGGGCATGATCTCCCCGTAAGGCGGGCGTACATAGCGCGGACTGTAGCCTGCAAGCGGCCGAATAATGTATTCGGTCCGCGTGATCTGCTGCTGCAGCGTAAGAAGCGAAACACGGGAGAAGACCGGATGATTATAGGAATGATTTCCGATAATATGTCCTTCGCTGCGCATGCGTTTCACGAGGGCCGGGTAAGCATCGGCTCGTTGTCCGACGACGAAGAAGGTGGCTTTTACCTTGAAGCGGGCCAACGTTTCGAGCACCTGCGGCGTATATTTCGGATCAGGTACATCGTCGAACGTAAGCGCGACCTTGCGGTCACGGCGCGGACCCCAGATGACGAATGAACCTGGATAACGCTGCTGCAGGGCAACCCATGAGATCGGCTTCGATCGGCTTCGCTTTTTTTTGACGAACTGCCTTGCTTCGGAGACGGACGCTTCAGACGACTCAGGCGCCATTCGTATAGGATGAAGGCTTCCAGCATGTAGATCCGCCTTAGCACCGGCTTCCTGACGCCCGTGAACGAAGCAGAGCGCTGTCAAAGTTAGTAGCAGTATTGCGGTTTTACGCACGCGATTCCACCGTTGCATGGTCTTCCCTCCATCGATTAACATGCTGCAGCGCTTCGCCATCATTTTGCCCTCAATGCCCTCGATCATGCACCAATACACGAAAACTTACCCTTTACAGCGCCGCTTTTACGTTCTAACATGGAAAAGAATAATGACTCGTAAAGGGGAAGAGGACATGCCAGCCATCGATATGCCGATTCATGAATTGCAAGCGTATTCAGGAATTAACCCGCGCCCTGTCGATTTTGATGCTTATTGGGAGCGTGCACTGAATGAAATGCGTCAGGTGGACGCTGCGATCGAGCTTGTGCCAAGCGAATTTCAGACGCCGGCGGCGGAATGCTTCGACCTCTATTTCACCGGCGTCAGAGGCGCGCGCATCCATGTGAAATACGCGCGCCCACGCGGCGCGGAGCAGCCCCATCCTGCAGTCGTGCAATTTCACGGCTATACGGCAAATGCCGGAGACTGGGCGGATAAGCTGAGCTTGGTATCGCTCGGCTACTCGGTGTTTGCCATGGATTGCCGCGGCCAAGGCGGTTATTCCGAGGACGCTGGCAGCGTGAAAGGAAACACACATAATGGGCATATTATCCGCGGGTTGGACGATCACCCGGATCAGCTGCTGTTCCGCCATATTTTCCTCGACTGCGCGCAGCTGGCGGGAATTGCGTTAAACAGCACGGAGGTCGATCCTGCGCATGTATATGCCATGGGCGGCTCGCAGGGCGGAGCGCTTACGATTGCATGCGCTGCGCTTGAGCCGAGAGTGTCCAAGCTTGCGCCGGTATTCCCGTTCCTCAGCGATTACCGCCGCGTGTGGGAAATGGATCTCGATAGAGACGCTTATGCGGAGCTGCGCACCTTCTTCCGTCATTTCGATCCGCAGCATGAGCGGGAAGAGGAGATCTTTACGAAGCTTGGCTATATCGACATTCAGTTCCTGGCGAACCGCATTGAGGGCGAGGTGCTTATGGGCGTTGGCTTGATGGATACCATCTGCCCGCCGTCTACGCAGTTTGCCGCGTATAACAAAATAACGGCAGCTAAGCGGCTGGAGATCTATCCGGATTTCGGCCATGAAGGCCTGCCGGGCTTTAACGACAAGGTCATTCGGTTTTTCCTAGGCACGTATTAAGAGGAGGCTGCGCAGAATGAAGATTGGAAAGAACGAGAAGCTGGTCATGATCGGGGATTCCATCACGGATTGCAATCGGGCAAGACCCGTCGGGGAAGGCTTGTTCGATGCAATTGGTAAAGGCTATGTCGGCATCGTGGACGCGCTCCTCACTTCAACTTACCCGGAGCTGGGCATTCGTGTCGTCAACATGGGCATCAGCGGCAACAATGTTCGGGATTTGAAGGAACGCTGGCAAACCGACGTGCTTGATTTGAAGCCGGATTGGCTCTCCATTATGATCGGAACCAATGACGTATGGCGTCAATTCGACACGCCGACGATCACGGAATCGCATGTGTATCTGGAAGAGTATGAGGCTGTCCTAGATACGCTTGTCGCGAAGACCAATCCGCAGCTGAAAGGACTGGTTCTGATGACGCCGTTCTTCATCGAGTCCAATCCGAATGATGCGATGCGTGCGAAGATGGATCTTTACGGAGCAGCCGTAAGACGCATCGCCGCGAAGTACGATGCAATAGTCGTGGATACACAGAACGCATTCAACGAGGTGCTTGAGCACTTGTATTCCGGTACGCTTGCGTGGGACAGGGTTCACCCGAATCAGGCCGGCCATGCCGTACTGGCGCGCGCGTTCCTGCAAGCCATCGGCTACGATTATAACAAGAGCTTGTAAGCAGCAACCGCACGCATACATAGCCTGCAAATTAAAGCTGACCTGTAATTGGAGGTCAGCTTTTTTGTGGTGAGCTTCGTACGTCAAAAATCCCCCAACCGCCGCGTGAAGCGGAGCTGAGGGATTAGCTTGCGTAATCCTAGATTTTGAAGATCGACATCGTCCGCTGAAGCTGCATGACCACCAGCTGCATTTTCTCCGTTTCCGCGACGACGGCCTGAACGGAGCCGATCTGCTCGTTCATGGAGGCAGATACCTGTTCGGTACCGGCGGCGGATTCCTGCGTGATGGCCGAAATGTTCTGGATAGAGCCGGAAATCTTACGTGCGCTGTCGAGCATCGCGTCGCTCTCGCTGGAGAATTGGGCGATCAGGTTCGTAATGAACGTCACGCTGGTTACCAGCTCGGAGAAGATATGCTCCGAGTCCTTCAAAATCTGCATTTGCGTATGTACGACCTCTTCATTGACTTTGATATTACGAATGGCCTGCTTCACTCCGTGGTCGATATCACGTACGAGCGTGAACACTTCCTTCGTCGAGGACGTGGATTCCTCGGCAAGCTTGCGGACTTCCTGCGCGACAACGGCGAATCCGCGGCCGTGCTCGCCGGCGCGTGCCGCTTCAATGGATGCGTTAAGCGACAGCAGATTGGTTTGTTCCGCCAAGTCCGAAATCGTTCTCGTTATCGCTGAGATGCCTTCCGCCTTCTGAGCGAGATCCTCGATCGTCGCGGAAACTTGCGAGGTGGCCTCCACATTGCGGGTCATGCCTTGCACCTGGCTGTCGACTGCTTGGCGTCCACGCTCGACCAGGATGAGCGTCTGTTCGGAGCGGTCGTTCATTTCTTTGGTCGAGTGGGCGTAAGCGGACACCTTGTCTTCGATTTCGCGGATGGAGTCGGCCATATCGCTGACATCCTCGGAAATTTCGTTGGCGCCCGTGGCCAATTCGCCGGCAGAGGAGGCGACCTGCTCCATGACCTGCTTCAAATCCACGTTTTTATCAGAAATGCTGCGGCTTGTATCGTTGACGAGTCTTGAGATGCTGGAGGTCTCCTTCAAAATGTCGCGGAGCTTGTCCACCATGCTGTTGAAGGAATGACCAAGCTCGCCAAGCGAGGCGGAAGAAGAGACGTCGACTTTCCGCGTGAAATCTCCTTTTGCAATGCCGAACGCGATGGAGGTCATTTCGTCAATTGATGATGTAAGCGCTGTCTCGATCACGCGCACAAGAGGGAATGTGACGACAGCAGCAATCACGATAATGCAAAGTCCGAGAATGATGCTGCCGCCCGTCATAAGCAAGCCGAGTAATAGAGCGATCGAAAAAATGCCGACGATGGTATAACAGCCGCCCAAAAGCTTGTTGCGAATTGATAATGATGTGAACCATTGCATCGTGAATGCTCCCCCTATATTTGGAATAATCCTATTATATCACCGCACCGTTTTTTGTCTATATGGGTCTAATGCGATCCATTCATGTCGAAAGGACTGTAATGTTTGCGTATTTGTATGTCGAAAGAACTATAATTCTGTAAGGTATTTGTAAAATAATAGTTGATTGAATAGTAAGGTTGTCATATAATGGGCCTATCGAACGAGTTGGAAAATTTATCATATCAGGATAGCGGAGGCGACAAGACGTGAATTTGGATGCAATGCCTTTAAGTCGGCAAGTGGATTTCGTCTTTAAACAATTGGAAGAAGAACTGCTGCATTCGTTGGCAGGCACCGTCATCATTCAAATCCGAAATAACGTCGTCGGTAAATACGGCGTTCGCCACAACCCAATCGAGAGCAGGAACGGCCAAATCGGCCAATCCGAGCAGGGGATGACGCGGGAACAGGTTCAAGCTTTTCGTCAAATGGCGATCGATTCCATCAAGCTGAAGCGGAATTGGACCCATGGCGAAATCATGTATGACTTCTCCGTCCGCTCCGGAACGGGCACCTGGTCGGCCAGCATCCTCTTCGAATCGAACTACAATTTAGCCAATGGCATGTTCCGCTATACGCCAAAGTACGGCCAGCAGGCCTTACGTGACACGCCTTAACTTCATAGCTAAAAAGCTGCCTCTTCTCGCGGGGGCAGCTTTTTTGTGCAATTCCTATTAACGGAAAGCTGTACCGGCTAATTGCATTTCCGCCATTTGGCAGAGTCTGCGCGTGATGTTCCCGCCGATTGCGCCTGCGTCACGGGTTGCCATGTCGCCATAGTAGCCGTCTTGCGGAAGGGAAATGCCGATTTCTCTTGCGACCTCATATTTCATTTGATCCAGAGCCGCACTTGCGTTAGGGACAACCAAGGAATTGCTGCTGCGATTGGAAGCCATTGTAATCACCTCCTTTGCTTGTACCCTTAGTATGGATTGACTGGAAGGTTTTATTCGAAAGCGGATTCATTCTTATGATGTAATTATTTCCAGTTTAGAAGAGGAATCCGAGGGCGAGGGGCAGCACGAACAATCCGTAAATCAGTATATTGGCGGCAACGGAACGCGAGGGCTCATGGTTGCAATCGCACGCGGCAGCCGAATAGCCCTGCCATTCCTGAAAGGCGGATTGCAGCTGGTAGATAGCGGTTGCGAACAGCCCCATCGCGGATAGCTTGACATAGACGGCAAGACCCGGTTCCACGTATTGGACGAGAGTTCCCGTGCGAACGAGAAAGACGATATAGATGCCGAATGCGCTTAGAATCCCGCACCGTATGGAATGATGGATGACGGCAATTCGCTGTTTCGTGAACATTGGGGTCAGCTCCTCACGAACCGAATAGCAGCCGCTCGGTCAGCATGGAACCGAGCCAGACAGCGGCAGCCAAGAATAGGACAATACCAATGACGACTTTGCTCCGGAAGGCGGCGAGCAATAACAGCAGGCTCTTCACGTCGACCATAGGTCCGAACACCAGGAAGGCGAGCAGGGCCCCTGGTTGAAATAGGCCATGGAACGATGATGCCACGAAGGCATCGGACGTGGAGCAGAGCGACAGCGCAAAGCCCGCTGCCATCATGATTCCATTCGCGAATGCCGGCTCGCTGCTGATGGAGAGCAGCGTTCCCTGATCCAGAGCCGATTGGATAAGCGCGGTCAGAAAGGCGCCGATGATCAAATATTTGCCGATGTCAAAAAATTCGTCGGAGGCATGCGTAAAGGTTGCCTGTACGCGCTCACGCAGTCCGCCGTTCATATGCCCGTGATTGTATTGGTGATTGTGGTCAAGCTGCCTGGAGCCTCTGAACGCGAAGCCGTGCAGCGAATGTTTAAGCGGATTGCGTTTCATGAAAGCAATCAATACAAAACCGAGCACGAAGCAAATCACGAAAGCAAGTCCCATTCGGGCATAAGCCATTTGCGGCTCCGATCGGAAAGCCTGATAGGTGGACGCGAAAACGATTGGATTCACGATAGGACCCGCGAAGATGAAGACCATGCCGATATAGGGAGGCATGCCCTTATGAATCAGCCGCCGAACGACCGGAATCATGCCGCATTCACATAAGGGCAGCAGAACGCCGAGCAAGCAGCCGAAGAGTACGCCGATAACGGGATTTCGGGGCGTCAGCTTGGCAATCATCATGTCCGAGACGAATACCTGCAGCAGCGCGGAGAAGAAGACGCCGAGCAGGATGAATGGAAAAGCTTCTATAATAATGCTGATAAAAATATGCTGAAAATCATGCACGAACACCAAGCCTCCCTCTACCGCACCGCAGGACATACAACAATCCGCGGCTTTGTATGATTAAGATATGCGTCCCTAATTCCAAGAAGGACAAACTTTGAGACAAATAATTCAAGGTTTCAAAAAACCATTGCCATTCTTTTAAAAAAAGGGTAGAATCCTCATTATGTGATAATGATTCTCATTGTTAATGAAGGTGCATGAAAATATAAATTAAAGGCGTAGATTGGGGACTAATTCCATGAAATTCAGTAAGAAGAAATCGACAGCGGCTGCCGTGTCCGCCTTGCTTGCCTGCTCCGTAGCCGTTACAGGCTGCAGCAGCGATGTGCATGTGAAAGTATCGGACTATCATTTTGATACGGCCGGCAATATGTTTGCGTACGCGGAATTCGAATTATCCGGCGAGCCGCTGGCGGAATCGCTCGGTGTCGATCTTGACGTGCTGGATGCCGGAAAGCTGGATTCGCCGACGGCCTTCGACTACGCGGCAGGCATCGAGTCCTACGAATATTCCGAGGAAGCGATGTATGAGGTCGTTGAGAAATCGGGCATGGGCCTGCACCTCGTCAACGGTCCTGCCATTGCAGAACAGGCTAAAAAATCCGGGGTTCAGAACAATGAGCTGCTTGCAACGCGCTTCCAGCATATGGCCGAGAGCGTTGGACAGTCTGCGGATGCCATTCAGCAAAACATGTACCCGACCTTTATCGAATACGCGGAGGGCGACCCGCACTACAACCAGAAGGTCGCGACGGAGAAATTCGCTGACGGCGATAACGGCACTTATATCCCTACGTATCAAGTAGATTTTGCCTCCCTTCGCTGGAACCGGGATAAGATGAAGAAACAGCTTATTCCTGCTGCCTACGGCGGCACGATGCTGAAGCAATCCCTGTGGGCCGGCGACTTCCTTGGCAACCTGCACGATGCCAAGACCGATGAAGAGGTGGATGCGTCCACGGCCAAATCAGGGCCGGAAGGCGATCAAGGCTTGAAGCTCGGCGTGAGCTCCGTGGACGGCATGCAGGGGATGATTCTGACGGACGAAGTGTGGAACAAGCTGCTCTACGTCCGCGATAACCTGTTCTACAATTCGTCTTCCAAAGCGATTGGCGCATTGTCGCAGACAGCCGGCGGTTATTTGCTGCACGCGGTCGATGTGGAAGAAAACGGGGATAAGGATTTCGCTAATGTGAAGAGCCTCAAGGTAAGCGACGGCCGCAGCCTGCTGCAGGATCAGTGGCTGATGCTATGGCCGACGTCGGAATTCTTCGGCATGACGGATCAGCGCACGGACAATCCGAACCGCAACCCGGCATTCGCGCGCGTATTCGACGGGGATCCGTTCCCGGCTGCGCCTGCGGTGAATACGGACAGCGACGCTTCGAATGACATCGCTTCGACAGACCCGTATACCGTAGCCCATGATGTTCTGCTGGCGGTGTTCGACAATGTGAAGAACCGTCACTGGAACGAGAAGGACGGCACTTTCGTCTCGGAATCGGATGGCAACAAGCAGGGCACGCAGGTGGATACGTTCCAAGCGGGCTATACCATTGAAGCGCTGCGCATGTTCGAACGCGCAATTGACGGCCTGCCCGTCGGCTATGCGAGCGGAGATGCTGCCGAGGGCTTGAAGACGGAGCAGGGCACTGCCGCAAAAGACATGATCGTAAAGCAGGCGGATTTCATCTTGAAATCGCTCATTAATAAAGACGGCTTGGCGTTGACCGGCTACGATACGGAGAAAGGCACCGCAAGCACGGATACATCGCTGAAAGCGCAAATTGGCGCGATTCGCGGCCTGACCTCCGCGTTCCTCGTGACCGAGGACGAGAAATACCGCGATGCGGCGCGCAAGCTGTACACAGCTATGGACGAGAAGCTGTGGGATAAAGAGCTAAAGGCATACAAAACGAGCGGCGACGAGGCTAAATACGATGCGTTCACAGCTGGAGGCGTATCTGCGGTCTTCCGCCTTGCGCTGGAACACTTGAAAAACACGAGCGGTGACAGCGACTCGCCGAAGGCGCTGGATCAAAGCACGATTCAAGACCGCTACGTTTCCTTCTTCCGTCAGGTCATCAACGGTCCGACGCTGGATGAAGGGATGCAGGCGAGCGAATTCTGGGATACCGGCGACGTGTACAAGGAAGGCGACGAATCCGGCAACACAGACGGCGATACCGTGCCTCAGATACAGAAAGGGAATGGTGAGAATGGCATTGCTCCGATACTTCTTCCGGTTGAAATTACAAAATAACGGATTGCAGGCAATCAAATGGGCGGCGAGTGCAGGTGCACTCGCCGTTATGGCGTTATTAAGCGCATGCGCTTCCTCGGGCGAGCAAGCGGCACCGGCGCCTCAATCCGGCAGCAGCATTGTCAGCAGTCCGGACGGCGAGCGGCTGTATATCGCAAACGGCGATTCCAATACGGTTACCATTGTCGACGCCAAGAATCGCAAGGTCGTGAAGGAAATCGCTGTTGGCAAAGAACCGCGGGAGCTTGCACTCTCATCAGACGGCTCCACGCTCTACGTGACCTGCCGGTATGCCAATTCCGTAGAATGGGTTGATATCGATAAAGGCAAGGTGCTCGGCTCCGTCAAGACCGGCATTGAGCCGTTCGGGATCGTTGCAAGCCCAGACGGCAAGCTGATTTACGTAACCAACTATCGCTCGGGAACGGTCTCCATCGTCGATACGGCGAGCCGCAAGGTGCTGAAGCAAGCCGAGGCGGGCACGAACCCGAGGGCGCTAGCTTTAAATGCCGACGGAACGAAGCTGTATGTCTCGGATTACTTGAAAGCGTCGACGGAGGTATTTCAGACAGGCGACATGAAGCTGGTCAGTAACAACGCGCTTGCGCCGTCACCGGATCAGCAGGATCGGAAGAAAAGCCAGGGCAAGCCGAACACCGTGGAGCAGCTGCGGCTCACGCCAGACGGCAAATCGTTGTGGGAAGCGCATCTGATCACAAATACGGATACGCCGGTCCAATTCGAGGAAGTTATTTTTCCGGCACTCTCGATCGTGGACGCGTGGACGGGTACAGAAGAACAGAAGGCGCGCAAGGAGCTGTTCAAGGCGATTGACGTGAAGGATAAATTCGGCAAGACGACGATCGTATCTAATCCGACGGATGTAGTGTTCTCGAAGGATGGCAGCAAAGCGTATGCGTTAATGGGCGGCAGTGAGGATCTCCTTGTCTTCGATATGGCGAGGGGCGGCAGAGCAGGTCAGATGATCCATCATCTACCGGGTGATTTTCCGATCGGTATGGTCATGTCAGCGGATGGAAGCAAGCTTTACATTCATAATTTGAGCTCGCATGACTTGACGGTTGTAACCCTGCCTCCCGAAGAGGAGGAAGGCGGTCAAGCGCGCGTGGATGGGAAGCCGCTGCCGCTGATTGCCGTGGATCGTTTGAACGCGCAGCAGCGCCTCGGCAAAACGTTGTTCTACAGCGGGAACTCCGATGATTTTCCGCTTGCCGGAAACAATTGGATGAGCTGCGCTTCCTGCCACTCCGACGGCGAAGTGGATGCCATGTCGATTATGACGGCCAAAGGAGTCCGGAATATCCCGAGCAACGTCTTGGCTTTCGAGACGGGGCTGTTTATGTGGGACGGAAGCCGCGATGACTTTGGCGATTATATCCATACTGTCCAGGGGGAGATGGGCGGCATGGGAGGCGTGGATCCTGCCAAGCCGCTTCCGACGGATAAGCAAAAGCTGTTCGATGCACTGGAGGCTTATATGCGCATGCCGGATGCTTTTCCGGTGCCGCTTAGTCCTTTCCGGACCGAGGACGGCAAGCTTACGGCGGATGCCGAACGCGGCAAAGTCCTGTTCGAGGGCAAAGCACAGTGCATTACGTGCCATGCAACGGGTGCATGGACCGACAGCGTCAAGGCGCTGGGCAGCAACGGTAAATTAACGACGGCGAATACGGATTACTTGCACAATGTAGGCACGGTTGGCAGCCAAGACAAAGATTATGCGGGCGATGCCCGCGGTGCTTTCGTGAACACGCGCGAGCGGGGGTACTACGACACGCCGACCCTTCGAGGCGTCTATGCGACGGCGCCGTATCTGCATGACGGCAGTGCAGCTACGCTGGAGGATGTCATCAAGCGGGCTGGCAATCAGCACGGTCAAACGAAGGACTTATCCGATAAGGAAATTAAAGAGCTGGTCGCCTACTTGAAGCAAATTCAATAATAAGCGAAGAACCGCAGTGCTCCTGGCACTGCGGTTCTTTGCACTGAACAGTCGCTGGGACCGGCTGTATGCTGCTGATAACGGGCATACCGCTCGTTTATTTATCGTTTCCGGCGTTTCAGGAAAGGAAGCGGGATTGAAAATTGCTTGCCGCTTCGCTTCTCCATGCCATGCCGGTGGAAATGAAGCGCGGCGTTCATTTCGCCGCCTAGGACGATGATGATGCTCGACAGATAGAGCCAGGTCAGGAGGACGATAATGCCGCCGATGCTGCCGTACGTTTTGGCGTAGCTGCCGAAATGGTTGACGTAATGGGAGAAGGCGAGTGAAGTGGCAATCCAGCCGAATGTAGCGAACAGAGCGCCGGGCACGACTTCGCGGAAGCGAAGCCGCAGGTTCGGCACATATAGATACAGACAAGCGAATACGACCGCCATAATGGCAATGGGAACCGCAAACTGTACCATGTGCCAGACGGTGTCCATGCTGCCGGGGAGCCGCGTCCACGCATAGAGCCTGTCGCCGACCACCCGGCCGAAGATGAGCATAACAAGGCTGCAAGCAATCACGAGAGCCAGCACGACCGTGAACAGCACGCAATAGGCTTTCACCTGCCAGAACGGGCGGGTTTCTTCGACGTCGTAAGCTTTGTTGAGCGCCTTCATAACTGCACTGACCCCATTAGAGGCCGACCAAATCGTAATCAGGAGTCCAAAAGAAAGCAGCGAACCGCTGCGTGCGGCCTGCATGTCTTGGAAGGCGTCATTGATCGTTTGCGCCGAGAGCTGCGGCAGGATCGGCTTAATGAGATCAATCGCATCCGTAACCGTCAGATCGGCGAAGCTTAGAACTGCCATCATGAAGATGACAAACGGGAAGAAGGCTAAAATGAGATAATACGTCAACTGCGCGCCCATAGCGGGCACCTCGTCATCCTGGAAACGGCCGTACACATCCTGCACGAAATCGATAAGCCGCATCGGCTTCTTAGTTACAGGTCCGGCCGTCTCAGGAGAGATTTGAAAACCCGAAGAACCGGTGCGCGGAGAGCTCGACTCGGAGAAAACCGGCTTCTTCGTACCCGGCCCCAGCGGAGAACGGGAATCAGCCATACCAACGCCTCCTTCTTTCCCTATACCAACCATTAACCCCGTACAAGCTGACCAAACCTTTCAACAATGTATTCAGAAGATGGGCAGCGCAGTACAGGCATGGAGGCTAAAGCGGTCTCCGCGGCATTGGGGGCAAGCGGTTTATACAGGAAAAAGGAAGCCTTCCCTCAGGGCGACCAAAAGGAAGCCTTGCCCCGCCAGGGGCAAAAGCGAGCACAAGCAAGAAGCTGCGCACCAAGCGCGGAGTCCGCAAACAACCAAGCATCCGGGTGTCCAGAGGGCAGGAGTCCTCGGAGTCCCCCTCCGGGGGATTGAGGGGGCAAAAGTCTGACAGTGGGGCACCGCACAGGACCAAAAGGAAGCCTTGCCCCGACAGGGGCAAAAGCGAGCACAAGCACGAAGCAGCACACCAAGCGCCGCAGTCCGCAAACCACCAAGCATCCGGGAGTCCAGAGGGCAGGAGCCCTCGGAGTCCCCTCCGGGGGATTGAGGGGGCATAAAGGTACGGCATAAAGGTACACCATAAGGGCGGGAGTCAAAGGGGCGCAGCCCCTTGACATTCCCCTCCAGCAAGGTATAATCGTCCTAAAGCAATGACGGGAAGAAGTAAGCGCGGATGAATGCTTCAGAGAGCCGGTGGGTGGTGGAAACCGGTGCAGGCATCCGATGGCCGAATGGATCCCCGAGCCATGATGAGGAAAGGGATCCTTGTGGGATCACCCGTATGCATCATCGTATCGCTTCGCGTTAAGAAGCTTGGAGGTTTGCAGCCGAATAGGAAAGGGCGGCAAACAAATTAGGGTGGCACCACGGTCCTCGTCCCTTGCGGCGGAGGGCCTTTTTTGCGTTCAAATAAGGAGGAAATGACGATGAAACGTGTCTTATCCGGTATTCAGCCGAGTGGTCAGCTGACCCTTGGCAACTACATCGGGGCTATTCAAAACTTTGTTAAATTGCAGGAAACGCATGAGTGCTTCTTCATGGTCGTCGACCTGCATGCCATTACCGTGCCGCAGGAGCCAGCGGCGCTGCGCGAGCAGACGGAAGCGGTCGCGGCGCTCTTCATCGCCTCGGGCATCGACCCTGCCAAAGCAAGCGTGTTCGCGCAGTCTCACGTGTCGGCACATGCGGAGCTCGGTTGGTTGTTTACGACGCTGGCATACATGGGCGAGCTAGAGCGCATGACGCAGTTCAAAGACAAGTCGAGCGGCAAAGATTCCGTCGGCGCCGGTCTCTTCGTCTATCCAACGCTCATGGCGGCAGACATTCTGCTGTACAATGCGGATCTCGTGCCGGTCGGCGACGATCAGAAGCAGCATTTGGAACTGACTCGCGATTTGGCGCAGCGGTTTAATCAACGCTTCGGCGATATGTTCACGATCCCAGATCCGTATATTCCGAAGGTAGGCGCTCGCATCATGTCGCTCGATGACGGCACGAAGAAGATGAGCAAGAGCAATCCGAATCCCGCCAGCTTCATTGCGCTCCTCGATCCGCCGGATGTCATCCGCAAGAAAATAAGCCGCGCAACGACGGATTCCGGACGCGAAGTGAAATTCAATCCTTCCGAGAAGCCGGAAGTAAGCAATTTGATGAGCATCTACGCGCACTGCGCGGATATGACGCTTGATCAAATCGAGGCCCATTACGAAGGACAAGGCTATGGTGCCTTCAAGAAGGACTTGGCCGAGCATGTCGTGGCGAAGCTGGAGCCGCTGCAGAAGCGGTATGCCGAAATCCGCAGCTCCGGCGAGATCCATAACATTTTGAAGCAAGGGGCCGAGAAGGTATCGGCAGTCGCGAACGAGACGCTGCGCCAAGCCAAAGACAAGATGGGCTTTCTTCCGCCCCGTTCATAGCGCGAAATGGACAAACGCCGCAGGCGAGGGATTACCCTTGTCTGCGGCGTCTCATTTTGGCGCTTATAATAAATCCAACGACAATAAAGACCAAGGTCAACAGGAAAAACAGAGCGGCAAGCCACCCGCTGTAGCTAATGGAGATCGCAGTCGCGCTCATCAGAAGCATACAGAAAATGGCGTAAATCAAAGCAAGTGGTTTGGTCATAAAAGCATCTTCCTTCACCTGATAAATTATTGTGGGAGTTTAGCATATTCTCCTCGTTATCGTATCATAATAAGTTTGCAACACAACATTGTAAGAATTGAAAGGAGAATTTCCACATGGCAGGACAATCTCGCAGCAGCAATACACTTGTTGTACCGCAAGCCAGCGCAGCTCTCAGCCAACTGAAATACGAGGCGGCGCAGGAGCTGGGTATCCAAATCCCGCAAGACGGCTACTATGGCAACTTCTCTACGCGTGATGCAGGTTCGCTCGGCGGATACATCACACGGAAGCTCGTCCAAATCGCTGAGCAACAACTGTCTGGTCAATCGCAGTTCCGCTAAATGCCGGACCGGTTTCAAAGAAGTACAGCCAGAAGCTCAAGGTTAGCCTTGAGCTTCTGTTTTTTGTATTCGTTTTTCCGCGTAAGAAAAGCCCCTTCTATTGTGCAAGAAGAGGCGGTCTGGCGTCAATACGTATTCATGCGGAGACGTTTCTGCAGCCGGTCATCGCTGAGCCACCCGACATAGGAGCCAAGGGTTTTAAATTGTTTATCCATCAACAGAACGCCAACGAAAGGATACTGCTTTCGGTGTCTGTAGCGCACATCCGACCAGCGTACCTCGTAGCCCCATTGGTGCTCCTGAACCTCGGCACAGGCAAAGGAGGTGAAGTAGAGAAACGCGCGTATGGAGGGATCGTTACGGGAGTGATCAATCGCCGGATGCTCCTCGCACCTTGCCCGGTCGATCCATCGCAGCTTGCCCTGCCGGAAGTCTCCGATGAAGAAGTAGCCGTCGGGGCGGCGCTTCACCACATTCCAATCGTAGAGCGATATGGTGGGAATGAGGATGAATTGATCGCCTTCCGCATAATCAGCATCCAGCTGTACAAGCCGTCGCTGCAAGGCTTTGTGGGTGACGGTCCTCCAGATGTAATAGACGATCAGGCAAGCATACAGCAGCGGGAAAATAATCGTTGGATCACCGATTCGAAGCGCCCATAGGACAATGGCGATAAGATGGGCGATGAAGATGACGGGATCGAAAATGTGAATGATATTCCAGGAGATCCACTTTTTTGTAAACGGCCTTGCCGCTTGTGTCCCGTACGTATTAAACAAATCCGAGAAGACATGGACGCAGACCGCAAGCAGTACCCAGCCTCCGATATGCAGCCAGGGCAGCTGGAAGCGGAAAAACAATTGTATAAGCACGGTGATAAGTACCGTCCAGATCGCGACAGCGGGAATGGAGTGCGAAGCTCCTCGGTGATTGCGAATATACGCTGCATTGCTTTTGAGCCGAAGCAATCCATCCAGATCAGGGGCTTGCGAGCCGACAACCGTTCCGATTAATACGGCGGCGTAGAGCGACTGGTCGGAGGCGACGACGGGATCCACCGAGGCCAGCCCCGCGAGTCCAAGTCCCATTACCAAATGCGTTCCGCTATCCATAGCTTGTGAACAACCTCCTCATGTGTGCATACTAAGGTGCGGTTTTGAATTTGTGTATACTTCTATATGTACGCTTAAGTATTTTCCGAATCGTGGGCGTTTATAACGAAAGGATGAATTTCATGTTTATTTGTTTTGTGGAGTATCAAATTGACCCGGCATCCGAGCAGCTTTACCGGGATTGGATCGCGAAGCAGCAGGCTGATCACCGCGGATTCAGCTTATATGAAGGCACGGACCAGCCTCTGTTGTTCGTCGAGGTATGGGAGGCTGCAACCGAAGAAGAAGCGCTGCGCATCAAAGAAGAACGCTGCGGGGAGCGTTCTTCTTGGCAGGTTATGGCGAAATGGGTGCCTGGAGGCAGCGCCAAGGTTCATGCGTGGACGTTCAAGCCGATTAACGGCCGAGCGGAAGGGCCGATGTAGCCGGTGTTGTGTTTAACGCCGTATTATTAGAAATGGTCACGCCATTAAAGGTGTACTCATAGTTGATGGGGCCGTCGAACGTGACATAATCGAGATTAAGCGTAAGCAGTAAGTAACGCATGCCTGTGGACGGATCGCTGATGATGATGTGGTCGCGTCCAGCAGCTTCAATCACGCCTCGGAATACTTTGGCGTTCCATTCGCGGTTATTCTCATACGTCATGTAGAAGGTAGCCATCTTGCCGCGGTTCATCCGCAGGATGTTCTCGACGTAGGATTCCTCAGAGGCCGGAACCGTAACGACATTGCCGCCCGCAGGCGTGACAAAAGAGCCGCTCGGCACATTAGGCAGCGCCATCTGCGCGGAAGCGCCCGCTACAAGCGGAGTCTGCATCTGCATTTGAAAAGGAGTAGGAACCGGCTGCTGTTGAGGAAAGCCGTAACCGTAGGCGGGGAAGCCTCCCGTGCTTGCTGGACTAACCGCTGTGTTATACCCATAACCGTTTGACATAAGATGTAATTCCTCGCTTTCGTAAATGTATTGCGTTGTTAATAAACCGCAGGGCAATCGGAGGATTTAGGCGCCCTTTCGCCATTGATGACTCGCCTGGCGATCCAAACAGTTGCCTACCACGCGGTTAACGCCGACGTTGCCGACCATCAGCATGCCGAGGTTTCCCTCGCCTTCCGCTTCGGCGTGAAGAAGCCGTGCCAACAGCTTCACTTCCGAGTTGGATTAATGACTGCCATTACCGAACTTTCCACTTCCTTTCGTTCAGTTGGGCCATAAACCATATGTTAGTGTATTGAGAAATGGGCAAAATGGTTCCAAAGGGTGTCAAATTCATGAACAGGTTCCGCGAACATTGTCAACAGCTTGTTTTTTCGGTATGATTAAAATCGATTTTAAAACAAAGAAGATGGGCGGAATTACGGCCCATACGGGATCGGAACGGGGAGGCTGGCTGTGCTTAAAGATTATGTGGCCCTGACAAAACCGAGCATCATACGTTTGAATGCGATCGCTGCGTTCGGCGGGTTCTGGGTCGCTTCTAAATGGGATAATCTTCATTGGTTGCTGCTGCTTTACATGCTGATAGGCTCGGCACTTACGATGGCTTCTGCATGTGTCATTAATAATTACTGGGACCGTGAGCTTGATAAGAAAATGGAACGCACGAGAAACCGCGCGCTTCCGACAAATCGACTAAAACCGACAAACGTGCTCATCTATGGCATCGTGCTCGGCATCATCGGTCTTGCTATCTTATTCATCTTGGTTAACCCGTTATCAGGTTGGCTGGGACTGCTCGGATTTTTCGTGTATGTCGTTATTTACACCATGTGGCTGAAACGTTCTTCGACTTGGAGCACGTCCATCGGAGGCATCTCCGGCGCAATGCCGCCGGTTATCGGGTACTGTGCGGTTACGAATGACGTTGACGCAGGGGCATGGATCTTGTTCGCGCTGTTGTTTCTTTGGCAGCCGGCTCATTTCTGGTCGCTCGCGATCAGACGGGTAGAGGAATACCGCGCGGCAGGCTTTCCGCTGCTGCCCGTCGTGAAAGGCATTCCGCGGACGAAGCTGCAGATGCTGCCGTATATCGTGCTTCTCATTCCTACCGGCATTCTGATGTTCACGTACGGTTACGTCGGCTACACGTATTTGATTATTTCGCTGCTTGGCGGCGTACTGTGGCTGTATCATACGCTGACAGGCGTTCGTGCGAAAGACGACAACAAATGGGCTCGGACAAACTTTTTCATTTCCATTAATTATCTGATGGTCGTGTTTCTGGTCATGATCGCGGATACGAACGGCGCAATCGGCTAGGGGGGACGAGTTCATGCAAGTCATGCGAAAGTATGGTTTTACCATCGCGGTGCTCATCCTGTGCGCCGCCATGGGCCTTTATTTATACCTCTCATCCACGAAAGGGTCCAAAGTCAACTTGGACCAGAACCTGAAGGCGCCGAGCTTCGAGCTGACCGATCTGGACAACAATAAAGTAACGCTGGGCGGAACGAACGGCAAGGTTCGCGTGATCTACTTCTTCTACGCCAATTGTCCCGATATATGTCCGCCCACGACGTATTTAATGTCAGAGGTCCAGAATAAGCTAAAGGATAAAGGTACGTTCGGAAGCGACGTGGAGTTTATGTCCATTACCTTTGATCCGAAGCGCGACTCCATCGAGGCGATGCGCAAGTTCTCAGGTAAATTCGATGTCGATGCGAGCGGGTGGAAGTTTCTGCGCGAAGACAGCGAGGAAGCAACGGCGAAGCTGATGAAGGATTTCGGTCTTGGCATCGTCAAGGATCCAAGCACGAACCTGTTTACGCATAGCGATACCATTACGTTCGTCGATCGCAAGGGCGTCGTTCGCAAGTACATGACGGGCTCCATTGACGAATCGCAGAATGCGGATAAAATCGTGGACGTCATTAACGCGTTGGTGAAAGAGTAGAGGACACAGATGAATATTTTCTTATCCATTCTATGGAACAATATAATCCCGTTGTCAGTCATGATTGCTTTAGGCATCACGCTGCATCGGGTTTTTTCTTTGGATATCAAGACGCTGTCAAAGCTTAATTTTTATTTGTTCTCACCGGCTATTATTTTTCGATTATTGTATACGACCGATATCTCGCTGGAAGCTGTTGTAAAGGTGCTTTCGTTCTTCGCCGTATTCATGCTGCTGCAGTATGGCGCCTTGGAGGCGGTCATTCGGTTTCGGGGGCTGGAGAAGGGGAGACGCGCTGCGATGCGCAACAGCGTGCTCTTCTATAACAGCGCGAATTACGGCATTCCGCTCAATCAATTGGTGTTCTCGTCCAATCCCATTACAGGATCGGTGCAGGTACTGATCATGATGATGCAGTCGCTCGTTCCGAACACCTATGGCATTTACAGCGTCAATTCGCATCAGAGCAGCGGCCGGGACATTGCGCGCACCATTCTGACGCAGCCCGTCATCTACGCGATTCCGCTCGGCTTTTTGTTTCATGGGTTCGACGTGACGATTCCGAAGGCCTTGAACATCCCGCTTGATTACTTGGCGAATGCCTTTATCGGTACAGCACTGATTACGCTTGGCGTCCAGCTCGGAGGGATGAAGCTATCCTTCCGCCACCTCATGCTGAAGGACATCCTGTTGTCCTGCGGATTGCGCCTAATCGGGGGGCCTTTGCTCGCGCTGGCTGTCGTATGGCTCATGAACACGATGACCTGGAGCAGTGTCGATAGTCTGGTGGCCAAAGCGCTGATCGTTTCGTCGGCCGTTCCGACCTCGCTGTCGAGCGTGCTGCTGGCCGTGGAGTTCGATAACGAACCGGAATTCGCGTCGCAGGCCGTTTTGGTTTCCACGACGCTGAGCATTCTGACGGTAACGCTCGTTATTTATCTCTTGCATGTGTAACTTTGATTAGAACTGATCTTCTTTATTCCAAATGGCGGCGCTTTGAGCAGGGTACAGAATGTACGCCTCAAGGCCCGCCTTTTCTAGTTGTTCGATGAGGTAGTCCTCCGGCGTTTTCTCGACGCCGGGATAGCCGCGGCGGGTGTGGATATGCTCGGCATCAGGGAACGCGTCGCGAAGAATGCCGCGGATCCGCCTGCCGGACGCGTCGTTATCCGTGAAAATATAAACCTGTTTGTCGCCGACCTGCCTGCGCAGCTTCTCCACCTGCAGCGTGCCCGGCGTGCCGTATGTACACAGAACGGGGACTTCCTCCGCGAGAACCCGGCGAAGCCGGCTTCGGTCGTTCTTGCCCTCCACGATCAATGCGATGTCCATGGCTGCTTCACCTCTTAACGCCATAATACCGTATTTGCTCCTGAAACGGAAAGACGGCTTGCGGTGGGCCGCAAGCCGTCCATGTCAAAGGTTGGCAATGGTTAAGTTAGTAGAAACAACCACAAATTACGATTACCAGCAGGATGAATAGGACGAGGATGGAGCCTGCGGATGTGAAGGCGCCGTGTCCTGAATGGCATTGGCCATGGCCATGATCATGAACGGATTGAACATATTGAGACATTGAAAAGTCACCCCTCTTTCGCCTAATTAGAACTAGGGCGTCAGGCTCTTTGCACATGTGCATTGCAGCCGCATGCCACACAGTAATGTATGCCCCTGAGTGATAACAGCCCTGTGCCTTTACCCAGAATGCGAAAAATGGGCGTTCGCTTCCCGCGACTTCGTGGGATCGGAATAGAAGGGCAGAATCGATACGGCAATCATTAAGGCAAGGAAGGCGATATAGTAAGGCGAAACGTAATTGCGCAGCTGCCCGGCCAGCATCGGGCCGAGGAAGGCGCCGATGGAGAACGCGATCGAGAGAATCGAGAAGACGCGTCCATAGCGCTCGCCTCCGCTGCGTTCGATGAGCAGCGAAGAGAGTGCCGGGAAGATGACGCCTTTAGCCATGCCGAGGAAGAGCAGCAGCACATAGAACGGCAGCGGAGCCCCGGCTGCAATTGCAAAATAAGTGAGCGCGAGCATGAAGGCGCCCCACAGCGACCTAAGAAATGGCGACAGCTTATTCAGAAACAGCATGCTGAGCGTGAAGAGTGCGCCAAGGCTGACGATGGAGAAGAGCAGCCCTGTCGTCATCATGCCTTCCTTGGTGGTCGACATGAGCGGAAGCTCGAAGGAGAGAATGCCCTGCGCGCAGCTCATGGCAATCGGGAGGACGAAGATCAGCCACGGAATGGCAGGCGGCCGTGTGCGCTCGGCACCGTCACCGCGCATGCCCGCCAGCTCCGCGCTTGCTTTGGCGGCCTGCAGCTTGGTGAGCGGTGCGGCAGCCTGGGCAGGCACATCGCGAATGAAGAGCAGCGCGCATGCTGCCGTCACGATCAGCACCCAGCCCAGAACGGTAAAGGCTGTGGTAAAGCCGATTTGCGCGACCAGATACGCACCGGCGGCTGGAGAAATGACGGAAGCAATCGTATGAACCAAGCCGTTGCCCGCCATGAGCTTGCGCTGCTTCATGCGGTCGGTTGCGATGCGTGCCAGCAGCGACATGCAGGCGGGTGAGAGAAAGGCAAGCACAAAGCCGCTTATAGAGCGCAGCGTGAGCAGCTGCCACGGATTCGTCACATGCGACTGCAGCAGCAGAATGACGCCGGCTGCGCCAAGGCTGAAGACGATGAACAGGCGGCTTCCGAAACGGTCGACGCCGACGCCGGCAATTAGGTTGCCCGGCAGATGAGTAATGGAGTACAGACCCATCATGAGGCCGATAAAGGAAGGCGCAGCGCCGAGCGAGACGGCAAACGGCGTCAGAATGGGATACTGGGCATGCAGGTCAAAGAAAGCGACAAATAGAAACAGATAAAGCCATATGGCAGTTTTCAGGGAAATCGCTCCTTTCCTTCGGTCCGTGAAACAGGCTGTTACTACTTGTACGCTTCGGAAAGCCGGGATATGTCTAGCCTCCACCCCGTTTACGCGTATAGGGTCATGGGTTATAATAAAGGGTAATGAATGAATTGGCAGGCATATTGGGGGCGTTAGCGGAATGAACTTTGATTTTAACTACGACATGGATACATATGTTCAGTTTTTCAAAGACAAGTGGCTGTTCCTAATCGTAGCGCTCGTTGTTTTGTTCATCGTGGTCCGCATCGTCAAAACCGTCGTGAAATGGCTGATTGTCATCGCCATTCTGGCAGGGGTCGTTCTTTACAGCGGCTATTCGCTGGAGGAGGTCAAATCCCTCGGTACGAAAGTGGCGGACGATGTGAAGCAGCAGGCGATTACCGCCATGGCCGGTGAGGCGAAGGATGCGACGTTTACATCGAACAGCGACGGTACGTTCACGGTCGCGACGAAGAATTTGGAGCTTACAGGCACGCCGGGCGATCATGAAGTGAAGGTTACTTACCGTGGAACGCCGCTTGGCACATGGAAGATCGATTCGGCTATACAAACACTGATCGATCAGGCGAAGAAGAACGTCTAACAGAGCTTCGGTTCGGTGCCGGAGCATACTGAATGCGTAAGTAAAGGAGGCTCATCATGCATACATGGGTTCAATCTCTATTGAAACCGGAACCGGTTGCGCTCATGGTCGTGCTCATCCTGCTTGTCTCCTTAATGAAAGGCATGCGAAGAGGTGCATCGGGTTCAGCGAAGCACCTTTTCTTTTTTATTTGGCAGGCGGCAGCGGCGATCATAGGACTGCTCCTGGCAGGCAGGGGCGCATCCAAGCTCTCTCCGGTCGTTCAAGAATGGCTGGAAAGCCGGTCCATTGCCGTGCCGCAATCCGAACTCAGCGCCTTGAAGCAATTCTGGTATACGATGATTACGAGCTTGCGGGATTTCGATCTGCTTCGCTTCGGCGTGCTGTTTCTGCTGCTGTACTCGTTGCTGCGATTCATGCTCCATCTGCTGGAACCGCTGCTCTTCGGCCTCGTCGACAAGCTATTGCCGGCAGGCGGCGATCCCAGCGTGCGGAGAAGGAGTGCCGGATCTCCGCTTTCCGGTGCAGCCAGCAGGGTAATGGGGGCGCTCATCGGCGCTCTTCTTGGCGGGGGACGAGCTTTCATTCTCATGGCCTGCCTCTTCGTGTACGTCTCTGTGCTGCCCCACGCGTACGGGACTCATGCCATCGCAGCCTCCGAACTCTATAAGAAGACAGCTTCGGAGCTGCTGGACCCTGTCGCAGGGGATGTACTGAAGCAGGGACCCGTGTTCACGAATGCGGTGGAGGCTGAGTTCCGCCGCGTGCTCCAGCGCAAGTATGAAGTCATCGATGCTGCGGTTCCGCCGGGCATCGAAGCGGCAGCGGCGTCGGTCACGAAGCAGGACAGTACGGACGAGGCAAAGGCGAGAGATCTCTACGAGTGGGTCGGGACCCGGATTGCTTATGACTGGGACAAAGCGAATAATTATGTTGATCATGGCGTATGGAAAGAACAGACGCCGACTGAAACTTTTAGCACCCGAAAAGGCGTCTGTATAGATGTGGCCCGTTTGTATGCCGTCATGGCTCGGTCCGTCGGTCTTGAGGTGCGGGTAGTGACAGGTCTCGGCGCAGCCGGAGACGGCAGCTACGGCCCGCATGCATGGAATGAAGTGCGGCTCGCGGACAGCAGCGGCGCATGGATTCCGCTGGACGCAACCTGGGCATCATCCGGCAATTGGTTTAACCCGAAAGGATTCTCAAAAACGCATATTCGAGAAGCGTAACGGTATTGAGAGGAGATTGTGAACGTGCAGGACGATCCGCAGAAGCGGGAGATTTCGAACCGGCGAAACTTTTCGTTCCGGTTGAACTTATTCTTTTTTGCTACCTTTTTCTTGTTTAGTGTACTTATTGTTCGTCTTGCGATATTGCAGTTCGTTGAAGGTCCTTCGCTTCGCGAGGAAGAGGAGCGCAGGGGCTCGAACGAGGTGCGGATCCCTCCGATCCGGGGCAATATCTATGATTCCAGCGGCAAGGCGATTGCTTATTCGACCTCCACGCAGTCGCTTTATTACAGCATCGAGCCCGGGGAGAAGAAGGCCGATTCCGAAGCTACGGCGCAGAAGCTGTTCAACGTGTTCCAGAAGTACGGAGACCCGAAGGTTGCCGTAACACTTGAGCAAATTACCAAAAATATGGATTTGGACTACAAGAAGAACACGGTCGCCGTGCCGCGCCGCATCAAGAGCGGATTGACGCCGGCCGAGATCGCGTACTTCCTGGAGAACCGCGACCTGTTCAAAGGCATCGACATCGTGGAGGAAAGCATTCGGCACTACGACAAGAGCGACACGGCCGTGCAGCTGGTCGGCTACCTGAAGAAGTTCGGCGGCGGCGCGGAGAACGGCTTGTACAAAGACAAGGCGAAGACCGACGATCCACTGCTGAAATATTTACAGACGGAGGATGTCGGCTACGACGGGTTGGAGTACATGTATCAAGACGTACTGCGCGGCAAGAACGGGCTTAAGGTGTATCCGGTCAACGCGGCGAGCCGGATTATCGGACCTCCGGTCATAACGAAGCCGGAGAAGGGCGACAATATCTACTTGACCATCAATCGCCAGGTGCAGGAAGCGACGGAGCAAGCGGTCATGGATCAGCTGAAGTTCCTGCAGACGACACCGAACCGGGAGAAGCATCAGGCCAACGCCAAGACAGGTTATGCCGTCGCCATGGAAGTGAAGACAGGCAAAGTCATTGCGATGGCGAGCATGCCGGATTACGACCCGAACATCTGGGAAGGCGGCAGCATTAACACGGATGACTACAACTCCATCAAATACGTGCTGCAAAACGGTACGATAAGCCCGGTAATCGGGCCTTACGACGATCCTAAGGAGCAGCGGAAGCATCCTTCTTCCATTGTGTTCCTGGGCTCGACGCAGAAGCCGCTCTCCGTATTGATCGGCTTAAACGAGAAGCTGTTCACGACATCAAGCACCTATAACGATACCGGATCTTTCTTCTACGGAAGAGAAGGCTCAACGCGCCGGCGGATCGGGAATGCGAAGGGTCATATCTACGGACTGCTGGATCCATCTTCCGCCATCGCGCACTCCTCCAACCCGTTCATGGCGAAAATGGTCGGCAACGCGCTGTACTTGAAGGATTCCAATAACGGCGTCAATGTGTGGGATCACTATGTCAAGCAATTCGGCCTCGGCTCGGATACCGGCAGCGGCCTTCTGAACGAGAGCAAGGGCGTCATCGGCTACTTCCACGAGGAAGAGGCGGCAAGCGCGCAGTCTGCGCTCATTCTGGCCTCGTTCGGGCAAATGGGCCGCTATACGACGCTTCAGCTCGCACAATACGCGGCAACGCTTGCAAGCCACGGCAAACGGATGAAGCCGCAGTTTGTAAAGGAAATCCGTGATGCCGAAGGCCATGTTGTACAGGGCTATCAGCCTGAAGTGATGAATACGATTAATTTCCCGGATGCGTATTGGAAAGAAATCGAGGACGGCATGTCCCGCGTAAGCGTGACGGAATTCAACAATGCACCGTACAAGGTGCTCCGCAAAACAGGAACATCCCAGCAGCAGGTGAGCGGCAAGACCGTCGAGAACTCCGTGTTCATTGCGTCGGCCCCGGCCGATGATCCCGTTATTTCAGTTGCTGTCGTCATTCCCGAAGGCGGCTTCGGCGCGAACGGCGCCGCGCCGGTTGCGCGAAAGATACTGGACGCATACGACGAATACATCGGTCTAAACGGCGTTCCGAAGAAACCGTTGACGCCGGCAGGCGGTACCGCGGGCAATACAGCCGCAGGCAATACGGCAACGGGGAATTCAACTGCAGGCAAGCCAAGCACCGGACATTAAGCCGAAGGACGGCAAATTGCATTCCATACCAACAAGAAAACGAGTCTTCCCGAGCTGGCATAGGAAGACTCGTTTTCTTGTACCTTCGGGCTTGTCCCCATGTTGCACAACGGAAAGATTTTTGCATAAGCTAAAATATGAATGTACCCCAGGAGGTGGATTCCCATGCGGAGGCAGCTAAGCAAGCACGCTTCGATTCGCCGGTTTCTGTACGCCATACTCTTTCTTGCCGGCACATTAATCGGTATTTGAGCGTAACTTCAGTTTGGATTCTCTCTATTCTGTGCTAAAATTGTCTCTATGTGAGCTGCCGCAGAAGCAGCCTGAGCAAGGAGGCTATCATGGGATCGATAAAGCTCGTAGCACTGGATATGGACGGAACGCTGCTCAATGACAGGCAGGAAGTCAGCAAGGAAAACGCGAAATGGATCAAGAAAGCGCTGGATGCCGGCATTATCGTCAGCTTCGCCACCGGCCGCGGGTTTGAGAGCGCGCTCCCGTATGCGGAACAGCTGGGGCTGGATACGCCGATGATCACCGTCAACGGCGGGGAGATTTGGAAGCGTCCGAACGTGCTTCACAAGCGTACGCTGATGTCGCCGGTCGTCTTGAAGCGGCTTCATGAGGTTGCGCTGAAATACGAAGAGTGCTGGTACTGGGCCTACTCGACAATGGGCATCTACAACAAGGAGAAATGGATTGATCCTGCAGGGGATTACGAATCGCATCACTGGCTGAAGTTTGGCTATCACATTGACGATACCGCCGTACGCGAGGCGATCTACAACGAAACCTCCGCCTGGGGCGGGCTTGAAATTACGAACTCCTCGCCATGGAATCTGGAGCTGAATCCGGAGGGCGTCTCGAAGGCGGCTGCGATTCGTGAAGTGTGCAGCCTGCTTGGCATCGAAATGGCGCAGGTCGCCGCAATGGGCGATAGCTTGAATGATATTGCCATGATCCGCGAAGCAGGACTCGGCGTAGCCATGGGCAATGCGCAGGATGCCGTGAAGGAAGCGGCGGATGTCGTCAATGTGACGAATGAAGAAGATGCCGTTGCCCGTCTGCTTCAGGACTATGTGCTGAAAGGGTGAGACCTGCATGGAAATCGCCGGCTGGATTATCGTCATTATCCTGTTCGTCGTCGGCATGGCCGGCGCCGTGTATCCCATACTGCCGGGCGCGCTGGCGATCTATGCCGCGTTCTTCGTCTATGGATTCTTCATCTCGTTTCAGCCGTTTGGTTTCTGGTTCTGGACGATTCAGACGATAATCGTCGTCGCCCTGTTCGTCGCCGATTATGCAGTCAGCGCCTGGGGCGTCAAGAAATACGGAGGCTCCAAAGCATCCATATGGGGCAGCACCGTCGGCATTCTGATCGGTCCGTTCGTCATCCCGGCATTCGGGCTTATTCTTGGTCCGCTGCTTGGGGCAGTCATCGGAGAGCTGTTCACGGGCGCAAGTTTGGACAAGTCCCTCAAAGCGGGACTTGGCGCAGTCGTAGGTTTGTTTTCCAGCATGGTCGTCAAGTTTCTGCTGCAGGGCGCCATGATACTTATTTTCATCCTATGGGTATTTTGAGGAGGCCGATGGCAAGTGATCAAAGTAACGGTATGGAATGAATTTCTGCATGAGAAGCAGCACGACGAGGTAAAGGCGGTTTATCCGGACGGCATTCATGAGGCTATCAAGGCGGGGATCGGGACGGACGGCTTCCAAGTGAGGACTGCAACGCTTGACCAGCCGGAGCACGGGTTGACGGAAGACGTGCTTGCGGACACGGATGTGTTGATTTGGTGGGGCCATATGGGACATGACAAGGTAGAGGACGCCATCGTCGAGCGCGTGCATGCGCGCGTAATGAACGGCATGGGGCTGATCGTGCTTCACTCCGGCCACTTCTCCAAAATTTTCAAGAAGCTCATGGGTACGGGCTGCGATTTGAAATGGCGCGAAGCGAATGAGAAGGAGCGCATTTGGACCGTAAATCCCGCGCATCCCATCGCCGCAGGCATTCCGGAGCATTTCCTGCTGGAACGCGAGGAAATGTACGGCGAGCATTTCGATATTCCGGCGCCGGACGAGCTGATCTTCGTCAGCTGGTTTGAAGGCGGCGAGGTGTTCCGCACCGGTTGCACGTGGTCGCGCGGTCAAGGCAAGGTCTTCTACTTCCGCCCGGGACATGAAACCTTCCCGACCTACTATAACCCTAACGTGCTTCAGGTCATTAAGAACGGCATTCGCTGGGCTGTTCCGTCGGGTGCAGCGGTACCGGTTCGCGGCAATCACAAGCCGCTTGAGGAAATCAAAGCGAAATAAGCTTCAGACTAGGAGAAAGATAGCAGCTCATGGTTAAAAAAGACTCGTTAATCAAAGGAACGCTGATCCTCGCGGCGGCAGCGCTCGTCGCCAGGTTTCTTGGGATCTTCCAGCGCATTCCGCTGGATTATATGACAGACAGCCACGGCGGCGGCTACTTCACCGTTGCCAACAATATTTATCTCATGCTCCTCATCATAGCCACAGGCGGCATTCCGAGCGCGATCAGCAAGATGGTCTCAGAACGCTACGCACTCGGACGTCCCGACGAGGCCAAACGAATTTATAAGGCAGCGCTTCTGTTCGGCTCGGTTACCGGCGTCGTCATCACGATTCTGCTGCTCATCTTCGCTCCTTATTACGCGACGCAAATCGCCGAGAAACCGGGGGCGGCTTTTGCCGTTCGAGCCATTGCGCCCGCGCTCTTGTTCTTCCCGATCATCGCGATGATGCGCGGTTACTTCCAAGGACGCCAGCTGATGGCGGCGGGCGGCGTCTCCCAGGTCGTGGAGCAGATTCTGCGCGTCATTACGGCCGTGGGGCTTGCCTACTGGGTGCTGACGCTCGGCTGGAGCCAGAGCTGGATCGCGGCGGCCGCAACGTTCGGCAGCGTGTTCGGCAGCATCGGCGCGTTTATCGTCATGCTGACGTACGCGCGCAAGCTGAAACGTCATGATGCGCTGGAGAAGGACAAGCCTAAGGCAAGTGAAGGAAGCTCCGCCTTGCAATCGACTCGTCCGGTATTGTCTTTTGCTTCGATTTACAAGGAATTGTTCAAGATTTCGATCCCGATTGTTATTACGTCCATGACGGTGCAATTTATTTATTTCTTCGATACGTCGTTCTTTATGAAGCTAACGCACGGGTATTACTCCGTGGATGCCGCCGATCAGATGCTCGACTGGCTTGGCGTGAAGGCGCAGGCGCTGGCAGGCATACCGCCGATACTGGCGATCGCTCTCAGCCAATCCATGATTCCGATCATTTCTTCCGCCTATTCCGTTCGGAATATGCAGGAGGTGGAGCGTCAAGCGTCGCTCGTTATGCGAATTGTCGTATTTACCGGCGTGCCGGTATCGCTGATCATGACCGTCGCATCCCTGTCAATTACTGGTCTGCTGTTCTCCGGAACGGGGGGAAGCGGGGCCGTGGCCGCACTGACGGCGGGTACGATTTTTCAAATTACGATGATGACGAGCAATTCCGTACTGACAAGCATGAATAAGCCGAGACTTCCGATGCGGCATGCGCTGATCGGCGTCGTCGTGAAGATCGTTACGAGCATCATACTGGCCCCGCTGCTTGGTGTGTACGGCATTATTCTTTCATCGACGATCTGCTTCATGGTCATCGCTTGGCTCAATTTCAGGCAAATTCGCAAAGAAATTCGAATGAGCATTCTAGGCACCCGTTGGATCGGTTACGCGGTAACGATTATTGCCGCATCCAGCCTCGGCTGGCTCGTCGATTATGCCTGCAGAACGTTCATTAGCGGCATTCCGGTTAAATTGACCTATGCGATTGCCTGCATTGCTGCAGGAGGCGTTTCGCTTGGGCTTTACGTCGCACTGCTCATTCTGCTCCGGGTCGTAACCGCGGAGGATGTGCAGCAGTTTCCGGGCAAGCTGCGGAGGCTGATGAATCCGTTGATGCGCATAGCGGCGAGGCGCAGTGCCAATTCTAGCAATTAACTTTGGTTTCCAATTATATCCTCTTCATGGTAGAATAGACAGTAGTCTTTTTACCTATGGAGAGGAGTTTTTTAATTGAAGACGTGGAAATGGAGCAAGAAAACGGTTGGAATCCTTGTTTTATCGATCATGCTGATTGTTCTGGCGGGATGTCAAGCGCTAAACGGCGTGGATTTTAATGCGATGCTGAAGCAATCTCTTAAAGTGAATTCGTTCGAAGGCAAACAATCGCTAGAGTTTAAGCTGCTGCTGAAAGAAGACGCGATGGATACCGTATCAGCCGAAGAGGCGGAGCTGTTGAAACTGATCTCACACATCACGTTGAGTTTGAATGAAGTGAAGACAGCCCAGGATGGCAGCATGTCGGTCAAAGGCAGCCTGGCACTCGGGGATAAATCTGTCGCCTTCCAAGCGGCTATGGATGCGAACATCGCAGAGCTTGAACTTGAAGGCGCGAAGAAGCCGATTATTATTCATTTGACGAACCCGGATGAAGAGGGAGCTCCTCAAGGAGCCGATCAAGAAAGCCTCACCGAAACCGGCAAGCAGCTCATTGATATTGTCGGCGGCTATGCGATTAACAATCTGCCGAACCCTGTACATCTTTCCGCTGATCCCGGGCAGGCGGACGTGAATGGCACGAACGTAAGCGGCGTGAACATTCATGCTGAGCTGACGGGCAAAGAGCTGTGGGATTGGCTGAAATCGTATGTCGATGCGCTTATGAACGATAAGGAAGGCTTGAAGGCAATGATTACCGGTCTGCTGGAAACGCTTGAGAGCCAGTCGGCTGCGCTTGAAGGCTCCCCGGCGGAAAGCATCTTCGGTTCCATTCCGGATGAAGACAACCGGAGCGAGGCCGTTGACGAAGCAACAACCGACATAATGGATATGCTAACGGAATTGAAGGATGGATTTGCACAGACGGAGAAAGAGAATCCGGAAGAACTGGACCGCATACTGAGCAAAGGCACATATGTGAAAGGCGATGTGTTCATCGACACGAAGGTCGATATCCGGAAATCCGTCATTGAAGCAGCGATTGAACCAGCTGCACCAGCCGAGTCTGACGATCTATCGGGGGAAGAAGATCTCGACTTTGGCGACACCATGTTCGATACCACGCCGTTCACAGGCATTTGGATGAAAATGACGACGGAACGTTGGAATATAAACGGGGATGTACAGCCGGTCAAACCGGTGACGGATCAGCCCGTTCTGGACAGCATGGATATGATGAACATGCAGGGCTACGAGATTCTCCGCCAGTTCGACAGCAATTCCGTTGCATATGGCCTGCTTCGCAATCAAGCTCACATTAGCAAACAAACGGTGATGCTAAACACCTTCTACAGCCAATCCGCTCCGATTATTACGCCGAGCGGCATTACGATTATTCCGCTCCGCGAAACGGTCGAGTCGTTCGGCGCTAAGCTGACCAAAGAAAATGGCATGCTCCGCGTATACGATGGCGCTGCGAATACAACGATAAGCTTGAAAGCTGGCAGCAGCAATGTCATTATTAACGGTAAGACGGTGAAATGGAACTTCCCTGTCACAACTGTAAACGGTGTAACTTACGCGTCCGCCCGCGGTCTTGCGCAAGCGCTAGGAGCCGAGATCCATTGGGAGAATAAGACGCTGGTATTGGTACGCGAACCTTAAAGGAGATGCTTCACATGGAACTTATTACGACAGAAGAGGCTTTCCGCGAAGCTGTTAATGCGGAAGGCGTGACGGTAGCCATTTTCAAAACAACATGGTGCCCGGATTGCCACTACATTGAACCGTTCATGCCGGATGTGGAAGCCAACTATGGTAGTCGTATCCGCTTCCTTCAGATCGATCGCGACGATATGCCCGACCTATGCAGCGAGCTGAATATATTGGGAATCCCAAGCTTCATCGCTTTCAAGAAGGGCACGGAGCTTGTCCGTTTTGTGAACAAGCTGCGCAAGTCAAGAGAAGAAATCGAGACATTTTTGAATCGGGCACTCGAAGTTTCCGATGCCTTGCCAAGCTGAATAAGCTAGGAAAAATGGAAGCCCGTCTTGCGGCCGTCAGGCAGCAGGCGGGCTTCCTGTATGCTGCGATACAGTATGATTTTACGCCATTTGGGGTACCCTTGCGTTCACAGTTTGAACATGGTATTTGTCGAATTTGTTCGCTATAATGGGAGTTGATTCTTACTGGAAGTTAGGTGATGGCAATGATTTATAGCCGATATCGCGCGCTTGCGATCGTGACGTGTATTGGTATGCTCCTCGTCTTGATTGCAGGGGCGCTGGTTACGAATACAGATTCTGGCCGGGGCTGCGGGACCGACTGGCCGCTGTGCAACGGTAAATTTATTCCTGCTTATACGGTTGAGTCCTTAATTGAATATTCCCACCGGCTCATCAGTGGAGCCGTAGGCTTACTAGTACTTGCGACGTTCGTCGCTACCTTGGTTTGGTACCGCAAGGAGAAAGAACCGATTGTTTATGCATCGGGTGCAGGCTTATTCACGGTTCTTCAAGCGCTGCTCGGCGCTGCGGCGGTCATATGGCCGACGTCTGCAGGCGTTCTGGCTCTTCACTTCGGCATCTCGATTCTGGCGTTCATGTTCACTCTGCTTCTTGTGCTGTGGACAGGCCGTCTGAAGAGCGGTAAGGGCTTGGATAGGCCGCCGGTTGTTGTCCCGAAATCGGTGTATGTTTTTTCCTTGAGTATCCTTGTTTATACTTATTTCGTTATTTACTTAGGTGCATTCATCCGTCATACGGATTCATCCGGCGGCTGCATCGGATGGCCGCTGTGCAATGGGGAGTTCGTTCCCGACCTGCAAGGCGCAACGCGCTATGTATTTATCCACCGCATCGCCGGGGTTGTCCTGTTTATACTCATTGCTTGGTTCGCGGTGCATGTGAAACGGGTATGTCGGCAGCATCCGGAGCTAAGAACGGCCGCTGTCGCCGCGTTTGTACTCGTGTGCTGCCAGGTGCTGAGCGGCGCATTGCTGACCGAAACGCTGCGCAATGAAGACTGGTATATCTTCACAAGTATTTTGCACAACATGATCGTATCCGCATTATTCGGATTAATGAGCGATCTAATGATACGCGCATGGAAATGGCGTGAGAGGCAGGTTAAAGCATGAGCTTTACAGATTTGCGGGGGTTAATCGAAACGCTTCGCCGGGAAGGCGACCTCGCCGTTATCGAAACGCAGGTCGATCCCTACTTGGAGCTTGCGGAAATTCACCGCCGCGTCATTGATGAAGGCGGACCTGCGCTGTTGTTTACGAATGTCAAAGGGAGTCCGTTTCCCGTCGTAACGAATTTGTTCGGTACGATTCGGCGCGTGGATCTGGCATTCGGACCGCGACCGGAAGCTTTCATGAAACAAGTGGTCGGCGCGATGGACCGGCTGCTTCCACCAACGCCGAAGGCGCTGTGGGGCGAGCGTTCCCTGATCTGGGATGCGATGAAGGTAGGGCTGAAAGAAGTACCGGCGTCTTCGGCACCGGTACTTGGTGCATTCAAGAAAGACCGGCCGCTGGAAGGCCTTCCGGTTCTGACGAGCTGGCAGCTTGACGGCGGTCCTTTCGTCACGCTTCCGCTTGTGTATACTGAGCATCCGGAGCACCGCAAGCAGCATAACCTTGGCATGTACCGGATGCAGATCTTTGATCACTCCACGACAGGCATGCACTGGCAAATCCACAAGGGCGGGGGCTTTCATTACCACGAAGCGGAGAAACGGGGCGAAGCACTGCCGGTTTCCGTCTTCCTAGGAGGCCCTCCGGCATTGATCGCATCGGCGATCGCACCGGTTCCGGAGCATTTGCCCGAGCTGCTGCTCGCTTCGCTGATTACCGGCGGCAAGCTCCAGGTCGTACAGGACCCGCATGGCAGCCACCGCATTCCCGCGCAAGCGGAGTTTGTGATGAGCGGCAGCGTAGCGCCGCATGTCCGCCGCCCCGAAGGACCGTTCGGCGATCATTACGGCTATTACTCGTGGACACATGATTTTCCTGTGTTTGACGTCAGCCATATGTGGCATCGTAAGGATGCGATCTATCCCGCGACCATCGTTGGCAAGCCCCGCCAAGAGGATTATTACTTGGGAGATTTTCTGCAGCGGCTGCTGTCGCCGGCTTTCCCGCTTGCAATGCCCGGCGTTAAGGATTTATGGACCTATGCGGAGACAGGCTTTCACGCGCTTGCGGCGGCAGTTGTCCGAGAGAGTTATTCGCGCGAAGCACTCGGCACCGCATTCCGTATTCTCGGCGAAGGCCAGTTGACGCTGACCAAATATTTGATGATTACCGATCAGCCGGTGGATCTTGCCAACTTCCCGCAGCTAATGGAGACGGTGCTGGAACGGTTCAGACCCGAGACTGATTTGTTCGTCTTCGATAAAACTTCGCATGACACGCTGGATTATACGGGCGGCAAGCTGAACCATGGCAGCAAGGCAGTCATGCTTGGCGTCGGTGAAGCGATTAGGGAGCTGCCGTCCAGCTATAACGAAGGCGCGATCGATGAGGTTACGGACGCACAGGTCTATTGCCGCGGCTGTCTCGTCGTATCCGGCGCTTCTTACGAGCAGGAGCCGGAGCTGGCGCAGCGTCTGCTGAGCAGGCTTCGCGAACGGGGCACCGCATGGCCGCTTGTTATACTGGCCGACGATGCTACCATCGCGGCGGCGCAGACACCGTTCCTCTGGACGGTATTTACGCGCTTCAATCCCGCGGATGATATTTATGCGGAAACCAAGCTCAGACGTCACCACCTCGGCTATGATTTGCCGATCGTCATCGATGCCCGCATGAAGCCGGGCTATCCGGACGAGCTCGTTCCCCGTGAAGATATTGTGAAACTGGTGGACAGCAAGTGGAAGACCTATTTTAAGGCATAATACCCATTTCGGGAGGATATGACGATGCTCCGAATTCTGTTTGGCGAACCGCCCCGCAAGACGGAAGGCAAGCTGCTTGAGACGATCCAGGCAATGGAGCAGTATGCAGCCCTGCTGAGCAAGCTGATCCAGCAGGGTCAGGACGCCGATCATAAGCTGCGCAAGTATGAGATCTACACGAAGGGTCTTATCTCGTCGCTGGATGAATTGGAGCAAAGTCAATATGCAGCTCGCAAGTATGGCGCGCTGATTACTTCGATGACGATTGAAGCCATGTCGGTTGAAGAAATGATGTACTACCGCCGCCATGTTTATTTTGACAAGAACGCTTTCATTCGCTTGTTCGCGCTGCTGGACAAGCTCGGGACGCTCATGAATGATTACCTTGGCTTGCAGACGGAGCGCGTCAAGGCGCATTTTTCCTACTTTACCGTACTGCGCACCTTATTTCAGCGAAATGTTTATCCTGAATTGACCCTCCCGCTGCATATGCTGAAGGAGGAGCATAAGGAAGCGATGAATCGGCTGCGCAAACGCCGCAACACGGAGATTCATTATATGAATTCCGAGATGCAGGATGATTTGAAGCAAAATCAAGAAGCATACTCCGAACAGCACCGATTGGAAAATATCGAGCAGCAAACGCAGGATCTTGCACAGTTGATGGACCTTGTATTGGATACGCTGAAGCTGACCTTTCACCACGCCTACCGCCAGATGAAGAAATGAAGCTGACTTAGGAGGGGTGCCCATGGAGCTGAGAGGAAGAACAGCCCTAATTACCGGAAGTGCCAAAGGCTTAGGCAAAATGACCGCCATAACGCTTGCCGCGATGGGCTGCGATATCGTACTGAACTACGTGAACAGCGAACAGGAAGCACGGCTTTTGTCCGCAGAGATCGCCCATCAGTACGGCGTCAGAGCGACCGCCGTTCAAGCGGATATCGCGGATGCAGCTGATGTCGAACGCTTGGCGCAAACGGCGCAGGCTTGGTCATCCAGCGGCAGCATCGATATTCTGATCAATAACGCAGGGCCGTTCATACGGGAGCGCAGGCTGTTTAGCGCTTACGAGACGGCAGATATTGCGCGGCTGTTGAACGGCAATCTGCTCGGCGTAATGCTGCTCGACCATCATCTCCTGCCAGGCATGCGCGGACGGCAGTGGGGACGCATTATCCACTTCGGATTCGGTCATGCCGGAGAGGGACGTGCTTGGCCGCACCGAGCGGTGTATGCAACGGCAAAGACAGGCCTTGTTTCGTTTACGAAGACGCTTGCGGTAGAAGAAGCGGGCAATGGCATTACTGTACATATGATTTGTCCCGGCGATATTCGAGGCATGAATAAGGAACGGACGATTGCCGAGGTTGCCGGAGAGCCGGATGACGAATCGCCGAGCGGCCGGCCGGGAAGCGGAGAAGACATTGCACGCGTAATAGCCTTCCTTTGCTTGCCCCAGTCGGATTATTTGACCGGGAACATACTGGATGTCACCGGCGGGTTCGACCCGATCAAGACCTCAATTAAAGCGAATTGAATCAACCTAACAAAAAGAGTCTTGCCTACAGGCAAGACTCTTTCATGTAAATAGTGGTCGAACGCGAGGTCATGTCTTAGAATACTTGCATAACCTCTTGAACGCCTTCGACTTCCTCAAGCAGCGCACGTTCGATACCTGCTTTGAGCGTAATTGTCGAACTTGGGCAGCTGCCGCAAGCACCCATCAAACGGAGCTTAACGATGCCGTCCTCTACATCAACGAGCTCAACGTCGCCGCCATCCCGCTGCAAGAACGGGCGGAGCTTGTCAAGAACATCCAATACTTCATCGTACATCGTGCTTTGTGCTTGTTCACTCATTGCAATCCACTCCTTTCTCCCCTATTATAGTACAAAGCAGAACAATTGAAAATGGATATCAGTATCTAGAGGCAAGGTGATTCTCATATGTTGAAACCAATTATAGAATTTTGTGCAAGCAATATGCATCATGGCACTGATCAATTAATGAAGAAGCTTGAGGCAAATCCTGACTATGAAGTCATTGAATATGGCTGTTTAGGCAACTGCGGCGAATGCTATCTTGTCCCATTCGGGCTTGTGAACGGGGAGATCGTCGCGGCTGTAACCGTTGAAGAGCTGGAAGAGAAAATAATGGTCTCCATCAAGGAACAGCAGGAGGAGCGCGAAGCGCTGGATCGGCTCATCGACGATATGTAGCGGTCGATGAGTCTTGCCTGCATGCTGCTATTTTAACCAAAGTGATGTTTCGACATCCATAACACGCCGCTTTTTACGAGTCGCGGCACGCGGCCCTTCATCGTTGTTTTGCCCATGAGACCAAAGCCGTCCTTCTTGCCGAGCGATCCAAGCACGCCTTTGAGCTTGATTTTGCCGAGCTTCGGCGTTTTGCCGCTCCACATTGCCTGCATGACTTCAGCGACCTGCTTGCCTTGTCCTTCAGCGGCTTGAGCGCTTGGCGAGAAAGGAAGCGAGGCGCAGTCGCCTACAATAAAGACGTCGTTGTAATCCGGCAATTGATGGTGTTCATTGATGATAAGCCTGCCTTGGTTGTCCTTCGGCAAATTCATCCGCTGCACAAGCGGAACCGGCTGGATGCCCGCCGTCCATACCGTGACGTCGGAGAGCATTGGAGTCGTGCTGTTTGCATCGTGCAGACAGCCCTCTTCCAGCTTGTTTAAGTTAATGTTACCAAGCATTTGAACTTCATGCTCGATAAACCAAGAGGAGACGTATTCCTGCAATTTACCCGGGAAGGCGGAGAGAATGCTTGGACCTCTGTCAATGATGCGAATATTCAAGTCCGGACGGCTTTCACGGAGCTCTGCCGCTACTTCAACGCCGCTAAGTCCGCCGCCGACGATGGATACCTGGCCGTAAGGCTTAACATCATTGAGAGCCAAGTAGGTTTTACGCGAAGCGGAAAGGGTTTGAATGCTGTTGGAGTAGAGCTCCGCTCCTTCAATGCCATGATATTTGTCCGTGCAGCCTAGCGCGACGACGAGCCATTCGTATTCCAGCGGATCTTGACCGGCCATCACGATATGCTTCTCGTCCAAGTTGATATCGGTCACTTCGCCATAAGTCACGATGAGACGAGGATCGGAAGGGAAAGCAACGCGCAGCTCCATATCGCAAGAAGTCCCCGCAACAAGCGCATAATATTCGGTTTTTAATCCTTGGTACGGCATTCTGTCGATCAAGACAACAACGGTATCATCAGGAAGTTCGCCTTCAAGCAGCGAGTGCGCAACTGTGAGGCCGCCGTAGCCTCCACCCAAAATAACAAATCTTTTCATGGATAATCCCAACTTTCTTTGTAGGCAATAAGTGCTGTCTGTCTGTAGTGTTTAAGAGTAGTATATACATGACAGACCTTCGCAATCAGAACTCGTCTGTGCGAAGGTCAAGGGAAAACTTGTTATTCAAATACCCGAACTTCATTATAAAATGTGTCTCGTTCTACCGGGATTCGTCCTGCTCCTTTAATGAGCCAGATCAGATCCTCGCGTGTGATGCCCTCCGGTGTCAATGCGCCTGCAGCGTGACTGATTCTTTCTTTGACCATCGTGCCGTGAACGTCGGAAGCGCCCATTGTAAGCGCTACCTGAGTCAATTGCGTCCCGATATTTATAAAATAAGCTTTAATATGCTGGAAATTATCGAGCATGAGGCGGCTGATCGCAATGGCTTTCAGGTCGTCGAATGCAGAATTCCGGCGGCGGATGCTTGCTTTCGGACTAATCGGCTGCATGGATAGCGGGATGAACACTTGGAAGCCGTTCGTTTCATCCTGCAGATCGCGGATTTGGAGCATGTGATGGATGCGGTCTTCTTTCTTTTCGACGGAGCCGTAAAGCATGGTCGTGTGTGTACGAAGGCCGAGATTATGGGCAACGCGGTGAACTTCAAGATATTGCGAAACGTCGGCTTTATCGACACGCATTTTTTTGCGGTATTCGTCGGAGAGGATTTCGGCACCGCCGCCTGTCAAGCTTTGAAGGCCTGCTTTCATTAATTCTTCAATGACTTCTTTGTAGCTTAGTCCGCTGATGCGGGAGAAGAAGTCGATTTCCGCAGCTGTATAGGCTTTAAGCGCAACATCCGGGAAACGCTCGTTCAATGCTTTCAAGGAATCCACATAGTATTGGAACGGTACATGCGGGTTATGTCCGCCAACGATGTGGAATTCACGCACATCCGAATGGATATGCTGTTCGACGTATGCAATCATCTCTGCTCCGCTCAGTGTATAGGCGCCTTCTTGGCCCTCGTCCTTGCGGAAATTGCAGAACGCGCAGTGCGCTTCGCATACGTTCGTGAAGTACAGGCTCATGTTTTCAATAAAGTAGACCTTGCGGCCGTTTTTCTTCAGATTCACTTCATTGGCCAGTTGGCCAATCGTGAGCAAGTCGTCGGAGCGATATAGAAACTCTCCGTCTTCACGCGTTAGACGTTCGCCTGCACGAACCTTCTCCACGATCGCTTGCATCTGTTTGATTTCTGTCGGTAATGCCACATTCATGACGGCTTCCTCCTTGTCCGCCGGGCACACAATTACTGGTCCGGTGTGAAAGTATAAAGAATTTAATACTTTGTGAAAAAAATTACTTTCTTCTTCCCTAAAAACCCCCACAAACAGCTCACCATGATTATAAACCTCATTCCAAAGTGCGGCAACTATTAACTCATCCCAACGAACCAAATGGCTGGAAGAGATTTTCTAAACCCGCTGCCAGTTTTGATCTGGCATGTTTTTGCAGTACAATAAAAGCAGACATAAGAAATCAACAGATAAGAGGTCAAACATGGCGAATACACACACCTATTCCAGGCGAGAAGAAATCGCGAATGCCATAACGCACGGCTTCGGCTCGATGTTAAGCGTTGCAGCGCTGGTGCTGCTGATTGTTTTTGCAGTCCTTGACGGGGATGCCTTTCATGTGGTCAGCTTTACGATTTACGGCTCGATGATGCTGCTGCTCTATGTAGCGTCTACGCTCGTGCACAGTTTCCCGGAAGGCAAATGGAAGCGGATATTCGAAATTATCGATCATGCCTGCATCTATTTGTTTATCGCCGGCACCTATACGCCGATCGTGCTTCATGGCGTTAAAGGCACAGAGGGCTGGACGTTGTTCGGCATCGTGTGGGGACTTGCGTTATGCGGCGTCGTATTCAAGGTTTTCTTCGCTTCCCGGTTTCTATTCACGTCGACCATCGTCTATCTACTGATGGGGTGGATGCTTGTCATTGCTTGGGGGCCGCTGAAGGCGAACATCGCTGCGGGCGGTCTGCATCTGCTCCTTGCGGGCGGCTTGCTCTATACCTTCGGTACCTTTTTCTATATGTGGCGCAGCTTCAAGTACCATCATGCGGTTTGGCATTTGTTCGTGCTTGGAGGCACGGTGCTTCACTTCTTCGCGATTATGCTCTATGTCTTGCCAAGATAAGGCACTGCATGCCATCAACGGATATGCGCGTATTGAGTCTGGCATGGAAGTGCAGTATACTTAACTATATAATCGTAAGTGAGTTTATGGACGAAGACTGAAGGAGGGGTAACATGATTACAATCAGCGAATTGGCAAACGAGAAGATCAAAGAAATGCTGGAGGCCGAGGCTGCACCGGAGTTGTTTCTGCGTGTTGGCGTAAAGGAAGGCGGCTGCAGCGGTTTTTCATACAATATGGGATTTGACGATGCCGTGGCGTCGACCGATCAAGAGATGGAATTCAATGGACTTAAAGTTGTCGTGGACGGCGACAGCATGAAATACTTGAACGGGCTTGAGATCGATTGGAAGGAAGCCGGCATGGGCGGCGGGTTCACGATTACGAATCCGAACGCTACCGCAACCTGCGGATGCGGCTCCTCGTTCCGTACGGCGACTGAAGCAGGGAATCCCGCAGCGGAGCCTTGCTAAGCGAACCGAATATAGAGTTTGCCAAGCAGCCTGCTTGCGCGTATTCTCCATAAATCTGCCTTCGTGATCCACATGGATCATGAAGGTTTTTTTATCGCAGTTTAAGAGGTGAGAAACGAATCGAGATTGGAGG
Organism: Paenibacillus sp. R14(2021); assembly: GCF_019431355.1. Classification (NCBI taxonomy): domain Bacteria; kingdom Bacillati; phylum Bacillota; class Bacilli; order Caryophanales; family Paenibacillaceae; genus Paenibacillus; species Paenibacillus sp. R14(2021). Next base: position 5,520,334 of record NZ_CP080269.1, read on the forward strand.
TGAATGGAATGGGGGCAGAGAACGAACAGCTGGCCACCTTTGCGGGAGGCTGCTTCTGGTGCATGGTGAAGCCGTTTGATCAGCTGCCCGGTATTGTCTCCGTCGTATCTGGCTATACAGGCGGGCATTCGAGTAATCCAACTTATGATGAGGTCGCTTCTGAAACGACTGGACATGCCGAGGCGGTGCAAATTACGTTTCAACCGGCATTGTTCCCCTATGGGCGGCTGCTCGATATTTACTGGCAGCTGATCGACCCTACGGATAAGGGGGGGCAATTTCAAGATCGCGGATATTCGTACCGGACTGCGATATTCGTACATAATGAAGAGCAGCGGGAGCAAGCCGTAGCCTCTAAGCTTGCGCTCAAAGCAAGCGGACGATTCAAAGGGCCGATCGTAACCGAAATTGTTCAGGCAAGCACGTTCTATCCGGCGGAGGAGTATCATCAAGACTATTACAAAACCCATATACGGAATTACAATCTGTACCGAGACCACTCTGGGCGAAATGAGTTTGCCGCAAAATACTGGCATGGCAAGAAAGATAGGGAGCGGCTCAGAAAGCAGCTGACGGATATCCAATTCGAGGTCACGCAAAACAAAACGACGGAGCCGGCTTTCGAGAACGAGTATTGGGCAAATACGGACGAGGGCATATACGCGGATATCGTGAGTGGTGATCCGCTGTTCAGCTCCAAGGATAAATTCGATTCCGGTACAGGCTGGCCGACCTTCTTGAAGCCGCTTGAAGAAGGTTTCCTGACTCGGGAGGCAGACTTCAGCAGCGGGCTTGTACGGACGGCGATTCGAAGCCGATTATCGAATGCCCATCTCGGGTATCTCATGCAAGAAGGACACCCGCCTTACTATCGAATCAATTCTGCCTCGCTGCGATTCATACCCAAAAACAGTCTTGAGCGTGAAGGATACGGAAGGTATGTCTATCTATTTGCATAACGGTCATTACAAGAAGGCTTGCGCTCAAGGGCGTAAGCCTTCTTCGCATTTCGCGTTCGTTCTTTGGGCAAGCCTATTCTGAAGGCTGGCGAATCATCCATTCATAATGCTGCTTGGAAGATGGAAGTGAGCCTGAACGATTCCTAGGCTATTCCCCGGGCAATAATGCTGCTCCTCTATCAGCCTACTAAATCAGGCGAGTTGACCATATCAATCATCCAAGAGTAGAGAGATAGAGAGGCATATGCTGTCTATTAGGATGGTATGAATGGAGGACAAATGATATGGGTAATGAACAAGGAAGGCAGCTTGCAAGCAAATGGGCGAAAACGGAGGCGCTGCTCTCGCACGCGCAGATCGCACCGCATATCCCGCCGTCTCGCATGTTCTCCAAAGAAAATTTGAGCAGCATGTTGAATCAGCACAGTATGGTCGTCGTGAAGCCGGTTCGCGGCGCAGGCGGCCACGGGGTTATTAAGGTATCGCGGGAAGGAGGCAGCTACAAGTACACGTATTATTCGAAAACAAATCACTTTCAAAGCTTCGAGGGGCTCTATAAATCGTTGAATTCCAAACGAAACGGGAGGCGCTACCTCATCCAGAAGGGAATCAGCCTGGCCACGATCAGCGGCAGACCGATTGATTATCGCGTCAAATATGTCAAGCAATTGGATGGAAAATGGCTCATCTCAGCAATTGTCGGCAGATTAGCCAAACCGGGACTATTCGTAACGAATATTTGCCGCGGGGGCACATTGCTCAGCGGTTCGGAGGGAATACGCCGCTCGTTCTCCAGCGCTGTAGTCGGCACGAAAAAAAAGGAAATGCGCACGTTGACGCAGCTGTCCACTGAAGTATTGGAGAACCGGTTTCCCGGCATCGGTCAGCTAGGCTTTGACTTCGGCATTGATCAGAGCGGGAAGATATGGATTTTCGAAGTGAATACAAGGCCTCAATAACAGGCTTCGAATACCATATGCACAATTAATAGATTCATAGAATGCCATTAAAGTTTTTTATCATTTGAAGCAGTTTACAGGCTGTGCATAACCGTATCCACAATATCCCACCTGTTATTTCCTGTTTATTCGACGATTATTCACAAGCTACTCACATGCTGTCCACAAGGGGATGTGGATAATCAGAACGCTTGTTCTATCCTATTAGGACATGCTAAGATCAAATTGGAAGTAAGAGGAAAGGGGGCTTATGGATATGAATCAGCTGTCAGATGAATTGCTGCTCGATGCTTACATGGCCGCGAACAAGTACAATCTGGAAATTGAATTTATTCAAATGCTTAATGATGAATTAATGCGCAGGCAAATTAGTCCGGAATCCTTTCGTAATACCGCCTAACGTGAATTCTTCCATGATCAGCTGTCACTAGGCCATTTAGGAACGAGTGTTTCATAAGAAACATCGCAGTTATGGCAATATACGATATGACTGCAGCTTTGCTCCACAGGAGAAAGAATAGAAGCCGTCAAGGCGTTAGAATAACGATCATCCGGCTGGTATGGAGCATACGGGGCTGTAAGATCAACCGGTCTGCCAAAGTCGTCAGTCTGCAGCGAGCAAACGGGACATGTAAACGTTAATTGCTCAAGGCCGTTGCAAATAGGACATAACATAGCGAAAGGGTACCCTCCTTTGCCGCGCAGCATGCAAGCACTGCAGCCGGCTTTGGAATAGGATACCCTTTTTTATTTCATTTACATGCTTCATTTCGCGATTACAGCTTCATGCTGCTGCTATGTCCCGGTGACAGCTTGGCTGTCGGATCAACATATACCTTGGCATTATTGACCGCGGTAGGCGCTTCGCCGAATCCGACTGCGATCAGTTTCAGCTTGCCGGGATAAGTCGTAATATCTCCTGCGGCGAAGATGCCCGGTATGCTGGTTTCCATGCGGGAATCCACGACGATTGATCCGCCGTCGATCGCAAGTCCCCATTCTGCGATGGGGCCGAGCGAGGAGACAAAGCCGAAGTTGACGATGACGGCATCAATGGGCATTTCCACCGTTTCGGCCGTCTTGACATGCTGGAGCGTAAGACGCTCGATCTGGTGGGTGCCGTGCAGGGAAGTGATTTCGTAAGGTGTAAGGACGTTGACGCTGGAATTCATTAAATTCTCAACGCTGTGCTCGTGCGCTCTGAATTTATCGCGGCGGTGGATGAGGGTCACGCTGGCGGCAATCGGCTCCAGCATCAATGACCAATCGACTGCGGAATCTCCGCCCCCGCTGATGAGAACATGCTTGCCTTGAAATCGGCTTAAATCACTGATGAAATAATGTAAATTCTGCTTCTCGTAGTTAACCGCTTCTTCGAGCTCGAGACGGCGGGGTTCGAAAGCGCCGACGCCGGCCGTGATAATGACCGATTTGGCGTAATGCGTTGTTTTGTCCGTGACGATCGCAAAATCGCGTTCATCCCGTTTTATGACCTCCACGACCTTCTCTTCCAAATGAACGTCCGGCTTGAAATGCTCCATTTGCTTCTTTAATTGCTCGACAAGCTCGCCTGCAGTGACTTTTGGGAAACCGGCTACATCGTAAATATGTTTTTCCGGATAGAGCGCAGCGAGCTGCCCGCCCAGCTGCGGCATACTTTCGATGATTTTGACGGATGCCTGACGCATGCCGCAGTAGAAAGCAGCGAACATGCCGGTTGGACCGCCGCCGATGATGGCAATATCGACCTGAGGGGAAACAGCAGTGATTGACACAGTTGACACCTCCAAAAGCTGATGAAATTTGATTGAAATCACAAGCAAATTACGGACTTCTTCCTGTACATTATATAGCTTCGGCAGGCTAAAGCGAAATAAGGAAATTGGATGTTGTTCTAAAGATTTTCGTATATTTTACCCTTGAACTTTAATGAAAAAGTTTGTAATATGTGAGGTATTAGATATAGATATGTCGAAAGAATGACACCCGGTGAATTGTTCAAAAAAGAAGTTTTCATTCGCACACTACAGGAAACAAATCATAGTGCATTATCTGTATTTGTGTAATTTTTCACAATCATAGAAAAAGAAAAGAAATTACGAATGGATGGGATTCTGCGATGAGCAACATACCGAAGATTGTGATTTTGGGTGCCGGTTACGGAGGTATACTGACAGCACTTCGACTTCAGAAGGAACTTAACTACAACGAAGCCGACGTTACACTTGTCAACAAGCATGATTATCATTACTTCACGACGCATCTGCATATGCCTGCAGCGGGTACGGATAAGACCGAAAATGCACGTGTAAGTATTTCCAAGCTGATTGATGAGTTTAAAATCGACTTCGTCAAATCTACCGTCGTGCAAATCCGTACGCAGGATAAGAAAGTTATTCTTGAAGACGGAACGCTGTCCTATGATTACCTGGTTATCGGTCTCGGTGGAGAACCCGAAACGTTCGGTATTCCAGGCATGCTGGAACATGCCATGAATATTCGCAGCATCAATTCCGTTCGTCTGATTCGCGAGCACATTGAATATCAATTTGCTCGTTACAAACGCGAACCCCATCGTACGGACTATTTGACGTTCGTAGTCGGCGGCGCTGGTTTTACGGGTATTGAATTTGTCGGCGAGCTTGCCGACCGTCTGCCCGAGCTTGCTAAACAGAACGACGTCGATCCCGCGCTTGTGAAAATTTACAACGTAGAAGCAGCTCCGACAGCCCTGCCTGGCTTTGATCCGGAGCTTGTTGAATATGCGATGCAGGTACTGACCAAGAAGGGCGTAACCTTCCGAATCGGCACGGCGATCAAAGAATGCACGGCCGACGGCGTTATCGTCGGCGACAACGAGGAAATTCGTTCGGCAACCGTGATCTGGGCAGCAGGGGTACGCGGAAACCGCCTGATCGAGGAAGCGGGCATCGAAACGATGCGCGGCCGTGTGAAAGTGGATGATTTCCTGCGTACGCCGGGGCATGAGAATATCTATGTTGTCGGCGATAACTCCCTGATGTTTAATCCGGAGGGCCGTCCATATCCGCCGACTGCGCAAATCGCGATGCAGCAAGGCGTTGTCTGCGCGCATAATCTGGTGGCTTCGATCCGTAATCAGCCGCAGAAGAAATTCGAGTTCAAGAACAAAGGTACCGTTGCATCCTTGGGGAAAGGCGAAGCTGTTGGTCTAGCTTTCGGCAAGAAGTATAAAGGCGGCGTCGCTGCGATGCTGAAGAAAGCGATCGATATTCGCTACCTGTACACGATCGGCGGCATTCCACTCGTTATCCGTAAAGGAAAATTCCTGTAATGCGCCACTGCAGCGTGCAAGTTCGCGGTCTGTTAATGCGCGATGAACTGGATCGCTACAATGCGCTCATGGAAGTCGGTTCGTATCTGGAGTCGCAGAATAGGCATGATTTGTCTTATACGGTGCAGAAGGAAGTCGACATTCTTATTCTTCCGGCTATCGAACGGTTGAAGGAGAAGGGCAGAGAGCGCGACCGTCAGACGGAAGCGTATTTGGAAGCGAAGCGTCTTCTAGAAGAAGACGATGAGGACTAATGAATAAATAAGCGGATGAGGCGCCGGCAGTCGGCGTTTCATCCGCTTTCTTGTGTTCATTACAGGCTGAACATCTGTTCCAGAATTGCGTCGGTTATGCGATTGCCGACATAGAAGTCACCGAAATCGCCATAGCGGGCGCTGACTTCATCGAAGCGCATCTCGTACACGAGCTTCTTGAATTGCAAGGCATCCTCTGCGAACAGGGTAACGCCCCATTCCCAGTCGTCGAAGCCGACGGAACCGGTAATAATTTGTTTCACTTTACCGGCATACGAGCGTCCGATCATGCTGTGGCTGCGCATCATTTCGCGGCGTGCATCCATCGGGAGCATATACCAGTTGTCGTTGCCTTGACGGCGCTTGTTCATGGGGTAGAAGCAGATGTGGTTCCATTTTGGCAGAGCCGGCTTCAAACGGGCTATGATCTCAGGGTTTTCCATCGGATCCGAGCCAGGTTTGGCCATGTGCATGTAATTGCTCAGCTCGACGACGCTCACATAGGAGTGAACCGGATACGTGAATTGAGCAAAGTTCGTTTTGTTGAATGCGGTCTCGAGTGCATTAAGGTCTTCCAGCGTCTCGCGCAGATGCATGAAGACGAAATCCGCCTTCTGACCGACGATCGCATAGAATGCAGTGCTGCCTTGCTTGTTATCTTCCATGGACTGCCATTCCTTCAGAAACGAATGGAGTTCATCAAGAGCGGTTTGGCGTTCCTGTTCGCTGGCTTGTTTCCAAGCGCTCCAGTCGATGGAGCGGAAGTCATGCAGCGCATACCAGCCTTCAAGTGTTTGTGTCGCTTCACTCATTGTTAACTCTCCCTCTATATGTGAAATGATGAGTAGATGCTTGTCGCTACCATTGTAACGTAATGGAACAAAGGAGAGCAAATGACGGACTTGTGACAAGATGTCAATAGAAATTGACTTCCATTGTACCATCTACTACACTATTCGTAGCGAAAGGGGAAGAATATTCGGGATGAATTCAGACGTTACTATTTTGCAGCTTGTCATAGCGCTGGTTTTGTTTTTTGTCATGATGTTTGGCATCGGGTTTATTTTGAATATGCTGCTCAAAACAACCTTTTTTCCGATTTACTTTTTTGTTATCGGAGTAGTGCCGATTTTCATCTGGCAAACATGGGATCATACAAAGACGTTCGGAGGTAATTTCAGCTCCTTTACGTTCGTCGATATTTTGCCTGCCATCGGGGCCTTGATCGGCGCGTATGTAAGCGGGGCCACGATTCGGGCTTTGCGTCGCGGCGGTTACAAAATGTTCTAAAGATGAAAGAAGTGCTGGCGGTACGGTCATACTAAGGGAAAACGCAAGCGGTAGAAGCGTGTGTGGTGCGCGGCTATTGCGAGTGGAACCGAGGTGATGCGCTGTGCCGTTTTTTCGTGTAGGAGATACTGATTTGCATGTGCATGAACGCATGAATAGCGGGAAAGAGGGGGCTGTTATTTGTGTGCATCCGCCCTGCTTGACGAGCCGATTGTTTGTCGGCGTCGAGGACAAGCTGGAGGACAGCAACAATCTAATTCGCTGGGATATCCGGGGACATGGCCTGAGCACAGGGGGCAGCAGGAAACTGACGCTTGCGATGATCGCTGAGGACATGAGGCTCCTGATGGACGAGCTGGGGCTTAAGAAAGCGTATGTTTGCGGCTACAGCACGGGATCCATGCCGGCCTTAGCGGCGCTGCTCCTGTATCCGGAGCGGTTCGCCGGCGGCATTCTGTTGTCCGGTACAGCGTCTTATACCGATATTCTGAGCCGATCCAGACTGCAAGCTGCTTACATTTCAAGCATTCTCGCTCCCAAAGAGACGATTGCCTTCAAGGCGGCGTGGATTGAAGCGAACAGCCGCGCCGAGTTCGAGGCGCTGAATCAGGAGGCGAAGCAGGGCGATCGGGACAAATGGCGGGAGTATACGGCTGCCTGCCTGGACAGTAAGCTTGACCGGCAAATTCAACGCATCAAGCAGCCTGTGCTTCTCCTGTACGGCACGGAGGACAGAACAGGTGCAAGCAACGCAGCCGTGCTGCGGCGGAAGCTTCCCAGCAGCGAGCTGTACGGCATTATCGGAGCGAAGGGGCAGCTGCTGACGAGAGAGCCGACGACGACAGCATTCGTCATCTCGCAGTGGCTGGACAAGCAGCGGCGTCCGGAGATTGCCGATACGTTCGAGGAACGGGCGGCACTTCTGAAGGAGCTCGAGGGCCGAGGCGTCAAGGAAGGAACGGAGCGCGGGCTCGTACACTAATCGATAGGGAAAGTTCCCTTGGATAGGGGGAATTTTCTTTTTTTTGCGCCCTGAAAACCGGGACTCTTTTATGATAAACTAGTAGAAAGAATACAAGGCGGATGGAGTCGAGTGAGATGCGGATCGGCAGCATGCACCAATTTACAGAGCATCATCGATATTACACCTTTCGCGATTTTTCGCTAAGCGCAGTAGATCGCAAGATGATCGGACTTATTTATCAATCCATGATCGGGGCTTTTGCGGCGGGATTCTATAATCTTCTCTATCAGCAGGTCGCAGATGACCGCGTAGGCTATTCATCGCTAGAACCTCAGCGTAAGCTTCTGCTAGGATTGGGACTGGACATGCATGAGCGCGGACGACAGGAGCTCGTGAACCAAGCTTCCCGCTTGGAAGCGGTGGGGCTGCTTCAAGTTACTCGGCTCGGCGTGCCGGACAACGACGATGTTGCCTATGAATATGAGCTCGTTAAGCCGCTGTCGCCGGATGAATTCTTCGACAGCCCCCACCTGACGCTTCTGCTTCGGGATAAAGTGGGCAAGCATGCGGTGATTGCGCTCAGGGAATCGTTCTATGCGAAGGAAGCCGACGAATTGGCGGGGGCGGAGCTGAGCAGGGAGAACATCTCGGTACCGTTCTATGAACTGTTCCGATTGAATACGCAGGGCTTCGATCCGGAGCTTGAGCAGGCGCTCACCGAGGTTGCGCCGACGAGGCAGGCAGCGCCGAAGCAGCAGCTCGAAACGGCGGGCTTTCAATACGGGGATATCATCATGCGTTTTCCGCGCAATTCCGTAAACCGCCAATACGTCGAACGATTGCGGGGAAACGACGAGGCGATCGCACAGCTGAATTACGTCGCGTACAAGTATAACTTAACGGTCGTGGACTTGTGCCGTCTGCTGGATGAAGACGATATCTTCTCGGCTCGCGGGGAGCTTCAGCTGGAAGAGCTGCAGCTGCGCGGTAACGGCATGTACCGTCAAGACCGCAAACGAAACGAAGAACGGCAGCGTGTATACGGCCGTATCGAAGCCGTTAAGGCTGCTAACGAGCGAAGCGATTCCATGGACAGTCAAGACGATATGCCGGATGAAGTGGCCGTGCAGTCGGAGTTCTACATGGAAGTACCGGCCCAGCTGGCCGGCCGCTGCGATATCCATCAGTACAATATGTTAATGCGTAATGAGCCGCATACCCGGTTCATCGCGAAGTTTTTCCCCGGGGCCGTTCCTGAATGGCTCATACGCGTATTCGAAGTGATTGACCATAATTATCGCCTGCAGGGTGCTGTAATTAACGTCCTTATTCATTATGTTCTAGGCTTGAACGATTCCCAGCGCGTCACGAAAACCTATATCGACGCGGTTGCGTCCAACATGCTGGTGAAAGGCGTCGATTCGTTCGAAAAGGCTGTCGGCTATGTGCGCGAACAGGTGAAGCTGGAGCAGGACAAGGAGCGCCGCCGTGAGAGCGGAAGCACCGCTCCTGCTATACGCGGGAATAGCAGCGGAAGCGGGGGCGCTGCCGGAGCAAGAGGAGGCCGCCGCAAGCCGGTTATTCCGATTATGCCGGATACGCCGAGCGGTTCGCCGCTGACGGCCGAAGAGATGGAAGAGATTCGGCGAATGGCTCGCAAGCTCGACGGCAAATCAACGTAAACAACGTAAACGAGGTGAAGGACGATGGAATCGCTTGGCGATCTGCTGAAAGGGATGCCGGGAGGCAGCACGATGAAGCAGCATGCCGATAAATTAATGGCGGAGCTGCTTGCGGACCCGCTGGTCGGCCTGCTTCGTACTAAATATCCGGAGCTCGACGACACGACGATCCGGCTCAATTTAAACCGGATTTATCAGTGCACGAAGGAGTACCGCAGCTGTTCCAACTGTCCGGGGCTCGACAACTGTCCGAACGATTTCGAAGGCCACTACACGGAGCTGTCATGCGAGACGACAGGCGGCCTGGTGCAGTTGACCGATCGTAAGGTTGCCTGCAAGAAGCTGATCGCAAGAAGAAGCGAGGATCGGATTCGCAGCCGGATTCGCAGCTTCTATATCGATGACCGGGCTTTATCGGAGGGTTACTCCGCGGATGAGATCGTGACGAACGACGTGGAGCGGATGAAAGCCGTCGGTCAAGTCATCAGCTACATTAACCGGACGAAGGAAGACGGGCTGCAGTCGGAGGGGCTTTATTTAACCGGTTCGTTCGGTACCGGCAAGACGTTCTTGATGTGCTACATGCTGCATGAGCTGGCGAAGGCGGGCTTTACCGGCGCGATTGTCTATATGCCGGATTTCGTCGAGGACCTGAAGTCTCTCATGCTGGAGCAGGGCAAGCTGAAGGAAACCGTCGATTTGTTGAAAGAAACGGATCTGCTGATCTTCGATGATATCGGGGCGGAGAATTTGAATCCGTGGGCACGCGACCATGTGCTGGGCGCCATCCTGAATTACCGGATGAATCGCAAGCCGACCTTCTATACGTCCAACTACGGACTCGATGCCATCGAGCAGCATTTCAGCTTTACGAACAAGGACGGCGACGAATTGCATAAAGGGCAGCGATTGATGGACCGGATACGCCCTTATGTGCAAACGGTGCATGTAACCGGGCGCAACAAGCGGGGAGGCTGATCATAGGGCAGTACAGACAAAAAGCCGGAAGCTCAATGAGCTTCCGGCTTTTTGTCTGCTTGCTGCCGCATGTGCATGGCTAAACTTGCTTTCCCGCAAGCTGTAACCCGAATGCCGCTGTGTACGCTGCAATTAAGGCTTATAGATGGCATCGAATACGCCGCCGTCGTTAAAGAATTTCGTCTGCGCCTTGTTCCAGCCGCCGAAGTCGCGAATGTTCGTCAGCTCGACGTTTTTGAATTTTTTCGTGAACTCGGCTGCGATGTTGATGTTCGACGGCCGGTAGTAGTTCTGTGCTACGATGCGCTGACCTGCATTAGTATAGAGATAATCCAAGTATGCCTTCGCAACGTTGCGCGTGCCGTGCTTCTCGGCGTTCTTATTCACGACGGCAACCGGCGGCTCCGCCAGGATGCTGAAGGTAGGCGTAATGATTTCAAAATCTTTGCCGTGCTCCTTCAGTGCAAGATAGGCTTCGTTCTCCCAAGCCAGCAGTACGTCGCCGATGCCGCGCTCGACGAACGTCGTTGTCGATCCGCGTGCGCCGGAGTCCAGAACCGGTACGTTCTTGTAGAGCTTCGTTACGAAGTCCGTCGCTTTCGATTCGCTGTTGTTGTTTTGCTTCAGCGCATAGCCCCAGGCAGCGAGGAAGTTCCAGCGCGCGCCGCCGCTTGTTTTCGGATTAGGCGTGATGACGGAGACGTTGCTCTTGACAAGATCGCTCCAGTCTTTGATTTTCTTCGGATTACCTTTGCGGACCAGGAATACGATTGTCGAGGTGTAAGGCGAGCTGTTATGCGCGAAACGGTTTTCCCAGCCGTCATTGATGAAGCCGGCTTTTTGGATGGCGTCGATGTCATAAGCGAGTGCCAGCGTGACAACGTCCGCTTCCAGACCATCGATAACAGCACGTGCTTGCGCGCCCGATCCGCCGTGCGATTGTTTGATCGTTACTTTCTGGCCGGTCTTTGCTTTCCAATAGGAAGAGAAGGCATGGTTGTACTGTTCGTACAGCTCGCGAGTCGGATCGTACGAGACATTCAGAAGCTCGATATCCGGCTTGGCGGGTTTGGTTATTGCGGCGAAGCTTGTAGACGATAACGTTAGAAGCAGGGTTAATGCAGTTACTGCGCTGATCAGCTTTCTCTTCATAAGACAACTCTCCCCATATCAATCTGTTTTCCGACGGCAGTTAACAGTACACAATAAAAAAGGAGGCCCCGGCAAATGCCCTCGCATAGCAGCTGCAAGGGCAATTGGTCAGGGCCTCCGGTGTGCCGGTCGGCTCGATGGACTCATCATAAGGGTTTTAATTCCAACCTGTCAACTATGAATTTAAATATAAATGAACCTGATAACTTAGATAAGAATTTCAAAAAAATGAATTGACAAGGAAGCTTGTCCATTGCTATGATTCAATCAATAACCAACTAAACAGGTAGGATTAATTTTGTTTTTGCTACCGGTCAAACTCGGCGTAGAGACACATTAGTTATCTGTAAAACGATTAAACGAGGGGTGCTTTTACATGACAAACATGAAAAAGAGAAGCTTTCTACCGATGCACGTACTAATGGTCTTTATCGCTTTTGCAATCGCTTTGACCGGCTGCGGATGGGACTCGGGTCCAAACGAAGCTGCGAACAACTCCGGTACGAAAGCAGCTGACAACGGCGGCTCCAAAAACACGGGAAACGGCAACGCTTCAGAACCTGCTGCAGCGAATGACAGCGCATCGAAGGGACCGATCGAGCTTCTGAATGTCTCCTACGACCCGACGCGTGAGCTGTATGAGGCTTACAATAAACTATTTGCGGACTATTGGAAGAAAGAACATAACCAAGACGTTACGATTAAACAGTCTCATGCCGGTTCCGGCGCGCAATCCCGTGCCGTCATCGACGGATTGAAGGCGGATGTCGTGACGCTGGCGCTTGGCTACGATATCGACGCCATTGCCCAGAAAGGACTTATCAATCCGGATTGGCAGCAAAAGTTCGATAATAACAGCTCTCCCTATACATCGACGATTGTCTTCCTGGTTCGTAAAGGCAATCCGAAGGGAATCAAGGACTGGAATGATCTGGTGAAACCGGGTGTTCAGGTCATTACGCCGAATCCGAAAACAAGCGGCGGCGCACGTTGGAATTATCTCGCGGCTTGGGGATATGCATTGAAGCAAAGCAACGGCGACGAGGAGAAAGCGAAAGCATTCGTCAAAGCGCTTTACAAAAACGTGCCCGTTCTGGATTCCGGCGCGCGCGGGTCGACAACGACGTTTGTCGAGAAAGGTATCGGCGACGTGCTGCTCGCATGGGAGAATGAAGCGCTGCTGTCCGTCAAGGAGCTTGGCAAAGACAAGTTCGACATCGTATATCCGTCCCTCAGCATCCTGGCAGAGCCTCCGGTTGCCATCGTGGATAAGAACGTAGACAAGAAGGGCTCACGCGAGGTTGCCGAGGCTTACCTTGACTACCTGTATACGGAGTCGGCCCAGAAGCTCGTTGCGCAGAACTTCTACCGCCCGCAGCTAGCCTCCGTGGCAGAGCAGTTCGCAGATCAATTTCCGGCAATCGAAATGCTGAATATCGACGACGATTTCGGCGGCTGGGCAGAAGCACAGAAGAAACATTTTGCTGATGGCGGCGTATTTGATCAATTGTATACGCCCGGTTCATAAGTGACGCGAGGAGCTGACTCTACGAATGACGAGTTCCGCGAAGAAGAAAGCGAAGCCGCGCAGCGTGCTGCCGGGCTTCGGCCTTTCGCTCGGTTTTACGATTTTCTACTTAAGCTTGATCGTTATCATTCCGCTCATCGGTATTTTCGTCAAAACATCCGGCTTGACGCCGGAGCGATTCTGGGAAACGGTCTCTAACGCCCGGGTCCTCGCATCGTATAAAATCAGTTTCCTGACTTCGTTCTACGCCGCGCTGGTCAATCTCGTGTTCGGTCTGATCATCGCTTGGGTACTGGTGCGCTACAAGTTTCCGGGTAAGAAGCTGCTCGACAGCTTGATTGATCTGCCGTTTGCGCTGCCGACCGCCGTAGCGGGTATTGCGCTGACGGCGATCTACGCGCCGAATGGCTGGATCGGCAAACTGCTCATTCCGCTTGGCATCAAGGTGGCATTCACGCCGATCGGCATTACACTGGCGCTGATCTTTATCGGCCTGCCGTTCGTCGTGCGCACCGTGCAGCCGGTACTGCAGGATCTCGATAACGAAGTGGAAGAAGCTGCTGTTATGCTGGGTGCCTTCCGCTGGCGGACATTCCGCAGAGTCGTGCTGCCGGAGCTGATTCCACCGCTGCTAACGGGTTTCGCGCTTGCTTTCGCTAGAGGGATCGGCGAGTACGGCTCCGTCGTCTTTATCTCCGGCAATATGCCGATGAAGACGGAGATCGCGCCGCTGCTCATCATGACCAAGCTGGAACAGTTCGATTACCGCGGTGCGACGGCTATAGCGCTTGTAATGCTCGTGGTGTCGTTCCTGCTGCTGCTGCTCATCAACTACTTGCAATGGCGGAGCAATCGCCGCGTTGCAAGCGCATAGGAGGAGGGGATCCACATGGCAGGTGCAATTACGGTTCACTTATCGGAGAAAACGGCGCAGCGGCCGAAGCATATCAATGAATCGCTGGTCGTGCGTATTGTCCTCATCTCGATTTCCCTGCTCTTCCTAGGGCTGGTCGTGCTGCTGCCGCTGGTGTCGGTGTTCATCGAAGCGTTTAAGCGCGGCGCGGAAGTCTACTTCGCTGCGCTGAGAGACCCGGATGCTTGGTCGGCGCTGCGATTGACGCTGCTTACGGCCGTTATCGCCGTACCGCTCAATACCCTATTCGGGGTTGCTGCAGCCTGGGCGATCAGCAAATTCCGGTTCCGAGGCAAGAACATCTTGATCACGCTGATCGATCTGCCTTTCGCGGTCTCGCCGGTCATCGCAGGTATGGTATTTATTCTCTTATTCGGCGCACAAGGCTTTCTGGGTCCGTGGTTGTCCGATCACAACATTCAGATCGTCTTCGCGCTTCCAGGTATCGTACTGGCAACGACCTTCGTTACCTTCCCCTTTGTAGCGAGAGAGCTCATTCCGCTCATGCAGGCGCAGGGCGTTCAAGAGGAAGAAGCCGCCGCGAGCCTTGGCGCGAAGGGCTGGCAAATCTTCTGGCGCGTTACGCTGCCGAATATCAAGTGGGGCCTGCTGTATGGCGTCATTCTCTGCAATGCAAGGGCGATGGGCGAGTTCGGTGCAGTGTCCGTCGTATCCGGGCACATTCGCGGAGAGACGAATACGCTGCCGCTTCATATTGAAATCTTGTACAACGAATATCAATTCTCCGCTTCGTTTGCAGTGGCGTCTCTGCTCGTCATGCTGGCATTGGTGACGCTGGTCGTGAAGAGCTTTATCGAGTGGAAAACAACCGGGCAGCTTCCGAAGGAGGAGAACTGACGATGCATATCGAGGTTCGGAACGTAAACAAGACATTTGGCGATCATAAAGCAGTTCAGAATGTGAGCTTCTCGATCGAGCGCGGCAAGCTGATCGGCCTGCTTGGTCCAAGCGGCGGCGGCAAGTCGACACTGCTTCGCATCCTGGCCGGTCTGGAGACGCCGGATTCAGGTGATATCTTCATTAACGGCAAGCGCGTGAACGATGTGCAGCCGCAGCTGCGCGGCATCGGCTTCGTCTTCCAGAACTATGCGCTGTTCAAGCATATGAGCGTATTCGATAACATCGCATTTGGCTTAACGATTCGCAAAACAAGCAAGGCGGAAATCAAGAACCGGGTCAACGAGCTGCTGGATTTGACGGGACTTCGGGGCTTCGAGCACCGTTACCCGCATCAGCTCTCGGGTGGACAGCGGCAGCGCGTCGCCTTCGCAAGAGCGCTTGCGCCAAGACCGGATCTGCTGCTGCTCGACGAGCCGTTCGCTGCTATCGATGCCAAGGTGCGCAAGGAGCTTCGGACCTGGCTGAAGGGACTGATCGCTGAGCTTGGCATTACCTCGATTTTCGTGACGCACGACCAGGATGAGGCGGTAGAGGTTGCCGATGAAATGCTGATCGTGCAGCAGGGTCGATTGGAGCAGCAGGGCTCGCCTGTTCATATTTACACGGATCCGCAGACGGCTTTCGTGGCCGGATTTATCGGCCACTCCAGCGTTGTCGAGGAGCCGGGAAGGCTTCGCGGCTTCGAGCGCACTTCGCTGTCGTCAGGCGCGCGCGCGCTGATCCGGCCGGAATTCGTCGAGGTAGGCCGGCAGGAGGAAATCGCGTTTCCGTCCGCTTCCGAGAAGGGCAAGGTCCGCCATATTTTTTTCCGCGGCGCCCATCTGGAATTGGATATCGAAGTAAATGGCAATCGGTTATCCGCTCATCGTTCCTTGGATCAGGTGCCGCTTCATCCAGGTCAGGAAGTATCCGTCCTGATCCATAGGCTGTATGTGATTTCGGAGGATTCGGCTACGATGGTCGAGAATCCGCTGAAAATTGATCCGCTTCCAGTGCATATTTGAATGACGAAGGGATAAGCGCCCTTCGGACGAAGCGTTAACCAAGCTTAGGAGGGGTTTATGATGGCGAAGCCAATCGTGTTGGATCAAGAATGGTTAGAGCGCATTGCAACGCAGGTAAATGGGCTTGAATATGGTTCGGTTCTCATTACCGTTCATGACGGCCGCGTCGTCCAGATCGACAGAACCGAGCGCAAGCGTTTCGAGTCTGGCTCCGCGAAGCAAGCTCAATCGCAGCAGCAGGGGCAGTCCTCGGATAAATTAAAGGCTGTTGGCGGATAGCTTTCCGCTTCACATTCATTATAAGGAAAGCGACCAGACAAAGGCTGCGGATGCAGCGTGTTTGGCCGCTTTTTTTTGCTTGCCTTAGGGAGAACGGCATTCAGTAACGCGGCGATGACGATCCATCCGGCGAGCGTCAATCAGTCTGTTTCAAACATCTTCGGGGAATAAGACGTTCGCGCGGCATGACGCTTATCGGCACTCTTCCTTGTCCGCTGGCTGACGGACCGCTCTTTACGCGCTTGATGCGCCAATTCTCTTCCCGTCTTCTTGTAGCTGGTGAATCTTCGCTCATCCAGCGTTCCGTTTCGGAGCGCTGCTTTAACAGCGCAGCCCTGCTCCGCACCGTGCTTGCAATCGCGGAAGCGGCAGGCTTCAGCAAGCGCCTCGATATCCCCGAAGGCCTCCTGCCAGCCATCGCCTGAATCCCACAGCTGCAACTCGCGCATGCCGGGCGTATCCATCATGATGAAGCCGCCGGGGAGGGGGAACAGCTCGCGGTGCGTCGTCGTGTGACGTCCGCGGGCATCGTCCTCGCGGATGCCCTGCACCCGCTGCCGCTCATCGGCGGACAGCCAGTTGAGCAGGGTGGATTTGCCGACGCCCGAAGAGCCGGTGACGGCAATGGTTCGTCCTGGCTGCAGGTAAGGAGCAAGCGCCGATCGGCCCCAGTCCTGCACGGCGCTGACCGCAAGTACAGGTACTCCTGGTGCGGCTGCCTCCACTTCTGCGATGCGCAGGTCAACCTCTTCGCACAGATCCGCTTTCGTTAAGAGCACGACCGGCGTCGCGCCGCTTTCCCATGCGGCAACGAGGTAGCGCTCGATCTTGCTTACGTTGTAGTCGCCGTTCAAGGCGTTGACGATGAATAACGTGTCCATGTTGGCGCCGATGACTTGTTCTTCCGGCACGCTGCCGGCTGCCCGCCGGATCATAGCGGTACGGCGGGGGAGAAGGCTGTGAATAACCGCGCGCCGTTCGCCGGGCAGCGGCTGCACGATGACCCAATCGCCGACAGCGGGATAATCGCTGCGGGAAGCCGCCTGAAATTGAAATTTGCCGCTTACCTCGGCAGTGAGCTCGCCTACATCTGCGGCGATTCGGTATTGGTTCGTGAACTGAGCGGTCACCCGCGCAGGAACAAGGTTCCCTGCATGCCCCGGAGCCGCATCGAATAGCTGCTGCCAGGTGGTGTTCCAGCCGTAAGCCTCAAGCAGCGAAGCATGAGCGAATTCGCCGTAATCGTGATCTTCAACGTGGGGAGTCACTTGGCTCACCTCTTGGTTTATCAGAAGTTCTGGTATTTGCGTGTGGTTCGTGATCTTGCCTGTATATTCTTCTAAGTTCAAATTCGGATTGCCCCTTTAAGTGTAATTTTGGATTAATCTGATAATTATGGATCGTGAAGCAACGACAAAAAACCGCAGGAAATAAAGCTCCTGCGGTTCCATCAACAACAAGTGCGCACAGCTGCAGCACACATTGTATAGACAGAAAAAAACCGCAAGAAACCGAAACATCCGGTCTCTTGCGGCACGAGGCATGAAGCAGCGGAATCATGGCCAAACGGTAGCATTGCTGCTCCGCTCGGCCGCTCTGAGCCGCCAATCATCCTTTATTTTCCGTCTGAGACCGATGCATATGCAGCTGCCGAAACAATCGAAATCGAAGTCACCATAGTACATCAGCCTCCTTAAAGGTTCTTGTAGTCATTCTATGTGGAGCGGGAAGATTTGTCAACGGGCTCCATGCAAATGGCCTTGCCCCGGCAAGCTGCCGAAACAAGGCCACATCATTACGAAATAACGAATTTAATGATCACCGCAGCGGTGAAAATTACGAACATGATTCCGAAGAATCCGCCGAAGCCCATGGCGACATCGAAAAAATCATCGCGCGGCTCCTCATTGAGATGCTCACGTGGATCTCTTACATTTTCCATGCTTTCATTTCCTCCTCTAGGACGACGATTGCTCCCCATAGTATACCCAACTTTCAGAATAATTGTAAAGCGGCGATCGTGACGAAATTGAGGACATTTTCCAGCGGCAGCTCACGTCTTCGAAACATAGCACGCCGCAGTCTTACGGCTTATGTGGTACAATAGACGTTAGCGCAAGTCCGGGAGGAGGACAACGATGGAGGAGCATAATCAAGGCGAATCTGCCGCAGAAAAGCGGCTTGCGGAGGAACGCATTCGGAGCAAGCTTGCACTGCTGCCGGATCTACCGGGTTGTTATTTGATGAAGGACCACAACGGAACGATCATTTACGTCGGCAAAGCGAAGGTGCTGAAGAACCGCGTTCGTTCCTATTTTAACGGCAGTCATAACGGCAAAACATTACGGCTGGTTTCGCTAATCCGCGATTTCGAATATATCGTCACATCAAGCAACATGGAAGCGCTCATTCTGGAATGCAACCTCATCAAACAGTACCACCCTAGGTACAACGTGCTGCTGAAGGACGACAAGACGTTTCCGTATATCAAAATCACGAGCGAAGCGCACCCTAAGCTCGAGGTTACGCGGCGTATCGTGAAGGACAAAGGGAAATATTTTGGTCCCTATCCGAACGCGTTCGCGGCAACGCAGACGAAGAAGCTCCTGGACCGGCTCTATCCGCTTCGCAAATGCGGGACGCTGCCTGACAAGGTATGTCTGTACTATCACCTAGGGCAGTGCGTCGCACCGTGCGAATTTAATATCGAGCCAGGCACGTACGAGGCGATGGTGCAGGAAATAACGCGCTTCCTGAGCGGCGGATATGACGAAGTGAAGAAGGCGCTGCAGGCGAAGATGGAAGCGGCCGCCGAGGAGATGGAGTTCGAGCGGGCGAAGGAATTCCGCGACCAGCTCATTGCCATCGATGCCGTCATGGAGAAGCAGAAGATTACGATGAACGACGCGATGGACCGCGACGTCTTCGGATTCGCCGTGGATAAAGGCTGGATGTGCGTGCAGATCATGTACATGCGGCAGGGAAAGCTGATCGAGCGAAGGGCAACGATGTTTCCTTATTATGGGCAAGCGTATGATGATTTCATGACCTTCGTCACCCAATATTATTCTGAGAATCCGGCGCTGCCGAAAGAGATTTTCCTGCCTTCGCCGCCCCAAGCGGAGACGCTCGCGCAAGATGGAATGGCTTCGGATGGCGTTCAGGCGGAGCAGCCGGAGCAGCGTCCGGATGCTTCCCGCGCGGCGGAGTCGCAAGGCGCGTACCTGCTTAGCAAGGCGGCCATCGCCGCTGAGCTGGAAGAGGGCGACGGCGGTGATGCGGAGCCTCCAGCGGGCTCCTTGGAAGAGGATCTTCGCAATTCCTTGCAGAAATGGCTGAAGGTTAAGGTCTTTATTCCGATGCGCGGACGCAAACGGGATGTCGTTGCCATGGCGGTTAACAACGCGAAGGTAACGCTGGAAGAGAAGTTTAAGCTGATCGAACGAGATGAGGAACGGACGTTTAAGGCATCCGAAGGCTTGGCGGAAGCGATTGGGTTGCCGCAGGTCAACCGCATTGAAGCCTTCGATAATTCCAATATTCAGGGTACGGATCCTGTATCGGCAATGGTCGTCTTCATTGACGGCAAGCCGGATAAGAAGGAATACCGCAAGTATAAGGTCAAGACAGTCAAAGGTCCCGACGATTACGAAACGATGCGGGAAGTGATACGGCGCCGTTACGAGCGGGTGCTGAAGGAAGGGCTGCCGATGCCGGATCTCATCATCGTCGACGGCGGCCGCGGGCAAATCTCCGCAGCGCTGGATGTACTGGAGAACGAGCTTGGCCTGATGGTGCCGGTAGGCGGACTCGTGAAGGACGCCAAGCATAAGACCGCGCAGCTGATGACGGGCGATCCGCCGGAAGTGGTGCCGCTGCCGCGCGACAGCCAGGAGTTCTACCTGCTGCAGCGGATCCAGGACGAGGTTCACCGATTCGCGATTTCTTTCCACCGAGAGCAGCGCGGCAAATCGATGGTCGCATCGAGGCTGGATGCCATACCTGGCATCGGGGAGAAGCGTCGCAAGCTGCTGCTGAAGCATTTTGGCTCCATTAAGAAAATAAAAGAAGCCGAAATCGAAGATTTCCGGCCTCTGTCAATCGGCGAGAAGCTCGCCGCGCAAATACTCGAAGCATTGAGGGAGGAGCCGTCCTAGACGGTTCATCCCTTTTTTTATTTCATTTCATTAGGTATAGGAGTTTGGGGAATGCTGCGGTCCGCTTCCGGAATGGGGTGCAGTACGCTTTCTCCTATCCCAAGCGCGGATGAGCCAAGCGATCGGTATCGGAAGCACGATATAGAAGATGCCCATCAGTACATTGCTGGCAGTTCCCATGAGCATGAGGGAAATGGCCATCATCGTGCTATCGAAGATCGCGTGTGCGAACAAGACGGTAATGAAGCCGTAGCGCAAGAACATAAAGCTGAAAATCAAACCGATAACCGTCAGCTCCAGCAGCCTCGTCGTCGAAGGGAAGATGGGGTACGTGACATGGCCGAGCGCCCAGATGACGGTAGGTATGAGGGAAGCGACGAACGGATTTTTGAACCAGCGCTTCATCAGCCCGATGCCGAACAGACGGAAGACGGCTTCCTCCGAAATCGCGGCGCACCATGCGAGCAGCGGGAACAGCCACGGAGCTGCAAGATTATAAGTCGATTGGGTCACGTCGGTCGTGGACCACGAACCGTTGACGCGCATGAGGATAATGAAAATAATCGTCTGCAGCCCCAGCAGCATAAAAGCCGTCAAATAGCCGAGCCACATGCTCTTCCATACGTGGTCGCCATATCCAGCCTGACCGAAACGCGGCCACAAATTACGGCCCATTCCTCGCCATAAACCGTCTCCGCCGACCAACGAGAAGTACACAGCGAGCGCCATGACAATCGTAATCAGGCAGCTGACGATAACGGCAGCAATGGCGAGGACATCTGCGTTCGCTGTTTCCCCGTAGCCGGCTGCCAAGCCGTCCGTCATATTCCAATCATTGATGAGATACATCGCCAGGAAGATGAAGGAAACGACAATGCCGCGAACGAAGGAAGTGTGCTTCCGGTATAACGATGCATAAATGATAGCGAGAATAAACAACACGAAGGAAAGGAATAAGCTTCCGATCGTGGATAAATAGTTGGCGATCCGCTTCTGCTTGGCGACATAATCGCTGTAGTCGGCAGGGACGACAAACCGGGGCTTGTAGGCAGCGATCCGGAAGCTGCCGCTGCCCAGCTTCTCGCTGCGGATGCCGAGAACAAGCTTGGCTTTTCCGACGTCGGTCGGCGATTTCTCATACCAGATCTCGCCGGTGTCTTCATTGATGCGGCTGGTTTTCAAGTCCGACTTGCTGAATCCTTGAGATACCGCGAATGCCATCGCAGAATCCTTCAGCTCGTTGCCGGTTGCCGGCATGAGATGCTGCTCTTCCAAACGGTTCCATGCGACGACGGTCCCTTTTTGCATATGAATATAGACGAATACGACGCTTTCATCCGGCAGTTTAGCAGTAACCTGAAACGTGTCAGTTGGCAGGGTTGGATCATATTTCTTCTCGTAGCTCCGGGCCAGCTTGTTTTTCTCCAAGTAGCCATACAGCATGCTGTCCGACTGATGGACGGCGTGTACGCTGACCGGATTGCTCGAATACTGCTTTTGAACGAACGCGGCTGCAGTTTGCTCCGCCGTGCTCTTAGCAATGATATTCTCGCTGCCGCTGTCGAAGAACGAGTCCGCCGTTGTGGGAACGATCTGAATGAGCAGGTAGACGATGATTCCGATTCCGGCTAACCAGCCGCATAACTTCCAATTGGGCTTGAGCTGCATTGCATCCATTCGGCACCTCGTGTCTCATAATAAACTGCTTGTCGTTGTTACGATTACCATATCATAAGCCATGCGACATGATCTACGCCCCGGAGATGAAGAGGGCGGTCTTGCGAAGAACGCTTGTCATATTCATATTCGCATTTTTCTTACATTAAACCATTAGGTTCTCATTACAGAGGCATGATAATTCCTCAGCGCCGGATGAACTGCGATCCAGCCCGCCCATTTATATTGAAGAAGCGTGCATGCATGGTATTGGAAACGGAAAATGGCAAACAATAAGGACAGGGACTCTGCGCCTTTGTCCGTTATTGCTATGGGCAGTCTTGCAGCTGATTAGGTAAACAGGATCATCCCTTTTTGTAATGAGAGGCGATTTCGCCGATCCATAGTTTAACTGACGGGTTTAAGTTTTCCGTATGCTCGTAAATGAGGGAGGTGGTGCGTTTGGACTCCTCCAGCTCGCGGATCGGCACGACCAGCAGGTCATTGTCAACCAGCATCTGCGGCCGCAAATACGATTTGGGCAGCAATGTAGCCGCTCGGCAGGTGTGCAGCAGGCGAAGGATCGCCTCAAAGGAGTCGATTTCCATGCGCACGTCGGGCAGCAGGCGGTATTTCTCGAACAACTCGTCCGTCATGATTCGGTACCAGGTGCCCTTGGAGAACAGGATCATCGGCATGCCATTTAAATCGGTAATATCGCTAAGCCCCTTGTCCATGACAAAATGGTTTCGCGGAAGAACGAGAACCAGATGATCGTCGAACAGCGGGATGCACTGCAGCTGAGAATCTTCGATGCGGGAAGCGACAATTCCGAGATCGGCTTTACGGTCGCGGACGAGCGTGACGATTTCATGCGTCTTGCCCGTGATCGCCTTGATGTCCAGCTCTGGGCTGCGCTCCGTCAAGGTCTGAATCAAATCCGGCAGCGACGTTTGAAGCGTCGTCAAGCTTGCGCCGATCGTAAGCGTGGAGCGGCCCGCGCTGTTGTACGCCGCCACCATTTTCAAGAACCGCAGATGCTGCTGCTGGGCTTCGATCGCATAATCGTAGGTCAACTGACCGATTCGCGTCAGCTCCAGCCTTTTGCCGATACGGCGGAACAACAATGCGCCGAGCTCTTGCTCCAGCTTAGCGATTTTGCGCGATAAGGCAGGCTGGGATAGATTCAGTGCCGCAGAGGCTTTATTCATGCTGGATTGTTCCACGACGACCGTAAATACATGCAGTTCTTCGAGCATTGGACAGCTCCTTCCGTGAATAACGCTTATTTATCTATGCTTATGCAAAAAAGGTATAAGTTTTAATGAATAATAAGCAATTCCATTATAAGCATAAAAGGAGTATCATGTGAAATGCGACCAATGTGTGAATTCTATTATTTATTGACGCTCCAAAGGGCTCAGAGTAAAATGGAGAATGGTTTTGGCGAATTTTGACGATTGCAACCCCACAGTTTAGAAAGGAGCACGTTACGTTATGAAAGGAAACTCGTACTTATCGCGCAAGATCCACTCCTTACTCGGAGTAATCCCCCTCGGCTTGTTCATTATCGAGCACATGGCGACGAATTTTTCCGCTGTTGAGGGAGGCCCGCAGGGGTTCAAGGATACGGTTCTGGTTTTGAATGCTCTGCCGCTGGTCCCGATTTTGGAATTGTTCGGCATCTGGCTTCCGCTTCTATTTCACGGCGTATATGGTCTCTATGTCGCGTATCAATCCAATATTAACACGGGACGCTTCAAATACGGCCGCAACTGGGCATTTACGATGCAGCGGATTACCGGCGTAATCACGTTTATCTTCGTCTTCTGGCATTTGTATCAAACGCGCTATCAAGTCATGATCGGCGCAGTTACTCATGCGGAGCTCGGCAACCAAATGCACAACATTACCAACAACAGCTTTTACCTGACGATGTACATCATCGGTGTTATCGCGGCAACGTTCCACTTCAGCAACGGCATGTGGGCTTTCCTTGTCAGCTGGGGAATTACGGTCGGACAGCGCGCGCAGCGCATTTCGTCCATGATTTGGATGGGCGTATTCGTTGTCGTCGCGGTTATGTTCGTGATGACGCTCTTCGCTTTCCATGGCGATGAATTTAAGGAAGCGGCATCTACGCTGCTGCAAATGACGAATCTCGTTTAAGTTTGAGACAAGGAGCGAAATGCAATGGCTAAAAATAAAATAATTGTCATTGGCGGCGGTCTCGCCGGCTTGATGGCTACAATAAAGGCTGCGGAAGCAGGCGTTCATGTCGACCTCTTCTCGCTTGTACCGGTTAAACGCTCGCACTCCGTATGTGCGCAGGGCGGCATTAACGGCGCTGTAAATACGAAGGGCGAAGGCGATTCGACGTGGGAGCATTTTGATGACACCGTCTACGGCGGCGACTTCCTGGCGAACCAACCGCCTGTCAAAGCGATGTGCGACGCGGCGCCGGGCATCATCCACTTGATGGACCGGATGGGCGTTATGTTTAACCGCACGCCGGAAGGCTTGCTTGACTTCCGCCGTTTCGGCGGCACGCAGTACCACCGTACGGCTTTCGCCGGCGCAACGACGGGCCAACAGCTGCTGTACGCGCTGGATGAGCAGGTCCGCCGCTGGGAGACTGCAGGTCTCGTTACGAAGCGCGAGCACTGGGAGTTCTTGGGCTCCATTCTAGATGACGACGGCGTTTGCCGCGGCGTATCTGCGCAAGATCTTCGTTCTATGGAAGTACATACCTTCCCGGCGGATGCAGTCATTCTGGCATCGGGCGGCCCAGGTATTATTTTCGGCAAAACAACGAACTCCGTCATCAACACAGGTACGGCGGCAAGTGCGGTTTATCAGCAGGGCGTTCATTACGCGAATGGCGAATTTATTCAAATTCATCCAACGGCGATTCCCGGCGACGACAAATTGCGTCTTATGTCCGAGTCCGCGCGCGGCGAGGGCGGACGGATCTGGACGTATAAAGACGGCAAACCATGGTACTTCTTGGAAGAAAAGTATCCAGCATACGGTAACCTCGTACCGCGGGATATCGCAACACGCGAAATTTTCGACGTGTGCGTCGAACAGAAGCTGGGCGTTAACGGCGAGAACATGGTGTACTTGGATCTTTCTCATAAAGACCCGAAAGAGCTGGACGTGAAGCTCGGCGGCATTATTGAAATCTACGAGAAATTCATGGGCGACGATCCACGGAAAATCCCGATGAAAATCTTCCCTGCGGTTCACTATTCCATGGGCGGCATGTGGGTCGACTTTAACCAAATGACGAACATCCCAGGGTTGTTTGCCTGCGGAGAATGCGAATACCAATACCACGGCGCGAACCGTCTTGGCGCCAACTCGCTGCTGTCCGCGATCTACGGCGGTATGATTACGGGTCCGAAAGCCGTTGAGTACATCAAAGGCTTGAAGAAATCCGCTGAAGATATTTCTTCTACGGTGTTTGACCGTGCGAAGAAACAACAAACCGATAAATACGAAAGTATTTTGAATATGAACGGGACCGAGAACGCGTATGTGCTGCACAAAGAACTCGGCGAGTGGATGACCAACAATATGACGGTTGTTCGTTTCAACAAGAAGCTCGAAGAAACGATCGTCAAGATTAAAGAGCTCAAGCAGCGCTACAACAATATCAACATCAACGATACGGCACGTTGGAACAATGCGGGCGTAGCCTTTACACGTCAGCTGTGGAACATGATGGAGCTGTCCGAAGCGATGACGCTGGGCGCACTGCTCCGTAACGAAAGCCGCGGCGCTCACTATAAGCCGGATTTCCCGGAACGTAACGATGAGGAATTCCTCAAAACAACGAAAGCGACTTGGACGGCGGAAGGTCCTCAGATCTCGTACGAAGAAGTCGATGTCTCACTTATTAAGCCGCGTAAACGCGACTACTCCAAGGAGAAATAGAAAGGAGAATAACGATGGCGGAAACGGCAGTAGCAAGCAAAACAGTCAAGCTGGTCATTACGCGTCAAGACGCTCCGAACTCTGCGTCGTATACGGAAGAGTTCGAAATTCCGTACCGCGCGAATATGAACGTAATCAGTGCGCTGATGGAAATTCAGCGTAATCCGAAGAAACGCGACGGACAAAGCACGGCTCCGGTATGCTGGGAGTCCAATTGTCTCGAGGAGGTTTGCGGCGCTTGTTCGATGGTGATCAACGGCAAACCGCGTCAAGCCTGCAGCGCGCTGGTCGACAAGCTGGAACAGCCGATCAGATTGCAACCGATGAGCACATTCCCGGTTGTCCGCGATTTGGTCATCAACCGCGAGCGCATGTTCAATGCATTGAAACGCGTTAAAGCGTGGATTCCAATCGATGGTACTTACGATCTTGGGCCGGGACCGCGCATGGCGGAAACGAAGCGCCAATGGGCGTACGAGCTTTCCAAATGTATGACCTGCGGCGTCTGCATGGAAGCTTGTCCAAACGTGAACGAGCGGAACAGCTTTATCGGTCCTCAGGCGATCTCGCAAGTGCGTTTGTTCAATGCGCATCCAACGGGCGAAATGAACAAAGATGAGCGTCTGGAAACGCTGATGGAAGATGGCGGCATCGAAGGCTGCGGTAACTCGCAGAACTGCGTGCGCTCGTGTCCGAAAGGTATTCCGCTTACGACGTCCATCGCAGCGATGAACAAAGACACGACGAAGCACTTGTTCAAGAAATGGCTGGGCATGTAGCTCCGGTTTGAAGCATAGCGCTCCCTAAGCGGGGCACTTCGTACAGCTCATACGATTAGCGCTCCCATGGTACTTCTTACCAAAGTCGCTCTAATTCGTATGAGCTGTGCTGCTTTTATACGCGCCTTCATGCCGCGGCATTCTCTAACCTTCGCGGGAAATAGACGAAAAACCTAAAAAAGCTGTTCCCGGTAAACGTGCGGGAGCAGCTTTTTTAGGTTTGCATCATTTGCAAGGGATCAACCGAATCAGTCCGGCGGCTTAGCACCAATGTTCGCCCCAATCTTGGATAGATCGGATAACGGGCTCTAATCCATACCCTTTTTCCGTTAATTCATATTCAATCCGGACGGGCATTTCCGGGTAAACATTCCGTTTAATGATATTGCAGTGCTCTAGCTCTTTCATCCGGTCAGTCAGCATTTTGTCGCTCATTTCCGGAATTTGTTCTTTCATTTCCTTAAATCGCTTAGGTCCACCCAAGAGAACGCGTATGATTAAACCGGTCCATTTTTTTCCAAGCATCTCAGTTGCGGATTCATACTTTGGGCACATTTTGGAATAATCCACGTTATCACCCCTCTTTTGCTACACTTATTGTACCACAGTAGGATTTACAAAGGGAATGGATATTCATCGTCCGGAACAAAATACTTTTCAAAATGTATTAACTTTATTAAAGTAAGTCATAAGTGATAGTGAATTATTGGTAATTAACTCATGCAGATGGACCTAATAACCGAAATATGTTCTAGTATACTGTCGAATAATCCCGTTATAATGGTTGGAGGCACAGGACAAACCGGAGGAGCCACTTACAAATTGTATTGAGGTGCTGTATGAAGACGGATAATTGGGGATTTTACGAACGGCTCTCCGAGACGGAGCAGATGCGCGTTCTTATCAATATTGGCTACAACGGCTCCGCGCCGCTGCCAAACTATACGGAGCTGCTGTCCATTACGGTCAATCTATATCCCGTACGGGAAAGCAATCGCACGAACCGGCAGTTTGTTCAGCAGCTCGAACAGCTGGAATCCAAGCTCGAGCAGTGGCTGAAGAGCACAAGCGGCGCCATTTACATCGGTCGCATTAATGCTTCTACGCGCTTAGAATTTTATTATTATTTGGAGGGCGGAAGGCTTACGGACGAGCAGCTTCATGCCTGGCTGGGGGCCAATTGGAGGTTTCGGGCGCAAGCCTACCGCAAAGAAGATGCAGCATGGTCATTCTACTTCTTTCTCCTGCCGAGTGCTATGGAGCAGTTATTCGTCCACAACGCGCAGATGATTTATGCACTCATTCATAAAGGCGACAATATCGGCGAGCCTAGAAATGTATACCACTGGCTGCTGTTTCGCGAAGACGGGGAACGCAGCGAGATGGAGGAGCTCTTGGAAGCGCATGGCTATGTGATTGAGCGAGAGAAAGAGGGCAAACCGGAGACGGATTATCCTTATCCGCTTGTCATCAGCAAATTCGAGGATGTTCGGCTGGACACGATCAATGAGCGTGTGCGGGATTTATATCGACTGCTGGATGGAAGGGACGGCCGATATGACGGCTGGGGGGCCGCGATGCGGTTGTCCAGAACGAACCGCATTCGCCGCTATATTAGACGCAGAGTGGAGTTCGCGCAATCCACGCTGCGCAAAGTATTTGCAGGACGGTCATAGGCGAATCAGGATCAGTCCGGCCAACGTCAGCACGAATGCGCACCATTGAAGGCGGCTTAATCGTTCACGGTAGAGAACAATCGCTCCAGCTGCCACAACCAGGCTGTTGGCCGCGAATATCGGGCCCGCGATATTGGCTTGTCCGGTCTGCAGCGCCACGGCATAAAGCTGCAATCCGCCGTAAGAGAACAAGCCGGCGAGAAGGCCCCATCTTAGACCGATGCCAGCTGCGTTCGAGGCGCGCCGGACTATTAGATTTGCGGAGCGCTGAATTCCGCCCAAGGAATAGATGTTCTTGTTTTCCTTCGCTGCGGCAAAGGCAAACCAAACGATGGATAAGCCGTACGCGATGAACAGGACAGGTGCGCCGCTGAGGCCTAGATCATCCGTGACCTTCAAGCCGCCGTTACGAATCGCGAACAGAAGAACGCTCATCCCAACGTAGAAGAACCATTTGGGCCGAATGGCCGTTTGGTTCTCTTTGCCCTTGATGGATACGAAAACGACCGCAATCAGCAGGAGGAGCACGCCGATCAGCTCAGCTGGCGACATAGGCTCATGATAGACGAAGGTGCCGAGGCCAACGACGAGTAGAATATTCATATTGGTAAGGGGGGAGGTCAAGCTGGCCGGGCCGCAGTCGAGTGCCTTCATGAATAAAGCGTTGCCGAGCGCAGAGCCGGCTCCGATGATCAGTCCAGCTGCCCATAC
This sequence comes from Paenibacillus sp. R14(2021), assembly GCF_019431355.1. Lineage (NCBI taxonomy): Bacteria > Bacillati > Bacillota > Bacilli > Caryophanales > Paenibacillaceae > Paenibacillus > Paenibacillus sp. R14(2021). The sequence goes on from NZ_CP080269.1 coordinate 5,549,448, forward strand.
GCGCACATCGCCGAGAGCGGCAGTGAGGGTATGCTCCGCAGTGCTGTGGATGCCGAAACCGATCGTCCCCGATATATAAAGACCCAGAAGCAGATAGGCGGAGGAGCCGCCCTGCATCTGGGACACTTTCATCCACCAGCCCGCTAATCCGAACAGGATCGCGCTGCCGACAGCTGCTGCAAACCACATGTGATTTCACCTTTCTATGACCCAAACCGATTTTGTTACACAATTGAAATGTTCCTGTTATCGTCCCATTACATAAGTGGGGTACTATACTTAACAAGACCCCCTTTTGATTATATATGACTTCGGACCTGCTTCGTGCAGGTCCACTTTTTTTGTCCGCAGGTAAACGGTTTATAACGGTACGGAGACAGGCTGCTTGTTCTTGTAATAGAACCATTCCTTGAAGCCGATCTCCTTCAGACGCTTCGCAACGCGATCCCAATCATCGCCTACCCGGCTTGGCTTATGCGCATCGGAGCCAAATGTAACCGTTACTCCGTAATGGCAGGCTCTCTCCAGAATCGCATCCGACGGATACCAGCCGCCGACATCCTTCGTACTGCCTGACGTATTGATCTCGATAGAAGCCTTGCTGCCTGCAATCAATTGCAGTGCCTCGTCGATTGCCTCGTCCGCAAGAATATCGGAGAAGGCCGGATAGTAGCCCTTCATGGCGTCAATGTGGCCGAGAACTTGGAACATCCCGCTTTGCGCCGACTGTCCGATCAACTTGTAATAATGGCGCTTCTCATCCTGCTTCTGCGCGTCCGACATGCCTTTCCAGCGGTTACGGTTAAAGATACTGACGCCGCGCGATTGGTGGACGGAGCCGATGATGTAATCAAACGGGTAGTTGGCGTACATGTCCCGGTACAAGTCTGCATGCTCGGGGAAAAAATCCGATTCCACACCAAGCAAGACGTCGATTTTGCCTTCGTATTTTGTTTTGAGCCTCAGCACCTCGTCAATGTAATGGACAAATTCGCTCTTCGCCATTGCGATGCCCGGATTCAGACGATCCTCGCCGCTCGCGAAGAAAGGAGAGTGATCGGAGATTCCGATAACGTCCAAGCCCGCACGGATCGCGGCTTTGATATAATCCTCAATGCTGTCGTCAGCGTGACCGCACCGGAAATGATGCGTATGTAAATCGAATTTCATAGTAATTCCTCCTATTCGCTGCTAATGAATTGATCTTCGGGCATACCCTTCAAGTCGCTCAGAAACTGCTGCATGGCGGAGTTGATATACCTGCCCGACTTATACACGAGTCCGACAGGGTGGCTCATATCCAGTTCATTGACCTTGATCCGTTTGAGCGTGCCGAGACGGACTTCGTTGGCAATGGACAGCTTGGAGACGACAGCGGCACCTAAATTGATTTCCACCATTCGTTTGACCTCTTCGCTGCTGGACAGCTCCATGACGATATTCGGCTGTAAGTTGTATTTCCGGAAGATCTGGTCGAGAAACCTCCGTCCTAACGTATCCGGCGACAGCATAATCATAGGAATATCCTTGAGCGATTCTACCGTCGTATGCTTGAGATGGCTCATCGGATGTTCAGGCGCTACGACCAGTTCATACGTGTCGTAGTACAGGATCGAGGTTTCCACGTTTGGATTCCGTTCGGATAAGTACGTAATGCCGATATCTACGCTTCCGTTCTCGACACTTGCCATAACGCCTGAGGATGGCATGGAATGGATCGTCGTTTTGATAAGCGGGAATTGGTTATTAAAATAGGACAGGACGCGCGGCAAAATTTGAATGGCAATGGACGAGGTCGTGCCAAGCACGATATGCCCCTGCGGTGTCTGGCTGAGATCCGACAGCTTTTGCTTCAATTCTTCCACGATCCCAAGAATCCGCTCGGCATGATCCAGAAAGACCTGTCCGCGATCCGTTAGCGTGACCGGCTGATTCCGATCGATTAGAACCGTCTTAAATTCATCCTCAAGGCTTTTGATTTGCGCGGAAACGGCCGGCTGCGTCAGGTTGAGCAGTTCACCGGCCTTGCGAAAGCTCATTGTCCGCGAGATCGTTAATAGGGTTTCAAGCTGGTTAATGTTCACGGAATCCCTCCTTTGTCGATTAAAGATTTTTATCACACCTATTTATGATTATAAAGGAAAACCGGCTGAACAGCAAAATGCACCAAGCGCGGGAAAGCGCCTTTACAACAAATTTAGAAGGATTCAAGGTGCTTCTGTCGAAGAATGTTGGGCGCGGATCGACTAAAGCGCGACAAAGGAGCGAATAGCATGAACCCGAAAGCAGTGCGAAGCTGGATCATGTACGATTGGGCCAATTCCGCGTTTGCGACGACAATTATGGCTGCGGTCATGCCGATCTACTACAAAACGGTAGCCGGAGCGGATTTAGCAGGCAACACGGCAGAGAGCTATTGGGGATATACGCAGACGATCGCTATGCTGCTCGTTGCCGTGCTCTGTCCAATCTTGGGAGCGATTGCCGATTATTCAGGCGCAAAGGTCCGGTTTCTGACGGTATTTATGTTCATTGGGGCAGTCGCTTCGCTTGGCATGGCTTTTGTCGGGACGAATGATTGGCTCCTTGCTTCCGTGCTGGTCGTCATCGGCACGATTGGCTTCGCCGCTTCCAATACGTTCTATGATGCACTGCTGCCCAGCGTGTCTACGCCGGAGACGATGAATGCAGTCAGTAACAAAGGCTATGCCATGGGCTACTTGGGCGGCGGTTTGCTGCTGCTGGTGAATCTTGTTATGATTAATGGGTTTGATAAAGTCGGATTTCCAAGCAAAACAGCGGCTTCCCAGACCGTCTTCGCGACGGTCGGTCTCTGGTGGATTCTCTTCTCGATTCCAATTATGCGCAATGTGAAGGAATCAGCTCGGGGTACGGCAGAAGGCTTCAGCGCCATAATGAAGAACGGGTTGCGGCGTGTGAACGGAACCATTCGGGGCTTGAAGCAATACCCCGAGCTGCTTAAATATATGGCTGCCTTCTGGTTCTTCAATGATGGAATCAACACGGTTATTGTGATGGCGACCATTTATGGCAGCGGAATCGGGATCGAGACATCGGATCTCATCGCCGCACTCCTCATTACGCAGTTCGTAGGTTATCCCAGCACGCTGCTGTTCATTAAGTTTGCGGCACGGATCGGAATGAAGAAATCGATGTACAGTTCGCTTCTGCTTTATGTCGTGATCGTCATCCTCGGCTATTTCATGACGAACGCGCTGCATTTCTACATTCTGGCCGCCATGGTCGGGCTTGTGCAGGGCGGAAGCCAGGCGACGGCAAGATCGCTGTACGCAACGCTTGTCCCCCCTTCGCGGACGGCGGAATTTTTCGGATTTCTGAGCTTGTCGAGTAAATTCGCCTCCGTGGCAGGGCCGTTCGTCTTTGCGGTCGTGGGTACGATTACGGGATCGAGCCGGTTCGGCATCCTGGCGCTGCTGGCGTTCTTCATCATCGGAATCGCGCTGCTCGTCTATGTGGACGTGGAGAAGGGACGCAGGGAGGCGCTTGCGGAAGAAGTGTTGACGTAAGGGAACGAACGTATCGGAAGTATCGGACATCTGGGTCAGTCGCATTCAGGGAGGCAAGGAGAAATGAAAGGCACGACGCATTTGGCGATCGGCGTTGCGATTGGCGTAACGGCTGCGATCAGCCATCCGTTCTCAGCGCAGCATGCGGCGATTTATATCGCGGTTGCAGCTTGCTCGGCACTTAGTGCCGATTTGGACGGCACTAACATGTTAAGCGGCAAGCTGAGCGGCATAGCGCGAATGATTCGAGAGCTGCTGCTATGGGGCGGACTTATTCTAACCGGCATTTTGGGTTACATCTATGTGATGAAAGGCATGCTTTACACGGAATGGAGCATTGGCGCGGTAGCGATGTCGCTGCTTGGATTCGTGTCCAGGAGCGGCGTCATTCGCAATGCGCTCGTCAGCGCCATCGGCTCCGCGCTGCTGTACGGCGGGATTGCGGGCGGCATGGGCTGGCTCATGGGACTTGGCGTTTATGTCGCATGGGTCCCTTGGCTGAACCATCGCGGCTTGACGCATACGGTTTGGGCAACGGCGGCCTGGGGCTCGATCGGATGGGGCCTTGAACAGCAGGTGCATGTAGACGGCGTCGCATCAGTGGCGGTATGGGGCTACGTGTCGCATCTCGTTGCGGACACCCTGACGCCAAGCGGCGTCAAATGGCTGTATCCGCTGTCGAAGAAGACGTTCAAGCTGCCGATCGGCAAACTCTAATCCAGACGGTACCGCTGCAGTAAAAAAGCGCTTTGAGGATCATCGGGATCCTCGAAGCGCTTTTTGCCGTTCACAGCCATTCTTTCTTGCGGAAAATAAAGAACATGCCGAAACCAAGCAGCAGCATGAACGTTAACAGCACGTACGAGCCGCCGTGCATATGCAGGCCGGGAATGAAGTCGAAGTTCATTCCGTAAATACCGGTTATGAAGGTCAGAGGCATGAATATCGTCGTAAGAGCGGTGAACACGCGCATGATTTCATTGGCACGGTTCGCAAGGCTGGACTGATATGCCTCTCGCAAGTTGCCCATTAGATCTCGGTACGTCTCGAACGTCTCGGCAATTTTGACGGCATTCTCATAGACATCGCTGAAGTACTTCTGAAGCTGATCGTCGATGAGCTTCAGATCCTTCTTGTTAAGTGTCGCAATAAGCTCCTTTTGCGGGCCGAGTACCTTCTTGAGCCATAGAATTTCGCTTCGAAGACCTATAATCTCGTTTAGATGCGACTTCTTCGTATGCACCAGAATATCTTCTTCCAAGCTCTCAATCCTTGCTTCGATTCGGTCGCCGACGAGGAAGTAGTTGTCGACGACGATATCGACCAGATGGTACAGGAAGCGGTCGGGCCGGCTGACATGCTCTTCGAGCAGAATCGGCTTCAATGTGCGGAGTTCGTTAATTTTTTGCTTCGTAACGGTAATAATATAATGGCGTCCCAGAAAAATGTTCAAGGCACGCAGAAAAATTTCTTCATCGTCAAAACGAATGCTGTTAATAACAAGGAAATAATGGCCTTCATGAATTTCAATCTTCGGGCGCTGCTCCTCTTCGCTTAGCAGGTCTTCCACTGCCAGCTCATGAAGTGCAAACAAAGGCTGCAATACGGTAAGATCATCTAAATCAGCATCAATCCAATAGAACCCTTCAGCGGGCGGAATCGTTGCCGTTGCAACATCTTCAATGGTTTTGAAAACACCTTCGGTCACGTGACGGATTTTCATTCCGCGTTCCTCCTCTCTCGTCCTAGCTGTTACATACCCGGATGCCGATACGAGGAGGAAAGAACTGTTCGAGAACGCGAAGCAAGCCATACGTCGCCGTGCCGCAGCGCGCTCTTGCGAACGCTATAACAAGCGGTGCGAATACGAATATGGTCGACTGTGCGCAGCCGGACAATCTATCGATCCTGCATATCGGAAATCAATGCGGTTGCCCGCAGGCCTCGGGTCGCCTTCCATAGTCGTAAACACTCCTTTATGAGATCGATTTAGGCAGATTGTACGCAATCCTTGTCTAGTATACTCCGACAACGACTTTCCATACAAGAAGAAAGTAACGGACGCCGCCATGTATTACCATATGCGTGGAAAAGCCTGTGGTGACGCTATTTCTGAGCATTTTGGGAATTGACGTATTGACGGAAAAGGCGGAATGATTTAAAGTAGGGCTATGGTGATTCCATAATTAAATAAGCAAGCTTTCTTATCAAGAGCAGGCGGAGGGACTAGCCCGATGAAGCCCGGCAACCGGCGTGTAAACGCACGGTGCTAATTCTTGCGGAAACGATTGTTTCTGAGAGATGAGAGGCGCATGAACGATACATTTGTGCCCCTCTCTATGGAGAGGGGCTGTTTTCGTTGCGCTCCTCAGTAAAATTGACACGAATGGAGTGAGTAGACATGCCGATTAAAGTACCTGATCAACTGCCTGCCAAAGACATTCTCTCGGAAGAGAATATCTTCGTTATGGACGAGAGCGTAGCGTATCATCAAGATATCCGCCCGCTGCGTATTGTTATTCTGAACCTGATGCCTACGAAAGAGGTAACGGAGACGCAGCTGCTGCGTTTGATCGGTAACACGCCGCTGCAGGTTGAGGTTGTGCTGATTCATCCGAAGACACATACGTCCAAGACGACTTCAGCAGAGCATTTGGAGTCGTTCTACAAGACGTTTGACGATATTAAACACGAATATTACGACGGTATGATCATTACCGGCGCGCCGGTGGAGACGTATCATTTTGAAGACGTGAACTATTGGGAAGAATTGAAGGATATTATGGATTGGTCCGCGCGCAAGGTCACTTCGACCTTCCATATCTGTTGGGGCGCACAGGCCGGCCTGTACCATCATTACGGCATTCCCAAATACGATCTCTCGGAGAAAATGTTCGGTGTATTCCCGCATCAAGTGGAGAAACGCAATGTGCCGCTCATGAGGGGATTTGACGAGCAGTTTCTTGTGCCGCAGTCCCGTCATACGGAAGTGCGCCGCGAAGACATTGAAGCGGTTAACGATTTGGAGATTCTGTCCTTCTCTCCGGATGCCGGCGTCTACATCGCCGCTTCCAAGAACGGCAGACAAATTTTCGTTACGGGGCATTCCGAATACGATGCGAGCTCGCTTAAGGCGGAATATGACCGCGACAAGGCGAAGGGCATGGAAATGGATATTCCAAAGAACTACTACCCGAACGATGACCCGTCGAAGCAGCCGCTTTCGAGCTGGAGAGCGCATGCGAACCTGTTGTTCTCGAACTGGTTGAACTACTACGTATACCAGCAAACGCCATACGATCTTGGCGCAGGCATTTAAACTTCTATTATATAGTGGAGAGGGAGACTTCATCAGATGAAAATCGAAAGCCGACTCGCGCAAATTGGATCCATTAAAGAGCCTGTTACAGGGGCCGTCAGTTTCCCAGTCTACCAATCGACCGCATTCCGACATCCGCGTCTCGGCGAAAGCACAGGCTTCGACTACGCACGTACGAAAAGCCCGACTCGCAAAGTGCTTGAAGACGCTGCTGCGGAATTGGAATCAGGCGATGCAGGCTTTGCCTGCAGCAGCGGCATGGCTGCACTGACAACGATATTCTCGCTGTTCGGGCAAGGTGATCATCTGCTGGTCTCCCTGGATCTCTATGGCGGAACATACCGGCTGCTGGAACGGATTATGAGCCGTTTCGGTGTGACAGCCTCCTATGTCGATACGAACGATATCGATGCGCTGAATACACTGTGTACGCCATCGACGAAGGCGATCTTGATTGAAACGCCGACAAATCCACTTATGATGATCACGGATCTGGAGCGCGTATGCGCTTGGGCGAAGTCGAAGAACATGCTTTCGATCGTCGACAACACGCTGCTTACGCCATTCTTCCAGCGCCCGATCGAGCTCGGCGCGGACATTATCGTACACAGCGCAACCAAGTATTTGGGCGGCCATAATGATGTGCTTGCCGGACTGATCGTAACGAAGGGCAAGGAACTTTCCGAGCATATGGCCTTTCTGCACAATTCCCTCGGCGCAGTGCTCGGTCCGCAGGATTCGTGGCTGCTGATGCGCGGCATGAAGACGCTGGCGCTTCGCATGGAACGCCATCAATCCAATGCGACTGCGATCGCGAACTGGCTGCTGCAGCATGAAGCGGTAGAAGAGGTCTATTACCCGGCGCTGCCCCATCATCCGGGTCATGAGGTTCAGAGCCGCCAATCCTCGGGCAATACGGGTATCTTCTCCTTCCGTCTGAAGAAGGCTGCTTACGTTGAGCCGATTCTGCGGCATATCCAGTTGATTGCATTCGCGGAGAGCCTGGGCGGCGTGGAATCATTGATGACATATCCGGCCGTTCAGACGCATGCCGATATTCCGCTTGAAATTCGCCAGCGAATCGGGGTTGACGACCGTTTGCTCCGCTTCTCCGTAGGCATTGAGCACGAAGATGATTTGATTGCTGATTTGGCCCAGGCCTTCGACGCGGCCAAGCGCGAAGTCGGGGAGGTGTAACAGGATGTCAGAGCAGAAGCCGAACAAACCTGAAACGCAGTTTGCAACCAAGCTGATTCATTTTGGCGCTGAAATCGATGAGCATACGGGCGCATCAAGCGTGCCGATTTATCAGGCATCGACGTTCCATCATCACGATATTTTTAACCCGCCGACCTATGATTACAGCCGTTCCGGCAATCCGACGCGCCAAGCGCTGGAAGATTACATTAGGCTGCTTGAGGGCGGCAAGCGCGGGTTTGCGTTTGCTTCCGGCATGGCGGCTATCTCTACAGCTTTCCTGCTCTTCTCCACCGGCGATCATGTGATCGTGACGGAGGATGTCTACGGTGGAACGTATCGGCTGCTGACGACGGTTCTGAACCGTCTGGGCATAGAATCCACCTTCGTTGACATGACGGACTTCGAGGCGGTCAAAGCGGCGCTTCAGCCGAATACGAAAGCGGTATTCATGGAGACACCGTCCAACCCAACGCTGAAAATTACCGACATTAGCGAAATCGCGGCTTGGGCCAAATCGCATCAGCTGATAACGCTGCTCGACAACACATTCATGACGCCTTATCACCAGCGCCCGATCGAGCTCGGCGTCGATATTGTGCTGCATAGCGCAACGAAGTTTCTGGGCGGTCACAGCGACGTGCTTGCAGGCCTCGCGGTCGTCGCGACAGACGAACTGGGTCGCCGCTTGAAGCAGCTTCAGAACGGGCTCGGTACGGTGCTTGCTCCACAGGAGTCCTGGCTGCTAATTCGCGGAATTAAGACGCTGCAGGCACGCATGGAGCACAGCGAGCGCAGCGCGCGCAAGCTGGCGGAATGGCTGAACGCTCATCCGGCTGTTACGCGTGTCTATTACCCGGGTCTTGCCGACCATCCGCGCCGGGACATTCACGAGAAGCAGTCCAAAGGCTACGGAGCTGTCGTTTCCTTCGACGTCGGCGACGGCGATCGCGCGAAAGCGGTGCTGAGCCGCGTGAAGCTGCCGCTCGTGGCGGTGAGCCTTGGAGCCGTTGAGAGCATCTTGTCTTATCCGGCTATGATGTCCCATGCGGCCATGCCGCGCGAAGTGCGCCATGAACGCGGCATTACGGACGGCTTGCTTCGCTATTCCCTCGGTCTTGAAGATATTGAAGACCTCATCGCGGATCTGGATCAAGCGCTGAACGGTTGATTCAGCGCATTAGAAGCAATACGCGGCAGTCCTGACGGACTAGCCGCGTTTTTCGCCGTATAGGCAAGCATTTACTGGCTCAGACGCCATATGACGTTCATATTCGTTTATGGTAATATTAGTTGAAACCATACTTGGTACGGATATACAGATAAGAAGGAGGTCTCCGCAATGCAGATAATTGACCGTATTTTAAATAAAGCACTGCAGGGAGAACGACTCGGACTAGAGGATTGCGTGACGCTGTTCGAATCCGATGAAATTGAGAAAATGGGACATGCAGCCAATCAGTTGATGCTTCGGCGTCATCCTGAGCCGATCACGACCTTCGTCGTTGGGCGAAATATTAACTATACGAATGTATGCGACGTCTACTGCCGGTTCTGCGCGTTTTATCGTGCGCCGGGCTCGAAGGAAGGCTATGTCCTTCCGGATGAAACGATCCTGCAGAAAATTCAGGAGACGATCGATGTAAACGGCACCGAGATTTTGATGCAGGGCGGGGTAAATCCAGAGCTGCCCTTTACGTACTATTTGGATCTGCTGCGCAAAATCAAGCAGCATTTCCCCGGGATTACAATGCATTCTTTCTCCCCAGCGGAAATTCAAAAGATGGTCGCTATTTCAGGCGGCTTGACGCTTGAACAAGTGATGCGCGAGCTGAATAAAGCAGGGCTTGATTCCTTGCCGGGCGGCGGCGGCGAAATCCTCGATGATCGGACGAGACGGAAGATCAGCCGGTTGAAAGGCTCTTGGACGGACTGGATGGACGTCATGAAGGCGGCGCACCGCGTAGGCATGAATACGACGGCAACGATGGTAATCGGCTTCGGCGAAGAGATGGAGGAGCGGGCGCTTCATCTGCTTCGTGTCCGTGATGCGCAGGATGAATGCATTGCGAACGGGTATAACTCCAAAGGCTTCCTGGCGTTCATCCCATGGACATTCCAGCCGGAGAACACGAATATGAAGCGCGAGAAAGCGACGCCGGAAGAGTATCTGAAGACGCTCGCGATCAGTCGGATTACGCTCGACAACATCGATAATTTCCAATCCTCTTGGGTCACGATGGGTCCTGAGGTCGGCAAGCAGTCGCTGTCCTACGGCTGCAACGACTTCGGCAGCACGATGATCGAAGAGAACGTAGTATCCGCGGCAGGAACGACGCATAAGGTCAATATCGAGCTGATTTTGCAGCTCATTCGTGAGGCAGGCAAAATCCCTGCGCAGCGCAACACGCGATACGAAATTTTGAAAATGTACGAAGAGAGTGAGCATGCGCAGAACGATTTTATTATGCAGAACTAATTGTCGTGCATGACGTAAAACTAATAAAGCTTCCCGATTCCGCGAATCACTCGCGGAGCGGGAAGCTTTTTTCATTAGGCAAGTTGGCTTTGGTTCTCTAACTGGTGGGGGTCCAGTGCGACGATGGTACGGTTTTTACCGGTGCTCTTGGCTTTATAGAGCGCGGTATCGACACGGTTGAAGAAATGTTCTTTGCCTTCACCGGAGGTGTATTCGGCATACCCGATACTGACGGTTACCGGTTTGCCGCCAAACGCCTCATGGACGACTTTGGCGATTTCCTCGCGGATTTGCTCGACGGCGACAAACGCGCTTTCACTTGCTTTATCCGTGAAGAGAACAGCAAATTCTTCGCCGCCGTAGCGAGCTACAAAGTCATTGGCAGATACCTTAGCACGAATGAGATCCGCCACGGATTTGAGGACCGCGTCTCCGGCTCGATGTCCGTAGGTATCGTTCACATGCTTGAAATTATCGATGTCGACGATTGCCAACTGCAGAGGCAGTCCATTTTGTTCATGCTGATCAATGAGCCGTTCGAAATATTCATGGAACGTGATGTGATTGTACAAATCGGTTAATGCATCCGTCTTGGCAAGCTTGTCCATCCAAATCGTCTTGACAAGCAGCTGCTGATTGGATTCAAAATAGGACTTCAAATGATTCAAGAGCTCGCGTCCTCTGCTCAAAATGCCCCAGGCTACGAGCGAGAAAACGCAAAACATGACGGAAATCGTTGTCAAACCGATCAGGGTAATGTCTTGGTGAATAAAGTCGTTGGTCCAGTAAAGGAGGAATAAGGAAGAGAGCGTATTGACGAGCGCAAACAGTAATTTTTTGTTCTGGAAGTAAAAGATGGACACCATGACAGGCAAGAAAAGTGCAAGGAGCAGGTAGTTGATGGAATTATGAATAAAGACGATGATGAAGGCTAGTACGGCGGAAGTTAAGATCAGTATGTAATCTTGGTATTTGCCTCTGAGCACCCGAAGTCCGGTCTCCGCGATGAGCAAGGTGGTGAATTGAAAGGCGGAAGGCTTCAACATATAGGCACGAATGAACTGTCCTGTTGGGACCTCCGTGATCGTTAAGTAGAGGCATTCGAGTACGACCGTGATGACCAGTATGGACCAGAAGCCGTTCAGAAGCATGCGATTCCAACGATATCTGTTGTAATTTATCGACTCATTATCCATTGCATTCACTCCGAGTATGAAGCTTCTTTTGGAACTTAATATACCACGAATCCCCTTCCATTCCAATCCCTATCCAGCATAGCCATAGCCTTCATCGTATATATGCTTTTGCTGAGCCATATACTGTTAGGGAGCCTCCAAAGCCCTCTATTCAAGCTAAAACACAAGGTTCTCTCGCCTTAAAATTAAACCGCATGCGATTAAAATAAAATGAAAAATTTTAGCAAATGAAGTCGTAATAGAGAAATCTCGCCTAGCCCAGCTTCGATTATGTTCAAAAACTTAAAGTTTATGCTTCCGAAGTCAGTTTTTGAAATCTCGCCTAGCCCAGCTTCGACTATGTTCAAAAACTTAAAGTTTATGCTTCCGAAGTCAGTTTTTGAAATCTCGCCCTAGCCCAGCTTCGATTATGTTCAAAAACTTAAAGTTTATGCTTCCGAAGCCAGTTTTTGAAATCTCGCCTAGCCCAGCTTCGAATATGTTCAAAAACTTTTAGGAGTGAGCCTATGGAACTTTTTACGGTTTCTTTGCATTCGGCCTCTAATGAAGCGCTTGATCGGCTGCACCGCTGTTTAAGTGAAGAGTTTGCCGATGTACATAGTCCAGCTTCAGGTTCCATCGTTTATTTCACGCGACCCGAATATGATGGCATGTCTTTACGGTGTGCCGCGAATTTGCCGCAGTTTCAATTGCATGCGGACGGACCGGAGGTATATCGACGAACGGCACTGGCCTTCGCTCAGTTTATTATGACAGAGCTGGAGCCGATGCTGCTAAGAGCGATCATTCGCAAACAATTTCACTTTGAGGAAGTTAACGAGATCGAGACGCTCGAGCAATATTGCTATACGATTCTATACGGAACTGCAGGGGCTGCCGCGCAAGACTACGACAGTAATGCCGCCGAACTGCTTCTTACGGATAAACAGCGGCGGTTGGGAAAAGTGGCCGATGAGCTGGAAAGCTTCCTCGCCAACCATACGCGTATTCATCTCGATGGTTTTGTCACGTTCCGTTTGGCCTCCTATTGGCAGGAATTGAAGGATGTCGTTGCATATGCAGTGGACGAATATGTGATGGATAAACAGTACCAGGAATTTATCTCACTGCTGAAATATTTCGTCCGTATGCAAGAGGTGAAGCTGCCGATCGTACACGTGGTTCATAAAGGGGGAAGCGATTTCGTTCTTTACGACCAGGAGTTCCAGCTTCTTGATACCGTCCCTGCTGATCGAATCGTCGCGGAAATGCTGGAGTCGGAAATGAATATGGAGGATATGATTGTCAGCACGCTGATTACCGTCTCGCCGCAGCAAATCGTCATTCATACTCGCCAGCCCGATCTACCGGTTATGCGCACCCTTGAAACGATTTTCGAGCAGCGCGTGCGGCTTTGCTGCTCATGCGGACATTGCAATCGCCATTTCGACGAATTCGGCCAGCCGCTGCCATCTGCAGAGCTGTCCGCGGAGAAACGAATCCGTAACGTCATTCCTTGACTGACGGTTGCTTATGGACTTGACCGAGGAACGGTGAGCGCTTATAATTATGCTCAAGGAAAAGCATCGACAAAGACATGTATCTCCGGCATGCACGGCTCAGAGAGAGGAAACTTGGCTGGAATTTCCTCGCGTTGCGGCGGCGATATACCCCTTTGTAGCTGTGAAGTTGAAATCAAGCGTAATGCTTGACAGTATGCTTCACCGGTTCGTTCCCGTTATGGAACGTCTACAAGGATTAGCAAGCGTGCAAGCCAGGACGCCGGCTGATTGAACTAGGGTGGAACCACGGGTCATTAACAAGCACTCGTCCCTTCGCGGGGATGCGTGCTTTTTTTGTTGGGTACGCAAGCCGCAGCGATCGACAAAAACAGTTCAGGAGGAACAAGGTTATGGCAATTCAAGTGAAGCTGCCGGACGGCGCAGTCCGGGAATACGAACAAGGAACAACGATTGAAGAGGTTGCCGGATCGATCAGCACAGGACTTCGGAAGAACGCCGTTGCAGGCAAAGTCGACGGCAAAGTGGTTGATGTGTATACGCCGATCGAGAACGATGCCGCGCTGGAAATCGTTACGCTGGATTCTGCCGACGGACTTGAAGTTTACCGGCACAGCACTGCACATCTAATGGCGCAAGCCATTAAGCGTTTGTTTGGCGGCAATGAAGTAAAACTCGGAATCGGTCCCGTTATCGAGGACGGCTTCTATTACGATATCGATATGGAGCAATCGTTGACGCCTGAAGATTTGGTGAAAATCGAGAAGGAAATGGAACGCATCGTGCAGGAGGATCTGCCGATCCGCCGCCGCGTCGTCAGCCGCGAAGAAGCGATCGCGACATTCACGGCCATCAACGATCCGCTGAAATTGGAATTGATTCGCGACCTTCCGCAGGAAGCGCAAATCACGATGTACGACCAAGGAGAATTTTTCGACCTTTGCCGCGGACCGCATCTGCCTTCGACGGGCCGCATTAAAGCGTTCAAGCTATTGAGCGTTGCTGGCGCGTACTGGCGCGGTGATTCCAAGAACAAAATGCTGCAGCGCATTTACGGAACGGCGTTTCCGAAGAAAGCGCAGCTCGACGAGCATCTGCATTTCCTCGAGGAAGCGAAGAAGCGCGATCACCGCAAATTGGGCCGCGAGCTGAAGATGTTCACGTTCTCCCGCGAAGTCGGACAAGGGCTGCCGCTGTGGCTGCCGAACGGCGCGCGCGTACGCAGAACCATGGAGCGTTACATTGTGGATCTCGAGGAGCGTCTGGGCTACCAGCACGTCTACACGCCGGTGCTTGCCAATGTTGAGCTGTACAAAACAAGCGGCCACTGGGAGCATTACAGCGAGGATATGTTCCCTAAGATGATCATGGACAACGAGGAGCTCGTGCTTCGTCCAATGAACTGCCCGCATCACATGATGGTGTTCAAAAGCGAAATGCGTTCATATCGCGATCTGCCTGTGCGCGTAGCCGAGCTTGGCACGATGCACCGCTACGAAATGTCCGGTGCGTTGACCGGTCTTCACCGCGTACGCGCGATGACGCTCAACGATGCGCATATTTTCTGCCGTCCGGATCAGATCAAGGAAGAATTTGCACGTGTCGTAACGCTCATTCGCCAAGTGTATGAAGATTTCGGAATTAAGGAATATCGCTTCCGCCTGTCCTACCGCGATCCGCAGGATACAGAGAAATATTTCCAAAATGACGAAATGTGGGAAATGTCGCAGCGCATGCTTCGCGAGGTTGTCGAAGAGCTGGAGCTTCCGTTCTTCGAAGCCGAAGGTGAAGCGGCGTTCTATGGACCAAAGCTTGACGTTCAGATCAAGACGGCACTAGGCAAGGAAGAGACGCTTTCGACGGCGCAGCTGGATTTCTTGCTGCCGGAACGTTTCGAGCTGGAGTATGTCGGAGACGACGGCAAGAAGCATCGTCCGGTCGTTATTCACCGTGGCATTATCAGCACCATGGAGCGCATGACAGCATTCCTGCTTGAGAACTTCGCTGGCGCGCTTCCGCTCTGGTTGTCGCCGGTACAAGCGAAGATTATCCCGGTATCTACGGCTTACGAATCGTATGCACGCGAGCTTGAGAGCAAGCTGCAGCTTGCCGGCATTCGCGTTGAAACCGATCTGCGCAACGAGAAGCTTGGTTACAAGATTCGCGAAGCACAGCTGGAGAAAATGCCTTATATGCTCGTCGTCGGCGAGAATGAAGCACAATCGGAAACCGTCTCTGTCCGCAAACGCGGCGAGGGAGATCTCGGTTCCAAGCCGGTTGCCGAGTTCATTGCCCTGCTGCAGGCTGAAATTGCCACTAAGCAGATTTAATTACCAATAAGACGCTGTCGATAAAGACAACCGCATAAAGCTTGTCACGCTTGGGTATCCTTCGAATTAAGGAGGCTAACAACCCAAATGATGACAAGCTTTTTGTCGTTTTATCGTGTTACCGTCTCGTGCTTGACCGTATGGTTCATGGTAAGCTGTATCCTCATTCCCGAGAGTTCGGCGGTGAGGCATGGACAGGTGAAACCAGCAGCATCCAGTGATTCTAAGCAAACGAACCAGAAAAACAATTCGAAACTTCATCATATGCAAGTCGTGGCGACAGGCTATACCGCAGGCGTTGAATCAACCGGCAAGAGACCCGGACATCCACTATACGGCATTACGTACTCAGGCGTTAAAGTTCGGCGAGGGCTGGTTTCGACAATTGCCGCGGATCCTAAAGTTTTTCCAATCGGTACCGTGCTTTACGTGCCGGGCTACGGCTATGGTATCGTGGCTGACACGGGATCGGCCATCAAGGGCAAGAAGATCGATCTTTATTTTGAGACGAGGAAGCAGGTTTTCAAGCAGTGGGGCAAACGGAAAGTAACCGTTAACGTGCTGAAACGCGGTAACGGCAAGCTGACGGAGGCTTGGCTGAATGAGCTGAATGAGGCGGTTACCGCCGAGAAGACATTGCCGAGAGCGCTTCTCGAATCGTAGCTTGGATAAATAACGAGAATGTTCGACGATTATGTTGAATATTCTCTTTTTTTTACTTTAGGCCTATGCTAAGATAGATGTAAACGCTATCATTAATCAACTCGGGGGCGGTTATTAATGAACGGTGAACCAAGATCAATGGAAGCTGAAGTCCGGCATCCGGTCCAATCGGAGCTCTTTGAGGACAGGCTGCGTCAGCTCTACAACGAAATGATTGCTGTCGCCTATGCGAAGGTGTTCAATAAATCGGATGCGCAGGATGCGGTTCAGGAAGCATGGGTACGCATGCTCATGAGCCAAAATACGCTGCGGGAGCAGGATAAGCTGCGCGCTTGGGCCAAAGTCATTACAGCGAACGCGGCTCATAACATAAACAAGCAGTCTGGACGTGTCAGTCCTTGCGGCGCTGAGGATCTAGGAAGCGAGTCGCGTATGTTCGGGCATGAAACAGCCGTTATGCTCGAGATTGGTGAGCTGCTGGATATGCTGGAGCCAAGATCAAGAACGCTGCTGCTGTTTAAGTTCTACTACGGGTATAAAGATCAGGAGATAGCGGCCGCCATGAAGCTGCCCGTTGGAACAATCAAAGCCCGGATACATCGAACGAAGCATCATTTGCGTAAATGGATGTCTTAGCGGCCTTTGCGTATATATCCCATTACTAAACCATTCCCGGGCCTGCCATACTAGTGATGTACCGGGAGGTGAACACCAATGACAAAAAATAAAAACAATAAAATGAATGCGTCCCAGAACAAGTACAATGCAGAATTTGCATCTGAGAATGCAACATCCACAACAAGCGCATCGACCAAAGCGATTTCGCAAAAAGCGAACAAATAAGATAGCTGCGGAAGCAGCATAGGAAGAGGGACCCGGTGCGGTCCCTCTTTTCTTTTGTCGAAGCATGTCCTATACTATTAGTTAATTCTGACAATATGTCGAAAAGGTGGTTAATTTCATGCAGGCACTGCAGCGTCTATGGTCCCAGAAAAACGGTTCCGCCAAGCAAGACGAGGTCGAGAGCAATGGTGTGCTGACGCAATTAATTAATGAATCGCTCGTTATTTCAGATCAATTGACGGCGGCAGTGGAGGAAGTCAACCAATCGATCGGGCAGCTGACCGATATCGCGGATCAGTCTGCGGTTACGGAAACCGATCTGCGCGATTGCAGCGAAAGCGCCAGGGAGCGCATCGGGGGAACGTTCTTGACGCTCCAGGAGGCCGCAGCCGCTGCGGAACAAATCAGCGATACGGCGCAGCTGCTCGATACCGAGAGCAAGGAGACGAAAGCGGTCGTGCTTGAAGTCTGCCGATCGCTGACGAATACGGACAAAGTGATGAGCGACCTGCAGCATCACAATGGAACGATGGAACGCCATATTCGCGAGCTCATTGAACAAACCTCGCGGATTAATGAAATCAACAGCTTTATTCAAGAAATCGTGTCGCAGACGTCACTGCTTGCGCTGAACGCTTCTATTGAAGCTGCGCATGCAGGCGAATTCGGGCGCGGGTTCTCCGTGGTCGCGCAGCAGATCAAAAAACTGGCTGAGCAAAGCAATGAAGCTGTTTTGAAGTCGAACGGCCTGGTGGAGGAAATCGAGTTCGGCGTCAAGCAGGTTGTTGCTTCCGTTGATTTGGAGAAGGCTGCCGTTGAGCAGGGAATCTTGGAAATGGCACAAACCAAAGAACGCATGGATCTCATCTTTACCCGTATTCTTGAAGTCGACAAGCTCGTCAGCCAGAGCAGCGAAGCAAGCAAACAGCAGACGCAGAGCATGGCGGCAACGACGGATATGCTGAAGGATGTCGTCGGTTCGGTCAATCAAACGCTTATAAGCGTCGACAAAACGCTTGAGCTTACGCACAAGCAGCGCCGGCAAATCAATAAGCTCGATCGTATAAGCACGAATTTGCGCAAATCCTCCTCGGAACTTACGAAGGCGATCGGACAGGTTGGCGTAAACAACGACCATAAGCACGGACATGTAAATGTCGGAGATGCACTGGATAAGCTGAGCAGACTAGCCGCAGACGGAGCGGTGTCGTCGCTTGATGAAAATACGCACCAAGTGCTGCTGACAAAGCTGCTGCAGGCGCTGCCGGATGTCGAAGCGGTGTGGTCCAACCGCGACGACGGCTCGTTCATCTTCTCGCTGCCGGAGGCGGGGCTGCTGAATGCCAAGGGGCGCGAATGGTGGAGACGGGCGATGGAAGGCCGTACGTTCACCTCGCCGGTATACATATCCGCTATTACGAAGAAACCTTGCATAACCATCTCGGTTCCTATCCGTTCTGCGGACGGACGATGGATCGGCGTTGCCGGAGCTGACATCCGCGTCAAATAATTGCCACTAAATTTGCTGAAAAAGTGGTATTCAAACGGGAAATGATCGTGTAGAATAAGTAGTGTAACTATTTATAACATGTGAGGACAGGGGAGTTACCATGACAGAACCGATTGCCTACATCCCGCCTTCTCGTTTGAGACAACGTAAAGCAGCTGAAGTCATACCTTTCCTAAATACGTATATTGCGAAGAGAGAGCAGGAGATTACTGAAATCGAGCAAATGGTAGAACGTTACCAGAAGCGCCGCTTGCAGGAAGAACGCTCTTATCAATCGATGTCTACACTTCGCCGTATGTTATCCGGCAAGAAACCGGATCACCATTTGGCTGTTGAATATATTCATTATGTGAAGAAGCCGATGGAGAAAGTGCGTACGCTGCGTCAAGAGATCGAGCAGGCGCGTGCCTTTCTGAATACCGACAATGCCTCCGGAACGATTCACGTATCCACTGAAATCGATGAAGAAATGAATGGATAAGCGACCGTCCTTAGTGGACGGTCTTTTTGTTGTTTACGACGAAGAAGCGCCGTTGTTCCGGGTCTAGTCGACCTTGGAACAGCGGCGCTTTGATTGGCTATTTACCTGATTTAAGCTGCTCGAGATCCAGGAAATCATGGTCCTGGTTGTAGGCCGGCACACCGTGAATGCCGACATCGAGTCCGATCAGCTCTTCGTCTTTGGATACGCGCACGGGCATGATCTTCTTAATCAGGAAGAAGGCAGCCCATGTCAGCACGAAGCCCCACACGCTGACGATGACAAGACCAAGTGCCTGTACACCGAGCAGATTCCAGCCTCCGCCATAGAAGAGTCCGTAGTATTCTTGTCCGATGCCCTTGGTAAGCTCGGGCATTGCGAACAAGCCTACTGCCAGCGTGCCAAGGCTTCCGCTGACACCGTGAACGGCGAAGGCGCCGACGGGATCATCAATGCCCTTGCCTTCGAGAAACTCGGTGACAAGGACCATGGCGATGCCGCAAACGACGCCGATCAGCATCGCTGCGCCGTCCGATACGAACGAACAGCCTGCGGTAATGCCGACCAGTCCGGCAAGCGAGCCGTTGATGACCATCGGCGGATCCGCTTTCTTATAACGGAACATGGTGAACAAGATGCAGGTTGCGCCGCCAGCTGCAGCGGACAGCATTGTCGTGATAGCGATATGGCCGATCGCTCCGTTCGTTGCGCTGAGCGTACTGCCTGAGTTGAAGCCAAACCAGCCGAACCATAGAATGAACGCGCCTACCGAAGCAAGCGGCAGGTTGGACGGAGGCACGATATTGCTTTTGCCGTCCGCCGTGAATTTCCCGATCCGCGGGCCGATGAAGATGGCTGCTGCGAGGGCCGCGAAGCCGCCGAGCGCATGGATGACCGCAGAGCCGGCGAAATCGATCATCCCGAGCTTGCCGAGCCAGCCGTCGACGCCCCATACCCAGTGTCCGGCAATGGGATAGATGATGCCTGTCATTGCAATCGCATAAAGGATGTAAGCTTTGAAATGGATCCGTTCCGCTACGGCGCCGGATACGATGGAGATGACGGCGATAACGAAGGCGCACTGAAACAGCCAATACGTTTCGTGCGAGATGTTCAGCTTAATATGAGATAAATCTCCGTTCAGCAGGAAGCCGGTCGTCCCGATCAGTCCGCCGGCATCCTTGCCGTACATGAACCCAAATCCGATAAAGTAAAAGATCAGCGCGCCGAATGCGATATCGACGAACACCTTCATAATAATGCTCACTGCGTTCTTCTGTCTGACGAACCCTGCCTCTAGCAGCGCAAAGCCGCCTTCCATAAGCAGAATCATTGCGGCTGTCAACACGACCCAAATGGTATCCAGCCCCATGGACAGTGTTGCTGTATCCATGTTTTGTCATCTCCTGTCTAGAATGTCATGTAAGGTTTTATCTCTCTTGTCCAGTCCGAAACCCATTATATAAGTGACGCGTTAAAGCTGTCAACGAACGAAGTCATAAGACCTCACATGAGATTGCGTCCATTCTCCGATTATCGCTTGCATTGCGACCTCCGCCTCGAGACGTAGGGGGGTTCAATCGACAGACCCTTTTATGCCGCTTGAGGCTTGCAGTATACTTGGAGTACAAACCTTGCAGAAACATTTGGGAGCTGGTGGCGGCAATGAATGGCAATTTTATCAATCGGTTTATGTGGGGCCTCTTCATCATCATCGTGGGCGTAGGTCTCTTATTAAGGCAAAGCGGATATGTGGATTTCGATATCGGTGCAGTCGTCTCTGTATTCTGGCCTGTGATTCTTTTGTTTTTGGGGGCGCAGAATCTGCTGCAGCGAATGGTTTACGGACGCGGCTCCGCTTTCGGCTCAGGTGTTCTGATTATCGTCGGCTTCATTTTCCTCGGCCGCAATCTTCAACTGTTCGATTGGTCAATCGGCGAAATCGTGAAATTCGCGGGGCCGCTAGTCATTATTATTTTTGGTTTATCCATGATTTTTAAGCCAAAATCGCGCAAAAAAAGCGAACATCCGAGTGACGGATGGCAAGCCTACAACTACGGCGCGTTTGACAAGCCTGTACCGCCGGCGCCTCCGCTGCATCCTGATCCGACGAAGCCGATGGACGAAGCGGAAGGCGAGGAGCGTGATACCGTCGAAGCGGGACCTGTATCCGGCGGTGAAAGCGATCCGTACGGCACTCATATTTCGCAGCCGAATCCGAACGGACCACGGCAGCAGCGGGGGGCTGGACATGAGGCTCCCCCTTATAACCGGCATAACGATCATTACGCGCACAGATATCAACAAAAAATGGAACGTTGGGAACTGCGTGCTGCCAAATTTCGAGAACGAATCGAACGGCAGAACAGCCGGCATCACCAGCATCACCGGCATGAACGCGTCGAATGGTGGAATCATGACCCCAACGTGCAGACGCGGTCCGGTTTTATCGGCGATATCTACTTGGGTAACGACTATTGGGAGCTGAAGCCGATGAATATCTCCCATTTTATCGGGGATACGGTGCTGGATTTAACGAAGGCCCAAATCCTCCCGGGGGAAACGGTTATCACGATCTCTTCCTTTATAGGCGATGTAAAAGTGTATTTACCGAGCGATTATGAATTTGGTGTGCATGTCGTATCCAGCGCTTTTATCGGCGACGTGGCCGTATTGGAGCAGAAAGAAGGCGGCATTTTCAAAAACATGGATATCGAGACCCCGTTCTTTCAAGAGACCGATAAGAAAATCAAGCTGATCGTCAGTACGTTTATCGGCGATGTGCGCGTCACGAAAGTAGGTTGAGCCGCACATGATGGTACGATTGTTTCGTAATAGCAAATGGGATTTGATTCTGCTCTTCATCGCATCCTCGACTGTATCCGTGCTGATTTGGGATTTAGGCTACGACATGCTGCCGGATGCCCGCATAGAGAATGATTGGTGGCTTGCCGTAGCTGCACTGTTCTTAGTCGTGAGCGCGGCATTCGGTTATTGGGCCGCCAAGCGGATTCAGCGGCAGATCGATATGATGGTGATCGGCCTGAAGCAGGCTGCGCACGGCAATTACGATACGAGGCTTCCGGAGGAAGGGGCGTTTACGCCCGCGTTCCGAGAGTTCAACGATATGCTGGCGTCGCTGGATGAGCGTACGCAATGGATTCAGCGCTCCGGCGAAGATCAAGTCATGCGCGAGGCGGCATCGAATGAAGCGGCTGTACTCGAAGAGCGCAGACGGCTTGCGCGCGACCTGCATGATACCGTCAGCCAGCAGCTGTTCGCCATTCATATGTCCGCTTCATCGCTGCCCAAACTTCTTGAGATGAATCCGGATCGCGCAAGCGATGTGATGGAGCAGCTTATCTCCATGTCTTCCATGGCGCAGAAGCAGATGCGAGGCTTTATTGCCCAACTCCGGCCGATGGAGCTGGAGGGCAGATCGCTGCAGGAAGCGCTGGACAAATGGTTTCCCGATTATTGCCGCCAGAACAGCATTCAAGGCGTCATGGAATGGCGGGTGAAAGAGAAGCTTTCGGATGCGAAAGAGCATCAATTATTTCTGATTATTCAAGAAGCAATGGCGAATATCGTCAAGCATGCCGGCGCTCAGACGGCCCTGCTCACCGTTGCCGAAACGGAACGGCAGATCGTCATGACCTTACAGGATGACGGCGCAGGCTTCAGAGCGGACCAAGTCAAGCGCGGCTCTTACGGGCTGTCGACGATGCGGGAGCGGGCAGGCAAGCTGGGCGGGGACGCCTCGATCATCAGCAAACCGGGAAGCGGCACGAGAGTCAGAGTCACATTGCCGAACTATATCAATAAGGGAGTCGAACGGAGCAATGACCATGAATGACAGTTGGAAAATCATGATTGTGGACGACCACGATATGGTGCGCGCGGGATTGCGAACGTATTTGATGCTGGATTCGAAGTTTGAAGTGATTGCCGAAGCTTCGAATGGCCGCGAAGCCATCGATAAGCTGCGTGAAGGCATACCTGGCGGGCTGCCTCAGCTGATCCTGATGGATCTCATGATGCCGGTGATGGACGGCGTGGAAGCGACGCAGGTGATAATGAAGGAATTTCCCCAGCTTAAGATCGTCATGCTGACCAGCTTCTTGGAGGATGAGAAGGTGGTCGCTGCCGTGGAGGCGGGAGCGGTCAGCTATGTGCTCAAGACCGTATCGGCAGAGGAATTGATTTACGCTTTGAACGGTGCAGCTAAAGGTATGCCTGTCATGACGCATGACGTATCCCAGGCACTGACCAGAGGACTGAGGCAGCGCAGCGCGCAGGGAGCCGACGAAGGATTGACAGACAGGGAGAAGGAAGTGCTCCTGCTGATCGCGGAGGGCATGGCCAACAAGGAGATCGCCGACGAGCTTCATATCAGCATCAAGACCGTCAAAACACATGTCAGCAACCTGCTGATGAAGTGCGAGCTGGAGGATCGGACGCAGCTGGCCGTTTACGCGCACCGCAAAGGATGGGTAAAGACGGGATAATTGACAGGTGCTGCGGGTACCTTATAGGTAAACTAAGGCCTAGAGGAGAATGCCCGCTATGATCCCCATTGAATCCAAGCTGGAGTCGAATGAAAAGGAATTTACGGAAGTGAAAAGCATGCTGGAAGAGCACCAGTTCTCGCTTGGCGGCAACTGGGAGTATAACCACGGGTACTTTGATCGATATTTGGACGACGCGCATATGGTTTGGCTGCGGATGCCGTTTGATGTTATCAATGGGAGCATCGATGTCGATACGGAGGATTTGGATGCCAAAATCAAGCTGGGTAGGCCATTCGTCCTCAATCATGTTTACAATGATGGGCTCGACGACGAAGCCAACGTGAATTCACTCGGCGGCTTGGTGAATCAGTTTCAAGAACCGCTCGACCCCGACGGTAAGGTAGAGCCCAAATGGGTCGAGAGGGCGAAGGAAGTGCTCGGTGAAGTAGAGCAGCGCTTGCTTCACTAGAGCGCATGATAGAAGCCGAATGCCGGGTTTTGCTGCAGAAATGCAGAAAGCCCGGTTTTTTTTATGTTCGTTTATAATAATTTTAAGTTTGATTTAAGGTAGATTGTGCATGATAGAACTATGAAATAGCAGCACACCAGCTGCAGCGAGAACCATGGGACACTTAAGGAGGAGTAACAATGGACGATCAGAACAAAAAGAACGATTTCGATGATTTCTTCAAACCGGGAAGCCAAGAAGAGAAAGAAGAGCTTACACCTTCCAATAGAGCACAGGACGCCAATCCGGAAGAAGGAGAGGCTGGGAAATCGTCATACTACTACTCCTATGGGCCATTTAAAGCAGGCTCTGCGGATGCATTGGATAACGCCCCTCAGCAGCATGAGCATGACAGCGCGCAAGGCTTCGCAGCTCAGCAAGGAAGTCCTGCCGGCGGAGTTCAGAGCCAAGTCGAAGTCACGCCGCCGGCACAATTGAGAGCGTTCGCTCCCTCGCAATCGGCTTCACGGAGCGGATGGCAGACGAAAGAAACGCGCCGCACATCATTCAAAGCGATGTTTGCTTCGTTCCTGGTCGGCGTGGTCGCCATCGGTTCGCTGATGTTCATATCCGACCGTCAGAACTGGTTCACATCAGACCAGGCGCTTTCGCAGCCGACTGGAGAAGCATCCTCGGCAATCGGCAAGGCTGGTGATAACGGAAGCATCTCTGCCGCAGCCGATGTGGTCAGACCGAACAATATCGCGCAGCTGTTCGAGAAAGCCAGCCCTGCTGTCGTGAAGATCGAAACGTTCACGAAACAGCAGTCTAGAAGTCAAGGTGGCGGCATGGACGACTTCTTCAGCCAGTTTTTCGGCGATGACGGCGGCCAAGGCCAAGGTCAGGATAACGGCTCTGGCAGCAGCAACAACCAAGGCCAAGGCAGCAGCGAATTGACGCCGGAAGGCATCGGTACAGGTTTCTTCTTTGATTCCAGCGGGTATATCTTGACCAATCAGCACGTCGTAGCGGATGCGGACGAGATTCAAGTGACGATTCAGGGGCAAAGCAAGCCGCTGGTAGCGAAGAAACTCGGCTCTGACTTTAACCTTGATCTGGCCGTGCTGAAAGTGGAAGGGTCGAACTTCCCGACGCTTCCAATCGGCAGCTCCGACAAAATCGGCATCGGCGACTGGGTCGTCGCAATCGGCAACCCTTACGGCTTCGACCATACCGTTACAGTCGGCGTGCTGAGTTCCAAAGAACGTCCGATCACGATTCCGGATTCCGAAGGAACTCGTCAATATCAGCACTTGCTGCAGACGGACGCTTCCATCAACCCCGGCAATTCGGGCGGTCCGCTGCTGAATCTGAAGGGCGAAGTTATCGGTATTAATACGGCTGTCAGCTCACAGGCACAAGGCATCGGCTTCGCAATCCCGACAAGCACGATAACGGAAGTGCTGGAGAATCTGAAGGCCAATAAAGAAATTCCGAAGAAGCCGATTCCGTTCATTGGCGCCAACCTGGCTGCGATTACAGACGAACTGGCCAAGGAGCTTGGCCTTAGCAGTACGAAAGGTTCCGTCGTATCGAACGTCATTTACAAATCGCCGGCGTACATCGCTGACCTTCGCCAATACGATGTCATTACAGGCATCGACGGCAAAAGCTACGATTCTCGCGAAGACCTGATCGCACAAATCCAAACGAAGGCCGTAGACGATGAAGTGAAGCTTAATATCATCCGCAATGGCGAGAAGATGGATCTGAACGTGAAGATCGGCAATAAAAACGAATTCGCCGCGGCTCAAGGGCAGCAGCAGCAGCAATAAACAGCTCATACGAATCGAAAAAGGGCGCAGGGCAGCTTTGATGGCTGATCTTGCGCTTCTTTTATGGAAAAATAAGCATTGCGCATTTCGTCCGAATGTAGACTTGCGCTATAATAAAGGTAGTTTATGGCGGCTGAAAGCTCGTTTCTGCACATTCTAAATTAGATGTTTGACGATGGGGGATAATGATGAGACCGCATATACTGGTAGTGGACGACGATGATAAAATCACCTCCCTGCTTCGGCGCAGCCTGGCATTCGAGGGATATGAAGTAGCAACCGCAAACAATGGTCTTGAAGGCTTGAAACAGATGCTGTCGAGCGATCCTGATCTGTTGATTTTGGACGTCATGATGCCGCAGGTCGACGGCTGGGAGGTTTGCCGGCGCGTTCGCGAAGGCGGAAGCGGCGTACCGATCATGATGCTTACGGCCAAGGATGATATTCAGGATCGCGTAAGAGGATTGGACCTTGGCGCAGACGATTATTTAGTGAAGCCGTTTGCGCTTGAAGAATTGCTGGCGCGCGTAAGAGCCTTGCTCCGCCGCAAATCGGATAAGCTCGATGAGAGCTCGAGCCGGCTGCAGTTCGAAGACCTCACGCTGGACTTGGACTCCAGGGAAGCCATTCGGAGCGGACGCAGAATCGACTTGACGGCCAAAGAATTCGATCTGCTGCAGCTGCTGATGCAGAATCCGCGCAGAGTGCTTACGCGCGACGCGATTATGGACAAAATTTGGGGCTTTGATCACAGCGGCGAATCCAATGTGCTCGAAGTTTATATAGCGATGCTTCGCCAGAAAACCGAAGACGGCAGCAGCTCCCGGCTCATTCAGACCGTTCGCGGAACCGGGTACGTGCTTCGGGGCGAAGGGGGCTGACGGCAGCGATGTCCATCCGCCTGCGGCTCACGCTCTGGTACTCCGTCATCTTGGCCGTCATGCTCATTCTCTTTGGCTTCGTTATTTATTTTTTCGTCAACATTAATACGTACCGGGAAATGAAAGCCAAAATCGAGGATCAAATTACAGCGATCAACAAAACGTCGACTCTTGATATTTTCGGGAATTACAACACGCCCGGTTTCGTCATCGGGGATGACGAGATGTATGTACAAATGGATAATTTCCTAAACGGCACTGTACAGGTCTCCTCTAATTTACATCGTCTCAAGCTGCAGTTCGCCGTTCCTGATTTGAATCATATCAGCGCGGACGAGGAAGGCTTTCATGAGCTGAAGCTTGGCCAATATCCATTCGTCGTGTACCGGCACCTGCTTCAGCAGGATGGCAAGGTATTCGGCGTGCTTCAGGTCGGAGCTTATTCGGGCAGGGAAGCGGGATTTCTGAAGGAACTGCGAACCGCGCTCACTTTCGCGTCGATGGTCGTCGTACTGATCGCTTTTACGATCGGGCTGTTCCTTGCTCGCCAGGCGCTGCGGCCGATCGAGCACGTCATCAGGGCGAGCGACAAGATTCAGAACGGCTCGGACCTCAGCATGCGGATCCCGAGAGAAGGACCTAACGACGAGCTCGGCCGTCTCACCGATACGCTTAACGGGATGCTTGGCCGGATCGAGACGACCTACAATGGGCTCGATGAAGCTTACATGGCGCAGCGGCGCTTCGTTTCGGATGCCTCCCATGAGCTGCGCACGCCGCTTACGACCATTCGCGGCAATATCGAGCTGCTTGAGCGGATGTGGCTGCCGGCGCTGGAACGCGGTACGCATGGCGATTCGGATGATCCGGCTGCGCCTAAGCTGAGCGAAGAGGAACGCCGCCGTATAACGCTGACGCGCGAAGCCATGCAGGATATCGCTGGCGAGGCCAAGCGAATGTCCAGCCTCGTGAACGATCTGCTTGCGCTGGCCCGGGCGGATGCCGGTTATGAGATGGAGAAGACGAATCAGCTGCTGCTCCCGCTCGTGGAGGACGTTGCGCGAAGAGCACAATTGCTTCCAAGAAAAGCCGAATGGAAAATCGGGAACCTTAGCGCTATCGAGAACGTACAAGTATATGCACACGCTGATTTTTTGCGTCAGCTGTTCTTTATATTCGTAGAAAATGCGTTTAAGTATACGCCGAGCGGTTATGTCGAGCTTCGCGCCATCCGTTCCAAGGATCAAGCCGGCATTGTCATCAAGGATACGGGGATCGGCATGGATCACGCCGAGGTGCCGCATATTTTTGAACGCTTCTATCGTGCGGACGAGTCGAGAGGCGAGACAAGCGGTACGGGACTTGGCTTATCGATTGCCAAGTGGATTATCGACGAGCACGGCGGTTCGGTAGAGGTTTCGACACGTGAAGGAGAGGGGACGACATTTATCGTCTGGCTTCCGATTGCTTTCCTCGGCAACTTTAATGAAGTATAATAAGAGAACTAGGCTTTATGACCCTGTCGAAATAGGACTCGGTTTAGCAGGAAAGCAGGTGCACCGTCACGATGGAAATTGTCAAAATATCACCGCGCGGCTATTGCTACGGCGTTGTTGATGCTATGGTTTTGGCGCTGCAAACGGCCCGTAATTTAGAATTGCCTCGGCCGATCTATATCTTGGGTATGATTGTCCATAATAGTCACGTAACAGAAGCGTTCAAGCATGAAGGCATCATTACGCTCGACGGCGAGAATCGTTTGGAAATATTAGAGCAAATTACGAGCGGCACCGTTATTTTTACCGCACACGGCGTTTCGCCTGAAGTACGCAGACGGGCGAGGGACAGAGGGCTTACAGTCGTTGACGCCACGTGCCCGGATGTTACCAAGACGCACGACCTCATACGAGAGAAGGTTGCTGAGGGCTACGAAATTATTTATATCGGAAAGAAGGGGCATCCCGAGCCGGAAGGCGCTATCGGCATTGCTCCTGAGCATGTGCATCTAATTGAACGGGAAGCGGATATCGATACGCTGCAGCTGACTACGGATCAAATCATTATTACGAACCAGACGACGATGTCGCAGTGGGATATTCGCCACTTGATCAGCAAGCTGCTGACGGCATTTCCAACGTCGGAAATTCATAACGAGATTTGTTTGGCTACGCAGGTCCGGCAGGAGGCCGTTGCCGAGCAAGCGAAGGAAGCGGAGCTCTGCATCGTCGTCGGCGATCCGAGGAGCAACAATTCCAACCGGCTTGCGCAGGTATCGGAAGAAATCGCGGGCGTCCCGGCGTATCGGGTATCGGATGTTTCGGAAATCCAGCAGCATTGGCTGCAGGGCAAGAGGCGGGTAGCGGTGACTTCCGGTGCTTCTACGCCGACTCCGCTAACGAAAGAAGTTATTTTGTATTTGGAGCAATACGACAACGAGAAGCCCGAAACATGGGAGATCCGCCGTACCGTCAATATGGAAAAACTGTTACCCGTTGTACGAGTGAAATCGTCTCTGTGAGTGAAAGGAGCGCATCCATATGTCGACTTCGAGAAAACCGCGCTCGATAAAACGTTGGCTGAAATTTAAGTACACGCAGCTGATGCGGGCGCCTGGCGGCCCATCCATTGTTGCACTTGGTTTTGCAATCGGGATTACGGTCGAAATGTTCACGCTGCCTACCTACGGGCTGGCGTTTTTCTTAATATTTCCTTTGATTTATTGGTTCCGGGCCAGCTTGGCCGGCGCCTTAGTCGGGTTTGTGTTTGGCAAAATTATTTTCATACCGGTGGCTTTCATTAACAGCATGGTCGGTGGACTTGTGCTGCCTGAGCATATGACGATTCGCGTTCCGTTAGTGCCGGAATGGATTAATCATATTCTCCTTGTTAATTTGAAGCTGATCGTCGGCGGCATCATTGACGGAATTATTCTCGGCTTCTTACTCTACTTCCCTGTAAAATTGTCCATTCAATATATGGCTGATAAACGCAAGGAGAAACGGAAGCAGCGCCGTATCGCGCTTGAAACGAAGAAAGTTGAAACGAAGCCGCTCACGGAATAAATAAAAAACCGATCCTTGACGGGATCGGTTTTTTTAGGTATATTTACTTTAACAAATAAAAGCATAAAAGCCTAAAAGCGTCGAAGCATAAAAGCGAACACGCGTCTAAGCGTGATAGAAAGGGAGTTAGTCTATGATCGTTATTACGAAAAACAACGTACCCGAAGAACGCATCTCTGAAATCATACAGCACATCGAGAAAGCCGGCGTGCAGGCTCATGTTTCGCGAGGAACAGACCGCACGGTTATCGGAATTATTGGTAAAGCGGAGCCGGCGCTTGCCGAGCATCTTCGCCAGATGAAGGGCGTGGAGAATGTCATTAAGATTTCGAAGTCCTACAAGCTGGCAAGCCGCGACTTCCATCCCGACGATACGGTAATTGAAATCAAAGGGGTCAAAATAGGCGGGGAGCATCTTGCCATCATGGGCGGACCATGCGCGGTAGAGACGCCGGAGCAAATCGATGAAATCGCAAGACTGGTTAAGGCTGCCGGCGGGCAGATACTTCG
Organism: Paenibacillus sp. R14(2021); assembly: GCF_019431355.1. Taxonomy (NCBI): domain Bacteria; kingdom Bacillati; phylum Bacillota; class Bacilli; order Caryophanales; family Paenibacillaceae; genus Paenibacillus; species Paenibacillus sp. R14(2021). The sequence goes on from NZ_CP080269.1 coordinate 5,579,760, forward strand.
CGGAGGAGCCTTCAAGCCGCGTACGGGGCCGTACAGCTTCCAAGGCATCGGCGTTGAAGGTCTGGCTATGATGGCGGAAGCAGGGAAGAAGCACGGCCTGCTGACGATTACGGAAGTCATGACGCCGGAATATGTCGATGTCTGCGCCGAATACGCTGATATTCTTCAAGTCGGCACGCGTAACATGCAGAATTTCGACTTGCTGCGCAAGCTTGGAACAATCAAAACGCCGGTATTGCTTAAGCGTGGGTTCAGTGCAACCTATGATGAATTCCTGAATGCGGCAGAATATATCCTCGCTGGCGGCAACCCGAATGTCATGCTCTGCGAGCGTGGAATCCGAACATTCGAGTCTTACACGCGGAATACGCTCGATTTGGCTGCGATCCCGGTGCTTCAATCACTCAGCCATCTGCCGGTTATATCCGATCCAAGCCATGGAACAGGCCGCCGGGAGCTGGTTGAGCCGATGTCCAAGGCGTCTGTGGCAGCTGGCGCTAACGGACTCATTATCGAAATGCACACGGATCCTGACAACTCGATGACGGGTGACGGCGTTCAATCCTTATTCCCCGATCAATTTGCGAAATTGCTGAAGGAATTGGAGCAGCTCGGCAGCCTCGTAGGCAGACGTTTCGATACCCCGAAACAGCCCGCCGAATACTTCAGCACATGGGTCAAGTAATACCCGCCATGCGGCGCGGTTGTTGGTTTTACAAGCTGAGGCTCCTCGGAAATCGAGGGCTTCGGCTTTTTGCTTTTTTGGCAATTTCAAGCACAAATGAGAAACTGACAAATATGTGAAGTTACCTCACAGAAGGGTCAAAAAATACCTAACATAGCTATTGACGAGTTAAAGCCTTAATTCTATAATTACGACATAGTTTCAGTGCAGAAGTTGAACAATTACTGTCCTACACATCGCAAATGTTCGGAAATGGAGGAAATACCTAATGTCAGTTCAAAATGTTTTGAACACGATCAAAGAAAGCAGCATCATGTTTGTCGATTTCCGCTTCGTGGATCTTTCCGGCCACGCGCATCACATCACGCTTCCTTCCACAGAAGTCGATGCGGATACGTTCGTTAACGGCGTAGCTTTTGACGGCTCCTCGATCCCTGGTTTCCGCGGTATCGAAGAATCCGACATGGTTATGATCCCGGATACGGAATCGAGCTTCATCGATCCGTTCACAGATCACCCAACATTGAACATTATGTGTAACATTCATACGCCGGATGGCGAGCGCTATGAGCGCGACCCGCGCGGTATCGCTCAGAAAGCAGAAGAATATCTGCAAACGACAGGTCTTGGTACGGCAGCATTCTTCGCGCCTGAGTCGGAATTCTTCATCTTCGACGATGTTCGCTACGAAAGCAAAATGAACACTTCGTTCTACTCTGTTGATTCCTCCGAAGCCGGCTGGAATACAGGTAAAACAGAAGAAGGCGGTAACCTTGGTTACAAAATTCCTGTAAAAGGCGGCTATGTTCCGGTTGCTCCTGTTGATTCCCAACAAGACATCCGCAGCGAAATGGTTCGTTTGATGCAAGAATCCGGCCTTCGCGTTGAGCGTCATCACCACGAAGTTGCAACAGCTGGTCAAGCTGAAATCAACTTCCGTTTCGATACGCTGACGAAAACAGCCGACAACCTTCTGAAATACAAATACATCATTAACAACGTTGCTCGCCAATGGGGCAAAGTTGCAACTTTCATGCCTAAACCGCTTTTCGGCGACAACGGCAGCGGTATGCACGTCCACCAATCCATCTTCAACGGCGATTCCCCGTTGTTCTATGAGAAAGGTGCTTACGCGAACCTGAGCCCGATGGCTATGCACTACATCGGCGGTATTCTTCACCACGCACCGGCTCTGATCGCACTGACGAACCCATCCACGAACTCGTTCAAACGTCTCGTGCCTGGTTACGAAGCTCCGGTTAACCTGGTATTCTCCAAAGGTAACCGTTCTGCTGCAATCCGTATTCCGGTTGCTGCGGTTACGCCTAAAGGCTGCCGTATCGAGTTCCGTACACCAGACTCCACAGCTAATCCATACCTTTCGTTCGCGGCTATGCTGCTTGCAGGTTTGGACGGCATCAAGCGCAAGCTTGATCCAGTTGCTCTGGGCTATGGTCCATTCGACAAAAATATCTACGATCTGTCTGATGAAGACAAAAAAGAAATCCGCTCCGTTCCAGGTTCCCTTGACGAAGCGCTTGACGCTTTGGAAGCTGACTTCGAATTCTTGACTGAAGGCGGCGTATTCACCAAAGACTTCATCGACAACTACGTACAATTCAAGCGTGGAGAAGCTAAAGCTGTTGCAATCCGTGTTCATCCACACGAGTACAGCCTATACTTCGACTGCTAATTCGAACTTATCCATGCAAAACATTAACGAGCTGTCTTCGGAGAGCTCGTTTTTATTTTGTGTAAAATCCGAATATTATTCAAGTAAAGTTTCAATTTTGTTCGACTTTTTTCACTTGATGCATGGCGTTAAAATTGCTATCATACTCATAAGCAAATTCAAGAGTGGAGTGAGAGTCAGTGACGAATCGTGCGTTTAATTTTAATGCCGGACCGGCAGCGCTGCCGCTGGAAGTGCTTCAGCAGGCACAACAGGAATTTATTGATTACGCGGGTGCAGGCATGTCGATTATGGAGATGTCGCACCGCAGCAGTATATTTGAAGAAGTAAACGACGGCGCGCAATCTCTTCTCCGTGAGCTGTTCGACATTCCGGGCAGCTACAAAATTTTGTTTCTCCAAGGCGGAGCGAGCACGCAGTTTGCCATGATTCCGATGAATCTGTTGACGCCGGGCAAAGTGGCATCCTTCGTTCATACCGGCAGCTGGGCCGAGAAGGCATACAAAGAAGCGAAGCTGTTTGGCGAAACGGCGATCGCCGCGACCTCCGAGGCGCATAAATTCAACCGCATTCCGTCGCTAAGCGACATTCAAATTCCGGCAAATGCAGCCTACCTGCATATTACGTCGAATGAGACGATCGAGGGAACGCAGTTCCAAGCATTCCCGAAGACGGGCAATGTGACGCTAATCGGCGACATGTCGAGCGATATCCTCAGCCGTCCGGTCGACGTCAGCCAATTCGGCCTGATTTATGCCGGTGCGCAGAAGAACCTAGGACCATCCGGCGTAACGATCGTTATTGCGCGTGAGGATCTCGTTTCTGACAGCCCGAAGACGATTCCGACCATGCTTCGCTATGATACGCATGTGAAGAACAATTCCTTGTATAATACGCCTCCTTCCTTCGCGGTCTATCTGGTTGGCCTCATGCTGAAATGGGTGCAGGCGAAGGGCGGCGTCGCAGCGATAGAGCAATACAACCGCGACAAAACCAAACTGATCTACGATACGATTGATCAAAGCGGCGGCTTCTACCGCGGCTTCGCTGATGCAGACAGCCGTTCCTTGATGAACATTACATTCCGTTTGGGATCGGAGGAGCTGGAGAAGCAATTCGTGAAGGAATCTGAGCTGCAGGGGTTTGTCGGCTTGAAGGGCCATCGCAGCGTAGGCGGTTTGCGCGCTTCGACTTATAACGCGGTACCGTTAGAAAGCTGTAAGGCACTTGCTGAATTTATGGCAGATTTCCAGAAGCGGAACGGCTAAATCAAGCCGGTTTCTCAGCTGAAACTTTCATCCTCGCGTAAAATAGAAGACCGCCGTCCTCTGATCTTCCAGAGGACGGCGGTCTTCTGTGTGAAGCATTAAGCAAGCGAGGAATCTGCCGTGCTTGCGCTGCTACCGGGACCGGACAGTTTATAGCCTACATTCCGGACGGTCATAATATATTCCGGCGTGCGAGCATTTTTTTCGATTTTGTCGCGCAAATGGCTGATGTGCACATCGACGATGCGCGTATCGCCGAGGAAGTGGTAGTCCCACACGCCATGCAGCAGCTGCTGGCGGCTCAGCACTTTACCGCGATGGCGGCAAAGGAAGAGTAAGAGCTCAAATTCCTTAGGCGTCAGCTCAACCGGTTTACCGTCAATCTGGACTTCACGCTGCTCGGCCAGAACCGACAAGCGTCCGACTTCATGAACGACGGCTTCCCGTGCGCCTGGCAGTGCTTGCGTTCTGCGGAAGATGGCTTGAATCCGCGAGAGCAGCTCCTGCGGAGAGAAGGGCTTGGTCATATAATCGTCGGCACCGTTGTCAAGTCCTGCAATCTTGTCCGTGACATCTTGAAGCGCAGTCAGCATGATAATCGGTACAGCGTTATTTTGTTTGCGAAGTTCGCGGCATACTTGAATACCATCCATTTTGGGAAGCATGAGATCTAGAACGATGAGGTCGGGACGAAACGGCTTCAAGAGGTCGAATACGGCCTCGCCATCCTGCGCGCAGCGGACTTCATAGCCGGCTAGCTTCAAATTAAACTCCAGCAGCATGGAGATGGAAGGCTCGTCATCGACGATTAATATTTTTTTCTTCATCGTTTATGATCTCCTTTTCGTGCAATTATAGGACTATTATGAAGCTCAATTTTTCGCAGTAGATTAAGCTAGCGTAAAAGCTATGTAAAAAATGATGAGGAGTTTGAATAAAATGGCATTTCATATCGTGCTTGTCGAGCCGGAAATACCGGCAAATACGGGCAATATTGCGCGCACCTGCGCGGCAACGGGGACCATTCTTCATTTGGTGCGTCCGCTTGGGTTCCAGACGGATGACAAGACGCTTAAACGCGCCGGACTCGATTATTGGCATGCCGTAGACGTACGTTATCATGATTCCTTCGAGGAGCTTCAGGAGCTTTATCCGGATGCCAGGTTTTTCTGCGCCAGCACGCGTAATTCCAAGGTTTATTCGGAGCAGAGCTACAGGGACGGCGATTTCTTCGTGTTCGGCAAAGAGACGAAAGGGCTTCCACAGCATATATTGGATGCTTATCCGGACACCTGCATCCGCATTCCGATGACGGATAAGGTCAGATCGCTGAATTTGTCGAACTCCGCGGCAATTGTCGTATTTGAAGCGTTCCGGCAGCTTGGATTTCCGGGCTTGGCATGAAGCGGCCGGTAAGATGGTGAATATTGTTGCACGATATTAAGCAAATATAAAAAATTGCAGGAATATAAGCACAATTATCGAACCTTATGTAGGATGCAAAACTGTCACCCCATGATAGCTTACAAAATGCGACTACAGGAGATGTATAATTGTGAAACCGGCTGGTGTTGTACGTAAAGTGGACCAACTAGGGCGTATAGTCCTTCCCAAATCGCTGCGTAAGAGGTACCAAATGAATGAAGGCGATCCTGTCGAAATCTTGGTACAAGGCGACCATATCATTTTGGAACGTTATCGTCCGCGCTGCGTGTTTTGCGGTGGTCTTGACGACGTACGCGAATTTAAAGAACGCTACCTATGCGCGACTTGCATAACGGAAATGTCCGGCCTGCGCCGCTAGTCTTGATGCAAACAATCGCGAAAACTAAAAAGAAGCTTTCGGCAGCTGTCGTAAACAGTCGCTGAAAGCTTCTTTTTAATAAATGGTTTTACATGCCTTTTGTTTTGTCATCATTGTATGACGCGGTCATCATTGCAATGAGGAACAAGACGAAAACCGTTAGGACGATTAGAAATTTAATGGTCATTCCTTATACCCCCTATGGTGCCGGCAATACGGCTTGACTTCGTAAACACTCTCCTCATTATACCCAACCCGTTCAAAAAAGAAAACGATTAAAGATGTGAACAACTTGTTACGGGGGTAAGTAATTATGCAGCGTCTGCATAAACGCAGAAATCTCCGCACATGCTTAGATTGGCGAATTATGCAAGTGAAAATCGACTCTTGTCACCTCAACTAGTTGCTCCTATCCCGTAATGCGCGTAAAATGAATGTAAAGGGACTTAGGAGGGGCTATAGGTGGAATTTCGGTTTTCGAGCAACGTGGAGCGGCTGCAATCGTCGGCTGTTCGGGATATTTTAAAGCTAACGCAGGGGAAGGAAATTATTTCGTTCGCAGGCGGTCTTCCTGCAGAGGAGCTGTTCCCGCTTGAAGCTGTAAGAGACGCAGCGGAGCGTGTATTTAAATCCGGGAACAACACGCTGCAATATGGACTTACGGAAGGCTACCTGCCGCTTCGTGAACAGCTGTGCGGCCGCATGGCCAAGAAAAATATGCACGTTGAGCCGCATGAGATGATCATGACGACGGGCTCGCAGCAAGCAATTGATCTCATTACCCGCGTGCTCATGGAACCTGGGGACGTGGTGCTTGTCGAGAATCCGACGTATTTGGCCAGCCTTCAGGTATTTAACTTAAGCGGACTTCGCATCGTGCCGGTTGCAAGCGATAACGACGGCATGATTATTTCGGAAGCGGAACGCTTGATCAAGCAGCTGCAGCCGAAGCTGATCTATGTCGTGCCTACCTTCGGCAACCCGACCGCACGAGTATGGAGCGAAGAGCGCCGCAGAGGCTTGCTCGATCTGAGCCACCGTTACGGGATTGCTATTCTTGAGGATGACCCATACGGCGATATCAAGTTTGACGAGACCGAAGATTACCCAACGCTGTTTGCCCTTGAAGATAAGGCGGACGGCGGCAATGTTCTCTATACGAGCACGTTTTCCAAAACCGTGGCGCCGGCGCTTCGTACCGGTTGGGCGATGGGCAGCAGCAGCGTGATTTCAATGATGGCAAAAGCGAAGCAAGCGGCCGACTTGCATTCCAGTACGCTGGATCAGCAGACACTGGATCAGTTGCTGCGGCATTATGATCTCGATGCGCATATTGGAACCATCCGCGGCGCGTATGGTGATCGGATGCAGCAAATGCAGCGCCTGCTGAAGGCGCAGGGCTGGAGCGATGTCAAATGGGAGCAGCCGAAGGGCGGCATGTTCCTCTGGCTGGAGCTTCCTGAGGGTCTTGACGCCGCGGCGCTGCTGCGCAGTGCGGTAACGAAGAACGTAGCCTTCGTGCCTGGCGCGGCGTTCTATGCTGCCGAACCGCAGCGCAATACGGCTCGTCTTAATTTCACGTTCACGACGGGTGAGCGCATGGCGACAGGTATTGCCCGGTTTGCCGAAGCATTGAACGAATTCCTGGCCCGCTGTTAGTTTTACTCATTCATAATGATGAAGACCGAATTCGAACGTTTCGTTCAAATTCGGTCTTTTTTTATTTGCGGGAAAATCAGAGGCTGAGCATGAACTGTCCGTCTTGGATTTCGAGAGGCTTGCATACCAGTTCTTCGCCGGGAACGTTGGTGGATATGCCTGTCGCGATATCGAAGCACCAATAATGAAGCGGGCAGACAAGCTCATTCTTATGCGGCCTCACCATGCCGCCAACATGCGGGCATATCGCCGAAATCAGATTGTAGCGCTGCGGCTCATCTTCCTTACGCGGAGCTTCGACGATATAGTACGGCTGCTCGTCCACGTTGACCTGAGCGGGAAACGCTTGAAAGTCCGCGATGCTGCCAATGGTTTTAGAACGATTAGGCTCACTCATGGGCGTTGTCTCCTTTAAGTTGTTGTCTATCGCTGCTGGCCGAAGCCAAGCTTCGCTTCTGATGCCAGTTCGCCAATATATCTCCATGCTGCTTGACGGCAGCTTCTCCTTCGGGCTTTAGACTATATAGGCCGCGCTTGACCCGCAAGAACCAGCCGTAATAATCCTTTTGCAAGATGTCGGCTGCTCGCTGCACGTCCGTATATTCCGCGATCGATCGGGGCGCGAGGCTGCCGTATTGACTGAGCGACCAGGCGATGCGAAGCGCCTTTTCCCGGTAAGCGGTAACTAGCTTGCGATTGTTGCTGCCGCCCGTGTTGTAGTCGCCGCTGCGCTCCCGAAATTCGGTCAGCAGCCGCGCTTGCCGCGTGCGCCGCTGGCCGCGGACTGGCGGATCGCCAGGCTGGCACAGCATTTCGAGCATGGGCGCTTTCGTCTTGAAGAAGGTGACTGTCATCAGTCCAAGGCCAAGCATCCGGCAGAGCTCTGTCAGGTCGCCGAAGCGCTGGTTGTGCGAGCCGCCTTTCTTGCGATTGCGTTCTACGGCGAGGATAACGCTGCCGTTCAGCCGCAGTCGTTCAACGCCTTGCAGCAGCAGCGCCAGATTGAAGGTTTTTTTCATTTCTACGAGAAGGGTATCTCCCGTTTCGGGATGGATGGCAACGAGATCACAATGCATGATTTCGCTTTTGACCTCGTAGCCTTGATTTTCGAAATACGCTTTAAGAGGCTTGTACAGCTCGGTTTCATGTTTGACGGCCAATTTCCGGCGCTCCTCTCTTCGGCAGCGTTGCTGTGGCGATTATATCATATTCCCGCGGGTCCCTCAGCTTAAATTGGGATGACAACGCGTGTGATACATTTCTTCAAGGCTCGTTTGCAGAACGGAGTCGAAACGGCGACGGGTTCGACATTGTAATTTCCAAGCGGCGAAAGCGTTACCAATGCTGGGTTTGAGCCGTACTTCAGGGACGGCAGGACCGGCTGTTTGGCTTTCAATATTTCTTCTAATTGTGAATGCAGGCCGCTCCAAAGGCGAATTTTGTTGGAATCTTGTTTAAAATATAGGGCAACTTCCCTAACGAAAGCGCATAGGATTGTATTACTTCAATAAAAAATGCCGGGCAGCTTTAGATGGTGGGATAGATGAAGACCCGCATGACACAGGCAGGAACACCGGGATGGACGAGAGGAGGGTACGGCATGGATATTTTGAAACGAATTTCGGAGTACAAGGCGGAAAGTGAAAAACTGGCTTGGCAGGGGTCCTTCAAGGACTACATTGAGCTGCTGAAACAGGATCCAACTCCAGCCATGACTGCGCATGCTCGTGTCTATGAAATGATCGAGTCGTTTGGGGTGGTGGATGAGGGCGCTGCGACGAAGAAATACAAGTTTTTCGAACAAGAAATATTCGGCTTGGATCGTGCCGTTGAGAAATTGGTAGAGGAGTATTTTCATTCAGCAGCTCGGCGTCTTGATGTGAGGAAACGGATTTTGCTTCTGATGGGGCCGGTCAGCGGAGGCAAATCCACGATCGTGACGATGCTCAAGCGAGGCCTGGAGCAATTCTCCCGCACATCGAAAGGAGCGGTCTACGCGATCAAGGGCTGCCCGATGCACGAGGAGCCGCTTCATCTTATCCCGAATGAGCTTCGGCCTGAAGCAGAACGGGAGCTTGGCGTCCGTATCGAAGGCAATTTGTGCCCGTCGTGCCAAATGAGGTTGAAATCGGAATTCGGCGGCAACATTGAAAATGTTCAGGTTGAACGTGTGCTTGTATCGGAAGAGAACCGCATTGGTATAGGTACATTCAGTCCGTCTGATCCGAAGTCGCAGGATATTGCCGATTTGACGGGCAGCATCGACTTCTCCACTATAACCGAGTTCGGATCGGAATCCGATCCGAGAGCTTACCGCTTCGACGGCGAGCTGAATAAAGCAAACCGCGGCCTAATGGAATTCCAAGAGATGCTCAAATGCGACGAGAAGTTTCTGTGGAATCTGCTCTCGCTGACACAGGAAGGAAATTTCAAAGCCGGCCGATTCGCACTTATTTCGGCGGATGAGCTCATCATTGCGCATACCAACGAAACCGAGTACAAATCGTTTATCGCCAACAAGAAGAACGAGGCGCTGCAGTCCCGGATGATAGTCATGCCGGTCCCGTACAACTTGAAGGTGTCGGAAGAAGAGAAGATTTATATGAAATTGATCGGCCAGAGCGATATGAAGCACATTCATATCGCGCCGCATGCGCTCCGTTCGGCGGCCATCTTCTCCATCCTGACGCGATTGAAGGAAACGAAGAAACAGGGCATGGATCTCGTCAAAAAAATGCGCATGTACGATGGCGAGGAAGTGGAAGGCTACAAAGAAGCCGACCTGAAAGAAATGCAGAGCGAGTATATCGAAGAGGGCATGTCGGGCATCGATCCCCGTTATGTCATCAACCGGATCTCCAGCGCGTTAATCAAGCAGGATCTCCAGTGCATCAATGCGCTCGATGTGCTGCGCGCTCTGAAAGAAGGGCTGGATCAGCATCCTTCGATCACCAAGGAAGAACGCGAGCGGTATTTGAATTTCATCTCCATCGCAAGGAAGGAATACGATACACTGGCGAAAAAGGAGATACAAAAAGCCTTCGTATACTCCTATGAGGAGTCTGCCCGAACCTTGTTCGAGAACTACCTCGACAATATCGAATCGTACTGCAATTGGTCGAAGATCAAAGATCCGTTGACCGGCGAGGAAATGGATCCTGATGAACGCCTCATGCGTTCCATCGAAGAGCAAATCGGCGTATCCGAGAACGCGAAGAAGGCATTCCGAGAGGAAATTCTGATTCGGATCTCTTCCTACTCGCGCAAAGGCAAGAAATTCGACTATTACAGCCACGAACGCCTTCGCGAGGCGATCGAGAAGAAATTGTTTACGGACTTGAAGGATATCGTCAAGATTACGACGTCCACCAAGACGCCGGATGAGAGACAGCTGAAACGCATCAATGAAGTGACGAAGCGATTGATCGACGAGCACAGCTACTGCCCGGTATGCGCCAATGAGCTGCTGCGTTACGTGGGCAGCCTGCTGAATCGCTGACGAATCGCGCGGGGAAACGGCCGCAGCATGCGAAAAATATGCGTGCTGCGGTCTTCTGCCGTGTTTTGTATTTTCATGAAGGCTTGTGATAGAATAGGAACATAAGTTCTTATTCTATCTTGAGGAGTGTTGGATATGCTGCTGCTTCTGAACAAGAAGGGGGAACCCGTCTGGATTCCGGTGGATACTATCTGCCTAATTTCACCGACAGCGAAGGGACCGGAATTTTTGGCGAAGGATGGGAAGGTGTACAGGTATCCGATTACGATGGGACAGCTTGACCGCGTGTTCGGCAGCTATGGCTTTCAGCGGCTGGACCGGAATGCGCTGGTGAATATGAACGCAGCGGAGCGGTATGATCCGATTCAGCGCAAAGTATATTTCAGCGGAGCTGACGTCGAACAGGAGGAACTCTACGCGACGGTATCGGCGGCGAATGCGGCAAAGGCACAGCATCTAACGGTACGCGAATGCGAGTCGGCAAAGACATCTTATGCAGCAGCCTAAATCGGGAAGAAGAATGTAAGCGCAATCGGTTGAAAGCTGAGCTCAAAATCGGGAAAGGCCGCGTCAGAACGGCCTTTTCTTGCGTTATATAAGTTGACACTCAATTCTGAATTGAGTATGATTTAGGTAACATAACCCAAGATTTTACTTCATAAGAACTATTGAATGTAACAAAATATGACGCATAAGTTACAACTGATGGCTTTGGAGGCGGTAGACATGTCGATGGCGATGCAATCTCAATTCAATTTTTACGATTCTCAGTCGTTTTACGATGAAATGTTCGACAAAGACCTTACCGTACGGATGCACTACGAAGGTGTTCATCGAACGTTCGCCCGCATGAAGCCGCCGGAGCTCGCTGCCCGGCATGCAACAATGCAGCAGCGCATGCTGGAAGAAGGCATTACGTTTACCCTCTACGCCCAAGATCAGTCCGAACCGCTGGAACGAACGATCCCCTTCGATTATATTCCCCGCATCATCCCGAGGCATGAATGGGAGAGCATCGAGCGCGGCATGAAGCAGCGCGTGAAGGCGCTGAATGCCTTCATCCGGGATATTTATCACGAACAGGCGATTGTGAAAGATGGGATTATTCCAAGGAGCATGATTATCGGCAATACCTATTTCCGTCCCGAAATGGCTGGGCTGCATGTCCCGCAAAACGTCTATATGACGGCGTCGGGCATAGATTTAATAAGAGACGAGAAGGGCCGTTATTTTGTGCTGGAGGACAATCTCCGCACGCCTTCGGGCTTTTCTTACTTGTACAAAGGCAGAAGCTTGATGAGTGAATTGTTCTCTGAACTATACTTGTCCAGCGCCGTGGCCGACATCGAACGCAGCCTGAATATCTTCCTCAGCTCGCTTCGCAGCCTCGCCCCTTCCGGCAAACGAGATCCGCTCATCGTCCTGTTGACGCCTGGCGCGTATAATTCCGCTTACTTCGAGCATGCCTTCCTCGCGCAGCAGATGGGCATTCACTTGGTCGAGGGCAGAGATTTAGTATACAAGGATCACAAAATCTACTTGCGCGATTTGCGCGGGCTGCGCCAGGTCGATGTCATTTACCGGCGGCTGGACGACGAGTATTTGGATCCGCTTGCGTTCCAGAGCGACTCGCTGCTTGGCGTGCCCGGTCTTATGAATGCATACCGGGCAGGCAACATAGCTATTGCCAATGCGCCGGGGACAGGCGTTGCGGACGATAAGGCGGTCTATGCGTATGTGCCGGATATGATCCGTTACTACTCGGGCGAAGAGCCGATCTTAGACAATGTGCCGACTTACGTGCTTGCGCGAAAAGAAGATCGCGAGTATGCCTTGGCGAATCTGGATCAGCTCGTTGTCAAAGAAACCTCGCTCTCCGGGGGCTACGGCATGCTGATCGGGCCTGCCGCTTCTCAAAAGGAGATCCATACTTTCGCAGATGCAATCAGGCGCGATCCAAGCCGTTATATCGCGCAGACGACGATGAAGCTGTCACGGGCGCCGGTCATGCTGGGCGGAGCCATGCAGCCGCGGCATATCGATTTGCGGGTGTTTGTTCTCATGGGCGGTTCGCAAATGCATGTCATTCCGGGCGGGCTTACCCGTGTGGCGCTGCAGGAGGGCTCGCTTGTCGTCAATTCTTCGCAGGGCGGCGGCGTTAAGGATACATGGGTGCTCAGTCGGTAAGTATCATGGATGGAGGGATGAAGGATGCTTAATCGCAATGCGGAGGCTTTATTTTGGATCGGCCGGTATATGGAGCGTGCGGAGAACCACGCCCGGCTGATCGATGTTCACTTTCATCTACAAGCTGAGGATACGCTTGCGATTCCGCGGAGCGACGGCGGTACAATAAAGCAAACGCTGTGCAAATGGGGCCGCATCGTTGATGCGCTTGGCAGCCGCTCGTCGTACGAGCAGCAGTACGGCTCATACACGGAACAGGATGTTGTCCATTATATAACGCTGGACCGTGACAATGCGAATTCCCTCGTCACCTGTGTCAATCACGCCCGGGATAATGTGCGAACGCTGCGGGAGAAGCTGCCGAGCGAGCTGTGGGACGTAACCAACGGCTTTTATTTATGGCTGCGGGAGAAGCAGGCTGGCGACTTGACACACGAGTCCCCGCATCAGTTTTTCTCCCGGATTAAGGAGTGGACCTCGCTGTTTCACGGCATCACCCAATCCGTTATGCCGCGTGAGAACGAGTGGCATTTTATCGAGTGCGGCCGGTATCTGGAGCGAACGGAGAATACGCTGCGGATCATGCAGTCAGCCATCATGACGCGATCGTTGAGTCCATCGGAAGAAGGGGACAACTTCGAGATCTACCCTTATCTCCAGGCGGTGCTCCGCTCGGTCAGCGGCTACCAAACCTTCCGCCGTTACTACGCGGACGGCGTATCCCCGGATGCGATCATCGAGTTTCTGGTGCTGAATGAAGTATTTCCGCGTTCCGTACATTTCTCTCTGCACGAGCTTGATGCGCATTTACGGGGGATCGAGCTGCAGGAGAAGCAGCTGCGTTCCGCACATGACCGGATTATCCGCCAAGTCGTCAAGCTGAAGGCGGAGCTCGCTTGTCTGGAGCGGGAAGATCTTCAGATGGATCCCGAAGGGAAGGTCACCGGCCATTTGCTGCAGGCGGCCGGGCAGCTGGGAGCTGCGTTTGCGCAAACCTTTTTTCGATTCGGGGAGGTCAGCGCATGAAGCTAAGCATCTCGCACACGACGCATTATTCCTACTCGGGGCCGGTATCGGACAGTGTCAATGAGCTGCGCTTGACCCCGTTTACGAACGATCAACAGTCCTGTTACCAGCATTCCATCTCGGTGGAGCCGAACGCGCCGCTGTTCAGCTATGACGATTATTTCGGTAATCGGGTGCATGTGTTCTCCGTCAACCGTCAGCATCGGAAGCTGACGATCCGCTCGCAGATGACGGTCGTGACCCGGGAGGCGGTCAAGCCGTCGAGCGGCAAGGAAGGTATGGCTCCTAAGGATGCTTGGGAATGGCTGGCCTGCGATAAAGCCGCGAACCGTTTTGCTGAATTTTTGCTGCCTACTGATTATACCGGCATCACCCCTGAGGTTGCGGCTTTCGCGGAAACGCCGGCCCATGGCAAGACCGGGGAAGAGCAGCTTGGCGTGTATGGCTGGCTCCTTGCGGTGAGCAATCGCATTCAGAGCGAATTCGTGTATGATCCCGAAGCGACCAACGTGCATACGATCGCCGGCGACATGCTGCGCAGACGCCGCGGCGTGTGTCAAGATTTTGCCCATCTCATGATTGCGGCATGCCGGGCGAAGGGCGTGCCGGCACGCTATGTGAGCGGGTATCATTTTGTCGGAGATCTGCAGGGCGGCAGTGCGGATTTCGAACAGGCTTCCCATGCTTGGGTGGAGGCTTACGTGCCGGGGATGGGGTGGAGCGGATTCGATCCGACGAACAACGCCCTTGTCGGAGAGCGGTACGTCAAGCTGGGACATGGCAGGGATTACAAGGATATCGTTCCCGTGAAGGGTGTTTATATGGGGACAAGCGATGCGGATCTGACCGTGACGGTCGATGTGAAGAAAGTCGAGGATTAAGTTGCCGTGCATCGTATAAGAGAAGCAAGGGAAGGTGCAATAAGGCGGCTGAGCAGACACGAAACCGTGCCTGTGCAGCCGCCTTGTTGCATTTCTGGCACTTGACGCATTAGATGAACTTCCGGCTCGTTTTCTTCCCGTCGCAGCTGAATACGATCCGCTTATCCTCGACGATCGTTTCCAAATGAACGGTCTTGCCCCACAGCTGCACGACATGCGGCAATGTCCGCTCCACGTATTTCAAATCGAGCTCGACACCCTCGTACTTATGGAACAGAAACAATTCCCCCACGCGATTAAAGTCTCCATCTGTCACGACGATGCTCGGAAATCCGCCATTGACGCGCGAGACGACGAGCTGGTCGCGGACCGATTCCCATGCCTTATCGGTAATTTTCCACTCCGCGCCTTTCTTCTCGAAGACGTAGAGGTCTAGATCGCCTACGAGCTTCTTCGTCATATAATTGCGAAGGAAGGAGATGTCAGAGTCGAACTCGCGCACCTCGAACATCTTCTCGCGTCCAAGCCCTGGCTTGCGGCCGAATCGCTCCTGTTCTTCCTTCGTCGGGTTATCCCAGCGCCGCTCGATATCTTCGAAGATTTTAAGCCCGAGGTAGTAAGGGTTAAGCGAATGCCTTGAAGGCTGCACGACGGACGAATTTAAGTGAGCGAACTCGATTGTCTCTTCGCTGGTAAGATCAAGCTCCCGGATGATGCGCTGATGCCAGTACGAAGCCCAGCCTTCGTTCATGATCTTCGTTTCGATTTGCGGCCAGAAATACAGCATTTCATCGCGCAGCATGGACATGATGTCGCGCTGCCAATCCTGGAGATTCGGCGAATACTCTTCAATGAACCAGATCAGATCCTTTTCCGGCTGAGGGGGGAATTTCTTCACGTCGGCCTGCGACTTCGCTGCACGCTCAGCGATCGCAGCCTGTTCCTCCTCGTCCAGCGTCCACAAATCATCGTACTGGGAAGGGCGATTCGGCTTGCTGCTTAAGTTCTCCTTGCTGAGCAGCTCGATATATTGCGATTTGTCGAGCTTATAAGGGCGTATGATGGTAGAGTCCACATGCTCTTGGATGGCCAATACGGCGTCGATGAACTGTTCAACTGCATCGATACCGTATTCCATTTCGTATTGGCTGACCCGCTCGGCGGTGGCCGACATGCTCTCCACCATATTCCGGTTGGAGGCGCTGAAGCGGGCGTTGTTCTTAAAGAAATCGCAGTGGGCGAGCACGTGGGCGACGATCAGCTTGTTTTGGATGAGGGAGTTGCCGTCAAGCAGGAAGGCGTAGCATGGGTTGGAGTTAATGACAAGCTCGTAAATCTTGCTGAGGCCAAAATCGTACTGCATCTTCATCTTATTAAAGGTTTTGCCAAAGCTCCAGTGGCTGAAGCGAGTCGGCATTCCGTAAGCTCCGAATGTATAAATAATGTCGGCTGGACAGATTTCGTACCGCATCGGGTAGAAATCGAGACCGAATCCCTTTGCAATTTCCGTGATTTCGTCAATGGCTCGTTCGAGCGCCTTGATCTCATCCTGGTGCAAGTTCGTTTCCCCCTTGTAACGCGAATTGTGTTCCATAGCTATATGTATGGGAGGGCGTCAAACGATATGTCGCCGACAGAGCAAATTTCGCTGCTTGTCCAGCCTAATTCAACGTGGTGAATACTAGTAATCTAATCAAATAAATATATTCGCCGCAAGAACCGCTGTGTTATGATAGCGGTATGCAAAAATAGATAATTTTACCTATTTAAAGACATCTTGCTGACTAGAGGAGTCGGATTTTGCAGCTATGCTTGCGATACTTTCGTATGAGTTCCATGAATTGCTTTACATATTAAGCGCTTGCCTGCTTTTCTTTGTCGTCATGCCGAAGGCGGTGTTTAAAGCAGGTCTTCGGAAAGCTTTATACCTGGCGATCTTTGTCTTGTTTTCGATATGCTATTTGGTACTCGAATCCATTGAGACATGGGTGTATGCGCTCCATTTGATGCCGATTGGCATTATGCTGGCTGCGGTATTCGAAGGCTGGGTGACAGGCATGATCACATGGGCCGCGTTCGTCATCTGCGGCATTCTTATCGCGCACACGGATCCGGCGGCGAATATCGTAAGCAATTCCACGCTGCTCGCAATTGGCTTGCACTATCACTACAATTCTTATCGGACCAGCGGATTCAGAACAATTACATTGAAATCGCTCCTGTTCGTAATTGTTCATATGGCGCTCTATACTGGGGTCGCCTATTATAACGGGAGCGTGTTGGAGCGGGAGAGGCTGCTCGTCATTACACTGGGTACCATTCTGTCGGCAGCACTTATCATTTACACCCATTACAAAGTAAAGAATCAAGAGAAGCTGCAGGAAGAGCTTTATAGCGCGGAAAAATATCATATGATTGGACAGCTTGCCGCATCGATATCGCATGAAATTCGCAATCCGCTCACGACGACCAGAGGTTTTCTGCAAATGATGGGGAAACCGAATTTGGATCCGGATGCGATTGAGCTCTACCGAATGCATGCATTCGAAGGCGTGGAGCACGCGAATGCGATCATTACCGACTTATTGAACTATGCCAAACCTGAGGTGGAGGAAGCTAGACCGATCGATGTTCAGGCTGAGATCGAGTCGCTCCTACCGTGGATATCGCCGCTCTCTGTCATGTCGAGCGTTGAGATCAAGATCAGTCATCATCAACCGCACGTCTTCATCCTGGGAGAACCGAAGAAGCTGCAGCAATGTCTGCTTAATCTTATGAAGAACGCAATCGAGGCCATGCCTGCGGGAGGCATTTTATCCATCGGGACCAAGGTGGAGGACAACCGGCTTTGCATTGAAATCGCGGACACTGGCATGGGCATGAGCAGCGTGCAGCTGAAGCGAATCGGGCTGCCTTTCTTTACGACCAAGGAGAAGGGAACAGGGCTTGGTTTAATGGTCGTTGTCAGCTTGGTACGGGTCATGAACGGACAAATTACATTTAACAGCAAGCGAGGGCAGGGAACGGTCTGCATCATCCAATTTCCGCTTATTGGCACCGGCTCTTAGATCCATAGCGTACGGAAGCACCAAAAAAAGCACCTTACGAACAGGCAGCGCTGCGAGCGTTCCTGAGCTTAAGGTGCTTCTTCGTCATTTTTGGACCGGAGGCAGCTGGCTGACGTAGCTGTCGGAGAGCTGGAGCAGTTTCAGCGCGCGGTTATACTGGTCTTCTGTCGTCGAGCTTCCCGGGGCGGCATCACCATGCAGCGGGTAATGCGTCCCGTCCTTGTAGGCTGTTCCTGGAATGAACAGCTCATGATCAGTAAGAAGCGATCCGGAAGGCAGGTAATAGCGTTCAGGCAAAATATTAGTCGTCTGATTGAGCAAGTCCTGTCCGAAGTGAATATGTTCCTTGAGCGAGACGCCAAGCAAGTTCGCGACCGTTGGCATGATGTCGGACTGGGCACCCGCTTGTTTCAGCTCCATGGGCTCCTTCATGCCAGGCGAAGCAATAATAAGCGGAATATTAATCATATCCGTATTCCCGTATTCGTGGCCGTAGATTTCCTTCATAAGCGCTTTGTCGTCCGCATCCAGCGAGTAGATCGGCAGTCCAAGATGATCGCCGTAGGTGACAAATACGCTGTTGTCCCAGATACCGCGTTTCTTGAGATCCTCGATGAAGAGGCCAAGCGCGTAATCCGCGTAGTTCTGCGCGCGTATATAGTCGCCGACGAACGTGCCTTCGTATCGCGCGGGAAGCTTGAGCTTGAATTTGTCTTTCGGAATCGTAAACGGGTGATGTGACGACATGGAAATGAGCTGGGCGTAGAAAGGCTTGCCGGATTTCTTCATTTCGTCCAGCTGCGCAGCCGCCTTGGCGTACAATACTTCATCGGATGGACCGAAGAACACCATATCGTCTTGACCGAAGAAATGCTGGTCGTAATACTTGTCAAACCCGATGGACTTATACAAATCGGCACGGTTCCAGAACTCCACAAAGTTCGTATGGAACGTAGCGGTTTGATAGCCTTTCGCGCTTAGCAGCTTCGGCAGGCTGGGCAGCGCACGGTCCGTGTAGACCACGGTCGCAGCTCCGTTCGGGGGCGTGTAGAAGGAGGTGTTCACGACGAACTCCGCGTCCGACGTGTTGCCTTGTCCCACCTGCTGGTAGAAATTCGAGAAATACAAGTTCTCCTTAGCCAGCTTGTTCATGTTCGGCGTAATTTCCTGGCCGTCAATCGTAAGCCCGATCAAGAAGTTCTGGAAGGACTCCATCTGCACGATAATCAAGTTTTTGCCTTCGGCTGTCTTCCAGTAGCTCGGAGAGACCGGATCATGAGTGCCTTTCGCTTCATCGATGACCTGCTGCGAGATATCCTTCATGGGAATCGGGGGAGCCTCTTGATCCGCGAAAATCGTATAAACCTCGTAATTCAAGATCCCCATATCCTCGGCTTTGATAAGCTCGTTCATACTGGCCCGATTCGGCAGAATATTGAACAGGCAGAGCGCGAGGGATACGATGAATATGAAGGTAATGACTGCTTTGTTCAGCGGCAGCTGACTGACTTGATTCCAGTGAACGGCTCCCCTTCGTTTGAATAATAGAACAAACAGAACAATAATATCGAGGAAAATAAACAAGTAATAGGGATCCAGCAGCGAGAATACGCTGCTCTTCACTGCGGTTACCTGATTGACCTGCTCCAGCGCATGGTAGGTCACGATAATGCCGAAATATTTGTAATACATAATGACAGCGAATAATATGGCGGTTACGAGCAAGTTAACGATGACATAGAGCATGAGCTTTCGCTTCGTGGCGAACCATTCGATCAAGCAGAACAGCAGCCAGAAGAAGGGCAGCTCCGTGACGAGCAGGGTCCAAGACGGTCCGCCATCGAAAATAACCAAGTAGGCAAGCGTGCTTTTAATGACGAGGATAAGGGTAAAAAAAATAAAAGGCTTCATCTGAAAAAGCCGTCTGAACGACCACGCAGGCATACGGAAATCCGTCCTTTCGAAACACGTACTGCAAATCTCTCAACGTACATTATGCCCTCTTTCAAGCAAATTTGTCAAAATGGTAAATACGCGTAAAGCGAGCTTCTCTCCGTGCTATACTTAGGAAAAAGCTTCCTGCGGAGAGGGCATATATCCATCATGATGTCGTTCAAATCCACCCTGGCTTCAGTCAAGCTGAGTCTCGGACCCCGCGCTTGGCATAATTTTCGCTGCGATGTCGGCGCTTCCGTATTATTCAGCTTTTTCAACGTCGTTTTCAACCAGTTCTATATCCCGATGGCCATTCAGCAGGGGGCATCCAACATGCAGGTTGGATTGTTGTCTGCCGCCCCGGCGGTCGGGCTGCTGTTCTCTCCCTTGTGGGCAGGCTTTATTGAACGCTCCGATCCCAAGCCATTCGTTACGATTCCGAATCTGATCGGGCGCGCATTAATCATTTTACCGGCATTCTATGGCGTTCCTCTTGCTTATGTCGCTGCCGCATTATGCTTTCATCTGCTGATGGGCATTCAAGCGCCTGCCTATGCATCGCTTGTCATCCGCATGTACCCGCCTGAGCATCGCGGCAAGCTGATGGGGAATACGAGGGTGGCGATGGGCGCACTCATGATTCCAGTGGCTTACGGAATCGGCAAATGGATCGATGCCTCAGGCCCGTCCGGATCACTCCTATTCGCGGCGGTCACCGGCATGCTGTCCATTCTAGTGTTCGCGCTTGTGAAGGGACGCAAGGCAGCGACGCCGAAGCTGCAGGGCTCGAAACGATTTGCGTTTCGCGAGCAGCTCCAGCTGATTAAGCAGCATCGGGAGCTTGCGGTGTTTTTCCTAGCATGCACCTGCACCGGCTTCGGTAATATCGTGGCCGTGCCGCTGTACAGCATTATTCAGGTGGACCGGCTGGAGCTGACCAATACGCAGATCGGTATTGCGCGCGTCGTTTATTATCTGTGTCTGCTCTTCTCTTTCTATTTGACAGGGAGGATCATTGACAAGCTCTCGGCGAAGCACACCATTGCTTTCGGACTTGCTGCATTTACGATCGTTCCGCTATGCTACGCGCTTCTCGGCAATTACAGCGCCGTCTTAATCGGAAGCGGTATTCAAGGCATAGGCGACGCTATTTGGGACATCGGGTTTCTCGCGTATATGTTTCGAATGGCGCCAGGGCGCGAGGCGGTCGTCGTCGGGCTCCACTTTATGCTCTTCGGCGTCCGCGGCACGATCGGGCCTCTGCTCAGTACGTATTTGTCGGACGTTATTCCGCTTGCTTCTATTCTTATCGCTGCGGGCTGCTTTGGCCTGGTCGGCTTCGCCGCCTTTGTCTTGTACAACAGGAATAACTACGGAGAGCCTGGCATGCTGCGTCCCAGCTCATAAACATAGAAGCCTCCGCAGCCATCGATCCCAAGGTGGCTGCGGAGGCTTCTTAGCGTGTTTACACGGCCATTTCCCGTTTGCGGAAGAAGGATTTCAGCGCGTTGTACACTTCTCCTTTTTCCTTAATGACATAATGCATGAAGTTCGGCAGGTTAATGTGCTTATAGGCGGACATGAGCGTACTGGAGCGGTTATACTGATTGACCTCGCCGTAGCCAAACAGATTGGCGCGTTTCAGCAGCTCGCCGATCAGCTTGACGCAGCGCTCGTTGTCACTCGTAAGATTATCGCCGTCCGAGAAGTGAAACGGATAGATATTATACATGGAAGGCGGGTAGCGGGTATCGATGATATCCAGTGCCTTGATGTACGCCGACGAGCAGATCGTGCCGCCGCTTTCGCCGCGGGTGAAGAACTCTTCCTCGGTCACCTCTTTGGCCTCGGTATGATGCGCGATGAATACGATTTCCACATGCTCGTATTGATGCCTGAGGAAGCGCGTCATCCAGAAGAAGAAGCTGCGGGCAACGTACTTCTCGAAGCTGCCCATACTGCCGCTCGTGTCCATCATCGCTAGAATGACTGCGTTGGATTGCGGCTTCACGATTTCTTCCCAAGTCTTGTAGCGCAGATCATCCGGCGAGATGCCGTGTATACCAGGGCTGCCCTGTGTTGCGTTGCGCTTCAGATTCTCCAGAATCGTGCGCTTCTTGTCGATGTTGGACATGATGCCTTTCTTGCGGATATCGTTGAACCGGATTTCCTTCGATTCCAATTGATCGCGGTCCTTCTGCTTAAGGAAAGGGAGCTCCAGCTCCTCGAAGAGCATCGATTCCAGCTCGGCGAGGCTGATCTCCGCCTCGACGATGTCTTCTCCCGGCTGGTCGCCCGCATTCTCGCCTTTGCCGCCCTTCTGGGCGGAAGCGGGATCTACGCCGAGCACGTCGCCGACTTGGCTGTCGCCGTCGCCTTGGCCGACATGCTTGTTTTTGTTGAAATTATAAACGAACCGAAATTCATCGAGACTGCGAATCGGCACTTTAATGACGTGTTTCCCGTCTGACATAATGATATTCTCTTCGGACACGAGATCAGGCAGGTTTTGCTTGATGGCTTCACGGACCTTCTGCTGGTGTCTGGCTTGATCCTGATGGCCTTTCCGGTGCAGCGACCAGTCTTCGCGCGATACGGTATACAACGTTCCATTGTCGTCTGTCATGCGTGAGACACCTCCCAAACCGAATGAGCATGTTGTTATTCATTCTATTCAAGTCTCGGGCGGTTATGTGAAGCAAAACGTCTACGGCTCGATGCTGTCGATGACCGCACTGCCCCACGGAGCAGCCTTAATATGAACAATCAGGTTCCCTGCGCGCTGCTCAAGGGACTTGCCGGTGTTCTCTTGGACATAATACTGTTCCAGACCGTACGTAATCCGGATGCGGTCCGAATCCATATATTGCACGCGGCCTTTCAGGACGACTTCCCCTGCCGAGCGGGAAGGTTTGCGGTCATAGACGCCGGTAACCTCATACGTCTTCGTCGAGCGATTCTCCGCAAGCCGTACGTATACGCTGCCGCCTCGCTTCGGCTCGGGGGAGGCAGACTTCCATTTGGTTTGCTCAACGCTGTTGATTTGGTAGTTCAACTGCACGTAATCGCCGTAGAGCTGGTCGCGCGGGTCGACGGGGACCGTTTGCAAGCGAATATCTTTGCCTACCCAGAGCGCGGAATAATGGAACAAAACGATACCGGCGAGAAAAAGCAGCTGCAGTGCGACGAGGATACCGAGCCAGCTGCCGCGCCGCGGCCTTAATTCCGATTTACGCATGAGGGTCGTCCTCCTCTTTGATCTCCGCAAGGAATTGTTTCTTTCGACGGTTCAAGAACCATCCTAGGGCAAGGAGAATGACGCCGCCCAGGATGAAGAAGATCGATTTGTCCATGAAATCCCATGCCAGCTTACCGTATGCGGACATCGTGCTGGTCAGGAACAACAATGTGCCGAGATTGATTTTGACAGGCCATTCCTCGGCATAGCCGCGCCAGAGCAGGTACAGCGAGAAGACGAACAGTGCCAGCAGATACGCGGCATCAGCGCCATGCGGCAGGTAGAAGAACGGAATGGCTAGCAGCCAATCCGGACTCGACATCAGCCGGTTAGAGCGGGCTTTGCCAAGCAGAGACAAGAGAAACAGTGCGGCAAGCGCCAGGCTGAACCACAGCGGCTCGGCAGCCAGATTCTTCAGAAACGTAGAGTCGCTGCCATCATGCCAGAACAAGACGATAAACAGGCTGTGCAGGAAGGAAGCAATCAGCGGAATCGCTTGAAACGGATAGATGGATCTGCGTGCCTTCGACCAGTCGAATACGGCGTACAGCAGCCAGACGGGAATGAAGAACCATGTGAATGACCATTCCATGACGTTCACAAGAAGGAGGCATTGAATCGTGAAGCTGGCCGCAAGCAGCCATGCGAGAAGCGTATCTTGGCGCCGCAGCCAATAGAATCCGAGGCCGATCGTCATGAGGCCGAAGGATACGAAGCTGAAATCGTTGAATTCCGTCGCGTTATACCACTGCGAGCAAGTGAAGATCAGCAGCGTGATTAGAAAGAGATAACGGCTCGGCACCAAATACGTGAGGACCAGGCCCGCGCAGCCCCATACGGTGAACGAAGTAATGTCGTAAGCCTGCAGATGGAACATTTGACCCACGAGAATAATGCCCGCGCCAAACGAGAGCAGTCCAAGGCCGATCAGACCGATGCCTAGCTTCTCGTGATTTTTGCGGCGGAACGTTTCGCCTGCTGCATAGAAACCGGCAATCATGATGCCGATCAGGATGAGCCGCATCAGCTGTGAAATATCGCCCCAATTGGCGGCGATGAAACTAAGAATACCGAGACCGACAAGCATGCTGCCGAGCAGCGGAATTAACCCGGCCGCCCGTTTCCTCTCGGGATAATAAGCAAGGAGCTGCCCAAGCTGATCTTGCGAGATGATGCCTTTACGTGTCCATTCCGGACCTTCCTGCTGCAGCCATTTTCTGCTCATTTGCTGCACCTCTTTCTGCGTTCTTACTCTCAAGTATAGCCATTCTGACGGCTGCACCTAGTACCAACTTTTCATAGTACCGGGCAGGTGTGACGGGGCTGCTATTTGGAGAGTCACCTATGAATGAAATTCTGCATCGAGACATAAGAAAAGAGACTGCGGCTGCGCAGTCTCTTCGATTTTTACCGTATTACACAGACCCGCTGCCAAGGGCGAGTCCAAGTATAAGCAAGCCGATAAATCCGATGGGAAGCAGTGCATTCAGCACGATGCCAAGGATCGAGAACGTCTTGCGTTTGTTTCTGGAACAGATGCCGATAATGCCAAGTATCAGGCCGGTGATGCTGACCGCGCAGGAGCCGATCATAAGCACGCCGGCAATTAGGATCGGCATGATTGCAGCCGTATCATTCCATTCGTCCTCAAGTTGAAGACGAAAGGAGTTAGAGTTGCCGTCAGACGGAATGTGGTTCATAATAAATGATGTTGCGACGACGATAGCGATGATAAAAACGATTATGCTGACGAGTCCAAGAATAAATGCTGTGATGCCCAATTTCGTATGGGTTTTCTTCGGTTCCTCTTCGCGGAACGGTTCGAGATTGTAATGGTGCTGCTGCGAAAACTCATTTTCGATCGTCTGTTGCTCGCTCATAGCTATCATCCCCTTTTTATGGTTCGTTTGCTACCGTACATTCTAACGCATTTTACAGTCATTGGAAAGGATGGATAAGAGATGTTTAACAAATATGGCGCATACGGCGCGATTCATGCCTTGCTGGCCGTGGCATTAGGCGCGTTCGGCGCTCATGGACTTAAGGACAAATTAACGGCAGAGATGCTGAACGTTTTTGAAACGGGTGTCAGGTACCATATGTATCATGCCATCGGACTTCTGCTTATCGCGCTTGCCGCAGACCGGGTTGGCAAAGAAGGCAGCATCCGCTGGGCGGCGCGTCTGATGCATCTGGGCATTTTCTTGTTTTCGGGCAGTTTGTACGCGCTAAGCTTGTCCGGGATTAAGCATCTTGGCATTATTACCCCGTTCGGCGGGCTCGCGTTTATCGTAGCATGGGCGCTTGCCGCGTATTCGATTTGGAAGGCGAAGAACAACAACTAATTGCAAGAGGCTCCAGAATCCGCAAGCGTGCTTGAAGGATTCTGGAGCCTCTATTGATATGCGAAGCCAGCTATATCATGCCTGTTATACGAAATCGTCGATTTCGTATAGGGTAAATGCATAGACCTGCTTCTCGTCCACATGGTAGACGGTCAGGATTTGAGTCGTTTCGTCCAAATTAATGATACGGCAAGGAATATTCAGCTTAACTCCAAAGCCTTTGTTTACCGTCAGCCGGGTCAGCCGGTTTTCTGCGATGAACATTTTAATGCGATCCGTAATGAAAGTGAGATCCACGGCATGACCGGCCGGCGGGGAGGCAGCGGGTTCAGAGGGCTGCTTGTCCGGCTGTTGAAAGCGCGCTGGTTCATGGTTCACAGGCTTTTCGCAAATGAAAGCGTTATCTTCTAGTGATTCGATAATACGGCCCATCTCTATTCCGGACTTTATCCGGAAGTCGGCAAAACCAGCCTCGTTCAGCACTCGGAGCAGCTGCTCCATAGCTCTTGGGTTGGTGTCGTTCTCTATAAGAATATCGACAGTAAACAAGTGGGCGGTTGGTTGACTATTTTCCTTATTCGCTTTGTTCATTTCGCCACTCCATGACTTCTTAAAGTACATCCATCATATCACTTAAGGACTAAGAAATGTAGTCCTAATGTCGCTTATTTGCTTTAGACTGTCGAATCTGCCAACACTTCGCAATGCCGGCCCGCATATAGTGAATAAGAATTTGCATTCGAGCATGTCGGAGCGGTTCATTGTGGGAGGAGGTGTTTCGGATGATGCGAATGGTTCCAATAATACTGGCAGACGGCAGTACGGCGCTCGGGGTTGAAGTGCTGCTGCCGAAGACGACCTTGCTCGCCGTTGCGACGGATCGAGGCTATATCATGTGCGGGGCGCTTGATGTCGCTCTTCTGAACGAGCGATTGAAGGATCGCGGCATTATTGCCGGCCGGGCAGTCGGCGTAAGAACGCTGGATGAACTGATGGCAGCGCCGCTTGAATCCATTACGAGTGAAGCGGAAGCGCTCGGTATTACGGTAGGCATGAAAGGCGCGGATGCGCTTCTCTTGATGGTATAGATTGCAGCTCAGATCGGATGAGGCAAAAAGAAGGCAGCCGGCGCATGATAATCATGAGCGCGGCTGCCGTATTATTTATTCGAACAAGGCTTTGAGGTTGACATCGAACGGAGGGCGAATGATGCCTTTCTCCGTAATAATCGCCGTCACGTATTCATTCGGCGTTACGTCGAATGCAGGATTGAAGACCTTCACGCCGACAGGAGCCGTACGCTTGCCGAAGCCTTCCGTAATTTCCTCTGCGTTCCGCTCTTCGATCGGAATCTCATCGCCGTTCGGCGTGTTGAGGTCAATGGTCGACAATGGACAAGCCACATAGAACGGGATGCCGTGCGCCTTGGCGAGAACGGCAACGCTGTAGGTGCCGATTTTGTTGGCGACATCCCCATTCGCCGCAACGCGGTCCGTGCCGACGATAACGGCGTCGACCCAGCCTTTGCTCATGACCATGCCGGCCATGTTATCGCAGATCAGCGTCACGTCGACACCGGCTTGCTGCAGCTCGAAGGCCGTCAATCTCGCGCCTTGCAGCACGGGACGGGTCTCATCCGCGAACACACGCAGCTTCATGCCCTGCTCCTGCGCCAGATAGAAGGGAGCAAGCGCCGTGCCGTATTTGGCTGTGGCAAGTCCGCCAGCGTTGCAGTGCGTAAGCACGCCCATATCTTCCTTGAAGAGCGTCAGTGAATGCTCGCCGATCATGCGGTTCGTTTCCTCGTCCTCGCTCTGGATCGTAATTGCTTCCTGAAGCAGCGCTTCTTGGCAGGCGTTAATATCCGAATCGCCTTCAGCGAGCACGGCAGCGCGGGCATTCATGCGATCAAGCGCCCAGAACAGATTGACTGCGGTAGGGCGCGAGGTGGCTAGATGCGCCGCGGACGCTTGGACCGCTTGAAGCCATGCCGGCTTATCGGACGCGTCGCGGCTGCCCAGAACGACGCCATAGGCAGCGGCAATGCCGATAGCAGGAGCTCCGCGTACCTTCAAGTGGCGAATCGCTTCCCAGACATCCTGTGCGGATACGAGAGGCAGGTAGACGATTTCTTCGGGCAGCAGCCGCTGGTCGAGCAGGTCCAGGTGTATTCCCTTCCAGATCACAGATTGCAAACCATTATAAGCAGCAGTTTCCATAGTTGGTTTCATTTCCTTTCATTAAGCCTTATCCGCTTCGGCAGCTGTTTGTACGGCATCGATAAGCTGGCTGATGGATACGGCGCTTCGGTTCAGCTTTAGCAGCGATTTGCCGATGCTGAGTGCCAGGCGCTGCGCGCGTTCGCGGGCGGCGGCATCTTCAAGCTTGTCGATATCAGCAACATGGGCAAGACCGACAACGCGGCGGACCATTTTGGCCCCGGCAAAGCCGATGCTGTCCTGCAGCAGGCGCTGCAGGTAATTGGCTTTGTAGCCTGGCGCGGAATTGGCCAAGCGGTCAACACCGTGGTCCTCCCAGAGCGCAAGGAATTTCGCTTCGAACTGCGTCCAGATGTCAGTGATCGTTTGCAGCAGGTAACCGCGGAAGTCCGCTCGTTCTGCATCCGTCTTGTCCCAGCCCTCGCGCGAAGCGTAATGAAGCAGCAGGTTCGCAAGTATGGCGCCGATATCGAAGCCCATCGGTCCGAAGTACGCGAACTCGGGGTCAATGACCTTCGTTGATTCCGGCGTTATAAAGATACTGCCCGTGTGCAAATCGCCGTGAAGCAGCGCCTGCGCATGCGTCAGAAACTTCTCCCGTAGGATCGCGACTTCAAGGTGAAGCTCGCCGTCTTTCCAAAGCGCCTCGAGCTCATCGCGGATTGCGGGGTCGAAATTGTTCGTATCGGCATCCATGTAGGGATGATCGAAGATCAGATCCTCCGTTATTTTGCACAGCTCCGGATTCGTGAAGCTGCGTGCACGCAGTTTCTTCTCCTGCTGATTGTGCCCCAGATCGCTTGTGTAGAACAAGGTTTGGGCGAGGAACGTGGAGATATGTCCGGCAAAAAGCGGATAACGTCCGTTGTTCATCAATCCTTGGCGCATAATGACATGATCGCTCAAATCTTCCATAATGGTGAGCGCAAGCTCTTCATCATAGAGGTAGACGGCGGGGACAAGCCCCGGTGCCAGCTCGCCTTCGAGCAGCAGCGCCTCGCTTTCGATGCGTGCACGGTCAAGCGTCAGCGGCCAGGACTCGCCGACAACTTTCGCGTAAGGGAGAGCCTGCTTCATAATAATGCTGCGGCCCGAAGCGGGGTCCGAGATATGGAAGACCAAATTCAAATTGCCGTCGCCGATTTCCCGGCTGACAAGTTCAGCGCCCGGTGGGAATATGCCTTTCAGGGAACGGGCGATTTTGATAGCTTCAGCTTCATCTAAAGGATGATAAGCAGACATGAAGTTGTCCACCTCCGAATTGTAGTTAGTCATTGACAGGCTCCTCTATGCGTTCGATGGAACCCCAAATATATATAGTATAGCGAATTTTATTTCGCGTTGGAATACCTCGTTTGTTATAATAATTCTAATCGAAGAGGAGCGAGGGGGAAAACGATGAGCGCCGAGAACATTACGAAAGGGAAAATTGCGCTGAAAGAATGGGCCGTAGCGGTTAAGGCGCTTACGGAAGGCAAGCAAATCATGATTCTGCGCAAAGGCGGGATCGCAGAGGAAACAAGGGATTTCCAGCTTCAATCGCCGCGCTTCTTCTTGCTTCCTGCTTTTGAACATCAAAGGCTTGAGCTGCTGAAGGAAGACTATAGAGGCGATTTAAGGGAAATCATGGAGACATGGAAGCCGGAATCGGCTGTCGTGGAGATTGGAGCTTTCGCAGAAGCCGTCGAAGATATTGAAATTCATGATCAGCAAACGGTGGATTTGCTGGCCGAGCATCATATCTGGACGGACTCGTTTACGGAGGAGAGATTGAGATGGAAGCGGTCCAAGCCGCTGCATTTGCTGCTGCTGCGCGTAAGCAAGCTGGCAGAGCCGGTTCAGCTCCCGATGCGGGATGCATATACGGGATGTAAATCATGGGTGAATCTTGAGGAGTTCCCATCCGATATTTCCGTGGAACCCGTATTAAGCGACGAAGAATTTACCCGCAGAGCAGAAGCGATTCGCCGCGCAATAGGCAAATAGTCATCACTTCTTCCGCATGGGGACTAAGGTTGATTGATTTATGCCGAAACATATACTAATATATAATTGAGAATCAATGAGAATCAATTTAGATTGATTATAAAAGAGGAATTGTTTCTATAAAGGAACAATGTAAATTTGGAGGGAGCATTTACCATGGCAACACATTTTAAAATCGATGGCTTGAAGGCTGCCATTGAAGGCAAAGAGATTTTAAAGGGCATTAACCTCGAGATCAAGGGCGGAGAAGTTCATGCCATCATGGGACCGAACGGAACGGGTAAAAGTACGCTTGCTTCGGCGCTCATGGGTCATCCCAAATATGAAGTAACAGACGGCGAAGTTGTTCTGAACGGAGATGCGCTGCTAGAGATGGGCGTTGACGAGCGCGCTCGTGCCGGACTGTTCCTTGCCATGCAATATCCGAGCGAAATTTCGGGCGTAACGAATTCCGACTTCCTTCGCAGTGCGATCAACGCGCGCCGCGAAGAAGGTAAGGAAATCTCGCTTATCAAATTCATCCGCCAAATGGAAGGTAAGATGAAGGAGCTTGAGATGAACCCGGAATTCGCGCACCGCTACTTGAACGAAGGCTTCTCCGGCGGCGAGAAGAAACGGAACGAAATTCTCCAGATGATGCTGCTCGATCCGAAAATCGTCGTACTTGACGAAATCGATTCCGGTCTTGACATCGATGCGCTCAAAATCGTCGCAAACGGCGTCAACGCCATGCGTTCCGAAGAGCGCGGCTTCCTGATCATTACGCACTATCAGCGCCTGCTGAACTATATCAAGCCGGACTTCGTTCACGTTATGATGCAAGGCCGCATCGTTAAATCGGGCGGACCTGAGCTTGCAGAGCGTTTGGAAAACGAAGGTTATGATTGGGTTAAAGACGAGCTCGGCATCGTGGACGAAACGGTCGGACAGGTTTAATCGGAGGAGGAGCAATTGAAATGAGTACACAATTATCAACTCCGGTGAACCGCCAATCCGTTTCTGCATTGTCTCAGAGCAAAGGCGAGCCGGCTTGGCTTGAAGGAGTAAGAACGAAGGGCGCCGAGCTGGCGGAAACGCTGGAATGGCCAACCCCGGAAAAAATCCGCATCAGCCGTTGGAATTTGACTGCTGTCGGTCAACATAAACCGCAGACTGCAATCGCGTCTGCCGAAGAGCTGCCGGAAACGCTGCGCGAGCTGACAGGTCAATCGCCCGCTGGGCTCGTCGTACAGCGCAATTCCGCAAACGTGCTTCGCCAGCTTTCCCCTGAATTAGCGGCGAAGGGCGTGATTTTCACCGATTTGGAAACGGCTGCGCGCGAACATAGCGACCTCGTACAGCAGTATCTATTCCAAGCGGTGCCGCAGGACGAGAACAAACTGACCGCGCTTCAATCGGCGCTATGGAACGGCGGAGTTTTCCTCTACGTTCCGAAGAACGTGGAAGTGGAGCTTCCGCTCCAAGCACTCTTGTACAGCGACGACACGGAGGCGACTTTCGCGCCGCGCGTGCTGCTCGTAGCCGACAATCACAGCCGAGTCACTTATGTCGATAATGTGGTAAGTATTTATGGTGAGGCTGCACAGCCGATCACAAAGGCATCGATCGTCGAAGTTATCGTAAAGCCTGGCGCGCATGTTCGCTACGCAACGGTTCATCATATGAATGACAACGTCATCGACCTGACGATCCGCCGTGCCGTTATCGAGAATGACGGTCGCGTCGAGTGGGTCATCGGTGACCTGCATGACGGACACACGCTGTCGGATACGCAGTCGCTGCTGAAAGGCAAGGGCTCGACTTCCGACGCGAAAGTAATCAGTATCGGTTCCAAGTCGCAGCAAATGAGCTTGACGACCGGCGCCGTGCATTTCGGACGCAACACGGAGAGCGACATGGTGACGCGCGCGGTCATGAAGGATCAAGCGACCGCGATCATCAACGGCATCACGAAGATCGAGAAAGGTGCGACAAAGTCGAACGGCCAGCAGACCGAGAAGGTGCTGATGCTCAGTCCGAAGGCGCGCGGCGACGCGAACCCGATTCTTCTGATCGACGAGGACGACGTTAAAGCCGGACACGCGGCCAGCGTTGGACAAGTAAATCCGGAGCAAGTCTATTACCTCATGTCCCGCGGTATTTCGAAAAAGGATGCGGAGCGTTTGATTATTCACGGTTTCTTGGCGCCAGTCGTTTCGGAAATTCCGGTCGAGGCGGTCAGAGATCAGCTCCAGCGTCTGCTGGAAAGGAAGCTGGAAGGATGAATGTGCAAGCGATCAGAGAGCAATTTCCGATCCTGCATCAAACGATAAACGGACATCCGCTCGTCTATCTGGACAGCGCGGCGACTTCCCAGAAGCCGCGTTCCGTCATTGATGCCGTCTCTCGGTATTACGAACATGATAATGCGAACGTTCACCGGGGCGTTCATACCCTCGGCTCGCGCGCGACGGATGCTTATGAAGGCGCCCGCGAGAAAACGGCGAAGTTTCTAAACGCAGCCAGTACGCAGGAGATCATTTTTACGCGGGGAACCACGACGGCGCTTAATCTGGTAGCCTCCAGCTATGGGAGAGCGAACTGTGGCGAAGGCGACGAGATCGTGATTACGCAAATGGAGCATCACTCGAATCTCATTCCTTGGCAGCAAGTTGCGAAAGCGACAGGTGCAACGCTTAAATATATTCCTTTGCAGAAGGACGGCTCCATCAAACTGGAGGATGTCGAGGCTACAATTACGGACCGGACGAAAATCGTCTCGATCATGCATGTATCGAACGTGCTCGGCGTCGTTAATCCGATCAAGGAAATTACGGTGATCGCGCACAAGCACGGTGCCAAGATGGTCGTGGACGGCGCGCAGAGCACGCCGCACATGAAGGTCGACGTGCGGGATTTGGACTGCGATTTCTACGCGTTCTCGGGCCACAAGATGTGCGCTCCGACTGGCATCGGCGCCCTGTACGGCAAGAAGGGGTTGCTGGAAGCGATGGAGCCCATCGAATACGGCGGCGAAATGATAGACCATGTGGATCTTTACGATTCCACGTGGAAGGAGCTGCCTTGGAAGTTCGAGGGCGGCACGCCAATCATCGCCGGCGCAGTCGGTCTCGGCGCAGCCATCGATTTCTTGAACGAGATCGGTCTCGATGAAATCGAGAAGCATGAGCACAAGCTCGCCGCTTATGCGTATGACCGGCTCAGCACGGTTGAAGGCATTTCGATCTTCGGCCCGGTTCAGAACCGGGTCGGACTCGTGACGTTCAACCTGAACGACGTTCATCCCCATGACGTGGCTACCGTACTGGATACGAAGGGCATTGCCGTTCGTGCCGGACATCACTGCTGTCAGCCGCTTATGCGGTACTTGAATGTTTCTTCCACAGCTAGAGCAAGCTTTTATCTATACAATACCGAAGAGGACGTTGATCGTCTGATCGACGGCCTCCAGCAGACAAAGGAGTTCTTCGGTTATGGAATTGGATGATTTATACCGCAGAGTGATCATGGATCACTACAAGAATCCGCGCAACCGCGGCTCTCTGGATGAAGATTCTTTGACCGTCAACCTGAACAACCCGACTTGCGGTGACCGAATTACGCTTCAGCTTCAAGTGGAGGACGGCATCGTCAAGCAAGCGAAGTTCACGGGCGAAGGCTGCTCGATCAGCATGTCGTCTGCTTCCATGATGACGGAGGCGGTCAAGGGCAAAACAACGGAAGAAGCGCTTGCGCTTGCCGAGAAGTTTTCGTCGTTCATTAAGGGTGAAGAATCGGAGTTCGAAGAGCTTGAAGATATCGAGGCACTTTCGGGCGTAACGAAATTCCCTGCACGGATCAAGTGCGCGACCCTGTCGTGGAATGCGCTTCGCAAAGGGATCGAGCATCAGCAGCAACAATAAAGCGCCTCGGCGCTAATGGTAGGAGGCTTTTACGATGGCTAAACATATGCCTGACTTAGAAGAATATAAGTATGGCTTTCGCGACGAGCATAAAGCAATATTCCAATCCGGAAAAGGTCTGACGCCGGAAGTTGTACGCACGATTTCGGAAATTAAAGGCGAGCCGGAATGGATGCTGGAGTTCCGTTTGAAAGCACTGGAGCAGTTTAACAAAATGCCGATGCCAAAATGGGGCGGCAACATGGACGATTTGGATTTCGACGATATCCAGTACTACGTCCGCCCGTCCGAGAAGCAAGGCAAGACGTGGGAAGAGGTTCCTACGGAAATTAAGGAAACGTTCGATAAGCTCGGTATTCCGGAAGCGGAGCAGAAGTTCCTAGCCGGCGTATCCGCGCAGTACGAGTCCGAGGTCGTTTACCATAGCATGCAGGAAGACCTGGAGAAACAGGGCGTTATCTTCACGGATACGGATACGGCGCTTCGCGAATATCCAGAGCTCTTCAAGCAATACTTCGGTACGATCATTCCTCCGACCGATAACAAATTCGCGGCATTGAACAGCGCGGTATGGTCCGGCGGCAGCTTCATCTATGTTCCAAAAGGCGTGAAATGCGAAATTCCACTGCAGGCCTATTTCCGGATCAACTCCGAAAACATGGGACAATTCGAGCGTACGCTGATCGTTGCCGACGAAGACAGCTTCGTGCATTATGTTGAAGGCTGTACCGCTCCGATCTACAGCACGAACTCGCTT
Organism: Paenibacillus sp. R14(2021); assembly: GCF_019431355.1. Taxonomy (NCBI): domain Bacteria; kingdom Bacillati; phylum Bacillota; class Bacilli; order Caryophanales; family Paenibacillaceae; genus Paenibacillus; species Paenibacillus sp. R14(2021). The sequence continues at coordinate 5,613,912 of NZ_CP080269.1, forward strand.
CACAGCGCGGTCGTAGAAATCCTTGTGCTCAAGAATGCACGCTGCCGCTATACGACGATCCAGAACTGGGCGCCGAACATCTACAACCTCGTTACGAAACGTGCGGTTGCAGACGAGAACGCGACGATGGAGTGGGTCGACGGCAACATCGGCTCCAAGCTGACGATGAAATATCCGGCTGTCGTGCTGCGTGGCCGCGGCGCTAAAGGCATGGTGCTTTCCATCGCCGTTGCGGGCAAAGGCCAGCATCAGGATGCAGGCGCCAAGATGACCCATCTTGCACCAGACACAACGTCGACGATCGTTTCCAAATCGATCAGCAAGCACGGCGGTAAAGTAACTTACCGCGGCTTGGCATCCTTCGGCCGTAATTCCGAGGGCTCCAAAGCGAATATTAAATGCGATACGCTCATCCTGGATAATCAGTCGACGTCCGACACGATTCCATACAATGAAATCATGAACGACAACATCACGCTCGAGCATGAAGCGACAGTATCCAAAGTGTCCGAGGACCAACTGTTCTACCTCATGAGCCGCGGCCTGACGGAAGCGGAAGCGACGCAAATGATCGTAATGGGCTTCATTGAGCCGTTCACGAAAGAGCTGCCGATGGAGTATGCAGTCGAAATGAATCGTCTCATCAAGTTTGAGATGGAAGGTTCGATCGGCTAACTCATGCAGGACTAGAAGCAAGACATAGATGTAATCAAAAAACTCCGGAACCGGCTTTGATTCAAAGCGAGGTTTCGGAGTTTTTTGGATGGAAGATGGTTCAGTTACATGAACACATGCTTAACTTCCAAGCTTCGGTCGATCGTTAAATCAATAAATTGTTCGTTAATGCGAATAAGCGGCCGGAAGAACTCAGACGGATGCGTCATGATAATCGTTCCGGTTTCGCCGCTCTCAAGTTCGACTTGCTTGCCGATAAAATTCGGAATCATATGTTTGATGAACGTATGCGTCGTCGTAGGGTCAAGCTCGGTGAAGCTCATTCGATATAATTCCTTCAATACGAACAGCAAATCACGTTTTTTCTGATAAACCCTGGAGGAAATCATTGCGCTGTATACGTCGGCGACGGAAATAATCTTCGATACGGGATGCATCTCTTCGCCAGTCAACCGATTGGGGTAGCCGGAGCCGTCCATACGTTCATGATGCTGCAGCGCCACGATGGCCGCTAACGATTCGCCGAACGAATCGGTTATAATCTGATGCCCGAATTTCGTATGGTTCTTGATGATCTCGAATTCTTCATCGGACAGCTTCGAAGGTTTATTCAGGATATCATCGTGGATTTTACATTTGCCGATATCATGCAGAAACCCGGCTTGTCCGATTTTGACAGCTTCTTCCTCGGGATAATCGAGCCACGAGGCTAGGTAATAAGACAGCATGCCCACTTGAACGGAATGCTGATAGGTGTAATCGTCTTTGGTGTTTAGGAGCAGGAGCATGGAGACGACGTCGCGTTCCATTTTGAAATTATCAACTAAAGGCTCGAAGGCTTGAGCGACGTCTTCTTCGACGATTTTACCGCTTTGGAGTGCTTCGAGAAACAGCTGCTCGTAGCCGTTCACGGCTTCCTGGTAGATCGGCTCGACGGTCGGAAGCCATTTGGGATTCAGACCGGATTCAATCGTCCGAATCGTTATATCGCTCAGTTCTCTAGCATCAATGTCGACGTACTCGATTTGATGCTGAAACAGTTTAGAAATCTCTCTTGCTTGAAGGTCAGTACCTTTGGATAGTACATGCAGCCCATAGGAATTGAACGTATCGTTGCTTAATTTATCTCCCTCTTTAAGCTCCGTCACATGTATCCGCATAATTCACCTCTGAATGACTAAATAATATAGGCAGCAATATGTCTATGGTAGCAATAAAATGTAAAAATGGCAATAAGAGTAGCTGCTGGGGGTCCTATCTATCCTATCGGCATCTGCGGGTTAAAGTGTTAAAGCAATTTGGTTTATTGCGCTGCAACGGGATTCCAAGGCCCTTGCTGATGGCCTTTCCACTCAGACCCGTCCTCCCAAATTTCACGCTTCCAAATCGGAACAATCTGCTTCAAGCGTTCGATCGCGTAGCGGCTGGCTTCGTAGCAGGCATCGCGATGCGGAGCCGACACCGCGATAACGACACTGATTTCGGCAATATCGACGACCCCGATTCGGTGCCAGATGGCACTCTCGGCGCCGGGCCACCGCTCAGCGATTTCGCCGCCAATTTGCTCTAACGTTTTGACAGCCATGGGCACATAGGCTTCGTATTCCAGCCGTACCGTACGCTGGCCCTGGGTCCACTCTCTCGTGGTTCCCGTAAACGTGAGCGCCGCACCGCTATTGGGTACGATAACTTGCGCGGTAACGGTATCTACTGACAGTGCTTCTTCGGTAATATGATAGCGTATTTTTGGCATCGAATGCGGTTGCTCCGCAGGAGAAGAAGCGTCCTCTCCGCCGGAGACAGGCGGAAGAAGCGCCAGCTCATCGCTTGCGCGCAGCAGTTGGGCACTCGGCGCATACGCTTGATTGCAGGCCACGAAAGCAGCGTCGATCAACGCTGCATGAAACGGGTAGATCGCTGTCAGCTCTTGTTTTAATTGCTGCGCGGTAAGCTCTTCTATCGATAGTTCAATGCTGATAATAGGCTGACCGAACCGCTCCGCCAAACCTGCAAACAGCTGAATGTTCCACTTCACAATCATGTCCGTAAACCTCTCATATCGTAATGTTGATGTTCCCTTTAGCATACCATAATGAATGCAAAAATGTTATGCTAAGGGAGAGACAGAAAGAATTGAAAGGGAGTGCGGGCTATGACAGCGTTAACGGATCGCTTCGGACGCGTTCATGATTATTTGCGCATTTCCGTTACTGACCGCTGCAATCTGCGTTGCCTTTATTGCATGCCGGAGGAAGGCGTGCAATTTGAGCCGTCTGAGAATTTGCTCACCTATGATCAAATCGAGGAAGTCGTGCGCGTTGGCGCAGGCCTTGGCATATCGAAGCTTCGCTTAACCGGAGGGGAACCGCTGGTAAGGCCCGGCTTAGACGGGCTTATTCGCCGGCTTGCCGCCATTCCGGGCATTAGAGATATTTCGCTCACGACGAACGGCGTGCTGCTTGCCGATCAAGCGGAGGCACTTCGTGCGGCTGGATTGAACCGCGTCAATATCAGCCTGGATACGCTCGATGCATCCCGGTTTCGTTTCATAGCCAGAAGAGGAGATTTGAAACGCGTTCTTCAAGGCATTGAGGCTGCAGCGAAAGTCGGATTTGCTCCAATTAAGCTGAACTGTGTTCTGCTTAAAGGCGTCAACGAGGACGAAATAGCGGCGTTTCTGGACATGGCGGCCAAGCAGCCGCTTCATGTTCGTTTTATTGAATACATGCCAATTGGCCATGCCGACGACAATTGGCGCAATCATTATTTACCTTTGACGCGCGTGCTGGAAATCGCGGCGGAGAACAAGCTTGAGGTGGAACCGTTAAGCGACGTGCTTGGTAATGGTCCATCGGAAGATTACCGGATCAAAGGTGGTATTGGCTCTTTCGGACTTATTCATCCGATCAGCGATCATTTTTGCCAGAGGTGCAACCGGCTCCGTTTGACGGCGGACGGAAGCATCAAGCCCTGCCTTTATTGGGTCGATGAGCTGAGCGTGAAGCCTGCTCTCGGCAATCCAGACAGCATGCATGAGATTTTCATGCGTGCCATGGATATCAAACCGCTTAACCACGAGATGGCTGCCAAACTGGCGAACGAAGATCAATCTCACGAGCCGACTGCCAGGAGGATGTCTCAGATTGGCGGGTAGCAAGCTTTATAGCCTGAAACACATGGGAATAGTGAGGGATTGAGATATGGCGCAGCGTTCTGATACAGTTTCCATTGCGTATATCGGATTTCAGCCGATTATGTATGCACCCGCGGACATGGCGCGATTGGCTGGCCGCTTCTTTCCATTGTCCGATCGAATTGAAGGCGGTGCTGGGGAAGCGTTCGACTTTGGCGATTGGTTTGCCAATTGGCGCATACAGCTTGGCATTGACGGCAATCAACCGATGCCCACGCATTTGAAGGTGGAGGCGGCGGACGCTTTCGAAGCGCTCATACCTTGGGAACAGCTCGAGCATGCGGCGATCCAGTTCGCAATGGACGGGGGTCCGCTTCCAAAAGGCGGACCTATTCGTCTGTATGTCCCTAACGGATCGAGCGAATGCTTAAATGTAAAGAGCGTTGTCGTGTTCCGTTTCTTGCTGGAGGAGGGACGGAGGGGCGAGGTTTCCTATGGCTTTAAGCAAACCTTCTCACCTGACGATATGCGGCTGAGGCGTTAATCCCTTGCAACCGGGAGGCAAGCATGATAGAAACAACAAACGACGTACCGGACATTGTGCTGCTGCACAGCAATGATATTCACAGCAGACTGGAGCAGACGGCCAAGATGGCGGCTTACATGGAAGACACCAGACGCATGTATGGAAAGAGCCGCGTGCTGACCTTGGATATCGGCGATCACATGGATCGCATGCGAGTAGAAACCGAAGCGAGTGACGGCTTGGTCAATATTGCATTAATGAATGCTGCAGGTTACGATGCCGTAACGCTCGGCAATAACGAAGGATTGACGTTTACGCCGGAGCAGCTGGATGCAGGGTTCCGTGAGCATGCCCAGTTTCAAACGGTTTGCGCGAACATCGTTCAAATGTCGGATGGTCAGCGGCCAACTTGGATGCGGCCGTACGCGATGATTGAAAAAGCAGGGCTCCGCATAGGTATCATTGGCGTGACGGCAGCCTTTGCTGAATTTTACAGGCTGCTGGGATGGGAAGCAGGTGATCCGCTTAAAGCGGTTGCGGAGCAGGTAGATCTCATCCGTTCAGAAGCAGACATCGTCGTTATCATGTCGCATCTGGGCTTGCCGCTAGATCGGCGGATGGCGCAGGAAATACCAGGCATCGATCTGATCTTGGGCGGTCACACGCATCATCTGCTTGAAGAGCCTGAAATGATCGGCGGAACCTGCATCTGCGCAACCGGCAAATTCGGTGAATACATAGGTCGCGTGGAGATTCGGCTGGATGCCCAAACGAACCGGCCTTCCTTTCAGGCGGTATGCATACCGACGGCTGAATTGCGCGAAGACGAGGAAGCGGCAGCAATTATCGGAAGCTTCCTGGAATCAGGCAGGAGCCGGCTTAGCCGGGTGATTACCGTGCTGGATGCGCCATTGCCCGCCAGACCGGAGCAGGAGTCGCCGCTTAGCAACCTGCTTGCCGCCGGTCTTCGGCGTTGGACAGGGGCAGAGATTGGCATCGTCAATACGGGGCAGCTTCTCGACGGCCTTGGAGAAGGTGCGGTTACGGCAGGTGATCTTCATGCCCTGTGCCCGTCGCCGATCAATCCATGCCGGATGAAGCTGACCGGCGCAGTGATCCGCCGGAGCCTAGAACAAGCGCTGCAGCGTGATTATATCGATAAGCCGATTCGCGGCTTCGGCTTTCGCGGTCTTGTGCTTGGCACGCTGGCTGTGGATGGCCTGGACATTCAGTATGATCCGAACCGGAAGCCGAATGAGCAGATTACTGCTGTTACGGTAAACGGCCTGCCGCTGCAGGACAGCAGAAGCTACACAGTTGGGACGATCGACATGTTTACGTTTGGTGTCGGGTATGAGAAAATCAAAGATGGAACAGAAATCTCCTATTTTTTACCAGAGTTTATTCGAGATGTGCTGGAACGCGAGCTGCGTAACAGCGAAGCCATTCAAGACAGCCGCAGAAAACGGTGGCTGCGCATGGATTGACCCTTTATGAAAGGGGAATCCGCGTCGACATCGTGACCATAGAAGCAGCGCTGCTATTTTTAGGAGGTTCAAATGGGAGACATCATTCACGCGATTATTTTAGGCATTGTGGAAGGACTGACGGAGTTTTTGCCTGTCTCTTCGTCAGGGCATATGATATTGACCAACAAACTGCTTGGCATCGCTTCGGATGATCAAGCGATCGTAACGTTCGAAATTATTATTCAGCTCGGCGCCATTTTGGCGATGGCCCTTATTTACCGTCAGCGTATTGCGGATTTATTCGGCCTATCGCGCCAAACACAGTCGCTCGGCACTATTGCGCCTGGCAGCCGTTCGTCTGCGAGAAAGAAGAAGCTTAACCTGATCCATGTGGCGCTTGGCATTGTGCCCGCCATGCTCTTAGCTTACGTGCTCAAGGACATCATTAAGGGAGAGGGCTTTAACCAGACACCCGTCTTGTTCTCTCTTGTCGTCGGCGGTATTTATATGATTGTTGCAGAACGACTCTCCAAATCCGGCCGCATTCGTACGGTATCCGAGACGATGGACGATATTTCTTACCGGCAAGCCTTCGCGATTGGTCTCCTTCAATGTTTATCGCTATGGCCTGGATTCTCTCGCTCTGGATCTACGATTGCGGGCGGGATGCTGACAGGGACAAGCTACAAGGCAGCAGCGGACTTCTCGTTTCTAATGGCTATACCGATTATGTGCGTGGCTTCCGGTTATGAAATGCTGGATAACTATAAATATATTACGGGCGACAACTTGATGTTTTTCATCGTAGGCTTCGTCGTTTCCTTCGTCGTGGCATGGCTCGTAATCGTGCTGTTCCTCCGGTTCATCCAAAAAGTAAAATTAACCCATTTTGCCATTTATCGGTTCGCGCTGGCCGCGTTGTTCTGGATTTTCGTAATGAGATAAGAAAAATTAACCATTTTGTCGATATTTGCCGAATCTATTATTGCTCTTTTTCCTTAAATCCCTTACATTAACATTACGAGGATTACGATATCCAAATTCATCTAGGAAAATAGAAGCAAGGCAGGGGTCGATTGAATGCGATTATTGCCGGTACAAATGTGCCAGACAGGTATGAGGTTGGCGAAAAAAATATATTCCGAAGAAGGCCTTGTCCTGCTAGCGGAGGATGTCGAATTAAATACAAAGCTCATTAACCGGCTCTATGAATGCGGTATTCATTACGTTTATATTCAGGACCCCAGAACGGCTGATCTAAAAGTCCCAGACTTGATAAGCGAAGAGACTCGGCATCGCGCGCTCGTGGAGATCCGTTCGAATTTCCGAAGCTTAATGGACAAGCCGAAAAGGAAGACTGGCGTAACGTATCCTTATATCGGCAAATCATTTCGACAAATCATGAGTATGGTCATCGATGATCTAACGGATCAGAAGGACGCGATGGTTATGCTGATGAACATGGGGATCGTAGATGACTACTTGTTCTCACATTCCCTGAATGTATCGGTGTATACGACCGTGCTCGGAATTGCTAACGGCTATTCTCGAGATGAACTAATGACTTTAGGCCTAGGCGCTGTGCTGCATGATATCGGGAAAACTCAAATCAGTTCCAATATTCTTAAAAAATCGGATTCTTTAACGCGTGAAGAATACGAAGAGATGAAACGTCACGCTGAACGCGGCTACTATTTGCTCAAGGACGAGCCGAATATTCCGCTTCTGGCTGCGCACTGCGCTTACCAGCATCATGAGAGGCTGGATGGAAGCGGCTATCCGCGCGGCATTAAGGGCGATGAAATTCATGAGTATGCCAAATGGATCGGGCTTGTGGATTCTTACGATGCAATGACGACTACGCGCATTTACCGTAATCCAATGCTGCCCCACGAAGCCGTAGAGTCGCTCTACACAGGGACCGGCACGCAGTATGAGCAGCGGATGCTGCAGCTGTTCCGCGATAAAGTCGCCATTTATCCGCTCGGGATTACCGTGAAGCTGCAATCCGGCGTCAGCGGCGTCGTGGTTGATATCAATTCTTCCTGCCCGCATCGTCCGGTTGTACGGGTGCTGACGAATGAATACGGCGAAGATCTCAAGGTGCCGTATGAAATCGATCTGTCTACGCAGTTAACCGCCATGATCATCAGTGTTAACGAGGAATCGTCATTTCCAGAGGCTTCAGGATCATAAGCTCCTATATTTACACATACCGTAACTATACCTAGATTCCAGGAGCCGAACAGGCTCCTTTTTACGGTTTACGCAGGTGGTTTGCATCAAGCGTCCTTGAACATTACAATAAGAGAAAACCGTTCTGGAGTGCCGGGTAATTATGAAAAGTCAGGTGTTGAAGACCATGCAAAAAGCATTACCGTTATTATTTTCACCATCCACGGACCCGTGGGATCCCATTCATTCCTTACGTGAACATGGCCGTCATCGATTGACAAGTGTAGAGATGACGCTGTCCAATTTATGCAATATGCGCTGTGAGCACTGCGCTGTCGGAGATACGCTGGTGATGCTCGAGCCGGAGAAGCTTCCGCTGGATTTGCTGCTGCGCAAGCTGGATGAGGTGGAGCATTTAAAGACCATCAGCATCACCGGAGGAGAACCAACTTTCTCCGCCCGTACGGTCAAATCGTATATGATTCCGCTGCTGAAGTATGCCCGCAGCCGGGGGATATCTTCGCAAATAAATTCCAATATTACGCTGGATTACACCCGTTACGAGGAGATAGCGCCTTATCTGGACGTTATGCATATCTCGTTTAACTACAGCAATGCCAATGACTTTCATGACATCGGCTTCGCTAAGAGCGGACACCCCGTTCCCATGGAAACGGCTGCACGCATGTACGAGCGGATGCTGGATAATGCCAGGAGGCTGAGCGCAGGCGGTTTGTTCGTATCCGCGGAGTCCATGATCAACTATCGCACGCATCGCAAAATGCCGGAAATTCACCAGCTGATTGTTGAGATGGGATGCAGGCGTCACGAAGTTCACCCGATGTATCCAAGTGCGTTCGCAGCTGACTTACCGGCGATAACGATTGCGGATATGCGCAGCGCGGTAACCGATTTACTGGATCACCGCGATCCGTCCATATGGATGCTGTTCGGTACGCTCCCTTTCTACAGCTGTAACACCAATGAAGAAGACCGCCATTTATTGGCGCGGCTTGCGAACGAGCCGCTCGTAACCGTGCGCAACGATCCGGACGGACGCAACCGGCTCAATGTGAATGTATTCACAGGCGATGTATTCGTTACCGATTTTTCCGATGTGCCGGCTTTCGGCAATATCCGGGATAACCGACTGGATGAACTGTTCGACAGCTGGCTCAAGCATCCGCTTGCGCGCAGCGTAGACTGCCACTGTCCAGCCGCGGGGTGCTGCGGACCTAATCTGCTGGTGAAGGATATGTATTATCAAGATGCGGATTTCAGTAAGCGCAAGGCAATCCTGTAAGTGATAAGCGGCGTACCATGCCGCCGGGAGGAGCGGAATAACCTTTTGCATGAATTCGAAGCTGGTCGCATTTTTTGGAATCTTTGTTTAGTCCTTATCCTCGTGCTGCTAAACGGCGTGTTCGTCGCCGCAGAATTCTCGCTTGTTAAAGTAAGGCAATCTCGCTTGACGCAGCTTGCCAACGAAGGCCATAAGCGAGCGAAATACGCCATTAAAGTGAATGATCGGCTGGATGCTTATTTATCTGCAACTCAGTTTGGAATTACGTTAGCTTCGCTGGGCTTAGGCTGGGTGGGGGAGCCGGCCATATCGGAATTGATCGTGGAACCGATTTTCCATCAGTTCGGCATCGGAGACGGCCCATTCGTGGAGACCATTTCCGTAGCCATCGGCTTTCTGGTCATAACGTTTCTGCATATCGTGCTTGGGGAACTTGCTCCGAAATCGCTTGCGATACAGAAATCAGAAGGCACTTCCTTATGGCTGTCCATGCCGCTGCTTTATTTCTACCGGATTTTTTTCCCGGCGATCTGGCTCCTCAACGGTTCGGCAAACCGATTGCTTCGCATATTCGGCGTCGAGCCGGCCAGTGAGCATGATTCCGCGCATACGGAGGAAGAAATTCGAATTCTGATGGATCAGAGCGCCAAGAGCGGTATTATCGATAAAGACGAGCTGAAGCTGTTCGATAACATCTTTGAATTCTCCGACCGCCTTGCAAGAGAAGTCATGCTGCCGCGAACGGATATGGACTGTTTGTACGCCAATCTAACGTATGAAGAAAACATGAAAATCGTTTACGCTTCCAAACATACGCGTTATCCGGTCTGTGTAGATGATAAAGACCAACTAATCGGTTTCGTACATATTACGGACCTGCTGACGGCAGATCCGGATGAGGATCATTCCATAATCAAGTTTCTCCGTCCGATTCTGAACGTGCCGGAATCGATGGAAATCAGCCATGTCCTGAAGATGATGCAGCGTAAGCACTCACAGCTTGCCATTGTCGTGGATGAATACGGCGGAACGGCAGGGATGCTGACGACAGAGCTGATTCTTGAGGAGATCGTTGGTGAGATCCATGATGAATTCGATAACGATCAGCCGGAAATTATCGTCAAAGGGGACGTTACGTCTGTGGAGGGCCGCATGCTGATTGAAGAAATCAATGACATGTTCAACCTCGACATTGAAGATGATGACGTCGATACGATCGGCGGCTGGCTTTTTACGAAGCTGGAGGGCAATCCGGTTAAAGGCAAGAAAGTCGAAATCGAAGGCTACGTGTTTGAAGTGGCAGAGAGCGAACGTCTTCGTGTGCTGCGTGTATTTATTTACAAAGCGAAGCAGGAAGATGAGGAAGAAGCAGTCATGGAGCAAGAGGTTTAAACGAAAGGCCTGCGTCGATCGACGCAGGCCTTTTGTGTGGGATACGGCATACAAGCTCCGTTCTATTCCCCGGGAAATCATATTTATTTCTTCTTGGTCCAAGCAAAATTCCGCAAGGGAATTCATAGGTATAGGAGGGAGTTGTGTGTAACCATTCTTAACCAGGAGGGGGAAGACCGTTGAACGTTACCAAGCCGACGCGTGATTGGTATCCTTTTGTAGGTCCGTTTGACCCATGCCCGCCTAAGTACGTGAAAACTTATTATGTGCCGCCGAATCAATTTATCCCCTATCAACCGATGAATTTGCCCCAATTTCCACTGGCCGATGCGCTGAAGCTCGGAACGCTGTGGCCGGCGCTGTACGGACCCTATGAGTCGAGATGTAACATGAGGGGGCCGGAGCAAAATGAATAAGAAGCTGGATGAACAGTATTACCGTCAATTGCTGGAGCTGCAACAGCTGGATTTTGCCCTGGTGGAATTAACCCTTTATTTGGATACGCATCCGAATGATCTGCAGGCACTGCAGCAGTTCAACCAGCTTGCCCAGCAGCGTAAGCAGTGCGCGCATCAGTTTGAGATGCAGTACGGGCCGCTTCTTCAATTTGGACACAGTTATTCCAAATACCCGTGGCAGTGGGTCGAAACCCCTTGGCCGTGGCAGGTATAAACGACTGACGGGGAGGCGGTAGGCCAAATGTGGATTTATGAGAAAAAATTGCAATATCCCGTGCGGGTGAGCAAATGCGATCCAAGGGTAGCGCGCTACCTGGTGGAGCAGTACGGCGGTGCCGACGGCGAGCTATCGGCCGCGTTACGATACTTAAATCAGCGCTACAGCATTCCGGACAAAGTGATCGGTCTGCTGACGGACATCGGAACCGAAGAGTTCGCGCATCTCGAGATGATCGCCACGATGATTTACAAGCTGACGAAGGATGCTACGCCAAGGCAGTTAGAGGAAGCGGGACTTGGGCCGAACTTCGTGAATCATGATAACGGCATGTTCTATCAGAATGCCGCGGGTGTGCCGTGGACAGCGGCCTACATTGCGACGAAGGGAGATCCGCTGGCGGATCTCTACGAGGATATCGCAGCGGAGGAGAAAGCCCGCACGACGTATCAATGGATTATCGATATGACGGATGACGTGGATTTGCAGGACGGTCTTAAATTTCTCCGTGAGCGGGAAATTGTCCATGCCATGCGCTTCAAGGAAGCTGTTGAAATGGTGAAAGCGGACCGCGACACGAAGAAGGTCTATTAATGGAGTAAGTTGATGCATGCCAAGCCGGCAGCCGGATTCAGCGGCACCGGCTTTTTTACGCTTATTTTTGCGCTTGCATAGCAGCCGCATGGCTGTCATGGCAGTCAGTAACTGCCGAACCCGCACTAGTTTTGTCGGATTATGGGAGAGAGTGAAACTTTCGGGAAACACCTCGCGTTTACTAGGTATTCGGCTTTTCATGAGGAAAGGAAGGCGAAGGTGAAGTATGCCATCAAAGGTGACTACGGATATCGCGGGGGTTACGATTCGCTCCCAAGTGAAGCAAGGAATCGGTCCGGAGCGTCCGGGCAAAAAAAGGCGCATGATGCGTTTCTTTACGGGGTTGATTACCGTCACGCTGCTGCTCGGCGGGGTCGGAACAGTCTGGCTGTTCTTGACGCCTTCAGGAACGAATCTCCGCTATTTGATGGCGGACACGCTCATAACGACACAGCATAGAAGCTGGGCTAAATATATTATCGGCCAGCATGCGATGGAGACGCGCGTGCAAGCTTATCAGCAGCAGTTCAACGAAATGGGTGAAGAGCGCGATACGCACGAGATTCATCCGGACTCGGTTCCCGCACAAGCCCCGGCTGCAGGAACGAACCATGAAGCCGAGACCGCGCTTACCGAGAAGAAACCACTTGTCGAGATCGAGGAGATTTCCGGGCACGGCTACAGCGGGTATGTCATGACCGTCAATGATCCGACCAAAATCCGCATCGGCGTGCCGGAGAAGAAGGGGCGGGGCGAACGGGTGCTCAGCATGGCGGAGCGTACAGGCGCCATTGCCGGCGTGAACGGCGGCGGTTTTGCCGACCCCAATTGGCAGGGCAACGGGTTTCAACCCATTGGCATCGTCATGTCCGGGGGGGAATTGTTCTACGATGACCTTGGCAAGTCAAAATCGACGCAGGTGGTGGGCCTGGACGACAACGGCAAAATGGTCGCCGGCCGCTATTCGCTGGATGAGTTGAAGGCGCTCGGCGTGAAGGAAGCGGTCACGTTTCAGCCGCGGATCATCGTCAACGGCAAAGGACTGATCAAGGATGCTGCGGACGGTTGGGGGATTGCTCCGCGAACGGCGATGGGACAGCGGGAGGACGGCGCTATTTTGTTTGTCGTCATCGACGGAAGGCAGCCGGGACACAGCATCGGAGCGAACTTATATGACGTGCAGCAAATCATGCTGGAGCATGGCGCGGTCATCGCGGCGAATTTGGACGGCGGCTCGTCGACAGTGCTCGTGAAAGACGGCCAAGTGCTGAATAAACCGTCGACCAAGAGCAGCGAAGGACGTTACCTGCCGTCGGCGTTCCTCGTCTTCGAGCATCCGGAGCTTGCGGAGATTCAGAACGTCTGGGCGGGCTTGAAGCCCGGCGATATCGATCCCGGCAAATGGTAGCGCCTTATGTTGCGTGTCAGACTTCTTTTCCAGTATGATTAAGGGCATTACGTGTAGAAAAGGGGTTTGCAGCATGAGCAGCAAAGGCACATTGCCGCGGCCGGAGGCCATGATTTTCGATATGGACGGCACATTGTTCGAGACGGATACGCTGTTGATCGGCGTGCATGCACGGATTTTCGAAACGTTGAAGCAAGAGGGTCTGTATGTCGAGCCGACGCCGCCGGTGGAAAAGCTGCTGGCCTGTTTAGGCATGGTGCTTGAGGATATTTGGCGCAAGGTCATGCCGGACGCCTCAGAGGCGGCTCGCAAACGGGCGGACGAGCTCATGCTTCAATATGAACTGGAAGGCTTAGAGAACGGCGAAGGAACACTGTATCCGCATGTTGCGGAAACGCTCCAAGCGCTTAAGACCGAGGGGTTCAAGCTCTTCGTGGCAAGCAATGGATTGGAAAGCTACGTGAAAGAAGTCGCCAGGTACCGCGGTATCGCGCCGCTGTTCGAAGGCTTGTACAGCGCAGGGGAGTACGGTACGTTGTCCAAGGTTCACCTTGTGGAGCGCCTGCTCAAGGACCACGGCATAACTTCGGCTTGGATGATCGGAGATCGGTCTTCCGATGTGGAAGCAGGCAAGAAGAACGGCCTTCAGGTGGTCGGCTGCGCTTACGCCGTCTATGGGCGCAAGGAAGAGCTGAATGGCGCTGATGCGCTCATCTCGGATTTCCGCGAGCTGCAGGAGCTTCCGCAGCGCGCGTAAACACGCGTAATAGAAGAAATCCCGGCATGTAGTCGTTCACATGTCGGGAATCACCCAGTTATCCATCGTCTGCCGTTCTACTGTGGCTGCCTTCGCCTTCTCTCTCCGTTTGGACTTCTGTTCATACAGCCATACCGCATATTCCAGCGGCTTCACAATGGCGCGCCTGTACGTTTCCCGCTCACCAGCTTGAATGAAGACCTCTCGCGATGGCTTCGGATTAACCTCCAGCAGCCATATATTCCCTTTGCGATCGATCGCTAGATCCAGCGCCAGCTCGCAGAGCCGGCCGTAAGAACGTTCCAGAAAGGCTGCGATTTCAACGCCGAGCTCTTCCGCCTTTTGTTTGACGGACTGGGTCGCGTCCTCGTTTCTAATCCACTCTTCCATCAGGGCTTTCATCTTAATCGCCTGGCCGCCGCCATGCAAATTCGACGTAATGCTGCCGTTTGCCCCGATACGGCCAGCACAGCCAGTCACTTCCCATTCGCCGCTGCCGTTCTTCTGAACGAGCATCCGATAATCGTGCACGCGTCCGTTCGGCAGCTTCAGCTGAATGCCCTGCTGCACCAAGTACCGATTGCCTTTCAAATTCCATTTGGCCAGCCGGCCGTGAATACCTGCGATCGCCACGCGCTGCGGCTTGACGATGCGCCTCGACTGATCGCGACCTTGAATAAGGTAGGTGCCGCTTTGTTCCTTCTCGATGCGGAGAATGCCTCTCCCGCCTGTGCCGTTGATCGGTTTCAAGTACACGAGTGGGAATTTGCGGATGAGCGCTGTCAAGTCGCCCTGTCCCTCGTACATGCGCGTCAAAGGCAGATGGGCGCGGAACTTCTCCTCCTTGCGCATCGTGTTGTAGACCGTCCATTTATTGCGCAGCACTCGGTTCAAGAAGGTCAAATGGCCGTATTTCTTGCGAAAATGACTCAGCTGAACAAAACGGTGACTGCGCTGAATCCGGCAGCGATCGTAGATCATATGCGGGAAGGAACGCCATTTGCGGCTCCAGGTTTTCGAAGCAAGATCGTACATATGGGCATGAATGCGATTTAGCGAATAATTCACGTCCGCCGGGGTGAAGACGAAGACCTCCAAACCGAGATTTTTTCCTGCGGCTGTCATGCTCGCATAAATCGGTTTCTCCTCCAACAGACCGTTATCATTGAGATACAGGGTTAGGATGCCGAGAACCGGCTGTCCCATAGTGTCTCCTCCTAAAAGTTTTGCGAATATATCTCGCAGCCGGAAATTCCGGCAAGATTAGCAAAACTCGCATCGTAAGCATATGCTCCAAAAGTTTTGCGAATATATCTCGCAGCCGGAAATTCCGGCAAGATTAGCAAAACTCGCATCGTAAGCTCTAACTTTCGAATCGAAGGGTCGGCTTGCCGGTAGGGCCGGTATGCAGACTGACGGCTTTCATGCCCGCTCGGAAGCACATGTTCATGCTGGAAGTATTGTCGGAAGCGACGGAACAGGTCAGCTTGCCCATGCGCTTATGCAGCGCTTTAAGCAGGATGCTGCCGAAGCCTTGGCCGCGGAAGTCCGGTGAGACGACGACGAAGCAGGCGCGTTCGCCGCCTTCATCCCCGAATGCGACTGCGGCAAGCTTGCCGCCTTGAATCGCAACGGCGACGGCTGCGGAGGCATCGCCGGAGCGGCTGCCGCCGGCCAGCTTGGCAGGGGGCAGCTCCCGCAGCGCGACCAGTCCCGCATGGGTAAGGCGGCTGTCACCATATCGGTACAGAAACCGGGTGATTTTATCTTTGGCAGCCGTCCAATCAGACGGCGACAGCAGCTTTACCTGCATGGACATTCACTCCTCGCTAATGACCCTTCATCTTTATCAAATAGCTGCTGTATTGAAATATCCGCTCCAGCGAGCGCTGGCGAATATCCGGCTCGTCGAACTTCATCGGCTTGGCGTTTGCTTCGAAAAACCAGATGTTTCCATCTTGATCGATGCCGAGATCCAGCGACATTTCAGCCAGGCTGCGCCCGGAGCCGCGTTCGATTTGCCGTGCGATGATAAGTGCGGTCGTTCGGGTCTTATTAAGCAGTTTATTAGCTTCGTCTTGGCCAAATACGCTGACAAGCAGTTTCTCGGGATCTTCAACGCTTCCACCGCGCGGTACATGGGTCGTAATGCTCATCGAACCTGCCAGCCGTGCGCCGATGCCGGAAATATCCCACTGGCCGCGCCTGTTCTTCTGCACGAGCGTCCGCAGGTCGAAGGACCGTTCGTTCAAGGCGGCCAGCTGAATGCCCTGCTGTGCAATGTAACGCTCGCCGCTGCTTTCCTTCTTGATCCGGGTCCAGAGCTTGCCGATCGAGCCGCAGTTGTACGTCGTACTGCCTTTGTTGCCTTGAATCTTGAGCCGGTAAGGGAGCGGCTTCTCGGGCTGGAGCTGAATCGTCATGATTCCTTTGCCGGCTTTGCCGCTCACCGGCTTGAGGTAGAGAAATTTATGCTGCAGCATCATTTTGCCGAGACCGCTCACCGTAAGCATTCGACGCGTTTCCGGAATATAGGGCTTCGTCGTCTTGGACTGGCGGAGCCACTTGAATAAACTCCATTTATTAAAGAACTTCGGATTGAAGATCTGCACGCCGGGATGCTTCATGCACGCGGCGATTTTGCGCCTGACTTCCGGCTGCAGCTCATCCTCGCGAAGCGGAATGCGGTTGTAGATGAGATCGGGGAACGGGAATTTCCGCTGCACCCAATTTTCCGAGGCGGCCTCGAAGGTGAAGCCGTCCAGCGTCTTGCGGTTAAGCTTCAGCTTTTTGACCGTTAAGACATAGACAATAAAGCCGCTTTCCCTGCCCGTGGAGATGATATCGGCAAAATTGCTGCGGTTGCCGCGGAACAGCTGGGTATCGTCATCGACCGTAAGAATGGCCAGAACCGGCTGTTTGCCCCCGATCTGAGCGGCATCGGCCGCTGTGTCCTCATGAATGACGAGCGCCATCAGTCGTCGCCTCCCTGCTCCTTGAACTTACTCAGATACAGGCAGTGCTCCAGAATATGCGTCATGGAATCGCGTCCCTGCGCCCGCAGCGAAGGATGGCTGAAGATGGAGCGGCCTGGTTTAGCATTAGCCTCGAACATCCAGACTTCCCCGTCTTTATCTATGCCGATATCAAGGCCAAGCTCGCCAAGCGTATGCGGAAAGTTTCGTTCGATCGCCTGCGAGAGCTTGATCGAGACGGCCTTTGCTTTGGCGAGCATCTCATCCGCTTTGTCGCCGAAGGTCCGGCTGAGCGCCTGTTCTGGCGTCAGCAGCGAACCGCCGTTCTTGATATGCGTCGTTACGCTGCCGCGTCCCGCTTTCTTTGCACCGATGCCGACCGGCACCCATTGATTGCTTCCGTTCTTGTGCATATGAAAGCGGAAGTCGATGGGACATCCATCGATTTCGATCAAGCGTACGCCCTGCTGGCTGACATAGCGCCCCAAACCGTTGCCGTGGCGCGTCTCCAGCATGCGCATTAGGCTGTTGAAATTCGTGAAGCGCAGCAATACGTTTGTGTTCCCGCGTCGGTATCTGGCGAAATAACCGCGTTTTGGATGGTACGTCAGGCGATAGATGCCGATGCCGAGGCTGCCGGCCGTCGGCTTGTAATAGATGAATTGATGCTTCTCCAGCATTTCCTTGATTTTCTCCGGCCGCGGATTGTTGACGGATTCCGGTAGATGCTCCAGCGCCTCGATGTCTTGATCCAGCAGTTTGTAAACATCGGATTTGTTGAAGAAGCTCCAGTTGAAGAACGGAACGCCCTTACGGATGAACCGCTCCCGCATGCCGATAATCGAAGACGTTGTCTCCGCGTAGCGGCTCGGCAGGCGATTGTAGACGACATCGGGAAGCGGGACGACCTTGCGATACCAGCTGCCTGCGCTATTGATGAAATAACCGTTGATCGTCTCTTTCGTCCAGTTCACATCCCGGGGCGTAAAGGCGAACATGTAGGCTTTGCGCTCCCCCATGCGGATGAGCTGGCGGATATAGCCGGAACGGGAACCGAAGGGCGAGTCGGTCTTGCTGCTGCCGTCCGTTAGAATGCCGATGAGCGGTCCGAGCTGGACTTCGTTATCCGATCCTTGCACAAACGAAATGCTGCCTGCTTTCGGAATCCGAATGGATTGGCGAATGCCAGCGGAGAGGTAGAGGTGATGGCCCTGCCGATCGATGGGCTTCACGGCGGCGGTGATCGTTTCTTGACCAAATTTCAGCTGCAGCGTCTTCTTGCCGGACAGCTTAAGGGAACGAAGGAGTGAGCCCGACAGATGGACGATGCGTTCACTTGAGGGTGAGAAGTGTACATGACAAGATGTCAAACTCATGGATGAACCTCCTGGATGTATCTCCTTTGAATTCGGTTGAATGGGAAAATCGGCTGCCCGCGCAACGCCAGCAGCAGCGCATAATCGAGCGGGCGGGCAGCGGCTGTATGCGCTAGCTGCTCGTTGCAGCGGAACGACTGACGACCGGGCTTCGCGTTTGCTTCCAGCAGCCAGATCCGGCCGCGGGGTTCAATGCCGAAATCAATGCCGAGTTCAGCCAACCGGCCGAAATGATGCTCTAAACAAATAGCGGAACGCTCGCTGATGAGGCGAATCCGTTCCAGCAGCTTCTCCGCGGCTGCTTCGCCGAAACGTGCTTCCAGTGCTTCCATGGCTGGGATGGCGGTGCCGCCGCCGTGCAAATTGGCCGTAATACTGCCTGGCTCGCCGCGGCGGACAGCTGCGCCGGTATACGTCCATAGTCCGCGCCGGTTCTTCTGAATGAGCGCCCGCACGTCGAAGGATCTCCCCTCGTCGTCAATCAGCTTCAGGCAAGGCTGCACGATATAAGGCGCATCGGATGTGAAGGTGCGCAGCCACCGGCAGAGTGCGGCCCAATCCGGAGCGCGATACGACAGCTTCTGATTGCGCCGGTCTCTGCCGTCGATCTGCCAGCCGTCGCCGGTTTTCAGCAAGCGAAGCGCTCCCTTACCGTGCATGCCGGCGGAGGGCTTCAGAAACAATCCTTCGGGGTGCTGCCGCAGCAGCTTCGAGAGCTGATCGGGACCTTCGTACAGCCAAGTCGCGGGCAGCCACCTGTGGAGCGACGATTCGTTACGAAGCGCTCTGTACACATGCAGCTTGCCGGGAAGCGAGCCGTTCAGCAGCAGATATCGCTTGCGCTGCTTGAGCCGCTGCAGCGCTTCGCCGACGTGCCGAGACTGTTCGGCGGATACAGGCAGACAGCGGTCGTAGACAAGATCCGGGAGGGGATAGCTGCCAAGCCGCCATTCACCGTCCTCCAGCCGGTATCCGCTCAATGCGCGTTCAGAGGCGGTGGCGATGCGGGAGGCGCAAAACAAATACACGAATAAGCCGATCGTCTCTCCGTAAGCGGATAATCGGCGGCAAAACTCATCTTCCGGCATGAGGAGGGGGAGCTGGCTGCTTCCGTCTTCATGATTCGCCGGCCGTTCGCTGATCATAATGCCGAGGATACCGGATTGTGCGTGTTCAGCCATCACCGTTTTCTCCTTTAGCGTTAAAATTCGGCTAAATGCCGAGCATAGCGAATCATGTTGCGGACGGACGGTCGGATTTTGCCATCTTGTAACGGTGTATTATCGTTCTTGGACGGTTTGGAATTTACTTCTAATAACCAGACGCGGCCATGCGTATCCAGCGCCAAATCAATGCCCAGCTCGCCAAAATGAGCGGGAATAAACGTATCGATGCCTTGAGCGATGTCGAGCGCGGCGCGCTGCAGCTTACCTGGGGCGTCATGGCTGTTCGCGCCGGTGAGATTCGACTTGCCTACGGCTTCGCGAACAGTGCTGAGCGTCCCGCCGCGAGCTAAGTTGGAGACGAAATGGTGGCTGCCGGCCGTACGCGCGACGATGGAGGTCAAGACCCATTTGCCGGTTTCGTTCTTCTGCACCAGCGCCCTGAAGTCGACGGGCCGGCCAACAATGTCGATGAGCTGCAGCCCTTGCTGAATTTGGTAGCGAACGGTTTTCATCTTGCCGGAAATCGCGCCGTACAGCTTCAGCATGCTGCTGAAATGCTGCCTTCGCGTGCCGCCGACAGTCGCGTACTGCGCGGAATAGGAATCGCTGTCATGCCGCGTGATCCGGATGATGCCTTTGCCAAGACTTCCGCGGACGGGCTTCAGGAAGACCGTGTGGTATTTATTGCACATATTCTTCAGCATCGGGAAGCTCCGCAGCACATGCGACTCCGGCAAATACCTCACCAGCGAAGGGTCCTTCGCCAGTGCTTCGAACACTTCCGCTTTATCGAGAAACTTCTCGTTGAAGACGGCGCTTTTATACTGTACCTTCACTTCGTGGATGTACTGCTGCACATTCGGGCGATTCTCCAGTTTACGCGAAGTCAGCCGATTGTTGACGACATCCGGGGAGGGAACGGGAATTTTACGCCAGCCTTCCGCGTATACCCAGCCTTCGATAACATTGTGATTGCCCTTCAGATGCTCGGGCGTGAAGAAGTAGACATGCGCGCCTTGCGCTGCGCAGGCGTCCACGAGCTCTTTGCAAAACATCGTAATCGAGCCGAACGGGCGGTCGCGCTGTTCGGGATCATCCCGGCTGATCAGCACGCCAATCAGCGGTCCGAGCGACAGGGTGGCCGATTCGGACCGGTAACGAATCCGAAGACTTGTGCTTGCGAGAAGTCCCATTTTTCTGGCTAAGCTCTGTCCGATGCGCATGCCGTCAAACCGTTCAACCGGAACGACCTTCACGTATTGGCGCAGCGCCCCGAATTTAAGCGTCACCGGCTGGCCTTGCGGGATCTTCCATTGTCTCAAGTAAGCGTCACCGAGCATGATAGCATCATCCGGCAGGATGCCCGGGCTGATCACTTGAACGGCGACTTTCGATTTCAGCATCGACGGATCTCCTTCCAAACTGGAGGATGATGACGTGTTGGCTAGGGGTCCATAGGAATTTCACACGAATTAGTTCATCATATGAGGACATCTATCCCTTGGTGATTAGCGGACAGAGCCCCTTTTGATGAAAAAAACGCTTTCCTGCTTAAGTTGGGCGCGCTAAGAAAGCATGCTTGGAGGGCGGCTTTCTGCTAGAATAGAACAAGAATGAGGCAAGCATGCGAATGAGGACAAGGGGGGAACCGCCATGGCATCCGAAGGAAAAGGACTTGAAGCGCAAACGAAACACGAGCGTCTGATGGCGTACATTCAGCAGCTCGAGATCGGGACGAAGCTGTCCGTCCGCACCATGGCGGAGGAGCTGGAAGTGAGCGAAGGCACGGCATACAAAGCGATCAAGGAAGCGGAGTCGACCGGTCTTGTCAGCACGAAGGAGCGCATCGGCACGGTCCGGATTCAGCGGCGAAACCGGGAATCGCTTGACCGGCTGACGTTCGGCGAGGTGGTCGACATCGTGCAGGGCGAGCTGTTCGGAGGGGCGGCTGGCCTTGAGAAGACACTGCACAAGTTCGTTATCGGCGCGATGGAGCTGGACGCGATGGTCCGTTATATCGATGCGGGGAGCCTGCTCATCGTTGGTAATAGGCAGGGCGCGCACCGCTGCGCGTTGGAGCAGGGAGCAGGCGTTCTGATTACCGGGGGATTCGGAACCAGCGAGGACATCAAACACTTGGCGGACGAGCTCGGGCTGCCCATTATCTCCTCCAAGCATGATACGTACACCGTCGCGTCCATGATCAACCGCGCGATGTTCGACCGCCTGATTCGGCAGAAAATCATGCTCGTCGAGGATATCGTCACCTACAGCCGGCCCGTAGAGACGATGCGGCTCGGCGAGACGAAAGGCAATTACGTGCAGCTGGCCGCCAGGGTAGGCGGGACGCGGTTCCCGGTGCTGGACGAGCGCGGGCGCGTCGTCGGCATGATGACGGCGAAGGACGCCGAAGGCGCCGCGGATTCGCAGCTTGTCGATAAGCTGATGACGCGAAGCCCGATTACGGCAGCGCCTAATATTCCGATTGCATCCGCCGCGCATACGATGGCCGCAGAAGGCATCGATTTGCTGCCCATCGTCGATAAGAACCGGAAGCTGCTTGCGGCGGTCAGCCGAAGCGAAGCGCTGGAAGCAATGCGTTATGCCGGCAAACAGAAGGAATCCGGGGAGACGTTCGACGATTTGATCAGCGCGGGCTTTGCGAAGAAGGATGCAGGGTATGGCGAGAGTTTTCTGTACGAAGGAAGGATAACGCCGCAGATGTCGGGGACATTCGGCACGATATCCGAAGGGGTGCTCATCACCTTGATGACGCAGGCGGCCAGGGGATTGATCCGGGAGCTTGGGAAGCGGGATTATGTCATCGAAAGCATGACGACCTATTTCGTACGCCCGATTCAGCTGGAGAGCGAGGTTGTCATTATGCCGAGCCTATTGGAAATGAGCCGCAAGAGCGCCAAGCTCGAAATCGAACTGAAGGACCCTGGCGGCACGGCAGCCAAGGCGCTGCTTACGGCGCAGCTGATTGATCCGTATTAACCTCTCATCGAGCGGTAAATGCTGTGGTTGCGAAGACCGGCGAACAGGTTGAACAAGCCGATGACGATAATGAGCGCGCCGATGATTACTTTGACCGTGGATCCGGTGTAGGCGAGCATCATGAACAAGGCGATGAAAATCAGCATGACGCCCATGCTCATGTTCATGCGCGCACCCAGAATGCCGCGTCTGCGGTTGTCCGACGTGCGGCGGGATTGGAAGCTGAAATAAACCGACAGCAGCGAAGTGAAGCAAATGATAATGACGATAGCCCAGTGCAAAGCGTTAACCATGACGTACGTGCAGCTCCTTTAAGCGACAAGCTTCAAATTTTGCCTTATTGTACCACGAATCGGGGCTGTAAGCGAAATGGAAGGGGCTCCGTCAATTAGTCTGCCTTACATGGGGCGTGGCAACAAACCACACCTGAAGCACGTTATCCACAACCAGCATCGTATGAATTTCCACGGTATACTCCTTATTGCCCTCAACGGTATAAATTTTACGATCCAGCAGCAATCTGGCAAGCTCGGCGTTTGAATTGATTTTATAAATGCTCGTGCCGAGAAACACGGAGAGATCCTTCTTGAGCTGCGTCTTCAGCAGCAGTTTGGTCTGTTCGTCCAGGATGTTCACGCTGCTGCTTTCGCTCTTATCCAGCATGATCGGCAAAATGCTCTTCACGACCGTGTGCTGGTTCTTGAACTGATTCAGCTTCTCGATCCGGTCCTCGTAATCAATCAATTTATCCTCCAGCTCTGTATTGGTGTTGCGCAGCGCATCGAAATTCATGAAGAAGACGGCATGGTAGGCCATCGCGCCGAGAATGCTCCCAAGCACCAAGAAGGCGACGGCCTGCGTGAACCGGGCATAGCGCTCAAAAGGAGGTACGCGCATGGGCTAGACCGCCCCTCTGCACAGCCAGCGAATAAGCTCCGTTCCCATATGCGCCCCGAGGAATGCGCAGAGAATATAGGCGATTTGCACCACGACAAGCGATAAATGACCTTCCATCATATTGCTCTCAATGGCTCGCATGGGATCGATCGTACCGCCGACCGCCGCGACGAGCGCCCATATTTTTAATCGCAATGCGGTATCCACCATAACCGCTGCGGGCGCAGTCAGCACGAAGACGGCCCCCATGCCGGCCAGCATGGAGCCGCCGAATACGACGCCGAAGGCAATGAAGAAATCGATGGTTGCTTTAGACAAGAAGGATTCCATGATTGCTTGCTCCCTTCGCTTGTTTAGGGAGGAATCGAGCCCATGCTCGTCCGCCCCATAATCCATTCTATGGGCGGGCAGGGCGGCAATATGATAAAATGATAGAAATGATGCGCGTTACGATAGAAAGAAGGAATAGCGATGAGCGGCGAACACGAGTTTGTCCATTTACACGTTCATAGCGAATTCAGCCTCTTGGACGGGGCTGCCCGAATTAAGGATTTGGTGGAAGCTGCGGCATCGCAGGGCATGAAGGCGCTAGCTCTGACGGACCACGGCGTCATGTACGGCACGGTTCCCTTTTATAAAGCCTGCCTGGCGCGCGGAATCAAGCCGATTATCGGCTGCGAGGTTTATTTGACGACAGGCTCGCGCTTCGACAAGGGCGCGCGCAAGGATAATCCGATCTATCACCTGATCCTGCTCGCGAAGAACGAGACGGGGTATCGCAATTTAATGAAATTGAGCTCAATCGGCCACTTAGAGGGCTTTCACTATAAACCGCGAATCGATTTCGAGGTGCTTAGGCAGCATGCGGAAGGACTGATCTGTCTCAGCTCTTGCCTCGGCAGCGAGATTGCGCAGCATTTGCTGCACGACCGGCATGATGAGGCGCTTCGATCCGCAAGGCGTTATGAATCGATCTTCGGCGAGGATTTCTACTTGGAGCTTCAGGATCACGGCATGCTGGAGCAGAAAAAAGTGCTGCAGGCGACGCTCGCGCTGGCGGAAGCAACCGGCATTCCGACTGTCGCTACGAATGACGTGCATTATTTGCAGCCTTCCGACGCGGCGGTGCAGGACGTGCTGATCTGCATCGGCACGGGTAAGACGGTGGAGGACGACGACCGCCTCCAAATGCTGACGGATCAGATGTATTTGAAGAGCGCAGAGGAGATGGCGCTGCAGTTCCGGCAAGCGCCGGACGCCGTGCGCCGCAGCGGTGAAATCGCCGGCAAATGCGCGCTTGAGCTTACGTTCGGGCGCGCGCTGCTGCCGTCGTTCCATCCCATTCCGGCCGGCATGACTTCATCGGTCTATTTGGAGGCGCTCTGCACGGAAGGCCTTGAATCCCGCTATGCCGGAGATCCGGCGTGGACGACGGATGAAGCGGTGCGGCAGCGCGCGGTGGACCGTCTTCGTTACGAGCTGTCCGTCATCGAAAATATGGGCTTCAGCGATTATTTCCTGATCGTATGGGATTTCATCCGGTTTGCGCATGAGCAGGGCATTCGAACGGGGCCGGGGCGGGGCTCCTCGGCAGGCAGCCTCGTTGCCTACACGCTGAACATTACGGACGTCGATCCGCTCAAATACAAGCTGCTGTTCGAGCGGTTTCTGAACCCTGAGCGGATTACGATGCCCGATATCGATATTGACTTCAACGATGAGCGCCGGGACGAGGTTATCAGCTATGTCTCAGCGAAATACGGCGATGAGCATGTCGCCCAAATCATCACGTTCGGCACGATGGCAGCGAAAGCCGCCGTTCGCGACGTCGGCCGAGCCATGGCGGTTCCGTTCGCTGAGGTGGACCGCGCGGCGAAGCTCATCCCGAACCAGCTTGGCATTTCGCTCGAGGAGGCGCTGCGGATCAGCTCCGATCTGCGCGAAGCGTCGGAGCGGCAGCCGAAGACGGCCGATCTGCTGCGCATGGCGCTGAAGGTAGAAGGCATGCCGCGGCACGCTTCGACTCATGCGGCCGGCGTAGTCATTTCCGGCGAGCCTTTGACGAATTACGTGCCGCTGCAGGCAGGCGGCGAAGGAACGGCGTTGACGCAGTATTCCATGGAGAATCTGGAAGCGGTCGGCCTGCTGAAGATGGATTTTCTCGGCTTGCGAACGCTGTCCATTCTGGAGCGGGCGCTCGACTGGGTGAAGCGCCAATACGGCATTACGGTAGATTTTCGATATATTCCAGATAATGATCCGGCGACGTACGCGATGCTGACGCGCGGCGAAACGACGGGGATCTTCCAGCTGGAGTCCGCAGGCGTTCGGCGCGTGCTGCGAGATTTGAAGCCGACGCAGTTCGAGGACATCGTGTCGGTACTCGCGCTGTATCGTCCAGGTCCAATGGAATTCATTCCGAAGTATATCGCGGGCAAGCACGGCGTCGTTGAAGTGGAGTATCCGCATGCGTCGCTTGAGCCGATTCTGGCGGATACGTACGGGATTATCGTCTACCAGGAACAAATCATGCAGATCGCTTCGTCCATGGCGGGCTTCTCGCTCGGAGAGGCCGATCTGCTGCGCCGCGCGGTATCGAAGAAGAAGCGCGAGGTGCTGGACGAACAGCGCGCACATTTCGTCAGCGGCAGCTTGGCGCAGGGGTATGTAGAGGCGGACGCCAATACGGTCTATGATATGATCGTTCGGTTCGCGGATTATGGCTTTCCGCGCGCGCATGCCGCTGCCTACGGCGTGCTGGCTTTTCAGACGGCCTGGCTGAAGGCCAATCATCCCGTGCCGTTCATGGCGTCCATGCTGGCTTCCGTTACGGGCAATCAGCGGAAGACGGCCGAATACGTGGATGAATGCCGCCGCATGGGCATTGAGGTGCTGGCTCCGGATGTGAACGAGAGCAGCGTAACGTTCACGCCGGTAAACGGCGCGGTCCGCTTCGGACTTGCTTCCATCAAGAACGTCGGCACGCAGGCTATCGATTCGCTGCTCAAGGAACGGGCGGTTCGTCCATTCGAGAGCCTGCTCGATTTGTGCCGCCGCGTCGATCTGCGTGTCGTGAACAAGCGGGTGCTGGAATCGCTCATTCAAGCAGGCGCCTGCGATTCGCTCGGCGCGCACCGGGCGCAGCTCATTGCCGTGCTTGACGAAACGGTGGAAGCGGCGTTGAAATGGCGCAAGGAACGGGAGGAGCTGCAGATCGAGCTGTTCGGTTTCGATGAGGTGCAGAACTGGGACGTGGAGCTGCCGGAGGTCCGTCCATTTACAACGGGCCAGCTGCTTGCGCTGGAGCGGGAGCTGCTCGGCATGTATTTGTCCGGTCACCCGCTGGACGATTACGAGGCTGAGCTCGAGGGCTTGGCGCTGGACCGGCTTGTTGATCTTGCGGAAGTGCCTGAGGGCTCGTTTGCCGTCACGGCGGCGATGGTGGTTTCGCAGAAGCCCTTTACGACGCGCAAAGGCCAGGCAATGGCTTTTCTCGAAATCGAGGACCGGATCATGCGCGTAGAAGCGGTCGCTTTTCCAACGATTTGGAAGCGGCACGAACAGCTGCTGGAGCCTGGGCAGCTGATCATTATGCTTGTGAACGTGCAGCATCAGGACGAAGATTACAAGCTGCTGATCGAGGATGTGATTGCCCTCGGCAGCGGCGGCATGACGGGCGGCGCCGTGCCGAAGGATTTGGCGGCGAAGGTGCAGCGGCTGCTATGGCAGGCACATACGCGCGCCGCGCGTGACAGCGCCGGAGGCGGCAGGTCTGCGCCGCCGGCTGCGGCGAGCAGGGCTGCCGGTGGCGCAGCGCCCGCAGCTGGCGGCGGCAAGGCCGAGGCTTCGGCGGCCGGTGGTGCGCCGAAGCCTACCGGCGCTGCGGCCAGCACGCCGCCGGAGGGCCGCGCGGGCAGAGCCTCTGCAGCGAGCGGCCAGTCCGCCGCGCAGCGGAGCCGTGCCGCTGGCCAAGCCGCGCCGGGTGCCATGGCGGCAGCGAAGCCTGCCGCTTCGCCGGCCAAGCGCATCCAGCGGCTCTACGTTAAGATCGCCGCAGGCCGCGAGGATTCCGCAGCCTTGGAGAAACTGAAGGCACTGCTGACGGGGAGCACGGGTCCGTTAGAAACCGTGCTGTTCTACGAACGCGAAGGCCGGACGGTCGTGCTGAGCGAAGCCTTCCGGGTGAAGCCTTCGCAGCCGCTGCTGCTGCAGATTGAAGCGATCTTCGGCAGGGGCTCGGCGATCGTCAAATAATAACCTTTTATGAAAATGACCTGCAGTTCGGCCAGGATGCACATGTTTGGAAACCTCCGCATACATTTAGGAGACACGGAGCTAATCTAACAAGAAGTATGGGAAGGCATGGAGCTGATTCGTGCTTTTCTTCTATTTCTAGCGGATGAAACCTATGCGGCTTCCTATGGAAAGCGCAAGTTTCATCCTGACAGTTTCGTATTTTCGCCGCTTGTGCGGGAGGCTGGTTACCGGAGATGGCTGTCCGCGAGGACCGTCCGATTCGTACAAGCTGATGCGGGGGGATGAATAATGTCGTCGAAGATGGAGAATTGGCTGAATAGACGCGGGGTTTCGATAAGCGATGTGGCGGATATCGTTTTTTCGCTGCAACGCCCCTATAATCCGGACCTCACTTACCAAGAATGTGAAGAGAGCGTCCTGCATGTGCTCAGCAAGCGCGAGGTGCAGTATGTGCTATTTACTGGCATTGCGCTGGATGAGCTCGCGGAGCAGAAGCTGCTCCCGGATCCGCTGCAGTCCATTATGGAAGCGGATGAATCACTTTACGGCGTGGATGAGACGCTCGCGCTAGGGATCACGAACGTATACGGGATGATCGGACTTACCAGCTTCGGCTATCTCGATAAAGTTAAGCCGGGCATTATTCGCAAGCTGAACGAGAAGGGCAAGCATGTTCATGTCTTTCTCGATGATCTAGTCGCTGGGCTGGCAGCGGCTGCATCTGCTCGGATTGCCCATCAGGATCCGAAAGCGAATCGCTATGAGGCGGCGGATATTGCTAGCGAATTCCAGGAATAGGATGCTTCCAGTAGAGCGCCATGGTGTGCGGCGTTGCGAGGGAATCTAAAGATATGGTATCATTATGACATCATATGCCCAGATAACGTGAGTTTATAGTGCGGCCATGGTCAACCATGCGATAAGATGATCTTTTTTACCAACGCTCAGGAGGTTCCTTCATGTGGACGGTTATCTATATCGCGCCTACGGCAAAAATTGCGGAGAGCATTAAAAACCGGCTAACCCAAGAAGGGTTTCTCGTGAAGATTCGACCGATAAACGTTTCGAAGCAGCAATACGAAATATTGGTCCCATCAGGCGAACTGGAGGAAGTGCAGGAAGTGTTAAACAACATTTTACATTCGCAACGTTGATTCAACTGCGTTTCCAAGCGCAAATAAAGTAACGAATAAACGGTATGCGTTCCCATGCGCAAAAAAGAAACGAATAAACGAAATGCGTTCCCAACTATATGCGCCCCCAAAGAGGTGTCACTCGTGTTCAAGGACTTATTCCATAAAAAAAAATATGCCACGATTCCTTCGGGCCAGCCGCGTACGAAGCCGGAGATTCCGGAAGGCTTGATGTCCAAATGCCCGAAGTGCGGCAATATCCAATTTAGCAAAGAAGTCGAAAAGAATCTCAAGGTTTGCCCGAGCTGCGGACATCATTTCCGTCTCAGCGCCTGGGAACGGATCGCGATTACGCTCGATGAAGGCCGTTTGACGGAATTCGACGCCGAGCTTTCCTCGGAAGATCCGCTTGGATTTCCAGGTTACGCCGGCAAAGTGGAAGCGCAGAAGAAGAGCTCCGGCTTGACAGATGCGGTTATTACGGGAGAGGGGACGATCGGCGGCCTGCCGGTCGTTGCCGCTTTCATGAGCTTTGATTTCTTTGCGGGCAGCATGGGATCTGTCGTCGGCGAGAAAATTACGCGCGCGATCGAACAAGCCCATGAGAAGAAGCTGCCGCTTATTATTTTCTCGACCTCAAGCGGCGCTCGGATGCAAGAGAGTATTCTAAGCTTGATGCAGATGGCGAAAACAAGCGCTGCCCTTGCAAGATTCCAAGGCGGCGGCGGGCTTTATATTTCCGTTATGACTGATCCAACGACAGGCGGCGTATCCGCCAGCTTTGCAATGCTCGGCGACTTCAATTTGGCCGAGCCCGGCGCGCTTGTCGGTTTTGCCGGCCGCGTCGTTATCGAGCAGACGATTCGCCAGAAGCTGCCGGACAATTTCCAAACGGCAGAATTCAACCTGCAGCACGGCCAGCTGGATAAAGTCGTGCATCGCAAAGAGATGAAGTCCATGCTCACGAAATTGCTTGATATGCATTCGGTAAAGGGGGAAATTATCAATGGCGGGTGAGCTGCCGTTTGAGAAGCCGCTGAACGAGCTGCAAAAGAAGATCGAAGAATTGAAGAAGTTCGGCCAAGAATCGGGCATCGATTTCAGCGATGAAATTTCCCTTTTGGAGGAACGCTGTAAACAGCTGCAGGAAGATCTATACAATGAGCTGACGCCTGCACAGAAAATGCATTTGGCGCGCCATCATGGCCGCCCTACGTCTCTGGATTACATAGGGACGATCTTTACTGATTTCATCGAGCTTCACGGTGATCGTCTGTTCGCGGACGATCTGGCGATCGTAGGCGGTTTGGCGAAGTTAAATGGTGTACCGGTGACGGTTATCGGCCATCAGCGGGGGAAAGACACGAAGGATAACATTGCCCGTTTCTTCGGGAGCCCTCATCCGGAAGGATTCCGCAAGGCGCTTCGATTGATGCAGCAGGCAAACAAGTTTGGTCGTCCGATCGTGACGTTTATTGATACGAAGGGCGCATATCCCGGCAATACGGCGGAGGAACGCGGTCAATCGGAGGCGATTGCGCGTAATTTGCGCGAAATGGCACTGCTCGGCGTGCCCATTATTTGTGTGGTCATTGGCGAAGGCGGCAGCGGCGGCGCACTTGCACTAGGTGTAGGCAACCGCGTTCTTATGCTGGAAAATGCGATATATTCGGCTATTTCTCCGAACGGTGCAGCTTCCATACTGTGGAAAGATGCAGGCCGCGCGGACGAAGCAGCCGCAGTGATGAAAATTACGGCAAACGATTTGCTCGGCTTCGGTATTATTGAGGAAATCATCGAGGAGCCTCAGGGAGGCGCGCACCGTGATTTGGCGGTGCAGTCCGAGCTGATCAAGGAAGCGCTGCTGCGCCATCTGGACGAATTGTCCGGCATGTCCGCAGACGAGCTCGTCGTGGACCGCTACAATAAATTCCGCAAGGTCGGCGCGTACCGCTCTCCTGAGCCGGCTGTAAACGAACCGATTCAAGAAACTGAATCTGCACAAGTATAACTATAAATGTGAACGTAACCACGGAGGTTGGGAAATTACTCATGCGCAAAACTAAAATTGTATGTACGATTGGACCGTCCAGCGAGTCGCTGGAAAACACGAAGAAGTTGATCAACGCGGGCATGAACGTAGCTCGCCTTAACTTCTCGCACGGTGATTTTGAAGAGCACGGCAACCGCATCAAGAACATTCGTCAAGCGTGTCGGGAGCTGGGTAAAACCGTTGCAATCCTGCTGGATACGAAAGGTCCTGAGATCCGCCTCGGCAAGCTGAAAGAAGAGCCGATCGAGCTGAACCAAGGCGAAACGATCACGCTGACGACGGAAGAAATTTTGGGTGATCGCGACCGCATTCCGGTTACTTACTCCAACCTGCCTGCAGACGTACAAGTGGGCTCTACGATTCTCATTGATGACGGTCTGATCGGACTGACAGTTGAAGAAGTAAGCGGCACGGAAATCAAATGCCGTATCGTCAACAGCGGCCCCATTAAGAGCAAGAAAGGCGTTAACGTTCCCGGCGTGCATATTTCGCTTCCAGGCATTACCGAGAAAGACGCCGGCGATATCGTATTCGGTATCCAGCAAGGCGTCGACTTCATCGCTGCTTCGTTCGTTCGTAAAGCAACGGACGTGCTTGAAATTCGCGAACTGCTGGAGAAACATAACGCCAGCCATATTCAAATTATTTCGAAGATCGAGAACCAGCAGGGTGTAGATAACCTCGACGAAATTCTTGAAGTTTCCGACGGCCTCATGGTTGCGCGGGGCGACTTGGGTGTTGAAATCCCGGCAGAAGAAGTACCGCTCGTTCAGAAGCAAATGATTCAAAAATGTAACCGCGTGGGCAAGCCCGTCATTACGGCAACGCAAATGCTGGATTCCATGCAGCGCAACCCGCGCCCGACACGCGCAGAAGCAAGCGACGTTGCGAACGCGATCTTCGACGGTACGGATGCGATCATGCTCTCCGGCGAGACTGCGGCGGGTAAATACCCGGTAGAATCGGTGCAAACGATGTCCCGCATCGCGGTTCGCGCAGAATCCGCGCTGGACTACCGCGAGATTTTTACGAAGCAAGCCAGCGCGCAGCAATCGACAGTCACGGAAGCGATCAGC
The DNA here is from genome assembly GCF_019431355.1 of Paenibacillus sp. R14(2021). Taxonomy (NCBI): domain Bacteria; kingdom Bacillati; phylum Bacillota; class Bacilli; order Caryophanales; family Paenibacillaceae; genus Paenibacillus; species Paenibacillus sp. R14(2021). Next base: position 5,645,952 of record NZ_CP080269.1, read on the forward strand.
CAGGCCGTTGCGAATTCGGCGCTTGAGTTGAATACGCGTGCGATCATTACTTCCACGGAGAGCGGCTATACCGCACGGATGGTTTCCAAATATCGTCCTAAATCGCCGGTTATCGCTGTTACGCCGGTTGAGCAGGTTATGCGCCGTCTGGCTCTCATCTGGGGCGTTATTCCGGTGCTTGGCACGCCAGCCGAGACGACGGATGAAATGTTCGATATCGCCGTTCAGGGCGGCATCAATTCCGGGCTTGTGAAGCTCGGCGATACGGTCATTATTACGGCTGGTGTCCCGGTTGGCCGTTCCGGCTCCACGAACCTGATCAAGATTCATACGCTCGGCGAAATGATCGCTAAAGGTCAAGGCATTGGCAGCCAAAGCGCGACAGGCAAAGTCGTCGTAGCACGCTCGCCGCAAGAAGCGATTGCCAAAACGACGGAAGGCTCCATTCTCGTGACGTATTCCACAGACCGCGAATATATGCCGGCCATTCAGAAAGCGGCGGCAGTCATTACGGAGCAGGGCGGTATCACAAGCCATGCGGCAATCGTTGCGCTGAACCTTGGCATTCCGGTCATTCTTGGCGTTCAGAATGCGCTTGAACTGCTGCAGGACGGCACGGAAGTAACGGTTTATGCAGAAGTGGGCGTCATTTACTCCGGACAAGCTAAAGTGATGTAACTCCTGACATGGAGCAACGTATAGAGAAGCGATGGCGCTGCGGCGCTGTCGCTTTTCGTTCAAATAAGGGGGATGTACCAATGACGGAAGAAGCAGGCTCGAAGACCCTGTGGCACTTGCACCCGCTGCGGGTGAGATACCAGGAGAACGATGGCATGGGCGTCGTCTTCTACGGCAATTATGTGAATTGGTTTGAAATTGGCCGAACAGAGATTGTACGGGCACTGGGAATGTCGTATGCATCGATCGAGAAGCAAGGCATGCTGCTCCCGGTTATTGATTTGGACTGCAAGTATGTATCGCCTGCGCGTTACGATGACTGCGTGCTTGTATGCACAACAATAGAAGATTTCTCTCCGATTCGGATGTCATTCCGGTCTGAGGTTCGGTTAATCGAAGAAGGAGAAGTCTTCCCGACGTTCTGGCAGCGTGCGGAGCCGCCAGGGAAGCTGCTTGTTAAAGGAGGTACCCGGCATGTGTGGGTCAACCGGGATTGGAAGCCGTCGAGGCTGGACAAAGCCATTCCGGAGCTGTATGAGCTGTTACAATCTGCAGCGACAGGCGCGTTGCCGGTCCCGAAGGAGAGATTCTAAATGCTGAAATGGCTGGTTGCGGCAATCATTATCATTCCGGCGGTGGAAATGTGGGGCATTATTCGGATGGGGCATCTCATTGGGGGATGGCCAACATTCGGATTGATTTTGCTAACGGGATTTGCTGGCGCTCAGCTGGCCAAGTCGGAAGGACGCAAAGCGTACATTGATGTCCAAACGCAGCTGCAAAGCGGTAGACCCCCAGGGCATGCCATGCTGAACGGCATTTGCGTTCTTGCAGGCGGGCTGCTCCTGCTTATGCCGGGATTCTTCTCCGACATCGTCGGCGTTACGCTCCTTTTGCCGATTACACGGCCCTTCTACAGAGTAGTGATGCTGAGGTGGCTGGAGAAGAAGCTGCGCAATGGATCGTTTGTAATGCGCAGAAGATAAAGCGAAGACCTGCTGACCGTGGACGATCAGCAGGTCTTTGTTATGTAGATGATGCGATATCCTTCCGTTCACTTCGTTCCTCGGACAATGAACCAGTATAGATCCTTGAAGACGTTGGCCTTTTGAATGGCTGATAGAATGACGAGCGACACCGGACCGATAATGAGGCCTAGAACGCCAAACAGCTTCAAGCCTACGAACATGGCGATCAGCGTAGGGAGCGGATCCAAGCCGACGCTGCTTGCCAGCACTTTAGGCTCCAGCGTTTGGCGGGCGACAAGAATGACGCCGTACAGAATGGAGAGCTCGATGCCGAGCGTGACATTGCCGTAGATGAACGTGTATAGAATCCATGGGATCATGGCTGCGCCAACTCCCAGATAAGGGAGCAAATCCACCAGACCGATCAGCATTCCGATCGTCACGGCATAATGTACACCAATGATTAAAAGCCCGACAGTTACGACGACAGCCGTAATCGAAATCATGATGAACTGCGCGCGTAAATAACCGAACAGCGCTTTCTTAAGATCGAGCCAAACGGCCGAGACGGACTGCCTGATTTGAGTCGGGAACCAATTCGTCAATCGCCTCAGGTGCAGGTTCCAGTCTTTACCGATGAAGAACGCAGCGAGCAGCACGACGACCGAAATAGTAGCAACGTTCGGCAAGGATGTGATGATGCTGACGATCCCGTTGAGAAAATAGGTTATAATATTGGTACTCGTCGTCGTGACCAAGTCAGCGGTATCAGAAATCCGAGAGTTGATCGTCTCCTGATAATTGGGATTATCCTGATAGAAGGAAGTCAGCTTCACGATGAGATCCTGAATTTCGGGTTTCGCGACGATCAGTTCGAACTGATCACGCCACCAATCGATATTGCTGGTGAGCGATTTGGACAGCGTGATGATCTCCACCACGATGCGCGTCACGAGCGCGGATACAATCGTAAGCATCGCAGCGACGAATAGAAGCAAACTGAAAGATACACTAATCCAGCGTGGGATTTTTAATTTATGGTGAAGAAGATTGACAATAGGATTAATCGCATAGGCCAGCAGCCAGCCGAGCAGAAAAGGGTATACGAGCGGGGTAACGAAAATGACGGCCAGCACGAACGCTGCCAGCAGAGCGAGCACGAGCAAGGCACGCCAAACTCGTTTCCAAATGACACGATCCATACAGTCACTCCTCCATGTTCTAAGCGGCCGATTACTCCTCATACTTATTGTATAATTGTAGCATAGGGAGTATGGCTTTTACCAAAAAATAAGTATTGAGTCGACGCCGTTTACGATGTGTTTACAAACCTTTAATATGAAACAAACATTATACCTACATAATTGGCATATACGACAATCAGGAGGATCCCAGACCGATGAATAAATTACTGTCCCCATACGTAAACCGCGACTTGAGCTGGGTCGAGTTCAATCGCAGAGTGCTGGAAGAAGCACAGGATCCCGGTAATCCGCTGCTGGAGCGCGCGAAGTTTCTTGCCATCGTGTCCAGCAATCTGGATGAATTCATGAGTGTTCGCGTTGCGGGCATTCAGGATCAGATGAAGGCGGGCTACACCAAGAAGGATTTTACGGGCTACACGCCTGCTGGTCTATGGAAGCGGCTGATGAAGCGAACCGTTCAAATGGTCTCCGACCAATACCGGACCTACCGCGAAGTATTGCGGGGCTTGTCCCGGGAAGGGATTTGCTTCCGGAGTATCGATGAATTGAATCCGCAGCAGCTTAAAGCGGTTGATGAATATTTCCATACGATTGTTTTCTCAGTTTTGACCCCGATGGCGGTCGACCAGAGCCGGCCGTTTCCGCTGCTGCATACGAAAGAGCTTTATTTGTCGGTACTTCTGGGACGGGGCGAGCAGCACGAGATAGAGGAAGAGCCGTTCTTCGCCATCGTGCAGGTGCCTTCCATCCTGCAGCGGTTCGTTCCGGTGCCGGGGCGGGTCAATAGCAAGAAGCATGAGTTCGTGCTTCTTGAGGATCTGATCGAGCGGCATATCAATACGTTATTTAATGGCTATACGACGATATCGGTGGATCCGTTTCGTTTAACGCGAAATGCCGACTTGACGCTCAATGAAGAGGGCGCCGAGGACTTGCTCGAGGAGATTGAGAAGGAGCTGCGCCGCCGGCGCTGGGGGCTTCCTGTTCGTCTTGAATACGGTAAGGGCATGCACCCCTATTCGTTGCAAATGCTGAAGGAAGAGCTGGAGCAGGGGGAGAACTTGTTCGAAATCGACGGCCCCCTTGATCTCAGCTTCCTCATGCGTTTCGCAGGTTCTCTCGACGGTTACGAAAATTTGCGCTACGAGCGTATCGAGCCTGTCTATCCGCTTGAGTTCGAGCGGGAAGAAGACATGTTCGCGGTCCTCCGACAGGAGGATGTGCTCTTGTATCATCCCTATGAATCCTTCGAGGCAGTAACTGATTTCGTTATGGATGCAGCAAATGATCCTAATGTGCTCGCAATCAAAATGACGCTGTATCGGGTCAGTGGTCAATCGGCCCTCGTTCAAGCGCTTGCCATGGCAGCGGAAGCAGGCAAACAAGTGACGGTCGTCGTAGAGCTGAAAGCGCGGTTTGACGAAGAGCGCAACATTGCTTGGGCACGCCAGCTCGAGAAGGCGGGCTGCCATGTCGTGTACGGGCTTGTAGGTCTTAAAACCCATGCCAAAATTACGCTTGTGGTTCGCCGGGAACAGGGCATGCTGCGCCGGTATGTGCATGTGGGCACTGGCAATTACAACGACAGTACGGCTAAGCTGTATACCGACATCGGATTGTTTACGTCGCATCCTGTCATCGGTGCCGACGCGTCGGCATTATTCAACGAGGTGACAGGGTACTCGTCTCCTTACGAATGGAAAGCATTCGGCGTTGCGCCGACGGACCTAAGACAGAAGCTGTTCGGGTTGATTGAGCGGGAGAAAGCACATGCTGCGGAAGGGAAGCCGGCGCATATCATCGCCAAAATGAACAGCCTGTCAAATCAGGAGATGATCGACAAGCTGTACGAGGCTTCGAAGGCGGGCGTTCGGATTGAGCTGATCGTGCGCGGCGTCTGCTGCTTGCGCCCGGGCGTTCCGGGCTTAAGCGAGAATATTAGAGTCATCAGCATCGTGGACCGTTTCTTAGAACATTCCCGGATTATTTATTTCCATAACGGGGGAGAAGAGGAAGTGTACCTGTCCAGCGCGGACTGGATGACGCGGAATTTGACCCGTCGGATCGAGCTGATGTGTCCGGTATTCGATGCGCGCCTGCGCGGAACGCTCATGAATGTGCTGAAGCTTAACTTGAACGATAACGAGAAGGCGCGCGAGCTGCAGTCCAGCGGAAACTATGAACCGGTTCACAATGAGCTGCAGCCGCTGCGAAGCCAATTTCAAGCGACGAATATCCGGAAATGGAAGAGTTGACGGCGGCTTTCTTAATGATGATCCGGTGAATGCAAGATCGGCTCGAATCCCCAAAGCTTCTTGAAATCACTGGCCAGCGCGTCGACTTCCTTGCGCTCCACCGCCAGCATGCCGTCTGCTCTTGCGGCCCGCAGGTGGAGCTTGCCTTCCGCTAGCTCGGCATCCAGCCTGCCGATGGCCTGCGTTTCGCTGCGGTCAAGGGCAATGGCCAGCTGAAGCAGCGTACCGAGCTTGCTGATCATGACAATGTCATCGTCATTCAGCAGCGGCTTGAAGGCAGATACGACCTGTTTGCTGCGGTTTTTGCTTTTATACGAAGCGACCGCAGAACAAATGAGCAGCTCACGATGGGACAGGCCGTTGATACGCGAATTGATCATGAGATAGAACGTGTGCTTCTTGTAGTCGTAATAATCGATGCTGGCACCGATCCGGTGAAGCGTCGAGGCGATATCCATGAAGAGCAGGGCTCGGTCTCTGGACTGCAGCTTAGGCAGCAGCAGATCGGACAGCTGAAGAACGACCCGATTGACCTGCGAAGTATGATGCATAGGTGCCTCGGGATGGAGCGCGGCTAAATTGTTGACGCTGTACATGACCACGTTATCCAGCCTTGGCTTATCGGGGAAACGGGTGGAGAAGAACAGACCGTCTCGAAGTCCGGCGCCGCAAATGATATAATGGGTTGCATGGAGTACGCGGTAGATGGCCCGAAGAACGGCTATGCCGGGCACAATGATGTCGACACGGTCCTTGGAAAGGCCCGGGAAGTTTTTGCGCTTCTCGACCGGCAGCTTCCGGAGCTGTTCGAACAGCTCGTCCGCGGTTTCTCCGGAAATAGGGTAGTTGTGGGTGCTTTCGAACGGATACTTGACGAGCGATTGATGGATCTTGCCCATCGCGCGGATCGTGCCGCCTACGCCGACGAGCGGCAGCCCGGGTGACCATTTGAGCCACGGTTCCTTCTGAACGGCATCCGCGATATGCTGCTCCAGCTCTTTCAGATGCTGATCCGGCAGCATTCCGCCGCGGGCAAACTGACGGGTGAGGCTGACGCAGCCGAACGGGAAGGAGACCGACTGGACGAGCATGCGGTTTTTAAATAACGACACCTCGGTGCTGCCGCCACCGATATCGATGAGGAAGCCGTTCTCGACGGCCATCGTGTTGATCATGCCGAGAAATCCGTAGCTGGCTTCTTCTTCGCCGCTGATGAGCTCGATCGGCAAGCCGGTTTCCGATTCGATGCACTGCAGCACATACGTGCGGTTAGCTGCATTGCGGACAGCCGCCGTAGCGACGGCTCTGATCTGACCTGCACGGTGATGCGCGCAGATAAGGCGGAAATGATTAATCATTTCAACTAATTCTTTTATGGTTTCGTCTTTTAAGGCGCCAACGTCGTCCAAATGTTCGCTTAATCGGGCGGCCCGTTTGCTGCCGTCGATGACGCGGTTGGCGCCGGCGGCGGTCCGTTCGTACACGACGAGGCGGATGGAGTTCGAGCCGATATCGATAATGCCGATGCGCTGTTCCGTCATGGGTGAGCCTCCTTACGGGAATAATGCAGATTTCACATGCTACCGCACATTTTACCATTTGAATGGCCTGGCAACAAAGCATTGTTTCTCAGGGGTATTATGACGGGAAATTGGGAAAAATCTTTGAAGGATAACCCGGAAACGGCCGGTTTTCAAAAGCAGAAAAAACCTTTATGGTGCCGATAAAGCATTTTTATGTCTTATTTTGTTCACTTCCGGATTGAAATCCGATATGATTAAAGCGACGATACGGAACTCGAATCCAATTATTGTTATCTGCTGCTCCATAAAGCTATAAAAACAAAGGTGTCAAAAGGAGAGAGAAACATGACAGCAACCAAAGGTCTAGAAGGTATTGTCGCAACGACATCCTCGATCAGCTCCATCATCGACGGCGTTCTGACGTATCGCGGCATCGATATTGACGATTTGGCAGAGAACGCTTCTTTTGAAGAAGTGGCCTACCTGCTCTGGTACGGCAAGCTTCCGAACCAATCCGAACTGAACGAATTGCTTAATAAACTGGGCGAATACGCTGCTGTACCTGCAGGGGTACTGGATGCGCTGAAGCTTTTCCCTAAGAATACAAATTCGATGGCTGCGCTGCGTACGGCTGTTTCCAGCCTTGCGCTCTACGATGCGCAAGCGAATGACATGTCGCATGAGGCCAACATTACGAAGGCCATCAAAATTCAAGCGCAAATCCCGACACTGGTTGCGGCGTTTGCACGAATCCGCGAAGGCAAAGAGCCGGTCGCCCCGAAGAGCGGCGTCTCCATCGCCTACAATTTCTTGTACATGCTGACAGGACAAGAGCCTGAGCAAGTTGCGGTTAAAGCATTGGATCAAGCACTCGTGCTGCATGCCGACCACGAATTGAACGCATCGACCTTCGCAGCCCGCGTCACGGTAGCAACGCTGTCGGATATTTACTCCGGCATCACATCTGCGATCGGTGCGTTGAAAGGTCCTCTTCACGGCGGTGCGAACGAAGCCGTTATGGTTATGCTCGAAGAAATCGGCTCGTTTGCCAACGTGGAGTCCTACATCAACGCGAAGCTTGCGAACAAGGACAAAATCATGGGCTTTGGCCACCGCGTTTACAAAAACGGCGACCCGCGAGCGAAGCACCTGCAAAAAATGTCCCGCGAGCTTGGCAAGCTGACTGGCAGCATGGAGCTTTACGAAATGTCCGTCAAAATCGAAGAGCTGGTAACCGGCCAAAAAGGGCTGAAGCCGAATGTCGATTTCTATTCCGCTTCCGTGTATACAACGCTTGGCATTCCCCGCGATCTGTTCACGCCGATCTTCGCGATCAGCCGTGCATCGGGATGGACCGCGCATATCCTGGAGCAATATGAAAACAACCGCCTGATCCGTCCGCGTGCCGAGTACACAGGACCAGTCGATCAGAAGGTAACGCCGATCGCTCAGCGTTAAGAAGAGCGAACGAAACATACAATTAGGCTTCTAGGTTCTACTTGCCTCTGACGGGGTGTTGACGCGCGGCTGTCATCTAAGCTGCACGCTCGGCTCCCGTCAAGTCATGTATACCGATAAACAATATTATTGACCCCACAACCATTTTAGGAGGAATTTATACCATGCAACTCGAAAAATTCGCTCTGCCTACTGAAGGCGACAAAATCACAATCGACAACGGCGTCCTTCAAGTGCCGAATAATCCAATCATTCCGTTCATCGAAGGCGACGGCACAGGCCGCGACATCTGGAAAGCGTCCAAACGCGTGCTTGACGCAGCTGTAGAGAAAGCATACGGCGGCGAGAAGAAAATCGCTTGGTACGAAGTTTTCGCCGGCGAGAAAGCATTCAACAATTACGGTGAATGGCTGCCAGCTGATACGCTGACAGCAATCCGCGAATATATCGTTGCGATCAAAGGACCATTGACTACGCCGATCGGCGGCGGTATCCGTTCCCTGAACGTTGCGCTTCGCCAAGAGCTAGATCTGTATGTCTGCCTGCGTCCTGTTCGTTATTTCGACGGTGTGCCTTCCCCGGTTAAACGTCCAGAGCTCGTAAACATGGTTATTTTCCGTGAAAATACAGAAGATATCTATGCGGGCATCGAGTACCAAGAAGGCTCTGAAGCCGTTAAAAAAGTAATCTCCTTCCTGCAGAACGAAATGGGCGTTAACAAAATTCGTTTCCCAGAAACTTCGGGTATCGGCATCAAGCCGGTTTCAGCAGAAGGCTCGAAACGTCTTGCGCGCGCTGCAATTGAATACGCACTGAAACACGGCCGTAAATCGCTGACGCTCGTTCATAAGGGCAACATCATGAAATTCACAGAAGGTGCATTCAAGAACTGGGGCTATGAAGTCGCTGAGCAAGAGTTCGCGGATCAAACCTTCACATGGGGTCAATACGACCGCATTAAAGAAGCAGAAGGCACGGACGCTGCTAACAAAGCGCAAAAAGAAGCTGAAGCTGCTGGCAAGCTGATCGTGAAAGACGCAATCGCGGATATCGCGCTGCAGCAAGTACTTACACGTCCAACGGATTTCGACGTGATCGCAACACTTAACCTGAACGGTGATTACCTGTCTGATGCACTGGCTGCGCAAGTCGGCGGTATTGGTATCGCTCCAGGAGCGAACATTAACTACTTGACTGGACATGCAATTTTCGAAGCAACGCACGGTACAGCTCCGAAATACGCGGATCTGGACGTCGTTAATCCGGGCTCGGTTATTCTCTCCGGCGTCATGCTGCTTGAGCACCTGGGCTGGCAGGAAGCTGCTGATTCCATCTATAAAGGTCTGGAAACGGCAATCAATAACAAAACCGTTACGTATGACTTCGCACGTCTGATGGAAGGCGCTACTGAAGTGAAATGTTCGGCATTTGCTGACGAAATCATCAATAATCTGTAGCCCATAAGCCCCCCTAAATCCCTCCGAAGCGGATTTTTAGGGGGCTTTGCCCTTTGTTATCCCTGCGTTCGATGCCAATGATTCGCGGCCGCTAAGCGGTCAACAACCTTTAGGAGGCTTTCTGAGATGGCGATTAAACGGAATAAAATTACGGTTGTCGGCGCTGGCTTTACAGGCGCTACTACGGCTTTAATGCTTGCGCAAAAAGAGCTTGGCAATGTAGTATTAGTTGATATCCCCCAATTAGAGAACCCGACTAAAGGCAAAGCGCTCGATATGATGGAATCGACGCCCGTGCAAGGCATCGACGCCAAGATTACCGGTACTTCCGACTATGCGGAAACGAAAGACTCCCAAGTCGTTATCATCACGGCGGGCATTGCCCGCAAACCGGGCATGAGCCGTGACGATTTGGTCAACACCAACGCAGGCATTGTAAGATCCGTATGCGAAAATATCAAAGCAACAAGCCCGGACGCGTATGTCATCATATTATCGAATCCGGTTGATGCGATGACGTATGTTGCCTACAACGCGCTTGGCTTTCCGAAGAACCGCGTCATCGGCCAATCCGGCGTGCTCGACACGGCCCGGTACTGTACGTTCATCGCCGAGGAGCTTAACGTATCCGTAGAAGACGTTCGCGGCTTCGTGCTCGGCGGTCACGGCGACGACATGGTTCCGCTCGTCCGGTACTCGAATGTCGGCGGCATTCCCATCGAGAAGCTCATATCGGCGGAGCGAATCGAAGCGATCGTTCAACGCACGCGCGTCGGCGGCGGGGAAATCGTGAACCTGCTCGGCAATGGCAGTGCGTATTATGCGCCTGCTGCGTCGCTTGTTCAAATGACCGAAGCGATTCTGAAAGACAAAAAACGCATTACGCCGGTAATCGCGCTCTTACAGGGCGAATACGGCTACAATAATTTGTTCATGGGCGTGCCTGCTATTCTCGGCGGTGACGGCATCGAGAAGGTATTCGAGCTTGAGCTGACGGACGATGAGAAGGCGGCGCTAGAGAAATCCGCGAACTCCGTTCGTGGCGTGATCGCAGTCGTAAACGGCTGATTCATAAGCCTAACTTAGCTCATGAAGCACATGAGACCCTGACAGAATATCCGTCAGGGTCTTCATGTTTTCAAATAAAGGAGTGTGCTGCATGCACCACAATGAAGCGCTGCAAACGTTAAAGCAGGTATACGGCTACGACAGCTTCCGTAAAGGGCAGAGCGATATTATAGATGGCCTGCTGTCCGGTAAGGACACGCTCGCGATTCTGCCGACTGGCGGGGGCAAATCAATTTGTTACCAGCTCCCTGCGATGCTGCTGCCCGGCACGACGATCGTCGTTTCGCCGCTGATTTCCCTCATGAAGGATCAGGTGGATGCGCTGAACCGGCTGGGCGTGTCAGCCGCATATTTGAACAGCTCGCTGGATGCGGCAGCTTACCGGGACGTCGTCAGACAAACGTCCCAAGGCGCCTACAAGCTGCTGTACGTCGCGCCGGAGCGGCTGGACAGCGGCATGTTTGAATCGTTGTCCGCGCAGATGCATATCCCGCTTATCGCAATCGACGAAGCGCACTGTGTTTCCCAGTGGGGCCATGATTTCAGGCCAAGCTACCGCCAGCTGGCAGGCTGGATCGGCCGTCTTGACAACCGGCCGCCCGTCGCGGCCTTTACGGCTACGGCAACGCCAGAGGTTTCCGAGGACATCGCGCATATGCTGGGGCTGCGCGTGCCGAATATTTTCGTAACAGGCTTCGCGCGAACGAATTTGACGCTGTCCGTCGTTACAGGTACGGACAAGCGCAAATTCCTCCGCGATTTTGTCCAGCAGCGGCCGGATCAATCGGGTATCGTCTACACCGCTACGCGTAAGGAAGCGGAAGAGGTTTGCGAGGACTTGTCCCGACTTGGCGTTTCGGTAGGCAAATACCATGGCGGCCTGAACGACGAGGAACGAGCAGATGCGCAGGAGCGGTTTCGGTTCGACGAGAACCGCGTGATGGTGGCGACAAACGCCTTCGGCATGGGCATCGACAAGCCCAACGTCCGCTATGTCATTCATTGGCAGATGCCAGGCGACGTAGAGTCGTATTATCAGGAAGCCGGGCGCGCGGGGCGCGATGGCGAGGAAAGCGAATGCGTCCTGCTGTTCGAACCGCAGGATGTGCAGGTGCAGCGTTTTCTCATCGACAGGAGCACGGGAGATCCAGAACGCAAGACGGTCCAATTGAACAAGCTCTACACGATGATGCATTATAGCCGAACGGAGAAATGCCTACTGCAGTACATCGTCAAATATTTCGGCGAAGCAGATGTGCCGGAATGCGGCAAATGCAGCAATTGTCTTGATGTAAGCGCATTGGTAGACACGACGGAGGATGCGCGCAAAGCGTTATCCTGCGTGGGTCGACTGAAGGGCAGATTCGGCATCTCCATGGCTGCGAAGGTGTTAAAGGGGTCGCGGGAGAAACGCATTGTCGAATTCGGCTTTGACCGGTTATCGACGCATGGGCTGCTGCGGCAATGGACGGAACGCGATATAACGGATCTGCTCTACTGGCTCGTTGCGGAAGGCTATCTGCGCATAAGCGAAGGCGAGTACCCGACCGTATCGCTTACGGCGGATGCGCTGCCTGTATTGGAAGGCAGCGTGACCGTGCTGCGCAGGCAGAGCGCATCGGCCAAGCGCAGAGAGACGGCAGGGGCGGCGGTATCGGCCGTTAATTCGCCCTTGTTCGAAGCGCTTCGCGAATGGCGCCGGGAGGCGGCTGCACGGGAGAAGGTGCCGCCGTTCATGCTGTTCTTCGATGCAGCGCTTCGCGAGATTGCTGACAGGCAGCCCGTCAGCCCGGATCAGCTCTTAAACGTCAAGGGGATAGGCGCAGCCAAAATCAGCAAGTACGGCCATGACGTTATCGCGATCGTGCGGCAATTCAAGGGTCAGGCTGGAAGCGTGTCTGGAGGCGATGCATCATCAGCTGCGGCTCTACCATCTGGAGCAGGCTTCAGCGGCTCCGAGCAAACGAACGAACTGGAAGCGGCCGCTGCTGCTGCGGCTGCCAGCGCGCTTTCCCCGCTTGAAGGCTTGTCCAGCCATATGCAGACGCTGACCTTATTCAGCGAAGGACAGTCCATCTCCGACATTGCGGCGCTTCGCGGAATGAGCCGCGTTACGATTGAGAACCATCTGCTGCGCTGCGGCGAAGAAGGGGAAGAGCTGCCATGGGATGCGTTTATCCCCGCAGCGCTTGAAGGGCGTATCGTGGATACGATCAAGGAGCTTGGCGCTGGGAAGCTGAAGCCGATCAAAGAAGCGCTTCCGGCCGAGGTTGATTATTTTGCCATTAAAGCGGTCATGGTCAAGCACGGATTGTCGCCTGCGGGTGAATAGGCGTTTACTTTGTATTGCAACGTTGATTTTAGTATACTTATAAGGATGATAGTTACCTGAGGAGGAAGTTTAATGTCTCAATTTATGGTGTTTCTGCACGTAATCGGCGCAGCCGGCGTCGGGTTTTATCTCGTTCTGCCCGTGCTGGTCAGACGTGCGTCCAAGCTTGACGGCGGCGGACAGGCCGGGCTTGCGGAAGGCTTGGTCTCGGCGAATCGGATTGCGCAATATTTCCTGGTCCTGCAGCTGATTACAGGCGGCTACATGATGTCGCAAAGCGATTATAAAGTCGCTTGGATGATCATTGTCGTTATTTTGTTCCTTATCATCGCTGCGCTTGGCGGTATCATTACGAAGCCGCTTAAACAAATCGCGGTGTCGATTCAAAGCGGACAGAGCGCATCGTCGCAAATTGCCAAAGTACGCATGTTCAGCATTATTCTTCTAATCGTGTATCTGGTCGTTATCTACTTCATGAAATATCCGATGTATAAATAAGTGCTTGCCGATCAAGATGGTTTGGAGGGGTAACGGTTGACGACGCAATCACCGGAATTGCTTACCTTCGGGGAAACGATGGCATTGTTTATGCCGCAGGAGGAATATCGGAGTATTGAAAATGCCTCGACGCTGGAGCAAAGCTTCGGCGGCGCAGAGAGCAATGTAGCCATTGGCGCGGCAAGGCTCGGCTGCTCGGTTGGCTGGTTCGGCGCGCTGGGAGACGATCCGTTCGGCCGCTTCATTCTGAAGCGGGTCCGCGGCGAAGGCGTGGATGTATCGCGTGCGAGACTAGTCCCAGAAGCGGCGACGGGCATGATGTTCCGGGAGCGGATTGCCGGCAAGCTGGCCGTTCATTATTACCGCAAGCATTCGGCCGCGAGCCGAATGACGCCTGCGGATCTCGATCTGGACTACATACGCGGCTGCAAAATACTGCACATTACGGGCATCACGCCGGCTCTTAGTGAGAGCAGCCGCGAGACGGTTCTGGCCGCTGTGGCCGCTGCAAAGGAAGCGGGCGTGCTGATCAGCTTCGACCCGAATCTTCGCTTGAAGCTGTGGTCCATCGAAGAGGCGCGCCGCGTTGTGCTGCCGCTGGCCGAACAGGCGGATTACTTCCTGCCAGGCTGGGATGAGCTGCGGCTGCTTTACGATACCGGCGACTTCGATGTTGTGAAGGCAAAGCTGTCTGAATTGAAGGCTGTCAGCATCATTAAAGGCGTGGGTGACACGACCGTTGTGCTGGAAGAGGGCAAAGCGGTAGAAATACCGTTTTATCCTGCAGATCAGGTCGTGGATACAGTCGGGGCGGGAGATGGCTTCTGCGCGGGATTCCTGACCGGATTGCTCAAAGGCATGCGTCCGATAGAAGCCGTTCGTCTTGGAAGCATCACGGGCTCGCTGGTCGTACAGATGCGCGGCGACTGGGAAGCGCTTCCTGATTGGACGACGGCGAACAGTCGATTATCGGATAAAGGCTGGGTGGAACGTTAAATGGCTGACGTGCAATCGTCGAAGGGCCAGCGCCGGCGGGAACAAATCCTGAACGTGCTGAAGCAGCAGGGACGGATTACGATCCAAGAGGCCGTGGATCGGTTCGGCATTTCCGAGGCGACGGTGCGGCGGGACTTGGAGCTGATGGAGAAGGCAGAGCCGGTGATCCGGACGATTGGCGGAGCGATGTATGACGGGATGAACGCGGTGCGCGAGCTGCCGTTTGCAGAGAAGGCAGGGCTGTCGTTTCTGGAGAAGGAGCGGATTGCCGCGGCTGCTGCCGGTCTCATAACCGAAGGCGACGTCATTGGCTTATCCGGCGGCACGACGAACTATTATTTGGCGAAGCTGCTCAAGACGCGCCGCGGCATTACGGTCGTCACGAACACCGTCAATGTAGCGATGGAGCTTGCGGGAAGCGACCTCAACGTCGTGGTGACCGGCGGTATGATGAGGCATAACAGCTTCGAGCTGTGCGGTCCGCTCGGCGAAGGTATGATCGAGCAGCTCAATATCGGCAAAATGTTTCTTGGCGTCGACGGCGTTTCATCGACGGGCGGCATTACGACCTACTCCGAGCAAGAGGCGCAAATTGCCAAAGCGATGATTCGCCGTTCGCAGGCGACCTACGCAATGTTCGACCATTCCAAGATCGGCCGGACCTCGCTGTTCTCCATCGCGCCGCTTGCGGAGCTGCAAGGTTTCATTACGGATAAGGCACTGCCGCAGCAGCTTGCTTCGATAGCGAGTCACCACGGCATTCAGACGGTGATCGCCTCGGAAGAGCGCGAACAGAGCTTGTAGCCGGGTCTGCAGGCCATCTTCCTTATCTTCTCATTCGAAATGTCTGCTGTGCGCTTCGCACGGCAGGCATTTTTTTATTGCAGCAGTGTCGACGATAATAGGGACTATATTCGTGGTTCAGCTTCTTATAAAATTTGGTATACTGGGATAGATCTTATTTGAAAAGGGGACATGCGACGTGACTGAAAAGCTGATCATTGGGAATGCATCGCACACCTATGAAGTTGCAGAGGGCTGGGGCAAGCTTCCGGAAGGAATAGCTTACGGCTATACGCACGGCATTGTAGTGGATGAAAATGATAACGTTTACGTACATAACACAAGCAAGGATGCCGTCATCGTTTTTGATAAAGAAGGCCAATTCAAAACCTCGTGGGGCGCTGAGTTCGAGGGCGGCGCCCACGGCTTCTACCTGCACCGCGATGCGGACGGCATCGAGTACCTGTACTTCGCCGATACGAACCGCGCGCTTGTTGTGAAGACAACGCTGGAAGGCAAGGTGCTGCTTGAAATCGGTCGTCCCGACCGTCCTGATCTCTACGATGCGGAGCGCCGCTATGTGCCGACGGATGTGTGCGTTGCGCCGAACGGAGATATCTATGTCTCGGACGGCTACGGCCAATATTATATTCATCATTTTGATGCCAAGGGCACGTACATCCGTACTTGGGGTGGACGCGGATCTGAACCTGGGCAGGTGATCGAGCCGCACGGCATCTCCATCAATCTTCGCGGCGCCGAGCCGGAAGTGTACGTTGCAGACCGCCGCAACAGCCGCATTCAAGTGTTTACGCTCGAAGGCGAGCATAAACGGTTCGTCGAGCATAATCTGGATTTGCCGTGCAGCTTCTATTTCTTCGGCGACGAGGTGTACATTCCGGACTTGGACAGCCGCATTACCGTGCTTGACAGCGAAGACCGTTTAATTACGCATCTGGGCGAGGACCAGCAGGCCTACAAACAACAGGGCTGGCCGAATCTGCCGAAGTCGTATTACCGTCCTGATAAATTCAGCTCGCCGCACGGCGTATGCGTGGATTCGCAGGGCAATGTGTACGTCGCGGAGTGGATTTTCGACGGACGAATCACGAAGCTGATCAGACAGAAGTAACCGGGCAGTAAACCGGGCCGGGTAGTCAACATAGAAAAGGGTTATGACGCATGGAGCCGAATATCGGCTGCCCGCGGCATAACCCTTTTTTTTTATGCTCTCGGCTGATGCACGAGCCTGCCTTGTACCCACGTATGGCTCACCTGCGTGAGCGATTCGTCGACGAGCACCACATCGGCATACTTGCCGACGGTCATGCTGCCGGTGACTTGTTCCAAGCCAAGCTGCCTTGCCGGATTGCCGCTTGCCATGCGGCTGACCGCCGCAACGCTCAGATTCGTATGCGTCAGCACATAACGAACGGCATCGATCATCGTCAGCGTGCTGCCTGCCAAGGCGCCGCCTTCGCTCAGGCGTGCGACACCTTGATGCACATCGACGGCGAGCCCGCCGAGGTCGTACACGCCGTCCCCGAGGCCGGCTGCCGAGATCGCGTCCGTAATGAGGATAACGCGGTCCTTCGGCTTGGCGCTCAGCAGCAGGTTAACGGCTCCCGGGTGAACGTGATGGCCGTCTGCAATGAGCTCCGCATAAATCCGGTCATCGGTAAGAACGGCGCCAACCGTGCCCGGCTCACGATGATGCAGCGGGCGCATGGCATTGAACGTATGGACCGCCTGCGACAATCCGTCCTCGACCGCGGATTCTACCTGTGCGTACAGAGCATCCGTATGCCCAGCGGCGGCAACGATCCCTTGCCCGGTCAAATAAGCGATGACGGCAGCTGCGCCTTCTTTCTCCGGCGCCAGCGTCAGCTGTTTGATAAGGCCGGGGTGACGCGCAGTCCAAGCCTTCACCCAGTCAAGCCGAGGCGGGGAGATAAAGCTCGGGTTCTGCGCCCCGGGCCAGAGCTCGCTGATGAAGGGGCCTTCCAGATGGACGCCTGCCAGCGCAGCATGCGGCATCAGCTGCTCCATGTACGATGCGGCAGCATCGAGCACGGCTTCGATGGCTTCGGGTGAAGCGGTGACGGTCGTCGCCAGCATGCGCGTCGTGCCTTTGGAGGCGTGGAAGCCGGTAATAGCATCATAGGCTTCTTTGGCCGCATCCATGAAGTCGGAGCCGAATCCGCCGTGCACATGCATGTCAATGAAGCCCGGCAGCAGCCAGCCGCCCTTGCCGTCGATAACGTTCACGTCTTCGCCGGATGGAAGCTCGCTGCCTTCCGGAATGATTTGCGAGATAAGGCCGTTCTCGATCAGAACTGCTCCGGTGAGCTCGTGCTCGCCGACAACGGTGCGAATAGGGCTTATCAGCCACTTTTGTTTGGATGTTTGCATGTTTACAACAACCTCCCAGCCTCTCGATCAACCAGAACGATGACATTTTTATGCGTCTGCAGCAGCGATGCGGGACATTCCGTCATTATTGGACCTTGGAGCGCCTGTTTAACGATCTCGGCTTTATCCGCGCCTTTGACCACCAGCAGGATGGTTGAGGCTTTGAGAATAGAGCCTACGCCCATTGTAATGGCTTGTCTTGGCACCTCGTCAATGGAATCAAAGAAGCGGGCATTGGCTTCCCTCGTCGCTTCTTCCAGCTCAACGACATGCGTGCCGCCCTGGAGGGAATGATCGGGCTCATTGAATCCGATATGCCCGTTGTGCCCGAGGCCGAGAAGCTGAATGTCCACCGGCTGTTCTTCGAGCATCCGGTCATAGTTCGAGCATTCCGTTGCCAGATCTGCAGCGTTCCCGCTGGGGAGATGCGTCTGCTCGGACGGCAGGTCGATATGATTGAACAGGTGCTGCTGCATAAAATGCGCATAGCTTTGTTTATGATCGCGCGTCAATCCCACATACTCGTCCAAATTAAAGGTCGTTGCATATTTGAAGGAGACATCGCCGTTCTGGTACATGTCTATCATTTTTCCATAAATGCCGATGGGTGTCGAGCCCGTCGCCAAACCAAGCGTTGCTTTGGGGTTCTTCTTCAAGGCATCCGCGAACAGCTGTGCGGCGTACAAATCGAGGTCTGCGGTGTTATCAAAGCTTTTCAGCTGCATCTTAAGTGCCTCCTAAGTGGTTGAGATACCTTTATTATAGATGACTTTGGAAGTATCCACAATAAAAATGATTATAAAATTCATTTTAACGAAATAAATAATCAAAAGTTATTCGAAATGGCTGGACTGTCAGTCAGACTTGCTCATACTGCCGTCTCTATGACATGATGGATAAAAACCGTACGGGATGGAAGGAGTATCACGTCAGCATGACAGACAGACTGGACAAGGCGCATTCCACTACCGCGAGGCGCAAAGGCGAGCATATCCGCATCTGCCTGGAGGAACAGGTGCAGAGCGTCGGTACGGTTACCGGCTTCGACCGGTACCGGTTTCGCCATCGGGCGCTTCCCGAAATCGCTTATGAAGACATACAGCTGTCCACCGTATTTCTGGGCAAGCCCATACAAGCTCCGCTGCTTATCAGTTCGATGACGGGCGGAACGGATGAGACGGCGCGCATCAATGCAAGGCTGGCTGCGGCTGCGGAAGCAAGAGGCTGGGCCATGGGCCTTGGCTCCATGCGCGCCACCATTGAGAATGAAGCGCTGGCAGGCACTTTTCGAATGAGAGCCTATGCGCCGACTATTCCGATTATTGCCAATCTAGGCGCAGTCCAGTTCAATTACGGGTACGGCGTTGACCAGTGCCGCCGCGCGGTCGAGCTTGCGGAAGCAGATGCGCTCGTTCTTCATTTGAACAGTCTGCAGGAGGTATTTCAGCCGGAAGGCAACACGGATTTTCGCGGTCTTCTTCGCCGAATTGGCGAAGTGTGCCGGGTGATCGGCGTGCCGGTCGGCGTGAAGGAGGTCGGCTGGGGCATCGATGCAGAGACGGCTGCCGTGCTCGTTGAAGCCGGCGTTTCCTTCATCGATGTTGCCGGTGCCGGCGGAACCTCGTGGAGCCAGGTCGAGAAATACCGCGCGCGCGATCCGCTGCGCGCTGAAGCGGCCGCAGCGTTCGCAGGCTGGGGCAATCCGACGGCCGCATGCGTCCGCGAAGTGCGCGAAGCGCTGCCGGAAGTGCCCCTTATAGCGAGCGGCGGCCTGACTTCGGGGGTCGATGCCGCCAAGGCGATTGCGCTGGGCGCAGATATCGCCGGCTATGGTCGCTCTCTGCTTGCCGGCGCTGCGGAATCGGGCGTCGACGGCACGGAACTGCTGCAGCGCCAGATGGAGCGTATCGAATTCGAGCTGCGGACAGCCATGTTCGGCATCGGTTCGGAGAATCTGCATGAGCTTCGTTCTACGAATCGATTGGTCGAGCAGATCTGAACGGCTTAGGAAAGAGGGCAGACCCTGCTGGCAGGTGCTGCCCTCTTTTGCGTACGTCCGCAGTCAGCGGATCAGCCCGGAGCCTTCGATTTTGACATGCGTCGTTACCTCAAATTTCAGCTTTGGGTAAATCCGCTCCCAGTCTGCCCAGGTTTGCGCATTGCCGGCATGCGTCGCCCGGTAATGCAGCCCGAAGCCGAACGGGTCGACGCCGCTCTGCTGCACCTTTTTCAGCAGCTTCAACACCTCGTCGCCCACCTGCTTGTCGAACAGAGCTTCGATCGCGTTCCAATCTTCATTGTAGATGCCGATCGGCGCCTCTTCGAAAATCCCGCTGACGTTGAATTTAAGCTTAAGCACGTATCCGTCTTCTTCCTTAACGATCCGGTAATTGGAGGTAATCCTGTCAACGGAAATGACCATCGTGATGCCGTCTTTCACTGCGGTCACCGTCGATTTGGTGAATTTGTTGCGAACCTGGTTATAGGTCTCGGTTTCGGCAGGACTTAAGACCGTGACCAGCTTGGATTTATCGAGCAGGGCGAGGCGGGTGACGACATAGCCGTCATGCTCCTCCCGCATCACCGGCAGGATGGGATCCATCCCGCGTTCTTGGAAACGGCGAATAAAGTCAAACAAATAGACGGTAATGAGGTACGAGGACTGCGTGCCGTCTTTGCCGTACATCAGAAAGATCGTATTCCCCGGATATCGCTCGGTCGTTGGCATGACGTTGAGGATCGTCTTCGCGTCCGGCTTGCCAATAGCCATATAGGCAACGCTCTGTACATCTCGGCGGCGGGAAAGCCATCTCAGAATATCCGTATAGTTATTGCGGGCGAGCTGTTCGCCGACGACGAACAACTTACAATGGCCAAAATCGATTTCTTTGTCGACATGCGACTTCATTAATCGGACGGCCTCGGCAATCGATGTGGCCTGAATGGTTTGGACAAGGCTTTTGCCGGCTCCCGGCTCGATCTTCGGGGAGGGTATGGCGAGACGAAGCGTAATTTTGTACCCCTTCGCGCCGCCGTCAGCACGGTCAATGCCCATCATGACCACGAAGAACCGTTTGTCGATGTCCTTGAATCCGCAGCCGCTGACGGACGCGGACATTACGGATATAAGCAGCAGCAGCGCTAACAGCCGGATGCAGCTCATGAGGGAAGCTTCTTTCGACGGTTTTTAATGGTCAGTATGGTTAGGAAGATGACGAGAATGATCTCCATATAGAAACGGAAAACGAGCCAATAGCCCGTAATCTCCAAGTTCTGCTTCTCGTCAAATAAATAAGAGTACAGCAATGTCAAGCAGGCGAACAAGCAGGCAATGACCCATTTGGCCTTCGGCGTCCGCGGAGGGTCGATCCGCGGCTTCGACTTCGGCAGACAGCTTTTGATCATCTCGATCGCCAAGTGCCAGCCGACGGTCGCGAATATAAGCGTCAGATTCAAATAAAGAATGAGAAACACGAAAATAACCCGTTCTATGAAGCCGTAGCTCATCACGAGCGAGTCCGAGGTGACGCTCCAAATATACAAATAAGACCCGGCGGCTTCCGTGCCGTGCAGACCGATCGGAATGAAGAACGAGATCAGCATGATGCCGCTGCAGAAGATCGGAATGATCCAGCGGAAACGGAATCTGAAGTTCGGCGCATGAAGCCTGTTGAACATGATGAAATTGATATAGCCGGTGAACAGGAACGTCGCGGCGGCGAACGGCTTCATTTTGGGCGTCTGGTTCCAGTAGTGGCCTATCGTTTGAATCGCATCCCAATCCAGAAGTGGATTACGCGCAGCTTTAAACAAGATGAACAGTATGAGCGGCGCGCTCAGTAGCAGCCCCATCTCCAGGACGAAGATGATCGTCAGCATGGAGCGGGTGGAGCCGTACACGCATACGATTACGAGAAATCCCAAGACGACGAGCGAGCTTGTATCGGGATTTAAGAAGCGGTTGATCAGCACGGCGTACGCATAGAGCGTGATCGATGATGCTGTGAACCACATGAAGGCCATGAACAGCATGATCGGAATGATGACATATGGACGGAAATAGAGCGCCAATATTTCCGGCATGCCTTTGCCCGGATAGGCTTGCATGACGAAGGTGAATATGATCGAGACGGCTGAGCCTACGATAACGGCGCAAAGCATCGACATGATTGCTCCTGTATACCGGTACTGCAAAAGCAGATAGGGGACGAACAACATCAGGTTCAGCATGCTGACCATAATAATGTTGTAGTAGAAATATCGATTCATTCCTGATTCACCTGCCCGATGTCGCTGTTTTGTGAAGGAGACTTGCCGAAAATCCGGAAATACGGCTTGCCGAAGCTGCGCAGGTCAGCCAAGTAAACCAAGTAGCAGAAGATGCCCATCGTGACGCCGGAGATGCCGAAGAAGATCGCCGGCACGATCAGCGGATATTTTAGAAACCGAATCGCCGTCGACATATTGTTGACGGGAATGACGAAATTCGAGATGGCCACGACGGAGGTGACGATAATCATGATGCTGCTGACAAGCCCGGCTTGCTGGGCGGCTTGTCCGAGTATCAGACCGCCGACGGTTGTAGCCGTAGAGCCGATATATTTGGGCAGCCTTACGCTGGCCTCGATCAAGGATTCAATCATGAACAGCATAATGAACACCTCGACAAAGGAAGGATACGGTACGGCCGAGCGGCTTCCGGCAATGGAAAAGGTTAGCTGCACGCGGAACAACTCCGGATTATAGGACACGATCGCAACATAGAGCGCGGGAAGGGTAATTGTCAGAATAACGGCCAGATAGCGCAGCACGATCATGCCCCGCGTCATCCAGAAGGAATCATAGTCATCGTCCACCGCATGCATGAAGTCGAAGAAGGTCGCAGGCAAAATGGTGGCGAACATCGAGCCTTGAAGCAGCAAAACTACCTTGCCTCCCTCGAGTCCGGTGCATACGCGGTCTGGACGCTCCGTCACGATCATCGAGGGGAACAAGCGATACCGGTCGCCTAAGGAGCGGACCAGCTCGCCCGTCGCGGTATAGAAGGGGTCGGAAATCCGATCCAGCTTGCATCTTATATTGCTTAAGATGTTGGCGTCTACCCGGTGTTTGTCGAAGAGCAAATGGATTCTGGTCTTGGAAATCGTCCCGACCGTACGCTCCTCGATCGCGAGCTCTTCGCTCGGGTAACGGCTGCGAATGATGTTGACGGAGTCGATTAGATCCTCGCTGAGCGAAATTTGCGGTCCCATGATGACGGTCTCCACCATCGTCTGCGGGTTCTCGTTGCGAATGATCCGCGCCGCGTCCAGCATATAGATCGTTTGGTTGACTTGCAGCAGCACAAATCCATGCAGCATCGTCTGGGCCCACTTAGCGGGATCGTTTAGCTCTATAAAGACTGGATTGGTTTTGACCAATTGTTCAAAGGGATGCTCCTGTTTCGTGAAAGGGACAAGGATGAAGTCGCTGACTTTACTCTCATCGCAAAGCGATTTGATATAAGCAACCTCAATCGTCATCGTGTCGTTGTGCAGACGGTTCAAGTTCAAATCCCGTGCTTCGGCAAATAACGTTTCGATTCGGTTCAGCATGTCTGCACTTCCTTGTCCGTATGAAATGAAGGCTGCTTATGGAAACAGCTGGGCAGCATGGCTTAGTATGGGAACCTAAGAAGAAAAATATGCCTCCTTCAGCAGTGTTTTGCCAGAATTGCGGTCGTGAAGTACAATTGTTAGTAGTGTATTTGCTGTAATTATGAAGGCAGTCCATAGGATAAGGATGCTTTAATGACAATGATTCTGACAGGGAGGGCCGCAATTTGAGCGGGAAGAAATTAACGACAACAACATGGCCTGGCGGCATCTTGCAAATTAAAGTGCCTTTGCCGTTCGCATTGAAATGGGTTAACAGCTACCTGTTGAAGGATGAACGGGGATATACGCTGATCGATCCGGGACTTCATACGCCCGAAGCTGTCGAAGCATGGGAAGCAGCGATGGAAGCGCATGACGTGTCCTTCTCGGACATTCACACCATTCTGTTGACGCATCAGCACCCCGATCACTATGGACTTGCGGGTTGGTTTCAAGAGCGCTGCGGGGCGCCGGTATGGATATCGGCGCAGTCTTACGCCTACACACAGCGGTTATGGGGAACGGACGAGGGCGCGCAGTTTGCTTCGGAGTTGACGGCATTGTATGCGCTGCACGGCATGCCGCCGGAGATTGAAGCCGAAATTCTTCCGCATTTGGCCAGCTTTATAGCGAAGGTCTCGCCTCAGCCCCGGGTTCAGTTTCTGGAAGCGGGCCAAACCGTGCAGATGGCGGGCATTGAATGGCAGACCATTGATGCACCCGGTCATGCAGGCGGGCAGCTGTGCTTCTATGCTCCTGCTGCCCGTTGGATGATTTGCGGTGACCAAGTGCTCCCGGATATTACTCCGAACATCAGCGTCGTTCCGGGAGAAGACGATAAACAGCTGGAGCAGTTTCTGGCAAGCTTGGCGCATCTGGCGCAGGTTGAGGTAGATTTGGCGTTTCCCGGCCATAGGGATCCGTTCACGGACTTCAAGGGACGTACGGAGGAGCTGGCTGCTCATCATGTTCGCAGGCTGGATCGCATGGTGGAGATGGTTCGAGAGGAGCCTTGCTCGGGCTACAGCCTCTGCATGCGATTCTTCGGTGAGCGGATTGCGGGGAATACACATAATTTAAGATTTGCAATGTCGGAGACGTTAGCCCATCTCTACTATTTGGAGCAGCGAGGACGTGTTGCGAGACGCTTGCAGGACGGGAAAGTGATTTTCTGCACGGGGACCGCAGAGCAGGAATGAGTGAAGCACGTTCCGCACCTCGGGGCATGAATAATGAAGGAACGAATAGATCGCATGAAGCAAAGGAGCCCTTAGATTATGGCATTGTCACGCTCGGAATCCCGCCAACGCCGCAAGAAGCAGCGGTCAAACCGATTGCGACGCCTGTTGGTCGTCAACGCAGTTATGCTCCTTCTGATCGGCGTGCTGGTCGTCGTGTACGTCGTGCAGCTTCAAGACAGCGGCAAAAAGCTGGACACAACTGCGAATAACGGCGCACAGGACCAAGGCGGCAAGAATGCCGAAGGCTCGCAGGCTGCTGATACAGCACCTGCCGGGAATGAGAACGGCGCCGCTTCGAATCAGAACGGTAACAGCGGAGGCAGCGCTGCTAACGATGCTCCAGCCGGGAACGAATCGACAGACGATGCCGCTTCAGCCTCGAACGATGGGGCGAGCTCTCAAGCGGAGAATGCGAACGACGGCGGCTCAGGCGGTCATTCGGAGGAGGAGCAGCCAAGCGGCGGGGCGATTGCGCCGAGTGGAGAGAAGCAGGTGAAGCTCTCTTTCGCAGGCGATATTTTGCTGGCGGCTTCCGTGGAGAAGCTCATGTTGAAGAACGGATTCGAATATCCATATGCCAAGGTGCTTAAGTTTCTGAACAAGGCGGACTTCATGGCGGCCAATTTGGAAACGCCTGTTACGCTTCGGGGCACGCCGGCTGCGGATAAGCAGTATGTGTACAAATCTTCGCCGGATGCATTGCCTGCACTTAAGGAGTCCGGCATCGACCTTGTCAATTTGGCGAACAACCATTCCATGGATCAAGGCGAGGAAGGCTTGCTGGATACGATAGATTATTTGAACAAAGCGGGCCTCGCGAACATGGGGGCAGGACGTGATGACATCGAGGCGTACAAACCGGTGATCGTGAAGGCAAATGGCATCAGCGTTGCGTATATCGGACTATCCCGGGTTATTCCGACCGGCTCCTGGAAAGCAGGCAAGGCGCATCCCGGCCTGGCGGAGTCGTACGATCCGACACGGGCGGTTGCTGCAATCAAGCAGGCAAAGGAACAGGCGGATCTCGTCGTCGTCATGGTTCATTGGGGGACGGAGCTCAGCGATTCGCCGAACCCGGATCAAACGCGGCTTGGGCACACCTATGTCGATGCCGGAGCAGACCTGGTCATCGGCAGCCATCCGCACGTATTGCAGGGCATGGAGTCTTACAAGGGCAAATGGATCGCATACAGCCTGGGCAATTTTATTTTCGCCGGCATGCCGAATGAGAAGACAAAAGATACCGGCGTGCTGGATGCGGCATGCGACGCCGCTGGCCGGTGCAGCCTGCAGTTTCATCCCATGCGGGCGGATCAATCGCAGCCAGCACCTCTGGCCGGCGATGATGCATCAGCATT
The DNA here is from genome assembly GCF_019431355.1 of Paenibacillus sp. R14(2021). Classification (NCBI taxonomy): domain Bacteria; kingdom Bacillati; phylum Bacillota; class Bacilli; order Caryophanales; family Paenibacillaceae; genus Paenibacillus; species Paenibacillus sp. R14(2021). The sequence continues at coordinate 5,671,820 of NZ_CP080269.1, forward strand.
ACTGAAGCGACTATCAGCGATATCGATTCATGCTTCGATTAATTCGAACGGCGATGTGAAGCCAAAGGAGTGAGCTCATTGTTAAACCCATGCGTAGCCCATCGCGGAGCATCCGGCCTGGCGCCGGAAAATACGATGGCGGCATTCCATGCCGCGCTTGCGTTTCCATTCGTGCAATGGATGGAGCTGGACGTACAGCTGTCCAAGGACGGGATTCCCGTCGTCATTCATGACGACACCTTGCGGCGCACAGCCAATACAGCCGGCCGCGTCAACGATTACACAGCAGAGCAGCTGGGACAGATGGATGCGGGGAGCTGGTTCGCTAAATCGTTTGCCGGCAAAGGTATTCCGACGCTCCAGCAGGTCATGGAGGAAACGATCGGCCGGTGCCGGCTCAACATCGAGCTGAAGACGTACGGCGGACGCTATCCCGGGATGGAGCAGAAGGTCGTCGACTTGCTGTATCGCAGCGGCTTGCAGCATGATGCGGTCATTACGTCCTTCGATCGCGAGGCGCTTCGCCGGGTGAGGGAGATTTCGCCGGACGTTCGGACCGGACTTATCATCGATGCGCTGCCATGGACGCTCGCGGAGGAGCTCAAACGTATGGATGCCTCATTCTTGTCAATTGGCTACACCCGCGTTTCCGAAGCGCTGCTGGAGGATATGAGCAAAGCGAATGTCACGGTGATGGCATGGACTGTGAACGATACGTCAATGATCAAGCGCCTGGCGGCTATGAGCAGCTCGCTTATGATTTGCACGAATTATCCGGACCGCTTCTTGGAAGCGGGACAATAACCGACAGGCCGGCTGCAGGGCGCCGGCCTGTTTTACTGTATAAAAAAGCGTACAGATCGGGTAGTTAGGCCGTCCTGTACGCTTGTTCCGTGCCGACGCGAGAACCATCTCGCGGCCCAAATTGGCCATGAGCAGCAGCACGTTATTTAAATAGCGTTCGGCGCTTATTTTCGCGGTATAATCGAGGTTGTAAGCAAACACTGCCGGTTATAAATCGCAGCCTGACGATACGAGTACAACGCCAAGGACATATTTTCTGCTTTCGGCGGTGAGCCGGGTAGCTTTCATCCGCGGCAGTAAGATGCCAGCAAGGATAAACGGGGGATAAAGGAATGGAATTATGGCTTCGCGCAGCTGCAGGTCTGCTGGGAAGCGGGCTCATTGCAGGTGCAGCCTACCGGGTACGCTCGCTCTCGCGATCGGGAGCTTGGGCTGCCGTGATTATGGGGACAGGCTTCGTGCTGCTTGGCGGTTCGTTCTGGTTCGGATCGCTGCTTGCTTTCTTCATCTCTTCTTCGATGTGGTCCAAATGGAAACGGCGGCACGCGCGCAAGGAAACCGCCGAGGCGAACTACGCCAAGAGCGGGCGGCGCGATGCCGTACAAGTATGGGCAAACGGCGGCCTGGGCCTGCTGCTGTGTGCGGGGCACGCGCTGCAACCGGATTCCGCCGCCTGGGCCTACGCCTTCATTGGCGTAATGGCGTCGGTGAACGCGGATACGTGGGCGACGGAGATCGGCGCCCTCAGCCGCCGTCTGCCGCGCTCGCTGCTCACCGGCCGCCGCGTCGCTGCCGGCACGAGCGGCGGCATCACGCCGCTCGGCAGCGCCGCCGCGCTGGCCGGGGCCGCATTCATCGGCGCAGCGGCTGCGCTGCTGCTCGGCGCGCCGCTAGCGCCGGCGGGCGTCTCGCCAGGCGCGCTGCTTGCCGCCGCCGCGATTGCCGGCACGGCCGGTGCCTTCGCGGATTCGCTGCTCGGCGCGACCGTGCAGGCGATGTACCGCTGCCGCAGCTGCGGCAGCGAAACGGAGCGCGCCGAGCACTGCGGCGCTGCTGCCGAGCGGATCCGCGGCTTCGCCGTCATGACGAATGACGCGGTTAATTTCGCGTCCTCGGCTATCGCCGGCTTGCTGGCGTGGGCCATCGGCTGTGCCTTCAGCTGAAGGCGCTTGGCGCGGATTTTCAGGCGCTCGAACGGCTGCGCCGCACTTTCCCAGGGCCGCTTATCCAGCGCCGGCGGGCAGCTCTTCGTGGCAGGCTGCAGCCAGCCCGCTGCGCGTAAAACCAAGATGGTCGCAATATTACAAGTTGGGCAAGGAAATAACCATTCCGTGCAGGTTGACAGGCATAGAATCGCCTAGTATCCTAACTCTGATAGAAATAATTTACAAATCGTCGTGTATTAATGAAAGCGAATTCATAGAATCGGAAGGAGAATGACCGATTGTGACGAATCAGCCGGCACAATCGCCGTTCGCGAGCAGACAGCTTCTGCTTCGGGCTGCGAATGTCAAGAAGGTGTTCGGACGCGGCGACACTGCTGTAACCGCTGTCAAGAATATTAATCTCAGCATCTATCAGGGCTCAATGATCGCACTCAAGGGACGTTCCGGCTCGGGGAAGACGACGCTGCTGAACCTGCTGGCAGCACTAGATCAGCCGACGGAGGGCGAGGTACTATTCAACGGACAAGTCATTTCCAAATTACCGGAGAAGCAGCGAAGCACTTGGCGGAGAACGCATCTGGGGCTTGTCTTCCAGGCGTTCGGCCTGATTCCGTTAATGTCCGCCTACGAGAACGTGGAGTTCGGCCTTCGCATTGCGGGCAGCGACCCTGCCCTGCATAAGGAGCGCGCGGAGCTTGCCCTGGATTGGGTCGGCATGAAGAGCCGGATGAAGCATCGGCCGCCGGAGCTGTCCGGCGGGGAGCAGCAGCGCGTCGCCATTGCAAGGGCAATCGCGCACAGGCCGATGCTGCTGCTGGCGGATGAGCCGACAGCCGAGCTGGACAGCCGGATGGGACTGCAGGTGATCAAGGTATTCCGCGATCTTGTCGAGAACCTGGGGATGACGATCGTGATGACAACGCATGACCCTGGCATTATGGAAATCGTCGATCACGTTATTGCATTGGAGGATGGAGAAATTGTCGCAGAGCCAAACGCGTAACCGCCGTCGTAAGTTGTATGTGAAAGAAGCGGCTGCCGCGCTGCTTGCCGTGTCGCTGCTCTCGGGCTGTTCGCTGGTGCCGACGAAAGGAACAACGATTCAGCCGCCGCTAATTAAACCGGCCGCCGAGAAGGTGGACGCGGTTGACGTGAAGAAGGGGAACATCGAACGGTATTTTTCCGGCACGGCCGTTGTCGCCTCCAGCCACAACGTACCGTTATTTTATAAAGAAAGCGGCAGGCTGAAGGAATTGTTCGTCACGCAGGGCGAGAAGGTGAAAGCCGGACAGCTGATCGCGGAGCTGGACCGCGGCGATTTGGATCTACGGGTACAGTTGGAGAAGCTTGCCATGGAGCGCGTCCAAATCGAATATAACCGAGCTAAGAAGGAAGGCGTAACCGGAACCGATCTCAGGATGAAAGAGATTGATCTGGAGCGAGAGCAGCTTGTTCTGGAATCGATGCTCCAGCAGCTGGCGACCGCCAAGCTTACCGCCGCAATGAGCGGCGTAATCTCGTATTCGGACACGAAATCGCCGGGGGACGGCGTGAACGGCTATACCCCGCTGGTGGTGATTTCCGACCCTACGCAGACGCGCTTGGTCTATACGGCCGATGATCCGAAGCAAATCTCCGCAATCGAGCGGGAAATGGCTGTTGAAGTAAGCATTAACGGAAAGAAATTAGCGGGCAAGGTGCTTCAGGCGCCGCTTGACGCACCCTTAACGGGCAATAAGGATATTGATGAGCGGAATATGAAGCTGCTGTACATCGGACTTTCGGATCCTGCCGCCAAGCTTCCGCTCGGTGCATCCGCGGATATCCGAATAGGGCTGGAGAAGAAGGAGAACGTCATCGTTATCCCGAGAAGCGGCCTGCGAACGTATTTGGGCCGGACCTATGTGCAAATTGTCGACGGCGACCGCCGCAAGGAAGTTGACGTAGAGCCGGGCGTTATGACCCAGACCGAGGTAGAGATCGTGAAGGGATTGGAAGCAGGCATGAAGGTTGTATTGAATAACTAATCCCGGCGGTTCAGGAGAGAAGAGGTGAAACAATGGCATTATGGACGATGATTTTTCGGAAAATGGCGAAGAATCGTTGGCTTCAGCTCAACCTTTGGTTTGGTCTTACGTTATGCGTTGCACTTTTCAGCTCCATGCCGCTTTACTCGCATGCGATTCTGCAGCGCACATTGTTTAAGGAGCTTCAACAGCTTCAGAAGGATCAGGGTATATATCCCGGCACGCTCCGAGCATCGACATCCGTCTCCGGCGGGCGTACGTTCGAAGCGATGCATTCGCAGATTGTGAAGGCCGACCGGTATATGGCGGCGGCGCCTGGGCGGCTCGGGCTTGACGCACAGTCCTATATTATATCGCGAGGCACGCAGTCGTTCCGGATTTTGCCTGCCGACGCATCCACGGAAGAGAAGCGGAGTATGAACGTGACAGGCACGTTCCGCACGGTCTCCGAGCTGGAGAAGCGGGTGAAGGTCATCGACGGACGTCTGCCGGATCCGAACCGCAGCGACGGCGTTTATGAAGCGCTCGTCACTCAGAAGTTCATCATCGACCTGAAGCGGGATATCGGTCATGAGTTTATCTACACCAACAAAGACACAGGCAAACAGCTGCGAATCATACCCGTCGGCATCGTGGAAACCAAGCAGGCGAACGATTATGATCAGTTCTATGTGGAGTCATACAATTCGTCCTTCTACATTCCGTTTAAGCAATTCAACCATGATTTCGTGGACAATCCCGGTCCGCTGAAGCTGTCGGTGCTCATCTGGCAGTATTCGCTCAACTACGAGCAAATGAACATCGACCGCATCGATAGCTATATGTCGCAATATGCAACGATGAACAATTACTTTAATACGCGCATTGGCATCGGTTCCGTCGACATGCCGGCCAAAACGCCGATTGCCACGTACACGGAGAAGAAAGAGAAGCTGAACCTCATGCTCTGGTCGCTGTATTCGCCCGTCATGTTCATGCTTGCATTCTACCTATACATGGCAGCCAATCTCATTATTGAGCGGCAGAAAACGGAAATTTCCGTCCTTCGCAGCCGCGGGGCCAGCAGGCTCCAGGTTATGTCTGTTTTCTTCATAGAGAGCGTGCTGCTCGGCCTTCTGGCACTGGCGGCAGGCCCATTCGTCGGCGTGTATTTCACCAAAATGCTAGGCGCGTCGAGCGGCTTCCTGGAATTCGTCCAGCGTGCATCCCTGGATGTCGTCCTGAACAGCACCTCGTACAAAATCGCGGGTGCGGCTGTCGCGGGATCCATCATTCTCATTCTCGTACCTGCCTTCCTGGCGACGAGGATTACGATTGTCGGGCATAAGCAGGCCATGGCGCGCCTGACCAAAATGTCGTTCTGGCATAAAACAGGCATCGACATCCTGCTGCTTGGCGGCGCGATCTATCTGCTTTACCTGTTTAATGGGCAGCAATCGAATTTGAAGGATTTGGCGCTGGATCCCAATTCGATTCATGTGAATCCGCTAATGTTCTTCATGCCCGCGATCTTCTCGCTGGGTGCAGGTCTGTTCCTGCTTCGCATCTATCCGTGGTTCATCAAGCTCGTGTTCTGGATCGGCAGGAGATGGTGGACGCCTGCGCTTTACTCTACGCTGCTGCAGATCAGCCGCTCGTCGTCGCAATATTTGACGATTAAAGTGTTTCTCATTATGACGGTCGCAACGGGGCTGTTCAGCGCGAACGCAGCCCGTACGATCAACGGGAACATGGAAGACCGTATTCAATATTCGACCGGCTCGGACATTCAGCTAGCCGTCCACTGGGACAATGACAAGCCGCCGCCCTCGCCCTCGATGCCGCAGGGCGCTCCTGATGGAGGCGACGCTGATACCGCTGTGATGAAGCCTAAGGTAGTCACGTATACGGAGCCGTCGTTCATGACGATGACCCAGCTTGCGGGCGTGGATACGGCTGCACGCGTGTTCCGCAAGGAGAACGCAAGCTTCGCGGCGGGCGGGCAAAACGGAGCCGTAACACTTTACGGCATCGATACGTTCGATTTCGGCAAAGTGGCTTGGATTCGCGGCAGCTTGCTGCAGTATCCGCTTAACAGCTATTTGAACCTGCTGGCCTCCAATCCAAAGGCCGTTCTTGTCTCGAGATCGATGGCCAAGAAATACGGCGTCAAGACAGGCGATACGATTTCGGCCAAATGGGAAGGGCTGGACAGTGCGAACTTCATCGTGTACGGCATTGTGGATTATTGGCCGGGCTGGAGTCCGCTGCCAGAGTCCGGCGATGCGGATAATCCGGAGGTACAGCTGCCGAATTTGATTGTTGGGCATCTCTCTTACATTCAGAATCATCTGGCGCTTGAGCCGTACGATGTATGGATCAAGCTGAAGGCGGGTGCAACCAGCAAAGTCATCTACGAGGATCTGATCAAGAAAGAGATTCCGATTGAGAAGCTCGTGGATGCCGGACAGCTGCTGATCCGCTCCAAGAATGATCCGTTCCGCCTTGCCATCAACGGGGTTATGACGCTTGGGTTTGTCATCTCCATGCTGATCAGCTTCTTCGGTTTTCTGCTGTTCTGGGTGCTCACCTTGTCTGGGAGGACCTTGCAGTTCGGCATTCTGCGGGCGATGGGCATATCGTTCCGGCAAATTATCGGAATGCTCCTAAGCGAGCAGCTGTTGACCTCTGCGGCAGCCATTCTGTTCGGCGTAATTATAGGGAACACGGTGAGCAGCCTGTTCGTGCCGCTCTTCCAGTTATCGTTCAGCGCCAAAGACCAGGTGCCTCCGTTTGAAATCGTCCGACAGCTGAGCGATTATGTGCAGTTGTACAGCGTCGTCGGGTTCATGCTGGCAATCGGCCTTGCGGTGCTCGGCATTCGGGTTTCGCGCATGAAGATTACGCAAGCGCTGAAGCTTGGGGAGGAATAGACCATGATACATTGCGACGGACTCGTGAAAATCTACAAGACCGACGATCTGGAGGTCGTTGCGCTGCAGGGGCTTGATCTGCATGTGGAAGCCGGCGAGCTGATGGCGATTATCGGCAACAGCGGCAGCGGCAAATCGACCCTGCTGAATATGCTGGGCGGTCTTGACCGTCCCTCCGCAGGCAAGCTGCTCGTAGACGAGAAGGACCTGCTGAAATTCACAGAGCGCGATTTGGTTAAATACAAGCGGGAGACTGTCGGGTTCGTATGGCAGAACAACGCGCGCAACCTGATTCCCTACTTGACCGCGCTTGAGAACGTGGAGCTGCCTATTCTGCTGAAAGGCCGCGGCAAACGGCTTCGGGCGCTTGAGCTGCTGGATGCCGTAGGGCTGAGCCACCGGATCAAGAACCGGCTCAGCGAGCTGTCCGGCGGCGAGCAGCAGCGGGTCGCCATCGCGATTGCGCTTGCCAACGAGCCGAAGCTGCTGCTTGCGGATGAGCCGACAGGCTCGCTCGATACTCGGATGTCGAATCAAATTCTGGATTTGTTCCGAGAGCTTAACCGAAGTATCGGCATTACGATCGTTATCGTTACGCATGACCCGCTGCTTGCGAGGAAGGTGGACCGCGTCGTAGCCATTCGCGACGGCAAGACGTCCTCGGAAATTATCCGGCGGCAATCGTACGCGGAGGAGCTGGCCGCGCTTGAAAGCGGGGCGGCAATCGCTGCGGAAGAGAGTCATGTGGAGTATGCTGTTATCGATAAGGCGGGGCGGCTGCAAATTCCGTCCTCCTATCTACAGGCGGATGAGTTCAAGGAAAAGAATAAAGTGCGCGTCGAGAAAGAAGAAGGTCGGATCATTCTGTATCCGCCCGAGATGTAAGCCGCGTACACCAACAAGCAGAAGCCCGCGACATAGCGGGCTTTTTGCTGCAGCTGGCCAGCCGGTATGATGACGGCTGGCTTGCTATTTATCAACCACTTTTTAAATCTTAGTTTACAGGTCGGAATAATGGTTGTATAATGGGGCCATGAACATCAAGGCGTTGCCTTGTTAGGACCGACCAGCAAACTGGAGGTTCTCCAACCGATACTTCTGCGGAAGATTGGATTAGGAGAGCCTCCTTTTTGCTGTGCGCTATTTCTAAGGGCTTGAAGCACTTCAAATTGAATGATAGGGGAATGAGTGTTATGCCAAAAGCGATATTGATTTCCGGGAGCCCCAATCCGCTGTCTCGATTGACCGGCATACTGAACTATGCCGAGAAGAAGCTGACGGAGCTCGGCTGGGAGACAACCAGCCTGCAGGTGGCGTCGCTGCCCGCGGACGACTTGATCCAGGCCCGTTTCGACAGCCCGGCCATCGTGGAGGCGAACCGATTGGTTGAAGAAGCAAATGCCGTCATTATCGCAAGTCCTGTCTATAAAGCCGCGTACACAGGCGTTCTCAAAACCTACCTTGACCTGCTGCCGCAGAAAGGGCTGGCCGGCAAAGTCGTGCTGCCTCTTCTTATCGGTGGAACGCCCTCCCATCTGCTTGCGATCGATTTCGCGCTGAAGCCGCTGTTATCAGCCTTGCAAGCGCGCCATGTGGAACAAGGTGCCTACGCCGTCGATTCGCAAATTATCCGGTCGGAGGACGGTCAGTTCGTGCTTGACGAAGCATTGACCCAGCGGCTGGATGCATCCATCGCTGCTTTCGCGGAATCGACGAAATTATTTGCGAGGCCGTCTGTCATTTCAAGCTCGTAGTGTCGCCATTTCATTGCCATCGGAGGTTTCATTCATGTCCAACAATTCTGCAAAACAAACGTTTATTACGGTAAGTCTGCTTCTTCTCGCACTTCTTGTTTCGGCCTGCTCGTCCAATTCCGGTTCATCGGCCGGCAGCGGGGACGGTGCGAAGACGAACGCGGCCAATACGGCGGCAGGCACAAACGCTGATGCCGGCAATCAACCGAAGGCATGGAAGGAAGTGCATATTGGTTACCAGAAGTACGGTACCGTTAATATTTTGAAATCGCAGGGGACGCTCGATAAGCGTCTGGAGCAGGAAGGCTACAAGGTCACATGGACGGAATTTCCCGGCGGTCCTCAACTGCTGGAGGCGCTGAATGTGGGCAGCATCGACATCGGACATACGGGAGAAGCACCGCCTATTTTCGCGCAGGCGGCCGGCGCCGATTTGGTCTACTTGGCGCATGAAGCACCGAGTCCGACCAGCGAGGGCATTCTCGTACCGAAAGATTCGCCGGTTAAATCGCTCGCGGATCTCAAAGGCAAGAAGGTCGTGCTGAATAAAGGCTCCAACGTCCACTATCTGCTCGTCAAAGCGCTTGAAAAGGCAGGACTGAGCTACGGCGATATTACGACCGTCTTCCTGCCGCCCGGCGATGCCCGCGTCGCATTTGAGAAAGGCGATGTGGATGCCTGGGTCATCTGGGACCCCTTCCTCGCCGCCGCACAAACCGCAACGGGTGCCAAGCTGCTCGCTGACGGCAAGGAATTGGTCGCGAACCAGGAGTTTTATCTGGCTTCCCGCAGCTTCGCGTCAGCGAACAAGCCGATTGTCGAAGCGTTTCTCGGTGAGCTGACGAAGGTAGACGATTGGGCTGCTGCCAATCAGCAAGAAGTCGCGAAGCAGCTCTCGCCGCAGCTCGGCATCGACATCCCGTCGCTGGAGCTGGCGGCCGGCCGCAGACCCTACGGCGTCGTGGCCATCGACGATGCCGTGATCGAGGCACAGCAGCGCATTGCCGACACGTTCTTCGACCTTAAGCTGATTCCGAAGGCCATTCAGGTTAAAGACGCGCAGCTGAAGTAAGATGTGAACGAGACACCGCTTCCCCCTCAACTACCCGAGAAGGATGTGTACAATATGGAATTGTTCTGGTTTATTCCCTTGCATGGCGACGGACGTTATCTGGGCAGCAGTAAAGGCGCCCGGCAGGTCGACGGCGCTTATATGCGGCAAATTGCTCAAGCGGCGGACAGTTTAGGATTCAGCGGCGTGCTGCTCCCAACGGGAACTTCCTGCGAAGACGCTTGGGTAGCCGCATCGTCGCTCATATCGGCGACGGAACGGCTCAAGTTTCTCGTCGCCGTCCGCCCGGGCTTGATGTCGCCCTCGCTGTCCGCTCGCATGGCGGCTACGTTCGACCGGCTGTCGGAAGGGCGGCTGCTCGTCAATGTCGTAACCGGCGGCGACCCCGTCGAATTAGCCGGCGACGGTTTGTTTCTCAGCCACGATGACCGCTATGCGCTCACTTCGGAATTTCTAGAAGTTTGGCGAAGAGAACTGTCCGGCGAGGTCGTCGACTTTCAGGGCAAGCATCTGCGTATCGAAGGCGGGAGGGCAATCTATCCCCCTGTCCAAAGACCTTATCCGCCATTGTATTTCGGCGGATCGTCGGAAGCCGCGGTCGATGTGGCGGCCGAGCATATCGATGTGTATTTAACCTGGGGGGAGCCTCCGGGCGAAGTGGCTGCCAAAATCAAACGCGTCCGAGAAGCTGCCGCAAGCCGCGGGCGGAGCGTCCGCTTCGGTATCCGGCTGCATGTGATTGTTCGGGAGACCGCGGAGGAAGCGTGGGCAGCGGCAGACAATTTGATTCGTTATGTCGATGACGAAGCCATTGAGGCGGCGCAGCGCGTGTTTGCGCGGTACGATTCCGTCGGCCAGCAGCGGATGACGCGCTTGAACCGAGGCGACCGCTCCTCGCTCGAGATCTCGCCGAATTTGTGGGCCGGCGTCGGTCTTGTCAGGGGCGGTGCCGGAACGGCACTTGTCGGTGACCCGGAAACGGTTGCACAGCGGATCAAAGAATACAGCGAACTCGGTATCGATACGTTTATACTGTCTGGTTATCCGCATCTGGAAGAGTCGTACCGCGTTGCGGAGCTTCTGTTCCCGCTGCTGCCGCTGTCGCATTCTTCCGCGGGGAGCAGACCGGAGGGCGCGCCTTACGGCGAAATCATCGCAAACGCGATCAAGCCCACCGAGCTCTCTTCGGCGCGATGATGGAGGGATGGACCTATGCGTGCTCAAGCTGTTTCCAAGTCTAGTGCTTGGTCCAAGCACGGCCTGCCATGGCTGCTGCCTGCCGTTATCGTCGTGGTCTGGCAGCTGCTCGGCGAACTAGGATTTATGTCGGATCGCATCCTGCCGACGCCGTTATCGATCGGGCGGGCAGGGTGGTCGCTTGCGGAAAGCGGTGTGCTGTTTCAGTATATTGGCACCAGTACGCAGCGGGCGCTGATCGGGCTCGTCATCGGCGGTGCAGTCGGTTTGTTCTTCGGGTTTTTGAACGGCATGATTCCGGTGTCGGAGAAGCTGACGGACACGAGCATGCAGATGCTGCGAACCGTTCCGCATCTGTCACTGATCCCGCTCGTCATTCTATGGTTCGGCATCGGCGACGAAGGCAAAATCTTTCTGGTTGCGCTTGGCACCGTCTTCCCGGTGTATCTGAATACGCTGCACGGCATTCGCTCCGTCGACCCAGGCTTGATTGAGATGGGAAGAACCTATGGGTTAAACGGGTGGCAGCTGTTCCGGAACGTCATTTTGCCGGGGGCGCTGCCGTCCATTTTAGTCGGCGTCCGCTTCGCGCTCGGCATTATGTGGTTGTCGCTTATCGTAGCCGAGACCATTTCCGCCGATTCCGGGATCGGCTATATGGCGATGAACGCACGCGAATTTTTTCAAATGGACGTCGTCGTCCTTAGCATTATTCTTTACGCGCTGCTTGGTAAGCTATCCGACTGGCTCGCGAGATGGATGGAAAGGAGCTGGCTGAAATGGCATCCGCACTTCCGGCAAGGCCGTTGATCGGCGAATTGAACGAGCTTGCGGCCGTAGAGGAGAAGGAGTCCCGGGAGGGACATTTCCCGCAGCCGGCGCCTGCTTTCTCCGAGGATGAGAGCGGGAAGCCGTTTGGCGCTCAAGTCGGGCTCGGCCGCGTGTCGTTCTCCTTTGGTGAGAAGCCCATTATCCGGCAATTGAGTGCTGAGATCGGTGAGGGCGAATTCGTCTCCATCGTTGGGCGAAGCGGCAGCGGCAAGAGCACGCTGCTTCGTCTCATTGCCGGATTGGAGGAGCCGGGGAGCGGGAGCATCGCCTTGGACGGCGTTCCTTCCGCGGGATTGCGACCGGACGTCCGCGTCATGTTTCAGGAGGCGCGTCTGCTGCCGTGGAAATCGGTACTCGACAATGTGCGCATTGGCGCGCCGGGCGGCGACCGGGCCAAGTCGGAGGAAGCGCTGGGACTGGTCGGGCTCGCGTCATTCGCAAAAAGCTGGCCGTCCGATCTCTCGGGCGGCCAGCGGCAGCGCGTGGCGCTGGCCCGCGCGCTTGCCGGCAGCCCGCGCCTGCTGCTGCTCGACGAGCCGCTTGGCGCCTTGGATGCGTTGACGCGCATCGAGATGCAGCAGTTGATCGAGCGGCTGTGGCGGGAGCGCCGGTTTACCGCCGTGCTCGTCACGCATGACGTCAGCGAGGCCGTCGCGCTCGGCGACCGCGTCATGCTCGTGGAGGACGGCGCGATTTCGCTCGACGTGAGCGTATCGCTGCCGAGGCCGAGAGAGCGCGATCAGAGCTTTGCCTACTATGAACGGCACATTTTGGACCGGGTGATGACGAAGTCGGCGGAGGAACGGCATGCGGGTATCGGTCAAGGTTATATCATTTAGCTGGACTGCCCACAAAAAAAGCAGCGGATGCGCACGATTCGATCGTGGCGGCACCCGCTGCTTTTTCGTTCGTTCTTTGTTTACTGCGTAAGTTTCTCCATCTGCTCAATGAGGCTCTCGAATACGCTCATCGCTTCTTCGATCGGCGCAGGCGAGGACATGTCGACGCCGGCCTTCTTCAAGATGTTGATGGAGTAGTCGCTTCCGCCGCTCTTCAGGAAGCCGAGGTAGCGCTCCACGGCAGGCGCGCCTTCTTCGAGGATCTGCTTGGAGAAGCTCGTCGCTGCGGAGAAGCCCGTCGCGTATTTAAACACATAGAAGCTCGTGTAGAAATGCGGAATGCGCGCCCATTCCATCTCGATATCCTTATCGATGACCATACCGTCGCCGTAGTAAAGCTTGTTGAGGTCATAGTAGATTTTGCTGAAGTCCTGCGGTGTGAGGGATCCGCCTTCTTCGGCGCGTTCGTGAATGATTTTCTCGAACTCGGCGAACATCGTTTGGCGGAAAACCGTCGTGCGGAATTGATCCGCATAGTAGGTAAGCAGGTACATTTTCTCCTTCGGATCCGTCGACTTCTTCAGCATGTAATCCATGAGAAGGGCTTCGTTCAGCGTCGAAGCGACCTCGGCGAGGAAGATCGTATACTGCGCGTCGCGGTAATCCTGATTGCCGTCGGAGTAGTACGAGTGCAAGGCGTGGCCCATTTCGTGCGTGAGCGTGAACATGCTGTTCAAGTTGTCTTTGTGGTTCAGCAGCACGTAAGGGTGCGTGCCGTAAGCGCCCCAGCTGTAAGCACCGCTGCGCTTGCCTTCGTTCTCGTAGACGTCAATCCAGCTCTTGTCGAACCCATCCTGCAGCACGTTCAGATAATCTTCGCCGAGCGGCTTCAAGCTTGCCTTGACCGTCTCTTTGGCCTGTTCGAACGTAATGTCCATCTTAAACTCGTCGACCAGCGGCGCAAACAGATCGTACATATGCAGCTCATCAACCTTCAGCAGCTTCTTGCGAAGCTCCATATAGCGGTGCATGAGCGGAAGATGCTTATGGATCGTGCCGATCAGATTCGTATATACCTCTTTGGGGATATTATCGCCGTATAGGGACATTTCGAGCGTCGACGGATATTTGCGGGCGCGGGCATAGAACATGTTTTTCGTTACGTTTGCGCTCAGCGTGGAGGCAATCGTGTTCTTCAGTTTGCCGTACGTATCGTACATCGCCTTGAACGCGCCTTCGCGCACTTCGCGGTTTTTGCTTTCCAGAAACTGTATGTAGCGGCCCTGCGTCAATTCAACCTCTTCGCCGTTCTCGTCCTTGACTTTCGGGAATTTGAGATCGGCGTTGTTCAGCATGCTGTAGATCGTGCCAGGTGCCTGGCTGATGTTGCCGACCTGCGCCAGCAGCGCTTCTTCCGTTTTGGACAGTACATGGGCTTTCTGGCGGCGCATTTCCTCGAGCGTCTGTTTGTATTTCGCCAGCTCCGCGTTCTCGATCATACCATTCAACGCTTCATCGGACAGACTGAGTACCTCGGGCGTAATGAAGGAAAGGGCTTCACCGGTCTCCACGCTCAATTTTTTCGATTTATCGGAGAGGGCCTGGAAGGAAGGCTCTGCCGTATCCTCGTGATGCTTCATGTTGGCATATACGTAGAGGCGTTCGACTTTGAGCGACAGGTTGTCTTCGAGCTCGAAGCAGGCTTTGAGCTGCGACGCATCGGCAAGCTTGCCCTGGAAACCCTCAGCCTGCTTCATTTGTTCCTTCGCCTGCGTATATTCCTTGTCCCATGCGGATTGATCGGCGAACAAATCCTCTAGCTTCCAGCGGTCTTCGGGTGCAGTTTCGGAACGCTTTGGTACTTGGTTCATAGGAACCCTCCTCGCCTGAATGTTGGTTGGTGTTTCGGTATGAGCAGCATGGGTTTCTTGCGTGAACAAGCAGTCGGCGCTGCCTTGCAGCAGCGACAACGACAATACGAGAGGCATCCATTTCAAAACAGAGGTCACGCTCCTTACAGAATGTGCCTCTTAGTTTGACCCGGCTGCCCGCTCGTTATGACCCCATCGTGGCTAAGCTGTAAACAATCAAGAAGAATGCGAAGGCGATGAATACGATCGCCGCGAGGGCAAGGCCTCTGCGCAAGTTCGCGGGAATGTTGTTCCGCTGCATAATAATGATGCCGCCCAGCGAAAAAGCCGCAATGATGAAAATAATCGTAGATGTCTTATCCACCTGACTAAGAGCTCCCCTCCGCACAACCTATGCACGTTTACATAGGGTTATGTTCGATAAGCAGCATGGAAATTCCTGCATTCAAGACGATTGGTTTGCGTTCACAGGCGGAAGCCAGGGAGTGCAGCATTCGTCTCAAAGACGATTGGTTTGCGTTACACTTCGCGGAAGTTTTCCATGATAGCGGCCAATTCTTCTTCTCGGCCGACGAAGTCTTCTTTGCGGAAGCGGTTCTCCGCCCAGTGCAGCATTTCCGGACGACTGACGAACGTATGGCTTTCTTCGCCCCATTGATCGGAAATTTCCCGAACGATGAGCGTCTTGCCCTGCACTTCCACGTTAAGCATGTTGTATTTGTCGGTCTTATAAATTTGGACTTTTTTAAACATAAGGACCATCCCTTCGGTGAAGCAAGTTGTATCCTCCAATGATAGCCAAAAACAGGGGTAGAAATCAAATGGATACCATGTTAAAATGTGGAAACCTCAAGAGGCAGAGCGGTAAATTTCCGTTTTGCCGCAGATGAGCTGAGTTAGATTGAATCGAGACGAGCGAGAGCCGAGGAGAGATGAGGATGAATCAAGGGTATGAACAGATCGGCGTTGCGGTGACCTGCCGCAGCTTCGAGGAGTATGTGCGGATGTTCGATCTGCAGGAAAACGAGCTGATCGGCAGGCTGCTCGATATCGCGGGAGGAGCGTCTTCCTTCACGGCCGATGCTGCTGCCAAGGGGCTGGATGCTTATGCGGCAGATCCGAGGTTTGTTTACGATCATGAGCAGCTGACGAACGAGGCGAAGCAGGAGATTGCCGATTCCAGCGCAAAGCTGCAGCGATTGAGCGGTAAGTTCGACTTGAGCTATTATGGCTCGATGGCAAATCACCGTGCCGGAAGAGAGGCATCGCTGCAGCGCTTTGCCGCGCATTACGCCGATGCATCAGTGCGAGCGGAACGTTACTTGGCCGGCAAATTGCCGAATCTGCCCTTCGCGGATGCGCAATTCGATGTTGTATTCTGCAGTCACTTTCTGTTTCTGTACGAAGAGCAGTTTGACTATGCCTTTCATCGCCACGCGCTATTTGAAATGATGCGAATCTGCAAGCCCGGTGGCTGCATACGAATCTATCCCGTCGTGACACTGCAATGGAAGCCGTACACTTACATGGAAGAGCTGCTGCAGGCGATTCGCGAACGCGGCGGTTCTCCGGGTTTTTTTCGATCCAAGCTCCCTTTTATACCAGGATCAGAGCTTGGACTATTTGTCAACCTTTAATTGCAAAACCCTGTTTCTAGGCATATACTAAAGGAAGCCGCCGGTTAAACGGTGTTCATTTCTAGGAGGTTGTTATTTTGAAAGGAACAGTAAAATGGTTTAATGCAGAAAAAGGCTACGGATTCATTCAAGTGGAGAACGGCGAAGACGTGTTCGTTCATTATTCCGCCATTCAAGGCGAAGGCTTCAAGTCATTGGACGAAGGCCAGTCCGTCGAGTTCGACATTACACAAGGCAACCGCGGGCCGCAAGCCGCTAACGTCACCAAACTGTAAGAGCGAGGTTTCCACCGTGGAAGCTTCTTAAATAATGAAGCAAAGGCTGCAAAATCATTGACCGACAATTCGTTGTCGGGTTTTTTATTGCCTTGAAATCAAAAAGCCCCTCGCATGAATGCCCTCCGCTAGCAGATCACTTCCGTTCAAGTGTCCTGCTTTCCGAGCGGAGATTCGTCATAAGGGGCTTTTTATCAAATCAGCCGTTAATTTCGGGTGGTATAGTGTTTGATCAAAAATGACGCAGACGCAATAAGTGCGAGTGCCATAGCCAGCTGGAAAAAGGCCGTTTTACCGAAATGCTCGAAGATGGGGCCGCCGACGGTTCCGCTGACGACTCCGGCAAATCCGCTCCATACCACGGCGTAGATCGCTTGCCCGGAGGACCGGTATTCGTCCGGGATAATGGAGGTTAGATAACGCAGCGCCGTTACGAAATAAATGCCGAACGTAATGCTGTGCATCGCTTGAATCGGGATGATCCAAATCGGCGACGTAATTTCGCTGAGCAGCCAGAACCTGACGGCATACATCAAGCTGGCGATCGCAAGCAGCGGCAGCTCCTTGAACTTGTGTCCGTATTTGCCGAGGAAGAAGAGCACAGGTATTTCGCTCATGGCCGAGGTTAGCCAAGCCGTGCCGACGAGCGAATCGCTGGCGCCCATCTCTCGCATCGTGACAGCCAGGAAGCCTTCGTACATCCGGTGCGATATGGAAACAACTAGAATGATGGCAAAATAAACGATAATGCTTGGTTTGCGGATGAGCTTGAAGAAGCCGGAGAAGTCGATTTTTCGGCTGGCGCCCTGATAGTCTTTCAGCATGAAGGTCATCATCAACGAGAGACCGATAGAGACGATGGCGAGCGGTACCGTTGCCCCTGTGCCGGTTAGCTTCAACAGCTGTCCGATGAGGAAGGCCGAGAAGGCGAAGCCGAGTGAACCGAAGATACGGATGAGTGCGTAGGGCTTCGACGTAAACTGGCTTGAGAGCAGGATAAGGCTGTCGCTCAGCGGGTTGACAGGTGTCTGAAAGAAGTAGAACGCCAGCATTATGAGGCAGACGATGATGAATGCATCCGTCGTAAATAACAGCGACACCATGATTAATTGGCCGAACATGAGCAGGGTCATGATTTTCTTGATCGTTCGGAACTTGTCACTGGCGGTGCCGAATAAGATGTTGGCAAAGATCGAGATGAACGGCCCGATGGAATAGATGATGCCGATCTGGGAGGCGGTATAGCCCCTGTCCAAAAAGTAGAGCGGAAAGTAGGAAACGACCAACGCTTGGCTGGTATAAACCATGTACATGAAAATACGAAGCATGAGCACTTCGCGTCCGCTCCCGAGCCTGGCAGAAGCGCCTGTCGGCGCTTGCTTGGAGCCCGATCGTACCTGTGATTGTAACGATTCCATTATGACAGTCACTCCAAATCCGTTGCTGGCAATATGTACCCAAGTATAGCATATGGGGAACAAGTTTTCGCGCTGGATTTGTACTCTATGAAATGGTACATTATTGGATGGAGGTTTTGAGACGTGAATCATTACTTTACCTGGAATGACCGGCTTGGAATCTCGCTCCCGACGATCGAACGGGAATGGGAAGCCTTCAGTGAAGCGGAGCGTACGTACATTGTGACACAATGGGAAGACATCCGCGGGTCCATTCCAGACCGAGTTATCGCATTTGAACGCGTTATTAATGCGAAACAGGCGCAGTTGTTCGAGGAAGAAGACTTCGAACGCTCCTGCGACATTAATTTGGACATTGCGGAGTTTGCCAGCCGGATCAACGATCTGCATATCTGGTACCGCATGAATCAAGAGATCGAATCGAAGCGCCATTCCTGAGCAGCGGAGTGGAATAAAGGAGGGCGCCCACTAATGCTTATTTCAGCGCAGGCCCGCCAAGTGCCAAAGACACCCGTTACCCTTATGTACAGGGTATACAAATATGTGTTGCCGGAAGTGCGTGCAGAGCTGGGGCGGTTAAGAGTCATCGCCGAACGTATTCCTGACGATGAATTACGCATACAAGCGATCGCTAGTATGACTAGCAAGCAGTTCCATTGTGAGGGCGGCGGCATTTATGCGGCTGCCAACTTAAACAGCAGACATATCTTGATTCCGCTAATTGTATGCCTGCAAACGATCAGCGATTATTTGGACAATCTGTGCGATCGCAGCACGTCGCTCGATCCGGATGATTTCCGGCTGCTGCATCAATCCATGCTGGATGCTGTTGATCCCGATGCGCCGCTGCGAGATTATTACGCGCTTCGGACGGAACGGGACGACGGGGGTTATCTGCATGAGCTTGTTCGCACTTGCCAAGCCTCCATACGGCAGCTGCCTTCTTATTCTGCCGTCCAGCCCTATGTGTCGGAGTTGGTTGGTCTGTACGGGGATTTGCAGGTGTACAAACATATTGTGAAGGAAAAGCGCGAGCCCGCCTTGCTGGAATGGTGGGGCAAGCACGGATATACCGTGCCGCATCTGCATTGGAATGAGTTTGCGGCTGCGACCGGTTCGACGCTCGGGATGTTCATGCTGTTTCTCGCTGCTTCCGTAGAGGGCTGTTCGCCCGAGGAAGCACTTGAAATCCGGAGTGCTTATTTTCCGCATGTTTGCGGCCTTCATATTATGCTCGATTATTTGATTGATCAGGAGGAAGATCGAATCGGAGGCGATTTGAACTTCTGTAATTACTATAGCAGTCAGAGCCAGCTTGTCGAACGAATCGGCGATATCGTCGAGCGTGCCCGGCAGGATGTCAATAGACTGCCCGTACCTAGATTTCACCGCATGGTTATAGAAGGACTGCTGGCCTTGTACCTGTCGGATCCCAAAGTGCGCGGACAGCAGGATGTACAGCTTGTATCCAAACGGCTTATGCGAAGAAGTCCATTGACGCGCTTATTCTTCTGGGGGAACAGCGTCGTTATTCGTTTGCGTCAATCTTCGAACTGAATCAATGCATACACAGATAAGATAAGGAGTGGATAGGTATGTCAGCAGTAAAGTCGATTGCCGTTCTAACAAGCGGCGGAGATTCGCAAGGGATGAATGCCGCAGTTCGTGCAGTTGTCCGAAGCGGGCTATATCATGGTCTTGATGTTTACGCCGTACAGCGCGGATACCAAGGCCTGATTAATAATGATTTGCGCCAGATGGATCTGCGCAGCGTAGGCGACATTATTCAGCGCGGCGGCACAATTCTTCAAACGGCACGCTGCAAGGAATTTCTGACGCCTGAAGGCCAGCAGAAAGGCGCCGACGTGCTTCGCGAGCGCGGAATCGACGGACTTGTCGTTATTGGCGGAGACGGCTCTTATCAAGGCGCGAACAAGCTGTCCAAGCTCGGCATCAAAACGATGGGTCTTCCAGGCACGATCGATAACGATATTCCGTTCACCGATTATACGATCGGTTTTGACACGTCTGTTAGTATCGTTGTTGATGCCATCAACAAGCTCCGCGACACGATGACCTCGCATGAGCGCTCCTCGATCGTGGAAGTTATGGGCCGTCATTGCGGCGACATTGCACTCTATGCGGGGCTTGCAAGCGGCGCCGAGACGATTATCGTTCCTGAAGTTCCTTATGATCTCGATATGGTCGCGAAGCGGATGGAAGAAAACTTCCAGTCCGGCAAACGCCATAGTATTATCGTTGTCGCCGAAGGCGCCGGTTCAGGCGACGAAATCGGCCGCGGCATCACGATGCGCTGTGGCATGGAGCCGCGGGTGACGGTGCTCGGGCATATTCAACGCGGTGGATCGCCGACGCATAACGATCGGGTGCTCGCGAGCCAGCTCGGCGATTTTGCGGTTCGCAAGCTGATGGAAGGCGATTCCGGCAAAGCCTGCGGCATTATCAAAGGCGAGCTTACTCTTACGGACATCGACACAGTCGTCAATACGAAGAAGCCGTTTAATATGGACTTGTACAATTTGGCACTTCGCTTATCGCTATAAGTAAACATGGGCCTTATCCAAGAGAAAACCAGGATGTTGCTTTCTGGCTGACCTGCTCTTGAATAAGGCTTTCGTTTTGTCAAAAGGGTCTGCAGCGGGCAGTGAATCAGTGAATACGAAAAAGAAAGAGGAGCGTGTACGAATAATGTTTCTGTACAAGATTGAAATTGAAATGGAAGACACCTCAGCCCATCTGATTCTCCTTGCCGAGACCGACGAGAAGGCGTTCTCCGTCGTGGACAGCCATGTCGCCAGACATTACATAAAAATGCCGATTTTGAAATCCGTAGCCATTGTAGAAAAGAAGCGTACGGAAGCAGGCTCGGGGTATTTGATCCCGCAGCAGTAAACGCGGAGGCTGCGTCGGTCTTTAGTAAATAATGGTGAAAGTGGTATTGACCCGATAAACAAAACATACTAAAATGTATGTAAAGTGACTAAATCGGGGGGATTTTCCACATGCGAATTACAATCATAGCCGGAGCCACTCGGCGCGATTCCACAAGCGCCATGCTATCATATTACATTGCAGCCTTAATGCGAGCTGAAGGTCATGAGGCCGAGGTGTTCGATTTGCGCGTGAAGCCGCTGCCGCTGTACAACGACGATATCGAGGAGATGCATCCCTTTACGTCGGAGCTGCAGGATGCGGTCTTTCACAGCGATGCGGTCGTGCTCAGCACGCCGGAATTTCACGGAAGCATGAGCGGCGTGTTGAAGAATGCGCTGGACCACTTAAGTTCGGATCAATTTGACGGCAAAGCGGTGCTCTCGATAAGCGCTGCCGGCGGATCCGTAGGGGTCAGTTCCTTACAACATCTGCAAACGATTGTTCGAAACTTACATGGTATTAACTGCCCGGAGTGGATATCGATCGGCGGGGCGCAGCGTCAATTCAATGGCGACGGCACGCCTGCATTGCCGGATGTGCAGAAGCGGGTGAACCGTACGGTATCGTATTTCTTGCAGCTAGCATCCAAACAGCGCAGTTAAACAATGAGAAACGCTCTGCCGGGGGAGAAGAGATTCTTCCTTGGCAGAGCGTTTTTGGTCTGACGTTAGAATTTTGCATCAGCCGTGTAATGATTATTTGCGTTCCATAGCAAGTATTCCTGTACGCCGGCGTCTTGAAGCGCTTTAATCTGAGCGTCCACTTGCGGTTTGCCGTATTTGATATAATGGCCTTTACCGAGCCAGCTTGCCGTAAAGTCTTGAATCCATGGCCGTATGACCGGCTTGAACGAACCGATCGGATCCAGTTTCTTGTGCGTATCCTTCATTGCGCCTTGAATCGTCGCATAGGGGTTCGTATCCGGGTCCTTCACGCCGAACCAGCCGGTGCTGTAATGGCTCGGATAGATCATCGGCGAGATCACGTCAACATGTTTGGAGATTTTTACGAAATCCTGACCGATGCCTTCCGCTGCAGGCACCGATGCTGCATAACCGAAGATATCGACGGACACCCGCACGCCTAGAGGCTCAAGCTTTGACTTGGCATAGTCGACGAAGGCTGCAATCGTATCCACGCGGGAAGCTTTCGTTTTGTCGAAGATGAGGGAGTCCGCCTTTTTCTCGAAACCTTCGGGAAACCGCACATAGTCGAACTGAATTTCCTTGAAGCCCATTTTGGCAGCTTCTTTAGCGACGGCAATGTTATAGTCCCATACTTCCTTCTTGTAGGCATTGACGAAGCTGTCGCCTTTACCGTTCGCCCAGACCGAGCCGTCCTTGCGTCGGAACGACAGTTCCGGATGACTGCGGGCAAGCACGGTATCTTTGAAGACGACAATTCTGCCGATAGGATACACGTTATGCTTCTTCAACCGTTCCATTAATAAGGGCATATCGCGAATATACTTCTGCGGTTTGCCGAGCTTGAGCAGCTCTGGGTTCGCAGTAGGGTACGTAATATAACCGTTATCGTCTTTGATATCGATGACCATGCTGTTGAGATCCGTGTCGTCAAGCAGCTTGAGCAGCGAATCCATGCGGGTACCGCCTGCGCTGTGCGCGGTCACGTAAATGCCCTTGACTTTGGGCGCGTCAGGCTGTGGGTCATGCTTGACGAAGGCATTGCCGGTATTTCCGTTCGTCGGGGCAACTGCCGGTTTTCCTGTGTCGGTCGTGGTTCCAGAGAGCGCGAGGGCGCCAGGCTGAAGTTTAACGGCCGGCGCGGTTAACAAGTCGGCCAGCAGTTGATGGGTGGAGGCGGTTTGTGTTCCGGCTCCGGAAGTAGATCCTGTCAAAACATGAAACAACAGTAATAAAGTCGAAATAATTGCGTCCATTATGCTCTCTCCCCGCATGCGAAGTCAGTAAAATTATAAATCAGTTTCAGGTGAAGGCACAGCGTTATTTTTCCGGATCGTGAAAATAAATGCAAGGATTCGTCCCGTCCGCATAGTTATGTATAAACAAAAAAAGAACGAGAACAACAAGTTGTTCCCGCTCTCATCATCTATTGCAAAAGCACTTCTCTTTGGTGCTCGCAAATACTGTGTTGTACGATTTCCATTGCGTCTTCTGGTTCCAGCACTGCCAGTCCATCCCGAAGCACGATATTCAAATTCAATTCCCGCTCCGTGAGGAAAGGCACTAATTCTGGTGCTAACTTCTCCACAATCTGCAACAATCTGACCGTTTCCATATCCATGAAGCATCACCCTTTCATCTTAAAATGGAGGGTAAAACGTATGGCACGAAACTTTGTATTGCACGGGATATGTATATTATAACAGCAGCATCTTGAAAAACCTAGTGCTCCTTTACGAAATTCCATGTTTGCCGCCGCCCGAATTAACGGGAACTCCGGCAGGTTAGGACTATAGAACCGGTTTGCGAAAATCACCCATAACGCCAACAGTTTCGACGATATTGACGAACGCCTTGGGGTCGGTGGCTGCAATGATTTTCCGGAGCTCGTTCAGCTCGAAGCGTGTAGTCACCGTCATAAGCATGTCGTTCTCCGCATTCGTATAGCCGCCGCGAGTGCGAATGACGGTCACTCCCCGGTACAGAGGAATCAGGGCCGCGCGCATCGC
The DNA here is from genome assembly GCF_019431355.1 of Paenibacillus sp. R14(2021). Taxonomy (NCBI): domain Bacteria; kingdom Bacillati; phylum Bacillota; class Bacilli; order Caryophanales; family Paenibacillaceae; genus Paenibacillus; species Paenibacillus sp. R14(2021). The sequence continues at coordinate 5,695,231 of NZ_CP080269.1, forward strand.
CTCGGTTTGCGTCGTTACGATAAAAACTGTCATTTTGACATGCTTGATGTGAATAAGATCGATGATTTTTCCCGATGTGAAAATGGACAGCAGGGAGTAGAGCGCGATGTCCCAGTTCTTCGTCAAGAAACCGAGCGCCGCGATGACCGTGCCGTTCAGAACGAAGATCAGCATGCCGATAGAAATATCCCTTTTCCGCGTGACGATGGCCGCAATAATGTCGAAGCCCCCGGAAGAGGATCCGCCCCTGAGGGCAATGCCGCTTCCGAAGCCGACCGTAACGCCGCCGAAAACAGCTCCGAGCATCAAGTCGCTGACCATGGGTCTAACGGGTATGAGCTGCATGAAAATCGTTGTAGCGACTACGGATACTAGGCTCCAACTGATAAACCGCATGCCAAGCTCGCGCCATCCCCAGATTAAAACCGGGACGTTTAGAATAAAATATAGCCAGCCAATGTTGAGGCCGGAGGCATAGCCGGCTATCATGGTAATGCCCGATACGCCGCCGCTGATCAGCTTATGGGGGATCAATATTTGATTGAAGCCGAATGCAATGAGCAGTGAACTGAACAAGGTTGTTGCGGCAATTTTGGAAGTTCGCATTTCAGGTTCTCCTCGAAAGTTTCTGGGTTCAAGATTAACAATAGAAGAAGAATTAGTATATGTAAATAGTCCTTACTGGTATTCTGAATTGCCTTTGTGCTATAATGAACTGTATATTTTCTGTAGGATGCAGATAGAAGGAGATTGAAACAGTTTGAAAACATTTGCTGAATTCGGCCTGGAGACTAAAGTTCTTCAAGCCATTACTGAACTTGGATTTGAGGAATCTACCCCAATCCAATCTAAAGCCATTCCAATTGCGCTTACCGGTACCGACTTAATCGGTCAAGCTCAAACGGGAACGGGTAAAACGGCTGCTTTCGGAATTCCGCTCGTTAACCGGATTCCAGTGACGGAAGAGCGTATTGTCGCTCTGATCATGACGCCGACCCGTGAGCTTGCCATCCAAGTTTCGGAAGAAATCGGAAAGCTTACTCGCTACAAAGGTTTGCGTTCGCTGCCTATCTACGGCGGCCAAGAAATCGGCAGACAAATTCGTGCATTGAAGAAAAAACCGCAGATCATCATCGGTACGCCTGGACGTTTGCTGGATCATATCAACCGCAAAACGATCCGCCTCGACGATGTACAAACGGTCATCTTGGATGAAGCGGATGAAATGCTCGATATGGGCTTCATGGAAGATATCACGTCCATTCTTTCTCTGGTGCCTGAAAACCGTCACACGATGCTTTTCTCGGCAACAATGCCAACCAACATTCGGAAGCTGGCTGACCAGTTCCTGAAGAACCCTGAGCATGTATCGGTTATTCCAACGCAAGTAAGCGCACCGACAATTGATCAAGCTTACATCGAAGTGCATGAGCGCCAGAAGTTCGACGCGCTTAGCCGTTTGCTTGACATGGAATCGCCTGAGCTTGCCATCATCTTTGGACGTACGAAACGCCGCGTAGATGAACTGAGCGAAGCGCTGCAGAAGCGTGGATATTCCGCGGACGGTCTGCACGGCGACTTGTCCCAGAATCAGCGCGATAACGTTATGCGTAAATTCCGCGACGGCAGCATCGATGTGCTGGTAGCAACGGACGTTGCTGCGCGCGGTCTCGACGTATCCGGCGTAACCCACGTTATTAACTTTGACTTGCCGCAGGATCCAGAGAGCTACGTTCACCGGATCGGCCGTACAGGCCGTGCGGGTAAAGAAGGAACAGCTTGGTCCTTCGTAACGCCTCGCGAATTGGATCATATGCATTTCATTGAGAAAGTAACGCGCCACAAAATCGCCAAGAAGCCGCTTCCAAGCATTGCAGAAGCGATCGAAGGCAAACAGCGCGTAACGGCTGAACGTATCCTTGAAGCCATGGATGACGAGTCGATTAACGAGTTCAAAGCAATTGCGATTCAATTGCTGGAGCAATACGACTCCGTCAACGTGATCGCTGCTGCGATTAAGCTGATCACCGGTGAGAAGAAAGATGTCAACATCGAACTGACTCCGGAAGATCCGATCCGTGCTAAGAAACGCAGACCGGATGTTCGCACGAGCGGTCGCCGTTTCTCCGGCGGTCCATTCGGCGGCGGTAACCGTTCCGGCAGCGGCCCTCGCGGACGCGGCGAAAGCAGCGGCAATCGCGGAGGCTACGGCAATCGTGGTGCTGGCAGCGGCAGCACTAGCGGCAGCACTAGCGGCGGCGGTTACAACCGTGACCGTGACCGTGATGGACAATACAGAGGCCGTAATGAAGGCCGTGGAGACGCACCTCGCCGTCCCCGCCCATCTGCTGACGAATAGACAGGGATGAACGAACACACCGGGGCTTCTGTTTAACCGAGCAATCGGATAAATAGAAGCCCCGTTTTTTAAAACCTGCTCAGTAGATGAAGCATTTGGTTACGATGACTAGCAGAATGAATAACACGAGGATAATAGCGGATGACGTTACGAAGCCATGACCATGACCTGCATTGCTCACTAGCGGCGACCTCCTTTAGCGGGTGTCTGGAAGATCATGAAGCTGGGTGGTCTGAACACTATATGGTATGCATATGGGTCTTAGCCGTCTAGACAACGGCCTAGAAACCCAAAAATGGGCGTTGGCTTATCGTGCGGCCTGGATTATAGTTAATGTAGGACAGAATGAAATCGCTTGCTAGGAGGATTCGCAACAATGGAAATGAAAGGCATGATGGGTGGGTTTTACAAAATCTCGGAATGGATCATGCGTTTATCGGTGACAAACGTGCTTTGGATCATTTGCTCGATTCCTTGCTTGTTTGCGTTATTCCCGATTTTTGTCATTCAAGAACCTGGACAAGCCGTAGGTTATTTAATTCTGTCAGGCGTCATTGCTCCGTTCACCCTGTTCCCTGCGACAGCGGCCATGTTTGGCGTTGCACGCAAATGGGTCATGGGAGAAGTGGATGCGCCGCTCCTGAAGACTTTCTTCAAGAATTACAAAGAAAGCTATGTACAGGCGATGCTCGGCGGTATTTTGTACGCGGTGCTCTTTGTAATTTTGATTGTAGATTTCCGGGTTTACCTTGTGAAGCTGGGTTCGATGGGTATCATTTCGTATTTGTTTATCGCTTTAATCGTGCTTGCAGGCGTATCGTTGCTTAACTTCTTCTCCATGCTCGTCCATTACCATATGAAGACGCTTCAGCTGCTTAAGAACGCGCTTCTGATTACAATTGGACGTCCGCTGCGTTCACTTATGACGGTTATTTTGTGCGGTGCAGTAATCGGTATCAGCATTAGCTCGGCGAAGCTCATGTTCCTTTTGCCATTCTTCACGGGCAGTGTCGTGGCGGCAATTGCATTCTGGAATTTCTACGGCATCTATACCAAGCTTCAGATGCAAGCCGAGAAAGCCGCCGAAGCCGAAGCAGAGGAAGAAGAGCGCAAGCGTCTTGAAGAAGATGCTGCCATTCTGCTCCCTAATACAGAAGACGGGCAAACCTCCATTAAATAACGGCAGTCGTCACGTTTACTTTTACAGATAATCCGTCTATAATAGCAATACATCCTGCGGTGTACGTTACGGCTTATCACTTGTTTTGAACCAATGGCTGTTTTAAGGGAGACTAAAATCGAAACGCGGCTGACAAGCCTTCCATTGGAGGGATCTCAAAAACGTTTCTGCGGCCACCCACCTGCGAGAGCGGGTTCAGAAACAAGCAAGTCGGACGGCATGGCGGGTTACTATCTGTAACGAAAAGGGGGCAACCCCTTTTTTTTATTGTGCAAACTATGCTATGATAACTCTTAGCGTACATAGACGTTGGAGGGGGAGATTACCTTTGTTGAAGCGGACCCTAATCGGGTTGCTGCGCAGTCATGAGTTGACTGGCGATAAAGCGAAAGATCCGTTGCTGAAATCCCATTATTACAAACTATCACGCGAGAGAGCGTGGGAAGAAGTCGTCTCCACACTTAAGAAAATGCAAGGCTACAAGATACTTCACGAAGTGCAGTCCGTTGGTGAAATCGTTATGGAACGACGTACCGTTACGGGACGAACCATGGACATTACCGTTTCCGTCATAAGTGTCAACCCTGTTACGGCAGCGGTTGATATCTATTCCGCGTCGCGCGGATCCTTTGGTGATCTAGGCTCCAATTATCGAATTATACTTGAGATTTATCGGACTCTCGATAAGAAGCTGGCTCAATATAAAACGAGCGGCATATAATAACGAGAAAAAAGCGAGGAAGGGGGTCCCTTACCTCGCTTTTGTTCATTGCGTCGCCGTTATACCTTAAACAAGCTTTTTCAGGGCGTTAAGCGCGTTCTCGTAGTTCGGATGTTCCGTCATTTCGCCCAGTACTTCGATGTATTGGATCGTATCATTGCTGTCTACGACGAAGATGGAGCGGAAATCAAGGTGAAGCTCTTTGATCAGCACGCCGTAAGCTTCGCCGAAATTGTTGTTTTTGTAGTCGGAGAGCAGGACGACTTTGTCAACGCCTGCCGCTCCGCACCAGCGGGCTTGCGCCATTGGAAGGTCAACGCTGACGGTCAAGATGGCAACGTTGTCGCCGAACTTGCTTGCTTCTTCGTTGAAACGGCGCGTTTGGGCATCGCATACACCTGTATCAATGGAAGGAACAACGCTGATGAGTTTTACTTTGCCAGCGAAGTCTTGCAAGGAGACGACCTCAACCAATGATTTGTTCAGTTGAAAATCAGGTGCTTTATCGCCGACCTTCAGTTCAGGACCAAGGAGTGTAATCGGATTGCCTTTAAGCGTCGCAACGCCTGTACGTTCTTGTGCCATAATTAAACAGCCTCCTAATATGGGATATGTACTTACCAAATTATTATAATCATTTTGAAATAGCATTGTCCAATAACGAGTGTGAAAGGAGTAGCGCTATGATTTTTCTTCGCTATGAAAGCTTTGGCAAATACTTGCGAATGTTTCCGGTCACGGCTGCCATTATTGCGATCAACGTACTCGTCTATTTCGCGGATCATACGTTCTTGAACGGGCAATTAATGGAGTTTGGGTACTTCTACAGTGATAAGTATGATAATTATTTCTCGCTCGATGAGCCTTGGAGATACGTGACGGCAGTGTTCCTGCATCTCAATTTGCAGCATATCTTCTATAACATGTTCAGCATCCTGATCTTCGCGCCGCCGCTTGAACGCATGCTGGGACATATCAAGTACACCGTCTTTTATCTGCTTTGCGGTATCTTCGGGAATCTGCTCAGCGCCATTGTAGACACGTCTACGGCAGGAGCGGGCGCATCCGGCGCAATTTATGGGGTTTTCGGTGCCTATTTATTCCTTGCGCTTATGAAGCGGTCATTGGATATTAACTCCCGCAAGACGGTATATACGATTCTAGTATTCGGAATCTTATATACGTTCATCATTCCGAATATCGGGATATGGGCGCATTTCGGCGGTCTCTTAGCTGGATTCGTACTGGGTTATGCGAACGATTATTTCCTGGGCTCGAAGTCGAACAGCGGCTATAGAAGATAGTTCGAAGACCGAACAGAATGTTGGGCGGGGTCGCTAAGAAAAGGAGACGCCATGGAGCTTCGTCAATTATATTATTTCGTAAAGGTAGCCAAACGGGAACATGTCACGAAAGCGGCGGAGGAGCTTCATGTGGCGCAGTCCGCCGTGAGCCGGCAGATCCACCAGCTCGAAGAGGAGCTTGGCGCGAAGCTGTTTCTGCAGAAGGGGCGCAACCTGCAGCTCACGCCTGTCGGGTCGTTATTTCTGAAGCGTGCTGAGGTCATATTGGGTGATCTGGAGCGTGCGGTCGTGGAAATCAAAGAGTTTCTCGACCCAGAGAGCGGTGAGATCAGGCTCGGATTTCCGCATAGCCTTGGCATATCGCTTATCCCGGAAGTCGTTTCCGCGTTCCGTAAGGTAAATCCAAGTGTTAACTTCCGCTTCAAGCAGGGCATGTATCCTTCGCTCATCCAAGACGTCATGAAAGGCGAGGTGGACCTTGCTTTCGTGTCTCCTTATCCGGAGATGCATCCCCACGTCACAGGTCAAATCGTGCTGACGGAGGAGCTGTTCGCGATATTGCCGCCTGGACATCCCTTGTCGCATGAAGAAGTGATCGATTTGATTCAATTAAAGGATGAGCTGTTCGTATTGTTCAGCGACGGCTACTCGCTGCGTCCGATTGTATGGGATGCGTGTAAAGAAGCAGGCTTTACGCCGCAAATCGGCTTCGAAGGCCAGGAGACGGATACGATTCGCGGACTCGTTGCCGCCGGAATGGGCGTTAGCTTGCTTCCGGAGATGGCGCTGCACGGTTCTGGAAAGCTTCAGCCGTCGAAAGTGAGGGTGAAATCACCTCAGGTGACGCGGACAATCGGATTGATCTATCGTTCTAACGAGAAGCTTCCGTTAGTCGCGAAAGTATTTCAGCATTTCCTCCTTGATTTTTTTGATTGCAGCCATTCCAATACGCGCTGATGACAGCTTTAATTCCTGAAAGCCTTATGCGGGCGATGTCCTGCATGAGGCTTTATTTGTGCTTCTGCTGGCCTGTGGTACACGTGGGATTGGAGCGCGCAGGTGAAGGGAATAATGGGGAGATCTGCCTAATGAAAACAATAAACGGAGGTATCCCCCATGAGCAAGGAGCGGCGAAGAGATAGACAGCGGCGCGTATTTATTGTGCTGATCGGCTTGAGCGGAGGGATGGTGTTCTTGCTGCTGCGTCTTGCGTGGCTTCAGTTAATGCCGTCTGCGTCAGCTGAGGCGAGCAGCGCGAATTGGAAGGCGGAGTCAGTCGCACAGCGTGAACGGGAGCTGGTGCTGGACAGCGGGCGAGGCGATTTCTTCGACCGGGAGGGGACGGCATTGACGGGAGAAACCTATGAAGCGTTGGCGGTCTTTCCGCTGCAGCCGAAGGCGCGGCTTGCCGGGGATTCGGCTGATCTGCATAGGCTGGCCGGCGTGCTCGGGCTGGAGCCTGAGCGGCTCCTCCGGTGGATGAACACACTGAAGGAACCGGCTTTTTGGAAGCGGGAAGGGGAACGCTCGCCGCTGAAGCTATCCCCTGCTCAACTGGCGAAGGTGAACAGGCTGCACATGAATGGTGTACGCATCCTGCCCTATCATAACCGTTACCCGGCAGGGTTCCGTGCCAAGCATGCCCTTGGTTATGTGAGCCAGCACCCCGAGCTACTGCAGATCGATTACCGCGATCGGCTCTCCGCGCATAAGATGAGGCTGACGGATCAGACAGGCGGCGCGGGCTTGGAGCGATCACTTGACAGGCTCCTGCAGGGGACAGGCCCGACATCGGTCTCTTACTTCACGGACGGAGCGGATAAGCCGCTTCAAGGGTTGAATTGGCGGCTCCAAGGCCCCCATAATCCCTCTTATCCGCTTCAGGTACACACGACGATGGCTCTGCCGATTCAAAACCAATTGGAGCATTACGTCGATTCCCACGGGCTGAAAGAAGGCGCAGTAGTAGTGTTGGATGCGGCAACAGCGGATATCGTCGCAATGATCTCCAGACCACAGCTTCCAACCGGGTCACTTGAAAGCAAACAAGGCGATACTGCGAATCATGCGGTTCGTGCGGCAACGCCGGGTTCGATCTTCAAGCTTGTAACAGAGGCGGCGGCCTTGGAAGCACATGTTACGGACGAGCGGGAGATTTTCCGCTGTAACGGAAATTACGGACATTACGGTCTGCATTGCTGGAAAGGAGGCGGACATGGTGATGTCACGCTTCAGGATGCCCTTGCAGGCTCTTGCAATGTCGTCTTTGCTTCGCTGGCGGAGCGGCTGAGCGCGAGTCAGTTGACGGTGACTGCAGCTAAGCTGGGCATCGGCTATCAAGTAGGCTGGGTAAGTACTGGCGCTTTTGCGCCGCTGGGCAAACCGCTGCGACTGCTGCCTGAGGAGGAGGCAGGCACGATATTTGCCGTTCCGCCTACTGTACGCGATGGCGGTCAGCTTGCGCAAACGGGCATTGGTCAGCGCGATGTGAAGATCTCTCCGCTGCAGGCGGCGAATCTCGTTGTTACCTTGTTAAACGAAGGCGTCGTAAGAGAACCTCGCCTTGTTCATGAGATCCGCTATGGCGATGGGAGGCTGATGGCGAAGCTGCCCAAGCAAACGGTGCAGGCTCAATATGGACGAATTTTGCCCAGGACGGCGGAAACGATCTTGCAAGGTATGGAAGCCGTGGTGGCTTACGGAACAGGCCAAAGCATTCAAGAAGGCAGTTGGCAGGTGGCGGGCAAATCAGGTACTGCGCAAATCATGCAGGGAAGCCGGGAACGGTTGAATCAATGGTTTGTCGGCTACGGACCGGTGAAAGCGCCGCGTTATGCGGTAGCGGTTCTTGCGGAGAATCGGTGTACGGGTACGTCCAATCAAGCGACGAAGCTGTTTCGAGGTGTAATGGACATTCTTGCGGAGGAAACGAACAAGCAAGAAGCCGGAGCCATCATGGGATGGAATCCGGCTCCTTGACTGGAGAGGACGGTGTCTCGAATTCCCCTTTGGGGGTGTGTATCCAGCGGTGAAAATATCGCTGATCGTATAAAGCCTTCAAAAGAATCATGAGGATCGGCGAAAGAATGACGCCGGAGATGCCGAAGATGGACAAGGAAATAATCATAAAAGCCAGCATGGTGAACGCCGATACACCGAGCGTATCGCCCGTGATTTTGGGTTCTAGAATTTGACGCGTCAGCACGACGACGAGGAAGAGCACGGACAACCAAATCGCAAGCGAGGTCTGCCCCACGATGAACAAGTAAATAATCCACGGAATAAACACGGTGCCGACGCCGAGCAGCGGCAGTATGTCGAAGAATGCAGCGAGCAGGGAGATCGAGAACGCATTCGAAACGCGAAGCAGAAGCAGCGAAACGAAAATAACAGCAAATGTGATGCTGATAAGTTTGCCCTGGGCCTTCAAATAACCGGCGATGCCGGAAAACACATTATCCCGCAGAAACACGAAAGCTTTCTTGAACGTATTAGGCGTCTTTTCCCTCGCAACCTGCTTCCATTCCTTGATTTCCAAGCTGAGAAAATAAGCCAGAATGATTCCTACAGAGAAGTTAATGATAAAGGTAGAGAAGGACATCAGGTAACCGCCGAGTGATTTTAGGAACATCACGGCGAGGTTCTTACCCCAGTTAGTAATGTAGCCGATTACTTCTTGCGACTTGTCGACGACACCCGGCGGCAGTCCATCTACCTTTTGCTCCAGCAAGCTCGCATTCACCTGAAACTGCTCTACCAGTATTTTCTGGTAAGTCGGCAGCTTGTCCGCAAGCGTCGTCACCTGCGACGTAATGATGAATCCCGCACCGACGAATGCCCCAACGATAACAAGAGTAAAGACGAGAACGGAGATACCGGCAGCGATGGATTTCTTCATCCCCAGACGGCACAGCCACCTGGCGGGCGGCTCGATAAACAGGAAAATAAGGAAGGACAAGAAGATTGGCGTTGCGATCCGGTATAAATAGCTGAACGCGAACATGATGAGATACACCGTTAATACGATTAGTGCAATGTCAAAAGCGGTGCGCCAGTATTTGCGGTAAAAAGAAAGCATGTACAGGCTCCTTTTCAATGTATACGAAGAATGATCTTCACAATTGTACTATATAATGACAGTGTTTCCCAACTTATCTTAGCAACATCGTAAGAATGGGGACTTTAGGTTTACTTTAACTTAGATACCCGTTTTCCCCGGGGCTATGGTACAATGGATGGAGGCATCTGGCATTAGGCAGCAATGGCACTCCCTCTTCCGCAGACGGACAAGGACTGAAACTAGGGGTGGTGGGAAATCAGAACATGGAAAACTTCCTGCTTTGGGGCTTTTATTTTTTAACGTTTTACGCTTTCTTACCGGGGCTGATCAGTCGAACATTCGGATTTCGGGTATTTAAGCATGGGCACGCGAACCGTGAAATTGCGCTGACGTTTGACGATGGACCGGATCCCGTGTATACGCCGCGGGTGCTTGATTTATTAAAACGCTATGATGCGAAGGCAACGTTCTTCGTTGTTGGCGTTCATGCCGAGCGGCACCCGGAATTGCTGAAAAGAATGCATGATGAAGGTCATGTCATCGGGATTCATAATTATGTGCATAAATCCAATTGGCTCATGCGTCCAAGCACGGTCAAGAAACAAATTCACCGTACTTCAGAAATAATACGCAAAGCAACGGGCTCGCGTTCCGCTTATTATCGACCGCCGTGGGGAATTGTGAATTTATTTGATTTTTCCAACTTGGGATACCTGCAAATTATACTGTGGTCGGCATTGTTTGGCGATTGGCGCAAGCGGGTAGGAGCAGAACGGCTTCACAAGCGAATGATGAAGAAGCTCCGGCCAGGCGAGGTTATCCTGCTGCATGACTGCGGAGCTACTTTTGGTGCGGATATCGATGCACCGGCCAATATGCTGCTTGCATTGGAGCCGTTTCTGGCTGCAGGCCAGGCTAAGGGATATAAATTTGTTCATATCACGGATATGATTGCTCTAACTGACGGTAACAAAGCCGTTAAACGTTCCTTCGGCTGGATGAAACGGACGCTGATCGCTTGCTGGATGGGCTGGGAGCGTCTATTCCACGTCATGTTCCGCGTAAAATCAGTCGGAGCGGATACTCTGTTCCATTACCGGGTGGTGCCTTACCACGGCAAGACGCTTGAGCTTCCGGACGGGAAAAACATCGCCGCTAAGGATGCGGTTGTTGAACTTCATTTTGATAACAAGAAGCTGCTGAAAATGATGACCGATTCACGATCGATGATGCATCTCGCCATTATGCTCATCCGTGAAGTTCAGAAGGGGATGCCAAAACTTGCCCAGCAGCTTGCTACAGACAAAGCGGTTCAACAGGCAAAGGGCGTGTACGGCGTCAGTATGATCAATCGGGGGGCGGAGCAGTTTGGCTTCAGCGTGCTGCAGATCCCGAAAGGATTGTTTGACACGACATCCCGGATTTATCTAAAATTGCTGCTGCGGGTGCTTCATCCGTCCGGCAAGCAACGCCTGACCGAACAGGGGTCGCGCTTGGAGCCGCGCATTATGGCCATCTCCATTGACGACTTCTGGCAACGGTTTGGCAGTGATTCGCAAGAAGCGCAATCGCATTCGAAGTGGAAGCCGACCAAATCATTCGAGAATAGCATCCGTCAGGAGCGCAGGGCCGACATGCCGCCGGCGCCTCATGACCACTCAAATGCTGCCAGGGAGTTTACCCCCTAGCAGCTTTTTTTGCGCTAAATAGGGATTCGTTTTGATTATCAGGTTTGTGCATTGAAGTTTGTTTCAGCAGACGCTGCGATGTATACGATCTAAGTGTAATACGGATCATTTGCCAACAGCCGTTGACGATGTGGAGCCGCCGTAGGGGATGAAATCGCGCATTCTTGTCCACGTTCTGCAATCTGCCGAAGTGCAGCAAAGTGAGCAGCAGCCCCCTTGCTATAGCGCGTTCTCACGCAAACCATTCCGAATGTTGGATGATCAGCATCGGATTGGGATTACTCAGGAGCCGGATATGTTTGGAAATAAGCCGCGCAGCCTATTTTGCTTGCGGCCAAACTTTCCTAACTTGGCAGTATAATCGTTCGAGTGGAAAAGTTGGTACTACTAGAAAAGCGGAGTGCCGTATGGAGGATGAATCCTCCGGCACTCCGCTATTATGTTATTACTGCAATATTAGTTGAACTTCAATACGCCGCCAGTGCTTGCGTTTGTAACGAGGTGAGAATAGCGAGCCAGGTAGCCTTTTTTGATTTTGGATTCGAATCCTTGCCAGTTCGCACGGCGAGCTTCGAATTCCTCATCGCTGATCAGCAGGTTCATTTCATTATTGTTCAGATTAAGCTCGACGATGTCGCCGTCTTGAACGAAGGCAATTGGTCCACCCTCGGCAGCTTCAGGAGAAACGTGGCCGATACTGATGCCGCGCGATGCGCCGGAGAAGCGGCCGTCAGTCACGAGACCGACCTTGGCGCCAAGGCCCATACCGACGATTTGCGAGGTCGGAGCAAGCATTTCCGGCATGCCGGGTCCACCCTTTGGTCCTTCATAACGGATGATGACCACATGTCCTTCTTTGACTTTACCATTAGCAATGCCATGAAGCGCATCGTCTTGAGAATCAAAGCAGATCGCCGGACCTTTGTGGTAGCCGCCGACAGACTTGTCGACTGCGCCGACTTTGATGATAGCGCCGCGCGGAGCGAGGTTGCCGAACAGAACGGCAAGACCGCCGCGCTGGCTGTGCGGATTATCCAGCGTATGAATAACATCCGTATCTTGAATCTCGTGACCGGCAACGTTCTCGCGAAGCGTCTTGCCCGTAACGGTAAGCACGTCGCCGTTAAGCGCGCCTTCTTTTTTGAAGAGCTCGTTGATAATGGCACTCACGCCGCCGGCATTGTGCACATCTTCTATGTGGTAATCGGATGCAGGCGCGATTTTGGCCAGATGCGGTACGCGCGCGGCAATTTCGTTGATGCGTTCAATCGGATACTCGATGCCGGCTTCATGAGCAATCGCAAGCGTATGGAGTACGGTGTTCGTGGAACCGCCCATCGCCATGTCGAGCGCGAAAGCATTATCGATCGATTCTTTCTTCACGATATCGCGCGGCTTCAAATCCATTTCAATCAAATTCATCAGCTGACGCGCCGCTTGTTTAACGAACTCTTTACGCTCAGGGGATACAGCCAGAATCGTACCGTTGCCTGGAAGCGCAAGTCCAAGGCCTTCAGCTAGACAGTTCATGGAGTTGGCCGTGAACATGCCGGAGCAAGAGCCGCAAGTCGGGCAGCCGTATTGTTCAAGCTCGGTCAAGCTTGCTTCGTCGATTTTGCCTGCTTGGAAGGCGCCTACGCCTTCGAATACGCTGGAAAGCGAGATCGGGCGACCGTCGGACGTTTTGCCGGCCTTCATCGGTCCGCCGCTGACAAGTATCGTAGGGATGTTGACGCGAAGCGCGCCCATGATCATGCCGGGTGTGATTTTGTCGCAGTTCGGAATACATACCATGCCGTCAAACCAGTGCGCATTCACGACGGTTTCGACAGAATCCGCGATGATCTCGCGACTAGCCAAGGAGTAGCGCATGCCGATGTGGCCCATTGCAATTCCGTCGTCGACGCCAATTGTGTTGAATTCAAAGGGAACGCCGCCGGCTTCGCGGATCGCTTCTTTAACCAATTTTCCGAACTCCTGAAGATGAACGTGACCGGGAATGATGTCGATATACGAGTTGCAGACCGCGATGAACGGTTTGCCGAAATCTTCTTCCTTGACGCCGGCTGCACGCAGCAAACTGCGGTGCGGAGCGCGGTCAAAACCTTTTTTGATCATGTCAGAACGCATCTTGCTTGAAGCCATATTGGTACCTCCTAATGGTAATTTCAATATTGAGTAGTCTATCACATTAAAGTAGGAAAGACCAGTAGAACGAGGCGGTTGAAACGCATTGAAGATGTTGGATTATACGGGGATCAGAGATGCTTAAAGGAACGGATTTCGACATAATGTGACACAGATAAGTTAGCTTTTTAGAAGAAATGCGAATTACCTTTCATAACGTGTAAGTAAATGTGACGCAAATGATTTACTTGCTTCTTTGCTCCCGCTATAATTAGGAAGTGTTACATAGCAATAAACTCACATTGCAAGCTGATTGACAAGCAGGGATATATGCTGGTAACTATGTGAAACTACGAGAAGAGGTGCCTCTATGCAGTTGACAGAACGTGAGAAAGAGAAGCTTCTTATAACAATTGCTGCCGACCTGGCGCGCAGGCGTCTGCTTCGGGGTGTGAAACTGAATTATCCGGAAAGCATCGCCTTAATTACTTCGGAGATTATGGAAGGCGCGCGTAATGGCATGACCGTCGCTGAGCTGATGGAGCATGGCACAACGATACTGAGTCGCGGACAGGTGATGACCGGCGTTGCAGACATGATCCACGAGGTACAGGTAGAAGCAACATTTCCGGATGGAACTAAGCTTGTTACGATTCATCATCCCATACAATAATAGCGTCCCGAGAGGGTGGTCACGATGGTTCCTGGTCAATACCGCACGGTCCCCGGCGAAATCGAACTTAACGCAGGCCGAGAAATCATCGAGCTGATCGTTATGAATACAGGCGACAAGTAGGAGTTCCATTGGGATGTACAGCAAAGCGCCCATTATTACGTCACGAATCAATCGTTCACGAAGGTTCATCCTGACCCGAAGTGAACGGGGGCGTATTCCATAGCCAAAGCTACGTGCTGGAGCGGGATGCGGTCTTAGAGTCCATGCTGAAGCCAATCATGTTGTACCGTGAAGCTGCGCTCGATAACTGTACGGAGGTACATTTGTCGCCTGGCTCCTTGTGGATGAGTACGGAGGTGCTTTGTCCGGGAAGAACACTGCGTGGATAACAGTTTTTGTATCGATGCTTGCGCAGCAGATTGAACGTTTATTACCAGAAAGAGTTGATTGTTGCGCAGCAGCAGATCATTCAACCGAAGGAGCAGTAGCTGTTTGCTCCTGGCTGATTGGGGGATATGACCCATACTGGTGTGTTCTATTCATTCTCCGATAGCATTGGAGCAGATGCGGCCCAATTCTTACACGCAGCTCAATCGGACCTGCCGCAGCGCGAAGGACAGCCTGTGCAATGGGAGCCTCGGTGACTTATAAATTC